>CAVYTN010000016.1:0-75195 GCA_963771475.1 uncultured Alphaproteobacteria bacterium | reverse complement strand
TTGGCCTGGTACTCGGCGTCGGCAGTGCCTATTTCGGCGGCGTGATCGACCTGGTGCTGCAGCGTGTCTTCGACATCATGATGGCATTCCCGCTGATCATCATGGCCCTCGCCGTGGTCGCGATCTTCGGCACCGGCGTGGAAAACGTGATCATCGCCATCACCGTCCCGCTGATACCCCGTTGCGCCCGCGTCGTCCGGTCCTCCGCGCTGGCAATACGGGAGGTGCCGTACGTCGATGCCGCCAGGACCAGCGGCTACAGCCACGCCCGGATCATCCTGCGCCACATGGTGCCCAACGTGATGGCGCCGTTTCTGATCATGATCACGGCCTTCGTCGGCCAGGCGATCCTGGCCGAGGCATCATTGTCCTATCTGGGCCTTGGCGTGCAGGAACCCGTGCCCGCCTGGGGGCTCATGCTGCAAGGCGGCGCCGAGGAATACGCCTCCACGGCCCCATGGATCGCCATTTGTCCGGGGGTGGCTATCATGCTCGCGGTGCTTGGCGTCAATCTGTTCGGCGATGCCCTGCGCGATGAACTGGACCCGAAACTGCGCAACCGCATCTGAGCTTGCGGCCAAATGGCGCTGCGTCGACTGTTAAACGGCCAGGTCCCTCGCTAGAGCAGGATGACATCGCTTTCGCTCAGCCATCCCGCTCTAGCTCTTTGTTTGATCGCGTGATTCAGACCTCCGGTGATCCCACCTCCAGTCATCACGCTCTAGTGTCCCTGGCATACAAGGGGCACATGAACCCGGAACGGCCCTGGGAGGGACCTACAAGATGCGCTACGGCTTCTACCTGCCCACCCGCGGCCCCACGGCCACGCGCGACGGCATCCTCACGCTGGCGCGCGAGGGCGAGCGCCTGGGCCTGCACTCGGCCATGATCGCGGACCACATCGTCTTTCCGACGCAAAGCGATTCCACCTATCCCTACACACTGGACGGCAAGCACCCCGGCGGCGGCGACGCGCTGGAGACCTTCTCCATCCTCGGCGTGGTGGCGGGTGCGACCGAGCGGCTGCGCCTTGTCACCTCGGTGCTGGTGCTGCCCTACCGAAACCCGGTGCTGACGGCCAAGATGGTGGCCTCTCTGGATGTCCTGTCTGGCGGGCGCGTCACCCTCGGTGTCGGTGTCGGCTGGCTGAAAGAGGAATTCGAAGCGCTCGGCAGCCCGGATTTCGACCGGCGCGGCGCCGTGACGGATGAATGGATCGCGATCTTCAAACAACTCTGGAGCCAGTCGCCGGCCAGCTTCACCGGCGCAGTTCTACCAATATTCCGACATCCGAGCGGAACCATTTCCGTTGCAGAAACCGCATCCGCCGATCTGGGTCGGCGGCCATTCCCGCGCCGCGCTGCGCCGTACCGCGAAGCACGGCGACGGCTGGCACCCGGTCGGCGCCATTGCCGCCTCGCCGCTGCCGCCACAGGAACTGCGCGCGCATCTGGAGACGCTGAAGCGCATGACGGAAGCCGAGGGCCGCGATTTTTCGGCACTGACCATCTCCTACAAGGCGCCGCTGTATGACACGGCGATTTCCGATCGCGACGGCAGCCGCCGCAGTTTCTCCGGCAGCCCGGACGACATTGCCGCCGATATAAGCAACTTCGCCGCTATCGGCGTGGATGAATTGATCTTCGACTTCCGCGGCCAGTCCGTTGCCGAAACCATCGAGCACCTTCAGCGTTTCGCCACAGAGGTCATGCCCCGCGCCGGCACGTAACCCGCTTGCACCGCCACGCCCTTCCCCGCAGATTGCCGCCAACGTCAGCGGCCAAGGGAAACGCGCCATGAATCTGTTCGACCTCAAAGGCAAAGTCGCCATCGTCACCGGCGGCAATGGCGGCATCGGGCTCGGGATGGCGCGCGGCATCGCCTCGCTCGGCGCCACCATCGTCATCGCCGGGCGCAACGAGGCAAAGGCGAGCGACGGCGCTGGCCACCCTGCGCGGCATGGGCGTCGAGGCCGGCTTCGTCGCCGGCGACGTCACCCACAAGGCCACCTGCGAGGCGCTGATCGCCTCGGCCGAGAAACAATATCGGCCGCGTCGATATCCTGGTGAACAACGCCGGGACCTCGATCCGCAAGCTGCCGCAGGACTTCACCGAGGCCGAGTGGCACCACGTGCTGGACACCAACCTGACCAGCGCGTTCCTCTGCTCGCAGGCCGCCTATCCGGCGATGAAGCGGCAGGGCGGCGGCAAGATGATCAATATCGGCTCGATGATGTCGCTGTTCGGCGCGCCCTACGCCACGGCCTACGCGGCTTCCAAGGGCGGCATCGTGCAGATGACCCGCGCGATGGCGACGGCCTGGGCGAAGGACAACATCCAGGTCAACGCCGTGCTGCCCGGCTGGATCGACACCGACCTGACCAAGCGCGCCCGCGAGCAGGTGGACGGGCTGCAGGACAGCGTCGAGAAGCGCACGCCGCAGGGCCGCTGGGGCACGCCGGACGACATGGCGGGGATCGCCGCGTTCCTGGCGAGTGCGGCGTCGGATTTCGTCACCGGGACGGCGATCCCGGTGGATGGCGGGTTCTCGATCTCGATGTAGGGGGCGTTCCCCAGCCCGCCGCCCCGCGTCCTACGATGTCATGGCCGGCCTTGTGCCGGCCATCCACGTCTTTGCGTTGCGACGAGCACCGTAAGTCGTGGATGGCCGGCACAAGGCCACGGCTGCGCGGCATGATTGTTGCTTATCGGGAAAGGCGGCTCGGATCACCAAAAAGCGCCCTGAGCGGCGACGGTTTTCAGCGCCTTGGGGACTGGCTGTCGGAGTTGCGCAAGACCGCGAGCCTGCATCAGGTTGCTTGCGACCAGTCTTGCGAAGGTCAACGGGCTTTCGATCGAGGTCTGCATCCGCTGTGCCAGGCGCAGCAGCAGGAAGGCGATCAGCGCAACGATCACCTGAATGCGCACGGCGTTCTCGGAGGTCCCCATGAACGTGCGGATCTTGAGCCCCTGTTTGATCCAGCGGAAGAACAACTCGATGCTCCAGCGCCGCTTGTAAAGATCGGCGATCTCCTGCGCGCCGGCTTTCAGGTCGTTGGTGAAGATCCGCAGCACGGCGCCGGTCTCAAGCTGCACGCGCACCTCACGCACCAGCTTGCTCATCGGCTGCCTGCGGTTGCCGGCCAGTCGCGCGGGCAGGTAGCCGGTCCGGTCGGAGAGAATGGTCCCGCCCGAGACCGGCCGCTCTTCCACCACCTGGAACGGGGTGTTCTTCTTCAGGCGGGTGACGATGCGGCAGCCGGCGGTGTCGAGCTTGTTCCACCAGGCGAAGTCATAATAGCCAAGATCGAAGACATAGTCGCCGCCGGGCGTGATCGGCATCGCCTTGGCGGCGGTGATGTCATTGACTTTGGCTGTGCTGACCGAGGCGTAGAGCGGACAGTCCGCGTCGGGATCGTAGACGATGTGCAGCTTGGCGCCACACACCTTGTCGGAGAAGCTTGCCCAACGGCGGCTCAGGCTGTTCAGCGGGATACTGGTGCTGTCGATCAGGTGGGTGACCCCCTCCATCTGCTTGCGAAGCAAGGGCTGGGCCCGGCCGATCAGTGTCGCCAGCACCTCGGCGAAGACCTGGGCACACCGGTAGCGGTTGGCATCGCGGAGTGTACTGGCACGCGGCACGGTGATGCCGAGCGGTTGCAGACGATCGGCGTGGGAGGCCATCTCGGCCTCGAGAGCCAGCGAACTGCCGACGCCGGCGAGTTGCGCATAGATCATGGCGACGAGTTGGCTGCGATAGCTGAAGGAGCGAGCCGCCTTCGCGCCGTGCTGCCTGACCGCCTGGTTGAACTCCCCCCACGGGAAGAGCTTCAAAATCGAGGCGAATACGTTAGGATGGGCTGGCACGGCATTGATCTCCTGAGGTCCGGTGACGTCGGCAAACGTCGGAAATCTCAATGAGAATCAATGTCGTGTGATTCGCATAGGGAATATTGCAACCAGGACTCAAGAAACGTGCCGCGCAGCCGTGGCACTTGGCCGGCCATGACACAAACTGCGGCGAGAAGCCCTGCCCTTACACGTCCAGCCCTACCGCCGCGCCATCGCCCCGGTATTGCGCCGCTCCTCCTCCGCGCGCACGGTATCGAGCAGAAATTGCGGCCCGAGCGCCTCCAGATTCACCGCGCCGATCTGGCCGAGCACCAGATCGATCTCCCGTTGCAGGATCGAGACGGCCTTCTTCACGCCCTGCAGCCCGCCGGCGGTCGCGCCATACAGCGTCGCGCGGCCGGTCAGCACGAAATCGGCGCCCATGCACAGCGCCGCGACGATGTCGGAGCCGCGGCGCACGCCGCTGTCCAGCAGCAGCGGCACATCCGGGCCGACCGCGGCCCGGATCATCGGCAGCATGTCCAGCGGCGACGGCATCATGTCCAACTGCCGCCCGCCGTGGTTGGAAACGATCAGTCCGTCCACGCCCATGCCGGTGGCGAGGCGCGCGTCCTCGGGGTGCATCACGCCCTTCAGCAGCAGCTTGCCGGGCCAGGCGTTGCGGATCGCCTCCAGGTCCCGCCAGGTCTGGCTGGCGATCCGGTGTCTGGCTGGCGAACAGATCGGCGACCTGGTCCGGCGTCGCGTCCTTCGCCGCGTAAGGCTGCCAGTTGCCGAGCATCGGCAGGCCGCCGGTGCGGTAGTAGTTGATGACCCAGGCCGGGTGCAGCATCGCCTCCAGAATCGTCGGCAGCGTCATCCGCAGCGGGCGGACGAAGCCGTTGCGGCGGTTGCGCTCGCGGTTCGACGACACCGGGACGTCGCAGGTCACCGCGATCGTCGTCAGGCCGCAATCGATGGCGCGCTTCACCAGATCGGCCGGCAACGCGCGGTCCCGCGCGCCGTAGATCTGATACCAGAGGTTCTTCGGCGCCAGCTTCGCGCCCTGCTCCATCGAGGCGTTCGACGCGCCGGACATCAGATACGGCACGTCCGCCTCGGCCGCCGCCTGGGCCAGATACAGCTCGGCGTCGCGGCGGAAGGCGCCGGCCATGCCGGTGGGCGCGATGCCGAACGGGCTGGCATAGGTGCGGTCGAACAGCGTCGCGCGTCTGCTCGCGTTTGGAGGTGTCGACGTAATAGCGCGGCACCAGCCGCAGGTCGCGAAACGCGTTGGCGTTGGTGCGCAGGCCGACCTCGTCCTCCACGCCGCCTTCGATGAAGTCGAACATGATCTTCGGCAGGCGGCGCTTCGCCATGCGCTTGAGGTCGTCGATGTTGATCGCGCTGTCGATGGTTGGCATGGCTTTGTGTGGACGTTCCCTACGGTTGGAGGGGGAGCGTAACAGGGGGTGGGGTGGAGGGGTAGAGGCCGACCTTTATGGCTAGCCGATCTCATACAGCGAGACACCGCCACATGCCATCATCCAGGCAAATGGCCATAGGTATTTGATGCGGTTGAACTAACGTCCAAGCCGGAAATTGTAATTTCATTTATTCCTCCCTTATTCATCTTGCCACTTGGCTGGCTAGTCGGTGGGAACTTTCTTTTCCAAAATCAAACGCGATTACCGCAGTGAATACTGACCAAAGTTGGTCTGGAACCGTGTACCGGCATATCTCCAATATTGCAATCAATAGAAACAAAAATATCGCCAAAACAGCGCTTATGGCTAGTGGAGATGTGTCAGTGTTTTCAGCTTTGAATCAAGTCGAATGGCTTTTTGGCCATTAATGAGAGCGATATCAGGCCTCACCCTCATTATCGAACGATGTTACCTCCTTATTGTTCCAAAGAAACCATAACGTTACTCTACCCTTCGATTCGGATGAAGGCGGCCCGTCCTCTGGTGGCGTCTGAACCCGTCGATTGGAAAAGTCGCACGACCAGAGCTCGAAAGGGCCATCCTCGATGTGGTAATTGTCCTCATCTCTGTCTCGAAATTTCCGCATTCTGCCTCGGCCACCACTCACAAATGTGGGCTGCAAAACGCGCCTTGAGTTTTACTGTTTTCATTTCCGTCGAAGTCGGCCGGATCTTTTCAGTTTCACTCATTGAGTTTTCATCCCCACAAACCGCACCCGTATTCAAGCGGCAACAATGGACGAGGGAACTCCGAATCGTGCTATACGCATCACTCGAGGGGATAAGTCTACGTGGCATCGAGCCAGACCGCTCGTGACCGATTGACCTACTATGAAAACGTCTCCAGGTCCGCGGCCTTAGTTCGGCAGATCCCGCTGCCTGCACACGTAACTTTCCCTGCCAAAATTTATGTACCGACGCCAACAGCTTAGTTTCAGCCGTCAAGTCAATTCGGATTAACAGGGATCGCCGATCGCGAGACGGTAGTGAATGTGCTGACGCATATGAGCCTTGGTTAGATTTGCCCTGCCATCTCGCCTACGACACTATGCGATCAGTTCTCCAATCAGGATCAAGCCGGGCGACGTCCCTTAATCCGGTCACACAGGTCGTCGCACAGTCGTATAGCGCCACATCGGTCAGCCTACCAATGAATAGAAAAGTGCAGCATGCCGAAATCGCCAATTTAAGGCCTCGGGATGCCTCCCGCCTGGATGTTGCAAATCCGACCACCCGCCAGATTCGTCGAGGTCCGTCCATTTGACGATTGGTCCTAGTCTCAGAGAAGACTTCGTTCTTGACACGTTCCCACAACCCACGCTAGAAATACCCCCGAACAAAACACGAAACCCGCCATGCCCGACACCAACCAACCCGACCCAACCCCCACGCCGGTGCTCGAAATCGACCCCACCGACGTCCTCACCGAACGGGTCGTCAACCTCCTCACCCCCGCCTTCCTCGACCCCGCCAAAGGCGACGAAGACCTCGCCCGAGCCGCCGCCTTCAAAGCGCTCTGCGACTATTACGACAACACGCCGGGCGACCTGCTCAGCATCGCCCAGACCATCCTGTTCGGCCTCGCCACGATCGAGGCCACCGGCCGCTCCCTCGCCCCCGACGTCTCCGACGCCACCTTCCTCCGCCTGACCGGCCGCGCCAACGCCCTCGCCCGCTCCGAGGCTCGGGCCCGCAAGGCCATGCTCGACTATTCCATCCCCCGGTCCCAGCCCGAACTCCCCGACTGGTCCGCCGTCCCCGAACCGTGAGCAGCCCCCGGAACAGGCAGAGGCCGAAGCAGCCCCCCAGGCCGCCGCCCCACCGCCGCAGCCACCGGCCGAGGCCCCAATCAGCCCCATTCCACTGACCGCCCCCCGCACCAGATCGCCCCCACCGCTAGGCCAGCCGGCACACCCCCGCCCAGCAGCGTGCGCGCCCAGGCGCCCGGCGGCGTCTCCCACAAGGTGATGATCGGATCGCATCCCGCGGATGCCGCATGTCTACCCGGAACACCCGCCGAGGCCGCACTGGCAGCGCTCTACCTCGCCAGCGGGAACGGCGCGCGGGAGCCGGCGTTCAGAGTGCCAATTGCAGCCGAATGATTCGATCGACAGACGCCATGTCGCCTTGTGGCAGGACACCCACAAGCCGTAACAAACGCTGCTTGCTCACCGTCGCGATCTGATCGGCCATCGCCTTGCGCCGTTCCTGGTTCAGCGAAACATAGGCCTCGGCCGGGTAAAGACGCTCCGTCTGACTCGAAATCGGCACCACCTGGACGCGGTTCAGCAGAGCGTTCGCCGTATCGTTGCTGACGATCACCGCCGGCCGCGTCTTCTGGATTTCGCCGCCGATCGACGGATCGAAACTGACCAGCCACACTTCGCCCCGTTTGGGCGCGGGGTCAGGGTTCACGCTTCGGTTCGCGCGCAGTATCGGCGATCAAGGCCTCGGACCAAGCATCCGCCTCGGCTTCCCGCGCTTCGTCGGCCGCCATGGCCGCATAACCGGCCGCGAGGTCGGGCGGCACGACATGCGGTCGCGCGAGATCATTGAGGAACCGGCTAATCCGACGGGGGCCGATCACGCTGTGCAGGCCCGCGTAGACGTCGGGATCGACGGTGATGGTCAGCTTCTTGTGCATTGTACGGTCCTTATACGTATAAGAATACGTATTGAGGGGCCATTCTTCAAGCCAAAGACCCCCTACCCGTAAACCCCGGTCCCCTCGCCCCGCGTCATCCGCTCCGGCACCGGCGTCCCGGCCCACTGCCAATCTGGCATCAACAGCCCAGGATAGGCCTCGGAGCCGGAAAGAAGGGACCACGTTGGTGTTGGATGCGGTCGACAGCGGCAGAAATTGCGTTGCGCAGGTTCCGCGCCGCTTCAGGTCGCTCAAGTTTTCGAAATGATGCACAAGGTCCGCAACGTGCTGCTGCGCCTCGCGCGAAAAGCGGATCACGACTAACGATGAGCCGAACGCTTCTCCATGCGCACGATCGAACGATCCAGATCCGCGAGCACCTCGGTCACAGGAACGGTCCGTCCGGCCGCAACATCCGCGGCGCTTCGTTCTAGCGACTCCCGTAGTGCCGTTTCGTTTGGCACGGCAGGCATGTCCTCGTGGTGATCGTAAGGATTGTCCATATACGCCTCCGACCCGCCCTGTATCAGATAGGCGCTTAACAGTCGATTAACACCTACCCGTAAACCCCCGTCCCCTCGCCTCGCGTCATCCGCTCCGGCACCGGCGTCCCGGTGATCGCGCAGGCCACCGCCTCGGCCACCCGGATCCCGTCCACCCCGGCCGAGAGGATGCCGCCCGCATACCCCGCCCCCTCCCCGCCCGGAAACAGGCCCGGCGTGTTCAGGCTCTCGCCCCCCGCCCCGCGCGTGATCCGCAGCGGCGAGGACGTCCGCGTCTCCACCCCCGTCAGCACCGCGTCGTGCATGGCGAAGCCGGGGATGTCGCGGGCGAAATGCCCCAGCGCCTCGCGCATCGCCGCGACGGCGAAGCCGGGCAGGCAGGCGGCCAGGTCGGCGGGCGTGCACGCCGGGCTTGTAGGACGGCACCACCGCCCCCAACGCGACCGAGGCGCGGCCGGCCAGGAAATCCCCCACCGTCTGCGCCGGCGCGGCATAGCTCGACCCGCCGGCCAGGAAGGCGCGCTGCTCCCACACGCGCTGGAACGCGATGCCGGCCAGCGGGCCGCCGGGGTAGTCGGCGTCCGGCGTGATGCCGACGACGATGCCGGCATTGGCATTGAACTCGGCGCGCGAATACTGGCTCATGCCGTTGGTGGCGACGCAGCCGGGCTCCGAGGTCGCGGCGACGACCCGCCCACCCGGGCACATGCAGAAACTGTAGACCGACCGGCCGTTGGCGGCATGGTGCACCAGCTTGTAGTCGGCCGCGCCCAGCAGCGGATTGCCGGCGAAGGCGCCGAACCGGGCGCGGTCGATCAGCGCCTGGGGATGCTCGATGCGGGCGCCGATGGAGAACGGCTTGGCCTCCATATGCACGCCCCGGTCATGCAGCATGGCGAAGGTGTCGCGGGCGGAGTGGCCGATCGCCAGGACGACGTGGTCGGCCTCCAGCGTCGAGCCGTCGGACAGGACCAGGCCCGCGGACGTGCCGGTCCGGCGTCCAGGATCAGGTCGTCGACGCGCGTCGCCGAAGCGATATGTCCCGCCCAGCGCCTCGATCTTCGCGCGGATGCCCTCGACGACGGTGACCAGGCGGAAGGTGCCGATATGCGGCTTGGAGGACCACAGGATCTCCTCCGGCGCGCCGGCCTCGACGAAGACCTGCAGCAGGCGGCGGCCGAGATGGCGGGGGTCCTTGATGCCGGAATAGAGCTTGCCGTCGGAGAACGTGCCCGCCCCGCCCTCGCCGAACTGCACGTTGGACTCGGGCGTCAGGACGGAGCGGCGCCAGAGGCCCCAGGTGTCGCGGGTGCGCTCACGGACCAGCTTGCCGCGTTCGAGGATCAGCGGGCGGAACCCCATCTCGGCCAGCGTCAGCGCGGCCATCAGCCCGCACGGGCCGGTGCCGATCACCACCGGCCGCCGGGGCGGATCGGCGACGCGGACGGGGAAGCGATAGCGCGTGTCGGGCGCGACGCGCAGGGAGGGGTCGCGCGCCAGGACAGCGGCCTCATCCCGCACGGCGGCGTCGACGGCATAGACCAGGGTGATGGCCGACCGCCGCCGCGCATCATACCCACGGCGGGCAACGGTCAGGCTGAGCAGATCGTCATCCGGCACCCCAAGCCGCGCCAGGGCACCCGTCCGCAGCGCCTCGGGCGGATGGTCGAGCGGCAGCTTCAGTTCGGTGATTCGGATCATCGGACGCAGCCAGCACCCGATCCGCAGGCGCCGCCGTCACGGTCCGACGCCCCACGCCACACCGGGCGCCAAGCCCCTATCCACCCGTCATGGCCCGGCTTGACCGGGCCATCCCGTGCCTCGGCGGAGGAAGATGGCCCGGTCAAGCCGGGCCATGGCGAGGTGGCCGGTTCGGACACTCGGCGGGACGGAACGCTACTCCCGGCTGACCGGCTGCGCCCAGCCATGCGGGTCGTTGCTGGTGCCGTACTGGATCCCGACGATGGTGTCATACAGCTTCTGGGTCAGCTCACCGGTGACCCCGCCGTTGATCACGTACCGCTCGCCCTTGTAGCCCAGCTCGCCCACCGGAGAGATCACCGCCGCCGTCCCGGTGCCCCACATCTCCAGCGTCCCGGCCTTGGCCGCCGCCGATCACCTCATCGATGGAGATCGGCCGTTCCGACACCCGATAGCCCCAGTCGCGCAGCAGCGTCAGCGTCGAGTCACGCGTGATCCCGGCCAGGATCGCCCCGTTCAGCGGCGGGGTCACGATCTCATCGCCGATCCGCATCATGATGTTCATGGTGCCGACCTCGTCGAGATACTTGTGCTCGACCGCATCGAGCCACAGCACCTGGGTGTAGCCGGCCTTCTGCGCCTCCTCGGCGCCATACAGCGACGCGGCATAGTTCGCCATCGTCTTCGCCGCGCCCAGACCGCCCTTCACCGCCCGGACATGCGTGTCCGAGGCCAGGATGCGCACCGGGTTCATGCCTTCCTTGTAGTAGGCGCCGACCGGGCAGAGGATGACGAAATACAGATACGAATGCGACGGATGCACGCCCAGGAAGGTTTCGGTCGCGATGACCGTCGGCCGGATATAGAGCGACGTGCCCGCCAGCGACGGCACCCAGCGCTGATCGACGTCGACCAGGGCGCGGAAGGATTCCTCGACCAGCGCCGGATCGATTTCGGGGATGCAAAGGTAGTGCGCCGAGCGGTTCAGCCGCCTGGCGTGGTCGGAGCCGCGGAAGATGCGGATCTGGCCGTCCCGGCCGCGGAAGGCCTTCAGCCCGTCGAAGATGCCCTGGCCGTAGTGCAGCACACAGCAGGCGGGGTCCAGGGTGAACGGCCCGTAGGGCTCGATCCGCGGGCTGTGCCAGCCTTTGCCCTCGTCGTAGTTCATCAGGAACATGTGGTCGGTGAAGACCTTGCCGAAGGCCAGCGTCTCATCGGGCGGGGTCTGTTTCGGCGAGGTCGTGCGGGTAATCGCGATGTCTGTCACGGGGCACTCGAGCGTTACGGGTTGGACGTCTTACAGTCCTATTACGCCAGACGCGGCTGGAAGCGGAAGCAGGAGAACGCGTTTGTTTTCTGCCCTGTGGACAAGGCTGCTCGGCGTCCATGGGCGGAGATTGCGGCGGGGCGCCGTCGGAAAGCTTTACAGTTGCGCATTGAAGGCATAGCCAGACCTTTCTAACAGACTGATACAACATCTAAATTCCCCGAGGTATGGTACTTGCATGAACCGACAGGGAAACGCGCCAATACATGCAAGTGCCAGATCCGGGACTGATATCCTTGCCCATTTTCCGCTGCATTCTGCCATCAGCCGCCACCTGCCTGACCGTCTTGTCAATCGCCGCCGCCGGTCCCGCCGCGGCCCTGACAATCACGCCCTTTTTCGACAGCAGCCTGACCGGCGCCGCCAATGCCGCTCAGGTCGAGGGCGACATCAACCTCGCGATCAGCACGATCGATGCGGCGATCGTCACCAGCGGCAACGTGTCGATCGTCTTCTCGGAGTCCAATTCATCGAGCTTCCTGGGCCAAAGTCAGACGGCCTCCGCGTCCGGGAGCTATGCCGCCTACGTCTCACTGCTGCAGGCGGACGCGAGCGCGCATCCGTCCAACACGGTCCTGGCGACGGCGCTTGCCAATCTGTCGGCCGCCACCGCTGCCTATGGCTCAAGACAGGTGCTGCTGACCACCGCGGACGCCCGTCTTGCTTTGGGCGCCGGCGTCACGCCCTGCTTCAACAGCGCCGGCGTGTCGGTTGCGGGGTGCGGACAGACCTTTGACGGGGTCATCACACTCAGCAACCATTTCAGCCTGAACTTCGGCACTACGGCGGTGGCCGGGAAATTCAGCGAAATCAGCACGGTCGAGCATGAGATCGACGAGATCCTCGGCATCGGCGGGACGGGCTCGGTCCTGAACGAATTCAACACGGTGATCCCCAACAGCGGCGGCTTGACCATCGGACAGGAATTCGTCGGACCGTTGGACCTGTATCGCTGTTCCGCCGGGGCGCTCAGCCTGACGACGGCGACCGACATCTCCACCAATTTCTCGATCGATGGCTGCCAGACCAACATCATCAGCTTCAACCAGACCGGCAGCGGTGACGCCGGCGACTTTGGCACCACCACCAACGTCCAGTCGGCAGCCAGCAGCCCCGGCAACGCCCCGACTTTCAACACCGCCTCGCCGGAGGTCATAGCTCTGCAGGCGATCGGCTTTACGGCCGCGCCCGAGCCGGCAACGCTGGCGCTGCTGGGCTCCGGGGTGGCCGGCCTAGGCGCGATCCGCCGCAAGCGCCGGGTCCAGCAGCCAGGTCTCGGCAAGGCCTAATCCGCGGACCCGGATGCCGTTGGGCAGCACCGCTTCATAGGACTGGTGGTGGTGGCCGTGCACGATCAACCGACGCGCCACAGGCGGCGGCGAGGTCGTCGATGACGGCATGGCCGTTTGGGTGGCTGGACGGCGCCTCGTGACAGACCAGGACGTCGCACGGCATGGTGGCGAGGCGGTCGAAGTCCTCGGGGAAGATCGTGTCCCGGTGCCACAAGGGCAGCCCACCGCGCCAGGCCTCGCCGGGGCGCAGCGCCGCCTGGAACGCGGCCCGAGTGCGGAAGGCAGGCGGCCCGTCCCTCGGCTCCCAGACACGCGGGCGGAAGACGCCGGGGAGGCCAGCGAACCGCAGGCCGCCGATCGTTTCGACCCGATGCCCGAGGTCGCCGTCATGGCCGGTCAGGTGGTCGAACGCGGCCTCGGTCTCGGTGTCGTGGTTGCCCAGGATCCAGCGCACCGACCATCCGGCCGCGAGCGCCGGGGCGAAGACCTCGGGCAGAGGCGCCGGGCAGGCCAGGTCGCCGACGACGATCAGGGTGCCGGGCGGCAGAGCGGCGCAGGTGCGCAGGATCGGGGTGAAGTTGCCGTGCGGGTCGCCCGCGAACAGGACCGGCGGGCCGGAAATCTCCCCGTCAGGCAATCGCCGCCTCGACCCACCGCGCCCAGGCCAGCACCGCCTTGTCCTCCCCCGCTCGGCCGACGATCTGGATGCCCAGCGGCAGCCCGTTCGGCCCAAACCCCGCCGGGACGGTCACGCAGGGCACGTGCAGCGACGTCCAGAGCGAGTTGAACGCCGGATCGCCGGTCCAGCCGAGGCCCTTCGGTGCCTCCCCAGGTGCGGCTGGGGTGACCAGGACGTCGAGCCCGTTCATCGCATCGGGGAAGGCGCGCTGGGTGGTTTCGAACACGCCATAGGCGGCCGTG
The DNA here is from genome assembly GCA_963771475.1 of uncultured Alphaproteobacteria bacterium. Classification (GTDB taxonomy): domain Bacteria; phylum Pseudomonadota; class Alphaproteobacteria; order Acetobacterales; family Acetobacteraceae; genus Rhodopila. Next base: position 61,490 of record CAVYTN010000016.1, on the reverse strand, counting down.
ATCGCCGCCTCGGTCTGGTTCAGGCCGAATGCCATGCGCTCGCGCAGGCCCTCGGTCAGCAGGTCCGCGTGGTGCGCCAGTTCCCAGCCGAGGGCCCGAGCGCTCTCGCTGTTCATGACGATGGGGTGGGCATCGATCAGGCCGTCGAACAGGGGCGGGAGTTCGCGGGTGGTGACCTGTGCGCCGGCCTTGCCGAGGGCGGTGGCGACGCGCCCCAGCAGCGTTTGGGTCTCGGGCTGCGCGGCGGACCAGGTGGGGGACTGGCAGATGCCGATGCGCGGTGCCGAAGACGGCTTGGCGTCCGGATCGCCGAGATCCCGCCCCGACACGGCGGAGGCGAACAGCGCGCAATCGGCGACGGTGCGGGCCAGGACGCCGATCGTATCGAGGCTGTCGGCCATGATCTTCATGCCGATCCGGCTGATCGTGCCATAGGTCGGCTTGTAGCCGACGACACCGCAGAAGGCCGCCGGCCGGATGACGCTGCCCGCGGTCTGGGTGCCGTAGGCGAGCGGGAACAGACCCGCCCCGACGCCCGCGGCGGAACCGGAGGACGAGCCGCCGGGGGTGTGTTCAGGGTTGACCGGGTTGCGGGTCGGGCCGGGCGCGCGGGTGGCGAACTCCGTCGTGACGGTCTTGCCGATGACGACACCCCCGGCCTGCCGGGCCCAGGCGACGGGGGCGGAGTCGGCCTTGGGCTGCCAGCCGGTCCAGATCGGGGAGCCGTACTGGCTGGGCATGTCGGCGGTGTCGAGGACGTCCTTGGCGCCGACGGGAATGCCTTGCAGCCGGCCGGGTTTCGCGGCCGCCGCGGCCGCCGCGGCCTGGGCTGGGTCGAAGTAGGCGAAGGCCCTGATTTCGGGTTCCCGTTCGGCGATCCGGTCGAGGTAGGCTTCCGTAAGATCTTGAGGGCGCAGCTTTCCGTCTTGGATGAGACGGACTGCCTGAGTTGCCGTGAGGTCGGCGGGATTGGTCATGAGATGCATCCTTTTCCCGAAAGGGTGCCCGATGCGCTTCTGATCGTCCAGAGAATGGTCGTCCTGCAGGGGGGACGTGGGCGAAATCCAGGGCAGCCGCAAGGCCATCCCGCCCGCGCCGGTTGCCAAAAATTTATCTATTATCAACTGAGCGCTACCGGCCGTTATCTCATTGACCGAACGCGGACCGCAGGCGGAGATGTTTCCGTGCCCGAGCCACACAGTATCGGGCCAGCAGGGAGGCAAGGCCATGACCTATGTTCTTGTTAGGATTTACGGCGGAAGCGGCGACCGGAGCGTGGACGATCTTCTGCATGTTGCCGGGCAGGAGTTGGCCCCGCAGGTCATCCAGGCTGGCTGCAAACGCTATTCGACCGTCAAGTTCGCCGATGGCCGCTTTGGCTCTTCCTCGTTCTATGAGGATCGTGCCGCGGCCGACCGGGGTAACCAGATCGCCGCCAAGTGGGTCACCGAGACCGGCGTCATGCAGGGCTATAAGCTCGCGCGGACACTCTCGGGCGAGGCTGTCTACGTCTTCCAGGGCGATCAGAATGCTCAGGCCACAGAGGGCGAGATAAGGCTCTATCAAACGTCGGCATCTCGCGAGGAGATGGAGGCTGCGCTGCGGGAAGAGGCAGAGCCTATCCTGAAATCGATCAAGGGCCTTGTTCGCTACACGTGCTTCAAGCTGGACGACGACCAGGGCTATGCCGTGATAACCGGACATGCAAACCGCGAGTTTTCAACGCAGCTATCGCAGAAGGCCCGTGAGGCTCGCCAAAAGGGCGCGCGTTTGCAGAGCGTCCTGCCCAAAGACCCGGAAGTCCTGCAAGGAACAATTGTCCATAGTTACACCTGATACCGGCGGCCCGGCGGGCTGACCGGTCTGCGCGCAGGGTTGCCAGGGGAGGCAGGTTTGCGGCTGCGCGCGCAATCAGGACACGATGTACCCGGCCGCTTGTGGCGGTCGGGTGATCCCCTTCCCGCAAACCGAGCGCGCGCGCCGAACCCGCAAGGGTTCTCAAAGGCGCAGTCCGATGAAAGCGGGACGATCGGCTCGGTCAGCGCTTGCTTCGCCATAATATTTCTGCCAAACTGGAAAGATGGAATTGTCGGACGCCGCAACCGCCTTCGCCGCCTTGTCCGTGGATGCGCGCCTCAACCTGATGCGCCTTCTGATGGAGCAAGGTCCTAACGGCCTCGCCGCGGGCGAGCTTGCCAGCCGCCTCCGCCTGCCCGCCTCAACCACATCCTTCCATCTGACGGCCCTGGAACGCGCGGGCTTGACGCAATCGACCCGCCGGGGCCGGCAGATCATCCATGCCGCCCGCATCGGGGGCCTGCGGAGCCTGTTCGACTTCCTGACCGAGACCTGTTGCGGCGGCCGTCCCGAACTGTGCGGCGACCTCGCACGCCTTCTCCCCGCTGGGCCAGGCGAGGATCAGGGCATGACCGCAGCGTTCAACGTGTTGTTTCTGTGCACGCATAATGCGGCACGCTCGATCCTGGCCGAGGCCATCCTCCGGAAATATGGCGGCGATCGTTTCCGCGCCTATTCGGCTGGCTCGAAGCCCAACGACCATCCCAACCCAGAGGTGATCGGCAAACTCCACACAATCGGCCACGATACCACCGGCCTGCGCAGCAAGTCGTGGAACGAATTCACCGGGCCGAACGCCCCGCGCATGGATTTCGTCATCACGCTATGCGACACGCCCGATGGAATGGAATGCCCGGAGTTCGGCAACGTCGCCGTCACGGCCGCCTGGCCGCTGCCCGACCCGGCGAAATTCACCGGTAGTGCGGTCGAGCGCGCGGCTCTGCTGAATGAGCTTTACGCCAGCCTGCGCCGGCGGATCGACATCTTCACCGCCCTGCCCTTTGCCTCGCTGGATCGCATCGCCATGAAGGCGCGGCTGGATGAACTCGCCAGTGGCAGCCTGCCCGTGACGGGACGCTGACATGCGCATCGGAATCAACGGCATGGGGCGCATCGGCCGTCTGGCCTTGCGCGCCGGGCTCGGCGGTCTGTTTCGGACCGCGGATGATCCCCGCGCCGGCAACCGGCTGGACGTGGTGCATGTGAACGAGTTGAAGGGCGGCGCGGCAACGGCGGCGCACCTGCTTGAATTCGACAGCATCCACGGCCGCTGGCGTGAGCGTTTCGGCGTCGAGGACGACCGCGCCATCGTTATCGGAAACAAACGTATCGGGTTCAGCGCCGCCGCCGAACCGGATTGCGTTGCCTGGGGCGATCTGGGTTGCGACATCGTGCTGGAGTGCACCGGAAAATTCCTGACCTCGGACCGCCTGAACGGTTATTTCGCACGCGGCGTGAAACAGGTGATCGTGGCTGCGCCGGTGAAGGAGGCGGCGGCACTCAATGTCGTCGTCGGCGTGAATGATCACCTGTATGAGCCAAACCGGCACCGGCTGCTGACAGCGGCGTCGTGCACGACGAACTGCCTGGCGCCGGTGGTGAAGGTTCTGCATGAAACGATCGGCATCCGGCATGGTCAGATCACGACCATCCATGATCCGACGAACACCAATGTCGTCAATGACGCGCCACACAAGGATCTGCGGCGCGCGCGCTCCGCGATGCTCTCGCTCTCGCCGACCACGACCGGCAGCGCGACCGCCATCACGCTGATCTATCCGGACCTCAAGGGCAAGCTGAACGGTCACGCCGTGCGCGCGCCGGTCCTGAATGCCAGCCTGACGGACTGCGTCTTCGAGATGGCGCGTTCCGTCACCGCCGCCGAGGTGAACCGCCTGTTCCAAGCGGCTGCGACGGGACCGCTCGCGGGCATTCTTGGGTTCGAGGCGCGGCCCTTGGTGTCGGCTGATTATGTGAACGACACGCGCAGCGCGATCGTTGACGGCCCCAGCACCCTGGTCACCGACGACACGCTGCTCAAGGTCTATGCCTGGTACGACAATGAAGTCGGCTATGCATGCCGCATGGTGGACCTCGCCAACATCGTGATCGACAGGAGCGCCTGATGTCCGCCGTGCGCAACTATGCCGTTGTGACGGCCAGTTACTGGGGCTTTACGCTGACGGACGGCGCGCTGCGGATGCTGGTGCTGCTGCATTTCTACAGCCTCGGCTACACGCCGTTCATGCTGGCGTTTCTGTTCCTGCTGTACGAGGCCGCGGGCATCTTCGCCAATCTGGGCGGTGGCTGGCTGGCGGCACGTTTCGGCATCCCGCGCATGCTGATGACCGGAATTTCGTTGCAGATTCTTGGCCTGATGCTGCTATCCGCCCTCGATCCGGGCTGGAGCGCGGCGCTCTCGGTCACATGGGTCGTCGCGGCGCAAGGTATTGCCGGCGTCGCCAAGGACATCACCAAAACGGCTTCGAAGTCGGCGATCAAGGCGACGTCGGAGGGCGGTTCGGGGCAGTTGTTCAAATGGGTGGCATGGTTCACCGGCTCCAAGAACGCGATGAAGGGCCTGGGGTTTTTCATCGGCGGCCTGTTGCTGGAAACCATCGGGTTCCGCGGCGCGCTGTGGGCGATGGCCGCCGCCCTCGCGGTCGTGCTCGTCGGTATCGCTGTCAGTTTGCCGCGCGCGCTGGGCAAGGCGAAAGCTTCGAAATCGTTTCGTGAGTTCTTCGCCAAGTCGCGCAGCATCAACCTGATGGCTGCCGCGCGGGTCTTTCTATTCGGCTCGCGCGATGTGTGGTTCGTCGTGGGTCTGCCGGTGTTTCTCTACAGCCAGGGCTGGCGATACATGGAAGTCGCCGGCTTCATTGCGAGCTGGACGATTGGTTACGGCCTTGTTCAGGCCATCGCGCCATCGGTGGTTCGCCGCAGCCCCGATGGTCTTTCACGCGAAGTGCCCGAGGCGCGGCTTTGGGGTGCCGTGCTGACGGCGATTCCGCTGGCGCTCGCCCTGCTGCTTGGCACCACCCACATGGCGCGGCTCGATCTGGCGATCACCGTCGGGCTCGGCATCTTTGGCTTTGCCTTCGCGGTGATCTCATCGTTGCATTCGTATCTGATCCTGGCCTATGCGGGATCGGAGAAAGCGGCCGAGGATGTCGGCTTCTACTACGCGGCCAATGCCGCGGGTCGCCTGATCGGCATTCTGCTATCCGGTGTGCTGACCCAGGCGGCCGGGCTGGCGGGATGCCTTTGGGGCTCGACCGCGATGCTGGCCCTCTGCCTGGTCGTCACGTTGCTGCTGCCGTCGGCGGTGACTGCGCGACGCGTTCCGGCGTAATTCAGTTTCGTGGGCGCTTTGTGTCGGGGGCAAGCGCTTCAAGAATGCGGCACTCGGCGATCGTGCCGTGGCGGCATTGCCCGATCAGCGCATCGAGTTCGCGGCGAAGCGCCGACAGGTCAGCCAGCTTTCGTTTTACGTCCGTAAGATGCTCCCGAGCGATTGCGTCCACGGCCTCGCATGATTGCTCCTTCCGGTCCGCGAGATCGAGCAGCGTCCGGATTTTTTCGATGGAGAACCCAAGATCGCGGGCGCGTCGGGTGAACGTCAGGCGGTCCAGGTGCGCGGCTGAATAATCGCGATAGTTTCCCCCTGTCCGGGGCGGCGCGGGCAAAAGGCCGATGCGCTCGTAATAGCGGATCGTCTCGGCCTTTGTGTCTGCCGCCTGAGCCAGTTCGCCAATGTTCATCGATGCCATTGACCCTGTAGTCGCTACAAGGTCCATATCAGAAGCCATCGGAGATTACACGAGGTACCCGCATGGCGTGCTGTCACGATTCCGTCTGTTCTGCCCACGCGCCCTCCGGCGCGCTGAACAGCCCGCGCTGGCGGCGCGCGCTGTGGATCGCGCTGATCGTCAATGCCGCTTTCTTTGTGGGGGAGATCGCGGCCGGCGCTGCGGCGGGATCGGTTGCGCTGCAAGCCGACGCGCTGGATTTCTTCGGTGACGCGGCCAATTACGCCATCAGTCTTGGCGTCGCCGGCATGGCTCTGTCGTGGCGGTCGCGCACTGCCCTTCTAAAGGGGGCCACCATGATCGGTTTTGCGCTGTGGGTGCTCGCCAGCATGGCATGGCACGCTTTCCACGGCACGCTGCCAAGGGCCGAGGTCATGGGCGTAGTCGGCATCGCGGCCATGGTCGCCAATGCCGGCGTTGCCCTCATGCTCTACCGCTTCCGCACCGGCGACGCCAACATGCGCTCGGTTTGGATTTGTTCCCGCAACGATGCAATCGGCAACCTTGCTGTGATTTTCGCGGCAATGGGTGTCTTTGGCACCGGTACCGGCTGGCCCGACGTGATCGTCGGGGCGATCATGGGCGGTCTTGGACTGTGGGGCGGGTGGCAGATCGTCAGCCACGCGCGTGCCGAACGACACGCGATGCCTTCGGGGTGGGTCGTCCGAGCCGCTCAGACAAGGTGACTGTCGTCGTGCTGGTGGTCCCCGGCTCCTTGTTACGTCCGCACCGTCATTCCGCCGGCCGCACCGACGCCATCGTGCGGCCAACCGCCGCCTCGGCCGGCCCGATGTAGTCTCGCGTCAGCGGCACCGCGTCATGGCTGTGCGCCAACTGCACCTGCCAGACCATGTGGCCGGCCTTGCGGAACGTCACCTCGCACGCCGCCAGATAGAACTCGAACATCCGGCAGAACCGGTCGTCGTAGATCGAGACGATCGCGTCGTGGTTGGCCATGAACCGCCGGCGCCATTGCTTCAACGTTTCGGCGTAGTGCAGACGCAGGATCTCGATATCCGTCGACATCAGTCCGGACCGTTCGACGGCCGGCAGCACCTCGGACAGCGCCGGAGAGTAGCCGCCGGGGAAGATATATTTCCGCAGCCAGGGATTGGTCGATCCGCCACCGTCATGCCGGCCGATCGCGTGGATCAGCGCGACCCCATCAGGCGCGAGCACGCGGGACACCGTGTCGAAGAAGGTCTGGTAATGGCCGACACCGACATGCTCGAACATACCGACCGACACGATACGATCGAACGTGCCCTGGACCGCCCGGTAATCCAGCATCTCGAACCGCACGCGTTCGCTCAGCCCCCGCTCGCTCAGCCCCTCGGCGGCCGCCCGGCTGCGCGCCTCCTGCAGTTGCTCCTGCGACAGGGTGATGCCGGTGACGTCGGCGCCGTAATCGCGCGCCAGGGTCAGCGCCATCCCGCCCCACCCGCAGCCGATATCCAGCACCCGCAGCCCCGGCCGCGTCAGCAGCAGCTTGGCGGCGATATGTCGTTTCTTCGCCGCCTGCGCTTCCTCCAGCGTCTCGTTGCCCTGAGGGAAGTAGGCGCAGGAGTATTGACGGTCACGGTCTAGAAACAGACTGTAGAGCCGTCCGTTCAGATCATAATGATGCGCCACGTTGCGGCGTGACCGGCCGGCCGGGTTGAACTGCAGGACGTAGCGGATCATCCCCTCCAACCGCTCCCGTGTGCGGACCGCAGGATGCCCGCGCGGGTTGGCCTTCAGGTTGGTTATCGCCACGTCGAGCAGGTCGTAGATCCCGCCCTCCCCCGGCACGACCTCGCCATCCATGTAGCCCTCGCCGATCGCCATGGCGGGATTATAGATCAGCCGCCGCACCACGCGGGCGGTCCGCAACCGCATCGACACTGTCGGGCCGGGCGCACCCTCATAGACGCGACTGCTTCCGTCGGGCCAGTATACGGTCAGACGTCCGACCTGGATCAGCCTATTGAGTATCGAATCGAGGACAGCTTGCATCGCGCTGGGTTCCTCTGACTTGACATGGACTTTTCATAAGAATGAAACAGAAAACGCTCAGACGTCAAAAGGCAATGTGCCGGACAGCTTCAAGATGGCGTGGTTGGCCGGTCTGGGTGCCCTTCGCCCGACGCATTGGCTAAACGTCTTATCCGGGCATAGGATTTGCCGACCAAGCTTCAGGAAGCAGAGAAGGAACGTTTCATGCCGTCAAGTTACCCGCTCCCGGAGGCCGGTCTCGCCGGGTTGGGCTTCGCGCAGAAGCCGCTCGATCACCTGGATGCGCTGATCAAGGCGCATATCGAGGAAGGACGCTATCCCGGCGCGCAGATCGCCCTCGCGCGGCATGGCAAGCTGGCCCTGTTCCGCACCTACGGCGACGCCCGGACCGAGGGCACGCGGGTGCCGGCGGCCAATGACACGCTGTTCCTGCTGTTCAGCCAGACCAAGGTGCTGACCTCGGCAGCGGTCTGGACGCTGGTCGAGGAGGGCAAGCTGTCCTTCATGGATCGCGTCGCCGACCACCTGCCGGAGTTCGCCGCGCGCGGGAAAGCCGACATCACCCTGCAGCAGGTGATGACGCACCAGGGCGGCTTCCCCTCATCGAACGTCACGCAGGCGGCCTGGGCCGATCACAAGGTCATGCGGGCGCAAGTGTGTGATTTCTCGCTGGAATGGACGCCCGGCACGCGGCTGCAATACCACGGCCGAGCGGCGCACCTGGTGCAGGCGATGGTGATCGAGGCGGTCACGGGCCAGGACTATCGCGACGTGATCCGCCAGCGCGTGATCGAGCCTCTGGGGCTCGGTCAGGACATCTATGTCGGCGTGCCCGAGGACCAGCAGTCGCGCTGCGCCGACACGCTGGGCCATGAACCACAGGACAACACGGCGGCGTTCCGCTCTGCCGGGCTGCCGCATGGCGGCGGATTCGGGACGGCGCGCGGGATCGCGGCGTTCTATCAGATGCTGGGTCACAATGGCCGCCTCGGCGGGGTGAGGCTGCTGTCGCCGCGGCTGCTGGCTTATGTCGCGCGCAACCATACCGGCGAGAGCCCGGACCTCGCCATGACCGGGATTCCCATGCATCGCGGCCTCGGCCCGCATGTCCGCGGCGAAAGCGACCGAATCCGCGGGCTCGGCACGATCGGGGCGCCCTCGGTGTTCGGGCATGGCGGCGTCGGGTCATCGTATTCCTGGGCCGACCCGACGAGCGGGGTGTCGTTCACCTACCTGACCAACTTCGTCAGCCCCGATCCCTGGCACACGCTGCGGCTGGACCGGGTGGCGAACCTCGTGCATGCGGCGATCGACTAAGCGCCGTTTCGTCAGACTGAATGTGCCGCAGGTGGCTACCTCCATGGCCGGCTACCCCCATGTCCTGGCCGGCACAAGGCCAAGGCTGTCCGGTACGCTTCTTGCGGACGGGCCGGTGCGGCGATCGGCTTGGGTGAAAGAAAACACGGAGCCGGCCCGCCAGCGGGCCTTGGACGGAGGATACGAAGGGCACGGAGTCGTTGCAGCAGCGTCGCGGGGACAGGGTTCGGCTGGCTGGTTGCCGGAAGGACTCATGTTTGCTGCCTTCGGCAGCCTGTATTGTCAGTGCGGATTCGTAACGCGCGAAGCGCTCTGAAATGCTCAGCGCAAATCACACCACAAGGCGGCTTGCGTTCCAAAACCGCCGTGAAACGACGACTCCGTGTCCTCCGGCATCCTCCGTTCAAGGCCCGCTTGCGGGCCGGCTCCGTGTGAGGCTTTCGCGGAATCGAAACGACTCCAGACTGGCAAATATCGTACCGGACAGCCGTGGCACAAGGCCGGCCAGGACAGGAGGATCTGTTTACCGCCGGTTAGGCCTTATGCGGCTCGATCAGGCCATCTTTTTCAGCAGGGGAACAGTCACGCGGAGGCGGCGCAGCGTCCCACCCGGACCGCGACAGAGATGAACCTGGCGAAATCGTGAGCAGGTACAGATAGTTCTCCCGGTTTCCTCATCGGATATGGTAGGCTGGGCCGCGCGCTTTTCTTGGACTCCCCTGCATGACACCCTGCGTGCCGCATTCGTTCGCCATCCGGCTTCGCCTGTGCTTCTGTCTCGCGCTGCTGTGCGCGCTGGCGGCGTGCGGATCGTCGCGCTCCACCCGGCATGCCGCCGTGCCGCGCAGCCCATCACGCTACTACCCCCCGCCAGGGCCATCCAGCGACCCCTGGGGACCCTATATCCAGGAGGCGTCCGGCCGCTTCGGCCTGCCGGAGCAATGGATCCGGAGCGTGATGCGCCAGGAATCCGGCGGGCAGGAGGATGTGATCTCCTGGGCCGGCGCGATCGGGCTGATGCAGGTGCTGCCGGATACCTATGCCGAGTTGCGCGACCGCTACAGCCTGGGCAACGATCCGTTCGACCCGCACGACAACATCCTCGCCGGCACCGCCTATCTGCGGGAGATGTACGACCGGTTCGGCTCGCCCGGCTTCCTCGCCGCCTATAATGCCGGGCCTAATCGGGTGGACCGGTATCTGAACAACGGCACGCCGCTGCCGACCGAGACAGTCAATTACGTGGCCTCGATCGCGCCTCGGCTGGGACCGGGCACGCCCCTGACGGGACCGCTATCGGTCTATGGCGGCCGCGGGGTGGAACTGGCTTCGACCGGCAACTTCCGGGATACGCCGCGCCCCGTGCAACGCGCGCCGACGCCCGCCGGCTGCGACCCGGACGCTGCGTATGATCCGGACGCGCCGTGCACCCCACTGGGCACGCCACTGGCCCCCTCGGTGCAGACCGCCCTGGCTCGGATCGAGGCGGCGCCACGGACACAGACCGCTCTGGCACCGTCGGTGCCCGCTTGGGCGTCGGCGCCGGCGCCGGCCGAGACGTCCAGCCTTTACCGGCCGCCACCACCGCCGGCGCCGGCACCGCCACGGTATGCGTATGCGGCACCACCACCCGTTGCGCGTCCGGAGCCGCAGCCGGTGGTGCCATGCGATCCCGATGCAGCTTTCGATCCCAACCGGCACTGCGTCTATACCAGCCAGCCATACACGCAGGTCGCTGCCAGGACGCCGCGGTATGAGAGCGCACCGGTGCCCCATCGCTCCTTGCAGCAAACCGCCCCCCTGCCACCGGCCCGCGAGGGCGGTTTGACCGCTGCCATGCCGGCGGGACGCTGGGCGATCCAGGTCGGCGCCTACCCGACTCTCCCCGGCGCTCAGTCCGCCGCCGAACGCGCGCGGGCCACGCTGCCCGATCTGCTGCGCATGGCGAATGTCGAGCTGCCGCCGACCGCACCGCTTGGCAATCAGGTGGCCTTCAGAGCGCGACTGACCGGATTGCCGGCGCATGTGGCGACGGATGCGTGTGCGAGGCTGAGCGGACACGGAATGCCGTGTATGACGCTACCGCCCGACCGGACGTAAGGCGTTTCCAGGCTACCTGGCGTGCGGGGAAGCGGCCGATTCCGTCGTGGTCGGCGACGGACCCATAGGCGCGTTAAAATAGTGAGGAAAGCGCCCAATTTCGTCGTGGTCGGCGAAGGCCGACCATCCACGACTGGCGGTGCTTGTGGAAAGAAAGGCGTGGATGGTCGGCCTTCGCCGACCACGACGAGGAGAAGGCGATGCCCCGCCGGCCCCTGTTTCAAGTATCGCCTTCCGCAAAAGCCTCAAACCTGCCGGAACGTCAGCTTGGAGATCGTGTCGGCGGAACGGTGTGCCCAATCCAGGCGTGGCACCGAGTCCTTGATCCGCGCCTGCGCCTCATGCAGGGCCGCCGCCGCGGCCGGGTAGTCCATGGTGAGCACCTGGCCCTGGTCCACCACCGTCTGCCCATCGACAAACACTGTGCGGATCGCGCGATCGCCCGCAGCGTAGATCAGGCTGCGCACTGGATCATGCGTCGGACGCATCATCGGATGCGCCAGATCCACCAGCACGATGTCCGCCCGGCAGCCAGCGGCAAGGCGCCCGATGTCATCCCGTCCCAGCGCCTGTGCGCCACCGATCGTCGCGGCATTGAACAGGTCGGTGCTGTTCATGGTACGCGGATCACCCGCCTGCGTGCGCGCGAGGTAGGAGACCAGGCGCAGCTCGTCCAACATGTTGTGAGGATAGGTGTCTGTCCCGACACCCATATTGACACCGGCCCGCTTGTAGCGGCCGAAATCCTTCAGCGTGATGCCGCGGCGCGCGAACACGGTGGGACAATGCGCGACGGTCGTGCCGGTCGCCGCAAGGCGTGCCAGGTCATCCTTCGTATGCCACGGCGTCGTCGGATGGTCGTCGAGGAAAATGCCGTGGCCGATGATCGACCGCTCCGACAGCAACCCGAGGTGATCCAGCCAGCCGATCGGGGTATAGCCGTGCCGGCGGGTGATCTCGTGGAACTCGCTGACCGATTGCGCGGCATGAATCTGCCAGGACAGACCACGGGATTTTGCCTCGGCGAAACTGTCGCGCAGCAGGGATTCGGAACACGTATCGATCTGCGCGGGCACCACCATGCCGAACAGGCGGCCGGAGGGATGCTGTTCGGCCCGTTCGATCAGCGACAGCGCCTCGGCCATCGCCTTTTCGCCGGCCGGCTTCGTTCCATTCGTACTCGACCATATGGCCGTTCTTCGTAAACCACCGCGCGGATCGGAACATCGGCGCGATGCAGACACGCATGCCGGCCTCGGCCAGCAGATCGAGCCAGCCGGGATGCGCCATCGACAGGTCGGCGAGCGTGGTGACGCCGGACAACAGCAGTTCCGACAGCGCCACCCGGACACAGTGCGGCACCGCCTCTGCGTCCGCTCGGAAGATCGGCAGGTATTCGTAGAGCGAGGAATTATAGAAGCCCGGACTGCCGATCTCATCGATCAGGCCCTTGTTCAGCGGCTCGCTGGATGGGTGGGAATGGATGTTCACCAACCCCGGCATGACCATCAGGCCCTTGCCGTCGATGACGATATCGGCGGGGCCGTCATAGTCGCGGCCGACGAAGCCGATCGTTCCGCCGGTGAAGGCGAGGTCGGCGTCCGGCATATAGGTGTGTGCCTCACCGTCCCAGCCGATGACCATCCCGGCGTTCCGAATAAGCGTCGTGGTCATAGGATTGCCTCCTCCATTCTGGTTGCCTCGGCTGCGCACACCGGCAGGCCGGTTGCCAGCCTATCGAGAACAGGGCGGGTGACGCCAGAGGCAGTCAGCCGTTTACACAGATCGGGCGCGTGGTCAGTCAGAGCCCCCCTCCCCGCTGCCCCCCTCGGCGCCGACTCTCGCAGAAGTCACCCCACCTTTCTCGGATTTCGGGGCACTCTCTCGCGGGAGCGCCATGATAAGATCCGCGATCGAGCAGTTCTCCAGCACGCCAGCCACGGCATCTCGCGCCTTCAGCATCAGGGATTGCAAACGGCATTTCCGAATATCGACGCGATCCGTGCAGGGGCGATACCGGGTTCGGCTCGCACAGAGCGTCAAGGCCAATGGGCCATCCACGACGGGAATGATATCGGCGACGGAAATCTCCGCGCGATCTGATGCCAGTGGCCTTACGCGCTGCCCCTTCCCCGTCGTGGTCGGCGAAGGCCGACCATCCACGGATTTGGCTCAACCGGCACCGCAAGGCGTGGATGGTCGGCCTTCGCCGACCACGACGATAGAACCCGAAAACGATCATCACGTCGGGCCGCTGGTATGACGACAAGCTGCGCACCGATAGCCCGCCCAACTGACCCAACATGGAGGTTCACCATGCCATCAATGACCCGCCGCTCGGGATTGGGTGCACTGCTTGGGATGCTCGGGTTTGCAGGGTCCGCCGCCGCAAAGGAGACGACGCTGCTCAATGCCTCCTACGACCCGACCCGGGAGCTGTACCGCGAGATCAATCCCGCCTTCATCGCTTTCTGGCAGGCGAAAACCGGCGATCGTCTCACCATCAATCAATCCCACGGCGGTTCGGGCGCGCAAGCGAGGGCGGCACTGGAAGGTTTGCAGGCCGATGTCGTCACGCTGGCGCTGGCCGCTGACATCGACGCACTGGCGAAGCGCGGGCTGCTGGCGACGGGCTGGCAACAGCGTCTGCCGGACAATTCCTCGCCTTACACCAGCACCATCGTGTTCCTGGTGCGCAAGGGCAATCCGAAGCAGATCAAGGACTGGCCGGACCTGATCAGGCCGAACGTCACCGTGATCACGCCGAATCCCAAGACGTCCGGCGGCGCGCGTTGGAACTTCCTCGCCGCGCTCGCCTGGGCGGATCGGCAGCAGGGGGCGACACCGACCTCGGCTGAAACATACATGCGGCAGCTTTTCCAGCATGTGCCGGTGCTGGACACCGGCGCCCGCGGCGCCACCAACAGTTTCGCGCAGCGCGAGCTCGGCGATGTGCTGCTGGCGTGGGAGAATGAGGCCTGGCTGGCGCGCACCGAGTTCGCCGGCGACTGTGTATGAAATCGTCTATCCGTCGCTGAGCATCCTCGCAGAACCGCCCGTCGCTGTCGTCGACAGGGTCGTGGACAAGAAAGGCACGCGCGAACCGGCACAGGCTTTTCTGGAGTTCCTCTACACGAACCAGGCGCAGCGGATCATCGGCAAGAATTACTACCGACCGCGTGACCCCACGGTCGCCGCGGAATATGCCGAACGCTACCCGCCGCTGACGATGGTGACGATCGCGGATTTCGGCGGCTGGGACGCGGCACAGGCGAAATACTTCGCCGACGGCGCGATGTTCGATCGCATTTTCACGCCGGGTCGATGACGATGCCAGCGCGGCGTTCGGCCCTGCCGGGGTTGGCCCCGACGCTTGGCGTTACGCTGACCTGGCTGTCGCTGATCGTGCTGATCCCGCTGGCCTCGTTGGCGCTGCGGCCCTGGGAGCTCGGTTTGACCGGTGTGTGGCACTCCATCAGCGAACCGCGCGTGCTGGCGGCCTTGCGCCTCAGCTTCGGCGCGGCCTCGCTCGCAGCGGCGGTGAACGTGCCGCTGGGCCTGATGGTCGCGTGGGTGATGGTCCGCTACCGCTTCCCCGGCCGTAACCTGGTGGACGCGATGATCGACATGCCGCTGGCGCTGCCCACCGCTGTCGCCGGGATCGCGCTGACCGCCTTGTTCGCCCGGAACGGTTGGATCGGCGCGTTGCTGGCCCCGCTCGGCATCAAGGTGGCCTACACGCCGCTGGGGGTGCTGTTGGCGATGGTCTTTGTCGGCTTGCCCTTTGTCGTGCGCACGCTGGAGCCGGTGGTGATGGACCTTCCATTGGACGCCGAGGAAGCAGCCGCCACGCTGGGCGCATCGCGGGCCCAGACGTTGCGCCGTGTCGTGCTGCCCGCGCTGCTGCCCGCCCTGCTCGCGGGCTTTGCCGCGGCGCTCGCACGTGGCGTCGGCGAATACGGGTCGGTGATCTTCATCGCCGGCAATATGCCCATGGTCAGCGAGATCGCGCCGTTGCTGATCGTCATCCGCCTGGAGCAGCTCGACTATGCCGGGGCGGCTGCGCTGGCTTTGGTCATGTTGCTGATCTCCTTTGTCATCCTGCTGTTGCTGAATGGGTTGGAGGCCCGGATCGGGGGGCGTCCGGCATGAGCATGGGCCAGACCGCAAAGATGCCGCTGTCCACCACCAACGAGCGTCGCATCACCCAGGCCGTGTGGATCGCCGTCACCGTCGCGCTGCTGGCCGTGTTGCTGCTGCTGCCACTGGTCGTCGTGTTCGCCGAGGCGTTGCGCCGTGGCCTCCCGACGATGCTCGCCTCCTTGGCAGAGCCCGATGCGATTGCCGCCATCCTGCTGTCACTGCTGGTCGCCGCGATCAGCGTGCCGTTGAACACCGTGTGCGGCGTGGCTGCCGCATGGAGTATCGGCCGGTTCCACTTTCCTGGGCGCAATCTGCTGATCACGCTGATCGAACTGCCTTTCTCGGTTTCACCCGTGATTTCCGGCCTGGTCTGGGTGCTGCTGTTCGGCGCCAACGGCTGGCTGGGTCCCTTCCTGGACCAGGCCGGCATACGCATCGTCTTCGCTTTGCCGGGACTGGTGCTGGCGACGGTATTCGTCACCTTTCCCTTTGTGGCCCGCACGCTGATCCCGTTGATGCAGAGCCAGGGCGCGGCCGAGGAGGAAGCGGCGATCACGCTTGGTGCATCCGGCTGGCAGACCTTCTGGCGCGTGACGCTCCCGAATATAAGATGGGGGCTGCTTTACGGCGTGCTGCTGTGCAATGCCCGCGCGATGGGGGAGTTCGGTGCCGTCGCCGTGGTTTCCGGCCACATCCGCGGCCAGACCATGACCATGCCGTTGCAGATCGAGGCGCTGTTCAACGACTACGACTGGATCGGCGCCTTCACCATCGCCGCGCTGCTGTCGCTGCTGGCGCTGCTGACCCTGGTCGCCAAGGCTGCGCTGGAATGGCGCATCGGCCGCCGTAATGGAGGCCTGCTGTGAAAGTCGAGCTGCGTGACATCCGCAAGAGCTTCTCGGCCGAACGTGCGGCGCTCGACGGCGTCAGCCTGATGATTGCCGACGGGGAGTTCTTGGCGCTCCTCGGCCCCTCGGGCTCTGGCAAGACCACGCTGCTGCGCGTGCTGGCCGGACTGGATTTCGCCGAAGCGGGCAGCATCCTGTTCGACGGGCAGAAGATGGACGCGGTGCCCGCACGCGAACGCGGCGTCGGCTTCGTGTTCCAGCACTATGCGTTGTTCCGACATATGACGGTGTCGCGTAACGTCGCCTTTGGTCTCGAGATCCGCCCCCGCAAACACCGCCCCTCCGCGCGGGAGATCCGCACGCGGGTTCACGAGCTGCTGGACCTGCTCGGTATCGGCGATCTCGGTGGCCGGTCTCCGGCGCAGCTCTCCGGCGGTCAACGCCAGCGCGTGGCCCTGGCGCGAGCCTTGGCGATCGAGCCGGGTCTTCTGCTGCTCGACGAACCGTTCGGCGCACTGGACGCGCAGGTGCGCAAGAATTTGCGCGTGTGGCTGCGCGAGCTGCATGTGCGAATGGGACTGACCAGCGTGTTCGTCACGCACGATCAGGCGGAGGCGATGGAAATGGCCGACCGCGTCGCTGTGTTGAATGCGGGACGGATCGACCAGGTCGACACGCCGAAGCGCCTCTATGCGGATCCGGCGACCCCGTTCGTGCACGAATTCCTGGGCGAGTCGGTGCGACTGGCTTGCACGGTCCAGGGCGGACAGGCGAGGATCGAGTCCCTTCCGTCGGTATCAATTCCAACGGCGGTTTCGCCTGGTTCAGGCTTCGCGTTGATCCGGCCGCATGAGATCGGTCTGTTGCCAGGCCCCGGTCCAGCGCAGGTGGCGAGCGTGCACGTGACGGGGCCGCTGACGCGCGTGCACCTGCGGCTGATCGAACAGGAGGTGGACGTGCTGCGTCAGTTGGATGCCTGGACCCCGGCCGTCGGCGAGACCTGCGATCTCGATCTGTCACGGGCGCGGATCTATCCTCTGGACGGGACGTCCAGGCCCATCCTTCAGTCCGGCGCTGCGCGACGATGTGCGACATCGTCGGCTGACTGACGTTGTAGAGCCGTGCCGTCTCGGCGCCGGACTGCTCTCGGCAATCTCGCGTTGCCCGGTCCGAGCTTTGCCGGTTTTGGCTTTGATGAGTACCCCGTCACAGAGGCTTTGACAGGTTGTGAGGGGCCTGGTCACGGCCAGTCTATCAGCAGGTGTGTGAGGTCCGGCGGGAGGCAGTCACTCTCGACCCTGTTCGGACGTCCAGGCTGCGCGGCCGAATGGCAGGTGCTGGCCGATAGCTGCCGGTCCGCTTCTGGCGGTCAGGAGCATGGGAAAGCGGACGTCAAATCGCTTCCATGCTTGGCCGCTCACGACCCAACTTGGCTGTAAGCTGACCCGTCGTGCGCATCGCCAGGACGGGGCCGCGCCGGTGGCGTCATCGGCCGGTTACGTGGCCTCATCGCGAAATCGCCTCCACGCAAGGATGTTCTGGAGATCAACGCGAAGGTCCCCGAAGTCATCGCCCTGCTCCATGGCGAGATGCTGAAGTACGGCGTCGCGATGCAAACTCATCTGGCGGAAGGCTTGCCGCTCGTTCAAGGAGCGCGACCTGCTGATCCGCATCGGGACAATGACCGGGCGCGAGCGCTGACGGAACCGCAATTATGGCACCAGTCGAGGCTTCCATCGCCCCCGGGCCATATCATTACAGGCGTCTTGGCTACAAATGCATATCTCTCTTACCGAGGTCGCTGCTAACCATCTCTGGCATCAACGGCGCGACCGAAAGTTGTCTAACTGACAGCGAAAGAGCGTGCTCAAAATTTCTACTTGATACGTCGAACGCAGGTTGAGACGGGCTATTTGCCAAAACAGCTTGGCGCACCGAAGGACAACGGGAAGGCCCAGTGACGAACGGCCGGAGAGGAGAGGTGCTGCGGCAAGCATGGTTTGGCGCTATACTGACCCGGACCCTCGCCTTCGAGCTAGAGAGGGAAGACTGCCTGCGGCGGCGTCACCAGTTAAGTCGCTGCGACGCCAACCTACCTTTCATACCAACAATGAATCTCGCCGTTCAACACGGAGGATACACAAATGTCCGACCTGGTCGTTATCGCATTCCCGTCCGAGGCGAAGGCGGAAGAAGTCCGTCAGAAGCTGCTCGACATGCAGAACGACTACCTGATCGAATTAGGCGATGCTGTCATTGCCTTGAAGCAGCCCAACGGCACGGTCAAGCTAAACCAGCTCTTCCATCCCACCGCGGCCGGAGCAATGTCCGGCACTTTCTGGGGGATGCTGATCGGGTCACTGTTCCTGATGCCGGTCACGGGAGCCGCGCTCGGCGCCGTCACCGGGGCCAGCCGCGGAGCGATGACCGAGCTCGGAATCAATGATCGGTTCATGAAGGAGATCGGCCAGACCTTGCAGTCCGGCAACGCGGCGCTGTTCGTGTTGATCCGAAAGGTGACCGCCGACAAGGTGCTCGAGGGCCTGAAGGGCGTCGGTGGCACGGTGCTGCGGACCTCATTCGACCACACCAAGGAAGACGCGTTGCGGCAAGCCCTGGCGGGTGCCCAGGCCGCGAGCGCTGAAGCCACTCCGACTGCCAGCGGCTGAGCGTCATGGCATTGTTCTGGCGGGTATGGAGATATGAGCCGCACGACGCGGTCCAGACGGGCGGCCCCGCTTCGCCGCTTTCATCTACCGACCGCAGGCAGCACAGCCGCCGTGTCCGCGTTCAACGCGCCCGTGGCAAACGCCAACCCGGCGGCACTGACCAGCGACTGTGTGTGGGCCTGCGCCACAGTCGCCCGTGCCCCCGCCAGCCCTGCCTCGGCCGTGGCGGCGTCGGTGAATGTTCCAACGCCTTGCGTGTACGAATTCTCTCGGCCGCCGAGAACGCCGTCGTCGCCGCGTTCAGCAAGGCTCGGGCGGCGTCGTATTGCTGCAGCCCCGTATCGAGCTGATCATAGGCGAGCGCAACTTCCCGCAAGGCCTGCCCACGCGCTTCCTGTACGGCGTCCGCCGCGGCGGCGCGCCGCAACTCGGCGGCCCGCATCTGGTTCTGCAGCAGTCCGCCTTGGTAAAGTGGCCAGTCGAAGTGCAGGAAGAAGCCCCACTGGGGCTGCTTGACACCCACATACGGCGTGTTGTCGACGCTGATTTGGCCGATATTCTCCTGGATGTTCCCGCTGACGGAAAGCTTCGGCAGGAAGGCCGAACGCGCAAGAGCAATCCCTTCATCGGTTGCGCGCAATTTCGCCACCGCCGCGATCAGGTCTGGGCGTTGGCGTAACGCTTCGTCCAGCAGACGCTGGAGCGTGCCGTCCGCCGGCTGTGGCAGCGGCCGAGCAGACGTGTCCTCGATCTGCAGGTGTGTTGTCGGCGGCAGGTCCATCGCAGTCAGCAGCCCATAGGCGGCATCGTGCTGCGCCGAGCGCGCCTGCGCCACGTCATACCGTCGCTGCGCTGTATCGCGCCGCGCCAGCTCAACGGTGACAACCGTCGCCAGACCCCGCGACCGCAGCGCCTCCGCCGAGTTCTGCAACTGCTGGGCATCCTTCAGCGCCTGCTCCGCCGCAGTCAGCACTGCATTTGCTCCACTCAGCGAGAAATACGCCCGCGCCACGTCGAAGATCAGCTTCTGATGCGCCCAATTGAACGTGACATTGGCAGCAACAGAAAGCTGGCGTGCCGCATTTACGGCTGCTTCCCGGCCGCCGAAGTCGAGCAGCAGATAGCTGACGGCGAGCGTCGGGAGAAACTCCTGGATGTTCGCCGTGATAAATCCGCGTGGAACAAGGTTGCTCGGAAAGGGGCCAGTGACATGCTGATAGCCGCCGATGACGCTGGCGGTCAGCGCCGGCAGATACGCCGCTTGTTCGATCCCGACTTTGATCGCTGCCTGCCGCGCCTGCTCCCAGGCGATGCGCGTCGCGTGGTTGCGGCGCTCCGCAATGTCGATCAGTTCGGCCAGGGTGTAGCGGCGGCCCGGACTGATCTGGTCAGGCGTGGCCGCGGACACGGGCGCGATCTCGGCAGAGGTCGGGGCGGCCGAGGCCGTTACTGTCCAGGGCGCGTCCGGCGTTGGCGGCGCAAGATTGCGCGTATCGTTGCAGCCCGTAACCAACAGGCCGGCGGCCAGAACGGCGGTAAGAGGCTCAGCCCGTCGCAAGGCTCAGCCTGTCCGGCACTGCGCCGCGCGCCAGCGGACCGACCTGCGCGAGGATGACGTGGATGTCCTGATATAGCAGGCGATGCCAGGTGCCCAATGGTTCGTTCGACGCCAGGGGCCGGGGCAGGCGATCCGTGAGGTCGGACGCGCCGGTGCCGTCGCGGATCCAGGCGGCGGCACGGTCGAACCAGGCGGCCAGGTCCGCATGATAGGTCGCGACGTCAGCCGACTCGGGACGCTGCCGTAGATCGAGAATTGCCGAGACCGGGACGATCAGTGCCTGGACCTGTGCCAGGCCCCCCGCGTCGATCGGACGACGACCGTCCGACATCAGCTCTGCATGGGTCTCGAACGGCTCGTTCGTCATCACCGCCCGCGCCTGTTCCATCGCCTGAACGAAGCCTGCGCGATGCGTGGCCTCTGCTTCAGATGTCCGAAACAGCGCTGCCAGGTGTTCGATGGCCTTGACCAGGTTCCCGCGGGCGACGTGCGCGGTGCTGACGGGCCAGATCGTCGTGAAAACAAGGAAGATAACGATATTGCCGAGGAGGATCCCGACAACCCGGTCGCGCGCCGTTTCCATATCCAGCGTCGGGCCGAAGCCTTGGAAGGTGCTGAGGTAGAACGCCAACCCGACCTGCCAGCCGGCGTAGGAAATGCGTTCGCTGCCGTAACCAATCCAGGCAGCCAGGAAGGTTACGGGCGCAACCAGCAAAAGCAGTCCACCCAGATCGGTCATGACGGGCATCAACAGCAGGATGCTCCCTATCCCCAGCGCGGCGCCCAGAAGACAGCCGGACAACCGCAGCGTCGCCTTCTGCATGGTCTCGCCTACTGTGCCGAGGGCAACAAAGAAACAGGTGATGACGCAGGTGTGTATGCCCGGCCAGTTCAGCATGTCCTGCATGAAGTAACAGAGCATCACCGCCAGCGTGACCTTCAGCGCGAAGCGGGTGTGGTCAGGATTGCTGAAGGCATCCGGCGCCAGAAGCCGCCGTGGCTCCCGCGCAGCCGGATGTCCGGGTCCGGGCGGGTTAGACATCGCTTGCAACACACGGCTGATTTCGTCGCCGAGTGGCTGAGCAGCGCCGGCCAAATCAACCTTCGGCGCCGGCGGCAAGGCCATCGCGCCATCCGCGAGCGCCTGCGCAGCATCGTTGCAGAATTGCGCAAGCGGGATCAGGCGGCCTCGCCATTCCGAGTTCCGCCGGGTGTTTCACGGCGTCTCCGCCGATGCGTTTCACGGCGACCAGCAACAACAGTAGCTGCTGGATTTCTGCCACCGGTGCCGGTTGGGAGGTTCTGTGAAACAATCCGGACAGGTGGCGCAGCTTCAGTAATCCGCCTGTGTCCTCAAGCGCCAAGGCCGTAAGCTGACGTTCCGCTCCGGGCTGACCCTCGCAAAACCGCGCGGCTGCGCGCAGCCGTTCTGCCAACGCCCCGCGCAGCAATAGACCGGGGTCCCGGCCGGTCAGCAGATTTGCCACGATCACCGCCGCCACGGGAATCGTGACTGCCAGAGCCAGCCAGAGCAGGAACCGCAGCAACGCCTCCTCCGGCGACATGTACGCCAGCATCGGCAGGTTGAATTGCTCCGTATTGCTCGCCCCGGCCGGCTGGAGTGCCAAGCCGAGCACCTCATCTCCCAGCGTCAGCCCGTACGCGACGATGAACCCTGCCACGAAAAAAACCGGCGAAAGCTTACCCGTTGTGCGCGCCAGGAACAAAGCGACGAACGTCATGCCCGCGATCACCGGCACGCGAAGCGCCGGCTCCGACAGGGTGAAGATGAACGCGGCAACCGCTGCGAAGATCGCCAGGATGACGGCAACGCCGGCAATCACCGCTGTCATCACGGTGGACGCCGCCTCGGGGCGCGAAATGAACAGCACAATGTATGCCGAAACGGCGATCTCCGGGACGCGGAACGTCTCCCCGATCGCCACCACCACCATCACCAGCACGACGACCCGCACCGTGTTCTCCAGCCGGCCGGGTGTCGCGGTGACGACGAGCTGCCAGAGCCGCGCCAAGCCGTACGGGTTGCCCTCATCGATGGCTGGTGCGGCGCTCATCGCTCGATCACGATCACCACCGACGCGCCGATCCGCATCAGCGGCACCGGAGGGTCGTGGAGCGCTATGCGGACGGGGAAGCGCTGGGCGATCCGGACCCAGTTCAGGCTGCGCGGCACATGCGGCAAGCCCAGGAAAGTCGCCCCCTCCTCCGGCGCGACGCCGGCTCCCAGGCTGTCCACGACGCCCTTCACCGGCGTTCCCGGCGCCTGCATCACATAAACCAAGGCCCTCTGCCCCGGGTTGATCCCCGCAAGGTCGGTTTCGCGGAAGTTCCCGACGGCATACCAGTGCTCGGTGTCGATGATGGTGAACAGCGGCTTGCCGGTGACAGCGTACTCCCCGGTGGCGATGTCCAGCGCCGTGATCCGCCCGTCGCAAGGGGAGAGCACGACGGTCAGCCGCAAGTCCCGCTCGGCCATCGCCAGCGTCGCCCTGGCGGCTTCAAGCTCCTCCGCCACCGGCTTGATGCTGCTGACCGCCTGCCGCGCGCCCTGCGCCTGCAGTCGGGCCTGTTGCAGCGTTATCTCCGCCGTCCGCTTCGCCGTTCGCGCCTGGTCCACCTGCTCCGCGGTCACATAGCCTCGGGGCAACAGCGGTTCCATCCGCGTGAGCGTGGAGGAAGCGAGGTTCAACTGCGCCTCCGCGGCAGCGATGCCGCGGTTTGCCGTATCCGCGCTGCTGGTCTGGGCGGCGACCTGGTCCGCCGTCACCGCGAGCTTTGCCTCAAGGCTCCGCGCCGTTGCCGTCGCCTGCTCCACACGCAGCCGGAACGGAACAGGGTCTATGCGGAACAGCACGTCGCCCCGGCGGACCGTCTGGTTATCCCGCACAGGCAGTTCGACAATGCGGCCGCTCACATCCGGCGCCATGTGGACAAGATCGGCCTGCAGATAGGCATCGTCCGTGCGCGGTCGGAGATCCATGCGCTGTATGGTCAGCGTGGTCAGTAAAATCACCGCCGCAAGCGCGGCCAGACTGACCAGGACGCCCAGACCCTTCCGGATGGAAGCGGGTCTCATCTCGATCAGTGGCCAAACCAGAGCAGCCAGACGAGCAGAGTGCTGGCCATGGCCATACACAGATAAGTCAGCGGCGGCGCAATCAGGTACCGGCTTATACTGAGTGCGGACAAGACCTGGTGAAGAATAACCGTGCCAGCGACCCCGGCCGCAGCGCATAGCATCCACGCTGGGAAAAAAGAGCCAAACAAATTCTGCGCCGGGGACGTACTGCAACCGCCGAGACCGAAGGCGGCCACTTGAACAGCTGTAATGGTCAGATGTCCAGGTCTCATCCTACTCTGCTTCCAAGCAGTCTGTGCTTGCCGCAATGACTCGCTCGGGCCAGGGCGGGCAAGTGAAATCAGTTATCCATGTCGTGCCCGGCGCGAACACGGTCGAACTCCTTTCCTTGGAACTAGACGATTAATTGAGTACGTCGAGGAGACTGGCAGCGCGGCCTCCATCATACCGAGACGATTTCCTGCGGCGGTCGATTATTGTTCACATTATCGGTAGTTCTGTGGCGCTAATTGGATGAAAAGCGCCGCTTGTGGCCTATGGTCGCGAGGCCCCTCCGCTGCTTCCAGTTCGCAGGCGATGCAGCATCAGGCGGCTCTCCAACCTTATCAGTAAAACGTGGACATTTCCTGCGGCCACTGAAAAACGTCCGGTTTAGGGAAATTGGGAGCTGGTCCAGAAATGCCGGAGGGGCGCGCGAAGCAGAATGGCCAGAACGAACACTAAAATGGGGCCTCGGGACTATCAGTTGCCAAGCAAATCTCCGACTGCGTGAACAGCCCTTTTGTCGGATAACCGAGGAACACATCGCTTTTACAGGATATATCTGTTGGAAAATGTCAACTGGACTTGGGGTCTGTCGCTCATCGCACTGACCATCGTCAATCCACGCGATGGGGGTCGTGATGATGGCCCTCGTGGGGTTCAGGATCAGGGCGTGGCTGGAGACCCGGAAGCTTCATTTACGGCACGTGATCCCGATAGTGATTGGCATGGTCGGAGCGGTCGGACTGCTGCTGGCGGTGCTACACGGGATAGAGGCCGCGATCTGGGCGGCGGCGTATATATGGCTTGGTGCGCTGGACTCGCCTAAAGATGCGATCCTCTATTCCGTCGACTCGATGACAACGCGAGGCGCTTCGGGGCTGATGCTGCAACAGCACTGGCGGATGATGGGCGCGCTGGAGGCGGCGGACGGCATGCTGCTGTTTGGTATCAGCACGGCCTACATTTTCGCGGTGATGCAGATGTACTGGCCGATGCTCTCTGAACTGGTCATGACCCGCCGTCATCCACGATGAATTAACTTAGAGTGTTTCTGCGCCCGTCGGGGGGCTGTGCCAAACACGCGCGGATGGAAACCAGGGGGTCCGGAATCCGCCCATCCCCGCCGATAACAAGCTGGGGCCGGATGTCCGCTTCGGAGCAGTGGCGATGATCGAGCGAGCGACCACCCAGGGCGCGAAGCGGACCTCAAGGCGACAGATCCTGTAGGTCCGCTGTCCACCACCCAAAGCAGTCTTTCCGAAAGGGGCTGAGCTTTCTCCGAAGCCTGGCGGTGAGTGGTCGGGAAGCCAGGAAGTCGGTCGGCTTTGGCAACCAGTCAAAACCTCTGTGACGGGTACGAGTGCATAGGGATAAATCCTCGATTGATCCCGGGGCTAGCGCCCCGCCTTTCCCTGGGGCAAGTAGCGGGCCGTTTTGCGGGAGAGCTTCATGGCACCGATCAGGTTGGGAATTCTGGGCGCAGGGATTATGGGCGAGCGCATGCTGCGGGCCGCGCTCGAGCATGCGTCTGAGAGTGTAGAAGTCAGCGGGATCTGGGACCCCTCGGCGGCCGCGCTCTCCCGTATCGGCTCTACGCTGCCCTCGGTGCCGCTTGCAGCAAGCGCGGAGCTGGTTCTGGCGGGCTGCGACTGCCTCTACATCGCCTCACCGCCCGCAACCCATCTGGAGCACGCTGAGCGCGCGCTGGCGGCGGGGAAGGCGATCTTCTGCGAGAAGCCTCTCGCGGTCGACGTGGCGCAGGCGCAGCGCTTCGTCGCCGCCGCGGCAGACGCGCGCGCCGCGGTCAATTTTCCCATGGCCTCCTCCTTCGCGGTGGACCAGTTGCGCGCCTGGATCGCCGAGGGTGCAGTCGGCACGCCGCGCACACTCGACATCGAGGTCGCCTTTGCCGATTGGCCGCGCGGGTGGCAGCGCGACGCCGCCTCCTGGCTCGATAAGCCCGTGCAAGGCGGTTTCACGCGCGAAGTGGTCTCGCATTTCCTGTTCCTGACCCTGCGGCTCGCCGGCGCCTTCACCCTGCATGACCGCTTCGCCATTTTCCCGGAGCATGGCCGCAGCGAGCGCGCGATCCGCGCACGCCTCTCCTCCGGCACTCTGCCGATCACGCTGACCGGCGCTGTCGGCACCACGGCCAAGGACGACCACAACACCTGGACGCTGCACGGGAGCGCCGGGGCGATCCGGCTGCGGGACTGGTCGACCGCCGAGCGGCTCGCGCCGGACGGGACCTGGCAGCCGGCTGGCGACACGGTGCCGCATGAGCGGATACGCCCGCTCGTGCTGCGTCGCCAGCTTGCGGCCGTCGCGGCGATGACGCGCGGCGAGCCGCATCCGCTCGCAACGCTTGCGGAGGCACTCGCAGTGCAGGAGACGGTCGAGGCGATCCTCGCATCCGCTTCCGCATAGGCCCCGGCAATCAGCAGGACTGGAAACTTGGTCGTCATGGCCTCCGGTCAAGCCGGGCCATGACGGGGAATGGCGATTCCAATCAGCCCGAAACTGCTCTAACGCATCGCCCGATCCCACCCGCCTGATGCAAACAACGGCACCCGCCGGCCGACAGCGCCGGGTGTTGCAGCAACCCTATTCCGGCAACTCCGCCAGGATCGGCAACAGGTACTCCGCGAACAGCGCGGGTTCTCGGCGAACGGGAAATGCCCGATCCCCGGCATCGGCCTGGAACCGCACGCCGGGGATCTTCGCCGCCGTCGCCTCCGACATCTCCACCGTGCAGGAGTAGTCGTATTCGCCGGTCAGCATGAACAGCCGGCAGCGGTTGGTATCGATGCGCCCGACGCGCTCGCGCGCATCCCAGTCGCCGGAGTAGAACGCGATGTCGCCGAAGAACACCGCACGGGCCGCCCTGGCCGTAGTGCCAGGTGATCTGCTCCTGCCACTCCGCCGGGCTCTGCGGCGCGACAGGCTGCGGATCCATTCCGGCACGAACAGCGCCTGGTTGACCTGCGGATGCGCCGCCCAGTGGGTCTGCCGGCGGTCGATCTGCTCGCAGGCCTCGCAGGCGACGATGCCGGAGAACGCCTCCGGATGGCGATAGGCCAGTTCCAGACAGATCTCGCCCGACATCGACGCGCCGAGCGCGATCGGCTCGTCGCAGGCCGGCGGCGGCGATGAAGCCCATGATCAGATCGACGTAAAGATCGGTGTTCAGCCGCCAGGAGCCGGGGATCGGCGCCCTCGGGCGGCGGCGACTTGCCGTGCCAGGGCAGGTCGAAGGCGACCAGGCGATGGCCTTCGGTGATGCGCGGATCGGCCATCAGGCCGTGGAACTGCCGGCCGTCGGCGCCGGCGGTGTGCATGCACAGCACGTCGCGGCCGGTGCCGGCGGTTTCGTAATAGATCTGATAGGTCGTGCCGCGCGACGGTCACCGGCACGTAGCCGCCGGTGACCGCGGGCACCGCCCGCGGCCCGCCGCGCGGCGCCAGCGTGACCGGCGCCGGTGCGGCGTGTGCCCAGCGCCAGCCACTTGCCGATCTCCAGCACCCGGCGGACGAGGTGGGCGTGCTGCATGAACGCCAGCTGTTCGCCGTCGATCGCGAACTCCGGCACGCGGTACATGCATGGCGAAGATGCCGTGATGGTGGCGCGGTGGGATCGGCTGCAGGAACTTCGCCCAGACCGCGGCGGGCGCGGCCAGGGTGAACGGCGGGTCGCCGTCGCCCGGCTGACACGCGCCCGTCGACGAAGGCGAACGTCCGGCGCGTCATCGCCGGCTGTCGATCGCGAAGCAGACCGACCAGGGGCCGGCCCAGGCCGCCAGCGACCGCATCGTCGGCGCAGGCGGCGCGCCACGCGGCGGCGTCGGGAAATGCGGTCATAGCGGATCGATCACGTTCAGCACGACGGGATGGTATTGCGTCGCCGATAGCCCGCCGCCTCGGTCTGCTTCAGCCGCTGCATGGTCAGTTCGGCGGCTGGCACGTCGAGGCCGGTCGGCGTCGGCCATCTCCAGCGCGTAGGACAGGTCCTTGATCGCATAGCGGGTCGAGAAGGCGCGCTCCGGGAACTCGCCGCGGCAGCATCGACTTCATGCCGTGGTTGCGCAGCACGAAGCTGTCGCCGGAGCCCTTGGCCATGGTCGGCAGCAGCACCTCGGGCGGCACGCCGTTGCGCCGGCCGATCGCGATCGCCTCGGCCAGCGCGGCGGTGTGCTGGAACACCAGCATGTTGTTGAGGATCTTCACCACCTGGCCGCAGCCGATCGGGCCGCAATGGGTGACGTCGGTGCCCATCGTCTCCAGGATCGGGCGGATCATGGGCGAAGGTCTCGTCCGTGGCGCCGACCATGATGGAGAGCTCGCCGCGCGCCGCGGCCTCGCGCGTGCGGGCGACCGGCGCATCGGCGTAAAGGATGCCCTTCGCCGTCAGCCGGGCGCCGATCTCGCGGGTCAGCGCGACCGAGGAGGTGCTGGTATCGACCACGCACTGGCCGGCGCGCAGATGCGGTTCCAGCGTGGCGACCACGGCGGCGACCGCCTTGCCGTCCGGCAGCGACAGCAGGATCAGGTCGCAGGTCGCGGCGATCTCGGCAACGTGGCGGGCTTCACGCCGTCCGCCGCCAGCCGCTCCAGCGGTTCGGGGCGCAGGTCGTGGCGCCAGGACCGGCTGGCCGGAGCGGCGGGCGAGATGGCCGCACATCGGCTCGCCCATCACGCCGAGGCCGATGAAGCCGAGCTTGCCGATGGCCGATGAAGCGGACATGACGTTCCCTTTGCTGTTTGCGCAGATTTTCGGCCTCGGCCGGAGCGTTGTCAAAGACCGCCCGGACCGGACAATCGCCTTGCGACGATCCGACCGGACCCGCCCCGCCGACCGCGAAGAACGGGTGGTGGTGGACCTGTTTGCATTGCCTCGGCTTCATGGACCTTGGCGGCAATCACCAGGGCATCGAGGCCTGAGCGCAGACGCTATAACCTTGAACCAAGGGCCGGCTGGCGTGTATCCGCTGGGCACTCCGCACAGACTGGGCATGCGACACGATGGCTGATCCGCCGGACCTGACCGACAAGCAACCGGACCACCCGGACCAACACCTGGACGCCCCGCTGGACGCCCCCTTGCGCGCCCCCCTGGGCGATCGCGATCTGGTCCGCCACTTCGAAAGCCTTGGCGGCGCCGGCCGCGGTGCGGAGTTCGGGGGTTTCCAGGCACGCTTCGGCGTGGAGACGCCGGGTCTCCTCAGCTTGGCCGACCTTTCTGCAAAGCTGCTGATCCAGGCGTTGGAGCAGCGCTTCGAGGGCGTTGGCGAGCCTGAGACAACCATCATATTCCGGCCCAACGACAGCAAGGAATGGTGGACGCGGGACACGCGCTACTGGATGGCGAGCGCGGACGCCGATGAAGGTCGAGTCCGAAAACCCGAACGACGCGGCGCCCGCGATCCTCGAACGCCTCCGCTCACTGCGTGCCAGATTGCTCGCCGACCTGACCGAGGGGCGGAAGCTGTTCGTCTTCCGTGACCTCGTCCATGACCTCGACGCGGCGCACCTGGATCGACTGCATGCGGCAATACGCGCCTACGGGTCCGGCAGTCTGTTCTATCTGCGATACGAAGACGCGGCGCATCCGGCGGGGTTGGTGGAAGCAGTCAAGCCCGGACTGCTGATTGGTTACGTCGCCAATTTTACCTTCTCGCGCCAGAACCAGTTCATCGGCCCGATCGACGACGTCCTGCTTGTCGCTTTGCCGTCGTGCCTGGGCGCTGCACACGGGTCAGCCCGCAGACCCACAGGCAGAGCCGCGCCCAGAACCGCCCGTTGCAACGCCGGCAGCCCCGGTACCGCCGCACGTGTCGCCCCCGCATCGGGGTCGGCCGGCGTCACGGCAGATCCTCTTCGTCGGCAACAGCCAGGTCGAGGCGATGGTCAACCTCTATCGCCGCTTTATCGCCGCGCGCACACAGGATCAAGTCGAGTATCGTTCCAACTTACGAGGAACTCAGCCGACGAACGGCGCGCGGCTCTGGAACGGTCCGACCTGATCGTCGAACAGGTCACGGATCTGACGCCCGCGACCGAGACCGTACGCGTCGCCCCCGCACACGGCGGATTCACCTTCCCCTGGTCACCGGCGCCTTCCTCTGGCCGTTCAGGGCGCAGGCCCATCCGAAGGCGGTCAGCTATCCGTTCATGCCGGCCGGCGCGTTCGACGCCGAAACCTCCGATTCCTATCTGAACCGGCTGATCGTCGCCGGCACCGATCCCGAACAGGCCGTCGACGAATACGTCAATCTCGATCTCGGCAAGACCGTCAACCTGGACCGGCTGTATGAGCTGATGATCGACCGCCAGCGCGCCCGCGATGCGGCAACCGGCTACAACATCGCCGCGATCATCGAGCGTCATTTCAAAACCGAATATATCTTCCTGAGCCCCTACCGTCCCAACACCCGTGTCGCCCTGGCACTGGCCGAGGACCTGTTCCGCCGCATGGGCGCAACGAGCGACGATATCGACCGCATGCGGGCGCGGACGCGGGTGACGCCGTTCCCTGTGGGCGAGACGCCGATCCATCCCGGGGTCTGCCGACACTGGGGGCTGGATTATATCGCGCCGGATCAACGCTACCGGTTTCGCCACGAGGGCTCTTTCACCTTCCGCGAATACGCGCTTCGTTACATGCGATACGAATGGAACCCGGCGCTGGAAGAAGGCATGTGGCTGTCGCATCAGCGCCGCTATGCCGAGGCCATCGCACCCTTGCGCACCGCGCTCACCATCAGTCCCCGATCAGCCAGCGGCTGGAACGCGCTCGGCGAGGCGCTATGCCGCTCGGGGCACAACGACGCTGCCCTGGTGGAATTGCGCAAGGCGATCGATATCGACCCGGCGGACGCCAGCTACCATGCCAGCCTGGGCAATGCCCTGCGTGAGGCGGGTCGTCTGGCGGAAGCCGAGGCCGCCCTGCGGCAGGCCATGGCGGCCGATCCCACCGAACCGCATTACCCTATTCTCCTTGCGCACCTGACGCGTCAGCAAAACAAGTTCGCCGAGGCCGCCAAGGCGTTCGAGGCGGCCCTTGCGCTGGACCCGTGGGCGGTGCCGACCTGGCAAGAACTTGCCGGCGTGCGAGAGGCCCTGGCCGATTGGGCAGGCGCGCAACAGGCCCTGCAGCGTGCCATCGAGATCGATGAGGCGGATACTGGCCTGGACGAACAGCGTCCAGACCTGCCGGGGCGCCACGACCGCCATGACGATGCCGTCGACACCGCGCGCCGTCCGGTCGAGCAGCAACCCGAACGCGTCGATGCAGGCGCCGTTCCGACCGGGGCCCCGCAGCTCCAGGGCTTGCCCCAGCCCCCCCTGCAGGAGGCGTTCAAGGCCGCCGTCGTCGCCCCCGACAACGCGGAGGCATATCACAGCCTCGGCTGCCTGCTGCGCGAGGCGGGGGATTTCGTTGCCGCCGAACAGGCATTCCGCCGAGCGTTGGGGCTCCGGCCGGCGCATGCGCATTACCACCACGAACTGAGCGTTCTCTATCTGCAAAGCGGCCGCCAGGCCGGAGGCCATCCAGGCGGCCGAAGAGGCGGTCGCGCAGGAGCCCACGAACCTGCAGCGCCATATCCATCTCGCGGATGTGCTGGGCAGCGCAGGGGCATTCGATCAGGCGCGGGAGGGGCTGCGCGCGGCTCTCACGCTGGCACCGAACCATCTGCCGTTCCGGATCATGATCAGCGATCTCTTCGCCCGCGAAGGCCGGCTGGACGAAGCCCTGACCGCCGCGCGGGCCATCACCCGGGACGTCTCCGACGATGCGCAGGCCCTGCGCCACCTCGCCCATGTCGAGGCGCTGATGCAGCGTCCGGCAGCCTAGAGGCGCCTCGCCGGCGGCCTTACGCGCGGCCCCTTCCCGTCGAGGTCGGCGAAGGCCGACCATCCACGGAGCGCGGTGCCTGCGGAGGGAATGCCGTGGATGGTCGGCCTTCGCCGACCACGACGTGAGAACCGAAGGCGGACTGACGGTATCACTTGACGCCTCGCCGGCGGCTCATACCAGCGGCCCGAAGTCTTCACTCGTATTGAGACGGACGGGCCGCTGGTATGGTATTGATTTCGCGCGCAGCCGCCACACCAACCCTGCGCGCATACCGGTCAGCCCCAAGGGCTGCCAGTATATCAGGCGCAGACCAGGGCGAGGCGGGAGAACGAAACGCCGAGGCGCCGGTCGTCGCCCTGCCCCGCCACCAGCATGGGGCTCGCCGCATGCGGATGGCCGAGGACGATTTCCACGGTTTCCCTTCCGGCAATCAGGTGCCCCGGTACGACGCAGCCGACCAGCCCGCGCGGCAGCGGGTCGAAGCTATGGACATGCGTGCCGCTGACGATGACGTCCAGGCGCTGACGGCACAGCAAAGGCGGCCGGACATAGGGGGTGACGTCCATCTCCAGCCAGTAATCGGCGGCACTGCCGGGGGACGGGATGGTGAGCAGGCTGCGTTCGCCGATCGACCACGTATATCCGGCTTCGGCGCCCGACCAGCCATAGCCCTGGAAGCCGCTTGCATTGCCCTCCGCCCCGAACACCAACTCGAAGCGGGCGTGGCTGCGAAGCCGGCCCGCCGCCGGCACCGGATGGGGGGCCCCGACAGCCTGCGCGATCCGCCAGGCGCCGCGCAGCACCGTCAGCCAGGAGTCGAGGTCGAGGTCGGGGACCGTTTCACGCGCGGCGAGGCGACGGACATAGCCGACGATGAGGCGGTCGTCGACCAGGGCAACCGAGCCAGGGGGATGGCCCGGACAGGCCGGCTGCACCCACAGCAAGCGGCCAGGACCATAGGCGGAGACCGCAAGACGCAGGTCCGTCAGGTCGCTGGCCGATAGCGGCTCATTCTGTCGGAAGACGAAGATCTTGGAGGGCGCTTCCAGGTCGTCGATCAGCTTGCGCGCCAGGAAGGCAACGACGCGTGATTGCTGGCGGATCAGCCTGTCCGGCTCCATTTCGCCGACTTTCACGTCGGAATGGTAGAGGAAGTCATACTTGGTCAGCTTGACCATGAACTCGCCATTCTCCGGCTGCACGCGAATATGGGCCGGATCGGCAATATGCTCGAACCGGCCGGCCATGGCGCGCAGGACGTTGCGGAGCGGCGAGCCGGAGAAGCGCAGCAGACCCAGCGGTTCAGCGCCGACACGACGCTGGACGAGGCCGAGTTCGCAGTTATCGCCCAGGCTCTCGAACTGGAGGACGAGGTCCTGGTCGCTGAGTTCGGTTTCGACGGTCTGGGTTCCATCCATGGCGGGACGCATTCCTCCAGCGGGGTCGTTGGCGAACGTATACGACCGGTTGCGTCCGGGTTCGACCCTTCCGTCGTGGCGGGGTCCGTGTGCTACCCCGTTGTGACGGGGTGGCAGGCCTTAGAGCGGTTTCAGGCTGACTGTAAA
Organism: uncultured Alphaproteobacteria bacterium; assembly: GCA_963771475.1. Classification (GTDB taxonomy): domain Bacteria; phylum Pseudomonadota; class Alphaproteobacteria; order Acetobacterales; family Acetobacteraceae; genus Rhodopila. The sequence goes on along the minus strand of CAVYTN010000016.1, from coordinate 28,410 downwards.
AACCCGTCATGGCCCGGCATTGACCGCGCCATCTCCATCAGCGGAGACGCGCGGCGAGATACTGTGCCTCGACTGGCCCGGGATGGCCCGGTCAAGCCGGGCCATGACGGGGAGGGCGATACCAGTCAGCCTGAAACCGCTCTACTGGAACAGGACGTTGGCCGCCGCCTGGGCCGCGGCGACGACCGGCGCGGGGAACAGGAAGAAGAAGCCGGTGAACAGGCCGGTGGCGGCGACGACGAACGACAATGAGGCCGGGCGCGGGTCGAAACGCTCCGCCGGGGCGTCGAAATACATCACCTTGATGATCCGGATGTAATAGAACGCGCCCACGACGCTGGTCAGCACGCCGATGATCGCCAGCGTCCACAGCCCGGCCTGCACCGCCGCCAGGAAGATATACAGCTTGGCGAAGAAGCCCGACATCAGCGGGATGCCGGCGAGGCTGAACATGAACACCGCCATCGCCAGCGCCAGGGCCGGATCGTTGGTCGCCAGGCCCGACAGGTCGGAGATCTGCTCGACCGCCTGGCCCTTGCGCCGCATCGCCAGGATGCAGCCGAAGGTGCCGGCGGTCATGAACACATAGATCACCATGTAGACCAGCGTGCCGCGCACGCCGTCGGAGGAGCCGACCGCGAGGCCGATCAGCGCGTAGCCCATATGGCCGATCGACGAATACGCCATCAGCCGCTTGATGTTGCTCTGTCCGATCGCGGCGAGCGCGCCGAGCACCATCGAGCAGATCGACACGATCACCACCAGCTGCTGCCAGGCCCGACCAGCGAGGCGAACGAGGTGCCCATCACCCGCAGCAGCAGCGCCATCGCGGCGACTTTCGGCGCGGTGGCGAAGAACACGGTGACCGGGGTCGGCGCGCCCTCATAGACGTCGGGCGTCCACATGTGGAACGGCACGGCGGACACCTTGAACGCGAGCCCGACCAGCACGAACACGATGCCGACGACCAGGCCGGCCGAGGCGCTGGCCGGCGTCGCCAGCAGCGTCGTGCAGCGCCAGCAGGTCCATCGTGCCGGAGAAGCCGTAGACCAGCGAGATGCCGTACAGCAGCAGGCCGGACGCGAGGCCGCTCAGCACGAAGTACTTCAGACCGGCCTCGGACGACCGCAGATCGTCGCGCGCGAACGCCGCCAGCACGTAAAGCGCGAGCGACTGCAGTTCCAGCCCGAGATACAGCGTCATCAGGTTCGACGCCGAGGCCATGATCATCATGCCGACGGTGGAGAACAGCATCAGCACCGGGAACTCGAACCGAGCGATGCCCTGCGAGCGGTTCCAGTCGAGCGCGAGGATCGGTGGACGAGAGCGGCGCCGGAGAGGATCAGGATCTGGTTGAAGGCGCTGAACGGATCGGTGACGAACTGGCCGTTGAAGCCGAAGCCGCTCGTGCGGGTCAGCACCAGCAGGCCGGCGATCAGGAAGCCGCCGATGGTGAACATCGTGCACAGCAGCGTGCTGTCCTGCTTGCGCAGCACGCCGAATATCAGGATCGCCATGCCGACGCAGGCGAGAACGATCTCCGGCAGGGCCAAGGTCCAGTTCATCAGTGCACCAGCCTGCCTGGGCGAAGCTTGCACCGTGGTCGCGGCCAGCGCGGCGTGATGATGCTGCACCATCGCCGCCACGCGTCTCATCGAAGATAGCTGGTGAAGCTGGACGGGTAGATGCCCATCCACAACGTCAGCACGATCAGCGGCGCGAACACCGCCCACTCGCGCGGGCTGAGGTCGAGGATGTTGCGCAGGTCGTCGCGCGTGATGCGGCCGAAGATCACCCGGCGATACAGATACAGCATGTAGGCCGCGCCCAGGATCATCCCCATGCCGCCCAGCAGCGCGAGCCAGAAGTTGACCTGCAGCGGCACCGACGATGACCAGGAACTCACCGACGAAGCCCGAGGTGCCCGGCAGTCCGATCGAGGCCATGGTGAACAGCATGAACACCAGCGCATAGGACGGCATCCGGTCGGCGAGGCCGCCGTAACGCGCGATCTCACGCGTATGGATGCGGTCGTAGACGACGCCGACGATCAGGAACAGCGCGCCGGAGACGATGCCGTGCGACAGCATCTGGAACAGCGCGCCGGAGATGCCCTGCACGTTGAAGGTGAAGATGCCGATCGTCACGACGCCCATATGCGCGACCGAGGAATAGGCGATCAGCTTCTTCATATCCTCCTGCGCCAGCGCGACGAACGAGGTGTAGATCACCGCGACGACCGACAGCGTGAAGATGAACGGCGCGAAAGGCTGCCGACGCCTCGGGCAGCATCGGCACCGAGAAGCGCAGGAACCCGTACGCGCCCATCTTCAGCAGCACGCCGGCCAGGATGACGGAGCCGGCGGTCGGCGCCTCGACGTGCGCGTCCGGCAGCCAGGTGTGGACCGGCCACATCGGCACCTTGACCGCGAAGGAGGCGAACAACGCGAGGAACAGCCAGGTCTGCATATGCGCCGGGAAAGCGCGTGTCCATCAGCGTCGGGATGTCGGTCGTGCCCGCCTGCAGCCACATGGCGATCAGCGCCAGCAGCATCAGCACCGACCCGGTCAGCGTGAACAGGAAGAACTTCACCGCCGCGTAGACCCGGCGCGGGCCGCCCCAGACGCCGATGATCAGATACATCGGGATCAGCACGCCCTCGAAGAACATGTAGAACACGACGAAATCCGTCGCGCAGAACATGCCGACCATCATGGTCTCCAGGATCAGGAAGCTCAGCATGAACTCCCGGACCCGGGTGTGGATCGACTCCCAGCTCGCCAGGATGCAGATCGGTGTCAGAACGGTGGACAGCAGAACGAACAGGACGGAGATGCCGTCGACGCCCATGCTGTAGCCGACCTTGTATTCCGGCAGCCAGGCGAGGTGCTCGTTGAACTGGAAGCCGGGCTCGCGACGGATCGAACTTCACCCACAGCACCAGCGACAGCGACCAGCACGAGCAGGCTGGTCCACAGCGCGGTCCAGCGGGCGTTGGAGGCGACGGTCTGCCTCATCGCCGCGCACCGACATGATCACCAGGCAGCCGACCAGCGGCAGCCAGGTGATCAGCGACAGGATCGGGAAACCAGCGGCGTTGCCGATCGCAGCGGTCATGGTGTCACCGGCTCAACATGAAGATGCCGACCAGCACGACGACGCCGATCAGCATGACGAAGGCATAGACCGCGAGCGATCCGGTCTGGATCTTCACCGCCTGGCGCGAGCCGTCGGTGGTCAGTTCGGCGAGCCCGTTCGGCACGCCGTCGATGATGCGTCGCATCGCCGACCTGCCAGAACAGCCGCGCCAGCCGGATCGCGGGCCGCACGAAGATGACGTCGTAGAGCTCGTCGAAATACCACTTGTTCAGCAGGAAGCGGTAGATGCCGCCGAAGCTCTGCGCCAGGCGCACCGGCAGCAGCGGGTTGGCGATATACATGACAGTAGGCCAGCGCGATGCCGGCGACGGCGACGACCAGCGGCAGCCAGTTCGACCCAGGCCGGGACATGTCTCCAGATGCTCGATGACCTCGTTGTGCGGGCCGTTGAAGATGGCGTCATTCCAGAAATGCTGCCAGTCGGCGCCGATGAACCAGTCATCCAGCGCCCAGCCGGCGAACGATCGCGCCGATGGCCAGCACGACCAGCGGCCCCAGCATGACCCACGGGCTTTCATGCGCGTGCTCCAGCGTGTGGTGATCGGCGCGCGACTGGCCGTGGAAGGTCATGAACAGCAGCCGCCAGGAGTAGAACGCGGTCAGGAACGCCGCCAGCACCGTGCAGACGAAGGCGTAGATGCCGATGCCGGTATGCCGCGGCATAGGTCGCCGAGATGATCGCGTCCTTGGAGTAGGAGCCGGCGAACGGCGGAATACCGGCCAGCGCCAGGTTGCCGATCCACATCACCGTGCAGGTGACCGGGATGATCTTCGCCAGCCCGCCCATCTTGCGCATGTCCTGCTCATCGGACATCGCATGGATGACCGAGCCGGCGCGACAGGAACAGCAGCGCCTTGAAGAAGGCGTGGGTGATCAGGTGGAAGATCGACGCCTGATAGGCGCCGACGCCGGCCGCGGCGAACATGTAGCCAAGCTGCGAACAGGTCGAATAGGCGATCACCCGCTTGATGTCGTTCTGCGCGCAGCCGATCGTCGCGGCGAACAGCGCGGTCGAGGCGCCGATGAAGGTGACGAAGCCCAGACGCGTACGGCGCGTATTCCATCAGCGGCGACATCCGCGCCATCAGGAACACGCCGGCGGTCACCATCGTCGCGGCATGGATCAGCGCGGAGACCGGCGTCGGCCCCTCCATCGCGTCGGGCAGCCAGACATGGAAGCCGAGCTGCGCCGACTTGCCCATGGCGCCGATGAACAGCAGGAAGCCGATCACCTCGAGCGCCGGGAAAGTGCCGCCGAACGATCGAGTAGGTGTCGGCAGCCGTGCTGCGCGACGGCGGGGAAGATGACCTGGAACTCGATCGAGCCGAACTTGAAGAAGATCAGCGCGAGGCCGACGGCGAACGGCAGGTCGGCGATGCGATTGACGATGAACGCCTTGATCGCCGCGGCGCAGGCGGACGGGCGGTCATACCAGTAGCCGATCAGCAGGTATGAGCAGAGGCCGACGCCTTCCCAGCCGAAGAACAGCTGCAGCCAGGTTGTCCGCCGTCACCAGCATCAGCATGGCGAAGCTGAACAGCGACAGATAGGCGAAGAACCGGTAGCGCGGGCGGGTCTCGTGACCCATGTAGCCGATCGAATAGACATGGATCAGCATCGACACGAACGACACCATCGCGACCATCGCGGCCGACAGCGTGTCGTAGCGCAACGCCCAGGCGACGTGGAAATGGCCGGCCTCGATCCAGGTGCCGAGATCGAGCACGCCGGGCTGTGCGCCGCCGGTCAACTGGAAGAACGCTGAGCGGACCGCAGATCGCGGCGATGACCATGCCGAGGATGGACGCGCCCATGGCCGCCTGGTCGCCGATCGCCCGGCCGAACAGGCCGGAGATCAGCGCGCCCGCCAGCGGCGCGAAGACGGCGAGAGCGTAACAGCATGCTCAGCCCTTCATCAGGTTGACGTCTTCAACCTGGATCGATCCGCGATTGCGGAAATAGATGACGACGATGGCGAGCCCGATCGCTGCCTCGGCCGCGGCGACGGTCAGCACCAGCATCGCCATGACCTGGCCGGCGAGGTCGTTATGCGCGGCGGAGAAGGCGACGAGGTTGAGATTGACCGCGAGCAGGATCAGCTCGATCGACATCAGGATGACGATGACGTTCTTCCGGTTGAGGAAGATGCCGAAAATGCCGAGGACCAGCAGGATGGCCGAGACGACCAGGTAATGGCCGAGACCGACTGCCATCATGGGCGGGGTTCCTGGATGTCATCGTCGTCATGGCCGGCTTGACCGGCCATCCCGATCCGTGGAGAGGCAGGTGGAGACCACGTCGGTGCACTGCGGCAGGATGGCCGTCAAGCCGGCCATGACGGACGGTGCGCAGCGTCAGTGCCCATGGCCATGATCCCCGTGCCCATGGTCGTCATGCCCATGACCATGCCCGACCTGCGCGTCGACCGGCTCCGGTTCCTTGACCTTCGGCCGCAGGAAGCCACCCACCTGGGTGGCGCCCATGCCGACCGACACCGACATCAGCTCCAGCGTCTCGGCCACCGTCCGCTCGGTCTGCACGCGGATGTTCTGATGCCGCGAGGTCTTGCGGTCGCGCAGCGTCAGCACGATCGCGCCGATCATCGCCACCAGCAGCACGAGGCCGGCGGTCTGAAACAGGAAGATGTAGTCCGTGTAGAGGACCCGGCCCAACGCCTCGGTATTGCGACATCGTCGCGGGAGCCGGCGACATGTGCAGTTGCACCGAACCGGGGGCGATCTGCCAGCCGCCCAGCACGATCGCAAGTTCGATGAACAGCACCGCGCCGACCGTCGCGCCGACCGGCAGATAGCGCTGGAAGCCGCCGCGCAGCTGCTCGAAGTCGACGTCCAGCATCATCACGACGAACAGGAACAGCACCGCGACGGCGCCGACATAAACGATGACCAGGATCATCGCCAGGAACTCGGCGCCGGCGATCAGGAACAGCGCGGCGGCGTTGAAGAACGCCAGGATCAGGAACAGCACCGAATGCACCGGATTGCGCGCACTGACCACCATCGCGGCCGAGACCAGCAGGATCGCCGCGAAGATGTAGAAGAGGATGGCGATGATCATCTGTAGGGCGCGTCCAGTTCCAGCCGGCGGGCCAGTTCCGGTTCCCACCGGTCGCCGTTCGCCAGCAGCTTGTCCTTGTTGTACATCAGCTCTTCGCGCGTCTCGGTCGCGAACTCGAAGTTCGGGCCTTCGACGATGGCATCCACCGGGCAGGCTTCCTCGCACAGGCCGCAATAGATGCATTTGGTCATGTCGATGTCGTAGCGCGTGGTGCGGCGGGAGCCATCCGCGCGCGGTTCGGCCTCGATGGTGATCGCCTGCGCGGGGCAGATCGCCTCGCACAGCTTGCAGGCGATGCAGCGTTCCTCGCCGTTCGGGTAGCGGCGCAGCGCGTGCTCGCCTTTGAAGCGCGGGCGGATCGGACCCTTTTCGTACGGGTAGTTGATCGTGGCCTTGGGCTTGAAGAAATAGCGCAGGGTCAGGCCGAGGCCGGCGACGAGTTCGCCCAGCAACAGGCTGCGCGCGGTGCGGTCGAGGAACGCCATCACGGGGACTCCTTCGGATGGGCGTTCGCCATTGCCGGCCACCCCGTCATGGCCCGGCTCGACCGGGCCATCTCTTGCGGGGGAGGCGGCGGGAGATGGCCCGGTCAAGCCGGGCCACGACGGATTGGGTCGGGACCATGACCGATTGGGTCGGGAGCGCGACAGGTCGGATCCGGGACGGGTGAGATCACGCATTGGGCAGCCATCCGAACGCCATCAGCGCGCCGGCGGTGATCACCAGCCAAAGCAGCGACAGCGGCAGAAACACCTTCCAGCCCAGCCGCATCAGTTGATCGTAGCGGTAGCGCGGGAAGGTCGCGCGCACCCACAGGAAGAAGAACAGCACCACGCAGATCTTCAGCACGAACCAGATCACGCCGGGGATCCAGGTGAACGGCGCGATATTGAACGGCGCCAGCCAGCCGCCCAGGAACAGGATCGACGTCATCGCGCTCATGAGGATCATGTTCGCGTATTCGCCGAGGAAGAACAGCGCGAAGCTCATGGACGAGTATTCGACGAAGAAGCCGGCCACGATCTCCGACTCACCTTCGGGCAGGTCGAACGGGGACCGGTTCGTCTCCGCCAGCGCCGAGATGAAGAAGACGATGAACATCGGGAACAGCGGGATGCAGAACCACACGATGCTGCTGCGCCCGCACCATGTCCGACAGGTTCAGGCTGCCGACGCACAGCAGCACCGAGACCAGCACGAAGCCCATCGAGACTTCGTAGCTGACCATCTGCGCGGCCGACCGCATCGCGCCGAGGAAGGCGTATTTCGAGTTCGACGCCCAGCCGGCGATGATGATGCCGTAGACGCCCAGCGAGGAGATCGCGAACAGGTACAGGATGCCGACATTGATGTCGGCGACCACCCAGCCGTCGTTCACCGGGATCACCGCCCAGGCCAGCATCGCCAGCGCGAAGGTCAGCATCGGCGCCATCAGGAACAGCAGCCGGTTCGACGCCGGACGGGATCATCGTCTCCTTCATCAGCATCTTCAGCGCGTCGGCGAAGGGCTGCCACAGGCCGAACGGCCCGACGACGTTCGGTCCCCTGCGCAACTGCATCGCCGCCAGGACCTTGCGTTCGGCATAGGTCAGGTAGGCGACGCCGATCAGCAGCGGCACCAGCAGCGCCAGCGCCTCCAGGAAGGTCAGGATCACCAGGCCGATATCGGTGTGGAGGAAGAAGTCGGACATCGGGCTACTCCGCCGCCATCGCTGCGCCGGGGGCCGGCGTCGACCGCGCAGCGACGCACGCCGCCATGGTCGGGCTGGATCGGCTGATCGGATCGGTCAGGTAATAGTTCGGCACGGCGGAGACAAAGGCCGCGTCGCTCAGCACGGCCGGATCGCCGTGCGGGCCCGGTGTGGTCGGTGCAGCCGAAGCGGGCCAGGCAGCCGACACGGCCGAACACCGGATTGAGCCTGCTCCATGCGCGCGCGCAGCGCCTCGATCGTGTCGTAGGGCAGAGGCTTGCCGATCGCCGCGCTGAAGGCGCGCAGGATCGTCCAGTCCTCCCGCGCCTCGCCGGGCGGGTAGACCGCCGTGAAGCCGCGCTGGACCCGGCCCTCGGTGTTGACATAGGTGCCGGATTTCTCGGTGTAGGCGGCGCCGGGCAGGATGACGTCGGCGCGCTGGGCGCCGGCGTCGCCGTGATGGCCCTGGTAGACGACGAACGTCCTGGCACCGATGCGGGACGTGTCGAACTCGTCGGCGCCAGCAGCCAGAGCAGATCGACCCCGCCGGCCAGCATGGCGTCGAGCCCCTTGCCGTTCGGTCCGGGCACGAAGCCGAGGTCCAGCGCGCCGACCCGGCCGGCGGCGGTGTGCAGCACGTTGAAGCCGTGCCAGTCCGCGGCGAGCGCACCGACCTGCGCGGCCAGACGCCAGGCCGCGGCCAGCACCGCCGATCCGTCGGGACGCGCCAGCGCGCCCTGCCCGACGATGATCATCGGCTTCTTGGCCGCAGCCAGCACCTTGGCGAAATCATGCGTGCCGGCGTGCAGGTCGGTCAGCACCGACGGCGAGGCGCCGAGCGGAACGACGCTGTAGGTCAGGTCGGTGTCGGTGCCGATCAGGCCGATCGGCATGCCGTTGTGCAGCCACGCCTTGCGGATGCGCGCATTCAGCACCGGCGCCTCGCTGCGCGGATTGGCGCCGATGATCAGCAGCGCGTCGGCCTCCTCGATCCCGGCGATCGCGGTGTTGAAGCAGTAGAAATCCGCGGCGCGAGACATCGAGCCTGGCGCCGTCCTGGCGGCAATCGACGTTGGCCGACCCCAGGGCGGCGAGCAGGTCCTTCAGCGCCAGGATGCTTTCGGCGTCGACACAGATCGCCGGCGATGGCGCCGATCTGCGATCGCCCGACAGCGGCTTCAGCTTCGCGGCGATGGCCTCGAACGCCTCCGGCCAGGTGGCGGCGCGCAGCTTGCCGTTTTCGCGCACCCAGGGGCGGTCGAGGCGGCGGCGCTTCAGGCCGTCGAGGGCGAAGCGGGTCTTGTCGCCGATCCACTCCTCGTTCACGTCCTCATTGATGCGCGGCAGGATGCGCAGCACCTCCGTGCCCGCGGGCATCGATGCGGATATTCGCGCCGACCGCGTCCAGCACGTCGACGCTGTCGACCTTCGACAGTTCCCACGAGCGGGCGACGAACGCATAGGGCTTCGAGGTCAGCGCGCCGACCGGGCAGAGGTCGATGATGTTGCCGGAAAGTTCGGAGCCCAGCGCCTTTTCGACATAGGTGCCGACTTCCATGTGCTCGCCGCGCGCGGTGGCGCCGAGGTCGGGGACGCCGGCGACCTCGGTGATGAAGCGGATGCAGCGCGTGCAGTGGATGCAGCGGTTCATCGACGTCTTCACCAGCGGCCCGAGGTTCTTGTCGGGCACCGCGCGCTTGTTCTCGGCGTAGCGCGAGTGGTCCATGCCGTAGCCCATGGCCTGGTCCTGCAGGTCGCACTCGCCGCCCTGGTCGCAGATCGGGCAATCCAGCGGGTGGTTGATCAGCAGGAATTCCATCACGCCGCGGCGGGCGTTGCGCACCATCGGGCTGTCGGTGTGCACGACCATGCCGTCGGCGACCGGATAGCCGCAGGAGGCGATCGGCTTGGGCGGCGCCTTTTCGACTTCCACCAGGCACATGCGGCAGTTGCCGGCGATGGACAGGCGCTCGTGGTAGCAGAAGCGCGGGATTTCGATCCCGGCCTGTCTCGGCTGCCTGCAGGATGGTCGAGCCGTTGGCGACTTCGACCGTGATGCCGTCGATGGTGACTTTGGCCATGGTCAGGCGGGCCTTTTTACTGAGTGGGCCATGGTCGAGAGGCCCTTCGCCCTGGTGTCATGGCCGGCCTTGTGCCGGCCATCCACGTCCTGAGCAGCAGAGACGTTTGAAAGTCGTGGATGGCCGGCACAAGGCCGGCCATGACACCAACGAGCGAGGATCAGTTCGCCATCCCCCTACTCCGCCGCCATCGGCATCGGCTTGGCGACCGCGCCTTATAGGCGGCGATGCGCTCCTCCATCAGCGGCCGGAAATGCCGGATCAGCCCCTGGATCGGCCAGGCCGCCGCGTCGCCCAGGGCGCAGATCGTGTGACCTTCGACCTGCCGCGTCACCTGCTCCAGCGTATCGATCTCCGACGGGTCCGCGCGGCCTTCGACCATGCGCGTCATGACGCGCCACATCCAGCCGGTGCCCTCGCGGCACGGCGTGCACTGGCCGCAGCTTTCATGCATGTAGAACTTCGACAGGCGCGCGATCGCCTTGATCACGTCGGTGGACTTGTCCATCACGATCACCGCGGCGGTGCCGAGGCCCGCTGCGCACCGCGCGCAGGCTGTCGAAATCCATCAGCACGTCGTCGCAGATCGATTTCGGGATCAGCGGCACCGAGGCGCCGCCCGGGATCACCGCCAGCAGATTGTCCCAGCCGCCGCGCACGCCGCCGGCGTATTTGTCGATCAGTTCGCGCATCGGAATGCCGAGTTCTTCCTCGACATTGCACGGCTTGTTCACGTGGCCGGAGATGCAGAACACTTTCTGTCCGGTGTTGTTCTGCCGCCCGAGGCTGGTGAACCACGCCGCGCCGCGGCGCAGGATGGTCGGCGCCACCGCGATCGATTCGACATTGTTCACCGTGGACGGGCAGCCATACAGCCCGACGCCGGCCGGGAACGGCGGCTTCATCCGCGGCATGCCCTTCTTGCCTTCCAGGCTTTCGATCAGGGCCGTTTCTTCGCCGCAAATATAGGCGCCGGCGCCGCGATGCAGGAAGACGTCGAAAGTCGTAGCCGGAGCCGCAGGCATTCTTGCCGATCAGCCCGGCCTCGTAGGCCTCGTCGATCGCGCGCTGCAGCGTCGACGGCTTCGTTGTAGAATTCGCCGCGGATGTAGATGTAGGCGGCGCAGGCGCCCATCGCGAAGCCGGCGACGAGGCAGCCTTCGACCAGCTTGTGCGGATCGTGGCGGATGATGTCGCGATCCTTGCAGGTGCCGGGTTCGGACTCGTCGGCGTTGACCACCAGGTAGCAGGGCCGGTCCGACTGCTTCGGCATGAACGACCATTTCAGGCCGGTCGGGAACCCGGCCCCGCCGCGGCCGCGCAGGCCGGAGTCCTTCATCTCCTGGACGATCGCGTCGCGTCCGCGTTCCAGGATCGCCTTGGTGTTGTCCCAGTCGCCGCGCGCCCGCGCGCCCTTCAGGAACGGATCGTGCAGCGCCGTAGAGATTGGTGAAGATGCGGTCCTTGTCCTGCAGCATCTCAACCCTCCGGCGCGAATTGCAGCGTGGTCAACGTCGTCGGCCCGCCCTCGGGCGCCGAGGTCTGGCGTCCCGATCATCGAGCCCGGCGGCGGCCGTTCGCCCCGGCGCAGCGCGGCGAGCAGTTCGGTCACCTTCCCGGCGTCCATGTCTTCATAGAAATCATCGTCGACCTGCAGGATCGGCGCGTTGACGCAGGCGCCGAGGCATTCGACCTCGGTCATGGTGAACACGCCGTCCGTCGCTGGTCTCGCCCCAGCCCTTGATGCCGGTTGCCTTGCGGCAGGCGGCGGTCACCTCGTCCGAGCCGCGCAGCCAGCACGGCGTCGTCGTGCAGACCTGCAGATGGTATTTGCCGATCGGCTTCGTGTTGAACATGAAGTAAAATGTCGTGACCTCATAGACCCGGATCGGCGCCATGCCGAGGCGAGCGGCCACCGCGTCCATGGCCTTGACCGGCACCCAGGCGCTGCCGGTCTGCCGCTTCATCTGCCGCTGCGCGACATACAGCGCCGGAATGACCGCGCTGGCCTGCCGTCCGGGCGGATATCTGGCGACGATCTTGGCGATCTCCGCCTCGCTGTCCGCGTCGAAAGCGAAGCTGGCGGGCTGTTCGAAGCCGAACCGTTGGTCTCTGCCATGGTCTACCTGTCGATCTCGCCGAACACGACGTCGAGCGATCCGATGATCGCGCAGACATCGGCCAGCATATGCCGTTTCGCCATCACATCGATCGCCTGCAGGAAGGCGAAGCCGGTCGACCGGATCTTGCAACGATACGGCTTGTTGGTGCCGTCGGCGACCAGATACACGCCGAACTCGCCCTTCGGCGTTTCGACCACGGTATAGGTCGCACCCGGCGGGCACGTGATAGCCCTCGGTATAAAGCTTGAAGTGATGGATCAGCGCTTCCATCGAGCGCTTCATCTCGCCGCGCGTGCGGCGGCGTGAACTTCCGGTCCTGCACCTTCACCGGGCCCGGCTTCATTTTCGCCAGCGCCTGCTTGATGATCTTCACGCTCTCGCGCATCTCGACCAGACGCATCAGATAGCGATCGTAACAATCGCCGTTGCGCCCGACCGGAATCTGGAACTCCACCTCGGCGTATTTGTCGTACGGCTGCGCGCGGCGCAGGTCCCACGGCACGCCCGACGCGCGCAGCGGCGGACCGCTGAAGCCCCAGGCCAGCGCCTGCTCGGCGCGTGAACACGCCGATATCGACCGTGCGCTGCTTCCAGATCCGGTTGTTGGTCAGCAGCGTTTCCAGATCGTCGATGAATTTCGGAAACGTCTCGGCCCATTCGCCGATCTGGTCGGTCAGCCCGGCCGGCAGATCCTTCGATACGCCACCGGGACGGAAATAGTTCGCATGCAGGCGCGCGCCCGAGGCCGCCTCATGGAACTCCATCAGCTTCTCACGCTCCTCGAACCCCCAGAGGCTCGGGGTGATCGCGCCGACATCCAGCGCATAGGTCGTGAGGTTCAGCAGATGGTTCAGCACCCGGGTGATCTCGGCGAACAGCACCCGGATCCACTGCGCGCGATCCGGTGCGGTGATGCCCAGCAGCTTCTCGACCGCCAGCGCGAAGGCATGCTCCTCGCACATCGGCGAGACGTAATCGAGACGATCGAAATACGGCACCGCCTGCATATAGGTCTTGTATTCGATCAGCTTCTCGGTGCCGCGATGCAGCAGGCCGATATGCGGATCGGCGCGCTCGACGATTTCGCCGTCCAGTTCCAGGATCAGCCGCAGCACGCCGTGCGCGGCCGGATGCTGCGGGCCGAAATTGATCGAGTGGCTGTCGATCTCGACCGTCTTGCCGGGCGGGTTCGGCTTCGTACGGAGACGTCTTCACCGTGTCGCTCATGGCGCCTTCCCTGCTGGCGTCCTGGGTCGGCGTGCCCTGCGTTGCCTGACGCTCCTTGAACACCTTCTCGTCGCCCGGCAAGCGTGGTCATGCCTTCCCATGGCGACAGGAAGTCGAAACTGCGAAAATCCTGGGTCAGCTGCACCGGTTCGTAGACGACCGCCTTGCGGTCCTCGTCGTAACGGACCTCGATATAGCCGGTCAGCGGGAAATCCTTGCGCAACGGATGACCTTCGAAGCCGTAATCGGTCAGGATGCGGCGCAGATCGGGCTGGCCGGAGAAGATGATGCCGAACAGGTCCCAGGCCTCGCGCTCCCACCAGGTCGCGGCGGCCAGATCGCGTGCACCGACGGCACCGGCGTGGTCTCGCTCGGTGGTGCACGATCACCCGCACGCGCTGGTTCAGCGACACCGACAGCAGATTGTAGACGACATCGAAGCGCTCGGCCGGTCCGGCCAGTCGACGCCGCAGAGGTCCATCACCTGCTCGAAGGCGAAGCGCGGATCGTCGCGCAGCGCCGTCATCACCGCGACAAGCTGTCGCGATCGGCATCGGCGATCAGTTCGTCCTGCTCGATCCGCCAGCCGGTCACGCCCGGGAACGGTCGCGACCGCCTGGCCCAGCAGCTCCAACGGCGTCGGCGGCGGCGGCGGCTCGGCGGTGTCGTTCCTCAGCCACGGAGGATCGTCCCGGTGCGGCGGATTTTCTTCTGCAACTGCATGATCCCGTAGACCAGCGCCTCGGCGGTCGGCGGGCAGCCCGGGACGTAGATGTCCACCGGCACGACCCGGTCGCAGCCGCGCACCACGGAGTAGGAATAATGGTAGTAGCCGCCGCCGTTGGCGCAGCTTCCCATGCTGATGACCCAGCGCGGCTCCGGCATCTGGTCGTAAACCTTGCGCAGCGCCGGCGCCATCTTGTTGGTCAGCGTGCCGGCGACGATCATCACGTCGCTCTGCCGCGGCGAGGCGCGCGGGATGATGCCAAGCCGGTCCAGATCGTAGCGCGGCATGTAGGCGTGGATCATCTCCACCGCGCAGCAGGCCAGGCCGAAGGTCATCGGCCACAGGCTGCCGGTGCGCGCCCAGTTCACCACCTTGTCGAGATTGGCGACCAGGAAGCCCTTGTCGGCGATCTCGCCGGTGATGCCCTTGATGACCGCGTCCTGCTCGGGACCGGGCGGCAGAGGGTCCCGGTTCCAGGCGATGGACGTATCGCTCATGTGGTGCTCCCATGCGCTCATCGGCGGCTCACTCCCACTCCAGCGCGCCTTTGCACCACTCGTAGATGAAGCCGACCGTCAGCACGCCAAGGAAGGCGATCATCGACCAGAAGCCGAATGCGCCGATGCCCTTCAGGGCGACGGCCCAGGGAAACAGGAAGGCGACCTCCAGGTCGAAGATGATGAAGAGGATGGCGACCAGGTAGTAGCGCACGTCGAATCGGCGGCGGGCATCGTCGAACGCCTCGAACCCGCATTCATAGGCGGACAGCTTTTCCGGCATAGGGCTTCTGCCGGGCGGCGAGCAACGAGCCGCCGAACATGGCGACGGCGATGCCTCCGGCGATGACGAGGAAGACCAGGATCGGCAGATAGCCGAACAAGACAGGCTGCATAATCGGTCCATGCCCTAAATGCTTCGGCCGCACTCCGGTTCGGCGGAACGGCGGCCGTTCCGCCATCTAGTGGTGCGGTGCGGCACGTCTTAGACCGATCGCCGGCAGACCGCCATAGGGGGAGGTTGCAGAAAACCTCCCTGGGCGGACAGAATTTTGCAGCAGCATTTCAAGGGGCGAACTGGCGCGAGTGACGGGGCTCGAACCCGCGACCTCCGGCGTGACAGGCCGGCGCTCTAACCAACTGAGCTACACCCGCGCAGTGAGGGCGTGCGTTTAGGCTTGGCCTGAGCCACCGTCAAGCGGTATCGGCGGAAAAAGCGCCCGATCCGAGGTTGTTTTTTTGGCGCCAGAAAATCCCAGCGGCTCAATCAACTGAGACCAGAAACCGGAGGGCAGCCATGCATCGATGCCATACCCCGATGGCATGTCTCGATGTGGCAAATGGAACGTGCCGAACAGCCGGTCGTAGATCGGCAAGATAGAGGCGCAGTTCTGATCCCGCCGCGAATCGTGGGCATGATGCCAGCGATGGAAAGCGGGTGTCGCAATCACCGATTCGAGCCGGCCGAAGCGCCAGCGCCGGTTCGCGTGGATGAAATAGCCCCACGGGATCGCGAACACCGTTGCCAGCCACAGCGTCGTGTTCGGCGCGCCGCTGTAATCGCACCGTTCCGGGAGGTGAAAATGGATGTCTGGGTTGTCTGGTGGGCGGTGACGGATTCGAACCGCCGGCCCTCTCGGTGTAAACGAGACGCTCTACCGCTGAGCTAACCGCCCCAACCGGACTGATCGCCGGCCTTCAAACGCCGCCGCCAAACCGGAGCGGGTGCTTACCGGCGTGGCGGCGGAAAGTCCAGCGAAACGGCCGTGGATGCGGCTCAGACGGCGAGGCGGTCGGCCTGCGGCCCCGCACCAGCCGGCCCGGCAGCGCGCCGGTGGCTTCCCCGTCACGGAACGTCACGCGCCCGACACGATCGTCGCGTCATAGCCGTGCACCTTCTGCATCAGCCGCTTGCCGCCCGCCGGCAGGTCGTGCACCACATAGGGCGTGTCGCAGCCCAGCCGGTCCCAGTCGATGACGTTGACATCGGCCTTCTTGCCCGACCGCCAGCACGCCGCGATCGTGCAGCCCGGCCGCCTGCGCGGTGTCCGAGGTCAGGCGGCGGATCAGTTCCGGCATCGTCCCAGCGCTTCTGCGTCGCGGCCCCAATGCGTCAGCAGCCAGGTCTGGTAGCCGGCATCGAGGATGAACGCGACATGCGCGCCGCCGTCGCCCAGACCCATGATGGCGTTGCGGTTGTCCAGCATCGTCTCGCTGACCGACAGGTCGTAGTCCGCGTAGTTGCCGAGCGGCGTGTAGATGAAGTCGTTGCCGTCATCCTCGATCAGCATGTCGTAGGCGACCTCCTGCGGCGTGCGGCCCTCGCGCGCGGCGATCGCGGCGAGCGATGTCCTCCTGCTGCGGCTGGTAGTTCGGCGGATTGCCGAAGCGGAACATCAGCTCGAACGACAGGCGGTGGAACAGCGGGAAGGTGCTGTCCTTCTTCGGATCCTCGCGACAGGATCTGCCGACGGAACTCCGGATCGCGCATCCGGCGAACCCGCTCGGCCAGCGGCAGATGCGCGATCGACCTGATAGGTCGGCGTGCCGGAGAACGGGTTCTGGCTGCCCGCCAGCCCCAGCAGCACGCCGATCGCGCGCGGCGCCACCACCGGACGGATCGGCACGCCGTCGGCGGTCGCCTCGTCGGCGTAGCGCCAGCAGGTCGCGCCACACCTCGGGCCGCGCGTGCCGCTGCGTCAGCGTGAACACCGCACGGCCGGCCGCTCGCCTCCACCACGCGGCGCATCATGGCGAATTCCGCGTTGCGGATCCGGCGCCCATTCCGACACGATCTCCAGGATGCCGGAGCCGGCGTCCGTCATGCCCATCGCGATGCCGCGTCAGCTCGTCCTCCTGCGCGCGCAGCGTCGGCGTCGGATCGCCGCTTCAGCGTCTTGTGCGCACAGGCTGCGCGAGGTGGAGAAGCCGAACGCGCCGGCCTGCATCGCATCGGCGGCGATCTCGCGCATCTGCGCGATGTCGGCCTGGTTGGCGTTCTCCAGCGCGATCGCGCGGTCGCCCATGACGAACACGCGCACGGCGGCGTGCGGCAGCAGCGCGCAGAGATCGATGTCGCGCGTGCGGCGTTCGAGCGCGTCGAGGTACTCGGCGAACGACTCCCACTCCCACTTCAGGCCCTCGTGCATGACCGCGCCGGGAATGTCCTCGACGCCTTCCATCAGCTCGATCAGCCGCTCGCGGTCGGCCGGCTTGCAGGGCGCGAAGCCGACGCCGCAATTGCCCATCACCGCGGTGGTGACGCCGTGCCAGCGACGACGGCGCCATGTGGCTGTCCCACACCGCCTGGCCGTCATAATGCGTGTGGATGTCGACGAAGCCCGGCGTGACCAGCTTGCCCTTGGCGTCGATCTCCTCGGCGCCGTTCTTCGCGAGCGTGCCGATCGCGGCGATGCGGTTGCCGTTGATGCCGACATCGGCCTCGATCGGGGCGCGCGCCGGTGCCGTCGACGACGGTGCCGCCGCGGATGACCAGGTCGAATGCCGGCCATGGTCACGTTTCTCCCGAATGATTGGCATCGATCCTGATGCAGCCTGAATCGAGCTGGCAAGTTTGGAGGGCCTACACGATGCAGATCACTCGCAACGGATCGCATGCGGATGGAGCGGGCCCATGTGCTGGCATGGCCGGCACTGCGCACCGCGAATCTCGAACGGCTGGCTGTGGCGCTCATCCGGCGGCGGATCGCAGCGCGCCAACTCCGTTTCGACAATCGATTTCACCGGCAACGACCTTGACGCGGCAATCGACGCCGTCGAAGCCCGGTATCGCGCGCGAGGCGCATGGCACCGCGCTTCCAGACCTTCGACGAGACCGAACCGCATGACCTGGCCGACCGGCTGCGCCGCCGCTGCTACCGGCAGACGGAAGCAACGATCACGCTGTGCAAGCGCCCTGTCGCATTAGAGCAGGATGACATCGCTTTCGCTCAGCTATCCTGCTCTAAGTATTTGTTTGATCGCGTGATTCAGACCTCCGGCGATTCCGCCTCCGGTCATCACGCTCTAGCCCCCAGCGATGTGGAAATGCGCGACCATGCCTGGGGTGCATGGCGCGCGGTCTATCTCAGCCAGATCACCGAAAGCCGGCGCGAGATCAACAACCGCATCCTCGATCGGATCCCGCAGCCTGCCGCTTTCTTTGCCGCCAGGCTGGATATGGGGCTCGCCGCAACGGGGCTCTGCGTCATCGATGCCGGCTGCGCCGTCGTCGAATGCGTCGCAACCGAGGCCTCCGCCAGGCGTCGTGGCGCGGCGCGGTGCGTGATGCAGGCGCTGGAGACCTGGGCGGCGGGACAAGGCTGCGACGTGCTGTGCCTTCAGGTCGTGGAATCGAACGCGCCCGCCGTGGCGCTCTACACCGGCCTTGGGTTCCGGCCCGCGGCACGCAACTGTTTCTGGATGCCGGACGGTCCGTGACCTGGCCTGCCGCGATGGGCAAGGCGCCAAGGGGCATGATCAGGCATGCACGTTGTGGACAGACACATGTTGAAATGCTGGACACCGGCTTCGGCCGGACTTATGTGCAAATCACACCGTGTGGTGTGACCTGCAGCGACATAGTGATCGTCCGGAGATGGCCGGGAACCATGCGAGGAGGGCGCGGGGCGTGAACGAAAGGCCTCCCATGAAGGAGCGGATTTTAGACGCGGCCAACCGGCTGTTCTATCAAAATGGTATTCGCGCCATCGGCGTCGATGCGATCGCAGCGGAGGCTGGGATCAGCAAACGTTCACTATACGACACTTTTCCGTCGAAAGAGGCGCTGATCGCCGCCTATCTGCAGGGCCGCATGCGGCCGGTGCCGCCCAGCGATGATCCGCCGCTGCAGAAAGTGCTGTCGTTGTTCGACCAGTTGCATGGCCGCTTCGTCAGCGCCAATTTCCGAGGCTGCCCCTTCGTCAATGCCGTTGCGGAGATGGCCGGGGAATCCTCGGCGGTCGACGACATCTCGCGCAAATTCAAGGCCGAGCGGCGCGACCTGATCATCACTTGGCTGGCCCAGGCCGGTGCCCGCAATCCCCGCGCCCTGGGCGTGCATGTTTCCCTGCTCATCGAGGGTGCCTACTCCACCATGCTGCTGCAAGGCGACCCGGCCATCGCGCTGCAGGCGCAGGAGGCCGCAAGGGTGCTGATGCGTGCCGAGGGGCTCAACCCGCCGGCGGCGGCAAACGAAGCGGCATAGGCCAGGGCATCATTGGTTCAGGGTGACTCAACTCCTGCGTCAGCCTTGCCAGACTGTACGAAAACGCAGGCGAGAGGCGCGTTCGGAGAAAATATTTCTGACGATGTGGCGGGATGCATCACCCTGTCATGGCCGGCCTTGTGCCGGCCACCCACGACTTACAGAATATCAACCCCTTAAAGGCGTGGATGGCCGGCACAAGGCCGGCCATGACATGAGGGCTACCGCCGTCATTAGGCGGAGAAATTCATTCTCCCCGCTCGGATAGCGTTCGCGTTTTCGCACAGCCTGTTGCGGCAGCCATGACGCGGGGGCACCGCATGGTGGGGAATTCACCTCTGAGGTTGCCGTGCACCGGAGTGTCAACCCCGGCGCGTCAACGTCAGACGATCGCACCCTAACCGAAGGCGCCAACCTCGTGCGTGATCGCCGTCGCGATCTCCCGCACCATGCCGAACAGCCGCCGGATCGGGGCGAAGATTTCCTCGTGCTCCCGAGCATACGCGGATGTGCGGCGTTTGGGGGCGGGCTCGCCATAGTCGCAGTCGGCGGCCGGGTCGCTGGCGGACGGAAAGATCTCCGCCAGCATGTTCAGCGACGCGTCGATATCCAGCCGCAGGATCGCCGCCTCCAGCACTTGCCGTGTGACGCCATGCCGGGGTCACTGCCGTGGACGCTGCGCGGCGAGAAATCCGGGATTTCGGTCGCCAGCAGCCAGATGCGATGGATCAGCGCCAGCCGCAGCGCGTGCAGCAGCATCTCCCGCGTTTTCATCCGCGGCACATCCGGCCAGGTGGCGCGCAACGCCAGGTGATCGGCCGAGATGCGCCGGAACAGCGACTGGGCCGCCGCCCAGATGTCCAGACGTTCCAGAGCCTTGGCCACCGCGACCAGCGCCTCGGCCCTGCCCTCCCGCCTTGTGTGGGCCGCGCGGTCAAGCCAGGTGCCCGGATCGAGCGTTGCGATCACCGCGCGCAGCACTTCGATATCCGAATGTGCCAGCGCGTGTGCGGCGAAATCCATGGCGCGATGGAAACGGCGGCTGGTCTGGCGCAGTTCGTTGAACGTCTCCGGATGACGCGCGGCCGCAGCGCCGATGCCTTGCAGCGTGTTCGCGCACCAGCCGATCTGCTGAAGGATCGCGTTGTTCGGAATGGCCCGCAGCTCGCTGGGGTGACGAATGCGGGCGGCCGCGCCCATGCCGTCGGTCTGCCGCGCGGAGGGGCGGGACCCGGTCTTGTCCAGCAGCGACGGGCCGAACGCGCCCAGCAGGGCGGCGTAGCCGGCGTCCTCGACCAGCCCTTCCATCGCGGAGCGGATCGTGGCGAAGAAGTCGGCGGCGAAATCGGGATTGGCGTAGACCGGGTCCTCGATCGGCCCGGCGGCGGGGTGATAGGTCTGCTCCGCGATCCGGGTGATCGTCGCCAGCGCCAGTTCCGGCGTGCCGAACAGCAGGTACCCGTCGCCGCCCTGGAACGCGGCTTCTTCGCGCACCTTCAGGCCGGCCTTCGATAGTGCCTGGCGGGACGCGGTGGGCGAGAGGTATTTCAGCCGGTCGGCCAACGAGCCGGGGTGCGCGCCGCGGCCGATGCTCTCGCCATGGGTATCGAACAGGATGACCTCGACGCCGCTGACGCCATGATGTTCCAGCGTCTGGCCGATCTTCAGGCGCAACCGCTCGATCAGATAGCTCGCGGCAAGCTGGCCGACATAGCGGCCGGAATCCGAGTAACCGAACTGCAGCGCGAGCTTGCCGGTCTTCCGCAGGTAGTCGCGGTAATGCGGGCTGCGCAGCGCCTCTTCCAGGACCGTGGCGCCCCGTTCCAGCGCCTCGGCGGTCTCGAACAGCGGGCTGATCTCGATGTGGTCCTCGACGCCGAACAGGCGGGCCAGCCAGAGCGCGGCGAGCAGCGTGTAACCGGTCTCCGTCTCGGCGATCAGGAAGCGTATGGGGACGGAGTTGTCGACGTGCTTGACGATCTGCGCCACCGTCATCATCAGCTTCGCGGCCGAGGCCTGTTCGGCGATCAGGGCGCCGAAATCGACTGCCTCCGGGTGCACCACGTCCAGGGCGGCGTTGATCTTGGCGAACAAGGCGCGCCGGCGGGACGGGTCTTCAGGGGAGTCGGCGAAGCCCAGGCGTTGGCGCACGACGTTGTGGATCTGCGCGGCATTCAGCCGCGTATGAGTGTGCGCCAGTGCCAGGCCGTGCGACAGCAGGCCGGCCCTCGCCACGGTCAGGGTCAGCTTGTCGTGATCGTCCGCCGCGGCAATCGCATCCTGGAACAGCGGCAGCAGCGGCGCAGGCGAGGACAGCGCGGTGTCCTTGCCGTCGATCAGCACATGCGCGAAGGCCGCGACGGCGGGCGGGTCCGGATGGGTCGGACAGGCCTCGATCTGTTGCGTGACCATGTCGCGCGCGGCGGCGATGCGTCCGGCCAGTTCCGTCGCGGAGCACAGTTCGGCCGTCTGCGCGTGCAGGCGGGCAAGCTGAAGCCGCTTCATCTCCAGCCGCAGTTTCAGCGTATCCCACCACCCGATATCGGTGCGTCCGTCCGTGTCGTAGCCGACCCAGGAGGACAGGATCACCGGACTTGGCGTCAGGTCTGTCCAGCGATCGGGCCACGCCGTACGACCGACGGAGATCAGCGCGGTATTGAAACGATCGATGGCGTCGCGGCCATGCGCGATGGCGAGCGCGGCCTGATCGAACTCGGCGCGGAGCGTGATCGGCGGCGGACGATGAGACTCGAAATCGGGCGCGGGACGACCGCAGGCGGCCTCGGCCAGCGCCTGGCTCACCGGCAGCGGCAGAGAAAACGTCGGATGCGCCGTGAACACCGCGGCGAAGCGCGTGCGCTCGGTCAGTGCCCGATACTCTGCCCAACGGACCGGGCTGTCATTCGGATCGGGCCGCAGCAGGTGCTGCGCGAGCCGAACCAGGATCGCGTCGTTGGTCGCCGTGTCGATCCCGCCCAGATACAAGCTTATGCGCCCTGCCCGATCGGCGAAGGCAGCATCGCGCAGATGCCGGATCAGCGCGGCAATATCGGCTTCGGTCAGCGTGCCCGTATCCAGTTGCCGGCTGATCGCCAGAGAAACCAGCAGCACCGGATTACCGAACGGATCCTCGGCTGCTCGGCCACCCAGGCCGGCGGTCAGATCGAGAAGCTCCTGCGCCAGGGCCGCGATGGAGGAGCCAGATGGTGGAGTGGCGTCTTGCAGGGCAACGTGCACGTCCGGCATGCATACACTTTTTACAGATTTTCTGCGGAGCAGCAAAGAAGAGATGTGCGCGCTTTCTCCTCGTCGTGGTCGGCCTGCCAGACTGTGCGAAAACTCCGAGGACCGGCAGAGACGGAGAACAATTTTCCACAGACGTGACACGGCGCCTCATCATGTCATGGCCGGCACAAGCAGGCTGTGCGAAAACTCGAACGCTATCCGACCAGGGAGAATGAATTTCTCCGCCTAATGACGGCGGTAGCCCCTCATGTCATGGCCGGCCTTGTGCCGGCCATCCACAACTTACGTGATATCAACCGCTTAAATGCGTGGATGGCCGGCACAAGGCCGGCCATGACAGGGTGATGCACCTGCCTCATCGTTAGAAATATTTTCTCCGAACGCGCCTCTCGCCTGCGTTTTCGCACAGTCTGACAAGGCCGGCCATGACGGGGGTGGAAACGCTGTCCCACCCTCCTCAGGGAGAACTCCTTTCTACTCATTCGGCACCGGACAGAGTTTTCGCACAGTCTGCTGCGCCGACCACGACGAAATTGGCCGCTTTCCTCACTACTTTAACGCCTGTGGGGCCTTCGCCTACCCACGACGAATGAACGTCGATGCCTGCCAGACGATAGGCTCCGTTCGCTCAGGCCATACCGGCCGGCGGGTCGCAGGCGACCGTCTTCATCTCCGCTGGGACCGAGACTTCCAGCAGTTCCAGTTCGTCCGCAGTCCCCGTCTCGTTATGCCGCATGCCGCCCGGGATCATCAGCGAGTCACCCGCCTGCAAACGGACCTTCGTCCCATCCTCGAATTCGAGGTCTACCCAACCCTTCAGCATGTAGACGAGCTGATGCTCGCAGACATGGTAATGCCAGCCGGTCGGACGGCCGAGACCCTGCGTGGCGGAGGTGATCTGCGCCCGCATCTTGCCGCCGGTCGCTTCGGTGACACCGAGTTCGCGATATTTGAAGAATTCGCGACGGCCGGGCTTGTAGACCGGGTTGCTTGCCGGTGCATAAGCCAGTTTGCCGTTGGTATTTTCGCCGGACTCGACTGCATCGTTCATGGTCAGTCTCCTTCCTGAAAGCGTGCCGGTCGTGCTGTGCCGGTCGCTTGTCACAGACGCTAGGGCGGCCGGGGCCCCCCTTGCAACGCCCCTCTGGCAATCATCGGCGACAACCATCGGCAGCAACGACTGGCGCGCAGCCCATCGAATACTTGCGATCCGCCTCGCCGAACGGCTAGGGAAGCTCATCCCCTGCGGGTCATCACATTTGATGCAAACGACCCTTCTCCGCCTCCTGCCGCCGTCGCTGCGGCGCTCGGTTTCTCCGGCCCGGGCCGCCATCGCGATGGAGTTCTTCCGCTTCGGACTTGTCGGTCTGGTGGGCCTGATCATCGACACGACCACTGTATACGCAACACGCCATTCGCTTGGCCTCTACGGCGCGGGTGCCGTGGCCTACGTTGTTGCAGCGACGGTGAACTGGGCGCTCAACCGCGTTTTCACGTTTCGAAACCGGCGGCCAAGCGCGATGCACCGGCAGTGGGCTATGTTTTTGCTGACCAACATGGCGGGCTTCGTGTTGAATCGCGGCACCTATGCCCTGCTGGTCACCTTCATACCGCTGGCCGCCGCGCAGCCGGTGATCGCAACGTCGGCAGGGGCGGTTGCGGGCATGTTCGTGAATTTCAGCCTCTCAAGGCGTCTGGTTTTCCGTTAACGCCTCCGCAGCGCGTTCGTTGTGTGTTTCACGCAATTTCACGCTCGGCATCGAAATAAATGAGCGCGAGTACATACGTCCGACCCATTAACCTCCCATTCATGTCTTGCCGCGACGTTGGGCACATTCATTCAAGCCCGCGGCATGCAGACACATGTTCAACTCCCGCATCCAGAATTTCGAGCGCCTCGCTTACAGCGACGGTCCTGTTTCCTATGCTTTTCCCCCGATCGCGATGCCGCTTCCGGCTCTTGGGTCGCGCGTGCTCAAGCGTGTCGAGGATATCGTCATTGCCCTTACCGTCCTGGCGGTCCTGGGCTTGCTTATGCTGGCGATCGCTCTGGCCATCCGCCTGACGTCGAAAGGGCCGGCCCTGTTCACGCAGGAGCGTATCGGCCTGCACGGCAAGCCGTTCCGGATGCTGAAATTCCGCACCATGCGCCATGATGAGCGCGAGGAAGCGATCTGCCGGCAGGCCACCCGGAACGATCCGCGTGTGACATGGCTGGGCGCCCTGCTCCGGCGCACGTCCTTCGATGAACTGCCTCAGTTGCTGAATGTGCTGGCTGGTACTATGTCGGTGGTCGGCCCTAGGCCGCACGCACCGGGCACCTGCGCCGCGGGGCGGCCGTTCGAGACGATCACTCATCGCTATGCCGCCCGCCATCGCGTCAAGCCCGGCATGACCGGGCTGGCGCAGGTGCGCGGCTGGCGAGGGGAAACGGATACGGAAGAGAAACTGCTGCGCCGTGTCGACAGCGACCTGGAATACATCGCCACCTGGAGCATCCGCGGCGACCTGACGATCGTCTGCCGCACCGTCATCGCCGTCCTGTGCATGAGGAATGCCTGGTGAGTCACATGCGTGCCCATACCCAATCCCTGAATCAGGCGGTTCTCGACGATCCCGCCGATCGCATGATTACGGACGTCCCGCCGCATCGCTCCATTGCCGAACAGTTCAGCCTGCTGCCCGCCCGTCCGCGTGTCGCGGTCCTGGTGCCATGCCACAACGAGGCCGCAACGATCTCCAAGGTCGTGCTCGACTTCCTTGCGGCGCTGCCGCACGCCACCGTCTATGTCTATGACAACAATTCCACCGACGAGACGATCTCCGAGGCGACCGCTGCCGGTGCCGTCGTCCGGCAGGAACGGCTGCAGGGCAAAGGTCACGTCGTACGCCGCATGTTCGCCGACATCGAGGCAGACGCCTATATCCTGGTGGACGGTGACGACACCTATGACGCCGGACGCTGCCCCCGCGATGCTGCACATGCTGTTCGAGCGACAGCTCGACATGGTCAGTGCCGCGCGGACGGGCAACGATCGCGACGCCTATCGCCGGGGGCACCGTTTCGGCAACATCGCGCTGACACGGATCGTCGCCTGGATTTTCGGCGACGGCATCACCGATCTGCTGTCCGGCTATCGCGTGTTCAGCCGCCGCTTCGTCAAATCCTTCCCGGCCCTGTCTTCGGGCTTCGAGACCGAAACGGAATTCACCGTCCACGCGCTGGCACTGAACATGCCGATGCAGGAGGTGCAGGCATCCTATCGGTCCCGGCCCGCCGGGAGCCGGTCGAAACTGAATACGATCGTCGACGGGCTGCGCATCCTGCGAGCGATCGTGACGCTGGTGCAGCAGGAGCGGCCGCTGCAGGTGTTCTCCCTGGCCGGGCTGATCCTCGTTTCCCTGGGTGTCGCGCTGGGGATACCGGTGGTGATCGAATTCCTCGCCACCGGCCTGGTCCCGCGCCTGCCGACCGCGCTGCTGTCGACCGGGCTCGTGCTGCTGGCGTTCCTGTCGCAGACACTGCGGCCTGATCCTGGACGCGGTCGCGCGCGGACGGAAGGAGATGAAGCGCCTCGCCTATCTGACATTCGCACCGGCGGAGTGGCCGCCGTGAGCTGCCGCCAAAGCGGTTTCGTTTCGGTATGACGTATCGGCTGATTGCCGGCGTATCGCCGCCGGCCGAACCGGTTGCAGCCGATATCATCATCCTCGCCCTGGATCGCGTGGACGAAACGGTGGCGGCAATACGGTCTGCAAGGAACCAGACAGGCGTGAGCACGCATGTCTATGTGCTGGACCAGGGGTCGACGGCGGACAATCTCGCTCGGCTGGCAGCTTCGGTCGGTGAGGGTTGCAGCCTGTTCGCCGGCGATACCAATCTCGGCGTTGCCGGTGGCCGCAACCTGTTGTCGCGGCTGGGTCATGGCCGCGTCATCGTGGCACTGGACAACGATGCCGAGTTCGCCGTCGTCCGACACCGTTGCGCGCCTGACCGCGGCCCTGGAGGCAGAACCGGCGCTGGCGGCGATCGGCTGCCGCATCGTATCCCACGGGTCCGGGCGCGATGACCTGTCGTCCTGGGGCTATCCGCGCGCGCTGCTGCCCGCGGCCGGGGAATCGCTTCGACACCGTCACCTTTGTCGGCGCCGGCCACGCCATACGGCGTTCGGCCTGGGAAGAGGTCGGCGGCTATGACGAAGCTCTGTTCTTCTGCTGGGAGGAATTCGATTTCGCCTTGCGGGCCATCGCCCTGGGCTGGCGCTTCCGCTATCGCGGCGACATCGTCATCCGCCACAAGGTCTCAGACGAGCAGCGCGTGACCTGGGGCGGACGAAGGTGGTTCTATTTCGTTCGTAACCGTCTCTATCTGGAGCGGAAATTTGGTGGCGCCGGCCTGGTGCGCGCGGCCGGCTACCTGATCAAAGGGACGCTGAACGGCATGCCGGTCACAACCGTTCGCGCCATCGCCGCTGCTTTGGGCATGAAGCCACAAGTTGTCGGACAAACGCCTGACTGGAAAAACCCGTCATGGCCCGGCTTGACCGGGCCCTCTCCTTCAGCAAAGGACGCGCGGCGAGACACTGTGCCTCACTGGCCCGGGGTGGCCCGGTCAAGCCGGACCATGACGGGGCGAGGCGATTCCGAGTCTTCAGACCTCCGGCGATTCCGCCTCCGGTCATCACGCTCTGTTTGATCGCGTGATTTCAGACCTCCGGCGATTCCGCCTCCGGTCATCACGCTCTGTTTGATCGCGTGATTACTCTCCGGCGATTCCGCCTCCGGTCATCACGCTCTGTTTGATCGCGTGATTCAGACCTCCGGCGATTCCGCCTCCGGTCATCACGCGCTGGGCGACCAGGCACTGGCCTATCTGCGCCGGAACGACCGGCTGCATCGCGGCGGTTGGGGGCGCCGGTTCATGCGCGAAGTCTGCGGCGCAATCGGACGGTCATCCGGCGCTGCCGCCAGACCAGGGCGATGACCTTCGGACTGTCGATCAGGTAGCGACGTGCCAGACGCTGCGGTTCCTGCATCAGGCGCCACGCCCATTCCATCCCGCATCGGCTGACCATCCAAGGCGCGCGGCGGCGTGCGCCGCAGAGGAATTCCAGACCGGCCCCGATGCAAAGGCCGGTGCCGGTCACGCCGTCGGTCCGCGCGAGTATCGCAGCCAGACGTTCCTGTTTCGGCGAACCGACGGCCAGGAACACGAACCTGGCGGGATACGCTTTGACGAATGCAACGACCTTGGCAACCTCGGCGGGATCGCGTTCGAAGCCCATGGGCGGGTCGTAATGCGCCGGCGGCGCCAGGTCATAGCGGGCGATCAGCGCCGGCAGCCACACCGGCGACAGGCCGATGATCGCGATCCGCTCGCCCGGCAGGATGTGACGCGCGAGCAGCCGCTCCGTCAGGCCGCTGCCGGTGACGACGGGCGGCGCTTTCAGACGAAACCAGAAGGCCAGCAACGCCACCGCGCGCGAATCGAGCAGGCAGAGCGCCGCTCGGCGATAGATGGCCTGCAGCGGTTCCGCGACTATGGGCCGCGCACCCTGGCCCGCTTCCAACGATTTGCGGCTGTCCAGGCGAAGCCTCACGAGGTGGTCCGCATTCGGCGTTACGACATAGGCGAACGGCTGGTCCGCCGGACGCGCCGCGATCACCTCCGCGGCCTCGGGCAATGTCAGGCTGGCGAAATCGAGGCCGAGAAACTGCATCATAGACCCATTCTCACACTCATCAAACCGAGCCCGCGGCTGTAGCCGGGGGAGATTGTGCCGCCGACCTGGGTGGAGCCTCGCAGATCGATTTGATCGTAGGTCAGCGCGACCCGCGTTATCCGGTTGACCACCCAGGTCACGCCGAGGCCG
>CAVYTN010000015.1:0-205977 GCA_963771475.1 uncultured Alphaproteobacteria bacterium | reverse complement strand
CCTGACCCTTCTCCCAGCCAGAGCGCCGGCGTACAGGCTACGGGTTCGACCAGGTGATGGCTGCACATCTGCAAGAAGCGCCGATTGTAGGCGCGCTCGCGGCCGACGAAGATCGTCTCAACCGCCGTCTTCATGTTGTCGTAGATGCCGCGCGTGCAGGCGCCCTTGAAGAAGGCGAATGCCCGGTCGTGGGCGTCGAACACCATCTCCTGCGTCTCACGCGGGTAGGCCCGCACAAACAGCATCCGGCTGTGGCACAGCCGGAGATGCGCGACCTTCACCGTCACCGTCGTGCCGTTGATCAGCACGACCTCGTGGCTCCAGTCGAACTGGAAGGCTTCGCCCGGTGCAAAGCTCAACGGCACAAAGGCCGCCGCGGGCGTTGTGGCACGCATCCTCTGCCAGCCCCGGGCATAGCGTCGCACCGTGTCGTAGCCGCCCTCATAGCCCGAGCCGCGCAGCGTCTCGAACAGACGGACCAGGGTCAGCCGCTCACGACCCGGCTTGGTCTCGTTCGCTGTCAGGAGATCGTCCAATTCGGACTGCCAGCCTCCCAGCTTCGGCAGCGGCTGGCGGGTGCGCCGGTAACGGAACTCCGTCTCGCCGGAGCGCAGCACCTTGCGCACCACTTTCCGCGACAGGCCGAGTTCCCGGCAGATCGTCTTGATGCCCTTGCCCTGCACCACGTGCAGTCGACGGATCTTCGCAATCGTCTCCACCACCAGCATCCCAAACCACGCTCCCAACGTCACAGGGAGCCAAGCTGAACCCCATCAATCCGGGGGTCCCATTTGGACGCCGATCACCCCCTCAAGGGGGTCCTTCTTCCATGCCGAAACACATTGCTGACCATATTTGTTCGGTTCGGGGGCCTTGTCGATCGGTTAGTTGAGCAATTAGTAAAAGGCCGTATCGGAAAATAGTCGTATTTGTTCTACTAGCCGTTAATTGATCGTTAAGACAATATATCGAAAGTAAAACCTTCGTCTGTCCCGTAAATTGTCTCTGAGTGGCCTTGCTCCTTGATTTACCTCGCCCTCGAGCCGGATTTAGCCGCTCAGACCGTCGGCTCTCGGATCGAACATCAGGTGGACCCGAGGAGCTCGGTCTCTCGCAGTCACATATGTGTGATAACCTGCACGCAGACTATTCTTCCCCGAGCCCGTCCCGTGGAGCTTTCGCGATGTTCGGCATCACGACTGCTCCGACGCGTTCGGTAGCGGCGCGAAGGGGATCGTCCAGGAGGTGGGCATACCGCGCGGTTGTCTGGGTCTGGGTGTGACCGAGCAATGCGCCGATGATAGGAAGAGACAGACCCGCGCTAGCCAGGATCGAGGCGTAGGTGTGCCGGAGATCGTGCAGGCGGCAATCCCGAACCTCCGACGCCGCACAGACCGCCGACCACGTTCGCTTGATGTCAGTAAGTGGACCATCGCCCCGGCCGGGAAAGACGTAAGGGCTGGCCGAGCTGGCACGAATGTCGAGCAGAAGCTGACGAGCCGGGATGCTCAGCGGGACCCGATGCTCCTTGCGCTGCTTGGTGTGCGCCGACGGCTTGACCCAGACGCCTGCATCCAGGTCGAACATATCCCAGCGCGCCGCCAGGACCTCGTTGCGTCTCGCGCCGGTCAGCATCAGAAGCCTGATGGCATTCGCGCTAACCCGCTCGGGGTGAGTGGCCAGCGCCTCCGACAGGCGAATAAGTTCCGCCGCTGACAGGTAGCGGGCTCGCTTGTGCTCCTGGTTTCGGTTGACCCCCGATGCCGGGTTGTCGGCCCGCCAGCCCCAGCGGATCGCCATGCTGAACGCCTTGCGGACCACCTCTATCACGCGGTTGGCGCGGGTGGGCCGGGTCTTGCTGATCTCGGCGTGGAGGGCGTCGATATCGGCGTGGACAACAGCCGCGACTTTCATCGCGCCGATGCGGGGCAGCACGATCTTGCGCCACATACTGCGATCGTCCGCCGCTGCGTGGGGCGACTTTCGAGGCAAATGCTCGGCGTCATACCGGTTGAAAAGGTCCAACATCGTTGGCGCCATCCGGCCAGCGACGGCTGAAGCGTCCTGCGCCTCCCGCTCATCCATCGGGTCAACGCCACTGTCTATCATGCGGCGAAGCGCACGAGCTTGTTCCCGCCCCGCGGTCGTCGACCACGTCGGGAACGCGCCGATGGTCATGCGCCGTTCACGCCCGGCGCACATGTAGTTCAGAACGAGAGCGCGCGCCCCGCCGGCCGTAATGCGAGCCCCAAATCCGGCGACATCGGCATCATATGTGATCGTCGCGCCTTTGGGCGGCGGGGGCAGGGACTTGACCAGCTTATCGGTCAGCCGCTGTGTCGCGCGTCGTGGCATTGCGGTTCTCACTTCAGCTGCGGCGGGACGTTGGCCTATGTCCGAACCATGTCCGAACGCATATGTCTCTGACTGGCTGCTGCAGTCAATGATTGTCCTGAATGGCGGCCCCGATGTCTACAAATGAATTAGATGGTTATGGCGGGAAACATGGGGTTTTGTGCCCGGACAATAGGTTAACTTTGACAGCAGAAACAGGCTCATAACCTGAAGGTCAGAGGTTCAAATCCTCTCCCCGCAACCATCTCTACCAAATATACGAAGAAATCTGGCTCATCGACCGCGTTGCCGCGCGCAAAGCGCAGCGTCGCCGCGAGGTTGCCGACAAGTTCGACCCGCGGGCCATTCCGGGATTGGCCAGCCGGGTTGAAACAATCAATGCCGACAAAATGCCGGTCTTCACCGGCGAGGGATGCCGCTGCTTGCCGCGGTCAACCAGTGGGAGTTCGAAGTCGCCACGGCGCCCGGCTTCGCGGCCGACACCCTCCGTTAGCGCTGGTCCAATCCGCAGCTTCAACCTTAGTCATCCCCTACCGGAAGGGGCAGGTGCAGGAGGCCGAGCAGGCCGGGGTGGGCCGCTTGTGCCAGACGCCGAAGCCTATACCGGCGGGGTGTTCGCGGTTGATGCCCCTTTCACGCTGCGAATCAATATTCCGGCCTGCGCGCCCGCCGCCAGGGCTCGTTCGGCATCGACCAGGCCGTATACCTGGATGATCTTCGCCACCAGGCCGGTCCAGCCAGTCTGATGGCTGGCACCGATCCCGGCGCCGTTGTCGCCATGGAAGTACTCGTAAAACAGGATGTAATCTCGCCATTGCGGGTCGGTCTGGAACTTCTCGGTTCCGCCGTAGACGGGGCGGCGACCGTGTTCGTTCCTGGTGAATATCCCGGTCAGGCGGTCAGCGATTTCCTTGCTCACGTCGAACAGATTCATCATCTTGCCTGAGCCGGTCGGGCATTCGATCAGGAAGTTGTCGCCGTAATAGAGATAGAATTGTTGAAGTGCCCGGATGATGAGCAGGTTGACCGGCATCCAGACCGGCCCCCGCCAGTTGGAGTTGCCGCCGAACATGCCGGTGTTCGATTCGGCCGGCAGATAGTCCACCCGATACTCCTGCCCCTGCACTTGGAAGACGTACGGGTGCTGCTCGTGGTACTTGGACAGCGAGCGGATACCATGCGGGCTCAGGAACTCGTTCTCGTCGAGCATTTTTGTCAGGATCCGGCGCAGCCGCTCCGTGTTGACCAGGGCCAGAATGCCCCGATCCGCCACGCCGAAATGCCCCTCGCCCGTGACATGGATGGACCCCAGGAGTTCGGGCATCTGGCGCAGGCGTTCCCAGATTTGCGCAGTCGCGCGAGGGACTTTCTGCCGCGCACTCGCCTCTATGATCGTGATGGCGCACAAAGGCAGAAGTCCAACCATCGAGCGCACCTTAAGGCGCCTCGCACTGCCGTCGGGAAGCCTCAAGCAGGTCGTAATAGAAGCCGTCTTCCTCGTCCCACATGCCCTCCTGGCCAGGCCGGTTCATGGCTGCGGCGATGTACAGGAAATGCTCCACGAACTTCACGATCATGTCTTCATAGGTGGGGTCGTGGAGGGTGAGCTCATACGCAAGTTCCAACATGTTCTGACTGAAAAGGGCCATCCAGGCCGTGCCGTCGGCCTGCTCGAGGTGGCCGCCGGTCGGAAGCGGCGCACTGCGGTCGAAGACGCCGATGTTATCGAGGCCGAGGAAGCCGCCCTCAAACACGTTCTTGCCGAACCGGTCCTTGCGGTTCACCCACCAGGTAAAGTTGAGCAGGAGTTTCCTGAACGCTGTCTGGAGGAATTCCAAATCCGTCTCGCCGCGAAGCGCCTGTTCGAAGCGGTGCAGGAACAGCGTGGCAGCAGCGTGGACCGGGGGATTAACGTCACTGAAGTTCCATTCGTACGCCGGCATCTGCCCGTTGGGATGCAAGTAGAACCCATGAAGCATCAGTTCCATCTGCTCCTTGGCGAAGTCGGGATCCACGATCGAGAGCGGGAGGGTATGGAAGGCCAGATCCCAGGCCGCATACCAAGGATACTCCCACTTGTCCGGCATCGAGATGATATTCTTGTTGATCATGTGGAACCATTCGGAGTTCCGGGAGGCGTGACTTCCCGGTTGCAGCGGGTGCGCGTGGTGCTCCGCCAACCACGCATCGCCGTCGAAGAAGTAGAACTGCTTGCTCCACATCATCCCGGCAATGGCCTGGCGCATGACCCTGGCCGCGTCCGGAGAAACCGAAGGCGGGATCACCGAACTGTAGAACGCATCCGCCTCCTGCTGGCGAGCGGCCATTGCCTCATCGAATTCTGCCCCAAAGGCTGACGCGGTCGCTGGGGCACTCCGGCTTTGGCCCTGCGGCGTCAGGCGCAGACGCACGGTTGCCGATTGGGCGGCCCCCACAGTGAGCCGGTAGTGCGCCGCGACCTTCGTGCCCCTTTTTTCCGGGTTCACCGCGCCTGCATTGGCCTGAACCACATAGTTGTTGATGCCGTCCTTGACGTACGGGCTTGCATTCGGTTCCCCGGGAAACAACCGTTCGTTGTTGGTTTCATTTTCAGTGAACAGCAGCGGCACTTCGCCTTCGCACGACAGGCGGTATTCGCCAAGGAGAGGATGCTGTACCGCTACGGCGCATATGCCCGGTTCTGCTGCGATTTGTGCGAGGTTCGGTTTCTCGGCCGGATGGGCAATCCAGGCCGACCAGTCATTGCGAAACCACAGCGTGGGAAGCAGATGCAGATCGGCCGGTTCCGGACCTCGGTTGGCCACGGTGATCAGCACCAGTATGTCTTCCGGGCTGGCTTTCGCATACTCCACGAAGACGTCGAAATACCGGTCGCCATCGAAAATGCCTGTGTCCAGCAGCTCGTACTCGGACTCCTCCCGAGAACGCCGGCGATTCGTCGCTACCAGGTCGTCGTAGGGATAGGCCGCTTGCGGATACTTGTACAAATACTTCATGTACGAGTGGGTCGGCGTGCTGTCGATGTAGAAGTAATACTCTTTGACATCCTCGCCGTGATTGCCTTCGCTGTTGGTGAGACCGAACAGGCGCTCCTTCAGGATCACATCCTTGCCATTCCATAGCGCAAGGGCAAAACAGAGGTTTTGCTGGTCATCCGATATCCCGGCCAGACCATCCTCTCCCCAGCGATAGGCGCGCGAGCGCGACTGGTCATGCGTGAAGTAATTCCATGCATCACCGCCCTCGCTATAGTCTTCGCGGACGGTACCCCACTGCCGT
Organism: uncultured Alphaproteobacteria bacterium; assembly: GCA_963771475.1. Classification (GTDB taxonomy): domain Bacteria; phylum Pseudomonadota; class Alphaproteobacteria; order Acetobacterales; family Acetobacteraceae; genus Rhodopila. The sequence goes on along the minus strand of CAVYTN010000015.1, from coordinate 200,343 downwards.
TCACTGAGATACGGCCCCCACTTCTTCCAGGGGATATTCTGCGTCTTGGCTTCCTCAAGTCTGCCTTGTTCGATGGACATGAACTGATTCCTCCAATGGAGCTTTGGAATGGGCCCTGGATGAGCAGCGCTAGTCATTCATTTCGACGGAAAGCCTCTGGTGGTTGCTTGAATGGGCGCGGCGCTGAAGACGGTTTGACCCGCCGGAACCCAAGGCGGACGCTTCGCCCATGGATAGCCGGCCACTGCCTTGGCGTGCCCATAATTGTACAGCGCACGCATGAAGACGGGATCGAACTCTTCCGTGGGCTTGAGTGCAAAAGCCCTCATCGATGTAGGCCAGATTGAAGTCTACATGGTCACGCGCTGTCGTGAGATAGATTCTGTTGACATCATTGATCCCGCTCATTTGGATCATCGTTGCAATGGCTTCCTGCGCAATGCTCACGGTCGAGCGCTGGACATCAACCCAATTGGGGTCCAGGCGGCTGTTGCGGATCAACCAGGCGCGCACCGGCCTGGGCGTTGAGGTGCGAAGCACCTCGGCATTCGCCAATCGCGGGCGGATAGAGGAACATCTGGGCGATCGCGCCGCCATCGACGTGCAGCTCCTGATAGTGCTTGCCGTTCACCTCGACATCAAAGAGCACCGGCGGGAAAAAGGCAGGAATGGCAGCCGAGGCCAGCAGTATCTTGCGGAAGAGTTCCAGCGCCTGTGGCTGACCGCTGGCGGCGATCACGCCGATGTTCCAGAAGAGAGGCCGCCCGGCGTCAAGGTCGGTCGTGCCGATCAGGAGCAGGCGGCCCTTGGCATACTCCCGCGCAATTGCGGCCAGCATCTCCTGGTCCGCAAAGCGCGAGATCAGGCGCCAGAGCGGGCTGCTGTCGGATAGCGCGTCGTTCCAGATCGCCGCCGTGAGACCGCGCTTTTGGAATATATCGGCCGGTTTTATCTCGGTGTAGACTGCGGTCAGCTTTGCGTCCCAGGCTGACCCGAGAAACGCGAATGGTGCCGTCAGCGCACCGGTGCTGATACCGGTCACCAGCTTGAACTCGGGACGGGTGCCCGACCGGGTCCACCCGGTGATCAGACCGGCACCATACGCCCCGTCGGCGCCCCCGCCCGAAACGGACAGAAGGTTTGCTTCAGGGAGTGGGCCGCGATAGCCTTCCTGGGCCAGGAATGCAGCCTCCCGGTTGCGGGCGGCAAGTACCTCCTGGGCCATCAGATCAATCTGCTGTGTCCGCGAAGTAGCGAGCGTTGGGAATCCCCGGCATCTGCGCCAGCGTCGTTTCGCTCTGCGGTACCGCCGGCGAGCGTTTGGGAAGTGAACAAGCGGTGACGTACCAGCCCTAGGACGACGAACATGCCCAGGCAACGGTTTAGCCGCCACGCCGGAAAACGGTCCTGCGTCTTGGCAAGCAATGTCTTTCCCCCGATGAAGAGTTTGCGGCGACGTGTTCTCGGTCCTCCGCTAGGGGGACTGTCCGGCGGCCTATGCCTAAGGGGAAAGTGCCGGACCGATCCCCCCACTCGCTATGCGGAAATGGCAGAACCAATGGCAGCACATTCGATGGCCGCCGGCCGCCTTCGCATGGGATAGCGTGCCTGTGCCGTCACATCCGAGATAGGGTTGAACCGCGGCCGAAGCAGGATCTGCATCTGAGATCGCGGTGGTGGAATCGCGGGGAAGCAACTCGCCATTGCCGGTCCGAAGCTGGACGGCATGGGCGAGGTGCCTGAACGCCGTGAGATCGCCGTTTCCGGGTGAGCGTGAGGTAAGGCGACCGTCCAATACAGATTGGTTATCGACCTGAAATCCAAGAAAAATTCATTTGGAGCACCTGCAGCCGGCTATGACACTGACGCATAGAAATTGAGCCAGGATTCCACGCCGAGCAGATAGAAAGGCTCGCCATGACCCGCAAGTTCGACGCCATCATCATCGGAACAGGCCAGGCAGGACCGTCAATGGCCGCTCGGCTTACCGACGCCGGCATGACCGTCGCCATCATCGAGCGGCACTGGATTGGCGGGACATGCGTCAATACAGGATGTATGCCGACGAAGACGCTCGTGGCCAGTGCCTACGCTGCGCATATGGCACGACGGGGCGCGGATTTCGGCGTCATGACCTCGGATGTGCGCATCGACATGGCCAAGGTTCATGCGCGATCGCAAAAGATATCCATGGACGCACGGTCGGGAAACGAAAACTGGCTGCGAGAGCATGCCACGTTGCACTCTGATCCTGGGTCATGCCCGCTTCGAACACAGCCGGACTGTTCGCGTCGGCAACGAATTGCTGGAAGCGGACCGCATCTTCATCAATGTCGGCGGTCGGGCCGTCGTACCCGATTTGCCAGGTCTCGATACGGTTCCCTATTTCACCAACAGCTCTCTGCTGGATACCGATGCGTTGCCGGAACACCTTGTCGTCGTCGGCGGCAGCTATATCGGACTGGAATTCGCCCAGATCTACCGCCGTCTCGGATCGCGCGTCACGGTCATCGAAAGGGGACAGCGACTGATACCCAGGGAGGATCCGGAAATTTCAGAGTCGATCCGGGCTTTTCTGGAAGCCGAGGGCATCACCGTCCGCTGCGAAGCCGAATGCATCCGCTTCCAGTCAGCATGCGCAGGGCATCGCGGTCGGTGTCGACTGCGCACAGTGGCGAACCCGACGTGATCGGCAGCCATGTCCTGCTGGCGGTGGGGCGTCGGCCGAATACCGACGATCTTGGGCTCGAGACTGCCGGCATCGCCGTCGATGCACGCGGCTATATCCGCGTCGACGATCGGCTGGAGACGACCGTTCCCGGCATCTGGGCATTGGGGGACTGCAACGGTCGGGGTGCTTTCACCCATACGTCGTATAACGATTACGAGATCGTCGCGGATAACCTGCTGGACGGCGCTGGACGCAAGGTGACGGATCGGGTCCCCTGCTACGCCCTCTTCGTCGATCCGCCGCTTGGCCGTTGCGGCATGACGGAGACGGAAGCCAGGGCCACCGGCCGGCGCATTGCCGTGGGACGCCGTCCGATGACGCAGGTCGGCCGAGCGCGAGAAAAGGATGAGACGCTGGGCCTGATGAAGATCGTCGTCGATGCCGACACGAACGCCATTCTGGGCGGCGCGATCCTCGGCACCGGCGGTGACGAGGCGATCCATTGCATACTCGACATGATGTCGGCGGGCGGTGACGCAACGACGGTGGCGCGGACGATGCATATCCATCCGACTGTGTCCGAATTGATCCCGACCATCGCGGGCCAACGCAAGACATGACCGGACGCCGCTCGGTGTATAGGTACCGCCACGCGAAGCGGACGATCCTGTCACGGTCCCCCGTGCCTGCCCGAGCACGATGTCGTGGCCGGCTGAATGCGCCGCCTCTGCGGAAAGACCGATTGCAACAATTTCCGGATCGGTGAAACAGACGGACGCAACGACCTTGTCGAAGCACATGCCCGGCCCGTCCAAAACAAGCCATCAAGCACCAAGACGGAGGGGGGCGGTACACCAGGTCTGCGCGATCTGATGCGGTGGCTGCAAACAGGTCGTAGCAGAACGGTCGGGCCGTGATATGCTTGCATCACCCGTCCGAAAGACCACGTATTGCCAAACCCTGCGCGTTCACTCCGTGCCGAGGCCCTCGGCGATACCGCCAACAGGGTCGCCGCGGAGCTTATTGCCGTCGTCGTCGCCGTCACGCGTGGTGAGCCGCTTGTATTGACGATCGGCGGTTCGCCAGCCCTGCCGTCGGGCCCGTTCCAGACGACGCACCGGTCTTTGCAGTCCGGCCTGCGCAGTTGGGTCGAGGAGCAGACGCACCACGCCCTGGGCTATGTCGAACAGCTCTACACCTTCGCCGACCAGGATCGGACGCAGGACGGACACCACCGGATCTCGATCAGCTATCTGGGCCTGACGCGGGAGAGCAAGCAGGACAGCATTGCCGGGACCGCCTGGCGGAACTGGTTGGAATTCTTCCCGTGGGAGGATCATCGCGCCGGTGAGCCGCCGATCATCCGCGACACGCTCCTGCCGCGCCTGGCCGCGTGGGCGGCCGGTGAAGGAGAGGATGCCGAACGACGCCAGCAGCGTGTCGCCATCACATTCGGCACTGGCGGGTCGTGGAACGAGGAACTCATCCTGCAGCGCTATGAGCTGCTGTACGAAGCCGGACTCGTGCCTGAATCGCAACGGGACGCCATGGTGCCGTCGGGGACGCAGGACACGCTGCCCGGCAAGCCCATGGTCCTCGATCATCGCCGCATCCTGGCCACCGGGATCGCGCGTCTTCGGGCAAAGATCAAATACCGGCCCGTCGTTTTCGAATTGATGGTCAACTCCTTCACGCTAGGTCAGCTTCAGCGGACCGTCGAGGCGATCGCCGGAAGACAGGTGCATAAACAGAACTTCCGCCGGCTGATCGAGCAGCAGGAACTGGTGGAGGAGACCGGCGAGACCGCCCAGGCCACCGGCGGCCGACCCGCCAAGTTGTTTCGCTTCCGGCGGGCCGTCGTGGCCGAGCGGAGGGTGTCAGGAAGCAAGCTGCCGCTGCCGCCGGGTTGACAACCCTTATACTCAGCCCCAGCATAAGCATGGTAATGCTCATGTGGAGTATAAGAACATGTATCAAACCGGGACGTCCTCGCCGCTTTATGAACGCGTCCGCCACGTCATCCCGCCGATCGAATGGCCGGTTTTCGAGGATGACATCGACGCTATCCTGACGCTGAAGCGCCAGCGCAATGCGATCATCCTGGCGCACAACTACCAGACGCCGGAGATCTTCAACTGCGTCGCCGATATCACCGGCGACAGCCTCGCTCTGGCGCGGGAGGCGATGCGGGCCGAGGCCGATGTGATCGTCCTGGCGGGCGTGCATTTCATGGCCGAGACCGCGAAGCTGCTGAATCCCTCCCGCACCGTGCTGATCCCGGACACGGACGCTGGCTGCTCTCTGGCGGAGTCGATCACGCCGGCGGATGTGCGGTTGATGCGGCAGCGTTATCCGGGCGTGCCCGTCGTGACCTATGTGAATACATCGGCGGGGGTGAAGGCGGAATCCGACATCTGCTGCACCTCCGGCAACGCACGCAAGGTCGTCGAATCCCTGGGTGTGCCGGAGGTCATCATGATCCCGGACGAGTACCTGGCGCGCAACATTGCCGCCGAAACCGATGTGAAGATCATCGCCTGGGCCGGGCATTGCGAGGTGCATGAACGCTTCACGCCGGCCGATATCCGGGGATTCCGGGAAGGTCATCCCGGCGTGGTGGTGCTGGCCCATCCGGAATGTCCGCCGGAGGTGGTCGCCGAGGCCGATTTCGCCGGTTCCACTGCGGCGATGTCGGACTATGTCGACAAAAACCGCCCGGCCCGGGTCGTGCTGCTGACCGAATGCTCCATGAGCGACAATGTCGCCGTCCGCCATCCGGATATCGAGTTCGTGCGGCCGTGCAACCTCTGCCCGCACATGAAGCGGATCACCCTGGGGAACATCCGCACCGCGCTGGAGGAGATGCGGCACGAGGTCACCATCCCGGAAGCGGTCGCGATTCCCGCCCGTCGCGCGGTGGAACGCATGCTGGCGGTGAGGGTCTGACGCCATGACGGACACAAACTCTCTGTCGTCCCCTTTGGCGCCCCCTCTGGCGTCCCCTTTGGCGTCCCCTTTGGCGTCCCCTCTGGCGCCCTTGCCGCGGGTGATGTTGGAACCGCTGGTTCGCTCGGCACTGTTGGAGGATTTGGGCCGAGCGGGGGATATCACCAGCGATTCGATCATTCCGGCCGACCTGCAGGCGACGACGGCCCTGGTTGTTCGGCAGCCGGGTGTGGTTGCGGGATTGGACCTGGCGGCCATCGCGTTTGAGCTGATCGATCCGCGCATCCGGATGGAGCTTGCGGTGCAGGACGGTGCGAAGGTTTCGCCCGGACAGGTGCTTGCGACGGTAACCGGGCCCGGACGGGGTATTCTGACAGCGGAACGGACGGCACTGAACTTCCTCTGTCACCTGAGCGGGGTCGCGACCGGCACAGCGTCGATCGTTTCCTCCATCGCCGGCCACAAGGCGCGCGTCGTCTGCACACGGAAGACCATGCCGGGTTTGCGCTCCGTGCAGAAATACGCCGTCAGGGCCGGCGGTGGCAGCAACCATCGTTTCGGCCTGGATGACGCTGTGCTGATCAAGGACAACCACATCGCCATCGCCGGCGGTATCGCCACCGCCGTCGCCCGCGCTCGGGCCGGCACCGGGCACATGGTGAAGATCGAGGTCGAGGTGGATACCCTGGCGCAGCTTGAGGAGGTCATGCACCTTGGCGTCGACGCCGTGCTTCTGGACAACATGAGCCCCGCCATGCTGCGAGAGGCCGTCGGGTTCATCGACGGCCGCGCGATCGCCGAGGCGTCGGGGCGCATCACGCCGCAAACCGCGCCGGCAGTGGCGGATGCCGGTGTCGACCTGATTTCGGTCGGCTGGCTGACACACAGTTCGTCCGTCCTCGATATCGGGTTGGATTACGGCAGGTTAGCGAGAGCATTTTCAGGCTGACTGGGATCGCCCCTCTCCGTCATGGCCCGGTTTGACCAGGCTTATCCGATCGGGTTGCAGATATGCTTGCCCGCGATTTCGGGCGCCGATCCATGCACCGGTTCGAAATGCTGCCGGGGATTGATCGCTTCGCCGGGATCGCCGGCGGAGTGTGTATGCCGACGCCTGCGCCGGTACGATCAGTGATGGAGCCTACTCAGGGGGGCTTAACCAAGCGGCGTTGACCTCGACTCTCCCGTCATGGTGGACCATCCAGACTCTGCGAAAACTCTGTTCGGTGCCGAATGGGTAGAATGGAATTCTCCCTGAGGAGGGTGGGACAGCGCCCCCACCCCGTCATGGCCGGCCTTGTGCCGGCCATCCACGCCTTTAGGTGGTTGATATTCCGCAAGTCGTGGGTGGCCGGCACAAGGCCGGCCATGACAGGGTTATGCATCCCGCCACATCGTCAGAAATATTTTCTCCGAACGCGCCTCTTCCCTGCGTTTTCGCACAGTCTGGAAGGCCGGCCATCCACGCTCTGCGGTGCTGATCGCTGACGTGGATAGGGGGCCATCCACACATGACGAAGTGAGCGCTTCCAATGGGTCAAAATCGACGGCGCTTGGTTTTAACCCGCCGCCACCAGTTGAGCGATTGCGCTGCCGACATCCGCCGTCCCCGCCTGACCGCCCATGTCCCTGGTCTTCGGCCCGCTTTCCCGCAGCAGCGTCTCGATTGCGGCGACGATCGCCTTGCCGGCGGCGTCCTCGCCCAGATGCTCCAGCATCAGCGCCGCTGACCAGATCTGTCCGATCGGGTTGCAGATATGCTTGCCCGCGATGTCGGGCGCCGATCCATGCACCGGCTCGAACATCGACGGGAAACACCCGCTCCGGGTTGATGTTCGCCGACGCTGCCACGCCGATCGACCCGGCCACGGCCGGCCCCAGATCGGACAGGATGTCGCCGAACAGGTTGGAGCCGACGACGACGTCGAACCAGTCCGGGTGCTGCACGAAATGCGCGCACAGGATGTCGATATGGTACTGGTCGGTGCGGATATCGGGATAATCTGCCCCCATCGCCGCGAACCGCTCATCCCAGTACGGCATGGTGAAGGTGATCCCGTTCGACTTGGTCGCCGAGGTCAGGTGCTTCTTCGGACGCGACCGAGCGAGTTCGAACGCGTATTTCAGGATGCGGTCGGTACCTTTGCGGGTGAACACCGACTGCTGGGAGACGAATTCGCGATCCGTCCCCTCGAACATGCGTCCGCCGACGGAGGAGTATTCGCCCTCGGTGTTCTCGCGCACGACGTAGAAATCGATATCCGCCTCGGTCCGGTTCGCCAGCGGCGTGCGCACGCCCGGCATCAGCTTGCAGGGGCGGACATTGGCATACTGATCGAAGCCGCGGCGGATCGGGATCAGCAGGCCCCACAGGGAGACGTGGTCCGGCACGCCCGGCCAGCCGACCGCACCCAGCAGGATCGAGTCCGACTGCGCCAACTGGTCCAGCCCGTCATCCGGCATCATCTTGCCGGTTTCCTTATAGGTCTCGCAGGACCAGTCGTAATGCTTCAGCTCCAGGTCGAAGCCGAAGCGGCGCGCCGCGACGTCGAGCACCTTGAGCGATTTGGGCACGGTCTCCTTGCCGATGCCGTCGCCGGGCAGAACCGCGATCTTGTGCTTGCGTGCCATGGTGCCTGATTCCTCCAACCTCTGGACGTCGGATAGCCGAGCTTGCGCGTCCGGCCAAGACGGCGGTTGGGAAATGGGGCAGCGCCAGGCGGAACTCAGGCGCCGGAACTCAGGCGCCGGAACCCGGGCGCGCTGGTGCAATCGGCGATCGCCGCCGAAACCGTCAGCCGCCGGCAAGCTCTGACCACGTGATCCAGTCCATGCGCTCTGTCGCTCCGGAACTCGGACCAGACGATGACGGCGGCGCGGCGGAGCGTAAGAGCGGCCTCCTCAATATCCGGGCGGCCGCACCAGGATGTAGCGCATCGTGAAGTTGAACTCGATCGGATCGTCCCCCGGCGTCGGCAGCGGCGGGATATGCGCGTCGCGGAACAGCGCGACGAGCGCCGTGTCGAGCCATATCGAGCCGGATTTGCCGATCAACTCAACCTCCTTCACATGGCCAAAATGGTCGGCCTGGACATGTACTTTGGCATCGCCCTGCTCACCGTTGCGGCTGGCCTCCGTCGGGTAGTAGGCGTGCTGCCGCCACCCACTGGCTCAGTGCGTTGCGCCAGTCCGGACCGCCGTCTTCATCCTCGCCATGCGGCGTGTTGTTCAGCGCCCCGCGGATGGCCGGCCCCAACGACATATCGATGGACCCTGGGGAATGGGCGGTGCTGCTTGGGCGCGATTTCGACGGCGCTCGCGCGGCGGGGCCCCCGAAGCTGAAGTCCATGGGCGCCGGAAATTCGGATGATCCGGCCGGTGGCTTCGGCCGGATCGCCTGCTGCGGCGGGGCGGGCCTCGGCAGTGGTACGGGTTGCGGCTTCGCCGGCGGCGGTGGCGTGCGCTGCGGCGGCAAGGGTGGTGGCGGCAGAGGCAGCGGTTCCGCCGTTTCCGGTCCGGGAAGCACCGGTTTAAGCGGCGTAATGGGTGCCGACGGTGGTTTCGGCTCCGCCTTCTGCTCTGGCGGCTGCGGTGGCGCGGCCTCCGGTGGGCTTTCCGGTTGGGGTGGGGCGGGCTGCGGTTGCTCTGGCTGGGGTTGCTCCGGCGCCGGGCGGGGTGGGGAAGGGGGCGGCGTCACTGGCGTCGGCGGCAAGGGCAGGGACGGTTCCCCGCCCGGCTGCGTGGCAGGGGGCGTAACCGGCTTGATCTCCGGTGTCGGGCTGGGAACCGAGGGCCCCTCTTTCCGTCCGCTCTCGAACACCATCGCCACGGGGGAGGGCGGCGGCAGTTCTTCCGGCACCTCTTTCCGCCGGATCGTCACCAGCAGCAGTGCGAAGATCACCGCATGGATGAGCAGCGAAACGACAGCCGACGTGCGCAGGCGCCAGCGGCCAAAGTGACGCCGTACCAGCAGCGGCTCGGCGCGTCTCGGTTATCGCCGCCGCAGCAGGAACACGCCCTGCTCCCCGAACAGGTTCGCCAGCCATGAGTTCCGCCGCCAGGGGGAGCGTCGGCCCGCTTCATCGGCGGCGAGCCACGTTCGACCCGATAGCCCTCGTCCTCGCACAGGTGGAAGAAGTCGCGGATGGTGCAGGGGTGGATGTTGGGCGTCTCGTGCCAGGGCCTGTCCCAGGTCGCCGTCATCGGCATCCGGCCGGTCGACAGCAGCTGCCAGCGCACCAGCCAATGGCCGAAATTCGGGAAGCTGACGACCGCCCGCGTGCCGATCCGCAGCATCTGTGCCAGCACGACCCGCGGCTTCTCCACGGCCTGCAGCGCGCGGGACAGCACGACGTAGTCGAACGCGCCATCGGGGTAGTGCTGCCAGATCGACATCGGCGTCGCCGTGCATCACCGGCAGGCCGTGGGCGACCGCGCGCGTCACCTCGGCCATGTCGATCTCGATGCCGCGGGCGTCGCAGCCCTTGGTCTGGAACAGATGGTCGATCAGCGTGCCGTCGCCGCAGCCGATATCCAGCACGCGCGATCCCGGCTCGATCATGCCGGCGATCAGCGCCAGATCGACGCGCATGTTCTTGGCGACGAAGCGGACCGGGTCCAGCGTGCTCATGCCGGCCAGGCCCGGCATGCACCGCGCAGCCGCGCAGGAAGCCGGCCAGCGTGCGATGGAAATCGGGCTCGTCCAGCAGGAACGCGTCGTGGCCCTTGTCGGTCGGGAACTCCACGAACGACACGTTGGCGCCGGCGCGGTTCAGCGCCCGGGCGATCGGCCGGCTCTCGGTCGGTCGGGAAACAGCCAGTCGGAGGTGAACGACGCCAGCAGGAACCGCGTCTTCGTGCCCTTGAACGCCGTCGGCCAGGTCGCCGCCGACAGTCCGCCGCGAGGTCGAAATAGTCCATCGCCCGGGTGATCGTCAGATAGCTGTTGGCGTCGAAGCGCTGCACGAAGGTGCTGCCCTGGTGGCGCAGGTAGCTCTCGACCTCGAACATCTCGCCGAACAGGTTGATCGCCTCGGTGCGGGTCCTTCGGTGCGTTCTGCAGGCGGCGGCCGAATTTGCGGGTCAGCGCTTCCTCGGACAGATAGGTGATGTGGGCGCACATCCGTGCGACCGCCAGGCCGCGGGCCGGGATCCGGCCGTCCTGCCAGTAGCGGCCGTTCTGCCAGTCCGGGTCGGCGAAGATCGCCTGGCGCCCGACCTCATGGAAGGCGATGTTCTGCGCCGAGTGATAGGACGCGGTGGCGATCGGCAGGGCGGCGAACACCGCGTCCGGATACAGCGCCGCCCATTGCAGCACCTGCATGCCGCCCATCGATCCGCCGATGACCGCGAACAGCCGCTCGATGCCCAGATGCTCGATCAGTCGCTTCTGCGCACGCACCATGTCGCGGATCGTGACGGGCGGGAAATCGGTGCCCCAGGGTCCGCCGGTCCATCCGGCGTTCGATGCTCATCGGGCCCGGTGCTGCCCATGCAGCCGCCGAGCACGTTCGGGCAGATGACGAAGAAGCGGTCGGTGTCGACCGGGCGGCCGGGGCCGACGACCTGCGTCCCACCAGCCGGGCTTGCCGGTGATCGGATGCGTCCTCCGCCACGTATTGGTCGCCGGTCAGCGCATGGCAGACCAGAACGGCGTTCGATTTGGTCGGCGTTCAGCGTGCCGTAGGTGCGGAAGGCGATCGTATGCGGCCGCAGGACCGTCCCGCATTCCAGGGAAAGCCCTTCGTCAAACGTGACATGCGAGTGTTCGACCGATGAGCTGGTGACCGGATGATCCATCGTGAGCGCCTGCATAGGTCGCAAACAGATGGCAAGCAACCGGCGACGTCGCAATGGAGGATTGAAAAGCTTATCGGAACGTATCCGACCAGATCGCCAATGGGTTTGCAGAGCGATCCGCATCCGCTAAGTCTGCGACCCCCTGACGGCAGAAACGATGTCCACGTCCATCTCCCGCATCGACGCACCTCCGCTCGGCCCGGCTGAGCCGGCGGAGCCTGCCCCCAACGACGGCTGGCGCAGCGGCGGCCTGCCCGCGCTGCGGGCCGAACTCGATCGTATCGACAACACGATCCACGACCTGCTGATGGAGCGCGCCGGCGTGGTCGAACATGTGGCCCGTTCCGGCAAGCCCGCCGCGTTCCGGCCCGGCCGCGAGGCGTCGATCCTGCGTCGCCTGCTGTCGCGCCACACCGGGTCCCTGCCGCCGGCAACGCTGGTGCGCATGTGGCGGGAGATGCTGGCCGGCACCACGGCGATGCAGGGCGGCTTCTCGATGGCCGTCGGCGATGCCGCGCCCAACGCCCCGCTGGCGCAGTTGGCGCGTGAGCATTTCGGCGCGCTGACCCCGCTGCGCCTGTATGGCAGCGCCGGGCAGGCGATGGCCGAGATCCGCCACGGCCATCGCCTCGGTCGCCGTGCTGCCCTTCCCGTCCGACCATGAGACACTGGTGGACCTCCCTGCTGAACCAGGAGCCGCGGCTGCACGTGATCGCGCTGCTGCCGTTCTGGAAGCCGCGGCCCGAAGGGCTGGCCGATGTGCGAGGCCCTGGTCGTTGCCGCCACGCCGCCCGATGCCAGCGGGGTGGACCGGTCGTTCCTCGGCCTGGAATGCGACAGCGATGTCAGCCGCACGCGCCTGTCGAGCGAGCTTGCCGGCGGCGGGACTGAAACCCGAAATGATGGTTCTGCTGCGCCCGAACGGCAGTCCGGTGGCGTATGTGCTGGTGGAAGTGGACGGTTACCTGATGGACGACGATGCACGCCTGAGCAACCTTGGCTCCGTCCTGCGACGGCCCGTGGTGCTGGGCAGCTATGCCGAGCCGGTTGGGGGTGCCTGATGACCGGCCCGACGCCGCGTCCGGAGATTCTGACGATCCACCCCTATGTCGCGGGTGAGTCGGACATTCCGGGTGTCAACCGCACCGTCAAGCTGTCCTCCAACGAGGGTGCGTTCGGCGTGCCCCCCGGTGCGCGCGCGGCGGTCGCTGGACGTTGTCGACGAAGTGTATCCGCTATCCCGACGGCAGCGCCGAGCGGCTGCGGGCGGCGCTCGGTCAGCCGCTGGGGCCTCGATCCCGGCGCGGATCGTCTGCGGCGCCGGGTCGGACGACCTGATCTACCAGTTCTGCCTCGCCTATGGCGGGCCAGGACGCGACATCATCATGTCCGAGCACGGGTTCTCGATCTACCACATCGCCGGCGCCTATGCCGGCAGCCGGGTGATCAAGGTGCCGGAGCGGAACCTGACCGCCGATCTCGATGCGATGCTGGCGGCGGTGTCGCCGGCGACGCGGCTGGTGTTCCTCGCCAACCCGAACAACCCGACCGGCTCGATGGTGCCGGCCGAGGAGGTGGCGCGTTTCCGCGCGCGCTGCCGCCGGAGGTGCTGCTGGTCCTCGATTCGGCCTATGCCGAATATGTCACGCGGCCGGATTACGACCCGGGCGTGAAGCTGGTCGACGCCACCGACAACACGGTGATGACCCGCACCTTCTCCAAGATCTTCGGCCTGGGCGGCATGCGCATCGGCTGGTGCTATGCGCCGCCCGCCGTCGTCGATGTGCTGAACCGGGTGCGCGGGCCGTTCAACGTCTCGGTCGCGGCGCAGGCCGCGGCGATCGCGGCGCTGGCGGAGCCGGGCTGGGTCGAGAAGGGCCGCGCGCACAACGCCGAATGGCGGCCGAAACTGGCGGCGGGGATCGAAGCCGCCGGGATCAAGGTGTGGCCCAGCGACGGCAATTTCGTGCTGGTCGATCTGGAGACGACCGGAGCGGCCAACGCGGCGGACGCGCATTCTGCGCGCCAAGCGGCATCATCGTGCGCAAGGTCGGCGGCTACGGGCTGCCGCATTGCCTGCGCGTCACCGTCGGCACCGCCGAGGAGAGCGAGCTGGTGATCGAGGCGTTCGCCGGACTTCGCCGAAGGCGCATCGCGTGGCTGATCCATTGTTCAAGCGCCTGGCGCTGCTGGGCGTCGGGCTGATCGGATCGTCGGTCGCACGCATCGCCCGCCAGCGCGGCGACCTCGCGGCCGAAATCGTCGTCAACGCTCGCACGCAGAAGACGCTGGACCGGGTGAGTGGAACTGGGTTTCGCCGACCGGGTCGAGATTGATCCCGGCAAGGCGGTCGAGGGCGCGGACTGCGTCATGCTGTGCGCGCCGGTCGGCGCCTTTGCCGACCTGGCGGAGCAGATCGCGCCGCATCTGGCGCCGGGGGCGGTCCTGACGGATGTCGGGTCCACCAAGCAGTCGGTGATCCGCGATGTCGGGCCGCTGGTGCCGGAGGGCGTGCATTTCGTGCCGGCGCATCCGATCGCGGGCACCGAACATTCCGGCCCCGATGCCGGGTTCACCGAGCTGTTCCAGGGCCGCTGGACGCTGCTGACGCCGCTGCCCGGGCACCGATGAGGCGGCGATCGAGAAGATCGCGGAACTCTGGCGCCGCTGCGGGTCGCTGGTGGAGCGGATGGAGCCGGGCCATCACGACCGAGTGCTGGCGATCGTGTCGCATCTGCCGCATCTGATCGCGTTCACGATCTGCGGCACCGCCGACGATCTCGCCGACGAAAGCCGGCAGGAGGTGGTGAATTTCGCCGCCTCCGGCTTTCGCGATTTCACCCGCATCGCCGCCTCGCGATCCGGTGATGTGGCGCGATATCTTCCTCAATAACCGCGAGGCGCTGCTGGAGATGCTGCAGCGCTTCATGGAGGACGCGCAGGCGATGGCGCGCGCGGTGCGCTGGGGCGATGCGGCCTATATCGAGGACAAGGTCGAACGCGGGCGGAAGATCCGCCGCAGCCTGATCGAGCGGAAGCAGGCGTAACCGGCTCTGGGCTGGGCCGAGCCGGCGGCCCGATGTGTTGCACCCTTGGCGATCGTCGGACAGCGACGGTTCGGCACTGTGGCTTTGCTGCCCACCGGCCACATAGAGTGATGAGAACCCGAAATATTGCCCTCCAGCGGGCAACTTTAAGACACAATTCATTTCCACGCTGTACCTCAGCAGCCGTTATCCTGGCTGCGCTTGAAGGGAACGGTGGCATACGATGTGCGAGATGGCAGAGGGCTCACTCACACTGGCAACCTTGCTGCAAGATCCGTTGGTGCAACTGGTCATGCGCAGCGATAACGTGTCTGAAAAGGACCACACGGAATTGCTGTTCAGGGTCAAAGGCACGCTGGAGATGCGCAACCGGCCAGCCGATGCGATGCTCGAACTGATGCACTGACGCCGCGGGAGACCATTGCCTGTCCGTGACGGGCTGAAGGGTCTCCACGCACATTGCCGGCCTGTCGTGTGATCCGGCGCGACAGACTACCCCTTGCCTCTGCCCCTTGCGTCGCCGCTCCTCTTGCTCTGGGACCTGAACCGTAGTCACACTGACGGCAGCCCTTAGGGCTGACCGGTATACGCGCAGGGTTGGTGTGGCGGCTGCGCGCGAAATCAATACCATACCAGCGGCCCGTTCGTCTCAGCAACTTCGGGCCGCTGGTATGACGGCAGAATACAGGCAGGGAGAAACATTATGCCCAAAAGTAAAGGCTATCTGCGTCACGTCGCCCTCAGTGTCGCCGATCCATGGGAGACGGCCGAGTTCTACAAGGAAATTGCCGGTCTTGAGGAAGTCGCCGAGATCGACGGCGAACTGGCCGAGGGCGTGTTTCTGACCGATGGCGTCTGCAATCTCGCGATCCTGAAGTTCAAGTCGGATGAGGCCTCGCAAGGCACTGGCAAGGACTTTGTTGGTCTTCACCACATTGGCTTCTGGGTCGATGACGTGATCGAGAGTGGCAAGATCTCACGCGCTGCCGGCGGACGCTGGATCATGGGCGACCCGAACAATCCGGACGGGTATGAGGTCAAGCACCTCGATCTGTCGGGCATCATCTACGACATCGCGGCACATGGCTGGGCCGGGGCGCAGAAGCGTCCGGGCGA
Organism: uncultured Alphaproteobacteria bacterium; assembly: GCA_963771475.1. Lineage (GTDB taxonomy): Bacteria > Pseudomonadota > Alphaproteobacteria > Acetobacterales > Acetobacteraceae > Rhodopila. The sequence goes on along the minus strand of CAVYTN010000015.1, from coordinate 184,764 downwards.
GGCGGAGAACATCGTCCATCCCAATCCGCACCGCCGCCTCGCCAAGTTCGACGAGCGGCGTGAAGCCGCTCGGCGGAAGATCGAGGCGAAGAAGGCCGAGATGGCGGCGCAGGGCGATCCGTTCGATCACGCCAGGGCGGCTGAGTAGGGAACGGCTTCCGAACGGTTATGGCCCGGCTTGCGTCCGCCCCTTCGTTTCAACTGGCAACGCATGCATGACCATGCCGAGCATGGCCCATGACCGAGTAGCAGCGGCGCGGGGCTGCTACTCGGTCATGAACGCTGACACCAGCTCATTCACTTTGCCGGGCAATTCCACCTCCGGCAGGTGACCCGCCCCGTCCAGCACGACCAAGCGAGCGTGCGGAAGTGCCTTGGCCAATACGGCGGCATTCTGATCAGTCGGGTTGACCCGATCCTCCTTGCCCTGGATCAGCAGGATTGGCATGGCCAGGCGATCGGCGAAATCCGGCGTGTAGTAATCACCCAATCCGAATTTCACCGCCTGCATGAAGCCGCGCGGATTGGTCGCACGCAGGACGTTCTGCACCAGAGCGATGGTCTCGGGTTTGGCCTGCGTGCTCAGCAGCGCGGCAACACGCGCACCGAACGCGTAGCCGCCGATGTCGATTTGTTTCTCACGCGCGGCAATGGCTTTTTCCTTTTCCGCGGCAGGTATGTCGCGACTGCCGGTGGCGCTGCCCGTCAGCACCATCCGTGTCACTCGCCCCGGATAATAGTTGGCGAAGCACTGTGCCACACGGGTGCCGAAAGAATTCGCCATGATCTCCAACCGGTCGATCTTCAGCGCCGCCAGGAAATCGGCCAGCGAGTTGGCGTAGTCCCGGCAGTCCGGCCAGTCCTTCACCAGACTATCGCTGAGGATATAGCCGGGCGCATTCCAGGCGATGACATGCCAATGGGCGCTCAGGCCAGCGAGCTGGAAGCGCCAATGCATCGAATTGGCGCCAACGCCATGCAGCAGCACCAGCGGGGGCGCGTCGACCGGCCCGGCTTCCATGTAGCTGAATCGGTCACCGGTGTATTTCGCTCGCGACGCCTCCGGAATCTGCGCGAACCGCAGCTCAGGCAGCGGTGGTAAGTTGTCAGCCATGGCCGGGACCGAGGTCAACAGCAGTCCGATCAGAAGGAAAAGGATGCGTTGCATGAGATGCGTAAGTCAGAGCCGTCTTGCAAAACGAAAGGTGTCAATAACGTCATAACACCTGGTACAGCAAGAGTTCCTCCGGTAACGCCGAAGTCGTCCTACCGGCGTGGGCGCAGCGACGGTGCATTTTCACAAAAAGAGATATCGTTCTCCGTCAGAACGGGATCTCATCGTCCAGGTCGCTGCCGCCACCGCCGCCTTTCGGAGCGTCCCAGGACGGGCCACTCGACCCGCCGCGGCCACCGCCCGCCCGGGGCCCAGAAGCGGCCGGCGCCCGTTCGCGCTGCTGGTACCCGCCACCGCCACCGCCCGAGGGGCCACCACCGTAGTCCGACTCGCCATAGCCGCCGCCCATCTCCGAACCGCCACCCGAGCGAGTGTCCAGCATCGTCAACTGGCCGTTGAAGCGGCCGATCACGACCTCGGTCGTATACCGTTCCTGGCCTTGCTGATCAGTCCATTTCCGGGTCTGCAGCGAGCCCTCGACGTAGATCTTTGCGCCCTTCTTCAGGAACCGCTCCGCCACGTCGGCGACGCGGTCGTTGAAGATCACCACGCGGTGCCACTCGGTGCGTTCCTTGCGCTCCCCGGAGGCGCGGTCGTTCCAGGTCTCGCTGGTCGCCAGGGTCAGGTTGACGATCTTGCTGCCATCCTGCGTTGACCGGACCTCCGGGTCCTTGCCCAGGTTTCCGACCAAGATCACCTTGTTGACGCTGCCGGCCATTGATTCATCCTTTTCCGAAGACTCGGACCCTAGCCCAAACCACCCTTATGGGCCACATGGAGGTTAAGACTTCCTTGACGGTCCCCATTTTTAACGATGGCATTCTGTCAGGAACATCCGTAGAACATACTCCGATATCGGGGACAATGGAATTCATGGCTCGAGACCAGGCCTCCCGCGCCGTCGATCAGCGCGGACTGCGCGATATTCATGTCCGCGGCGCGCGCGAACACAACCTGAAGAACATCGACGTCGTCATCCCGCGCGACTCGCTGACGGTCATCACCGGCCTGTCCGGTTCCGGCAAATCCTCGCTGGCCTTCGACACGATCTACGCCGAGGGCCAGCGCCGCTATGTCGAATCGCTGTCGGCCTATGCGCGCCAGTTCCTGGAACTGATGGGCAAGCCCGACGTCGACTCGATCGAGGGCCTGTCGCCGGCGATCAGCATCGAGCAGAAGACCACCTCCAAGAACCCGCGCTCCACCGTCGGCACCGTCACCGAAATCCACGACTACATGCGCCTGCTATGGGCGCGGACCGGCGTCCCGTATTCGCCCGCGACCGGCCTGCCGATCGAGGCACAGACCGTCTCCCAGATGGTCGACCGCGTCATGGCGATGCCGGAGGGCACGCGCCTGCTGCTGCTGGCGCCCGTGGTGCGCGACCGCAAGGGCGAATACCGCAAGGAACTGGCCGAACTGCAGCGCCGCGGCTTCACCCGCGTGAAGGTCGACGGCACGCTGTATGAAATCGGCGAGGTCCCCGCGCTGAACCGCAAGATCAAGCACGAGATCGAGGCGGTGGTGGACCGCATCGTCGTGCGCGAGGGCGTCGCCTCCCGCCTCGCCGACAGTTTCGAGACCGCACTCGCATTGTCCGACGGCGTCGTCTTTGCCGAGAACCCGGATAACGGCGACCGCACCGTCTTCTCCTCCCGCTTCGCCTGCCCGGTCAGCGGCTTCACCATCGAGGAGATCGAGCCGCGCCTGTTCAGCTTCAACTCCCCGCACGGCGCCTGCCCGGCCTGCGACGGGCTGGGCGTGGAGACGTTCTTCGATCCCGACCTGGTGGTGCCGGATGAGCGCTGCGGCGCTGGCCGACGGCGCCATCGCGCCCTGGACCGGCGCGCAGTCGCCCTATTACGACCAGACGCTGCAATCGCTGGCGAAGCACTTCAAGCAGACGACCAAGACCCCCTGGCGCGACCTGCCCGAGGACGTGCGCCACGCGATCCTGAACGGCACCGACGAGCCCATCGCCTTCACCTACAAGGACGGCGTCCGCGCCTACACGGTCACCAAGCCGTTCGAGGGCGTGCTGCGCAACCTGCAACGGCGCTGGCAGGAAACCGACAGCGTCTGGGTGCGGGAGGAAATGTCCCGCTACCAGGCCGAAAAGCCCTGCGCCGTCTGCAACGGCGCGCGCCTGAAGCCCGAGGCGCTGTCCGTCCGCGTCGGCGGCAAGAACATCGCCGAGGCGTCGGACCTGTCGATCAAGGCGGCGCTTGACTGGTTCGACACCGTGATGCCGACGCTGACCCCGCAACGGCAGGAGATCGCCGGCCGCATCCTGCGGGAGATTCTCGACCGCCTGCGTTTCCTGGTCGATGTCGGCCTGGACTATCTGACGCTGGCGCGAGGATCGGCGACGCTGTCCGGCGGCGAGTCGCAGCGCATCCGGCTGGCGAGCCAGATCGGCTCCGGCCTGACCGGCGTGCTTGTACGTGCTGGACGAGCCCTCGATCGGCCTGCACCAGCGCGACAACGAACGCCTGCTGGGCACGCTGCGCCGCCTGCGCGACCTCGGCAACACCGTGCTGGTGGTCGAGCATGATGAGGACGCGATCCGCGCCGCCGATCACCTGATCGACATGGGGCCTGCCGCGGGCGTCCATGGCGGCCACGTCATCGCCGAGGGCACGCCGCCGGAGGTCGCGGCGAACCCGAAATCCCTCACCGGCGACTACCTGTCGGGCCGCAAGGTCATTCCGGTGCCGGCGATGCGCCGTCCGGTGCAGCCGGAGCGTGCTGCTGCAGGTCGTCGGTGCGCGCGGCAACAACCTCAAATCCGTTTCCGCCGGCTTTCCGCTTGGCACGTTCACCTGCGTCACCGGCGTCTCGGGCGGCGGCAAATCCACGCTGGTGGTCGACACGCTCTACAAGGCCGCCGCGCGCCGCCTGATGGGTGCGGGGCTGGTGCCGTCACCGCATGACCGGATCGAGGGGCTGGATCAGCTCGACAAGATCATCGACATCGACCAGTCGCCGATCGGCCGCACGCCGCGGTCCAACCCGGCGACCTACACCGACCTGTTCGCGCCGATCCGCGACTGGTTCGCCGAACTGCCGGAAAGCCGAGCTCGCGGGTACAAGCCGGGACGGTTCAGCTTCAACGTGAAGGGCGGACGGTGCGAGGCCTGCCAGGGCGACGGCGTGCTGAAGATCGAGATGCACTTCCTGCCCGATGTCTATGTCACCTGCGACACCTGCAAGGGCAAGCGCTACAATCGCGAAACGCTGGAGATCAAGTTCCGCGACAAGTCGATCGCCGATGTTCTGGCGATGACGGTCGAGGAGGCGGTGCCCTATTTCAGCGCGCAATCGCGTATCCACGATCGTCTGAAGATCCTGCAGCAGGTCGGTCTCGGCTACATTGCGCTGGGTCAGCAGGCGACCACGCTGTCAGGCGGCGAGGCACAGCGCATCAAGCTGTCGAAGGAACTGGCGCGGCGTGCGACCGGCCGCACCCTGTATATCCTGGACGAACCCACCACCGGCCTGCATTTCGAGGACGTGCGCAAGCTGCTGGAGGTCCTCCATGCGCTGGTGGACCAGGGCAACACCGTCGTCGTGATCGAGCATAACCTGGAGGTCATCAAGACGGCCGACTGGATCCTCGACCTGGGGCCGGAAGGCGGCGACGGCGGCGGCCGCATCGTGGCGGAGGGGACGCCGGAGGATATCGTCGCAAACCCGGCCAGTTACACCGGTCGGTTCCTGCGTCCGCTGCTGGTCGAACCGCAGCGCGGTAAGCTGCGACGCAGAGCCTGATATAATTCGCGAACGCATTGACTCATTTGTCATGACCGGCCTCGTGCCGGTCATCCACGACTTTCCTTGTAGAAACAAAGGCGTGGATGGCCGAGACAAGCCCGGCCATGGACGGTGGGAGCGCAATCGGACGGGTCGGCTCGCTAGAGCGTGATGACCGGAGGCGGAATCGCCGGAGGTCTGAATCACGCGATCAAACAAACACCTGGAGCAGGATGGCTGAGCGAAAGCGATGTCATCCTGCTCTAGGCCGCTGATATGAGATGTGCAATTTGTCTGTTATCGGTATAAACTTGGCTCGGGCGCCAGGCGCTTGCGCCAGATCAAAGCATTGCGCGTCCCTGAACGTTTAGCATCCGTACCCGTTGGCCATCGCCAGTGGTTGACAGACTGGAGTGCTTTTTCGGATGGTCGACCAGAAGCATTTGGTCCTTCTCGTGGACGACGACCAGGCGGTTCGTGAGGCGCTGCAATTCGCCCTGGAACTGGAAGGTCTTAGCGTCCGCGTCCATAACCGGAGTGATGGCCTGTTGGCCGACCCCGACCTTGGGCACGCCGGTTGTGTCGTGCTGGATGATCGGGACCGGGGCATGGATGGATTTGAGCTTCTGAGTCAGCTCAGGGATCGTGAAGTCGCTGTTCCATTCATCATGCTGGTGGGGCATTTGACGAAGCGAGTGCGTGACCGCGCCCGCGCGGCCGGGGTCAGCCTGATCCTCGAAAAGCCTTTGATGGATGACGCGCTGCACGACCATATCCGCGCGATCATGGCTGCCGGATGCATCTCCGAAGCGAAAAACCGCTCATGCGCCTGATCGCTCCGGTGCCGATGATGTGAATGACCATGTTCACGGATCGGCGGCCTAAATCGGCCGTCTAAGTAGAATCCCGTAGGATCAAACCGAATAACGCGCTGAATGTCGGCTACATACAAACAGGGCACCCTACGCTGGGATAGGAGCCCTTCGATGTCGATGTCATTCGCGGTTACCGCCGATCACGGACACAGGACGATACGCTCCAGCTCCGCGTCGGCTGGCTTGTCGATGCCTTGGACGGACGCTGTGCAGACTGCGGAGATCACGCTCACTGGACCGGTTCTGAATTTTGTGGCCGATCGCCGGATCTATGCGGAAGGCGATGAGGCGCGGTCCTATTACAAGGTGGTCAGCGGCGTTGTCCGCACTTGCCAGTTCCTCAGTGACGGCCGTCGTCAGATCGACGCTTTCTACCTGCCAGGCGATGTCTTCGGATTCGAGGCCGGGACGACGCATCGCCTGTCGGCCGAGGCGGTGGCCAATTGCAGCGTGATCGCCTATCGCCGGCGCGGCACCGAATCCATCATCGCCGCAGACGACCGTATTGCTCGGCAGTTCTTCACCTACGCGATGGCGTGCCTGGAACAGAGCCGCTTGCATTGCCTGCTTTTGGGTCGCGGCAGTGCCGCCCAGAAGATCGGTGCGTTCCTGCTGGAGATGGCGGACCGCTGTGATGCAGCGGCAACTGTCGAGCTGCCCATGAGCCGCCAGGATATCGCCGATTACCTGGGCCTGACGATCGAGACGGTATCCCGCACCTTGTCGCAAATGGAACGCGACGGGACGATCGCGCTGCCGACGACCCGCAAGGTGGTGCTGAACCATCGCCGGGTGCTGGAAGACCTGAACGCCTGATCGCAGCCGGCGGTGCGTGCTCGCCGTACTTGCCCGCCGGTTCGTGACGCGCGACGATGCCCCTAATCAGAACAGGGGAAACGTCATGGCACGTCTGGCGGGGAAAGTTGCGCTGATCACCGGGGCAGGCACCGGCATCGGCAGCGCAACGGCCAAGCTTTTCGCCGAGGAAGGCGCAAAGGTCGTCATCGCCGAACTCAACAAGGAAGCCGGGGAACAGGTCGCGCAGGTCATCGGCCAGGCCGGCGGTGACGCGATCGCCATCCCGACCGACGTCACCGATCCCGACAGCATCCAGGCGGCGATCGAGCGCTGCGTGCAGCATTACGGCGCGCTGCACGTGCTGCACAACAACGCCGGCGGTTCGACGTTCGCAGGACAGCAACGTGATCGATGCGCCGATGGAGGAATTCTGGCGCGTCATCAAGCTCGATCTGTTCGGCACGTTCCTGGGCTGCCGGTTCGGCATCCCGGCGCTGCGGAAATCCGGCGGCGGGTCGGTGATCAACATGTCGTCGAACGTGGCGCTGATGGGGATCCCGGGCGGGACTGCTACACGGCGGCGAAGGGGGCGGTGACGTCGATGACCCGGTCCATGGCGGTGGAATTCGCGCCGGAGGTCCGCGTCAACGCCATCGCGCCGTCGGCGACGATGACCGATCGCGTGCGCAAGCTGGTGGCCGGCAACGCCGCCCTGGACAAGCTGGCGCAATTCGCATCTGCTGGGCCTGATCGAACCGGAGGACATCGCCAACATGGCGCTGTTCCTCGCCTCCGATGAATCGCGCAAGGTGACCGGGCAGATCTATCCGGTGGACAGCGGGGTCATCATTTCCTGAACGGGTGATCGTTCCGGGTGGGCCAATGCCATGAAGATCAAGCGGGTCGAGCATATCGCCATCGCCGTCGACTCGATCCAGCAGTCGCTGGACCTGATGCGCGACACCTTCGGGCTGGAACTGGAATACGAGGAACAGATCGGCGACACCAAACTGGCGATGCTGCCGGTCGGCCAGACCTATATCGAACTGCTGGAAGCCGCCGGTCCGGAATCGGGCGTGCGGAAATGGATCAACGAGAAGGGCACCGGCCTGTTTCATATCTGCTTCGAGGTCGAGGACATCGAAGGCGCGATCGCCGAACTGAAGGCGAAGAACGTGAAGCTGCGAGACGGACACCTGGCGGATCGGTCATGGCGGCTCGAAGATCGTGTTCCTCGATCCGGCGGCGACCGGAAACTGCGTGATCGAACTCGCGGAACTGCCGGCGGGCCACTGAGGGGTACCAACCTCGTCATGGCCCGGCTTGACCGGGCCATCTCCAACCGCCGTGGTGCCTGCAGAAGCGGCTGTCGTGCTGCCAACGGCTGTGCCGCGCTGGCACTAGATGGCCCGGTCAAGCCGTGCCATGACGAGGCGGCGGTTTATGTTAGTCGTAATGGAACGACATGTTAACAAAACGCCCATGAGGCGCAACGTCACAAAGAAAACCACATGAGGGAGCTTCAGCCATGACCGGCTTCGTCCATCCGGAATACCTCGTCGAGACCGACTGGCTCGCTGATCATCTGTCCGAAGTGGTGGTCCTGGATTGCACCGTCCACCTGATCCCTGATCCGAAGACCACCTACATCGTCAAGCCAGGGCGCGAGGATTTCGAGAAAGGTCACATCCCCGGCGCGCAGTTCTGCGATGTGCAGAGAGACGTGTCCGACACGACGGCGAAATTCAACTTCATGCGCCAGACGCCGGAGGATTTCGCCGCCGCGATGCGCCGCTTCGGCGTCAGCGACGACACCAAGATCGTCACCTACAGCACCGCCAATGTCTGGTGGGCGACGCGTGTCTGGTGGCTGCTGCGCGAATTCGGTCACGACAACGCGGCCGTGCTGAACGGCGGCTGGCAGAAATGGCTCGCGGAAGGACGCCCGATCGAGACCGGGCCAGGCGCCGCTCGGCCGCAGGGTCGTTTCACGCCACACCAAGTGCGCGGCCTGATGGTCGGCAAGGACGAGGTGATCGCGGCGATCGGCGACGGCGGCATCTGCACGCTGAACGCGCTGACCGCGGCACAGCACGCCGGCGCCGGCGGCAACAGCTATGGCCGGCCCGGGCATATCGCAGGCAGCGTCAATGTGCCGGCGGCCCCTCTGCTCGATCCCGCAACCAACACGTTCCTGAACCCGGACGAACTGCGGACCCGTCTCGGTGCGGCCGGGGCGCTGGACCGGCCGGTGATCGCCTATTGCGGCGGCGGCATCGCCGCGAGCGCCGATGCGATGATCCTGACGATGCTGGGCCATCGGAACGTCCGCATCTATGACGCGTCGTTGTCCGAATGGGCAAAGGATGAGAGCCTGCCGATGGAAACCGGCTGACGGTCCGCCACCCATCCTGGAGCAGGATGACATCGCTTTCGCTCAGCCATCCTGCTCCAGGTGTTTGTTTGATCGAGCGATTCAGACCTCCGGCGATTCCGCCTCCGGTCATCACGCTCTAAAAACACAGGAGATGTCCATGCGCTTGCAGAACAAGATCGGCATCGTCACCGCCGCCGCGTCGGGCATGGGCCGAGCGGGCGCGCTGCGGTTCGCGCAGGAGGGTGCGGCGGTCGCGGTTGTCGATCTGAACCCGGAAGGTATCGAAGCCGTTGCGCGCCAGATCGAGGCCGCGGGCGGCAAGGCGATCGCGATTTCCGGAGACCTGACCGATGACGCCTTCGCGCGCGACATCGTGCGCCGGACCGTGCGTCAGTTCGGCGGGCTTGATTTCGTCTGGAACCATGTCGGCACGCCCGGTCCGGCGTCGATCGAAGGGCTCGACTGGAAGGACTACGACTTCGCGATGACGCTGAACGTCCGCAGCGTCCTGGTCACCACCGAGGCAGCGCTGCCGGAACTGCGCGCCCGCGGTGGCGGGTCGATCCTGTTCACGGCTTCGACCTCGGGCCTGGTCGGGTCGCAGTTCAGCCCGGTCTACAACATCGCCAAGTTCGGCATTGTCGGCCTGGTGAAGGGCCTGGCGAAGCGCTACGGGCACGAGAACATCCGCGTCAACGCGGTCTGTCCCGGCCCGATCGACTACGCCGATGCTGCGCGTCTTCGTCGCCCGTCCGGACAGCCAGCTGCCGGCCGGCGAGACGCCCGAGACGCTGGTGGTCAAGCGCGGCGGGCAGAACCCGATGCGCCGCGTCGGCCAACCGGAGGAGGTCGCCAACGCCGCGCTGTTCCTGCTGTCGGACGAAGCATCCTTCGTGAACGGGGTCGCGTTGCCCGTGGATGGCGGCGCGACGGCCTGACACCGGCAACCCAACGGGCTGACCGGTCTGGCGGTATGCCAGGCATGGCACTGATCTTGGAGGTACAAGTGCTCTACGGGCCGATTGGCCGGAACCGTTAGCCAACGGCAACTGCGTCGCAGCGATGCGGGTTGGGGAGGAAGCCGGCGGCGGCTGCGCGCGAAATCAATACCATACCAGCGGCCCGTTCGTCTCAGCACGAGTTCAAGACGTTGGGCCGCTGGTATGACAGGCGTCAGATCGTGCTGCTGTCCAATTCCGAGACATCCTGCCCGGCCAGCCAGAACAACGTCCTGAAGGCCCAAGGCAGGATGTGATTCAGCGCCGCGCCCACCGGATCGACACCGATCATGCGGGGCAGAAGGAAGACCACAAGCAGGACGATCAGGATGCCGGCACGCTCCAGCCGCGCCCAGACCCGCGCCAGCGGCAGGGGCAGGATGCCGACGGCGATGCGCCCGCCATCCAGCGGCGGGATCGGCACGAGGTTGAACAGTCCCAGCACGAGGTTCGTCAGCATGAAGTAGATCAGAAACTGCTGCATCAGTTCCGTTGCTTGCGTCGGGATCTGTGGTGCCGGCATCACCACTGCCGCGGCCCAGGCGAGGAAGAAGTTCATCAGCGGGCCGGCGATCGCGACCAGCGCCATGCCCTGGCGCGGATTGCGGAATTTCCAGGCCGCCACGGGAACCGGCTTTGCCCAGCCGAACATGAAGAAGATCCTATGCGGGGGCACCAGCAATTGGCTGATCAGCAGGAACCCCGGGACCAGGATCGTGCCCACCTTGTCTATATGCCGGACCGGGTTCAGCGACAGCCGCCCGGCGTCGCGCGCCGTGGTGTCGCCGAGGGCCAGGGCAGCGTAACCGTGCGCAATTTCGTGCAGCGTGATTGCCAGCACCACCGGAAGCACCGCCAGCGCCAGATTGAGCATGAAATGGTTCATCCCGGATATCTGGCACATTTGGCGGCCGCGGGAGAGGGGGCATTCCTATCAATCCGGTCATGGCCAGGAGCTCGTCACGGCAGGACGGTGATCGACCCCACCATGCCGTCCCAGTCGTGGTCGGCGCAGATCAGATTGTAGTGCCCCGCGCGGTTCGGTATCAGGCGCACCTCCACCGTCTGCTTCGGCTGCACGACGATATCGCCGCCATTGTTGGCCAGCACGCCTTTGTCCTTCACGGTGGCTTCATGCAGGAAGTCGGCTGCGGTGAACTCGTGCATCTCCTTGCCCTGGTTCACCAGGCGCAGCGTGGTTGGCCGGCCGGCATGGAACGTCACGCTATCCGGTTCGAACCGATTGTCCACCATGACGACGGTGACGGTCTCGGTCGTCGGCCCGTCGGGCCCTGCCCAGGCCGGCACGGAGAGCAAGAATGAGCATAGTGTCAGGGCGGTGGAGCGCATCACCTCAGGATCGCCGTCCGTTCGGATTCGTCAAGATGACGCCGGCTTGATCAGTCCCCGCCCTGCGGCGCACGGAAGCCGCCGACCCCGCGCTCGATCTCGGTCACATGGCCGGGACGGAACCCCGTCGGATCGGTCAGACCGCAGGAGTGTGCGATGATCTCCACCTCCTCCAGTACATGCCGGGCATAGCGGGCGACCCGCACCGCCTTGTCGGTCGGGTCCAGGCCGCTGATCAGCCGCGGCACCGAGGAGGTGACGCCGGTCGGGCACCGGCCGCTGCCGCATTTCATCGCCTGGATACAGCCGAGCGAAAACATGAAGCCGCGTGCCGAGGAAACGAAATCGGCGCCCATGCACAGCGCCCAGGCGACCTTGTCGGGCGTGATCAGCTTGGCGGAGGCGATGATACGGATGCGGTCCTCCAGCCCATGTTCTGCCCGCGCGGCGGCGACCATCGGCAGGGCGATGGTGATCGGCATGCCGACATAGTCGATCAGGGCCGAAGGGGCCGCACCACTGCCGCCTTCGCCGCCATCGACCTGGATATAGTCCGGGCAGCCCTCGGGGTGCTGCTTGCAGTCGGGGAACCAGTCGTCGAGGAACTCGGCATCGCCCGCAACGAATTTGACGCCGACCGGCTTGCCGGTGATGCTACGCACCTTCTGGACGAACTGGCCAAGTTCGCGGACATTGCCGATGTCGTTGATGGCGATTCGGGCTGATGCTGTCCTGGCCGTCGGGAATGCCGCGGATATCGGCGATTTGCCTGGTCACCTTGATGCCGGGCAGAATGCCGCCCTTGCCGGGTTTGGCGCCTTGCGCGAGCTTCACCTCGAACATGCGCACCTGTTCGTGGGCGGCGATCGCGCGCAACCGTGCCTCGGACAGGTTGCCGTCCGTGTCGCGCACGCCGTATTTCGCCGTGCCCATCTGCATGACGACGTCGCAGCCGCCTTCCAGGTGATACGGCGCGAGGCCGCCCTCGCCGGTCGCCATCCAGATGCTGGCGATTTTCGCGCCGCGTGACAGGGCCGAGACGGCGGCATGGCTGAGCGCGCCATAGCTCATGCCGCTGATGTTGAAGAAGCTGCGCGCGAAATAGGGCTGGCGGCAGGCGCCGGGCCCTTCGGTGATGCCGATCTGCTTGCCGGGATAGGGCCGCTTTTCCTCATCCAGGATCGGGAACGCGGCGTTGCGGAAGACGAACGCGGGCACATTCTCGCTGCCGAAGCTGCGCAGATTGGAGACGCCCTTGGCCGAGCGGTAGACCCAGGAGCGCTCCAGCCGGTTGAACGGGCGTTCCGACCAGTCGGGCAGGTATTGGTACTGGCGCATGTATTCGCCGAGGGTTTCGGCGAAATAGCGGAAATACCCGATGATCGGGTAGTTCCGCAGGATCGTATGCCGGGTCTGCCGGCGGTCGTGGACATACAGGCCCGCCAGCGCCAGCAGCAGCGTGGCGGCGAATACAAACGCGAACATTGACGTAGACCTTCCGTAGTGCGCGAAAGGTGACAGCGTTCGGTTCGACTTTGGAAGAAAAAACGGTAATCCGATGGAGAAAGGACAGAGCCCTGATCGGATCGGTGCCGGAGCTTGCGGCCCTTTTTTATTTCAGAGGGCGATTACGTCTGAGGTTGCCGCGCACCGGCGCGTCAACCTCAGACGATCACACTCTAAACGTCATCCGGTTCGGGCAGATGCCAGTCGCCGGGATCGTCGGATTCAGCATCCTCCGGCTCGAACACGCCGGTCAGGTTCGGGGTGAAGCGGTCACCCACCATGATGGTCGCGTCGTCGCCGAAGATGACGGGAACCACAATCGGTTCGTGGATACCGGCCGAGCCGGCCGCTCGGGACATGTCACCGTCCAATATCAGGACTGCGGGGATCGAGACGCGATCGAAGCTGTGCATGAGCGGTGACGTATCGTCGTCGTTGTCCATGGCATGTCTCTGTAAGAGGAGGTGTTAAAAAGAAAGGCTGAAATCAGTTCGCATTTCGTTCTAGCAAAAATGAGACCCGATGGCAATCGTGTTTTGAAATCGCACCGTCGTCAGGCAATGGATCTTGGGAGAAGGGGCCCCAAGAATACGGGTCTTCAGGTGATGGCGCGCAGGACCTCTCGCTCCAACTGATCGAAGCGCACAGGCTTGAACAGGACGGGCCCTCTTTGGCCGGCCTCGATCCGCTGTACGGTCTCCCGCTCCCGCGAGCCGGTGATGAAAATGATCGGCACGGGGCGGATTGCACAAATCTCGTCGGCGGCGTCGACGCCGTCTTTCAAACCCTTCAGACGGACATCCATCAGGACCAGGCCCGGCTCATGACGCCGCATCATGGCAACGGCCTCGTCGGCGCTCGCGGCGCTGGCACAGACGTCCAGCCCCATCTCCTCCAACATCGCGCTGAGCAGGTCGGCGATCAGGAACTCGTCATCCACGACGAGAATGCCCCCGTCAGGTTTCATGCTGCGCTGTCCGGCAGAGGCAGATAAATCCGAACGCCCATGCCGTTACCGCGCATGATATCCATCCTGCCCCCCAATTGCCGCGTCAGGCCTTCGATGATACGTCCTCTGGTACCTCCGTATTCCGCCGGGGCCAGTCCCGGCGGCTCGCCATCCCCGTTATCCTCGACGGCAAGAACAGCCTGGCCCGCGGCACTGTGTTGAAACGACACGCGCACCTGCGTCGCCTGCGGCCGCTTCGCTGTATTCGACAGAAGCTCTGTTGTCAGCAGCCCGACCGGTATCGCGAAATCCAGGTTCACCCGGATTGGCGCGGCATCGACATCGACGCGGACGCCGCGTGCGGCCAATGCCAGCGAGGCGGCAACGTTCTCGCAAAGCTCGTGCAGGAAGGGGGCGATGGAGAAAGTCGCGAGATCATCCGATGACATGAGTTGCTGATGCACGAGGCCCAGGGCGAATACGCGGTTTCGCAATTCCGCCAGGGCCTCCCGTGCTTGCGGGTCTTTCAGGCGCTTGCTCTCCATGTTGATCAGCGAATCCACTACCTGCAGGTTGTTCTTCACGCGGTGATAGACCTCACGCAACAGCAGGTCGCGCTGGTGGATCGTTTCGGTCAGGTCGGAGGTCCGCTGCGCGACGGCCTCCTCCAGCATCTCGCGCGTGTCGACCAGGGCACGCTGGCGTCTGACGAATTGTCGGATGAAGAACATGAACATGACTGAGGCGGACACCAGCAACGCCACCCGAGCGACGGTCCATCCGATGGTGTAGCGGCCGCCGGCGAACCAATTGAGCACATCGGCGCAGAATACACCGGCAAGCGCGACGGCCAGCCACGCGAACAGTTCGTTGCGGCGTGGGATACGCAGCAGGATGATTGCCATGCCCATCATCAACATGACCAGCCCGATCGTCACAAGGATCTGGTCGAGCGGCGTGAACGCGCTTCCCTTCAATAGCTTGGGCAGATGGTCGGCCGCAGCCGCGAGGGTCAGGGTGACGGCCGCAACCAATGCTATCGCGACGACGGACCAGTGCGTTGCGATGCGCGCCTGCTCGGGCGTCAAGCGCCGCTTACCGTCGCGCCATTCCAGCAGGATCGCCGCCAAGGTCAGGGCGGCAAATCCTTCGGTCCAGATGATGAAGGCCCAGGCTGCTGCCTGGGGGCCGCCGACGACCTGCCGGCCAGGCAGCACCGCGGAAGGAAATGTCAGCAGATACACGCTCAATTGCGCCGAGGAGTACAGATAGGCCGACGCAAGCAGGAGCGACGGCCATGTGCGGATGTCGTGGAACCATGCGAACAGCAGGAAGCTGGTTGCCAGTTCCGCGGTCAGGATGCCGGAGAGGAAGCCCGGCGTCAGAGCCGGAAGCTCCGGACCCGGTAGGCCCGCGACCGGGATGATCGCTATCGTGCACAAAACGTGTGCGAGGATGACTGGGATCACCCACCGCCCGCCGCTCGTGGCGACCACGGTTGGAACGGCTTTCAGTGGCGTCAGCGACTGCAGCGCGATCGCCATGCAGATAAGCCTGACACACCGAGTTCACGGACGCCGGAGCCCGGGGTGCGGCGGATCGCGACGCGTGCCGCTTGTTCCCCTCGAATCGGGCTGCACGCGTCCCGAACGGACGGTACGCCCCCCTGCGAATGATCGTAACCCAAAACCTGCAACCCCTTTCGACCCGACGACCGCTCCTGGCGCGGCGGCGGTCGTGAAGTTCACCGCATTTATTTGCTCAGCCCGTGATTTGTTCTATCGGTTGCCGAGCGTGACGGCTGTTGACGAGTTCGGCCGCCGTTCCGGCTGCGTTTGGCGGCCGCGGGGCCGTCTCGTATCACGTGTCATTGTACGGGTTTGTGCCGGATCTCCTTACAATCACCGGTAGTAATGCCTGGGATGGAGAAATTTTCGCAAATAACATCATTGGGAATATCCAGGCGGCATAACTTTGCCGAGCCATCAATGCCGAAGTGGCATCCTTTGCCGAGGGCGTGTCCAGGCCGCGAAAGCGAAGCGGCCGGCCGTCGCCGACCGATGGGATTCCGCCGGGATGCTCTGTTGCGCGTGCCGGCGAGGGGATCGTCCCCGCGCCCTCCAAGGTTTCCGAAGCGGAGCGAAGTGCAGTAGGGGAACTTCATTCACAGGTGGGAGATTGGCGGTGCAACCGAAGAGTCCGCTGCCATCGGTCGATTCGCTGCTGCGCGCGCCGGAGGCTGCCGTTCTGCTCATCCGATTCGGCCGGTCGGCCACGATCGAGGCGTTTCGCGCCTGCCTCGCTTCGCGCCGCGATCGCCTGGCGCACAGCATCGGCGACGTTGCGGGCCAGGTGGAAACCGAAGCGGGGTACAGACGGGCGCGATCATCGACGAAGCGGCCGATCTACTGGCCGCCCGCTTCGCCCGATCTCAGCGTCCGGTGTTCAACCTGACCGGAACGGTGCTGCACACCAATCTCGGCCGGGCGCCGATGCCGCAGGAGGCGGCGGCGGCAGCGGCGGAGGCGATGGCGAGTGCGACCAACCTGGAATACGACCTCGCGCGCGGCGAACGCGGCGAACGTGACAGCCATATCGAAGGATTGCTGCGTGACCTGACCGGAGCCGAGGCAGCCACGGTCGTCAACAACAATGCCGCCGCCGTCGTTCTCGTCCTGAACACGCTCGCCCTTGGCCGGGACGTCCTGGTGTCGCGTGGCGAACTGATCGAGATCGGCGGCGCCTTCCGGGTCCCGGACATCATCAGCCGTTCGGGGGCCGTCTTGCGGGAGGTGGGGACCACCAACCGCACGCATCCGCGTGATTACCAAGCGGCCCTCGGTCCGCAGACGGCGGCGCTGATGCGTGTGCATCAGGCGAACTACGCCATCGTCGGTTTCACCGCGGCGGTGCCGACCGAGGAACTGAGCCGGATCGCGCATGAAGCGGGCCTGAAGCTGATCGACGATCTGGGCAGCGGCAGCCTCGTCGACCTGACCCGCTGGGGTCTGCCGCACGAAACGACACCGCGGGAGGCGCTGGCGGCTGGCGCCGATGTCGTGATCTTTTCGGGCGACAAGCTCCTGGGTGGACCGCAGGCAGGACTCATCGTCGGTCAAAAAAATGTGATTGAAATGGTCAATCGGAACCCTCTGAAACGCGCTCTGCGCGTCGATAAGGGACGTCTCGCTGCGTTGGAATGCGTTCTGCAACTCTATCTCGACCCTGATCGTCTGACGGAGTCGCTGCCTGCATTGCGGTTGCTGACTCGGCCGGCGACCGCCATCGAAGCGTCGGCGCGGCGGATATGTCCTGCTCTGAAAGCATGGCTGCCCGGCCGTGATATCAGGGTCGAGGCATGCCGGAGTCAGATCGGATCGGGCGCTCTGCCGGTCGATCTGCTGCCCTCATCGGCGGTCTCGATCGGCGGCCGAGGGCTGGAGAAACTAGCTTCGGTCCTACGTTTACTGCCGCGTCCCGTGATTGGTCGGGTGAGCCAGGGACGGCTGTTACTGGACTGCCGCTGCCTGGAAGAGGCGGACGAATCACTATTCGTTGCTCAACTATTTGGAAACGGCGATACTGGTTGACGGAGGAGACGCGGCCCCGGTGGGCCGGCCGGACTTCAAACCCGGTTGGGGCCGCTGAGCAGTCCCGGGCAGGTTCAACTCCTGCTCTCTTCCGCCGTCCGCTGGTGCGGTTATCCACATCCCGATTCCGATCCATGTTGCGTCTATGCCACAGTGTGGCTCGTTTTGGGGTCGCGCCCCTCGTCATTGACAATATGTATCGCTATGCTCTTGAAGCGAACGAAGCGGGCCGGTCAATTCAGGGTGGTACAACGCCCCGTCCGGTTGCGTCATGCAAGGAGAGGTTTGATGAACTTCCGCAAGATTTTGGCGGCGGCCACACTTTTGGCTCTGCCAGTGGCGGCGAACGCGCAGGCGATCAACGGCCTGTATATTGGCGGCGGCGCCGGCGTGAACTTTATGCAGTCTGAGAAGGCAACAGCGAACATCAACGGGGTAAGGGGAAGCGCCAGCCGCAATCTCGGCACCTCGCCGGGTCCTGCCGTGGTCCTGAACCTGGGTTACGGGTTCGGCAACGGCCTGCGTGCTGAAGTGGAAGGCAACTATCGCTTCAACACCTTCAGCGGCGGCGGCTTTGGCGGCCAGGAACAGAAGTATGGCGCCATGGCCAACGTTCTGTATGACTTCGTGGGTCTTGTGCCGGCTGTGACACCCTATGTTGGCCTCGGCGCCGGCTATGTGTGGGCGCAGGAGCGCAACACCCATTTGACCAGCGGCACCACGACGGTGGCGACCGGGGAGCAGTCGAAGGGTTCCTTCGCTTACCAGGCCATCCTGGGCGCGTCCTTGCCGATCGCGGGCATCCCGGGCCTGTCGCTGACGGGTGAATACCGGTTCCTGGACTTGCCCAGCGACCGAACCTACAGCGCCTCCACCGTCTCCGCGCCCGCTGGGCGGGCCGCCTCCATCAAGCTGGAGAACAACTACAACCACAGTATCCTGGTGGGTGTCCGTTACGCGTTCGGCGTTGCCCCAGCGCCTGTGGTTGCTCCGGTAGCGGCCCCGGTCCCGGCTTCCCCGGTTTCCCGGTCCTATCTCGTTTTCTTCGACTGGGATAAGGCGGTCCTGACCGACCGTGCGAAGCAGATCGTGTCCGAGGCGGCCGCGAACTCGACCAAAGTCCAGACGACGCGGATCGAGGTCAACGGCTACACCGACACGTCGGGCACGCCGCAATACAACCAGGGCCTCTCGGTCCGCCGTGCTCAGGCGGTGGCTGCCGAACTCGTCAAGGACGGCGTGCCCAAGAACGCGATCACCATCCAGGGCTTCGGCGAGATGCATCCGCTCGTGCCGACTGGCGCGAACGTGCGCGAGCCGCAGAACCGGCGCGTGGAAATCATCCTGAAGTAGGATGCTGCCTACCCTCGTGGCCGCTCGTAAGGGCGCCGCGAGGGTGGTTTCGCCGGTCGCGGGCCGGACGTCAGAACGCGCCGCACGCCTGTGCGGCCGTCATGCCGACGATCTGCTGGCGAAACTGGATCTGATATTCCTCCCGTATCCGGTTCACCGAGGCCAGGCTCCCCTCGCTAACCGGCAGTGCGACGGCCAGCACCTTTGTCGGTTCCTTGATCGTCTTGCGCGTCATCGGATTCATCCACGCACCGAGCGCATCCCAGACCGTGTAGCCGTTGGGCAAGTTGGGCGTGATGGTGCCGTCGAGGAACTGCTGCCACTCGGCGACCGTGAGGTCTCGGCGCCCGCCGATCAATTCCCCGAAATACAGTGTGAAGACGATCACCGGCGGCCCCATCCCTGCCGCGCAGGTCATCGGCGGCACGGTGCGGGCACAGCCGGCTGCGGCCAATAGCAGGGCCATTCCGGCAGCCCGACCGGCTGACCGGTGTGCGCGCCGTGTTAGAGCGTGATGACCGGAGGCGGAATCGCCGGAGGTCTAAATCACGCGATCAGACAAAGAGCTGGAGCAGGATGGCTGAGCGAAAGCGACGTCATCCTGCTCTAGCGTGGCGGCTGCGCCCGGAATCAAGGCGATGCCAGCGGCTGGGGGCGGGTCACTAGAACAGGCTCCTGTTCTCCGCATGTCCTATCCGAACACCCGCTTGCCGGCCTTCCAGGTCCCGATCACGACGCCCTCCAGCGCGCGGCCGTCGAACGGCGTAGTTCTGCGCCTTGCCCGGCAGCTTGCCGGCCTCGACCTTCCAGATACGCTCCGGCTCGAACAGGCACAGATCGGCCGGCGCGCCCTTGGCGATCCGGCCGGCAGTCGACCCCCAGCAATGACGCCGGGCGGGACGTCAGCAGCGCGATGGCCGCGCCATCGGCAGGGATCCGTTGTGCACATGCGCCAATGTCACCGCCAGCAGCGTCGCCAGCCCGCATCCGCCGGCCGCCGCCAGGGCGAACGGCAGGCGCTTGTCGTCGGCGTCGCGCGGCTGGTGGTCGGACGCGATGGCGTCGATCGTGCCATCGGCCAGCCCGGCAACCACGGCCTGCCGATCGTGCTTCCTTGCGCAACGGCGGCGACAGCTTGGCATAGGTTCGGAAATCGCCGATCGGTCGTTTCGTTCAAATCGAAATAAGGCGGTGCCGTGTCGCAGGTCACCGCGAGTCCCGTCATCCTTTGCCCGGCGGATCAGATCCAGCGCATCGCCTGTCGAAACATGGGCGAAATGGACCGCGCCACCGGTCAGTCGCCGCAAGCCGGATGTCGCGCGCGACCATGATCGCCTCGGCCGCGGCGGGAATGCCGGGCAGACCCAGGCGCGTGGCCTGCTCCCTCTCCGTGCGCAGATCCGCCGGCCGCCAGCGACGGATCTTCCGGATGCTGCACGATCCGGGCGCCGAAGCCGCGGGCATACGACAAAGCCAGCCGCATCAGCCTGGTCGACGCGATGGCGCGGCGATCCATCGGTGAACGCCACGGCGCCGGCCTCGCGCAGCAGGCCGAGTTCGGCCAGTTCTTCGCCGCGGCAGCCGCGCGTGACGGCGCCATAGGGCAGGATCGTCAGGCTGCCGGTCTCCTCGCCCCGCGTGCGCAGCAGCTGCACCAGAGCCGGATCGTCGATGGCGGGTTGCGTGTCCGGCAGCGCGGCCAGAGTGGTGATCCCGCCGGCCGCCGCGGCGACGGCGGCCGAGGCGATCGTCTCCCGATACTCGAAACCGGGTTCGCCGAGGGCGGCCCGCATGTCGACAAGGCCGGGGCAAAGGACGGCGCCGTCCGCCTCGACCAGCGTGGCGCCGTCGGGACGGCCCAGCGAAGGGCCGAAATCGGCGATCAGGCCATCGCGGACCAGCAGATCGCCCGTGCATGTCGACCCCGTCGCCGAGGATGCGAACGCCGGAGAACAGCGTATCAGGGTTCATTCCGGCCGTGTCCCCGCGACAGCGTATCCAGCACCGCCATGCGAACCGCGACCCCCATCTCCACCTGTTCCCGGATCACGCTGCGTTCGGGATCGTCGGCGACGGCGCTGTCGATCTCCACGCCGCGGTTCATCGGGCCGGGATGCATGACCAGAGCGTCCGGCTTGGCGTCGGCCAGCTTTTCGCGGTCGAGCCCGTAGAACCGGAAATACTCCCGCGCGCTGGGCACCTGGCCCGCGCGACATCCGCTCCCGCTGCAGCCGCAGCATCATCACCACGTCGGCGCCCGCCAGGCCGCGTCGCCATGTCGTGGAACACGCGTCACGCCCAGATCGGCGACCTCGGCCGGGATCAGCGTCGGCGGCCCGACGACGCGGACCTGCGCAGCCCATCGTCGTCAGCAGATGGATGTTGGAGCGGGCGACGCGGGAATGCGCGATGTCGCCGCAAATCGCCGACCGTCAGGCCGGCGATGCGGCCCTTGCGCCGCTTGATCGTCAGCGCGTCCAGCAGCGCCTGGGTCGGATGCTCGTGCGTGCCGTCGCCGGCGTTGATCACCGCCGCATCGACCTTCTGCGCCAGCAGGTGTGGCGCGCCCGACTGGTCGTGCCGCACCACCAGCAGGTCGCACTGCATCGCGTTCAGCGTCGCCGCGGTGTCGAGCAGCGTCTCGCCCTTGTTCACCGACGACGTGGAGACCGACATGTTGATCACGTCGGCGCCCAGCCGCTTGCCGGCGAGTTCGAAGCTGGTGCGGGTGCGGGTGCGAATCCTCGAAGAACAGATTGATCAGGGTGCGGCCGCGCAACAGATCGCGCTGGGTTTTGCCGGACCGGTTGAGCAGCACGTAGCTCTCGGCCAGGTCGAGCAAATGGCTGATCGCGGGCGGTTCCAGCCCTTCGATCGCCAGGAGATGCTTCTGCCGGTAGAACACGCGGCTTCGTTGCAGCAACATGCGGCGCAGGTCAACCGGGGGTGTCAAGCGTCGCGCTGACAAGTTGTGCGCGCCACGAACCCGGAAGGCTCACAAAAGGCGGCCTTCGACAGCATGAAGCCGTCATTCCTGAACGCGGAGAACGTCTAGCCCGGCTGCGGTGCCGGAGCTGCGCCACCGCGGCGGCGGCGCCGCGCGGCCGTCCCGCGGTCGGCACCGAAGCGCGGCGCGACTCCGGAGCCGGCTCGTCCACGACCTTGCGGATCACCGGCTCACCACGCAGCACGGTGCGGATTTCGTCGCCGGACAGCGTCTCATGCTCCAGCAGGCCCGCGGGCCAGGCGGTGCAGTTCCTCGACGTTCTCGGTCAGCAGACGCCGTGCCTTGTTGTAGGCGCGGTCGATGATGTCCTTGATCTCGCCATCGATCTCGCGCGCCGTCGCTTCCGAGACGTTCTTGTTCTGCGTCACCGAGTGACCCAGGAACACCTCCTGGCTGTTGTCGCCGTAGGCGATCATGCCGAGCTTGTCGGACATGCCCCATTCGGTGATCATGCGCCGGGCCTGGTCGGTGGCCATCTTGATGTCGCCGGCGGCGCCGTTGGACACCTTGTCCGGGCCGAAGATGATTTCCTCCGCCGCGCGGCCGCCCATCGCCATGGTCAGTTCGGACAGCAGCTTGGACTTGGACTTGGAGTAGCGATCGCCCTCCGGCAGGCTCATGACCAGACCCAGCGCGCGGCCGCGCGGGATGATCGTCGCCTTGTGGACCGGGTCGCATTCCGGCTCGTGCATCGCGCACAGCGCGTGGCCGGCCTCGTGATAGGCGGTCATGCGCTTCTCGGCCTCGGACATCACCAGCGACCGGCGCTCCGCGCCCATCATGACCTTGTCCTTGGCGGCCTCGAACTCGGCCATCGCGACCACGCGCTTGCCCAGGCGGGCAGCGAGCAGCGCGCCCTCGTTCACCAGGTTCGCCAGATCGGCGCCCGAGAAGCCGGGCGTGCCGCGGGCGATCACCTTCGGATCGACGTCGGAAGCCAGCGGCACCTTCCGCATGTGCACGCGCAGGATCTTCTCGCGCCCGTTCACGTCCGGGTTCGGCACGACGACCTGACGGTCGAAGCGGCCGGGACGCAGCAGCGCGGGGTCCAGAACGTCCGGACGGTTGGTGGCGGCGATCAGGATGACGCCTTCGTTGGACTCGAAGCCGTCCATCTCGACCAGCATCTGGTTCAGCGTCTGCTCGCGTTCGTCGTTGCCGCCGCCGAGGCCGGCGCCGCGATGACGGCCGACGGCGTCGATTTCGTCGATGAAGATGATGCAGGGGGCGTTCTTCTTGCCCTGTTCGAACATGTCGCGCACGCGAGACGCGCCGACACCGACGAACATCTCGACGAAGTCGGAACCCGAGATGGTGAAGAACGGCACGTTCGCCTCACCCGCGATGGCGCGGGCCAGCAGCGTCTTACCGGTGCCGGGAGGACCGACCAGCAGCACGCCCTTGGGGATCTTGCCGCCCAGGCGCTGGAATTTCTGCGGGTCTTTCAGGAATTCGACGATTTCCTGCAGTTCGCCCTTGGCCTCATCGATGCCGGCGACATCCTCGAACGTCACGCGGCCCTGCTTTTCCGTCAGCATCCGCGCCCGGCTCTTGCCGAAGCCCATCGCGCGGCCGCCGCCCGACTGCATCTGGCGCATGAAGAACACCCAGACGCCGATCAGCAGCAGCATCGGGAACCAGGACAGCAGGTAGTGCAGCAGCGGGTTGACGTCGCTGTCTTCCGGCTTGGCGATCACGCGGACGTTCTTGTCGGTCAGCGTCTTCACCAGCGCCGGGTCTTCGGGCGTGTAGGTCTGGAAGGTCCGCCCGTCGTTCAGTTGGCCGGAAACCGTGCGCCCCTGGATCACGACATCGCGCACGCGCCCAGAATTGACCTCGGTGATGAAGTCCGAATAGGCGATCTGCGTCGAGTTGGTGTGGTTCACGCCGGGCTGGAACAGGTTGAACAGCACCACCAGCAGCAGGGCTATGATCACCCACAGCGCGAGGTTTCGGCCGAAATTGCTCATATGACTTTGCTCACGTTCTCAATCGGATAAGCACACCGGGGGAAGTTTTGGTCGGGCGCTCCCGATGGCGCGCTTGGATACATAGTGTGTGGGGCGCAATGCTGCATCCCCACTCTTGCGGATGGTTCACCAACCGGCGGTGAAGCACAACCCGGGTCGTCGCCCCAACTGACGACGGCTGGCGCTGCGCGATCCAGGAAACCCGTGACCGCGGGCATGAAAATCGGGGCATCGACGGGTCTGGAAGGCGCGAATGTCACCGTCATCTGCAAGGTGTTGACTGAGTCCACATACCGCAAATGCGGGACGGCTGCCACCTTTTTACCGATGCGCAATGCCGGCAATGTCCGCAATACGACGGATGGCAGCCGCGTCAGGTGCCGCAATCCTGCGGCATCGTAACCGAGTTTGCCGATCGCCGCAGTTTCAGGCAGCACGCCGCCGGTGCGAAGGACGAAGCGTCCATCCCACAAGACGGCGGGTGCGGCGGGAACCGGCGGTTGGATGAACGTCTCCTCCCGCACGATCAGCCATCCCTGTCCCAGGCGGCCGGCCGGCATGATGCGGACGCCATGCAGCGTTGCGGGTGCAAGGTAGGCGGCGAGGCCGGCGACAACATCCGGATCAGGCGGGTAGGGCGCGCCCGCCACGGCGGCGACCAGCGCTGACAAGGCATTCGGGAGCAGCCGGTCAGCCCGCACCAGGGCGAAGCCCTCGGGATGAAGCGTTGCGCGATCGGCGATGCATGCCGCCACGGCTGCTTCTTCCCTGACCCGCCTTTCCCCGGCCTCGGCGATCGCAGACAGCAACGTGTCCCAGGGCATCCGGCACTGCATCCGGCACAGGCCCGCCCGCAGCCTTGGGCGTAGCGCACGCATATCGCGGTTGGAGGGATCCTCCACCCAGGCAATCCCGCGCTCCCTTAAATCGTCACGCAACCGTGCTGGATGGACGTTCAACAGCGGCCGCAGCAGCCGAACACCTTGCGTCTCCCGCAACGCCGACATGCCGGCGAGACCGTCATTGCGTGACCCGCGCAGGACACGCATGGCCACCGTTTCCACTTGGTCGCCGGCATGATGGCCCAGCAGCAAGTGGCGACAGGCGGCGTCCCGGCAGGCGGCGGTCAAGACGGCGTAGCGGGCGTCCCGTGCCCGCTCGGCCAGGGCCGGCCCGCGCCGCAAATCGGTCAGCGGCAGGATGTTGGCCGGGATGTCGAGGGCGATCAGGCGTTGCAGAGTCGTGCGCGCTTCCTGGGCTGACTCCAGGCGGAGGCCGTGATCGACGATCAGCGCGGTCAGCCGGCCGCCTTGCCGGCGCACCCAGTCCCGCGCCAGTACCGCCAACGCCATGCTGTCGGCGCCACCCGACACGGCGACGGCGAGCTGCGGCGACGGCTCAAACGGACCAAGCCGGTCCATCGCACCGGCAAAATGGGCGACGAGTTCCGCGCCGGCGCTAACGGCAGCCCGCCTTCTGGGCCGTCGCCGTGACGCCGGACCGCAGATCCGCCCGCACCTGAGGGAAGTCGGCGCGCATACGGCCCAGCGTATCGCACGCCGCCTTGTTCTCCTTGATCGCCGTCAGCGACGTGGCGAGCCCCAGCAGCGCGTCCTGAGCGTGGGAGCCCTTGCGCGACATGTTGTAGGCATCGTCATACGCGACCGCGGCCTGGGGGAACTGCTTCTGACCCTCGAGCGACTGGGCGAGCAGCAGTTTCGCGTCATAGACGCGAGGCGACGTACGGTTGGCCAGCACCTCCCGCGCAGCCGCTTCGGCCGCGGCGTAATCGCGGCGTGCCAGGGCAGTGTTGCCTTCCTGCATCGCCAGTTCCGGGGGTCTTGGCCCGCTCGGACGCGTCGGCGGCACCAGTTGGGTCGGCGCGGGGCCAGGGTTCAGGGCCAGCGGGGCTGGGGGCGGGGAGGTGAACCCCTGCTGCGGCCGCGACAGCGGCGCCTGACCAGGGCTCTGACCCGAACCGGAGTCGAGCTGGAATTTCAGGTCGTCGATCTTCTTGTTGAGGTCCAGGGACTGCTGCTGCATCTGGTTCTGCAGCTCATCGCCCCGGCCGCGTAACTGCCGGACCTGATCTTCCAGCGAGTCGACTCGGGTCAGAAGCTGGGTCAGCAGATCGCTTGCGTTGCCGCTTATGCGCGGCTGTGGGGCATAACCCTGCTGTCCATAGCCCTGTTGCCCGCCGC
The DNA here is from genome assembly GCA_963771475.1 of uncultured Alphaproteobacteria bacterium. GTDB lineage: Bacteria > Pseudomonadota > Alphaproteobacteria > Acetobacterales > Acetobacteraceae > Rhodopila. The sequence continues at coordinate 158,863 of CAVYTN010000015.1, read as the reverse complement.
CGCGCTGGTCTTGCAACTGCCGCAGCTCCTGCCGCAACTGATAGATCTGGTTCTGCAGTGCGATCCCTTCCCGGCTGTCTACCTGCGCTCGGGCCAGAGGCGGCAGGACCGACATGACAACGGTCGCCAGAAGGACAGAGCGAAGCAGGAGCCGCATGCGGAATTCCCCAGAGGAAGTCTTACCCAGGCACTCTAGCGCAGCGCGCGGCCGGCGTCAGGCTCCTGGCAGGTGACGCGCGATATAGGGCGGCAGGTTGAATGCGCCGGCGTGGATCTCCGGCGTCCAGTACTGCGTCGTTCCCAAGGATCCCGGCCGCCTGCGCCCGCGCGCGGATCGATCTCGATCGGGGTCTGCGGTCAGCGACGCGTCCTTGCCGGCCCAGCCGAGGGTCATGAACCCGCCGACATAGGTCGGGCACGGCGGCGACATAGGCCGTGACATGAGGAAAGAACTTGCGGCGCCGCACGCTGGTGTCGCGCAATTCGTCGGCCTGCATCAACGGCACGCCGCACTGGTTCACGACCAGGCCGCGCGCGGTCAGGATGCGGGCGCAGTTCCGGTAGAATTCATCGGTGAACAGCACCTCGCCGACGCCGATCGGATCGGTCGAATCGACGATGATCACGTCGAACGAGGCATCCGGCGCCCGCTTCACGTAATCGATGCCGTCGCCGACGATCACCTCGTGCGCGCGGATCGTTCCAGGCGTCGCCGGCGATGTTCGGCAGGAACTCTTTCGACAGGCGGATGACCTCGCCGTCGATCTCCACCATCACGGCGCGCTTCACGTTGCCGATGCTGCAGCACCCGGCGCAGCACGCCGCCATCGCCGGCGCCGATGATCAGCACGTTCTCCGCCGCGCCGTGCGCCAGCAGCGGCACATGGGTCAGCATCTCCTGATAGACGAACTCGTCGGCCTCGGTGATCTGGATGACGCCGTCCAGCACCATCACGCGGCCGTGCGAGAAGCTTTCGAAGATCACGATATCCTGGAAGTCGCTTTTCACCCGCGCCAGTTCGCGCTTCACCAGGAAGCGCTGGCCCCAGTCGGGGTAGAGCGTTTCGTTGATCCAGCTATCGGTGGTCATCGCCGCTCCCGATCGTGTCCACACAAGCGAAACGGCCCGGAGCGAGGCGCCCGGGCCGTCGGTGTCGTCATGTCGTGACGGATGTTACGCGATCAGGCCGCGCCGTTGCTCGTTCAGATTGACCGACTCGCGGCTGGAACGCTGCCTTCAGCGCGGGAAGGCTGTCGATACGGATCGCACGCGCCGCACATGAAGATGTCGATCGAGGCGAAGTCCCGCTCCGGCCACGTGTGGATCGAGATGTGGCTTTCCGCCAGCACCAGCACGCCGCTCACGCCGCCATTGGGCGAGAAGTGGTGGAAATGCCCGTGCAGGATCGTCGCGCCCGCCGCCTCGGCCGCCTCGCGCAGCGCGCGATCGATGTGGTCCGGATCGCACAGATTGGTGGCGCCCCACAGATCCACCAGCAAATGCATGCCGGCGAACTTCTGCGCCGTCCTTCTCGACGAAATAGTCCTTCTGGACTTCCGTGCGTGGACCTCCACAGTGTCCGCTCAGCGTCGGACATCTGGTTGCTGCTCGGAAGTTCCGAGACCATCCCCAGTGGGCTGAGTGCGTTCATCGCGTACCCCTTCCTACCAGTAGACGGCCTGTTGGACCGTACGCGCGAAAACACCCGCGCCTACGTCCCCTGGGGCCAAGGGGGCGACATATGATGGCGAACAGTTTTCAGTGCAAGCCTCTTTTTCGTCCCCGGAGGATGCAAGAAGGACGGACCCATGCGTCTGACGCCGAGCTTCTATTTCGCCGCCGTGGCGGCCGATTGCCGCGGCTTGCCCGCGGCGGCGAGCGATGCCGCGAGGCGGACTTCCTCCGCCGAACGTTGCAGATCCTGCGTGGAACGGACCGGTGCGGCGGTCAGCAGCCGGAACGACGTCGCTGTCGGGACCGGGTGGCAGGCGATCCAGCCACGCATCGCGCAGGCCCTGCAGCCCGGTATCGTCGCCGGCCCTGGCTGATGCGGCCGCCAAGCGAACCAACGTGCGCGCGGCTGCGGCGCTGACGAGGCCGGCGTCGGGCAGCTTGGATGCCGCGAGGGAGGCGCGCCAGGCCGCCTCGGCCGCGGCCCAGTCGCCGGCGTCCTCCTGCAACTCTGCCCGCCTCGCCGAGGCGGCGGCGGTCGCGAGCCGGGTCAACAGCTTGATTCCGTCGGCCGGGTTGCCGCCATGGGCCATGGCGCTCGCACGCGTCAGGATGCGCCCTTCCGCGAGGTCGTCGGGCGCCTGCTCGGTTTCCGTTGCATCCAAGGTCGCCAGCGCATCGGCAGTCTGCCCTTCGTGGTCCTGTATCGCAGCCAGCGTGGCGCCGTAGCGCGCCTTGGCGACGTCGGACATCGCGCCGTGCAACAATTTTTGCAGCAGCGGGATGGCGCGATCGGGCAGGTCCAGCGCGATCAGCCGATCCAATAGTGCCTGCTGGACCGCCGGATCGTTTTCATAGCGTGGCATGAGGTCGATATTTTCGTCGACAGTTGAAACAAAATCCAGCGGCGGCATGCTCTGGCCGCCGTCGCGCATCATGGCACCGAACATGTCCTGCAGCCGCGCCTGGATCGCCGTCACGCGTTCGGGGAAGTCATCTTCGGCATCGCGCAGGATCGTCAGGCCGGCACGCCAGGCACCAGTGCGCGCTCGCAGGTCGGCGAGGCGTTCACGCAGGGCCAGTTCCCGATCGTCGCCACGCCACGCGATCAGCAGCCTGTCCAGCCCGTCTGCCGCCTGTTCGGTGGTAATCCGCCCAGCCTTCAGCCGCAGTTCGATCGCGTGCACCGCGCCGCGCAGCCGGTCGAACTGATCGCGTCCCAGAGTGAGCTGATCCAGCATGGCCAGGGCACCATCGGTGTCGCCATCAGCCTCGCGTCGCAGCGCGCGGGCATAGGCCAGCCTGGGATCGTCCGGCCGCGCATCCATCAGCCGAGCGGCAGGCTGGATTTCACCGCCTAGGAGCATGGTTTCGACGACGAGCGGCAGGAAATGTTCGGCGATCGGCTTCGGATAGGCCAGGACCAACGGGCCGGTATTGGCGAACACCGCGGCAGCGGCAGGCGAACCCTCATCGGCCATCGCCTGGCGGATGGCGCGCCAGAAGTCGATCTCATCGGTGCCGTTCAATTTCGGATCGTTGAGCGGGTCGGCATCGTTGGGGCGGCCAGCGAGAAGCGCGGTCATGCCCATCAGTGCCTCGGTCGACGGCGTTGTGGCTTCCTGGGGATCCTGCGCCGCCACGATTTGCAGCAGGCTGTTGGCCTCAGCTCCGAACCCCAGCGAGACGAGGCTCTCGGCTGTCGCTCGGTGGATCGGACCCCGCGACAGAGGTGGTGTCGCGCCGGCTTCAAGGAATTGCTGCTCCAGGCGGTGGAACAAGGTCTCCGGCCGCACGAGCGGCAGGTCCAGCGCGCGGGTGAGATGGGCAGCCGCGATCGAGGCCTGCATGGTGGGTGTGATCGGCGAAACCGCGAGCGGCCCGGTGCTGCCCGACAGGGTAAAGCCCTGCGGCGTCGACTGCATCTGCAGCGAGTCCGCCAGGGGCTCGACGACAATACCCTGGATCGCCTGGCGGAGGATGAATTGCATCGTGCGGCGCTGGATGGTCACGGCCTGGCCGGGACGCCGCTGGGTGCCGACCAGCAGGGTGGCGCCGCTGTCCGGATCGGCAAGGCTGACGACCGCGCCGGGACGGTCCGCCGGCAACTCGACCTGTCCCTCGTTCACCAGGAACGGAATGGCCTGTCGACGCGTTGCCGCGGGGGATGCGAACAGCCGCCAGCCCTGCGGCACCAGCGCGAGCGAGAGGTTCTGCCCGGCCGGAAGTTTCAACTGGAATAAGGTGGCCGCAGGCAGGAGGCGTATCGTCAGGTCGTGGAAGACCGGATCATCCTGCAGGAGCGCCAGCGAGACCTGGCGCCGCTGATCGAACACGACATAGACCGTCTCGCCGGCCTGGAAGGCTGCTGCGCCGGTGGTGGCATCGAACGGCAGCAGGACGGCGGTTCCTGCGGCGTCCGGGGGCAGACGGACCCGGCGCGCGATCAGCCCGGCCGGCTGGTCCGGCGCGGGAAGAATATCGCGGCCGATGGCCGGGGATGCCTCATCGGTCAGCAAGGGAGGCGGCAGGGGGGCTGCCGATTTGTCGCCCGCCTGGGCCTGGGTGGCTGGTGCGACATCATTGGACCGGACCGGTTCCGATGCGCGTTGTGCGGGGCGGTCGGGCGTCTGGGGTGCGACGGCGGGTGGTGCCTGGACTGGCGTGAAAGATGGCCTGGTCGCGCGGCCCCCGAGTTCGGGTGAGGCGGCCAGACCGGCTATGACGGGTTTCACCGGGGGCGCGCCACTGGGGGCGCCAGGTCCTGCGTCTGTGGTTTCGCCGGTGATTGCGGCTTAACGGCGCGCGCGTCCTGGGTTACAGGCATGCGTGGCGCGGTGTCTACCTTCGCCGCCTCCGCCGGGGACGGATGATCGGCTTGTGTCATCGCGGCGGGTTCGGCAGCGGTCGGTTTGGCGCCGGCCGGCACATCGTAGATGTCGAAAATGATGTGACCGCGGGTCCGGAGCGGATGGATCGCGGCCCCGTGTGCCAGCGTCAGGTCGAGGGTCTTACCGGAGACTTTCGCCGCCTGCACGTTGCGGGGCAGCCGATCCGGCTCCGACAGGCTGGTCCCCATTTCGAAGCGGATGGAAACGCGGTCGCCGTCGCGCACGATCCCGTAGCGCGCCTGGTTGTCGGCGTCGATATCGATGCGGCCGAAATTGGCGTGGTCTTCCCCGTGCACGGCAAGGATGGCCGCGCGCGGCGATGCCGTCCGCTCAGGCCTGTGCTCAGGCCCTTGGGGGGCGCTGCTCCCGTTCGCCGCAATGCCGCGCCCGTGTCCGGCCAGGAGCGATCCGGCCACGAGCAGGACGGTGCGATAGCCGGCCCGTCCCGGCATGCCGCGCGTCATTCGAAACTGGCAAGCAGCTTGTCGATGTCGGACTGATCCATCGCATTCGCCGGAAGCTGCGGTCCGTTCAGCAGGGTCGCCTCGCTGGAGACCGTGGCGGCCGGTCTGACCGGCGTTTCGAACGCGGTGCTGCCGAAGGTCCGGACGATTTGGGCCACCTTGCCTTCGATCGCCTTCAGAGTCGTGACGACTTTGGTGATCCGCTGGCCGGTGATGTCCTGAAAGCTGCACGCCTCATAGATCCGCGTGGTGGCCGCTTGCAGCTTGCTCGCCGGTTCGCCGTCGACGCTGGCGGCGACCTCGTCGAGCATTTCGCAGCTTTCCAGGATCGCATCCGTTGCCTGGGCGGTGTGTTCGACGATGGCGTCGAGCTCATCCGTGGCGAAGGGAATATCGCGATCCTTGATGTCGTCGACCTTCAGAGCGGCGATTTCGACTTTGGCGACGGCGATGGTCCGTCCCAGTTCCTCTACTTCGCGCAGAAGCGACGCTTCTTTCGCAGACAGATCATGACTGATGGTTGTCAGCACGGCACGTACCACCTCCGCTACCATGTCAGGCTGCGGCGACGGTTGGCGCGCGCGGATTGCCTGCAGCTTCTGTTTGAGTGCTTCGACCGCCGAATGGCGGATACCGAGGCCGCCGGAAATCACTAAACCCTCCGGCCCCCGGGGATGATGGTCCGGTAAGGCATCAGGCATAGGCGAGGACCTTTTCGATCTTGTCCTTCAGCGTTTCGGCATTGAACGGTTTGACGATGTAGTTGGAAACACCGGCGGCCTTTGCGGCGACCACGTTCTCGGTCTTGCTTTCAGCCGTAATCATGATGAACGGCGTGTGTCTTCAGGCGGTTGTCCGCCCGCACTTCCTGCAGCAGTTGCAGGCCGGTCATCGGCGCCATGTTCCAGTCGCTGATGATCAGGCCGAAATGGCCGGCCCGCAGCTTGGCCAGCGCTTCGGTGCCGTCGGATGGCTTCCTCGACATTGTTGAAGTCGATCTGCTTCAGCAGGTTGCGGATGATCCGCAACATCGTCTTGTAATCGTCCACGATGAGGACGTTCATGGACTTGTCGATATTCATTTCAAAGGCTCCTTTGCACAACCGCTAACTTCCCGCAGATTTTGCGCCCTCGGCCGCCGCGGCATCCCGGCCGGTTCGCATTTGTGCCAGCGCCGCAGTCACGTCGCGCGCCTTGTCAGGGGTCATGGCCGCGAGCACTGCGGCTGCCTTGGCGTCCTTCATCCGGTCCATCACCTGCAGCAGCACCTGCATCGAGAGGTCGTTGAAGATCGCGGCAGCTTCACGCGGCTTCATCGCCTCGTAGAGCTTCACCATGCTCTGCCAGCCGGTATCTTCCTTCTGCTTCTGTGCCGTATCGAGTGTCTCCAGCTTCCTCTGCAACGACTTGAGCTCGCCGACCTTGGCATCCAGCTTCTGCTCCGCCGCGCCCAGCACTGCCTCCCGCTCATTGATCGCGTTCGCTCTGGCATCGAGTTCGGCGGCGTCTTTCGCGCAATTGCTGCAAGCAGCGCCTTCTCGCTTTCGCTCATGGGTGCGGCGCCGGCCTTGGGTTCCGGTTCGGGCTTTGCGCTGTGTCCCGTTACCAGCGGGCGTCGCCGCCGCCGTCGCCGGCTTCGGTGCTGCGGGCACGGGCTTCGGTGGCTCCTGGAAGTGGTCGGCTGCGGCGGCGTGTGCCGGCGCCAGCAAGGGCGTCGTCGTGGAGCCGTCGGTGATCAAGGCGTGCAGCAATATGCCGGCCTTGGCGACGATGACGACGACGATCATCGCCATCGTCATCGGCAGAGACGCGCGCGCGCGCGCGAAGTCTAGCCATTGCTGCGTCGCCGGAGCGCGGCCAGCAATTCCAGCTCTGCCGTATGACCCTCATCCTGGCGGGGCGGGCGTCGTTCCGTACGCAGCGGTTCACGCGCCAGCAGGGAAACCGGCAGCTGATCTTCCAGCCGTTCCGCCATACGCTCCGCCCGCTCCATCAGCGCGACAAGTTCCTGGCGCAATTCCGTCGACCGGGCGATCTGCGCATCCATCTTGCGCCCTGCGCCGTCGGTCAGCGCCCGCAGCTTCTGAATGCCGGACTCCGCCGCTCGGGTGCTCTCCTTAAAGCCCGTGATCAGGTCTTCCAGCATGCTGCGATCCTTTTTCATCGCCGCAAGGGAGCGCTCCAGCCGCAAGGCCTGGAGGAAAGTCGCCAGCAGCAAGCCGGCCAGCACAAGTTCAAGAGCCCATTCCATGCGCCAAACCCTGCCCCATAAACGTTAATGAAAAGTAAGCGGTTACGTCGACGCCGTGCTGCGTCCCTGCGTGATCAGGTCGCTTTCGATCTTGACGGCCATGTTGTTGTTCTTCTGTCCGACACGGCCTTCGAACAGTTTCACCTGGCCGCATCGCACGGCGACCAGGCCTCCCGTTTCGACGTTCAACGAGATCTGGTCGCCCGGCTTCAGTTCCATCACTTTGGACAGGCGGATCGGGTATTCGTCCAGCACGACCGACAATTCGACCTCGGTATCCCAGAGCTGGTCGATGAGGTGATTTTCCCAGATCGTGTCACGACCGAATTTCTCGCCCATGAACTGCTGCAGCAGCAATTCGCGGACCGGCTCCAGCGTGGCATAGGGCAGCAGCAGCTCGATGCGGCCGCCGCGGCCTTCGGTGTCGATACGCAACCGAGCGAGAATGGCGGCGTTGGAGAGACGGCTGATGGAGGCAAAGCGGGGATTGGTTTCAAGCCGTTCGTATTTGAAGGTGACGGGGCAGATCGGATCGAAACTGCTCGACAGATCTGCAAGGATGACGTGGATCACCTTCTCGACCAGCATGCGTTCGATCGACGTGTAGGGACGACCTTCGATACGCATCACCGGCGTGCCTTTGCGGCCGCCCAGAAGCACGTCCAGGATCGAGTAGATCATCGCCGAATTGATGACCATAAGCCCGTAGTTGTCCCATTCCTCGGCCTTGAACACCGCCAGCATGGCCGGCAGCGGAATGGAATTCAGATAATCGCCGAACCGCAGCGAGATGATGTTGTCGATGCCGACCTCGACGTTGTCTGATGTCAGTTGCCGCAGGCTCGTGGACATGAAACGGATCAGCCGGTCATACACGATCTCCAGCATCGGGAGCCGTTCGTATGACACGAGGCCGGAGTTGATGATCTGCTCCAGTCCGGACTGCGCCTCGGCCGCCGGCAGGTCTTTCTCGAACCCCAGCAGGTTGTCGATCTCTGCCTGGTTCAGGGTGCGGGCTGCGTCGAGCTGGCCGGAATTCGACGGATGCGCCCCAGGCGGCGGCGAGATCGTCGTCGGACGGTTCTTCGCTCTCGCTCATTGGATCAGCATCTGGGTGAACAGGATGTCACTGATCCTGGCGGGTGAGACGGCAGCGTTGGCGCGCACAAGCAACTCCTCACGCAGGCGGTAGACCCCGGCGGAGCCGCGGAATTCGTCAGGCCGCATCTCACGCAGATAGGTCTGGATGACGTCCTGCACTCTGGGCATGGCGATTCGGACCTTGTCCGCGTCGGACGGGCCCGACACTTCGATCCGGACGGTCATTTTGACGTAGCTGGCCTTCTTGGTGCCAGTATTGAGGTTGGCCACCATCTCCGGCACGTCCACATAGGTTGGTGTCCCGGCCTTTTCGGCCTGCGCTTCAGTCGCCGCAGGTTTTTCCTTGCCCAGAACCCTGGGCAGCATGCCGCTAAACCAGAGTCCGCCGCCTGCCAGCAGAAGAACCGTGGGGATTGCCACCAGTATAAGCCTGCGCTTTCCGGAGTTCTTGGCTGGCTCCTCCGTCGCGTCCGACGAGGCTTCCGTTTCGGGCGTAGCGTTCATGCAGGGCACGGTGGCAGTAAAGGGTTAACAAATGGTTTATGGTCTGCTCCGGGGGCATACGAAACGGATATGCGGCAAGCCGGGAAGGAAAACGTGCTACGATATCTTGTTATTCGAACGGAACTTATGATAAGTGGGCGATGTATTTGATCTTGGGCATGTTATTCCAATGGATATTGTCACCTCGCTCGCCGTCGCCCGGCTGATGGGCCAACAGCGTGTGTCGGATGTTACGGCCGACAACATCGCCAATGCCGATACGCCGGGCTATCGCACGACGCGCGTCCAGTTCAGCGACTGGATCGACCGCGGTGTGGGCGTGACCGCGCCGCCGGGCGGCAAGCAGACGATCTATCCCCAGGATCGTGCGACATGGCGGGAGACGCAGGCCGGCACGATCACCCATACCGGCAATACATACGACCTCGCGATCAGCGGCGATGGTTATTTCACCATCAGCACGCCTGCCGGCGTACGCCTGACCCGGGATGGCCGCTTCGGTTTGCTGCCGGATGGAACGATCGCCGACAGCGGGGGAAATGCCCTGTTGGGAACGAATGGCCGTCCGATCCAGCTCTCACCCAACGACACGCAGGTCCACATTGCCGGTGACGGCACCATCTCGACAGAGAACGGCCAGGTCGGGCAGGTCGCGGTGGTGGTGCCGAAGGAACCGGCGAAACTGAAGGCCGAGGGTTCGACGAATTTCAGTGCCGCTGACGGCACGACGCCGGTCACCACGCCATCGATCGTACAGGGCGCCCTGGAGGCCTCGAACGTCCAGCCGGTGCTCGAACTGACCCGGATGCTGGACAACGAACGGCAGTTCCAGTTGCTGACGCAATTGGTCCAGGCCGAAAGCGACCGCCAGCAGAATGCGATCGACAAGTTGCTGCCGTCCGGAAACTAGGCGGCGCGTGGTAAGGATTTGGAAAGGGTTTCGCGTTAGAGCACATTTGAGGCGCCATCGGCAGGCGCCGGATTTTCGCGCCGCGTTTGAACATCGACCCGGTCGGACACCGCCGGACTGATGACACGATAATTGTATCTATGATTTTGCAGACATTTCCACGTCGGTATTGAAGAAGGTCCGTTTCCATGCGCTCACTTGATATCGCCGGCACCGGGATGCAGGCGCAGCAGACCAATGTCGAGGTCATTTCCAACAATATGGCAAACATGACGACGACGGGTTTCAAACGCCGTCGCGCAGAGTTTCAGGATCTGATCTACCAGAACCTCCGGCGTGTCGGCGCCAACAGTTCCGATAGCGGCACGGTCGTGCCGTCCGGCGCGCAGGTCGGCCTCGGTGTCAAGACCGCAGCGATCTACCGCATCAATGAACAGGGCAACCTGCAGCAGACATCGAACACCCTGGACCTCGCGATCCAGGGCAACGGCTATTTCCAGGTGACGACGCCAACCGGCGATACCGCCTACACCCGCGACGGCACGTTCGCGCTGGCCGCCGACGGCACGATCGTTACGGCAGACGGCTTTACCGTCCAGCCCGGCATCCAGGTTCCCTCGGGTGCCACGGGCGTCACGATCAACACCTCGGGCCAGGTGCAGGTGACGCTGGCGAACCAGACGGCGCCGCAGACGGTCGGCCAGATCCAGCTTGCGCGTGTTCCCGAACGAGGCGGGTCTCGACTCGCAGGGCGGCAACCTGTTCAGCCAGACCGCGGCCTCCGGCGCGCCGGTCATCGGCAATGCCGGCACGGCGGGCTACGGCACGGTGATGCAGGGCTTCGTCGAAACGTCCAACGTCAACGTGGTGACCGAGATCACCAACCTGATCACCGCCCAGCGCGCCTATGAGATGAACAGCAAGGTCATCACCGCCAGCGACGAGATGCTGTCCACGCTGACCAACCTGCGGTGATCGCGATGAAGCGCCTCATGGTTCTGGCGTTGGCGGTTTGCGCCTGCCAGCCGCGCAGCGGCGGCGTCGTTGCGCGGCATTACCACGCTGCACGGTCCCGTGGTCTTCGTGCACGACCTGTTCGACGACGCGGGTCCGAACGCGGACCGGGTGCTGGGTCCGGGACCCGCGCCCGGCGACCGGATCGTGGTCGAAGCGGCCCAGCTCAACGCCATTGCTCGGCAGTTCAACGTGCCCTGGCGGTCGGTGTCGTCCGCCGATCGGGCGGTGCTGGAATGGCCAGGCCGGCCGCTGCGCCAGGATGAAACGACCGACGCCGTCATCGCCGCGGTGACCGCCGCCGGTGCCAGCGACGACATCGACATCGATATTCCCGGCTTCACGCCGCCGATGGTGCCGATGGATGCCGCCGTCTCGGTGGCCGTCTCGCAACTTGACTACGATGCCAATACCGGGCGCTTCACCGCCTCGCTGACGATCACCGCCGACACGATGAACGCGATATCGACCCGTATCAGCGGCAAGGTGGAGCCAATGGTGACCGCCATGGTTTCGGTGACCCGGCTGCTGCCGGAGACCATCCTGCGCACCGAGGACGTCAAGACGACACGAATCCGGGCATCGCGGGTGCCGGAGCAAGCGGCGCGGACAGTGGAGGAGATCGTCGGCATGCAGTTGCGCCGGCCGATCGCCGCGGGTCAGCCGTTTCGACTGTCCGACCTGATGCGACCGCCGCTGGTGCAGCGCGGTGCCGTCGTCCGGATGGAATTCAGCGAGCGGGATCTGAGCGTCAGCGCGCAGGCTACCGCCATCGATGACGGCGCCGAAGGCGACCGCATCCGCGTGCAGAACCTCAATTCACACGCTTTCGTTTATGCCGATGTCGTCGGCCCCGACCATGTCCGCGTCGTGCCGGGCCCCGTCGCGCCGACCCTTCCGGCGCGTCTGAACCGCCGGCCGCGCTCGCCGTGAAGCCGCCGGCCCTTCTCGTGCTCGCGCTGTCGGGCAGCCTGTTAGGTGGCTGCGGCCTGCTGACCCGGCTGTCGGAGGTCGGGCGAGATCCTGCCATGACCCAGACTGCGGACCCGACGAAAGAGCCGACATGGCGGCCTGTCACCATGCCGATGCCGGCGCGCGAACCGACGCCGAACGAGGCGAATGCGCTCTGGCGTTCGGGCTCGCGCGCCTTCTTCAAGGACCAGCGGGCGGCGCAGGCGGGCGACATCGTCACCGTGCTGGTGAACATGAACGACACGGCGAACCTGAAGAACGTCACCTCCGCCACGCGATCCAGTGGTGAAACGGCCGGGCTCCCGAATTTTTTCGGGCTGGAGACGATACTGCCGAAGTCGATCGCCGACCCGTCCAAGCTGTTGGCAATCTCCAGCAACAACAACAACACCGGCACCGGCCAGATCCAGCGCAACGAGGCGGTGACGTTGCGCCTCGCCGGCGTTGTCACCCAGGTGCTTCCGAACGGCAACCTGGTGGTTGCCGCGCGCCAGGAATTCATGGTCAACGGCGAGTTGCGGGATCTGCGGGTAACGGGCGTAATCCGGCCGCAGGACATCGCCTCCGACAACACCGTCCTGCACGACCGCATGGCCGAGGCGAGGATTTCCTATGGCGGCCGCGGGCAGTTGACGGATCTGCAAAAAGCACGCTGGGGCGAGCAGATGATGGATATCCTGCTGCCGTTCTGACGGGGGCCCCGTGCTGACGGCCTTAGAGCAGGATGACATCGCTTTCGCTCAGCCATCCTGCTCCAGGTGTTTGTTTGATCGCGTGATTCAGACCTCCGGCGATTCCGCCTCCGGTCATCACGCTCTAGGCGGCGTCCGCCAGCACAAGGCGCCGCCTGGGGACGGCTTTCACGGGCATGGCGGCATAGACGTCCTTCACCGCCTCGGTCACCAGGATACCGGCGAGGCCGGGCGCCATCTTGCGGCCCATCTGCTCGAACAGCGGGGCGCTGCGCAGCAGGATGCGCAATCGCGCGGGCGGCAGCCACAGGCATGCCTCCCGCCGTTCCACCCGGAACAGCCCGTTCGCCAGCAGCCGGCCCAACTGCCCCGAGGAATAGGGTTGCCCGTGGCCGAACGGGGTCGCGTCCCAATACGCCCACATGCCGGCGCGATTGGGGGAGACGATCATCAGCCTTCCGTCATCCTTCAGTACGCGCCAGGTTTCGCGCAGCAGGCGGCGGGCGTTTTCCGCGACCTCCAGCCCATGGACCAGCAGTACGCGGTCGAAGCTCATGTCGGCGAAGGGCAGGTTGTCCTCCTCCGCCGCGCAGGACAGGTTCGCGGCACCGCTGGGCCAGCGGACGGCGCCCAGTTGCGCGGGCGTGACGGCGACGCAGCGCCGCGCATGATCGTGCCACAGACGCAGATACGGCATCGCGTAGCCAAGACCCAGCACCGCCTCCCCCCGAGCGGACGGCCACACGGCGCCGATTCGCTCCCGCACGATGCGCGCGGTTACGGCGCCGCGGGCGGAGCCGTAGAACTGGGCGGCGAAATGTGCGTCCGCTGTCATGCGACCACTCTATAACATGTCCGGTAGTTCCCGGCCGAAAGAAGCGGTGCTAGGCTTCAAATCTCAGGCCAACGCGTCTGGGTTTCCCGGACTTGCGCAGCGCGGCGTTCGGTTTCAATGACCTGCTGATCGTGGCTGCTCTGCACGGAGCGTCGCGGACGGTGTGGCGAGACACGAGGATCAGGGCATGACCATCACAGTATCGCCGGTTCCCATCCTGCGGGACAATTACGCCTGGCTGCTGCGCGACAGCGTCACCGGCGCCACCGCGATCGTCGATCCGGCCGAGGCGGAGCCGGTGATCGAGGCGCTGGAAAAGGCCGGCGGACGGCTCGATACGATCTTTCTGACCCACCACCACGCCGATCACATTGCCGGTGTCGATGAGGTGCGCGCCCGCTTCCACTGCACCGTGGTCGGTGCCGTGGCCGACCGGCATCGTCTGCCCGCCCTGGATGAGGCGGTGAAGGAAGGCGATACCGTGCGCCTGGGGGATGCGGTCGGTCAGGTCATCGAGACCCCTGGCCACACGCGCGGACAGATCAATTTCTTTTTCCCCGATGGCGCCGTGTTGCTGTCGGGCGACACGCTGTTCAGCCTCGGCTGTGGCAGGTTGATCGAAGGCACCGCGCAGGAGATGTTTGACAGCCTGCGCAAACTGGCCGCTCTGCCGCCCGAGACGCTGGTCTGCTGCGGCCACGAATACACCGAAAGCAACGCCCGGTTTGCGCTTGCGGTCGACCCCGACAACCACGCGCTGCACGCCTTCGTCGCCAAGGTGGAGCAACTGCGCGGCGCCGGTCAGCCCAGCGTGCCGTCGGTCCTGGGCGAGGAACTGAAGGCCAATCCGTTCCTGTTGGCCCCCGATGCGGCAAGCTTTGCCGCGGTCCGAGCGAAGAAAGACAAGTTCTGAGGAGGACGTCGAAGCATGAAACTCTACTATTCCGGAACCAGCCCTTACGTCCGGAAGGTCATGGCCTGCGCCATCATCCGCGGGCTCGATGGCCGGATCGAGAAGCATCCGTCCAACCCGCATGAATCCCCGTCGGACCTGGTGGCAGACAATCCATTGTCCAAAGTGCCGTGCCTGGTAACGGATGACGGCGTGTCGCTCTTTGGCAGCCAACTGATCTGTGAATACCTCGACAGCCTCGGGGACGCGTTGCCGCTGTTTCCTGCCTCCGGCGCGGCCCGCTGGCGGGCGCTCAAATTCCAGTCGCTGGGCGATGGCATTCTCGACGCGGCCGTGCCGTGCCGTGGGGAGCTGCAGAAGCCGCAGGAAGCGGCGCGTGACGCGCTGATCGCACGCTACAAGACGGTCATGCACCGCACCGTCGATGTGCTGGAGCGGGATCCGCCGCACATGCATGTCGACATCGGGTCGATCACCGTCGCCAGCGCCCTCGGATACCTGGATTTCCGCTACGCGAATGAGCCGTGGCGGCCAAACCACCCGAAGCTTCAGGCGTGGTATGAGGCGTTCGCCCGGAACAAGGGGATCGCCGAGACGGCCCCGGCCTAGAGCAGGATGACATCGCTTTCGCTCAGTCATCCTGCTCTAAGTATTTGTTTGATCGCGTGATTCAGACCTCCGGCAATTCCGCCTCCGGTCATCACGCTCTAGGCCGGGCCGGTATCAGGCTGCGCAGCCCGTCGCCGTGAGGTGGCGGGCGTTCGTGTGTCGAGTTGTTCGAACTTCGGTCCAACGGCCTCCAGAGCATGATCGGGTCAGATTGACCCGATCATGCTCTGGTTTTTTGTTTGAGAGGCCGGTTTACGTCTGAGGTTGCCGCGCGCCAGCGCGTCAACCTCAGACGATCGCACTCTAACCGGGAGGCGGTTTGCGGCAGGACCTGCTGCAGGCCATCGACGGCGATTTCCTTCCGCGTTGACCTGTTCCTGTTGTGGTGCCGTGGCATCCTGACAGTTTGCTTTAGCCACGATCCGACCGGGTCGAGTTGGGATGCGATTTGCGGTAGCGCCTGCCGCAGAGGCCGTCGGCTACGCTCTCTAACCGACCGCTGACCTGTTCCAGGTGCGGCGCCATGGCTTCCAGACGGTTTGCGGTGTCCGACAGCGTGGTGGGGATGGCATCCCGCACCTGCTCCGCCAGGTCCGACGGCAGCCGTTCGGCCAACATCTCCAGCCGCGATCCGATGGTATCGAGCTGGTCCAGCTTCGGTGCCATGGCGTCCATCTGAGCCGCGGTCTGCGGCAGCGTCTGCTGCAGGGCACCGGAGACGTTCTCCAAACGACTGCTCACCTGTTCCATCTGCGGTGCCGTCGCTTCCAGACGGTTTGCGGTGTCCGACAGCGAGGCTGGAATGGCATCCCGCACCTGCGTCGCCAGGTCGGTCGGCAGGCGTTCGGCCAGTGTCTCCAGCCGTGATCCGATGGCATCCAGTTGGTCCAGCTTCGGCGCGATGGCCTCCAGCCGCATGGCCGCATCCGGCAGATTGGTCGGGATGGCCGCGGCAACACGGGCCTCGATCGAGTCCGGCAGGCCGGTGGCGGTGACCTCGAAGCGCTGGTTGAGCCGCTCCAGCCGGTCCATGTCCAGCGGCGTGGTCACGGTGTTGGCGGACAAGGTTTCCGCGACGGTGCGCAGGTTGGCGGTGATGGTGCCGACCTCCTCGGCGATGGCCGGAAGGGCCTGCAAGGCGGCTTCGCCCAGGCTTGCGTTGTCGGCGAGGCGTTCGATCACGCTTTCACCCGCAGCGGTAAACCGCTGGCCGGCGGCATCCAGGTGTTCGGCGCGTTCGGCCAGCGTCGTCGCCACGGTTTCCAGCGTGGCGGCGATCGGCTTCAGGCCGGCCAGCTCACGCGCGGCATCGTCGGTCGTGGCCGTGATCGTGGTCAGCCGCCCGATGACGGCGTCGACTTCCTGGATCATGCCGTTGAGCGCCGCGCGGTCGGCATCGGTGACGGCGCTGCCGGTGTCGCGCAGAGCCTCGGCATCCTGCCGCAGGCGGGTGACGGCTTCGGCGGTCTCGCGGCTGGTTGCCTCCAGGATGGCGCTGCCGCCGCGCAGCATGCCGGCGGCCTCGGTGACGGCCTGTACGGCGGCCTCGGCGGTGCTCGTCAGGCTGGCGGTGGCCGCCGGAACCTCCGCGAGCGCCTCTGCCGCTCGGGCCACCAGCGCATCGCCGGCGGCGGCCAGAGCGGCTGGCACCTGGGCCATGGTTTCCGCTGTGCGCGCGGTCAGTGCATCAGCGGCGCCAGTCAGGGCCTGCGCACTGGACTGTGCGGCGGCAGTCAGCGGCGCCAGCACCTCCGCCATGCGGATTTCCAGTTCGGCATCGGCCAGGACAGAGGCCAACGACGTCCCGCCACTCGTCTGGGCCGACAGGCCTTCCGTGGCAGCCGTCAGGTTCTGCAGGGCCGCCTCACACACTTCGGTCGTGCGACGGCCGACCGCATCCAGCGTCGTTTCGGCTGAGGCGAACACCTCTATCGCGAGGTCGAGGCGCGGCGCGACCTGTTCGGCCACCGCGGTGGCGAGCGTGACGGCCAGGTCGGGCGGAAGTTGCGCGGCGTTCGTCATGGCGCCCACGGCCGCGTCGATGCGGTCCGTGAGCCGTTCGACGATGTCGGCCGAGACCGTGGCGACGACATCTGGCGTGATCCGCGTGGCATCGATCAGGGACCCGATGGCGGCATCGATCTGCCCGCTGACCTGCGCGGCGATGTCGGCCGAAATGCCGGCGATAACCTCCGGCGTGATCCGCGAAGCCTCAGTCAGCGATCCGATCGCCGTATCCACCTGGCCGCCGACGCGTGCGGCGATGTCTGCCGAGACATTGGCGACGAGGTCCGGTGTGATCCGGGCGGCCTCGGTCAGCGAGCCGATGGCGGCGTCGATCTGGCCGCCGACGCGCGCGGCGATGTCGGCTGAGACATTGGTGACGAGGTCCGGCGCGATCCGGGCGGCGTCGGTCAGCGAGCCGATGGCGGCGTCGATCTGGCCGCCGACGCGTGCGGCGATGTCGGCCGAGACATTGGCGACGAGGTCCGGCGCGATCCGGGCGGCCTCGGTCAGCGAGCCGATGGCGGCGTCGATCTGGCTGCCGACGCGTGCGGCGATGTCGGCCGAGACATTGGCGACGAGGTCCGGCGCGATCCGGGCGGCGTCGGTCAGCGAGCCGATGGCGGTGTCGATCTGGCCACCGACGCGCGCGGCGATGTCGGCCGAGACATTGGCGACGAGGTCCGGCGCGATCCGGGCGGCCTCGGTCAGCGAGCCGATGGCGGCGTCGATCTGGCCGCCGACGCGTGCGGCGATGTCGGCCGAGACGTTGGCGACGAGGTCCGGCGTGATCCGCGCGGCCTCGGTCAGCGAGCCGATCGCCGCGTCCATCTGGCCGCCGACGCGCGCGACGATGTCGGCTGAGACATTGGCGACGAGGTCCGAGCCGATGGCGGCATCAATCCGGTCCGTGATGCGGGTCGAGATCTCGGCTGCGACGGTGCCGGCGACATCGGTCCGGAACTGCGCCGCAAGTTCTGCCGTGGCAGCCGGCAGCGGCGCGATCGCACCGCGGATCTGCTCGATCATCTCGCCTGTCGCAGCCAGCGTGGCGTCCACGCCGCCGGCGGCCTGCTGTCCCGCCTGGGTCAGCGCACCGGTGCCGCTGGTCAGCACGTCGGCCACTTCGTTCAGGCGACCGATCAGCTCCGTCAGCGTGGCGCGGTCGGCCTGCGCGGCGTCGACGCGTGCGATGACCTCGGCGACGGCGGAGGTGATGCGGTCCGACGCGCTATCGACGGCTTCGCGCTGTTCCTCGATGGCGGAACCGGCGGCGAGGAGGCGTCCGGCCGACAGCGCCGCCTGGTCGCCGGCGGTCATCAGCGCAGTCCGGTTGGCGCGCATCGCCAGGGTGGCCTCTTCCAGGCTGCCCTTCATTTCGGATGCCACGACGTTCATGCTGGCGACCGCTGCCGGCAGGCTGGCGAGAGCAGCGTCGACGCCGGAAATCGCCTCGCCCGCACGGGCGACGACGGTCGCGCCGGCCGTGGCGATTTCGCGTCCCGCCAGGTTGAGCGCGACGGCGTCACGGCGCAGCGACTGGGAGATCTCGTTCAGCGAGGTCATCTTGTGTGCGGCATCGTCGATGACGCCCTTGAACGTCACCATCACGGCTTCCACCGTCGCGTTGAGGCGCCCGGCGGCGATATGGAAGCTGGGGTCGGGGAAGGCGGAAAACTTGGTGCGGATGATGTCCGCGAAATCCGGCATCACGCCCTCGATGCGCTGTACGACACGGGCGGCGAGGCTTTCCTCGCTGGGTCCGGATGTCCCGCCATAGGGCATCGCGGCGGCGAGGTGTTCCTCCCATTTGCGTTCCCATCGGGCGATGCCGGCCGCCAGCCGGGTTTCCGCATCGATCGCGGCATCGGCGGCGCGGGAGACCCGCGCGCTGGCCGCGGCCGCATCCTGCGTGGCGACTTCGCAGGCGCGTTGCAGGCGCGTGACTTCCTCGCGCTGGCCGGAGAGCGTGTCGTTAAGCTGCCGGATCAGCGTTTCCACCTCCGGCATGGCCGCGGTGCTCTGCTCAGCCTTGCTGCCGAACAGGCCGACGGCACTGGCGCACATCGCCAGCAGCGGCAGCATGCCGCCGACGAAGGGCAGCCAGTCGACATTGGAGGACGTGTCGACCCCCACCGCGAGATCGACGAGCCGAGCGCGAAGCTGGCCACCGCAGCGACTACGAGACAGACCAGCGCGATGCGACGGTCGGGGCGAAAGACGCGGACCGCAGGGCAAACCATGCGCGAAAGACATCGCCGAACTCCTTAGTTTTACGAAATCCGGCCGAAGCGGCCGAGGTCAGAGGTGAGGCAGTCAGGCTGCCGGTTCAGGTGCTAGGTGTTTGTTTGATCGCGTGATTCAGACCTCCGGTGATCCCGCCTCCGGTCATCACGCTCTAGAGCAGGATGGCATCGCTTTCGCTCAGCCATCCCGCTCTAGCTCTTTGTTTGATCGCGTGATTCAGACCTCCGGTGATCCCACCTCCGGTCATCACGCTATAACTGGCGCGATGCTGCGGCGAACGGCAGGCCACCCAACGGGCCTTGCGGACGGCGTGCGCCGTGGCGATCACAGCGTCAGTTCCAGCGTGGGGCGGCGGATCGGCGGTGCGACGATCACCGGCGCCTCCGGCACGATCAGGCGGCGTCCGGCCAGGCGCAGCGTCTCGGACAGCGTTGCGGACGCATTGTCGGCGGGCAGCAGGTTGCGCAGCGTCCGGTATGCATCCGTCAGGCCGGCGATCCCCGGTGCTGCACCGGACAGGCGATGGCTCTGCCGGTCGGGACGCAGCGATGCGGCGAGGTGACGCCACTGCTGTTGCAGGCGTGCGCGGTCGGTCCGCTCCGCCAGCTCCAGCGTATGCCATG
The DNA here is from genome assembly GCA_963771475.1 of uncultured Alphaproteobacteria bacterium. Lineage (GTDB taxonomy): Bacteria > Pseudomonadota > Alphaproteobacteria > Acetobacterales > Acetobacteraceae > Rhodopila. The sequence continues at coordinate 139,161 of CAVYTN010000015.1, read as the reverse complement.
CGCCGGTGATCTCGATCGTTTCGGTCGTAGCGATGCGGACCGGGGAGAACGTGACCGGCGGCAGCGGGCCGCGCAGTTCGATCCCGAGATCGCCTTCCTCCAGCGCCTCCAGCGCCGCTTCCATCCGGTGTTCCGAGCCGGCCTCGATCAGGGCCGTGACGCTGATCGCCGTGTCGCCGCCGCTCGACCCGTCAGCCGCAAACGCCAGCACCGCTCGGGACAGCGCGTTGAGCAGCCTTGCTTCCTGGCGGGTGCGTTCGGTGCGGATGGCGGCGCGAACCGCCGCTATGCGGGCGGCATTGGCGGCACGGGTGGTGGTCTGGGAAGCTCTGGCGCTTTGCCGCGCGAGAACGGCTGCCGGCGACCAGCGCAGCAGGATCTCCCACTGATGGTGGGTGCCGTGGGTGAACAACGCGGTGTCCAGCGCGGGCCACGCCGCGGCCAGAAGCGACGGGACGGCGTCCGACGGGACCGTGGCGGCGGCGGGATCCTGGGGCAGGAAAGGACCGCTGTGGCAGGCCAGCTCCAGCCGGCGCTGCACGGCCGGCGAGGTCGGCGGTGTGCGAGATCTGCTGCGTGCAGAACAGCGTGTCGTCCGGCTCCGATTGCAGCAGCGCGGCCAGGCTTGATCCGTGCCACGCCTCGACGGCCGGGCCGGGCACCGTATTCAGCGTGGCAAGAAGCCCGTCGAGCCCCTCCAGGGGTGCGTAGCCGAGGATGCGGTCGGTGCTCATGAACGGGATTCCCTGGTCGGCTGACGTTCGCCGCCGGCACGGACGGAGGAGGGCGCGGCGTGGCCGCTCTGCGCGCTGGGGCAAGGTCCTCGCATGGTTTCCCGCCAACCTCTGCTTCCTTTCGCCCAAATTCATTTGGGTGCGTCCTGCTGTTGCTGACGAAAGGACTAGCAGCCGGCTCTTAACGAAAGGTTAATGAAGCTGAGGAACGTTATACCGATGTATTCCCCGGCGGTTTTGGACCCGGCGCGTATTTCGGTCTCTAATCCGGCCGAGGCGTCCTTCCGGTCTCGCGCGTGGCGAGCTAGTGGTGAACCACCGTCTGACGCCGACATGCGAAACGGAGGCGGAGATGCTGGCAGGGTATTACGAGCGCAAAGGCGCGGCGCGGAACGTCCTTCGGGTCGGTGACGTGCCCGATCCGGTGCCGGGGCCCGGCGAGGTGCGGGTGCGGGTGAGCGTGTCGGGGGTCAATCCGTCCGATACCAAGCAGCGGGAGGGCTGGGGCCAGTACGCCGCGATGCCCTGGCCGCGGATCATTCCGCACAACGACGGCGCCGGTGCGATCGAGGCGGTCGGTCCGGGCGTCGACCGGGGACGGATCGGGCAGCGCGTCTGGGTCTATGAGGCGCAGCGCGACGGACGGGCATTGGGCACCTGCGCGACCTATGTCGTCGTGCCGGCGGACCATGCCGTACCGCTGCCGGATGGGATCGATGACGATACCGCGGCGGCACTGGGCGTGCCGGCCATGACGGCGCATCGCTGCCTGTTCCAGGACGGTCCGGTGACCGGAAAGACGGTCCTGGTCGCGGGCGGCGCCGGCGCGGTGGGGCAATGTGCCGTGCAACTCGCGAAATGGGGCGGCGCGGCGCGGATCATCGCCACGACGGGATCGGACGAGCAGGCTGCGGTCGCACGGGCCTCGGGCGCCGATGTCGTGCTGAACTACCGCGATCCCGATCTGGTGGCGAAGCTGCGCGCGGCGGCCGGCGGGGAGCGGGCGATCGATCGGGTCGTCGAGGTCGCGTTCTCGCGGAACATCGACCTCGATGCCGCCGTGCTGAAGCCGGGTGGGGCGGTGGCGAGCTATTTCAACGGTCCGGACGGCGCGCCGATCGCGACCGTGCCGTATGGCGTGCTGTCCTCGATGTGCATCACCGTGCACTTCGTCCTGGTCTACACGATGGGGGCGGCGGCGCATGCGCAGGCGGCGGCCGACATCAACGCCGCACTCGTCGCCGGCATCCTGCGTCCCCGTATCGCTCGGCGCTTCCCCCTGGCGGAACTGGCGGAGGCGCATGACGCGGTCGGGCTGATGGGCGCCGGAGGCAAGATCCTGGTGACGATCCCCTGACCGGGCCTGGAGCGTGATGACCGGAGGCGGAATCGCCGGAGGTCTGAATCACGCGATCAAACAAAGAGCGTGATGACCGGAGGCGGAATCGCCGGAGGTCTGAATCACGCGATCAAACAGACCCCTGGAGCAGGATGGCTGAGCGAAAGCGATGTCATCCTGCTCTATCCGGCCGGAAGTCAGGATCACCCGCTCTGCCGCCCCGCCGAGGACGGCTTGGTAGGCGGCGGCGGCGCGGTCGAGGCTGTAGCTGTTCTCTGGGGAGATTGGGAATGGCCGAAGCCGGCCGGACTCGAAGCCGGGCCGCATCGCGTCGAGCATCACGGCGCAGTCGGCGCTGGTCAGGGCAAGCGTGTCGACGCCGATGAACCGGTGCCGCCCGCGGTAGAACGCGAAGATGTCGAACGGCACCGTCCGGTCGAGGGTCGAGATAAAGATCTGCCGCCCGCCGATCGCCATCGCTGCACAGGCGCCTGTGAAATAGGGGCTACCCATCGTGTTGTAGACGATGTCCGCACCATGCCCGCCGGTGGCGTCGCGGAGCTGTGTGGCCCAGTCGGCCTCGGCCGCCAGCATGGCGATGGGGGCGCAGGCGTCGCCACGGAACGGTGCACCGTGGCGGGCCACACCGAAGACCCGGGCGCCGGCGGCAGCGGCCAATTGCGCGGCGGCCTGGCCGACCTTGCCGTTGACGCCGGCGATCAGGACGATGTCGGAGGGGCGGACCGATCCCGCCTCCTGCAGGCCCTGGTCGGCGGTGATGAACGGAACGCCGATGGCGCCAGCCTCGGCCAGCGTCAGGGTGGAGGGTTTCGGCCGGACATACCCGGCGTCCAGCAGCACATAGGTGGCATGGGTGCCGTCCCGGCGGATGCCGAGTTCGCCGCCCGATCCCCAGACTTCCTGACCGATCAGGCTGGCGGGACCGTCGACGACGATGCCGGCATAGTCGCGGCCCGGCGTGCGCGGCCAGACGGCATGCGGCATGGCGCCGAGGATCGCTTTTGCGTCGGACGGATTGACGCCGGCGGCATGCACGGCGATCAGCGCCTGGCCGGGGGATGGTTTCGGCGTCCCGCAGTCCTCCAGCCGAACGGTGGCGGGCAGAGCGGCAGACGTTTCGGCTTTGGTATGAACGCGGATGACTTGCATGGACACAACCCCCGGACGTCACATGCACTCTTAGACAGAGAGGCCGAAGGGTGGCCAGTCCCCTCGCCGGCCGTTCTTGCCGTTTCGTTTTCGACGATGATCGTGCAGGGCGGCGGCAAGGCGAAGGTTGCCTTGTCGTGTTCGACACATGGCTTGAATTCGCAGGGCACCCTGACGAGACTTTGCGCTGAACACCTCGCGAGACCGACCGTGTGCAACCTCTACAGCATGACGAAAAGCCAGCAGGCGATCCGTGATCTGGTCAAGGCGATGTTTGATCGCACCGGTAACCTGCCTCCACTGCGCGGCATCTTTCCTGACTATGCGGCCCCAATCGTCCGGAACACGCCGGAAGGCCGGGAACTGACGATGGCGCGATGGGGAATGCCGTCGCCGCAATTCGCGCTGAAAGGCCGGAACAGCGATCCCGGCGTCACCAATATCCGAAACGTGGCATCGCCCCATTGGCGGCGTTGGCTTGGGGCGGAAAATCGCTGTCTGGTGCCGTTCACGGCCTTTGCCGAAAGCGAGGCGATGCCGGATGGCAGCAAGCCGCCGATCTGGTTTGCGCTGGGCGAAGACAGACCACTGGCGTTCTTCGCCGGTCTCTGGACGCGCTGGACGTCGGTCAGAAAGGTCAGGGAAGGCGAGACCACCAATGATCTGTTCGCCTTTCTGACGACCGAACCGAACGCCCTGGTCGGGACGTATCACCCCCAGGCCATGCCGGTGATCCTGACCACGAGCCTCGACATAGACACCTGGATGGCGGCTCCTGCGGCCGAGGCACTGCGCTTGCTGCGTCCCTTGCCGGATGACGCGTTGAAGGTCGTCCAGCGTGGCGGGAAACAGGACGAGGAGTCTTCCGGTCCGATGGCAGAGAAACGAGGTTCGGAACCTACGGGCACGCTTCTCTAACCGGAGAAATTCGTCGGTATTCGGGACATTTGTAAGGTAAATCGACAACGAAGCGGATGGTGGAGGGGTTGGACCTTGCGTCCATATTCCCGTAATTCACCAATGAGACGACATATGGATCTGGGCCTTGTAACCTCTCGGGGAAATTAGGAAATAAACCGATAAGGTTCCCATTGTCATCACTATAATCGTGTGACGCAACGGCAGTCTATATTTCATCTGCAACATCACGATTGGGTTCTATAGAGATGAGCAGCAATGGCTGGCCTTCAGCTTGAGAGCAGTGGCTTCATGGCATCGCAACGAAAATTGCAGAGAAATTTGCGCCGATCGTCTTCCTTCGTCATCATTTGATACGCCGGTCGTCACCACACCTGTGCGACACAATGATCTTGTGTCGCAAAACTACTGAGTGCGGGGATGAAATGACTACAACGCAATCTTATCAAGGATCGCAAATCGGCGGATCGGGCCTCTGGTTTGACCCAGCTTCCTGGTCGAATGAGACGATACCCGTGCCGGGTGAAACCGTGATCATCAGCACGCCTGGCCCCACCATCGGTCCCACCACGGACGGTGCAATTCGTGGCGGCCTGGACAATATTACCGTCGACGTGCAGCCGGCTTTCAGCTTCTCGCAGCCAGTGCTGACGGGCAACAACATATTCTACGGCGCCGGATTTACACTCAATTTTCTGAGCAAGCCAGGTTCCGGAACAACTGCGCCCACGGCGGTTATGGACGCAGACGGGACGACGATGTTCAGGGGCACGATGAACCTCGATGCACGGGACGGCAGTTTCACAATCGATGTGAGCGGTCAGTCGGGCTCGGGCACTTTTGTCAATGCGGGCTCCGGCAGGATCAATGTCGAGCACGGGACCCAGTTGGTTTTCGCGGACAGCCCCCTCAGCGCATTGAAGAACAATGGCGTGATTGCAATCAGTGAGCACAGCACCGTAGACCTTGGCCCGACCAATGGGGTTGGTCGTATCACGCTACAGAGCGGCAGTACGCTGGAGCTCAACGGAGCGGTCGCCGCTACTCAGAAGATTCAATTCCTGAGCGGCAACGACACACTCGTGCTGAATGGGGCTAGCGTCTCCCCAGCGGGAAGCAGCCTAATGCACTCCGGTGACATCTCGGGGTTTCGCGGTGACGACGTGATCCAACTTTTGGCACCATCTGACACGCCAACAAGCGTCACGTACCTGCAGCGCTTTCATGTCCTTGCCGTGCGCGATGCCTCGGGCGATCTGGTTGCCAAGATGCGGCTGGATGGTAACTTTCAATCCAATGCGTTTGTGCTGACCGCTGACGGGAAGGGGAACTTCGACATCAGCTTGGCAGGATCAAAAGCTTCATCGCATGATAACGACCTGTCCATGCTGCATGCGACGGCCGGGCTGAATCTGGCGACGGACTTTCCCGTCACCGGTGGAACCTCTTTGTCGACCGGCGCAACGACGACTGCTTCCTCGGAAGAACCGGCAGGTTCCGCAATGTCCTTTGGATCCGTTGCCATTCCGGATCACAACATATCGATTCTGCACCATGGCCCGACCATGGGCTGAGAGCGTCTCTGCCCCGACTGGGGCGCAGGTATGGACAAATGGGGGGCGAAATGCCCCCCAAATGCTGTTTGGGCATGCCGTTCGACCTTTACCGCAGTGGAAGCCGCCTGCACCGCAGAGGTCACGTAGCTACTGATTTCGCTGAATTTCCGGGAATGGTGGAGGGGGTTCAATTCGAACCGTCAGATCGGCGCGCTCCATGCGCCGCAGCACAGCCAGCATGCGCCATGTTCGACAGCCCGCGATCCGCTGGTCCCGCCCTTGCCGCCGGGGAACACCGGACCGTCCTTGCCCTCATCCTTCCGCAGCTTCGCAGCCTCCCGCAGCACGGCCAGTGCGGCATCGGACAGCGGCACGCGATGTTCCTGCCCGCCCTTCATCCGGCCGGGCGGCACCGTCCATACCGCGGCCTTCATGTCGATCTCCGACCATAGGGCGCCGATGACTTCGCCGGTCCGGGCCGCAGTCAGGATCGTGAAGCGGAGCGCCAGCGCCGCCGTCCCGTCTTCCTTCTCCAGCTCAGCCATGAAGGCGCCGATCTCTTTCCAGGGCAGCGCGGCGTGATGTTCCACCTTCGCGACCTTGGCACGGGCGGGGAGGACGTTTTCGAGGTGACCCTTCCATCGCGCTGGGTTCTCGCCGTCGCGCCAGCCGTGGACCTTCGCGTAGTCGAGCACCGTCTCGATCCGTCCGCGGACCCGCGTCGCCGTCTCGGCCTTGGCGGTCCAGATCGGGAGTCAGGATCTTGGTGACGTGGCCGGTGTTCGACCGACGACACAGCGAGGTCGCCGATCACCGGGTAGACATGAGCTCTCCAGCGTGGCCGGTCCACTGCCACGCGTGCTTCTCGTTCCGCCACGCCGCCTTGTTGTCCCGGATGTAGCCCTCGGCGGCAGCCTTGAAGGTGACCAGCGCCGCGGCGTCTGCGCTCGCTCCGCGGCCTTGCGCGTCTTCTCGCTGCGTTGCGGCGTCCAGCGGGTCGATCCCATCGAGGCGCAGCTTGCGGGCCGCCAGGGCGCGCTCCCGGGCTTCCGCCAGGCCGATGGTGTGCAGCGGGCCGAGTCCCATTTCCCGCGCCGTGCCGTTGAGCATGAAGCGGAACAGCCAGCTTTTGCCGCCGGTCGGACCGACGTTCAGGTAGAGGCCGCCGCCATCCCCATAAAGGCCGGGCTTGGTTTTGTTCCTCACCTCTGCCGGCGATAGCTTCCCGATCTTCCGCGCCATGGCCCAACCCCCTGATAAGGCTTGCGCGTGTAAAATATTTACACCCGCCCGCCGCTGGATCGGCTCCGGTACTTAACCCGCAATCCATCCCACAAATCCATGCGACATATAGGCGCATGCGGGCGCACGGTCAAGCACAATCGGATCGGCAACGAATGGCGGATTTCTGCGGATTTTTGCGGGCTGAAATCGGCTCGAAACCTGGGGTTTCTGGTGGAGGGGGTTGGATTTGAACCAACGTAGGCGCACGCCAACGGATTTACAGTCCGTCCCCTTTAGCCACTCGGGCACCCCTCCACGCCGGAGGCAGCGTCCCTACCGCCCAACCCCCTCGGCTGTCAACGCACTCTTGACCGCAACGCCGTTTCAACGCACCACCGGTTCGATCCCCGCGGAAACGCCCATCCAACACCAACCACAAAGACCACCGACCGGATGAGCTCCCTCCGCCCGATATCCCTCCTGGCTGCCCACGCTCCTCGGGCTGTTCATCGCCGTCGGACCCGCCGCGACCGACATGTATCTGCCGGCTTTCCCGGCCGTGGAGGCATCGTTCGGCACCGCACCCGGCTCGGCGCAGCTAACGCTGGCAAGCTGGTTCGCCGGCCTCGCCGTGGGACAGATCACCCAGGGCACGCTGTCCGACCGCTTCGGCCGCCGCGTCCCGCTGGCGGCGGGTTTCCTGCTGTTTACCATCGCCACCATCGGCTGCGCCCTGGCGCCGAACCTGGCGACGCTCGCCGTGCTGCGCGCCATCGCCGCATTTGGCGCCTCGGCCGGCATGGTGATCGCCCGAGCGGTGGTGCGCGATCTGGCGGAGGGGCAGGCGGCGGCGATGATGATGTCCCGGCTTGTGCTGGTGATGGGCGTGGCGCCGGTCCTCGCGCCTTCGATCGGCGGTCTCATCCTCGCTTTCGCCCATTGGCGGGTGATCTTCTGGCTGCTGACGATCTACGGCGGAACCTGCGTCTTCGCAGCCTGGAAAGTGCTGCCGGAGACACTGCCGGAGGAGCGGCGCCTGCGCCTCAGCTCGCCTGGCCAGGCGCAGCGCTACCTGTCGATCCTGCGGGAAAAGACCTTCCTGATGCACGCCATCATGGGCGGCTGCAGCACGTTCTGCATGTTCGCCTACCTGTCCGGCTGCTCGCCGGTGTTCGAGCTCGGCTTTGGCCTCTCGCCCTCCGGCTTCGGCCTGATCTTCGGCCTGTGTGCCGTCAGCCTGATCTGCGGCTCGCAGCTCAATGTGCGGATGCTGCCGCGCTTCGGGCTCAACCGCATGCTGACGATCATTGCCTGGACGTCCCTGGCCGCCACCATCTGTCTGTGCGCGGTGGCGTTTTCCGGCATTCACAGCCTGCCGCTGGTGGTCGCGCCCCTGGTGGTGTCGATCGGCTGCCAGGGGTTTGCCAATGGCAACTCCAACGCCGGCGCGCTCAGCCGGCACGCGCATCACGCCGGCAGTGCCTCGGCGCTGATGGGCACGTTCCAGTTCAGCCTCGGCGCCAGCTCCGGCCTGCTGGTCGGCCTGCTGACCGACGGCACACCTCGCGGTATGGCCGCGATGATGTTCTGTGGCATGCTGGGCGCCGTCATCGCCGACCGATTCCGTCCCAACCCTGACCTGAGACACGCCGCAGAATGATCGTTGGCATCCCCGCCTGCGCCAAAACCCTGAACGACATGCCGTTCCACCAGACTCCGGCCCGCTACGCGCAGGCCGTGCTGCGCGGTTCCGGCGCGCTGCCCGTCCTGATCCCGCCGCTGGGCGAGCCCATGCTGGACCTGCTCGATACGCTGTCCGGCCTGCTCGTTCCCGGCAGCCCCAGCAACGTGCATCCCAGCCACTACGAATGGCGGCGACATCGAGACGCCCGATTTCCACGACCTGGAGCGCGACCACACCACCCTGCCGCTGATCCGCGCCGCGATCCGCAAGGGCATTCCGGTGCTGGCGATCTGCCGCGGCATCCAGGAGCTGAACGTCGCCCTGGGCGGCACGCTGATCCAGCGCGTCCATGTCCAGGACGGCCGGCAGGACCACCGCGGCGGCGAGGGGCCGCAGCGAGACGCGCTACGGTCCAAAGCATCCGATCGCGGTGACCGGCAGCCTCGCGCGCATCCTGGGCGCCACGACGATCCAGGTGAACTCGCTGCACGGCCAGGCGATCGACCGGCTTGCGCCCGGCCTGGTGGTCGAGGCAACGCGCGCCGGACGGCACGATCGAGGCGGTTGCCATGCCAGGAGCCCCCGGCTGGCTGCTGGGCGTGCAGTGGCACCCCGAATGGGCCTTCGCCGATCAATCCCCACAGTGTTGCAATCTTCACCGCTTTCGGCGATGCGTGCAGACAGAGGAAACTCGCCACACGAAAGGCAGCGTAAAATGGATCTGCAACTGGCCGGCAAGACCGTCCTGATCACCGGCGGCTCGAAAGGCATCGGCAAGGCCGCGGCCGAAGTGCTGGCCGAGGAAGGCTGCAACCTCATCCTCGTCGCCCGCGACGCCAAACTGCTGGAGGAAACCGCCGCCGGTATCCGCAACAACCGTCAGGTCAACGTGCGGACCATCGCCGCCGACCTCTCCAGCGACGCCGCCGTGCGCAAGGTCGCGGCCGAGGCGGGGGAGATCGACGTGCTGGTCAACAACGCCGGCGCGATACCCGCCGGGCGATGTGCTGTCGATCGACGACGCGCGCTGGCGGCAGGCCTGGGACCTGAAGGTGTTCGGCTACATCTCCTTCTGCCGCGTGATCTACGGGCAGATGAAGGCGCGCGGCCACGGCGTGATCGTCAACGTCATCGGCGCGGCGGGCGAGAAATTTCCCACCAACTACATCGCCGGTGCGGCCGGCAACGCCTCCCTGATGGCGTTCACGCGTGCGCTGGGCAAGGGCGCGCCGGCGGATGGGCTGCGCGTGGTGGCGATCAACCCCGGCCCGGTCGAGACGGATCGTCTGGTGATGCTGCGCAGGGCGGAGGCGAAGGAGAAGTTCGGCGATGAGAACCGCTGGCGGGAACTGACCTCCGGCATGCCGTTCGGACGCGCCGCCACGCCGCGGGAGATCGGCAACGCGGTCGCCTTCCTCGCCAGCTCGGCCTCGGGCTACACGACCGGCACCGTCCTCACCATCGACGGCGGCGGCTGATTAGCCAGGCCTGGCGGTCGGGCGTCGCGGATGGCGCCCACTCCGCAACCTCGTCATGGCCGGCCTTGTGCCGGCCATCCACGCCTTTAACGGCTGATACAAGCCCAGCCATGACACATCAGGGGTCGCTCCAGATCCTGTAACGCGCGGCCCAGCCGCCTCAATTCATCTGCGACGGCAGCCACAGCGCCAGCTGCGGGAACGCAGTGAGCAGGAACAGCAGCACGAACATGATGATGTGGAACGGGATCGTTCCCATCACGACGTCGCTGAGCTCGCCGTCCCAGATGCTTTGAATGACGAACAGATTGATGCCGATCGGCGGCGAGATCTGGCCGAGCTCCACATACATCACCAGGATGACGCCGAACCAGATCGGATCGATGCCGTAATTTCCCAGCACCGGATAGAGCAGCGGCACCGTGATGACGATCATGCCGATGCTTTCCACCAGGCAGCCCAGCACGGTGTACAGCACGAACAGCGCGCGCGAAGAACTCGAAGTGCGACAGATTGCAGGCCGACCAGCCAGGCGGTGACGCTTTCGCCGACGCCCGCCACGCCGATCGCATAGGCATAGATGTAGGCGGCATAGATGATGAACAGCAGGTTGCCGCAGATCTGCACGGTCCGGTGCATGCGCCTCGACGAAATGCTCCCAGGTCAGCTCGCCCCAGATCAGGCACAGGATCAGGGCGAACAGGCAGCCGCCGGACGCGGCCTCGGTCGGCGTGGCCCAGCCGGCATAGATGCTGCCCATGATGCCGCCGATCAGCAGCGCGAACGGCACGATGTCGGCCAGCGCCGTCAGCCAGCTGATGCCGTCGGTGCGCCGAACCGCGCGGCACCGCGCCGCCCCAGAACGAGCGCGACGCCGATATAGGCCATGAACATCAGCGTCAGCATCACGCCGGGGATGACGCCGGCCATGAACAGCTTGGCCACCGAGGTCTCGGTGAACGAGCCGTAGATGATCATCGCGATCGACGGCGGCAGCAGAATGCCCAGCGTTCCGCCCGCGGCCAGCGATCCCGGCCGACAGCCGCCGGTCGTAGTTGCGCTGCACCAGTTGCGGCAGCGCCACGCCGCCGATCGAGGCCGCCGTCGCGACGGACGACCCGCTGATCGAGGCGAACAGCGCGCAGCCGACGATATTGGTCTGCAACAATCCGCCCGGCAGGCGCGAAACGACCTTGGCGAGGCCTCGATAGATGCGGAACGACAGGCCGCTGCGCTGCATCAGTTCGGCCATCAGCACGAACAGCGGAATGGCGGTCAGCGTGAAGCTGTTCATGCTGCCCCAGGTGACGAGGCCGATGCCCTTCAGCGCCGTCAGCCCGTTCTGCATCAGCAGATACAGCACGCCCGGCACGGCGATCGCGAACGGCACCGCCATGCCGGCCGCCAGCAGCAGCAGGAAGATGCCGAACGAGCCGATCAGTTGCAATGCGAGTTCCATCGCTCAGCGCCCGCCGCGACGAATCGCCGCCAATTGCCGAGCAGCGAGCGCAGTCAGCGACATCGGTCGCCGCCAGCGATGCCGATCGGCATCAGCGCCTGCGGAATCCACAGCGGCGTGGCGAGCAAGGTCGGCGCCACGTCGCCGGACCGGTACGATTGCAGCACGAAACGTGTCAGTTGCCAGAGCAGCACAAGGCAGAACAGCAGCGACAGCATGTCGAACAGCAGATGCGACAGCGCGCGCAGCCGCGGCGACAAGCGGGCCTGCACGAACTGCACGTGGTGATAGGACGCGGTAGACCTGGCAGACCGGCAGGCTGAGGAAGGAAATCCCGACGATGATGTAGCCGCCGAGTTCCTCGGACATTTCGAAGGAAAAGTCGAACAGGTTGCGCGTGACGATCTCGGTGATGACGATCAGACGCCATCACGACGATCGACGATCTCGCAGATCACCATGCAGGCTTTTTCCAGCCAGGTCGGCGCCGGATGAAACTGCGTCTTCCAGCTCCTCGCCGGGAAATTCCGTGTCCGATTACCGATCTGGCCGATCGCTCATCGGCCGACCGCGGCGCGGATTTTCGCCAGGACCTCGATCGCCTCCGGCGCCGTGCGTCTTCGCCCATTCATCCCAGTAGGGGCGCATCTTCTCGGTCGCGTCCTTGATTTCGTCCGGCGTGGCGGTCGGTCAGAACCATGCCTTCCTTGCCGAATTGCGCCGTCAGCTCGTCTTCCTGCCGATTCATTTCGCTGCGATCGCCCAGTCGGCCGCATTGTGCCGCGGCGTCGCGCACGATCTTCTGCGTCGCCGGCGGCAGTTTCTGCAATCGCGTCCTTGTTCACGACGATAGGTGCGAATTCACGTAGGACGTCGGGAAAGCGTAGCGATATTTCAGCAGGTCGTGCCAGGTGAGGCCGCCGCCGGAACTCGCGGTCAGCGCGCCGTCGACCACGCCGCGATCCAGCGCCGCGGCGACGTCGGGCGATGCCGATCGTCAGCGACACGCCACCGAAGCGGCGGATGAACTCGCCCTGCTCGACCGATGTGACACGCAGCTTCAGGCCCTTGATGTCGGCGAGCGACTGTCGATCTTCTTGCGGCCCCAGATCACCTGGAACGGATAGGAGTACTGGCCGAGCACGTCGATGCCGCGCTTGCCGTAGGCCGCATCCAGATACGGGCGCAGGATCGTCCATGCGCCTTGTCAGTCTCGGCGACGTTCTGCAGCAGCATCGGCAGACGCAGGACGCCGGTGATCGGGATCGTGCCGGTGGCGAAGCCATCGTCGCCGAACTGGACGACGTTATCGGCCACCGCGGCGGTGATGCCGTCGGCCTTGATCGGCAGGCTGCCGCCGAGATGCAGATTGATCAGCAGTTCGCCGTTGGTCTTTTGCTTCACCTCGTCGATCAGGCGGATCACCGCCTCGACCGAAGGCTGCTTGGCCACCGGGTTGTAGACGTAGCATTCCCAGGTCGTTGCCGCGTCAGACGGCTTTCCCTGGAACGCGAGCGCAGCCAACGACAGGCAGGCGGCGACAATGGTTCGGCGTATGGATATTCTCACGGACGTTTTCCTGCTTCCTCGTTCGGCCGTTGAGCGACCGATTCGGCAACAGTTAAGCCGCATCGCGCGGTTCGCCAAGCCTCCCCGGCTTAGCGAGCTTTCACCGGCCGGTTCCCGTGGCTGGTCTGCGGAACGCCGCGGTTCAGCGACAGGTGTGTGTGGACGCCCAGCCAGCCATCGCCGGAACGGTGAAACACCATCGTCGCTCGGCCTGGCCTATCGAACGGCTTGCCCGACGGATCGAATCCGGTGCTGGTCCAGGGCGCAATGACCACAGCCATGGTCTTGTCGTTGGAAACGAGCACATGTGTGGCAGCAATCTCGAAGCGGAAATCGTCGGTGCGCGGCCAGACATTGTCCCATTGCGTGTCGATCCAGGCCTCACGGTCCGGAAGTACGTCCCGATGCGTGCCGAACGCGAGGATCTGCGGGTGGAACAGCGGTCGCGCCGAGGCGTAGTCAACCGCACGCACATGGGCGGAGAACTGCTCCAGCCAGTCGATGAACCAGGCTTTCGTTTCGGTGTCGGCTTCCGGCAGATCCATCCTGTCCTCCTGCTGCGTGCGCCGGCGTGACCGGCCTCCTTGGCAGCCTGCCTGCTTGGCGCCGCGAATGCCAGACCGGCGGTCACGCCGCATGCGATGGTCGGTGGCGTTAACGGGATCTTAGCGTTTTGGCGCGACATTCGCCGCACCGGCGGCAAAGCAGCGAAAACCGTGGCGACACGGCCGGTCCCCCAGCCCGACCGGAGCGGCGGCATCAACGCCGCACCTTCGCCCCAGCCATAAAGGATCCTCGCGATGCGTGCGCTTTTTGCCCCGCTGTCCGCCTGCCTGCTGCTGAGCGGTTGTGCCCTGCCGCTGATACAGGCCGCCAGTACGCAGATGATGCCTGGTACGCCTGCCTGTGTCGCCGGAACGGCATGCCCGGGCGGGATCGGCAGTGAGATCGCCAAGGGCATCGGCGCGTCGATTCAGAACCTGACGGGTCTTGCCTCGGCCGATCAACCGCCCGGCAAGTAAACTACGACCCGCCGGCCGGTCCGAACCGCGCAAGGACGGCCCCGGCGCGTGGGTCGTCGATCTCCCCCAGGGCCTCCACGACCGCGTCCGTCAGGTCCGGGCGCATCCGGCCGATGCGCCCAAGACTGACGATGACGGCGTCGTCGGCGACGCCCACGGCGGCTGCGATCAGTTCGGCCGTCGGGTCTGCGTCCAGAAGCCTCAACAGTGCCGGCCGGGCCTCGGCACGACCCCACTGGCCCAGGGTCCGAACCGCGGCGACGGCGACGGAAGGATGGAGATCGTCGAGCAAAGCGATCATCACGGGGACGGTCGTCGGATGCTCCGGCGCGCAGCAGGCCGTTGCGGCGCGTGTTGCCGGATCGGCATTCTGCAGCAACGCGCAGGCGACACCGGCCGGCAGGCGGCATCGGAGTGCCGCCGCAGCCGCCATCGCGATCGCCAGGTTGGGACCTTGGACCACGCTCTCGCTGATCAGGCGCGTGACTGCCGCGGCGGCGTCGCGGCCGCCAATCGCGCTCAGGGCGCCAAGCGCCTCTGCCTGCTCGGCGACGCGGCTCTCAAGCCCGAAGCCCTTGAAGCGTCGGCACAAGGCCTCCAGGCCAGAGACGGCCCCGGCAAGCCTGCGCCGGCCAATCTCAGTGATGACCGGACGTCCTGCGGCACCGATGGCATCAGGAAGCGCAGCGATCAGGTCGGCGTCGGACCGCCCCGTGACTGCTTCGGGGTCCGGCCACGGGTGGGCGGGAAGGGCTGGTTGGGCCCGGAAGCCGTCGTGGGCAAACAAATCGAGTTGCTGCGGTCCTGTCCGCAAGCTCTCAGGTTTACCCACCAGGCCTCACCCACTCTGGCGCGCCGCGAAGTCCACCACCGCGGCAAAGCCGGTTTCGGTTCCGACCGCCAGCTTGGTGCCGTCGGCATTCCATGCCAGCGCGCTGATCGGGCCGTGTTCCGGGGGCACCACCGGCAGGATGCGGGAGGACGAGATATCCGCCACCACGACCAGCCCGTCGGTGAAGCCGCCGGCGACGATCTCGTTGTTCGGATTGGCGGCAACTTGGGTGCACACGATGCCGTCACCGCCGGCAAGTTCCAACGGCGCCTTGCCCATCGGACCGCCGCCGAAGAACGGCCACAGTACCATCGCGTCCGCACCGCTGGTCGCCAGCCATTTGCCGTTCCGGGTGA
Source organism: uncultured Alphaproteobacteria bacterium (assembly GCA_963771475.1). Lineage (GTDB taxonomy): Bacteria > Pseudomonadota > Alphaproteobacteria > Acetobacterales > Acetobacteraceae > Rhodopila. The sequence goes on along the minus strand of CAVYTN010000015.1, from coordinate 123,820 downwards.
AGGACATGCTTGTGGTCTTCGCCGGATAGCCGCTCATGCGCATATGCTGTCCGTCGGGCAGCTTCCAGCCATGCAGCGCGTTTTCCTGCATCGCAGTGACCACCGCCTCGCCCTCAGGGTGGATGGCGATGCCCGTGTGGCTGCCCTTCCATTCCAGCTTGCGCGGCGTATCCGTCTTCGCCGCGACGAACCAGATCGAGACGCCGTTGTAGTGCGACGCGCCGATCCGCTTGCCTTTGCCGTCGAACACCAGGCCGGTGACCGACGACGGGTGCACGAACTCCTTCAGTTGCTGGCCGCCTTGATCGAACAGCCGCACGATCTTGCCGGCGCTGGCGGCAATCAGACCTTTGCCCCTGTCCTGCGCGTGCGTCGCAACATTCTCCACCCATTTCATGCCGAAGGAGGCGATGTCGGACACCTGGCCATCTGCGCTGAACCGCCGAATTTGCCCGTCATCGCCGCCGGAGACGAAGCCTTGCCCCGCCGGATCGACCGCAAACGCCAGGATCGCCCCGTCATGTACGGTCGTTTGCGTCCAATCCGGCTCGCCGGGCCGCATGGTCCAGACGGCGCCGTCGCCCATCGCGAAGCCGACCCGGCGGCCGTCGCGGGAGAAACGTGCGGCGACGACGAATGCGCCAAGGTCACGGGACACGCCGCGCGACGCCAGCAGGAACGGGGTAGTGTTACTCATGGTCCGCTATTCAACGGATCGGCGCCGGCCGGTCAACCGTGGTGCCGCGCCGTCAGAGCGGAATGGCCAGTAGCGTATCGAAGTGATTGCTGTCGCAAACGACGATTCTCTGCCGGAAGCGGAGTGTGCCGCCGCTTTCCTTCACACGGTCGCGGTAAACGCCCGTCGCGAACAGGTCGGTCCGAGCGTTGCGGGTGATGCGGGCGACGATGAAGGGGGTCTCGGCTTCGAGAAGACCGTCGGCGTCCGCGACGATCAGCGGCAGACCGATGATGTGGCGATAGCTCTGGCGTTCATAGATATTCGCTGTCCGAAGCGCGGTGATCCGGTCCCGCAGCATCGCCCGCGAGTCCGCATAGACGATACCCGCCTGCATGCCCGCCTTGTCGTTGTCGGCCGAGGTGATCTTGTAGAGACAATCGTCGGTGAAGAAATCCGGCCAGGCCTCCAGCCGGTCCTGATCGATCGCCGCGGCATAGGCGGCGTTCAGCTCCGCAAGCCGCAGCGTCGTCATAGCGCCACCATCTGCCGCCAGAGTGACCAGAAGCCGCGCACCGCAGCCTCCGTCGCGCGGGTCTGCTGCGTTTCGATACCGGAACCGCCCATGGCGACGATGGAGCGCTCGCTATCGGCCGTCGCAATGCCGCGCTCGACGAAGTTGCCGATGCATCCGTCTTCCATCGAAACGAATCCAGCCGGGCCGCCGAGGTTCAGATGGCGCAGCCGCCGCTTGCGCATCGCCTCGGTGTCGTCGGCATAGCCGAAATAGATCCATTCCAGCCGGGTCCGATCGATGCCATCCGGAACGAAGAAGCGCAGCGCCATGGCATTCTGCGTCTTCTGCATTGCGAAGTTCGGAAACACCGTGATGATCTGCTGGCGGATGCGGTCGGGGTGTTCGTCGACGACGTCGATCAGGCCGCGATCCTCCAACTGGTAGTCGTCGTTGACCGACCGCATGCCGCTATAGGCTGTGTCGTCCGTCGTGTCCGGCGCGATGCGTGGACGACACGCTGCAGCCGCCGTTCGGACTGACGATCAGGCCGCCGCCCTGGCTGAGCCGGTTGATCTTGAACGTGGCGAAGAACAGATGCAGCAGGCTGGCGTGATAGGAGTCGCGCACGTTCTCGGCGTACATCTTCCAGTTGTTCGGCAGGACCTCGGTGAAGCGGCCGATGATCTCCATTTGCCGGCCGCTGATGATGCGGCGCATCTGCGCAAGGACCTCCTCGCCGACGAATGTTTCGATGTCGGGTGTATCGTCCTGCAGCGTGCGCGAAGACCAGGCCGAACAGCGTCGTTGTGCGCAGTTTCCGCGGCCCGTAATCGGACAGCCGGAAATCCTCCGGCATGCCGCCCTTGCCGTTGACGCCACGCTGGAACGCGACGGAGGCCAGGTTGCCGCGCAGATCGTAGCGCCAGGCGTGGTAGACGCATTGGAAGTCGCGTGCGCCTTTGCCGGCATTGTCGAGGCAGATCAGCGCGCCGCGATGGGCGCAGCGGTTCTCGAACGCGGCGATCGAGCCGTCAGTGTCGCGTGCCACGACGACCGGCATTTGCCCGACCTGGGTCGCGCGCCAGTCGCCCGGTTCGGCGATCTCCGTCTCCAGGCAGAGAAAGTTCCACACGGGGCCTTCGAAGACCCGTTGCTGTTCGGTCTTCAGCAGGGCGGCGTCACGATAGACCCAATAGGGCACGCGGGTGATATCGCCGCTCCAGGGGGTGTGGGCAGAGGAATCAAGGCCGGCGGGTGCTTCTGGCATGGCACCATCTCCTCCCTTTTATCGGTCCACACTAACATTGGCCGGTCGGAAAATCGACACGCGGCTTTACGACAACCATCTGGCAACCGGATCGGATGGCTCGCGTTCTGGTGAACTGCGCATCAGTGCGCCGGAGTGCGTGGATGAAAAGACGATCTATGTGGCTGGCGGGACTGACCTTGTTGGCGGGATGCACCTCAAACCCGACGGCGCCGGTCAACCATGTAGGGCCCATCCCGCAGATGGACCGAGCGTTCGGCGATCCGCACCGACAGCCCGGGAGGCCAGCCGGTAGCGTCGGATTATACACGACGCCCGGGATACCTGCCGGCCTATCCGCCCTATGACGACAACCGGCCCTATCCGCCGGGCATCTCGGCCGCACCGTCTCCGCCCGCCGAATAGGGGCGCTTGTCAGTCGGTGGCGCAGGCTTCGAACCCGCGCCGCAACTGCGGGCGGTTCAGGTTGCGGCCGATGAACACCAGGCGGCTGACCCGTGAGTCGCTGTCCTTCCAGGGACCGATGAAATCGCCGTCGGCGATCATGTGCACGGCCTGGAAGGCGAAGCGCCGGTCCTCGTTGGCATAATTCAGGATGCCTTTGGTACGCAGCAGGTCCGGGCCCTTCTCCTGCAGCAGCTGGCCGATCCAGGCGTTGAACTTCTCCGGGTCGATCGGCTTCTCGACCTCGAAGCTCATGGACGAGACGTCGTCATTGTGTTCGTGATCGTCGTGATCCAGGAAGTCGGGCCGCATTTCCAGGATGCGGGTGCAGGTCGAAGGCGCCGCGGTTCAGCACGTCCTCGATCGCCACGGCGCTGCGCTGGGTGCGGTGGATCACGGCGAAGCGGTTGATCTGGCGGATCGTCGCTTCGACGGCTTCCAGTTCCTCCGGCGTCACCAGGTCGGTCTTGTTCAGGATGATGACGTCGGCGAAGGCGATCTGGTCGGCCGCCTCGTGGCTGTCTTCCAGCCGCGCCGGCAGGTGCTTGGCGTCGACGACGGTGACGATCGCGTCCAGCCGGGTCTTCGCCTTGACGTTGTCGTCGACGAAGAACGTCTGCGCGACCGGGGCGGGGTTCGCCAGGCCCGTCGTCTCGATGATGATGCCGTCGAACTTGTCGCGGCGCTTCATCAGGCCGCCGACGATGCGGATCAGGTCGCCGCGCACGGTGCAGCAGATGCAGCCGTTGTTCATCTCGAAGACTTCCTCGTCGGTGTCGACGACGAGGTCGTTGTCCACGCCGAGTTCTCCGAACTCGTTGATCACCACCGCGTATTTGCGGCCGTGTTGCTCGGTCAGGATGCGGTTCAGCAGAGTCGTCTTGCCGGCGCCCAGATAGCCGGTCAGCACCGTCACCGGGATCTGTGCGTCACCCGGCAGCATTCGTATCAGCCATAGCGGCGGTTTCCTGTCATGGTTCGGGGCAGGGGACAGCATCCACGCTGCCTGCCGTCAACGCCGTGCACATAGTCAGCCGCGGCCGAGGCGATCAATCTCACCGCCAGGATCGATGCGCGCGCAGGCCTGCCAGCTGTTCCGTCACAGTGCCCAGGTCGAACAGCATCGCGCGCTTGCGCCCGGCTTCCGCCAGGGCGACCCGCCGGGCCTCGTTGCTGCGCCAGCAGGCGGATGGCGGAGGCGACGCTGGGCACGCTGTCGGGATCGATGAACAGGGCGGCGTCGCCGGCAACCTCCCGCAATGCGCCGCGTGGCGAGCAGATCAGCGCCGCGCCGCTCGCCATTGCCTCCAGCGCCACCAGCCCGAACGGTTCCTCCCACCGGCTCGGCATCACGACCACGGCCGCGCGGCTCATCGCGGTCAGCACGTCGGGATGCTCGCGGAAGCCGAGCATGCGGACGCCGGCCCCTTCGGCGGAGGCCTGCATGGTCTTGAAGAACGGCGTCTCCGGGCTGTTCGTAGCTGAAGCGGTCGGCGCCGATGATCTCCGCGATCCAGCCGGGCAGATGTGCGGCGACGCTGCGGCGAAGCCGGAAATGAAGGCGTCCGGCGCCTTGTCCGGCACCACGCGGCCGGCGAACAGCACCAGGCGCTCCTTCTTGCGCGGCGGCGGAAATTCGCGTCAGGTCGATACAGTTCGGGATGACGACAGGCTGTTTCGGCGGATTGGCGATGCCGTCCAGCAGCCGGTCGCGCAGGAAGGCGGACGGCGTGACGACGCAGGCCAGTCGTTTCAGCAGGTTCGTCGCGTTCCGCGACGCTGGTCGCATCGCGCATGCCGAGCGGATCGTTGTGCAGGAAGCCGATGACGGGGATCGAGGGCAGGCGGTCGGCGATCGCCAGGGCGATTTCCGGCCGGTTGTGGACCTCGATCAGGTCCGGGCTGCAGCTTTCGCAGGGCGTCGGCGACCGCGGCGGCGTAGCGCAAGTTCGTGCTGCCGATCCGCCACAGCGTGGGCGCGACGGGACGAAAGTCGATGTCGGGGAAGGTCGGACCGTCCTGCTTGCCGCCGAAGACGACCGTCTGATAGCCGGGCGTCTGCGTCAGGCGGCGCACGACCATCCCGATCGCGCCGGCTCTTCCGATGCCGAAACCTTCACGCGGCGGCAAGATCGTTGCGACAAGGGGCATGACGCGGGCTATACAGGCCGGGTTGGGAAAAGGCGAGACAGCGTCACGATCCCAGGTAGCGCTTCATCCAGCGGTCGAGCCGGTCGGAGGCAAGCAGGAATATGACGGCCAGCACCACCGATACCAAGGACAGGCGCGCCGCGGTCGCCTCCCCGCCTGGTGCCTGAAGCGCCGCGTAGATCGCCAGCGGCAGCGTCTGCGTCTGGCCGGGGATATTGGCGGCGAAGGTGATCACCGCGCCGAACTCCCCCAGCGCGGCGGCAAATCCGGTGCAGGCGCCGACCAGCACGCCGGGGGCCGCGAGCGGCAGGGTGATGGTCAGGAACCGGTCCCAGGGGCCGGCGCCGAGAGTCCGAGCAGCTTGCTCCAGGCCGGGATCGACGGCATCGAGGGAGAGGCGGATGGCGCGCAGGATCAGCGGCAGGATCATCACCGCACAGGCCAGCACGGCGCCGTTGCGGGTGAAGACGAGGCGGATGCCGAACCAGTTGAACAGCCACGCGCCGATCGCGCCGTGCACGCCGAAGAGGATCAGCAGCAGCCAGCCCACGACGACCGGCGGCAGCACCAGCGGCAGGTGCACGATGGTGTCCAGCACGACCCGTCCGGGGAAACGCCCCCGCGACAGCGCCATCGCCACGGCCAGCGCCACCGGCAAGGCGAACACCACCGCTCTGATCGAGACATCCAGCGTCAGCAGGACAGCCTGCCATTCGTCAGGGGAAAGGAAATTGTTCACTGGGCGTATGATCCGCCCTGGCTATACCCATCTCGTCATATCGGGTCGAGATACCGCAAAACTCGTCAACCAAATGGAGGAAATCGCCCGTGGACATTGCCCTTATTGTCATTGCCGTCGTCGTGCGTGCTCATCCTGCTCCGATCGGTGCGCATCGCGTCGGAATGGCAGCGCGCGGTGATCCTGCGCCTGGGGCGGTTCCACAAGGTGAAAGGGCCGGGGATCTACCTTGTGTTCCCGGTCATCGACGCGGTCGCGCAGGTGATCGACCTGCGGATCAACACGACGATGATCACCGCCGAACAGGCGCTGACCCGCGATACGGTGGCCGTCGGGGTCGACGCGATCGTGTTCTGGCAGGTGGAGAATGCCGAGGCCGCCGCGATCCGCATCGCCAACTACCGCGAGGCGATCGAGCGTGTGGCCCAGACCAGCCTGCGCGAGATGATCGGCTCGACCGACCTGTCGAAACTGCTGTCCGACCGCAAATCCGCCGATGAGCAGCTGCGCCAGACGATCACCGGGAAGACCTCCACCTGGGGCGTCACGGCGAGCAGCGTGGAGATCAAGGACGTCGTCATCCCGCGCGAACTGCAGGACGCCATGAGCCGCCAGGCGCAGGCGGAGCGGGAAAAGGACGCTCGGGTGACCCTTGCCTCCGCCGAGACGGCGATCGCCGCAGCAGGTCGTGGAAGCGGCGCGGCTGTATGGCAGCGACCCGAATGCGCTGAAGCTCCGGCAGATGAATCTGCTTTACGAGATGAACAAGGAGCGGGGGACGACGGTGCTGATTCCGACCGATATGGCCAGCAGCCTGGGGACGGTTGTGGCGCTTTCGCAGGCAATGGGGCGGATACCACGTCTGGTTGATGAAATAGGCAGCATATACAACGGTACCGTATGTGGTACAGAAGTCACAAAATCTTAACGGCCTTGATTTTTGTGCGTCGCAGCAAAAAACCACTTGCATGCTGCGACTGCGAAGGCCATTCTCCGTCCTGCAGACGCACTACGGTGCACTGCTTTCTTGGACGTTTCCTCCCTAAACTTCGGCGGTGCCAAAAGCACCGCCGTTTTTTTATGCCCATTCCGAGCTGCTCCGCAGAGCCCATCGGCGGTCGTCCACCGGTCGCGTATGCGTCGTTCGTCGGTGGTCGGCTGACATCTGGACATAAGGATATCTTTATGTCAGATAGGTCGCCACATGGAACACCTCCTCGCCAGCCTGCGCGCCGCCGCCGAACCGACCCGGCTGCGCCTGCTCGCGCTCGCCGCCCGCGGCGCGTTCTGCGTGATGGAGTTCACCGAAATCCTCGGCCAGTCGCAGCCGCGCCTGTCCCGCCACCTGAAGCTGCTGTGCGATTGCGGCCTGCTCGACCGCGTGCGGGAGGGCGCGAATGTCTGGTTCGCGCTGCCGACCGGGGACGAAGGCGCGCTCGCCCGCGACCTGATCGCCCGCCTGCCCGCCAGACGACCCGATCCTGGAAGCGGACCGCCGCCAGGCCGCCCGCGTCCTGGCCGAACGCGCCCGCATCGCCTCCGAGAGTCTTCCGCAGCAAAGGCGCCGACTGGGACGAGATGCGCGCCCTCGACCTGCCCGCCCAGGCGGTCGAGGACGCGCTGCTGTCGCTGGTCCCCGCCGACGCGCAGGCCGCCTGCTGGATATCGGCACCGGCACCGGCCGCGTGCTGGAATTGCTCGCGCCGCGGGTGCGTCAGGCGCTGGGCGTGGACGCCTCCAAGGCGATGCTGGCCCTGGCCCGGGCGCGCCTCGCCGAACCGGGCTTCGCGCATTGCGCGGTGCGACTGGCGGACATGTACCGGCTGCCGCTGGCCGATCGCATCGTTCGACATCGTCGTCCTGCAAATGGTGCTGCACCACGCCGAGGATCCGCCGGCGCGGTGCGGGAGGCCGCGCGGGTGCTGCGCCCGGCGGCCAGCTGCTGGTCATCGACCTCGCCGCGCACGACCGCGACGACCTGACCGGCAAGCTGGCGCATCGCTGGCCGGGATTCTCCGACGACGCGATCGACCGAGTTGACCGAGGCCGTCGGCGTGACGGTCGCGCCGCCGTTGCCGATCCCCGGCCCGCTCGATCCGCATCTGGTGCGCCACCCGCACGGACGAGGCGATCGCTGCTGCCACCCTCGAACGCGCCATCTGAAGGACGGTCCATGACCCGTCCCCATTTGCTCGATGCGCTGCGGGACCGCGTGCTGCTGTGCGACGGCGGCATGGGCAGCCGCGTCCAGGCGCTGACGCTGGATGTGGAGAAGGATTACTGGGGGCGCGAGAACTGCACCGACGTGCTGGTGCTGTCGCGTCCCGACCTGGTGCGCGACATCCATCGCGGCTACTTCGAAGCCGGCGCCGACATGGTGGAGACCAACACCTTCGGCGCCTCGCCCGTCACGCTGGGCGAATTCGACCTCTCCGAACGCGCCTTCGAGATCAACAAGAGCGCCGGCGAACTGGCGCGAGAAGCCGCCGAGAGCTTTGCCGACGGCCGCCATCGCTGGGTCATCGGCAGCATCGGGCCCGGCACCAAGCTGCCGCAGCCTGGGCAACATCGCGTACGATCCGCTGGAGGCCGCGCTGGCCGAACAATGCCGCGGCCTGATCGCCGGCGGCGTCGATGCCATCCTGATCGAGACCTGCCAGGACACGCTGCAGATCAAGGCCGCCGTCAACGGCGCGAAGATCGCTCGGCTGGAAGCCGGGACCGACACGCCGATCTTCGTCCAGGTTACTGTCGAAACCACCGGCACCCTGCTGGTCGGTCCGGATATCGCCGCCGCGGCCTCCGTGGTGCGGGCGCTGGATGTGCCGCTGATGGGACTGAACTGCGCCACCGGGCCGCAGGAAATGGCCGAACATGTCGGCTGGCTGGCCACGAACTGGCCGGGACTGATTTCGGTGCAGCCGAACGCCGGCCTGCCGGAACTGGTCGACGGGCGCACGCATTACCCGCTGGGCGCCGCCGAACTGGCCACCTGGCTCGATCGCTTCGTCGCGGAAGACGGCGTCAACCTGATCGGCGGCTGCTGCGGCACCTCCATCGAGCATATCCAGGCGCTGGACGCGATGCTGCGCAAGCGCGGCGAATTCCGCCCGCTCCCGTGCCGCCCGAACCGTCGTCTGGGTGCCGACCGTCGCCAGCCTCTATCAGGCGGAACCATTGCGGCAGGAGAATGCCATCTTCGCCATCGGCGAACGGTGCAATGCCAACGGTTCGAAGAAATGGCGCGAACTGCAGGAGAAAGCACGACTGGGACGGCTGCGTCGCCATGGGCCGCGAGCAGATCGGCGAAGGCAGCCACGCCCTCGATGTTTGCACCGCCTTCGTCGGCCGCGACGAAAACGCCGAGATGACCGAAGTGATCCGGCGCTTCACCGCCTCGGTGAACTGCCCGCTGGTGATCGACTCAACCGAAACGCCGGTGATCGAGGCGGCGCTGAAATTGCACGGCGGCAAGCCGATCATCAACTCGATCAACTTCGAGGACGGCGAGCATCACGCGCACGACCGGCTGGTGCTGGCCAAGCGCTTCGGCGCCGCGGTCATTGCGCTGACGATCGACGAAGTCGGCATGGCAAAAACCGCCGAAGACAAACTCCGCATCGCTCGGCGTCTCGTCGATTTCGCTTGCAACAAGCATGGGCTGGCGCAGTCGGATCTGCTGATCGATCCTCTGACGTTCACGATCGCGACCGGCAACGAAGACGACCGCAAGCTGGCGCAATGGACGCTGGAGGGAATTGCCGCCATCCGTGAGGAGTTTCCAGATATCCAGATTATTCTTGGGCTGTCGAATGTGAGCTTCGGACTCAATCCGGCCGCCCGGGCGGTGCTGAACAGTGTGTTTCTGGATTATGCGCGCAATGCGGGAATGACGGGCGCGATCATCCACGTCTCCAAGATCCGGCCGATGCACCTGATCCCGGAGGAGGAACGTCGGGTCGCCGAGGATCTGATCTTCGACCGCCGTGCAGAGGGCTATGATCCGTTGCAGCGGTTTCTGGAGCTGTTTGCCGGCCGCAAGGCCGCGGATACGGCGAAGAAGGAGCGTGCTGCCACCCCGGAAGGCCGGCTGAAGGACCGCATCGTCGATGGCGACCGCAAGGGGCTGACGGACGATCTGGATGAGGCGCTGAAAACGCTGCCGCCGCTGGACATCATCAACAAGGTCCTGCTGGACGGCATGAAGGTCGTCGGCGATCTGTTCGGTGCCGGCAAGATGCAGTTGCCCTTCGTGCTGCAATCGGCCGAAACGATGAAAGCGGCCGTTGCCTACCTGGAACCGCTCATGGAGCGGGTCGAAGGGCAGGAGAAAGGCACGATCGTGCTGGCCACGGTGAAGGGCGACGTGCACGACATCGGCAAGAACCTCGTTGATATCATCCTGACCAACAACGGCTACCGCGTCGTCAACCTCGGCATCAAAGTGCCGCTGCCGGACATGCTGGCTGCGGTGCGGGATAATCGCGCCCACGCGATCGGCATGTCCGGCCTGCTGGTGAAATCCACCGTCGTGATGCGTGAAAACCTGGAAGAGATGTCGCGCCAAGGCGTCGACATCCCCGTCCTGCTGGGTGGTGCCGCACTGACCCGCAACTATGTGGAGGATGATTGCGTCCGCGCCTATGCCTGCGGCCGCGTCGCCTATGCACGCGATGCGTTCGATGGCTTGCATCTGATGGATCGTGTCACCGGAAACGGTTTCGACGACTACCTCTCCGCCCTCCAGGCCAAGCGCGTCGGCAAAGCGCGCAACACCGCTCGGACTTTAGGCCAGGCCGACAGCAAGGCGTTTCAGCCGGTCGATGTGAAGGCGGTGCAGGTCAGGCGGCATCGGATGACGCAGAATGTGCCGGTGGTGGAGCCGCCCTTCTGGGGCGCGCGCGTGATCGAGGCGGCGCCCAGGGCGATCGTTCCGTTCGTAAACGAACGGAGCCTCTACCAGTTCCAGTGGGGCTTCCGGAAGCAGGGACGTTCGCTGGATGATTTCCTGGGCTGGGCCAAGCAGGAACTGCGCCCGGTCATGCGCCGGATGCTTTCGCTTTGCGAGGAGCAGGATATCCTGAAGCCGCAGGCCTGCTACGGCTATTGGAAGGCGGCCGGGCAGGGCAACGACCTGATCGTCTTCGCCCAGGACGGCATGACCGAGGTCGCCCGCTTCACCCTGCCGCGCCAGCCGAAGGAAGACGGTGAGTGCATCGCTGATTTCTTCCGCGACGTCGATGACGCGCAACGCGACGTGATCGGATTCCAGGTGGTCACAGTGGGGCAGAAAGCCTCGGACACGGCGCGTGTCTGGTTCGAAGACAACCGCTATCAGGACTACCTGTATCTACACGGCCTGTCCGTCGAGATGGCCGAGGCGATGGCGGAATACGTCCACAAGCGCATCCGAGCGGAATTGGGGTTTGCGGGTGAGGACGATCGGGACATGGATAAGATGTTGGCGCAGGCTTATCGCGGCAGCCGGTATTCCTTCGGTTACCCGGCCTGCCCCAATCTGGAAGACCAGACGCCGATCCTTTCGCTTTTGGATGCGGAACGGATCGGGGTGTCGCTGTCCGATGAGTTCCAGTTGCATCCGGAACAATCGACCAGCGCGATCGTGGTGCTCAACCCGCGGGCGAAGTATTTTTCGGTGTGACGTCGGTTGCTGGGGGCCGGCCCATAGGCGTAAAAAACGCGAGGCAGATCGTGGTCGGCCTTCGCTGACCACGACGAGGAGAGCTGAGGTTACTGCCGCCAGGCCCCGACAGCAGGGTAATCCAGACCCAGGTTTTCCCGCAACGTCGGCCCCTTGTAGTCCTGGTGGTACAGCCCGCGGCGTTGCAGTTCCGGGACAACGAAGCGGGAGAAATCCTCATACGCGCCGGGCACATGCGAGGCGGCGACGACGAAGCCGTCGCAGGCGCGGTTGACGAACCATTCCTCCAGCCCGTCGGCGACGTCCTTCGGACTGCCGACGAAGCGCGGATGGTCGTGGAAGGTGCCGCGCCGCGTGATGTTGATGAAATCGCGCGGCGTCGGCAGGCGGTTGCCCAGTTCGCGCTTGCATGCGGTCGCGCATGCCCTGCACGCCGGTCCAACTGTCCATTTCTTCCTGGGTGAACGGCTTGTCGATCGGCTGCTTCGAGAAATCGAAATTCAGCACTTCCGACAGCAGCGACAGGCTGTCGATTTCCTTCGGCAGTCTAGTCGATCAGCGCGACCTTGTCCTCGGCCTCGGCGCGGGTTTCGGCGACGACGGGATAGACGCCGGCGCAGACGTGGACTTTCTCCGGGTCGCGGCCGCGCCTCGACCTTGGCCTTGAAGGTCGCGTAGTCGCGTTCGTGCCTGCTCGAGGCTGTGATAGGCGACGAACATGCACTCCGCCCAGCGTGCGGCGAAGCGCTGTGCCGCGGCCGGACTGACCGGCCTGGATGATCACCGGATGGCCCTGCGCCGAGCGAGGCACCGTGAACGGTCCGCGCGACTGGAAGTACTCGCCCTTGTAGTCCAGGCGATGAACCTTGTCGGGATGCGCGAACAGGCCGGTCTCGCGGTCGGCGACGATCGCGTCGTCCTCCCACGCGTCCCAGTGGCCCATCACGACTTCCATGAACTCGTCGGCGCGGTCGTAACGGCGCGTCGTGTTCGCGGATGCGCGGCGTGGCCCATGTTGCAGCGCCTCGCCGTCGTTCATCGAGGTGACGACGTTCCAGGCGGCGCGCCCGTCGGTCATCAGGTCCAGGGTCGCGAACACGCGGGCGACATGAGAACGGTTCGAAATACGTCGTGCTGAGCAGGTGGAGCCGAGGCCGAGGCGCTCGGTCGCCATGCCCATGACGGTCAGGATGGTGATCGGGTCCATCTTCACGCAGCGAATGCCGTTGGCGACGGTATGGGCATGGTCGCCGCCGAACAGGTCGGGCATCGCCAGCCGGTCGTCGAAGAAGCCGAGCTGGAATTTGCCGGCCTCCAGCGCGCGGCCGATGCGGCGGTAATACTCGGCGCTGGTGAAGTCCTGCATCGCGAGCGGATGGCGCCAGGACCCGACGAAGTTCGTGCAGTTCTGCGCCTGCAGGAAGCCGACCATGGTCATCTGGCGCATTTTTCCGGCCCCCTGAACGTGTTGGTATCGAGCTATACCGCCGGGTCCGGCGGATCGCAAAGAAAAGGAAAACCGGGCTTGCAATCCGGGGCGAACCCGCATAGAACCCGCCGCCTGATCGGAGCGCGGGCGTAGCTCAGGGGTAGAGCACAACCTTGCCAAGGTTGGGGTCGAGGGTTCGAATCCCTTCGCCCGCTCCAGTCGCCTCTGTTCCCAGTCCGAGGACATAGGCCACAACCCGTTCCTAAGACATGGGTGACAACCTCGTGCCGAACGGGTTGTCGATGGGTTGCAAGGTTTTCTGCTCCAGATCGATATAGCCCAGATCGTAATGCATGAAGCTGACGAGCCAAATGCCGTCCTCGATGTCCTTGGTGCGTCATTGGCGATTTGCTGCTGCGGACACAGCATCGACGCCTCCTTGCTGTTGCCAGGCGCGCACGCCGTCGGTCACCCGTTCGTAAAAGTTGGCCGGTCCTACGGCGGCCTCTACTCCTCCGATCCGCATCCCCTCTCGTACGCTGTCACGCACCCGGGCGAAGGCGAAGGCGATGCCTTGGCTTTGCAACTGCTTGATGACGATCAGCAGCGCATCGCAGGCGCTGGTGTCGATGAAGTTCACCGAGTTCGCGTCCAGAAGAATCTGCTTTGCAGGTGGCCGGCTCGCGGCCAACGCGGCCTTCATCCCCTCGTCAAGGTGACCGATACTGGCAAAGAACAGATCGCCCCCCGCATGCCAAATGAGCAGGCCAGGGAAAGTAAGCGCTTCGGGATGCCGATCACGCTGCGATAGGCTTCCTGGCCCGGCAGTTGGCCAAGCACCGCGCCGTGCGGGTGGCTGGTTCGATAGATCAACATCAGCAGTGCCAGCACGACGCCAATGGCGATACCATGCAGCACGCCCAGAGTCAGCTCGCCGGCGATGACAATCGCAGCGACGGCAAACTCGCCGCGCCCTCGGGCAAACAGATCGCGCAAATAGCCGGGCTTCGAGAGGTGAAGCATCGCCGCGATGACGATGGCGGCAAGGGCCGGGTGCGGCATGCCCCGAAACAATGGAGTCAACAGAACCAGCGTGAGGAAGCAGAGGACGGCGGCAACAAGATTGGCGAGTTGGGTGCGAGCGCCGGCAGCCATGGCCACTGACGTCTTCGACAGACTGCCGACGACAAGGAAACCGCCGAAGAGACCGCTCAGGATGTTGGCGGGGCCGTGCGCGACGAGCTCCTGGTTCGGATCGATGTCACCGCCGCTCTGGAGTGCCGCGGCCTTTGCCCCGCCAAGCGCCTCGGCATAGCCGACCAGCACGATGGCAAGCGCGCCGGGCACGAGCTGCCACAGCATCTCAGAGTCGAGGTCGGGCAGCACGAGATGCGGCAGGCCGGACGGGAGTTGGCCGACCACATCGACACCGGCGGCTTCACCGTTGAACAGTCCAACAAGGATCGTGCCCGCGACTGCGACCACCAGGGCCGCGGGTAGACGGGGTGTCAAGTAGCGCAGCAGCAGCATCCCTATGAGGCTCAGTAACCCGGTCAGCACTGGGGCGAGCGAGGCACCCGGTAGGTGCTGCAGCACGAACCAGAGTTTGGCGAAGAAGTTGCCAGTCGTGCCGTTGACGCCCAGCAGATGGGGCACCTGTCCAATGACGGTGACGCATACAAGGCCTTCGATGAACCCTCGCATCACGGGCGTGGGAATGAAGGCAGCCACCCAGCCCATGCGGAGCGCGCCGAAGAGCAGGAAGAAGGCGCCGATCAAGATTGCGAGGGTAGAGGTGAGCGAATTGAAATCTGCAGTTCCGTGTACCGCGATAGCGCCCACGGTCAGGGCGGAGATCAGGCCTGTCGCGGTGTCCGGGCCGACGACCAACAGGCGTGAGGTGCCGAGCAGCGCGTAGGCAATCAATGGCGGCACGATCGTATAGAGTCCCATGATCGGCGGCACGCCGAGGATGCCGGCATAAGCCATGCCTTCCGGTACCATGACCGCCCAGACCGAGAGGCCGGCCAGGACATCCGGTAACAACCAATTGCGCTGGTAGTTAGGAAGCCAGTTGAGGACAGGCAACAGCCGCCGTGCGATGGAGGCAGGGCGAGCTGGTATAGTCATGGCCGGTTTCTCCTGCGATCGGAACGTTCGAGAAGTAAGCGTCGCGGAACCACCACGTCAGATATGAAGGCTACCCCGAACTGAGGACCGGACTGCTGGTGGCAGTCTTCCAGTTCCACGGCAGCAAAGTATGCACGATCGATCCAGAGGATGCATGACTGACTCGGCGATATCTCATGATCGACGATGATGAATTCCCGCCGACGTGCGCCGTCCGCTTGTGGCTCGGGTGCGGGGACATCCGGTTTTTCCGCCTCAGCAATTTCGAAGCGCGCGCGTGACTTTGATTTCTGGGGAGCCGTCCACCCTCCCACGACCCCAGTCCCGTCGGTGATCGCCGCCAGTTCCGCAAGCTTTCCCTTGCCCAGCAGTGTCAGCCCGCCGATACCGTCGCGCTTCTGTGACACCGATCCTGCGACCTCGTAGCCAAGGGTCTCAACGAGTTGGCCAAGCTCCTTGAGGCTCGCCTCGTATGCGACGTCATCAACGCCATCGAGTTGGATGCCGACGAGGATTGCACGCGGCACAGGCTGTTTTGTTTCCATGGCCGGGATATTAGCACGAGCCACCCATTGACTCATTGGAGAACGAAACCGGTCGAGAGCAGCCACTGGACGTGCAGGTGCGAATGTCCACTTGTTTTAATAGGGATCGGGTGGGGATATGTGCAGGCGCTCTTTCGTCCAAAACGAAATAAACTAGGGTGGCACGCATTGCTCGCATTAGCGTTGGGCGGCTTCGGCTCTGCGTCGGCGCAGCAGGTGGCCGCCGCCGGAAGTGGTCTGTCCAGTAGCATCGTTGTCAGCCGCGCTACAGATTTCCAGCATCTGACGGGCACCTATACTGGTAGCGCGGTGATGGTCACCGGCGGTACTAAGTGCAAGCCAGGCGGTACCGTGAGGATCATGGTGCAGGACGGACGGTTCCGGCTACCGTGGACCGACGTGCAATCGTTTGACGCCAGGATCTCGGCCGACGGGTCGTTCTACGCGACGAGTGGAAGCCTCCTGGCGCAATCGGATAAGCATATGATGACCGTTCCGAACCCGGAAGGACGAGTGACCGGAGCAGAGCTTATGGGACTATGGAACGCGGTGGTGCCATTTCCGTCTGGAGGCCGCTCGATCCTAATCTGAAGCATACCGTGTGATCGCAACCATCGCACGGGCAGGCGGGTCATATCACTTGTACTTTCCACGAGGTCCCGATAGTCAGAGACAATAATACCTGAGATGTCGTAGGCAACTGACACTTGCCGTCGGCGTGCTCTGCTGCAGGACCACTGTTTTTGTCAGTCAGGAAGCGTCCGCTCAGGCGGCCGCGTCTGCACGAGCGGCACGTTCGTCTAAATTCCTGATCAGGATTTTGCGTTGATGAGGGACATCGCGCGAGGCCGGCTGGGAACAATCATCACCCGTAACCATTGTCGGTGCATCCAAGCTACCGACACCAAAGAAGGATGAGAGAATGCGACTCAAGTTGCTAGGATCGCGGCTGCCGTGGGGGTTGGTGCCGTACCGTTTCATGGAGCGAACGCGCAACAAGCAGGCGCGACGCAAGGCCTCACCACGAAGGGGATCTCCCTTCAAATCTCGCAGAATACGCCGGTTCAGATTGCGCAGAATGCTCCGGTAGCGGCGCCAGCGGCCGCGGCGCCCCGATTGCTCAGTTAATCCCGATCCATATAAGAATTACGCCTGTCCACGTCGCCTCGGTGACCATCGACAATCGGCCACGGCTGGGCATCGCTGGTCAGGACGCCGACGATGACATTGTGCAGGGCATCGTGCTGATGCGCCGGGGTGCCGAAAGCATGCCCACCATCAAGCGGGTGGAAGCACTGATCGAGCAGATCAACCACTCCAACCTGCTGCCGCCCGGGGTGCATATCGAGAAGATCTACGACCGCTCCGACCTCATCAATGTCACCACCCACACGGTGCTGCACAACATGATGGAAGGCATGGTGCTGATCTTCATCCTGCAATGGGTGTTCCTGGGCAATCTACGGGCGGCGTTCATCACCTCGGCGACCATCCCGTTCGCGCTCGCCTTCGCCATTGGGCTGCTCGCGTCCGCACCTTCGCGTCGCTCAGCACGAACGCTACGCGCCGGCAAAGGCTCTCAGCACTCGGCCAAGCGGAGTTTCGAGGTGTGATTATCCCTTCATGCTATCGGGCACTTTCCCGCCATTGTCGGCTAGCTTCTGCATGACCGCTTTGTGAATCGCGATGTTCTGTTCTGCAGTGCCATCGGCACCAGCATGCACATTGAGTTCGGCCGCGAGTTCCTTGCGCGCGCTCAGACTGGAATCGAGGTCAAGTAACTTCAGCAGATCCACGATGGATGTTTGCCAATTACCGCCATCGCCCTTGGTTGCTGCACTCTGGATGAGCACCGCCTCCACGTCCACCAGTTGTGCCGTCTGTGTCGCCGGTGCATCGCTCGAAGCGGGTCGTGCCGCGCCAGCCGGGGTGCTGCCAGTCGGGGCGCTGCCAGTCGGGGTGCCAGTCGGAGCGTCCGTCGATTTTGCGTCTGCCGAATGAAAGATCTTGTCCATGATCGTGCCGAAAATGCTCATTGGTATAGCCTCCATGTGACGAGTTGAGGCGCCGCGCGGGCTGCCATGGGACCGGGCCGGCCATTTCGAGCCTGCAATTCTCATCGCTGCGTCGGGGTTACCGGAGGACGCAGCTTCTCCCCCGAACTACCTGGAGCGAGACTTCCTGAACGGTGCGAGAATCAGCCCATCTCATAGCAGCCGAACAACGCGACCGCGCCGGCACCGATAACGACCCTCTTTCCGGCCGACATGCCGGTCTGAGGCGCCACCCGCCCATCGGCCTGAGCATGTGCGCAATCGGCTCAGAGACATGCATTGATCTGCCTCAATCCAAGAGGCGTTGGCCCGTTGTCGGATTTCGGTCAACGGGGCCCGACGGCTGTTCGCTTTCGTCCGCTTGTTGCTGCCTCAGCAACAACGTGCATCACGGCCGCATCTTGAACCCGACCGGCCCCGGAGTCCGCAGCGGCGCCGCCATGTTGGCGAACTCGCACAGCAGTCGCCGCGTCTCCCGCGGGTCGATGATTTCGTCCACCCAGAATGCCTCCGCCGTGCGAAATGGCGATCGCAACGCGTTCAGGCGCCTTTCGATCTCTGCCATTTTCGCCGCAGGATCCGCCGCGGCATCGAGTTCGGCGCGATACGCCGCCTCCACCCCGCCTTCCAGCGGCAGGGAGCCCCAGCGGGCCGAGGGCCACGCATAGCGGATGCAAAGCCGGTTGTTCGGCTGATGCGCGCCGCCACCGACACCGTAGACGTTACGGACCAGGATGCTGCACCACGGCACCGTCGATTGTGCGACCGCACCGATCGCCCGAGCGCCCAGCCGGATGACGCCGGCTGTCTCGGCGGCAAGGCCGACCTGGAAGCCGGGGCAGTCCACCAGATGCACGATCGGCAGGTGAAAGGTTTCTGCCGTATCGATGAAGCGGATGACCTTCTCGCAGACATCGGCATCCCAGGCCGCGCCGCCGAACAGCGGGTCGCCGGCCATCAGCGCGACCGGCCAGCCGTCCAGGCGCGCATAACCGGTGATCAGTCCCCGGCCGAACCGCTGCCCGACCTCGAAGAACGAGTCCTTGTCGACGACCGTCTGGACGATCCGCCGCATATGATAGGCGTGGCGCGGACTGGTCGGGATCGCCGACAGCAGCCACGTCGTCGCGCCGGTCTGCCGGGTCCCATCCGGGCTGGCGCGGCGGCAGGTCCCAGATCGAGTTCGGCATATACGACAGGAACCGCCGCGTGCAGGCGAACGCCTCTTCCTCGGTGTCCACGGCGTGGTCGATGCCGCCCGCTTCCGTCTGCACCTCCCACCCGCCGAGTTCCTGCTTGGTCCGCGGTTCGCCGAGCCGTTCGACCACCGGCGGCCCGGCGACGAAGACCGCCGATATGTCCTTGACCATGACCGAGTAATGGCTCGTCACCAGCCGCGCTGCTCCCAGCCCCGCGACGGACCCGAGGCCGAGCGCGACGACGGGTACTTCGGCGAGGTTGTTGACGCAGAGATAGAGACCGGAGCTGGTGCCGATGCCGCCGGGCAGGTTCGCCCGGCCGGTCGTCTCGATGGTGCGCACCGATCCGCCGCCGCCGGAGCCCTCCAGCAGCCGGATCAGCGGCATGCGGTAGGTGCCGGCCATGGTTTCGGACATGTGCATCTTCGCCCAGATCGCGGCATCGGCAGATCCGCCGCGAATGGTGAAGTCGTCGCCGGCAATCACCACTGGACGCCCATCCACCTTGCCACGGCCGAACACGCAGTTGGCCGGCATGAACGTGGCGATCTTGCCGTCCTCGCCATAGGTCGCCTTGCCGGCGATCGGCGCCCACTTCGTGGAACGAGCCGGGATCGAGCATACGCTCGATCCGTTCCCGCACCGTCAGCCGGCCGCCGTCGTGCTGGCGCTTGACGCGTTCGGGGCCGCCCATCGCCTTCGCGAGTGCGATGCGTTCCTGCAATTCGTCGAGGGCGGGCTGCCAGTTTGCGGGGACGTCGTCCATCTGTGTCGAGCTCCGGGCTTCGAGGCCGTCTTGAGGTTTCCTGGGCCGGATGGTTCCAGTGTCTACCTGGATGAGCAAGCGCCGGGGCGTGGTGCCGGATTGGTGTTCTCAGTGGTGATTGACAGCCGCAGCACTGGTCGACTACCCATTGCACAAGATTTTTGGAATTCTGAATTCCATGTTGCAATCACTGATTGCTCCGGAAAGCCTGATCGACCGCACCTACCAACAGTTGCTGGAGGCCATTGCCGACGGCACGCTGGCGCCGGCTCAGCGCATCCGGCAGGCTGAACTGGCGCTTTCCCTCGGCACGTCCCGCCAGCCTGTCAGCCATGCTTTGCACCTGCTGAAGCGCCAGGGCCTCGTCGAGGATCACGGCAAGAAGGGACTTCGGGTCGTCCCGCTCGACATGGTGCGCGTCGGCGAGCTCTATCAGGTGCGCCAGGCGATCGACGGCCTCGCCGCCCGCCTGGCCGCCGTGCGGGTCGCGTCCGGCGGCGCGGACAAGGCCATTCTGTCCGGCCTGCTGGCCCAGATCGACACCGGGCGCGGCTACAGCGATGCCACACCGATCCCCGTCCTGGTGCGCGCCGATACCGAGTTCCACAAGGCGATCTACCGGCTGTCCGGCAACAGCGCGATCCTGGATATGACCGCGCCGCTCTGGCCCCATCTGATGCGCGCCATGGCCGGCGTACTGCATCACCCCGATTACGCCGCGACTGTCTGGCGTCAGGAACACCCCGCGATCCTGAACGCCATCCTGGCCGGCGACGCAACCAAAGCCGAAGCCGCCGCAATCCGCCACGCCGCCGGCGCCGCTCGGCTCACGGCCGAAAAACTGCAATCCCAAGCCGCATAACAAAGGAAACGATGCCATGCTGACAGACGAGCAGATCCGACAGTTCCATGAAGAAGGCTATCTGTTCCTGCCCGAGCTCTTCCGCCCCGAAGAAGTCGCCGTGCTGAAATCCGAGGCCGAGGAGATCTATCGCCAGGAGCGTCCGGAAGTCTGGCGGGAGAAGTCGGGTGCCCCGCGCACCGCATTCGCCGCGCATATTTACAATGAGGCGCATGGCCTGCTGGCCCGCCACCCCGGCATGATCCGCCCGGTCGAGCAGTTGTTCGGCGAGCAGGTCTACATGCATCAGTACAAGATCAACGCCAAAGCATCCTTCACCGGCGATGTCTGGCAATGGCACCAGGATTACGGCACCTGGGCCCGCGACGACGGCATGCCGGAACCGCGTGCGATGAACATCGCCGTCTTCCTCGATGAGGTGATGCCGATCAACGGCCCGCTGATGCTGGTGCCGCGCAGTCACACCCAGGGCGTGCTTGCGGCCGGCCACGATACGTCCACCACGTCCTATCCGCTGTGGACGCTGGATGAGGCGACAGTGACCAGACTTGTCGAGCAGGGCGGTATTGTTGCACCCACTGGCAAGCCCGGCGGGCTGCTGCTGTTCCACGGCAACCTGGTACATGGTTCCGCTGGAAACATCACGCCCTATCCGCGCAAGATCGTCTACCTGACGCTTAATGCCATTTCCAACTATATCAGGAAGCCGACGCGCGCGGAATGGATCGCCCATACCGATTTCTCGCCAATCATCCCGACCGACGCCGACGCTCTGATCCGCTACGCGCAACGCCATCGCCAGGCGGCGGAATAAAAAGCACGGACTGCCCTTTTCCGGCACGGCGTTAGCGGGCTATGCCAGCGCTTGTGCCAGAGCAGGGGTGAGATGCGGCGGCGTAGTCTGATTGCCGGGTCGGGAGCTTTGCTGTTCGGCCCTACGGCTAACGGCGCCGAAAGCACCACACTGCCCGCCCAGCTTCCCGACGGTACGCTGGCCGTTGCGCACTTTGCCAACCTGCCGGGCAAGCGGCGCCTGATCGAACTGTCGGACCGTCCGCCCAATTATGCGTCGCCGATCGAGGTATTCAGTGATGTCGTTACGCCTAACGACCGTTTCTTCGTCCGCTACCATATGGATGGGGTGCCTACGCCGCCGCCGATCGATACCTGGACCCTGACGGTCGGCGGAGATGCCGCCGAAAAAACCGTCACGCTGCACTGGCAGGATCTGAAGGACCTGCCGCCCAACGACGTGCTGGCGGTCTGCCAGTGTGCCGGCAACCGCCGCGGTCTGGTCATCCCGCATGTCCCCGGCGTGCAGTGGCCCGATGGCGGGATGGGCTGTGCCCGTTGGTCGGGACCGACGCTCTCCGACATTCTCAAACGCGCCGGGGTTAAATCCAACGCGCAGGAGGTCTGGTTCACCGGCGCCGACATACCGCCGATGCCGGGCATTCCGCCGTTTCAGAAAAGCCTGCCGCTGGCCAAGGCGATGGAGCCGTCGACGCTGGTTGCCACGTCCATAAACAACGCCCCGCTGCCGCTGCTGAACGGCAACCCGGCCCGACTTGTCGTCCCCGGCTGGGTCGGCACGTACTGGATCAAGCACCTCAGTCGTATCGAGATCAGTTCCAAGCCGCTCGACAATTTCTGGATGAAGGCCGCCTACCGTGTCCCAGCGGGAATGTTTCCGGTCCAGACGCCGTTCACCAGCCAGGTGACCGAAACCACCGCCCCGATCACGGACATCGTCGTCAATTCGCTGATTGCCGACCCGCTGGAAGGTGCGGAGGTCGACCACACCGGCTTTACCATCACCGGCGTCGCCTGGGACCGAGGCAGCGGCATCAACCGCGTGGAGGTTTCGTTCGATGGCGGCGCGACCTGGCAGGAAGCGCTGCTGGAGTCGGTACAGGGCAGCTACGCCTACCGCCGCTTCACACTGCAGGCACCCTGGATGAAGCCGGGACGCTACCGGCTGGTGTGCCGAGCGACGGCCAATAGCGGGGAGAAGCAGGCACAGACGGTGAAGGTGAACCCGGGCGGCTACCACAACAACGTGCCGCGCCCGATCGAGATCACAGTGCGATGAAGTCGTTCCTCGTCCTCGCCGCGCTGGCTCTGGGTGCCTCGGCCGTGACCACCGGCGCGCATGCCGCCGATCCGCCGGTGCCGCTGAAGCCTGGTCCCGGCAGCGAAAGCACCGAGGCCGTCTGCAACAGTTGCCACACCTCGAACTACATCGTCATGAACAGCACATTCCTGCCGCCTGCCGGCTGGAAGGCGGAGGTCGCCAAGATGCGCAACGCCTTCGGCGCCCCGCTGGACGACGACACGCAGGCGGCGATCACGGCGTATCTCAGCGCCAATTATGCGGTGAAGCCGTAGGCCGGGCCGACGACGGACGAAACCTGTTACCGCGTCGGCCGCGGCGGCGTCTGCGTGTAGTCGTAGAACCCGCGGCTCGGTCTTGCGTCCCAGCCAGCCGGCCTCGACGTATTTCACCAGCAGCGGGCAGGGGCGGTACTTGCTGTCGGACAGCCCCTCATACAGCACCTGCATGATCGACAGGCAGGTATCCAGCCCGATGAAATCCGCCAGCTCCAGCGGCCCCATCGGATGGTTGGCGCCCAGCCTCATCGACGTATCGATCGCCGGACACCGAACCGACGCCCTCATACAGCGCGTAGACCGCCTCGTTGATCATCGGCACCAGGATGCGGTTGACGATGAACGCCGGGAAATCCTCGGCCACCGCCGCGATCTTGCCCAGCTTCTGCGGCCAGCGCCTGCACCGCCTGGAAGGTCGGCTCGTCGGTCGCGATGCCGCGGATGATCTCCACCAGCTTCATGACCGGCACCGGGTTCATGAAGTGCATGCCGATGAACTTTTCCGGCCGGTCGGTCGCCGCGCCCAGCCGGGTGATCGAGATCGACGACGTGTTGGACGCCAGCAGGCAGGACGGCTTCAGATGCGGCGTCAGCAGCTTGAAGATCGCGCGCTTGACGTCCTCCTTCTCGGTCGCCGCCTCGATCACCAGGTCGGCGTCGCCGAACGCCGCGTAGTCGGTGCGACGTCGTGATCCGCGCCAGCGCCTCGTCCCGATCCTCGGCCGAGATCAGACTGCGGTTGACCTGGCGATCCATGTTGCGCGCGATCGTCGCCATGCGCCTTGCTTCAGCGCGTCCGGCTTCACGTCGAGCAGCGTGACCGGCAGGCCGGCCAGCGCGCAGACATGGGCGATGCCGTTGCCCATCTGGCCGGCGCCGATCACGCCGACGCGGGCGATCTCCGGCGGCTCCGCCAGCAGTGTCGCCGCCGGCAGGCGACGGCTTGACGTCGACGTTCATTCAGGAGCGCTCCAGTTCCGCCGCCAGCTCGGGCAGTGCGGTGAACAGATCAGCCACCAGGCCGTAATCGGCGACCTGGAAGATGGGCGCTTCCTCATCCTTGTTGATCGCCACGATCACCTTGCTGTCCTTCATGCCGGCGAGGTGCTGGATGGCACCCGAAATCCCGACAGCAATGTAAAGTTCCGGGGCGACGATCTTTCCGGTCTGCCCGACCTGGTACTCGTTGGGCACGAAGCCGGCATCCACCGCGGCGCGTGAGGCACCCGACCGCGGCGCCAAGCTTATCAGCAATTGGTTCGAAAAGCTTGAAGTTATCGCCGTTCTGCATGCCGCGGCCGCCGGAAATCACCACGCGCGCCGCGGTCAGTTCCGGCCGCTCGCTCTTCGACAGCTCGGCGGAGACGAATTTGCGACACCGCCGGGCAGGTCGCCGAGTGCGACCGCCTCGATCGGCGCGCTGCCGCCCTCGGCCGCGACCGGATCGAAGCTGGCGGCGCGCACGGTGATGACCTTCTTGCGCGTCGGACGACTTCACCGTCGCCATGCCGTTGCCGGCATAGATCGGGCGGACGAACGTGTCGGCGTCGACCACCTCGGCGATGTCGCTGATCGGCTGCACGTCCAGCAGCGCGGCGACCCGCGGCATGATGTTCTTGCCGACCGCCGTGGTCGCCGCCAGCAGGTGCGAATAGGCCGGCGCCAGCGCCACCAGCAGCGCCGCGGTCGGCTCCGCCAGCAGATGATCCAGCGCCGGCGCGTCGGCGGTCAGCACCTTCGCCACGCCCGGCAGCTTCGCCGCGGCCGCGCCGCGGCATCGCAGACCGCTGCCGGCGACCAGCGCATGCACCTCGCCCAGCGTCTGCGCCGCGGCGACCGCGCTGCGCGACGGCTGCTTGATGCCGGTCGCGTCGAATTCGAGCAGAACCAGAGCCGTCATCGGTCAGATCACCTTCGCTTCGGTGCTGCAGCTTTGCTCACCAGTTCGGCCACCGAGCCGACCTTCTCGCCCGGCCTTGCGCTTCGGCGGCTCGGCCACCTTCAGCATCGGTCAGCCGCGGCGTCGGATCGACGCCGAGATCGGCCGGCTTCATGTTGTCGATCGGCTTCTTGCGCGCCTTCATGATGTTGGGCAGCGAGGCGTAGCGCGGCTCGTTCAGCCGCAGGTCGGTGGTGACGATCGCCGGCAGGGTCAGCGCCACCGTCTCCAGCCCGCCATCGACCTCGCGCGTCACCGTGATGGTGTCGCCCTCGATCGTCACCTTGCGGGCGAAGGTGCCCTGCGGCCAGCCGAGCAGCGCCGCCAGCATCTGGCCGGTCGCGCTCATGTCGTCGTCGATCGCCTGCTTGCCCAGGATGATCAGCTTCGGCTGCTCCTTGTCGGCGATCGCCTTCAGCAGCTTGGCGACCGCCAGCGGCTGCAGCTCGACGTCGGTCTCCACCAGGATGCCGCGATCGGCGCCCATCGCCAGCGCGGTGCGGATCGTCTCGGCGCATTGCGCGCACGCCCAGCGAGACCGCGACGATCTCGGTCGCGACGCCCTTTTCCTTCAGGCGGACCGCCTCCTCGACGGCGATCTCGTCGAACGGGTTCATCGACATCTTCACGCCGGCGGTCTCGATGCCGGAGCCGTCCGCCTTCACGCGGACCTTCACGTTGTAGTCGACCACCCGCTTGACCGGGACCAGAATTTTCATGGGAGAACCGTGCCGCTTCCTGGGGACGTTGTTGCGGTCAAGGATGCGCAGAAAGCGGCCGCCCCGCTGGCAAGAGGCTGCAGGCCGCCTGTTCGCACCTGCAATAGAGGCGGCGGACCATATTGAGCGGGTTTCGCCGTGTCAAACCGTCCAGTACCGACCGGTAGCCTGGTTAGCGGTCCGAAGTCCGCCACGCTTTGAGGCCGCCGCCGCAGCGGACTTCGTGGAGCATGACGAACTTTCGAATCGGACGCAGAGCATGATCGGGTCGGTCATGCTCGGCATTGTCGAGACGATCACGCTGAGGTTGCCGCCACGGCGCGTCAACCTCAGGCGATGCACTCTAACCGGACCGCAGCAGGCTCATCAGGAGGGCGAACAGCAGCAGCGCCGCAGCCTGCAGGATCACCCGCCACTGCATCAGCTTGTTGGATCGGCGCGGGTCGACGCCGCGTGCCAGGCCGAACACGCCGGCGAACAGGACGCCCAGCGTCGCCAGCTAGCAAGACTCCGATCAGGATCGTCGAGAAACGCATGCATGTCTTGACATTAGGGCATGCAGGGACTTTGTGGAGATGCCTCCGACCCGCCGCGTACAGCGCTCTGCATCGAATTTCGTTGACCACGCCGGCGCTATCCGTGTCCGTTCCCCGCATGAGACGTGCCCTTCCTGCTGCACTGTTCGCCTGCCTGGTCGCACTCTCGCTTCTCGCGTTGCCGCCCCCGGCCCTCGCGCAGAAGCCCGCCCGAGGCGACACGCCGAACCCGCCGGCGCGTTCAGGCGATCTCCGCCGATCAGGCGCGCCAGGCGCTGGAGGTGCTGCAACGACCCGCCAAGCGAGCGGCGTTCGCCGCGACGCTGAATGCCATCGTCAGGGCACAGCCAGGCCCCTCGGCCGCAGCCGGCAAGCCGGCTGCGGCCGACGCCACGCCCGCCAGGCCGGCGGACAACGCCGCCGCGCCGCAATCGGTCGCTGCCGATCCCGCTCGCGCCCGACAGCCTCGGCGCCGAGGTGCTGGTATCGGCCTCGGCCCTGGTCAACCGCCTGGGCAACGAGGCGGTCGCCGCCTTCGACACCGTCCAGAGCCTGCCGCTGCTGTGGGGCTGGGCGGTCGTGATGGCCACCGATCCGGTCGCGCGCGATCTGCTGCTCGACGTGGCGTGGCGGCTGGCCCTCGTGCTGGCCTGCGCCTCGCCGTCGAATGGGCGCTGCGCCGGGCTGATGCGCCGGCCCATCCTGGCCCTGGAATCGCTCGCCCCGCAACGCCGCCGCCGGTCGTCGAAACCGAGGAGGTGCCGGAAAGCGGCCTGGACAGCGCCGAGGAAGGCGACATCGAACCCCTGCCGCCGAAGCGGCATAGCCGTCAGCCTGGACCTTGCTGCGCCGCGTGCCGCTGGTCCTCGGCCGGCTGCTGCTCGAACTGCTGCCGGTGCTCGGCTTCCTCGTCGTCGGCCATCTGATCGCCGGATCCGCACTCGGCGGCGCATTCGGTCAGCCGCCTGGTCCTCCTCGCGGTGATCGACGCCTATGCGCTGTGCGCCGCCCTGCTTGTCGTCGCGCGCATGATGTTCTCGCCCGAGGCAGCACCGGCTGCGCCTGTTCCATCTGCGGGACAAGACCGCCGCCTACGCCATGCGCTGGACCCGGCGGATCGTGGTGATCGCGGTGTTCGGCTACGCGATCGCCGAAGTCGGGCTGCTGCTCGGCCTGTCCGACGCCGCGCACGATGCGCTGCTGAAGGCGGTCGGTCTGATCGTCCATATCTGCCTCGGCATCATCGTGCTGCAGCAGCGCGCGCGCCGTGCGGCGACTGGCTGCGCGCGCCGGAGGGCGCCACCGGCCCGATCGCCGCGCTGCGCAACTGGCTGGCCGCGCGTCTGGCACTGGATCGCGCTGTTCTTCTCGGCGCGATCTGGCTGGTCTGGGCGATCGAGGTGCCGCACGGCTACACCGCGATGCTGCGCTACTTCGTCATCACCGTGGTCCTGCTGATCGGCGCGCGGCTGGCATTGCTGCTGCTGCTGGGCGCGATCGACCGGGCGACCTGCGGCCCGGTGCCGGACGGCGCTCCGGCTCATCCGCCGGTCGAGGCGCGCCTGCGCGGTCTATCACCCGCTGGTCTGCGGGTCGCCTGCGCCTGGCGATCTACCTGATGTGCGTCCTGGGCCTGCTGCAGCTCTGGGGCCTGGACACCATGCTCTGGCTGGTCGGCGAGCGACGCTCGGCCAGCGCGTCCTGTCGCCTGCGGCACCCTGGTCGTCACCATCCTGCTGGCCTTCGGCGTCTGGGAAGCGGTCAACGTCGGCATCCAGCAGCATCTGGCCCGGCTGCAGCGTGAGGCGCAGATGGCGCGCTCCGCCCGGCTGCGCACCTTGCTGCCGCTGCTGCGCACCACGCTGCTGATCACCATCGCTGATCGTCGCCGGCATGATGATCCTGTGCGAGATCGGCGTGAACATCGGCCCGCTGCTGGCCGGTGCCGGCATCGTCGGCGTGGCGATCGGCTTCGGCTCGCAGAAGCTGGTGCAGGACCTGATCACCGGCATCTTCCTGCTGCTGGAGAACGCGATGCAGGTCGGCGACTTCGTCACCGTCTCCGGCCTGTCCGGCACGGTGGAGAACCTGTCGGTCCGCACCATCCGGCTGCGCGCCGGCGACGGCTCGGTCCACATCATCCCGTTCAGCGCGGTGACCACCGTGACCAACGTGAATCGCGGCCTGGGCAACGCGTCGGTCAGCGTCGTGTCGTCGCCTATGACGAGGACACCGACCGCGTCTGCGGCCGACTGAAGGAGATCGTCGCCGGCATGCGCGAGGAGCCGGACTTCTCGGCGCAGATGCTGAGCGACCTGCAGCTCTGGGGCGTCGACAAGGTGGACGGCGCGTCCGTCACGATCGCCGGCCAAGTGGTCTGCACCGATTCCGGCCGTTGGAGCGTGCAGCGCGAGTTCAACCGGCGCATGAAGCAGCGGTTCGAGGAGCTGGGTATCGAGCTCTACAACCCGGTCGCAGCATCGCACTGCCGATCCGGCCCGATGACCGGCGGGCCAAGCCACGGCACGCAGGCCAAAGGGACGGCCACGATGGAGCAGCAAGGACGACTGAGCCCGCTCGGCGGCGAACGACAGATCGCGGCGGACGGCTTCGCCTTCGCGCACGGCGCCGAGATGCGCTCGGCTGCTGGAACCTTGGCACGCTGGCCGACTGGCCGGCCTTCGCGGCGAGCTGGGACGATCTCGGGCCTGGACACCTACATGGCCGATGGCGGCCGCTACCGGAAGCGCCGCCACGCCGCGTTCGGCGCCGACGCCGACGAGCCGATCCATCGCAAGCCGGCACCAGCCGCACTACCAGAGCCGCGACTACAACCCGCTGAACGGCGGCATCGCGCGCTGGTTCGATCCGGTGCTGCCGGAGATCGCCGACGGCGCCGTCATGACGGCGATCCTGACACCTGCCGCGCGCTGTTCGAGCGCCTGGCGCCGCCGCCGCGCCTGGCACATCGAGGTGCACCAGTTCCGCATCGAGGCGCGCAGCGGCGAAGCGGGCCGCCCGACGCCCGAGGGCATGCATCGCGACGGCGTCGACTACGTGCTGGTGCTGCTGGTCGGCCGCCGCAACATCCAGAGCGGCGTCACCTCGATCCACGACACGGACGGGCGCGACCTCGGCAGCTTCACGCTGGCCGAGCCGCTCGACGCGGCGCTGGGTGGACGACCATCGGGTGATGCACGGCGTGACCCCGGTCGAGCCGATCGATCCGGCGAGCCGGGGTTCCGCGACGTGCTGGTGGTGACGTTCCGCAAGGCCTGAGCCTGGAGCAGGATGACATCGCTTGCGCTCCGCCATCCTGCTCCAGGTATTTGCTTGATCGCGTGATTCAGACCTCCGGCGATTCCGCCTCCGATCATCACGCTGTTTGTTTGATCGCGTGATTCAGACCTCCGGCGCTTCCGCCTCCGATCATCACGCTCCAGCGGAACGCGTTACGGCGGCGGTGTGCTGACGAAGACCTGCGGCGGCCTGAACGACAGCCAGATGCGGCGGCCCTGCAGCACGTCCTCGCCGATCAGCATGTCGCCGATGTCGACGTCGCGGGGCAGCACCGTTATCGACGGGCCGGTCGTTGCAATCGGTCCGATGCGCAGGAGCCGGAACTGATGCAGCCGCGCGACGGTCGTTTCGGGTCCGACGCCGCGCTGGTGAACGATCGGATCTTGGGACCAGGCATGTTCCGTAAGCCCAAGCCGAGCGGCGAAGGTGGGGCCGATGACGCTGCCTTGGGCACCGGTGTCGAGGAGGGCGATGCCGTTCACCCCATCCAGCACGACGGGCAGCAGCAGCCGGTCGCGCCGGATATTGATGCCGGTGATTTCGGTCGCCCCTTCCGGCCAGGGCGGTGCCGGCCATAGACACATCCGCCGACGATACAGTGTCAGGGTATGGCCTGGAATGTCGATGTCGAGATCGAAGGCCAGCAGGATATCGGCACCCAGCAGACCGTCCGCCAGCGGGCCGTGCCCGTTGCTGATCGATAACGGCGCAAAAGCGATACGATCGACGCGCTCCTGAAAGCGGGTTTCGCCCAGGACGAAGCTGTTGACTTTCACATCCGTCGCGATACTCGACTCCGCCGACGCCGAGGGAGCGTGTGGTGAAGCGCGGGTCGTGGGTCAGTCCGAGACGTTCCGCGGCGTCGGCCGAAATGGTCGTCCGTTCTGCACCGGTATCGACCACCAGGTGCACCAACTTGCCGTTGATACCGGCCGGTACGATCAGCAGCCGGTCGCGTGCCTCCAGTGGCATGTGCGCCACTTCGGTCAGGTGGCAGTTGTATTCCGGGGCGCCGCATGCCGCGAGCAGCAGCAACGGCAGCCATAAGAACAGCAGTGCCAGCCAGTTGCCACCCACCCGCTTCGGTGTTGAGATACGCGTGTCACGACAAAGGGCGGGCCGATGTTCGATCCGATCACCGAAGAACTGTTCCGTAACGCGATCTCCGCGATCGGCGACGAAATGGTGCTGACGATCTACCGCACCGCCTATTCCGGGCGTGCTGAAGAACATCATGGACTACAGCGCCGCGATCTGCGACGCGGAGGGTCGGCTGGTGGCCCAGGGATTGTCGTTGCCGGGTCATCTGTGTTCGATTCCCGGTGGCGTTGCAGGCGGTGCTGAAGCATTTCGGGGACGATGTCGCCGAAGGCGACATCTTCATCAACAACGATCCGTACGACGGCGGCATGCATCTGCCGGACATCTTCATCTTCAAGCCGCTTGTTCGCCCGCCGAAGCTGAAGGCGGCAGCCGATCGCCTATGCCGCGACGATCTGCCACCACACCGATGTCGGCGGCCGCGTGCCGGGCTCGAATGCCTCCGACAGCACCGAGATCTACGCCGAAGGTCTGCGCATTCCGCCGCTGAAGCTGTATGAGCGCGGCACAGCCCAACACGACGCTGTTCCGCATGATCGAGCGCAACGTGCGCCTGCCGGACCGCGTGTTCGGCGACATCCGCTCGCAGCTCGCGGCGTGCGAGATCGCGGCGCGCGGCATGACCGACCTCGTCGGCCGCTACGGCGCCGACGACGTGCGGCGACTGATGATCGCGATGATGGATTACTCCGAACGCCTGACCCGGCATTGCCTGCTGGAACTGCCGGACGGCGAGGCGACGTTCACCGACTGGATCGACGACGACCAGATCGATGTCGGCGTGCCGATCACGCTGGTCTGCACCATCCGCAAGCACGGCGACACGATGGAGGTCGACTGGACCGGCAGCGCGCCGCAGGTCAAGGGCGCGATCAACAACACGCTGAGCTACACCGCCGCGATGAGCTTCACCGCGGTGAAGTCGGTGCTGTCGATCAACATGCCGAACAACGACGGCGTGTTCCGCCCGATCAAGGTCATCGCTCCGGCCGGGCACGATCACCCACGGCAAGCTGCCGGCCGCCTGCGCCGCGCGTGGCCTGACCGGATTCCGCGGCGTCGATTGCGCCTTCGGTGCGCTGGCGCAAGCTGTATCCGGACCGGGTGTTCGCGGCCTCGGACGGCGGCAACACCGGCCTGACCATCGGCGGCTACGACAAGGAACTCAATCCGTTCATCTATGTCGACTTCATCTCCGGTGCCTGGGGCGGGCGGCCCTGGGCCGACGGACTGGACGGCAACACCTGCATGTTCGCCAACATGGCGAGCTTCTCGGTGCGAGGTGATCGAGGCGGAAAACCCGCTGGAGGTGCTGGACTACGAGTTCGTGCCCGACACCGGCGGCGCCGGCAAGTTCCGCGGCGGCATGTCGCAGCGCAAGACCTGGCGGATGCTGGCCGACGAAGGCATCCTGCAGGTTCGCGCCGACCGGCAGACGCATCGGCCGTATGGCCTGTATGGCGGCGGTCCCGGCGCGCCGGGCGTCAACGTCCTCGATCCCGGCCTGCCGACGCGAGGAAAAGCTGCACGCCAAGCTGACCATGACGCTGCGCCGGGGCAGGTGTTCCGTCACGAACTGCCCGGCGCCGGCGGCTGGGGCGCCGCGCTGGAGCGCGACCTTGCCGCTGGTGGCGCGCGACCTGCGCGACGGCCTGGTGTCGATCGAGGCGGCGGCGCGCGATTACGGCGTGGTCGCCGCGGGCGATCCGCCGGTGATCGATCAGGCCGCCACCGAAGCGCTGCGGGCGAAGTTGCGCGCGACACGAAAGCCGTTGCCGCGTCGCGTCGCCGTGGGAGCCGCGCGGCATGAGCTTCCGGATCGGCATCGATATCGGCGGCACCTTCACCGACCTCGTCGCCATCACCGAGGACGGACGCGTCACGACCCACAAGATCGCATCCACGCCGCACGACTACGGCGAAGGCATCATCGAGGGCATGCGCGCCCTGCTCGGCGAAGCCGTGGGCGGCGTGACCGACGTGCTGCACGCCACGACGGTCGGATCGAACACCGTGCTGGAGGGCAAGGGCGCCCGCACCGCGCTGATCACCACGCGCGGCTTTCGCGACATCCTGGAAATCCGCGATCTGCGCATGCCGGTGCTGTACGATATCGGCTGGACCAAGCCGCGCGCGCTGGTGGAACGTCGGCTGCGGCTGGAGGTCACCGAAAAGCTGCGGCCGGACGGGTCGGTCGTCGGTCCCGCTCGATCTCGGCAGCCTCGAGCCGGCGATCGCCATGCTGCGCGCCGAACAGGTCGAAAGTGTCGCGATCTGCCTGCTGCACAGCTATGCCAATCCGGCGCATGAACGGGCGGTGGCGGAGGCGGTGCGCGCCGCGCTGCCGGATGTCGCGATCTCGGTCAGCAGCGAGATCCTGCCGGAGATCAAGGAATATCCGCGCACCAGCACGACCGTCATCAACGCCTATGTGCAGCCGGTGGTGCGCGCCTACATCACCGCGCTGGATGCCCGGCTGCGCGCGCTGGGGATCGACGCGCCGCTGCAACTGATGCAATCGAATGGCGGCCTCGCCTCGGCCGAGTTCGCCGCCGCACGCGCCGGCCCACATCATCGAAAGCGGTCCCGCCGCCGGCGTGGTCGGTGGCGCGGCCCTGGCGCGGCGGCTGAATGAGCCCGCGCATCATCACCTTCGACATGGGCGGCACGACCGCGAAGGCCGGCCTGGTCGAGAACGGCGAAGTCCTGCGCACCGAAGCGATCGAGGTCGGCGGCGGCGTCATGGCCGGCTCGCGCCTGCTGGTCGGCGCCGGCTACATGCTGAAGCTGCCGGCGATCGACCTGGCCGAGGTCGGCGCCGGCGGCGGCTCGATCTGCCGGCTGGACGCGGCGGGCGCGCCGAAGGTCGGACCGGACAGCGCCGGCGCCGATCCGGGGCCGGTCTGCTACGGCCGCGGCGGCACGTTGCCGACGATCACCGACTGCAACCTGGTGCTGGGCTACCTCGATCCGGGCGGGCTGGTCGGCGGCGCGTTGAGGCTGGATCGTGACGCGGCCGTGGCGGCGATCGCGCGCGATCTGGCCGGAGCCGCTGAGCTGCTCGGTCGAGGAAGCGGCGTTCGGCATGCTGCGCCTGGCCTCGGCCACGATGATGCGGGCGATCCGAGCGGTGTCGGTGGAGCGAGGGCGCGACCCGCGGCAGTTCGCGATGCTGGCGTTCGGCGGCAACGGGCCGCTGTTCGCCGCCGGGATCGCCGCGGAGCTTGGGATCGGCCGCGTGATCGTCCCGCCGCTGCCCGGCGTGTTCAGCGCCTTCGGCCTGCTGGTCGCGGACGCCGAACATCACGGCCGGCAGAGCATGCGCGTGCGCCTGGATCGGCCGACCCGGCGCGCATCGCCGGCATCCTGGCCGATCTGACCGAGCCGGCGCCGACCGCCTGGCGCGTGACGGGTTCCCGCGCGGCGCGTCAGTCGTTCCAGCGCGCGGCGTCCGCCCGCTACGTCGGGCAGTCGAGCGAGATCGAGGTGGCGCTGCCCGATGGCGACATCTCGCCCGCGACGATCGCGGCTGCTGTTCGGCGAAGAGCATGAAAAGACCTATGGATTCCGCGCGCCGGACACGGAGCCGGTGGAACTGATCGGCCTGTCGGTGATGGCGCGCGGCCTGCCGGACCGGCCTCGGCTGCCGGAGCGTATCCCGCCGTCTCAGGCTGTGCCGGCCAGCCGGAAGGCCTGGTTCCCGGCAAGGGGTGGGTGGACACGCGCGTCACCGATCGGGCTGGGCTGACGGGAAAGTGGCCGGTCCGCTGATCGTGCAGGAATACGACGCGACCTGCCTGGTGCCAGCGGGGATGACGGCGGAGGTGGACGGGTTCGGGAATATCCGGCTGTCGGCTTAGAGTGAGATCGTCTGAGGCTGACGGGCCGGTGTGCGCAAGCGGATCCGGTTATCGGACCGTGAACGGCTCCAATAGCCACGCCGTCGTCGCATCTTGGCACGTGCTTGAACTCCGCCCTGCAAAGGATTATACTTTAGTATAATTCGAAGGTTTGCCATGCATACGACCAATCTGAGGAAGGTCGGCGGCTCCGTCATGATGGCGGTCCCGCCAGCCGTGTTAGAGATGTTGCACCTGGGCGCCGGTGCCACCGTCGGCTTGTCGATCGAAGGCGGTCGCCTGATCGTCGACCCTGAACCTCGCCCGCATTACACGCTCGAAGAACTGTTGGCGGCGTCCGATTATTCCGATCCACCATCGCCCGAAGAGCGTGAGTGGATCGATGCCCCCGCGACCGGCGGCGAGCTTCTTTGAAACGGGGTGACATCTACCTGGTGGCTCTTGACCCGACTGAGGGGCGGGAGCAACGCGCACATCGCCCGGTTCTCGTCGTCTCTCCTGACGCTTTCAACGCTGCCACCAAATTGCCGGTTGTATTGCCGATCACCAATGGCGGCGAGTTCGCCCGCCGTATCGGGTTCGCCGTCCCGATTTCAGGTATTCGCACGACAGGCGTCGTCCGGTGCGATCAACCACGGGTCCTGGATCTGCAAGCACGGAACGGACGCAAGGTCGATACGCTTCCGACCGTGATCATGCAGGATGTGCTGGCACGCATCTCCACACTGTTCGTGTAGTTGGGCGGATCGATCCGCCTACTCCCCCGACAGCTCCCGCCGCCGCCGGTCCAGTTCCTCGCTGTAGCGCCGCAGCGCATACTGCTCGGTCAGCAGGCCGATGACGTGCCGGTCGTCCGCGCTGTCCACCACCGCCAGCGCGTCGCTTTCGGCGTTCTCGAACATCGCCACCGCTTCCTTGATCGTCATCTGCGGCAGCAGCACCGTGTCGGTGTAGTGCAGCAGGTCGCGGACCGCGATGGTTCTCGTCGGCGTCGGCGTGCACCTCGGCCAGCAGCACGATGCCGGCGTAGCGGTCGTCCTCGTCCAGCACCACCACGCGCTGGTGCGCGCCCAGCGGGAAGTCGCGCTTGAACGCGGCGATCGGCGTGTCGGCGCGCACCGTGCGCATCTCGCGCCGCATCATCCGGCCGACCGTCAGGTTGCGCATCCAGCCGATATCGACGGCGCTGCGGATCGCCTCGCCGCGCAGATGGAAGCGCCAGGTGGCGAACGAGTAGCCGAAGGTCCGCCGCACCGTCAGCGCCGAGATCACGCAGGCGGCCAGCACCGCGACGGTCAGCGGCAGGCTGCCGGTGCTCTCCAGCGCCAGGAAGCCCATGGTCAGCGGCCCGCCGATGATCGCCACCGCCAGCCCGCTCATGCCGACCAGCGCGCAGACCACCGGCGAGACCGCGTGCGCGGTGCTGACGACGCCGAGCGCGCCGGCGAACGCCTTGCCCAGCAGCGCGCCCAGGAACAGCGAGGCGAAGAACAGCCCGCCGCGGAAGCCGGAGCCGATCGAGATCGCCGAGGCGATCGCCTTCAGCACCACCAGCAGCGTCACATGGCGTCAGCGAGTATGGCGCCTCGATGACCACGCCGAGCGCGCCATGGCCGGACGACAGCACCGCCGGCGTCACCAGTGCCAGCGCGCCGACCGCGAGGCCGCCGATCGTCGGGCGCAGCCAGACCGGGACGCCGCTGCGGCGGAACAGCTCCTCGGTCAGCGTCACGCCGCGCATGATGGCGATGCCGACCAGCGCGCAGAGCATGCCGAGGGCGAGGATCGGGATGTAGTCGAGCGCGTCGACGCGCGTCGGCACCTGCAGCACGAGATCGAACGGCGCGGCGCCGAGCGCGTTGACGACGGCGACCGCGCACGAGGGCGGCGACCGCGACCGGGGCGAAGGTGCCGAGGGAGTAGGTGCCGATCACCAGTTCGAACGCGTAGAACGCGCCGGTCAGCGGCGCGTTGAACGCGCCGGCGATCGCGGCGGCGGCGCCGCAGCCGACCAGCAGCCGCAGGTCGTTGCGCCGGACCCGGAACATGCGGCCGAAGCGCGAGGCCATGGCCGAGCCGATCTGGGTGTAGCCGGCCTCCAGCCCGACCGAGGCGCCGACGCCGTTCGACATGATCGTCTGCAGCACGACGATCAGGCTGTCGTTCAGCGACATGCGCCCGCCGTACAGCGCGTTGGCCTCGATCGGGTCGACCGCGCGGCGCGGGTGGTAGCGCACGATCGCCAGGCCGAGCAGGCCGAGCAGCAGGCCGCCGAGCGTCGGCACGGCGACGGTGCGGATCGGGTCGAGCTCGACCATGGCGCTGAGGCGCTCGCCGGGGCCGATCCGGAACAGCAGTCTGGTGGATCAGCTGCGTCGTCTCGGTCATCAGCCAGACCGCGATGCCGGCGCCGCAGCCGACGAAGGCGGACAGCACGACCAGCCAGATCTCGTCGGCGCGGACCAGCGCGCGCAGCATCTGCGGCGCGTGCAGCACCGCGATCGCCGAAGCGCGCGGCGGCGGGCCGGTGGTAGCGGCGACGCGGACGCAGTTCTCCCGGCGGGCGGGGCTGCCGAAGCGCCCGCGATGGTTGAGTCGCCAGGGAGTGTCGACATGCGCGACGTCCAGCGGAGCCAGCGAAGAGACAAGGCGCATTCTTGGAACCTGCGCGCCGCAGGATCAACCGCTATCGATGCCGTATTTGCCACTGAGTGTGGTAAAATATCTGACCGCGCGATCCAGCGAGATGCGTTCGGCAGCCCGCGCTCCGCGCGCGGTTGCCTCCAGATCGTCCTCGACGAAGGCGCGGATCACCTCGACCACCGGTTCGTGCGCGGCGAAAGCCCAGCGTGCGGGCGCGCATCGGCTCGAACGCCGGCGGCCAGAGGCCGACGATGGCGGCGATCGTCCTTGTCCTCGACGCGGCGGACCAGCGCCGACGCGCCGGGCTTCACCTCGTCCAGCGCCTGCAGCAGATGCGCGATCGTGGTGCTGATGCCGGGCGGATTGATGCTGCGGTCGAGCCCCATCGCTGCTGGTGTCCATCGCGGCGGCGTGCAGCAGCCAGTCGACCGCGCGGCGCGGGCTGCACACCCAGGCGGCGAAGTCGTCCGGCACCGGCAGTTCGGCTGGCAGGCCCGAGCAGCGGCTCGCGGACGATGCGCGGAGAAGAACGAACTGGCGGCGCTGTTGGGCCGGCCGGGGCGGACGATGACGGTGGGCAGGCGGATGCGACACGGCGTCGAGGAAGCCGCGGCGGGACGCGTCGGCCAGGATCAGTTCGGCCGCCGCCTTCTGCGCGCCATAGCTGTTGGCCGGGCACCTGGCGCGTATCGTCGGCGAGCACCGCGTCCTGGCCGCCGCAGAAGCTGGCGACCGAGACTGGTGAACACCACGCGCGGCGGCTTGCCGGCGCGACCAGGCGGCGGCAGGCATCGACCACCGCGTCGGTGCCGCGCAGATTGACGCGGCGGCCGAGGTCGTAGTCCGCCTCGGCCTGCGCGGTGACCACCGCGGCGAGGTGGAAGACGACGTCGGTGCCGGGCGGGATCGCGGCGTCGGGCAGCGTCGACGAGGTCGCCGGCGAGCGCGGTGACCGGGAATGGCGCCTCGGGCTTCGGCGGCGCGGCGATGATCGAACAGCGTCAGCGCCGGTGATCGGCTGGTCGCCCAGCGTGCCGTCGCTGCGCCAGCTGGGCGGCGATCTTGCGGCCGAGGAAGCCGCCGCCGCCCAGAATTGAAATCTTCATGATACGTCCTCCGATCGCTGCGGCGATACGATTGCACCGCGCGGCGCCGCGGTCCACCGTGCGCGCATGATCGGTCCGATGCCCTTCCGCCTGTTCGTCAATCCGCGCTTCGGCAGCGCCCGGGATCGGCGTCGCTGCCGGACGGCGGGTTTCCGGCGCGCCAAGGCGGAGATCACCGCGTGGGCCGGCTACGCGCCGACGCCGCTGCGCGATCTGCCGCTGCCGAGCGGCCGGCGTGGCGGCGTCCGGCTGAAGGACGAAGCGACCCGCTTCGGCCTGGGCAGCTTCAAGGCGCTCGGCGGCGCCTATGCGGTGGCCTGGTGCGCTCGAATTGGCCGCCGGGCGTGGCGCCGATGCGCGTCGGCACGATCTGCGCGGCGGCCGAACGCGCGCGTGACCAAGCGATCACCGTCACCTGCGCGACCGACGGCAATCACGGCCGCGCCGTCGCCTGGGGCGCGCAGCGCTTCCACTGCCGCTGCGTGATCTTCGTGCACGAAACGCGTCAGCCAGGGCCGGGTGGACGCGATCGCGCGCTACGGCGCCGAGGTGCGTCGCGTGTCCGCGGCACCTACGACGACGCGGTGCGCGAGGCGGCGCGACAGGCGGAGGCGAATGGCTGGTTCGTCGTGTCCGACACGTCGTGGCCCGGCTACACCGAGGTGCCGCGCGACGATCATGCAGGGCTACCGGCTGATGGCGGACGAGGCGGCCGATCAGTGGACCGGTCCGCCGCCGACGCATGTGTTCATCCAGGGCGGCGTCGGCGGTGCGGCGGCCGCGGTCTCGGTGCAGATGCGGGCGCGGTTTCATCCGGCGCCGACTGCTGATCGTGGTCGAGCCGGACCGCGCCGCCTGCCTTTTGGCGAGCGCGCGGGCCGGTGCGCCGACCGTTGTCGGCGGCGATCTCGACACGATGATGGCCGGGCTGGCCTGCGGCGAGCCAGCCTGCTGGCCTGGCAGGAACTGGAGCGGGCGGCTCGGGCTTCATGGCGATTCCGGATGCGGCGGCGGCGGAAATTCTGCGCTGGCTGGCCGATCTTGGGTTTTCCATCGGTGAATCGGGCGTGGCCGGGCTTGCGGGCTGCGCTCGCGGCGGCGGATGAAACGGCTCGTGCGCAGCTTGGGTTGACGCCGGACAGCCGGGTCCTTGCTCTTCGGCACCGAGGGGATTACGGATCGGTCTGTTTATGATCGCATCCGTACGCTCCGACCGAGTTTAGCGGTTTATCAACCAGTTGTTGATAGATTTGGAGTAGAGCTGACGGAAATCCGTTCGAGGCGGTGCGTTAGCGTGCTATGATTTCTCTGCAGTGCAGGAGCAATGGCGAATGCGTGTCAGAGGGCCGATTCTTGCGACGCTGGCGGCTGTGGGTCTCGCCTACGGCGCGTACCCCTACGTCACGCTCTATCGGATTGGTGACGCAATTCGGGGCGGAGATACGAAGACGCTGGAGGTCTTGGTCGACTGGCCGTCGGTGCGAGAGGGGATCAAGGAGGATATCTGCGACTTCGTGGTCGAGGATACGGGTCCGAAAACATGCGGCAGCCTGCCGCCGTTCGGGGCTTCGTTCATGCGCGGGATCGCGTCGAATTCGATCGATCAGGCCGTGACGCCGCAGGCATTGCTGGCGGCCACCGGCTCGCCGGCAGGTGGCGCGGTCCACGGGCAGCGGCCACAGACAGAGCTGAAGGGCGCCGATGTCCATGTCCGATGGGCGTTCTTCGACGGCCTGACGAGTTTCCTGGTGGACCTGCAGTCACGGTGGGTCAGACGGACCCGATCCGGATGGAGATGACGCTGCACCATGGCGCCTGGCGGATCGATCGGGTCTGGCTGCCGACTGATTTACTGTCGGGGCAAGGCGACCGGACGTAGTTCGGGGCCATCACACCGCCACGACGGGTGATCTTGGGTGGCTTTCGCGGTATCAAACCTTCGGTTTCGCCGCTTCGATCGGGCCGCCGGCTTTTTTCCAGGCGCCGAAGCCGCCTTCCACATGCGCGACTTTCTCCAGCCCCATGTCCTGCGCGGTTTTTGCCGCCAGGGCGGAGCGCCAGCCGCCGGCGCAGAAGAAGACGAAATGCTTGTCCTCGGTGAAGACCGGCTTGGCGTATGGACTCTCCGGGTCGATCCAGAACTCCAGCATCCCCCGCGTGCAGGCGAAGGCACCCGGCATACGGCCTTCGCGTTCCATCTCCCGCGGGTCGCGCAGGTCGACGAACACCACGTCGGGGCGGCCGTGCAGGGCGACGGCCTGTTCCACCGTCAGGGTCTCGATCTCGGCATTCGCCTCGGTCGAGAGCTGCTTGTAGCCTTTCTTGATCGGCATGGCGGTGTTCTCCCGGCTGTTAGATGCTGAGGTCGTCACGGATACCGGCTTTGCATGGCGGCTTCCTCGGGACCGTAATCGACCCGGCTGATCTCGTTCATTGCACGCTCCTGGTGACGCTCCTGGGATCGTTTTTCTGCGTGTTTTGCCGACAGGTTAGGCCGCAGGCGGCAGCCTGGCAAACCGCCGCCGATTGCGGGGGGACGGCCGGTCCTTTATCAATGAAGTCATATGCTGGAGACGTCCGATGGACGCGATCGCCGACACCAATGCCGCTATCCAGAATGCCGATATCCAGGCGCGGATCGACCTTGCGGCGGTCTATCGCCTGCTTGCCATGCACGGCTGGGGCGACGTTATCTTCAACCATGCCGCCATGCGGCTGCCGTCCAACCCGCGACACTTCCTGATCAAGCGGCATGAGCTTCTGTACACCGAGGTCACAGCCTCGAACCTCGTCGAGGTCAGCATGGACGACGATCTCGACGAACGGTCCGGCGTCAATCGGCCCGGCTTCACCTTGCACAGCGGCGTGCTGCGAGGCCGCCCGGACGTCAACTGTTCGGTCCATGTCCATCCGGAGGAAGGCATCGCGCTGTCCGGCCTGAAGCACGGCCTGCGGCCGCTGTCGCAGAACGCCATGCGCTTTTACAATCGGGTCGGCTACCACGACTACGAAGGCCTGACCGACAGTTTCGACGAGCGCGAGCGCATCGTCGCCGCCCTTGGGCAAAAACCGGGCGTTGATCATGCGGCATCATGGGATCACCACGGTTGGGCGAAACGGCGCGGGAGGCGTTCTCGCTGATGAAGGAATTCGTCCGCGCGGCGCGCATCCAGTTGCAGATGGAAGCGACCGGCGCCGAGCTGCTGGAAATTCCGGCGCATGTCTGCGAGCATGTCGCGGCGCAATACGAAAAGCATGACAAGGGGCGCGCGTCGGCCGAGTGGCCGGCGTATCTTCGACAACTCGATCAGGCCGATCCAGGCTATCGCGACTGATCTGCCCGCGCGATCCGCAGGAAAAGCCATGAATGCGGCCTGGACCCTGCGGACCGGGCGTCTGGTGATGACCCCGGTCGGCGGCGCCGACCTGCCCGATCTGCGGTCCATCAAGGCTGCCCCGTCCGTCTTTGCCGTAATGCTGGGTGGCGTGCGCAATGCCGCTGCAGACCGTCGACGACCTCGCCGAAGACGTGCAGCCTGGGGGCAGTACGGTTTCGGCATCTGGGCTGTGCGCGAAGCCGGTCGCCTGGTTGGCATCACTGGCCTGTCGCACCGGCCGGACGGGCGCGGCGTCGCGCTCCGCTTCGCGCTATGGCCGGATGCCCAGGGCCGCGGCCTGGCGCGGGAGGCGGCACTGGCCGCGCTCCGTTACGGGCACGACAGGGCCGGCCTGGACCGGATCGTCGCCGTTGCGCGGGAGAGCAACTTCGGCTCCCGCATGATCCTGGGCGGGATCGGCATGCGGGAGGCCGACTGCTTCACGCAGCGAGGCTACACGATGGTGCTGTACGAAAGCCTCGCCGGCCCTTGGACGCCACACCAGCCCCGCGCGCATACCGTCAACCCGTCTGACTGACGTCATACCTGGCGGCGGTCCGCCGCTTCGTCATGGCCGGCGAAGCAGGCTGTGCGAAAACTCGAACGCTTCCGACCAGGGATAATTTCTCCGCTCAGGCGACCCATTGGCATCACCCGCTCTGGGCCACCTGATTCTTCATCGCGCTGATCAGGGCATCGACGCTGTTGTTGTTATGCATCAGGTAGGACGCATAATCCTGACGCTGGGTCAGCCGCAGTGAGGTGCCCTCGGCCACCACGTCGATGATCTTCGGCTTCGAGCTGAGGTCGGCGACCACCCAAT
The DNA here is from genome assembly GCA_963771475.1 of uncultured Alphaproteobacteria bacterium. Classification (GTDB taxonomy): domain Bacteria; phylum Pseudomonadota; class Alphaproteobacteria; order Acetobacterales; family Acetobacteraceae; genus Rhodopila. Next base: position 81,584 of record CAVYTN010000015.1, on the reverse strand, counting down.
CCACGGCTGTCGGCGGATTATTCGGCCGCTCCACCGTCGTCGACACCACATCGTTCTCGCCGTCCGTCCGTGCTCGGCCCATGGTGAAGGTGACGCCCTTATATTCGCCGAGCTTGGCGGTGATGTTGCTGACCAGGACCTGGTGGAAGAGCTTGACGTAGGAGTCTTGCTGGGCGGCGGTGGCGGTGCGCCAAAAGCGGCCGAGGCAGAACTTGGCGATGCCGTCCACATCGACCGCATCGTCCAGGATCTGGGTCATCTGCGCGCGCTTGTCCTGTGCGGAACCAGCACCGTTGACCACTCCGACCAGGCGATCGCCGGTCGCCTTGATGAAGGCGGTGGCCTTGTCGTTGCCTTGCGCCCAGGCGTCAGGGCCGGATAAAAGCAGCGCCGTCGTGGTGGCGAGCGTCAGGAATTGGCGGCGGAGAATCATGCTTTTCGAGGCTCCGGTATCGTCAACGTTCATTTTGCCTGCTGCTCCGCGGGTTGCGCGAACCAGGCAGGAACGGTCGCGCGGTTGTCGTTGCGCAGTTGTTCGATCTGCGCGTGCCGATGCTGGCGGTACAGGCTGCGGAAGGTCGCGTAAGGATCAAGCGCGGTCTTTTTGATTTGCTGGAGGGAGTCCTCCACCCGTTCGCGGCTGTCAATCGCGTTGAGGCCGAAGCGCGCCCAATTGATGGCCTTCCGCGTGCCGTCGTGCGGATTGCCTACCCAGGTAAAGGGATCGAGGGCGATGTCGACACCGAAACCGACCGCGTCGCGCGGATCGCTTGGACCCAGAACCGGCAGGAACAGGAACGGTCCCTCCGGCACGCCCCAGGTGGCCAAGGTCATGCCGAAATCGGCATCGTGGTTGGGATAGCCCCATTTCGTCGCAACGTCGAAAATGCCGACCACGCCGACGGTGGTGTTGATGAGGAAGCGCATCACGGTGTCGCCTGCCCGGCGCGGCTTACCCTCCAGCATATCATTGGCAAGCTGGACGGGTGTGCCGATATTGGTCAGGACATTGTGCACGCCGGTGCGCACCGGCGCCGGCACCGCATAGCGGTAGCCCAGGGCGAGCGGACGAAGGATGACCGTGTCCAGGCCGTTATTGACGGCGTAGAACACCCGGTTGGTGGGTTCCAGCGGATCGTTGGTCTGCTCGTAATCCGCCAGCGCGTCAGGGTCGCTGGCGGGCGGCTTGGTGGCGCACCCTGCCAAACAGACGCCAAGCGCGAGCAGATGCGCGAGCCGCCGGGATGCTCCGGCAATAGTCGGGCGGGGTAGGCGGTCAAATCGCATCAGCTTCCTCAGGCCAGGGCAGTACCGAGCGGACTTGGCACGCAACCCGCGGGATTACAAATGGCACGTTCGCATGGGATTGGAACACCCTGAGACTGAGTTTTCCGTGAAGCGTCGGAAGGATCAAGCTCGGGCGGGGGTGTGGGTGCCGCAGTGTGGGGCGCCGGCGCGGCTGATCCGGCTTGCGCCGCCCCGAAAATGCGTTGATTGGTAGACCATGGGTCGTGGAACAATGGACACCGGCACAAAATCGTCGTTTCCCCTGCAACGCTGGCTGACCGGCCCGCGCTTCACAGGTCTGCCTACGCGTTCGGCCAATCATCCGCCGCCGAAACTCTCGTTCGAATTCTTCCCGCCGCGCACCGAAGGGCTGGAGCAGCAGCTATGGACCTGCATCAAGCGCCTGGCGCCGCTGCAGCCGCACTTTGTCTCCGTCACCTATGGGGCGGGCGGAACGACGCAGGCGCGGACGCATGCCACGGTGGTCCGGCTGCTGCGGGAGACGTCGCTGGTGCCGGCCGCGCACCTGACCTGCGTGGGTGCGACGCGGGAGACGGTGGATGAGGTTGCGCGTCAGTACTGGGATGCGGGCGTCCGTCACATCGTCGCGCTGCGCGGCGATGCGCCGCCGGGACAGGAATATGTGCCGCATCCGGGGGGCTATGCCTATGCCGCGGACCTGGTGGACGGGCTGCGGAAGATCGCCGATTTCGACATTTCGGTCGCGGCATACCCCGAGGTGCATCCGGCGGCGTCGAGTCCGGTGGCGGATCTGGACAATCTGAAGCGCAAGCTCGATGCCGGAGCGACTCGGGCGATTACGCAGTACTTCTTTGATACGTCTGTGTATCTGAGGTTTCTGGATCTGTGCCTGGCGGCCGGGATCAAGGCGCCGATCGTGCCAGGGATCATGCCGGTTTCCAACTTTGCCCAGGCTGTAAAATTTTCTGACATGTGTGGCGCGAGTATCCCTGCGTGGATGACTCAGCTTTTTGAGGGAACGGAGGACGATCCCGAAACGCGTCGAATGTTGGGACTTGTGATCGCGGCTGAGCAAGTTCGGTTGCTTCAGGCCAATGGAGTAGACGAGTTTCACTTTTATACACTGAATCGGCCGGATTTGACGTTTGCCATAGCGCATGTGCTGGGGGTGAGGCGCGGTTCGCCTGAACGCTCGGAAGGGCTGTAAGAATTCTTTACACCTCAGCGACCGCGAATTGCCGAATTTCGTGTATCATATTGAAGTGTCACGATATTTTTCCTTGGCACGGTGTTTGCTGATCTAGGCGCAGGCACCAATTCGACTGGAACTTGAGACATGAAGTTTTCCCTTTTATCGTCCGTTAGCTCATTGGCGATGGGCAGCCTCGCGATCCTGGCTATGCCGGAAGCGGCAAACGCGACCCTGACCTGCACCCCTGGGGTTTGCTCCGAGACCGTCACGGCGGCGACGACGAAGACGGACTTCTCCAATCTGGCCGTGACGGTCGACAAATTTACGGCGGGTCCCGGCCAGCAGCTTGCTTCCGTTGTCATTTCGGAGAGCGCCAGTTTCGCTTCCAACGGCTCACTCCACAACACTGCCGACGGCACGCAGATCTTCACGTTCCAGGCTGGCCTGAATCTGAGCCTGGTAGGGGGAACTGGCGCTCCCACCTCGCTGCCCAGCCTGTTCGCGTCTGGGCTCTTCAAGCCGACCACATATACCCTGCTCGCGGGTGCCTCGACGGCGTATAACTTCGGCACAACGTTCTCTTCCAGCAAAAAGACGATCACGGGCGGTGCAAACCTGGCCTCGTTCGTTGGACCCGGCACCTTCCTTGTTGACTTCATCGGCAAGGCTACAACGACCTTCACTGGCGGCGGTAACAATATCCAGACCAATCTGACCACGGTGGCGACGCCCAACATCACCATCACCTACAACTTCGTCGTGACGGCTCCTGAGCCTGCCTCCATGGCCGTGCTGGGCGCAGGCCTTGTCGGCATGGGTGTCCTGCGCCGCCGTCGCGCCAGCAAGAACTAACTCAGAAAAGTTTCAGTCGGCCTGGTTGATTTGGACCGCTAAGGCGGTCCAAATCGTTTTCTAGGCCATGCAGACAATCGTCCCGCCCTCAACGACCTTGGCCTCCCAAAAAGGGAAGCACGTCATTTCAAGCGCCGGCGGCGGCGCAACTTGGTTTCGAATCACGTTCCTCATTGTGGCAGGAACGTAAAAGTGTTTAGGTGACAAACGCTCCGGGACAACGGGTCGCGTCCCCCTTCAACCCACACGCCACATCAAATGACAAATTTGGATCTTGCGATCGCGGATCATCTCGCCGGCAGGCTTGAAGACGCGGAGCGCAAATACAGGGATATCCTCGACCAGGAACCCGATGACCTGGACGCCCTCAATCTGCTGGGATTGCTGCTTCAGGACGTGAAACAATTCGACGCGTCACAGACATGCCTTTCCCGGGCCCTTTCAATCGATCCTGAATTCCCCGAGGCGTTAACGAACCTTGCCCGGCTCAAACGGGCGATGGGGTTAGCTCAGGAGGCGGCAGATGCCGCCCGCAAAGCAATCTCGCTTGATCCGGAACTGCACGAAGCGCACTTGCAACTCGGCAATGCATTGCTCGACCTGAAGGTGCCACTCGAAGCGGAGGAAAGCTTCCGCCAAGGCGAACGGCTGGGCGTGGAGAAGGCGAGCTTTCTCGTTGGCCTTGGTAGAGCACGGCTCGATCAGGGGGTGCCAAAGGACGCGTTGACTTATTTCGAAGGCGCGATCGCGATCGATGGGGGCCAGATCGATGCTTTCCTCGGTGCGGGAATGGCAGCGATCCAACTCGGCGACCTGGACGGGGCGGTTAGCCGGCACAGTCAGGCGGTCGAGGGCGCACCGAAACGTGCCGATGCGCATGCCGCACTGGCCTTCAGCTATCGGCATAAGCTCGACGCCGGAGCGTCCGCTGCTGCGTGCCGCGCGGCACTGGCCCTGGACGACAAACGGACCGAAGTCTGGGTGCTGCTGGGGGCCAATCTCGCGTCCCTCGGCCAATTCCAAGAAGCCGAGGATTGTCTCAGGCGTGCCGTGGCTCTGAACCCGAAATCCGCAGAAGCATGGCGCGACCTTGCCCTGATCGGGCATGATGCGACTGCGGAAGATCTGGCGCGATTGCAATCAATCCTTGCGAACCCTGCGGAAGGAGACGGCGAAAGGATCGCCGCGGGCTTCGCCCTCGGGCGGATATACGATCAGTTCGGCGCATTCGATCAGGCCTTCGAGGCTTATCAACTTGCCAACACACTTGCGCGCCACGCTATCCATCGGTCTGCGGAGGCGTTCAACGGGGACCAGCTTCACGAGCAGGTCGATTGGACTCAACGTAACTTTCGCAAGGCGCTGTTCCAGGCGCTGGAAGGGACAGGCGATCCCTCCGACCAACCCGTGTTCATCGTGGGCATGCCACGGTCGGGAACGACGCTTGTCGAGCAAATCCTGGCCAGCCATCCGAGCGTGTTCGGTTTGGGCGAACGTACCGACATCCACCAACTTGCCCTCAAGCTCAACCATGGCACGGAGCCCGCATCCCCGAGTGAGTGGAATACGGCCACGATCCGGTCCGTTGCGGCGGAGCATATCCAGCAACTGGCGGCAATGAGTGCCGGCGCCCTTCGCGTCACCGACAAGATGCCGGACAATATTTTTCTGCTCGGTCACATCGCGATCCTGTTTCCCAAGGCAAAAATCATCCTGTGCCAACGGGACCCAAGGGACACGTGTCTATCTACATTTTTCCAGCAGTTCAGCCCCTCCATGCCATGGGCTGCGGACCTTGCGGATTGCGGAGAGCGCGCGTGGGAGATCGATCGCCTCATAGCGCACTGGAAGCGCGTCCTGCCGATCGAAATGCTCGAGGTAAAATATGAAGAGCTGGTTGCGGATCTCGAAGGCCAAAGCCGCCGCCTGCTCGAATACGTGGGCTTGCCCTGGGATCCAGCATGCCTGTCATTTCATGAGAAACAACGTCCTGTCCTAACCGCCAGCGTCTGGCAGGTGCGCCAACCAATCTATCAAACCTCGGTTGGCCGTTGGCGACATTATCGGAAACATCTGGCCCCGCTTCTGCTTTCGCTGCTCGGCCTTACGGGAGACCCTGAGCCCGAGGACTGGGATGTCATGCTGGCTGACCCGAGCGTTGCCTTGCGGATGGGAGCTCTGCATCAGTTCCGTGGCCGTTACGAAGAGGCTGCTTGCATATATCGGGCACAGCTCGATCGCGATCCGTCCGATGCTCAGGCGCTACACCTTTGGGGCCTGCTCGCCTTGCAGCTCGGTCATGCGGGCGAGGCGGTGGGGCATCTGAAAAAATCGGTAGAGCTGAAGCCAAACTTTGCTCCGGCTCAGATCGAGTTGGCGCGTGCGTATCGGTCGTTGGGTCAAGGCGCTGAGGCGATGCTGTCCGCGCAGAAGGCCATTTCCCTGGCTCCTTCGTCGATCGAGGCGAAGGCGGAAATGGCGCAAGCTCTCCTCGCCGCGGGAAGGGCAGAGCAGGGATTACGTGTCGCCGAAGCCGCGATGCGCGAGGCGCCCGACGCAGTGCCGGTATTGTTTGCGGTTGCAACGATCCTGGCGGCGATGCAAAAAAACCGAGACGCTGAAGTCTACTGGCGAAAGGCGGTTGCGCTCGCGCCGAATACGTCCGAAGTCTTGCATGGGCTTACAGAAACCCTCGTAAATCAGGGTAGGTTCCAGGAAGCGATCGATTTCCAGAGCAGCATCATTGAACGGTTTCCGGATGCCCCGCTGCCTCTCTATCAACTGGCGTGGCTATACTTCCGGTCCCAGAATCTGCAGGCTGCGGCGGATATCTGTCAGTCGACCCTGGAGAATTATCCAAACAGCTTGGAACTCTTGTTGCTGCTGGCGAACTGCCACCTGGTCATGGGCAAATTCAAAGAGGCAGCCGACGCTTATCGGCGTTCTCTCGTACTCGAACCCGATTCGGGTGAGGCATATTTTGGGCTTGTGCAATGCGGCCAAGGCACGGAAGCCGATGCGCTCGTAAGTCGCTCCAGCGCATTGAAGGGGCGGGCAACGATGACGCCCGAAAGCCGGATTGCGGCGGCGTTTGCTCTCGCAACGGAATTGGACAAACAAGGAGACTATGGCGGCGCGTTCGCGGCCTTTCGGGAAGCTAACGAAATGGCCCGCACCTTCCGTCCCAACGTGGACGCTAAAGCCCGACTTAAATCGCTGCGGGATTTTGTCGACTGGAGCATCAGGACCTTCCAGCCCGAGACGTTCAGGTTGGCGGAGCGCCTCGGCAATCCGTCGGAGCTTCCAGCCTTCATCGTCGGCATGCCGAGATCAGGCACGAGCCTCATCGAGCAGATAGCGGCGAGCCACCCTCAGATATTCGGGGAAGGAGAGCGCGAGGATCTGGCGGGCATTTTCGGCACAGAGCAGGATGGCCGGTCTGCACGGCAGCCGGAATCGCTCGATCCCACGCTGCTGAAGGGGCAGGCCGAAGCGCTGCTGCAGACGCTGCGGCAGCGAGGAGGTGATGCGGTGCGCGTCATCAACAAGATGCCGGATAACGTGCTGTGGCTTGGGCATATCCTTCTTCTGTTTCCCAACGCGCGCATCATCGTTACAGAGCGTGATCTGCGCGACGTGTGTTTGTCCTGCTATTTCCAGAACTTCTTCGACGCGCGCCTGACCTGGACCGATACGCTGGAGGATTGTGCTAACCGAGCGAAGCAAATCAGCCGGCTTGTCGACCATTGGAACAAGGTTCTGCCCCGACAATTCCTGACCGTCAATTACGAGAAACTCGTGGCCCATCTCGAACCAGAGAGCCGGCGCCTGGTTGAATTCCTGGGCGTTCCCTGGGACGACCGTTGCCTTTCATTCCACGAGACAGAACGAACCGTAATGACCGCGAGCGCGTGGCAGGTCCGTCAGCCTTTGTATGCAACGTCCGTCGGTAAGTGGAAGCACTACCGCCCCTATATCAGCCGGCTGCTCCAGGCGCTGGAGGGTTTCGTTCCGGAACCATGAATTTTTCGAGGCGCCGAACCCATCGAGGAGCCTCCGCCGGACAAGACATTGCCCAAGCGGTTCGCCCGCGGATGGCGTTCCCTATCTGACCGCCGTGGCATATATCTATCCATGTGCCATCTGACCTTACCCCAAATTCCGACTACCTCGCCCGCCTGAACGCCGAACAGCGCGCCGCCGTCGAAACCGTCGATGGCCCGCTGCTGGTGCTGGCCGGCGCCGGCACCGGCAAGACCCGCGTGCTGACCACCCGCTTCGCCCATATCCTGCTGACCAGGCGCGCCTTCCCCAACCAGGTCCTGGCCGTCACCTTCACCAACAAGGCGGCGCGCGAGATGCGCGAACGCGTCGCCGCCATCCTCGGCCAACCGGCGGAAGGGCCTCTGGCTCGGCACGTTCCACGCCCTGTGCGCCCGCATGCTGCGCCGCCACGCCGAACATGTCGGACTGTCGTCGCAACTTCACCATCCTGGACGCCGACGACCAGCTTCGCCTGCTGAAGCAGGTCATGGAGGCCGAGCGGATCGACACCAAGCGCTGGACGCCGCCGGCGCTGATGGCGGTGATCCAGCGCTGGAAGGACCGCGGCCTGACGCCGGCCCGCGTCACGCCGCACGAGGACACCGACTTCGCCGACGGCCGCGCGCGCGAGCTCTACGCCGCCTATCAGGCGCGGCTGCGCGCGCTGAACGCCGCCGATTTCGGCGACCTGATGCTGCACATGACCGAAATCCTGCGCACCCAGCCGGACATCCTGGCGCAATACCATCGCACGTTTCCGCTACATCCTGGTGGACGAATACCAGGACACCAACCTGGTGCAGTATCTCTGGCTGCGGCTGCTCGCGCAGGCGCACCGGAACATCTGCTGCGTCGGCGACGACGACCAGTCGATCTATTCCTGGCGCGGCGCGGAGGTGGAAAACATCCTGCGCTTCGAGAAGGACTTCGAGGGCGCGCAAGATCGTCCGGCTGGAAGTCGAACTACCGCTCCACCGCGCCGATCCTCGCCGCCGCCTCGGCGCTGATCGCGCACAACGAGGGCCGACTGGGCAAGACGCTGCGCCCGGGCCGGCGCGATGCGCAGAGCGGCGAGAAGGTCTCGGTCGTCGGGCTTGTGGGATTCCGACGAGGAAGCCCGCATGGTCGGCGACCGCATCGAGACGCTGCGCCGCGACGGCCATCCGCTGGCGGAGATCGCCGTCCTGGTCCGCGCCGGCTTTCAGACCCGCGCGTTCGAGGAGCGGCTGATCACCCTCGGCGTCCCCTATCGCGTCGTCGGCGGCCTGCGCTTCTACGAGCGCGCAGGAGATCCGCGACGCCATCGCCTACATGCGCGCTGATGGTGCAGCCGGCGGACGACCTGGCGTTCGAGCGCATCGTCAACGTCCCGCGCCGCGGCGTCGGCGACGTGGCCTGCGCACGATGCACGAAACTGCGCGGCGCAGCGGCATGCCGCTGCTCGGCGCCGCGGCGCGATCTGGTCGAGACGGCGGGCTGAAGGGCGCGTGCGGGAGAGCATCGGACGCGCTGTTGCGCGGCTTCGGCCGTTGGCGCGCGCATGCTGGAGCGGACGGCCACGTCGTCACCGTCGCCACGATGCTGGACGAAAGCGGCTACACCGAGATGTGGAAGCAGGACAAATCCCCCGAAGCGCCGGGGCGGCTGGAGAACCTGAAGGAACTGGTGCGCGCGCTGGCGGATTTCGAAACGCTGGCCGGGTTCCTCGATCACGTCGCGCTGGTGATGGAGAACGAGGAACGCAGCTGACGGCGACCGGGTCAGTCTGATGACGCTGCACGGCGCCAAGGGACTGGAATTCGACACGGTATTCCTGCCGGGCTGGGAGGAAGGGATTTTCCCGAACCAGCGCTCGCTGGACGAAAGCGGCGACAAGGGCCTGGAGGAGGAACGCCGCCTCGCCTATGTCGGCCTGACCCGCGCGCGGCGGCGGGCGATCGTCAGCCATGCCGCGAACCGCCGGATCTATGCCAACTGGCAGACCAGTATCCCGAGCCGGTTCCTGGAGGAACTGCCGGATGCGCATGTGGAGACGATCGGTTCCGCCGCATGGCACGGGACGCAGCGGATCGCGGCGGCGACGGCGTTCTCCGGCCAGTTTCCGCTGGTTGCCCGACGCGCCGCAGGTGATCGAGGTGTGGGAGCAGCCCGCGCGGCCCGCGCGCGCGGACGCGATCCCGGTCGGCGCGCGGGTGTTCCACCAGAAATTCGGCTACGGCACCGTGAAGGCGGCGGAGGACGACCGGCTGGACATCACATTCGAAAAGGCCGGCGAGAAGCGCGTGCTGGACCGTTTCGTGGAGCGGGCTTAGCTGATCCGTAAATCGTGTGGGCTGGTGCCCGGTTGCGTATCCGCCCGTCGGCATCACAGACGATTGGCAAAGCGCCGGACTTCAACCTTCGAAGTGCCGAAGTTGAGCAACAGGCACAGCTTCAGGCCGGTTGCTCGTAGATAGTTGAGGCATTGCGCTTCATGAACCTTGTCCAGTGCCCGGACAGCCTTGATCTCCAGGAGAACGGTATTCTCGACAACGATATCGACGACATAGTTGCCAACGACAACATCGTCGTACGTCACCGTCGCGGCCAGACTGCTGCGCAATCCTGAAATCCAGCCTTCCGCAACTCATGCACCAGAGCGTTTTCGTAGACTTTTTCGAGGAAGCCAGCAGCCCAAGGCGTTGGAGACCGTAAACGCGCATCCGATGACCCGCTCCGAGATATCGTTATGCCAGAGGCGGTCGAAATTCATCGGATTTGTCGCGTAATCATCGATCTGCGTTCATCCGCGTTCATCTGCGGTTGATTCCTTCTTCGAATCGACACAACCGTGTTCGCTTTTAGGGAGAAAAAATTAACCGCAGATGAACGCGGATGAACGCAGATGGTCTCGGTTTCGGTAGCAGCGCCGCCCTGACGCAAAGATCACCGGGCCAGATGCAATACGCCGGTTCACTACAGTCATCCGTGGCACCGTTTTCGCTTCCGTGCCCAGTTTAATCGAAGGAGGGAACGGTGAGTATATCGTAATACGCCGGTTGGCGCTGCGGCGAGGCCGCGCCATATGTGGCTGTGATAACCGGCCTGTACGTTTGTGAGGTATGTCATGGACCCTACCACTCAGCATCGACATTGGCCCCCATGCTTGATGACGCCCTGTGATGTCCATGCAGCGTCATTCGCCCCCAGCAAGCGGCCCACTGGATGAGTCTCCCGCAGAATTGGAATCGTAAATACCCTTGGTACGCCATTGGTATTGCCAATCGTATGAGGACAGCATCCTCAACGGAGCCCTCCGTTCCGTAAACGCAGGTAATGTGCTTCCGTTCGATCAACGCCTGACGGATCAGATTGTAAGGCGATTGCCTGAGACATCGCTGTGGTCCTACGCGGTAGCCTCGATACGTATCTGCGTCCGCGTCGTGTCGGTGACATGCCGCCGTAGGGGACCGTGCGGCTCTATGTCCTTGATCGGATCATGCCGGTCGACGATGTGGTCAATCTACATCATTCCCTTTGCCTCCAAGCGCACCCCGGCAATCCCGGCAACTCTCGATCGTCGAAGAACAACCCGTGACTGCCGCGACGTAATGTCGATCGAGCTTCGTTTCCAAGTCCGGCTCCGAATACACCGCGAATGAACGCAGGATGGTCCCCCGCTTTGGCACGGCCTCCGAAAGCCGCTATAGCGCCACGCCCACCCGTCACACCGCACGCCGACCCGCCGCCAACGACACCACCACGGACCCTTGTTCATGCCACGCCACGCCATCCCTCTGGAAACCGTCTGGGTCACCATCCAAGAGGACGGCCTCGAAGCCTATGAAGCCGCCTTAGCCACCGCCTGCGAGACCGTCGGCTTCTTCCGTGACCATGACACCGGCATCTGGCGGGTCGAAGGCGTCAAGCAGGTTGGCGTGAAAGACGCCGAACTCGCCGCCGCCGTTGCCTTGGCGGCACTCGTCAGCGGCGTCCCCGCCACCCTGGAACGCGAACCGACCGAGGTCGATGGCTGGCTCGCCCGCACCTATGCCTCGTTCCCCGAACAGTTCATCGGCCGCCGCTTCGCCGTGCGCGGCACCCACCTGACCGGACCCGAGACGCCGAACCGAATCACCCTGACGCTCGATGCCGGCCTGGCGTTCGGGACAGGCGAGCACGGATCGACCCGCGGCTGCCTCGTTGCGCTGGAAACCGCCGCCCGCCGCCGGCCGCGCCGCATCCTGGATATGGGCACGGGATCCGGCATCCTGGCGATGGCCGCCGCGAAGCTGCTGCACGTCCCCGTCCTGGCCACGGATATCGAGCCCTGGGCCGTCCGCGTCACCCGTGAGAACGCCGAACTGAACGGCGTCGCTCACCTCGTCCATGCTCGGCTGGCGGATGGCTGGCGCGATCCGTTCGTGCGCGGCAGCGGGCCCTACGACCTCGTGTTCGCCAACATCCTGGCTCGGCCGCTTTGCCTGATGGCGAAGGACCTGGCGTTGAACCTGGCACCGGGCGGGACGGCGATCCTGGCCGGGCTGCTCGCCTCCCAGGCCCGTTGGGTGCTGGCGGCGCACCGACGGCAAGGGCTGCGGCTGGAGCGGATGTTGCCGCAGGGACGATGGATGACGCTGGTAGTGAGGGGTCCATAAGACGACCGGGTCACCCGCCACAGCCATGGTGAGCGTGACCCGCCGGACCCGGCGCCAAGATGCTGGCCGAGTTTTCCGGCAAGCTACTGAAGCCTGCCGGCGATCTGGAGACTTTGCCTGCAGGCAGCCGCCGCTGCAAGACCGGGCGGTATGTTTTGCCCGCCGGGCCAACGACGCTGTAGCATGCGCCGCCTAAGCTGGAGGAAACCGTCATGGCCCCACCGCCCGTCATCCGCCTGCACCCGACGACAACGTGGTCATCGCCCGCGCCACGCTGCTGCCGGGCGCGTCCGATCGGCGAGAACCTCGCGGCGACCCAGCGCATTCCGGCCGGGCACAAGGTCTGCGTCCGGCCGATCCAGCCGAACGAGGCGATCCGCCGCTACGGCCAGATCATCGGCTTCGCCTCCGCCGCCATCGGCCTCGGTGAGCACGTCCACGTCCAGAACTGCGAAATGGGCGACTTCGCCAAGGACTACGCCTACGGCGTCGATGCGAAACCGACCGATTTCATCACGCCCGCAGGCCACGTTCCAGGGCATCCGCCGCCCCGACGGCCGGGTCGCGACGCGCAACTACATCGGCATCCTGACCAGCGTGAACTGCTCCGCCCATGTCGCCAGCGTCGTCGCCGACATGTTCCGCCGCAACCCGTTCACCGGCGCACGACCCGCTCGCCGACTATCCGAACGTCGACGGCGTCGTCGCGCTGACCCACAAGACCGGCTGCGGCATGACCCAGGACGAGCCGCTGCGCCTGCTGCGCCGCACACTCGCCGGCTACGCGCGGCATCCGAACTTCTCCCACGTCATCGTCCTCGGCCTGGGCTGCGAGGTGAACCAGATCGGCGGGTTGATGGAGGAGCAGCGCCTCGCCGGCCGGCTGCGGGCGATGGACATCCAGACCATGGGCGGCAGCCGCAAGACCGTCGCCGCCGGTGTCGACTTCGTCAAAAGCGTGCTGGCCGAGGCGAATGACGTCAGGCGCGAGACGGTGCCGGCCTCGGAACTGACGATCGCGCTGCAATGCGGCGGGTCGGACGGTTATTCCGGCGTATCCGCCAACCCCGCCCTCGGCGCGGCGAGCGATCTGGTGGTGCGCCACGGCGGCACCGTCATCCTGTCGGAAACGCCGGAAACCTACGGCGCGGAACACCTGCTGACCCGCCGCGCCGTCTCCCCCGAGGTGGGCGAGAAGCTGGTCGCCCTGATGCATTGGTGGGAGGACTACACGAAGCGCGAAAACGCCGAGATGAACGCCAACCCCTCGCCCGGCAACAAGGCCGGCGGCCTGACGACGATCCTGGAGAAATCCCTCGGTGCGATGGCGAAAGCCGGCACCACCAACCTGGTCGACGTCATCCAATACGCCGAGGAAGTCAAGGCGCGCGGCTTCGTCTTCATGGACACGCCCGGCTACGACCCGGTCGCCGCCACCGGCCAGGTCGCCGGCGGCGCCAACCTGGTGTGCTTCACCACCGGCCGCGGCAGCGTCTTCGGCTGCAAGCCCGCGCCCTCGATCAAGCTGGCGACCAACACGCCGATGTTCCGCCACATCGAGGACGACATGGACGTCAATTGCGGCACGGTCCTCGACGGCGACGAGACCGTGCAGCAAGCCGGCGCAGCGCATCTTCGATCTGATGCTGCGCGTCGCCTCGGGCGAGCGGACCAAGAGCGAGCAATTCGACTTCGGTGCCGCCGAGTTCGCCCCCTGGGTGCTCGGCGCGACGATGTGAGCGGTCTACGGGCTCCGGGCTCTTCCCTGCCGCGACCGCCTCCAGCAGGCGGATCTGCCGCGGTAGGCAGAGGTCCAGGCCTAGCCGCTCAGTGCCGTCCATCGGGCGGCCTGGCGGATCTCCTTGAACGCGTCGGGATGCGCCAGCGCCTCGGTGACGCGGTCGGCGATCGCCTCGGAGGAGAAGAAGTCGACCAGCAGCCCGTTCCGTTCGTCCTCGATCACCTCCTGCACCGGCGGTGTCGCCGATCCGATCACGAGGCAGCCGGCCGACATCGCCTCCAGCATCGACCAGGACAGCACGAACGGCACCGTCAGGTAGACATGCGCCGCCGAGACCTGCAGCAGCCGCAGGTAATCGCTTCGCCCGATCCGCCCCAGGAAATGCACGCGTCCCCAATCCAGTGACAGCTCGGTCTCTGCAGGACCTCCCGCCACGATTGCCGCCGCCTGGGGGCGGCTTGCCATAGAACGTTTCGTCCCCGCCGGCGATGACGATCCGGGCTTCCGGCCGCCGCCGCAGGATCTCCGGCAGGGCGCGCATGAAGGCGGGAAAGCCGCGATACGGTTCCAGCCCGCGGGCGACATAGGTCACGACCTCATCCCCCGCGCGCAGCGTCTGCCCGTTCGGCAGCGTGAGGCTGGCCTCGCGGTCGGGCCGAGCGGCGTCGGTGTCGATGCCGTCGAAGGCGACGGAGATGCGGGGTCGGAACGCGGCGGGGTGCTGCGCGCGCTGCCAAGCGGTCGGGCTATAGCCCCAGTCTGCGGACTCGAGCGCCAGCAGCAGATGCGCGTTGCGCGTGCGGGTGACGCAGTTCGCCATCAGGTCCTGCTGGTCGGCGGGATCGAAATTCACGTCCGCCCCGAAGGCATGGTAGAAATACTCGCAGTAAAGGAGCACGGGGACGTCGGGGTAAACGTCCTTGACGTAGAGGGATTCACCCCAGCCCGGATGGGCAACGATCAGGTCGGGCCGGTAGCCGTTCTTGATCAATGCCTCACAGGCGCGGACGACCTGAACGCCATGGCGTGCTGCCATTTCCAGCGGCGAGATGAACAGGTTCAGCTCAATGGCCGGGGGCGGCAGTGTATAGACAACCCGCCCGACACCCTGTGGGGCAAAATCCGAGCGGCGACCGATGCAGGCGATCTGGTGCTGACCCTCACGCGCCAGGCGCTGGATGAGGTGCAGGAACTGGCCGGGCATGTTTTGATGAATGAACAGAATCCGCATGTGCCGTCTTATACCAGCCGCCCGACCTCTTGACTCGTTTTGGGACGGGCGGACCGCTGGCACCTTCTAGAAGTCCGCGCGCAGCTGCAATCCTGCCTCCCCTGGCAACATCGCCGAGGACGTCGCCCTGGCCGATGAGGCGGACGGCACGCATGTCATGTTCAGTGCGACCGGCCACGTGCAGACCGCGGGCACCGAGATACTGGACATGCAGTTCGTCCATAACCTGAGCGCGCAGAACCTGTTCGCCCACGGCGCCATCATCGCCTGACCCTCTGATCCCCCTCCGCCGGCACCTGCTTCCGAGGCCGGCGGAGAGGGAGTATCCTGGTTCGGTCGATCATAACGGGGGACCGAACTATGCCCAACCTGACCATCGCCGCGACCGACGGCGGCGGACGCTTCAGCGCCTATGTCGCGGAGCCGAAATCCGCTCCTGCCGGCGTCGTCGTCCTGATCCAGGAAATCTTCGGCGTGAACCAGGCCATGCGCGACATCGCCGCCTGGGTGGCCGACCTGGGCTTCATCGCCGTCTGTCCCGGACCTGTTCTGGCGCATCGAACCCGGCATCGACATCACCGACAAGTCCGAAGCCGAGTGGAAGCGCGCCTTCGAGCTGTTCCAGACCTTCGACCAGGACAAGGGCATCGAGGACCTGCAAGGCCA
This sequence comes from uncultured Alphaproteobacteria bacterium, assembly GCA_963771475.1. Lineage (GTDB taxonomy): Bacteria > Pseudomonadota > Alphaproteobacteria > Acetobacterales > Acetobacteraceae > Rhodopila. Next base: position 65,952 of record CAVYTN010000015.1, on the reverse strand, counting down.
CCGTCGCCGCCGCCCGGACGATGCCCGGCAGTAACGGCAAGGTCGCGCACGATGGGCTACTGCCTGGGCGGTCGGCTCGCCTTCATGATGGCGGAACAGTCGGACGCGGACGTCAACATCTCCTATTACGGCGTCGGACTGGACGGCCTGCTGGGCGACCTGTCGAAGGTGACAAAGCCGCTGGTCGTGCATATCGCCGACAAGGACGAGTTCTTCCCCGCCGAGGGCGCGCCAGAGGTCGCCGCCGCGGCGAAGGGCCATGCCAACATCGCAGTGCTACGACTATCCCAGCCGACCATGCCTTCGCGCGGGTGAACGGCATCCACTGGGACGGCCGGTCCGCCACCATCGCCAACGGACGCAGCGCGGAAGCGCTGGTCGAAGGCGCTGCGGCTAGGACGGCCGGCGTAACGAACCGGCCCTCCGCACCGCAGAATCACGATGACGCCGATGACGCCAGAACGGAGACGACAATCCGATGAACGCCGCCGTGCCACCCGTTTCCGCCGGCAAGGGCCTGGCGAAAACCGCCGGCGCCCTGGCCGGCCTGAAGGTCATCGACCTGACCCGCGTGCTCGGCGGTCCGTACTGCACGATGATCCTGTCGGACCACGGCGCCGACGTGATCAAGATCGAGCCGCCGCAGGGCGACGAGGTGCGCGACTGGGGCCCGCCGTTCCACGAAGGCGACGCCAGCTATTTCATCGGCGTCAACCGCAACAAGCGCGCGATCGCGCTCGATCTGCGCAAGCCGGAAGGCCAGGCCATCCTGCTGCGGCTGCTGGAAGACGCCGACGTCCTGATCGAGAACTTCAAGCCCGGCGTCATGGAGAAATGGGGCCTCGGCTACGAGGAGGTGCTGTCGCAAGCGTTTCCCCGGCCTGATCCATTGCCGCATCTCCGGCTTCGGCGGCGACGGGCCGCTGGGCGGCCTGCCCGGCTACGACGCGATCCTGCAGGCGATGACCGGGCTGATGAGCGTCAACGGCGACGCGACCACCGGCCCGATGCGGCTGGGCACCGCGATCGTCGACATGGGCACCGGCCTCTATTCCGCCATCGGCATCCTGATGGCGCTGCATGAGCGCGAGACATTCGGGCCAGGGCCAGTATCTGGACATGACGCTGTACGATTGCGGCATGGCGCTGCTGCATCCGCAGGCGGCGAACTACTTCCTCAACGGCAAGCGCCCGGCCGGCACCGGCAATCCGCATCCGAACCTGGTGCCCTACGACAAATACCCGACCCGGACCTGCGACATCTTCATCGCCAGCGGCAATAACGGGCAATTCCGCAAACTGTGCGAACTGGTCGGCCGGCCGGACACTGGCCGACGATCCGCGCTTCGCCAACAACGGCGAACGCAACGTCAACCGCGTCGCGCTGACCGATGGCTCTGGCCGCCGCCTTCGCCGATCAGGACGGCAACGAACTGGCGCTTGCGGCTGATCCGCAACGGTGTCCCCGCCGGTCCGGTCCTGCCGGTCGATCAGGCGACCGCCGCGCCGCACACCGCGCATCGCGAGATGGTGACCGAACTCGACTGGTACAAAGGCATCGGCACGCCGATCAAGTTCAGCCGCACCCAGGGCGGCACCCGCCGTCCGCCGCCGAACTTCGCCCAGCATGGCGCCGAGGTTCTGGCCCAGCACGGATACACGGAAGCCGAGATCGCCGAACTGCAGGCATCCGGGGTGCTGCACGTTACCCGGCGCATGTAACCATGTGGCCGCTGGATCGTCCCGCTCGGGAGGTGCTGCGGCTTCCCGGCGAAACCGCCCGTCGCCTGGGCGGCGTTCGATCCCGACTGGTATCGCACGGCCTACCCGGACGTGCCGGACGGCGATCCGGCGGCGGTGCTGGCCTGCTACCTCGAAACCGGACAGGCGCTGGGCCATTCGCCCAACCGCCTGTTCGACGAAGCCTGGCACCGCGGCCGCTACCGCGGTGTCGCCGCCGGCATCGCCCAGGGAAACTATGCGTCGGCCTTCGATTCCTATTGCCGCCGCGGTTGCCTCGACCGCGCCCCGCACTGGCTGTTCGAGGAGATCGGCTACCGCAATCGCTACCCCGACCTGACAAACGAGATCCTGGCCGAAGCCGAGATCGCCAATGGTTACGATCATTACCTCCGCCACGGCGTCGAGGAAGACCGGTCCGGCCACCCGTTGTTCGACCCGGCGGTCTATCTCGGTCATTTCGATCCCGCCGACGTGCGCGCGATCCGCATGTCCGGCGTCTTCCAGCATTACCTCACGCGGATCGAGACAGGCGCGCCGGAGTTGCGGACCTCGCTCTATTTCGATCCCGACTGGTATCTGCGCCGCTATCCCGAGCGTGGCCGAGGCCATCCGGGCGGGGCAATGGAAATCCGCCCTGCATCATTACCTCTGCAACGACCGCCCGACCGCGTTCGACCCGTGCGACGGATTCTCCGAGGCATTCTACCTCGGGCAGCGATCCCGGCCTGGCGCGCGGTGATCGAGGCGGCGACTTCCGTAACGGATATGCGCATTTCATCCGTTTCGGTGCGAAGGAACTGCGCCAGCCGAGTGCCGGGCTCGACCTGCGGCTTTATGCCGGCCAGCCGCAGGTCCGCGCCGATCTCGAACAGGGCGCGGTGCCGGATGCGTTCGTCCACTGGCTGCGCTTCGGCTCGCAGCAGGGGCAGGCGCGGCTTGCACAACAAACTCTGACCGACCGCCAGGCGCGGCTTCCGTTCCGGGAGACGGCGGCGGCGCTGCGGGCGATCGAGGGGCGTTTCGGCTACGATTTCACCGCGCCGAACCCCGTCTGCAGCGTCGTCATTCCGGCGCGTGACGATTTCGCGGCCGTCATGGCCACGATCGGCGCGCTGCGGGCGTCGACTGCTGCACCGGTCGAGCCGATCGTCGTCGACATTGCCTCGACCGACGAAACCCGAGCGCTGGAGCGCTATGTGCGAGGCGCTCGGCTGGTGCGGTTCGACGATGATCTCGGCCTGATCCAGGCCGCCAATGCCGGCTGGCAACTGGCGGCAACGCCCTATGTGCTGTTCCTGGCCGCCGGTGCACGCCTCGCCCTCGGATCGCTTGATCGGGCCCTGCGGCGGCTGGATGCGGATGAAACGATCGGCGCGATCGCTGCGCTGCTGATCCGGCCCCTGGGCACGATCGCCGAGGCTGGCGGCATCATCTGGTCGGACGGGGGGATGCACCACTACCAGTCCGGCCAATCGCCGCTGGCCCCGGAGGCGAATTTCGTCCGCGACGTCGATTTCGGCAGCCTGGCCTGCCTGATGGTCCGCCGGTCGGCGCTGGAGGCGATCGGCGGTCTGGATCCCGACCTGCCGGTCGGGATACGCGGCGGCCGATCTTGGCATCCGGCTGGCGCAAGCACGGGCTGCGGGTCGTCTATGATCCGTCGGTGCTGGCATTCCACGACGACAGCGAGGAGACGGCAAGGACCGCCGTACGCCGCTTTCCTTGAACGGCATGCGGACTGGCTCGCCACGAAGCGGGAACGTGGGGGCGCCGTGCAGGCGTTTGCCCGCCATGCCGGTGCCGCGCCGCACCGCGTGCTGTTCATCGACGACACCGTGCCGCTGCGCCGCCTGGGCTCCGGCTTCGTGCGGTCGAACGACCTGGTCCACGCCATGGCGGGACTCGGCTATGCCGTGACGGTCTACCCGATCAACGGCTGCCCGCACGATCTCGCCCATGTCTTCGGCGACATGCCCGAAACCGTCGAGGTCATGCACACCCACGCCGCGGACCGGCTGAAATCCTTCCTGGAGGGGCGGCCGCGGCTACTACGACATCATCTGGGTCTGCCGCGTGCACAACCTGGACCGGATCCGCCGCGTGCTGACGCAACTGCGTGAGACGGGTGCCCTGACCGCGCGGCTGATCCTGGATACCGAGGCCGTCACCCCGTATCGCGACGCGCATGCGGGCCGCGCTGGCGAATGAGGCGTTCGATCTGGACTGGCGCGCTGCGGCAGCGTGGTGACCGCCGCACAGTGCTGCGATGCCGTGGTCGCGGTGACCGACGCCGAGGCCGCGGTCGCTCCGGTCGCAGGGTCTGCCGCGTGTCGCGACCGTGGGACACATGATCCGGCCGCGCGCCGACCGGCCGGATCTTCGCCGAACGGGGCGGGATGCTGTTCGTCGGCGCGATCCACACCCAGGATAGCCCGAATTTCGACAGCCTCGTCTGGTTCGTCGATGAGGTCATGCCTCGGGTCGAGGCGGTCCTGGGCTGGAAGACGCGGCTGGGAATCGCCGGCTATGTCGCGCCGGACGTCCGGATGGACCGGTTCGAGGGCAATCCGCGCATTCGCCTGCACGGGCCGGTGGCGGACCTGACGCCGCTGTATGACCGCTACCGCGTCTTCGTCGCACCCACGCGGTTTGCCGCCGGTGCCCCGTACAAGGTGCTGGAGGCCGCGGCGCTCGGTCTGCCCGTCGTGGCGACGGACCTGCTGGCCGATGAGCTGGGATGGCGGAACGAGGTGGAACTGATGTCCGTTCCGGTCGGCGATGCTGCCGCCTTCGCCGAGGCGATCCTGATCCTGCACGAGTTTCAGGACCCGTGGGAGGCGCTGCGGTCACATGCGCTGCAACGATTGCTGGTGGATTATAGGGTGGCTGGGTTTGTGTCCGCGTTGCGGGACGCTCTGGCCCAGGATGAGAAAGTGACGTAATTTTTAGAAATGTATCGTTTTATGATTTAATATCGGGTAATCATTGAAACATGGGACGAATATCTATATTTAATTCTTGCTACCACAATCCGGCAACGCTAGGTTTTCTCAGGGGTTTCCCCAACCCCGCCTTGGCTGCATGGGCCGGCCTTGCAACCCTCCCCCGTAAGGTCGGCCCATCCTTTTGCGATGTTATTCCGCAGTGGTGCAACCGGGATCAGTGGGCGTTTAGTGTCGCCCAGATCATTACCAAGCTAACTGCCAGCAGGAACGCCCGAATGGATGGGTTTGTTCCGAGGCCGCGCAGTGCCGGTCCCGGTAGACCGATGATCCGGCGCGTAATCTGACGGGTCCGCACCGGTCGGGGCCGGTTGGCCGGTGAAAATACCATTTCTTGCACGATATGAAACCCTTGAACGGGAAAGGTCCGCTCCACCCCGTTACCGAGAAAAGAGCCGCGGGAGACAAACCCCCGCGGCAAAGTTTCAAGGGGAGGAAACAAGAAGGTGATACCTCACGATTTTGTCAGAGATCAACACTATATCACGAATTAGCGATCACAAATATGATCCGTTCCGTAATACAGCGCGAGGCCGTGGCGGTTTATTCGTTGGGGAATGATATTGACTTCCGCGGATATTCCTTTGTCTTGCGGTTCTGATGCATCGGCCGATCACCATCCGGAAATGGACAACGACGAAAAGGCCTTACCTTGATGTCCGGGTAAACCTCGTTTCGCCAATGGCTGGTGGGTCTTGGGGCAGGGTCGGCTTCGGCCAACGGCGGCTGGTGACACCGATCGATCTGAGACGGATAAGGCGCGCCCGAACGCTTCCATGAAAACCGTCCGATCGCGCCCCCGGCATCCCAACAGCCAGTCGAAACCGCCTGGCCGCATCAGAGCAATTCGATCGCATCGCCCACCGCGAACCGGCCGCCCTCCACCACCTCGGCATGCACGCCGAGTTCGACATGGCCGTACAGGCGCGCGCAGTTCCGTCGACCGGATCGGCGTCGCGCTCCGCCGTCTCCGGATTCACCTCGGTCGCCGGGCAGCGGGTCGATCGGCCTTGGTCACCCGCAGCACCGCGCCGCCGACCTGGATCTGCTGGCCGATCCAGTCGCGCTCGCTCCAGGCCGGCGCGCCGCTGAACCAGACATTGGCGCGGAACCGGCGGCGATGCCGGCGCGCGCCGACCTTCGCCTCGTAGTCGCGCAGGCTGGCGAGGTTGATCAGGCTGACCACCTTGCGTCCGCTGGTCGCAGAAGCTGTGGCCGGGGACATAGTGGAAGCGCGGCGCGCCGCGCGCCTCCTCGCCCAGATAGTCGGTCAGGAACGCGCCGATCCGCTCGCGCCCCGCCTCGGTCAGCGCGTTCTCCACCACCGCCGACCCGTCGGGCGCGCGGATCGCCAGCATGCCGGTGCGCGGCTCGAAGAACGAGAACAGCGCGCGCGATCCGGGCGTTCTTCATCTGGCACATGAAGTTCGTCTTCTGCAGCCACTGCGGCGTCGCCGGGTCGAAGCCGGAATCGCCCTGCGCCAGGGCGAAGGCGCGGTCCCACGGGATGCAGCCGCCCGCCTCGACCTCGGCCGCCTCCAGCGCCTCGGCGGTCAGACCCTTCACCGGATAGCGGTACAGATATTCGATTCGCATCGCGCGGCTCCCTCTTGAGACGCAGTCTGCCTGGACCCACTTCGATTGCCAAAGGGTCACGTTCCGTTGCCTGATGAGGGGTGGGGACGAGGCCGGTCGCCTACGAACAGGGACATAGAGATGGACATTGAAAAATTCACCGAACGGGCGCGCGGTTTCCTCCAGGCCGCCCAGACCATCGCGATCCGCGAATTCCACCAGCGGATCACGCCGCAGCATCTGCTGAAGGCGCTGCTGGACGACGAGGAAGGCGCCGCCGCCGGCCTGATCAAGACCGCCGGCGGCGATCCGAAGGCCGGCGCTGACGGCGGTCGAGGCCGAGCTCGCGCGCCAGCCGAAGGTGCAGGGCGCCGGCGCCGGCCAGCCGCAGATCACGCCCGAACTGGTGCGCGTGCTGGACGCCGCGCAGCAGACCGCGACCAAGGCCGGCGACGAGTACGTCGCGCAGGACCGGCTGCTGGTGGCGATCGCCGCGTCCGACACGCCGGCCGGCGCGCGCGCTGCGCAATGCCGGCGGCCGACGCCGCAGGCGCTGGAGAAGGCGGTCAACGACATCCGCAAGGGCCGCAAGGTCAACAGCCCGAACGCCGAATCCAACTTCGACGCGCTGAAGAAATACGCCCGCGACGTCACCGCGCTGGCGCGCGAGGGCAAGCTCGATCCGGTGATCGGCCGCGACGAGGAAATCCGCCGCACCATCCAGGTGCTGGCGCGCCGCACCAAGAACAATCCGGTGCTGATCGGCGAGCCCGGCGTCGGCAAGACCGCCATCGTCGAGGGCCTCGCGCTGCGCATCGTCAACGGCGACGTGCCCGAGGCGCTGAAGGGCAAGCAGCTTCTGTCGCTCGATCTCGGCGCGATGGTCGCCGGCTCGAAGTATCGCGGCGAGTTCGAGGAACGGCTGAAGGCCGTGCTGAAGGAGATCGAGGCCGCCGAGGGCCAGGTCATCCTGTTCATCGACGAGATGCACAACCTGATCGGCGCCGGCCGGGCCGAAGGCTCGATGGATGCGTCGAACCTGATCAAGCCGGAACTGGCGCGCGGCACGCTGCACTGCATCGGCGCGACCACGCTGGACGAGTACCGCAAGCACGTCGAGAAGGACGCGGCGCTGGCGCGGCGCTTCCAGCCGGTGTTCGTGGGCGAGCCGTCGGTCGAGGACACGATCTGCATCCTGCGCGGCATCAAGGAGAAGTACGAACTGCATCACGGCGTGCGCATCACCGACGGCGCGCTGGTCGCGGCGGCGACGCTGTCGAACCGCTACATCACCGACCGGTTCCTGCCGGACAAGGCGATCGACCTGATGGACGAGGCGGCCAGCCGGCTGCGCATGCAGGTCGACTGCAAGCCCGAGGAGCTGGACGAACTCGATCGCCGCGTGATCCAGCTCAAGATCGAGCGCGAGGCGCTGAAGAAGGAGAACGATGCGGCGTCGCGCGATCGGCTGGTGCGGCTGGAGAAGGAGCTGGCCGAACTCGAGGACAAGTCGAATGCGCATGACCGCCGCCTGGCAGGCCGAAAAGGACCAGGTGCAGGAGACCCAGAAGCTGAAGGAGCGGCTGGACCAGGCGCGCAGCGAGGTGGAGATCGCGCAGCGTCGCGGCGATCTCGCGCGCGCGTCGGAGCTGCTGTACGGCGTCATCCCCGACATCGAGAAGCAAGCTGGCGGCGTCCGCCGACGGCAAGCTGGTGAACGAGGCGGTGACCGAGGAACAGATCGCCGGCGTCGTCTCGCGCTGGACCGGCATTCCGGTCGACAAGATGCTGGAAGGCGAGCGCGACAAGCTGCTGCGCATGGAAGATCAGTTGCGCAAGCGCGTCGTCGGCCAGGAGGAGGCGCTGAAGGCGGTCGCCAACGCGGTGCGCCGCGCGCGCGCCGGCCTGCAGGATCCGAACCGGCCGATCGGCAGCTTCCTGTTCCTCGGTCCGACCGGCGTCGGCAAGACCGAGACCTGACCAAGGCGCTCGCCGAGTTCCTGTTCGACGACGAACGCGCGATGGTGCGCATCGACATGAGCGAGTTCATGGAGAAGCACGCCGTGTCGCGGCTGATCGGCGCGCCGCCGGGCTATGTCGGCTACGACGAGGGCGGCGTGCTGACCGAGGCGGTGCGCCGGCGGCCGTATCAGGTGATCCTGTTCGACGAGGTCGAGAAGGCGCACGAGGACGTGTTCAACGTGCTGCTGCAGGTGCTGGACGACGGCCGCCTGACCGACGGCCAGGGCCGCACGGTGGACTTCAAGAACACGATCATCGTGCTGACCTCGAACCTCGGCAGCGACGTCCTGGCGGCACAGCCGGAGGGCGAGCCGACGGCGATGGTGCAGGGCCAGGTGATGAGCGTGGTGCGGCAGCACTTCCGGCCCGAGTTCCTGAACCGGCTGGACGAGATCATCCTGTTCCGCCGTCTGCAGCGGAGCGACATGGCGAGCATCGTGGCGATCCAGTTGGAGCATCTGCGCAAGCTGCTGGCCGATCGGAAGATCGGGCTGGAACTGGATCGCAGCGCGCTGGAGTGGCTGGCGAACGAGGGCTACGACAGCACCTATGGCGCGCGTCCGCTGAAGCGGGTGATCCAGCGCTCGCTGCAGAACCCGCTGGCGTCGCTGATCCTGGAAGGCGCGGTGAAGGAAGGCGAGACGGTGCACGTCTCCGCCGGTCCGAACGGGCCTGGTGATCAACGGCCAGTTGGCCGAAGCGGCCTGAATCGACTGAGCAATGAAGGAAGGCGCGCGGTTCCGAAAGGGCCGCGCCCTTCTCTGTTTTCCGTTGCAGCTTGCGCGACGCGAGCAGAGGCGCGCGTCTGGCACAAAGAAGCGTGAAATTGCCGCTTCACCGGCCAGAATTCGTTCCGACAATATATCAGTTTATGTCGCAACAATTATCGGAAATCCTCTTATTGTGTTCGTCCATCGAAATTCCCGTGCATCGCTGCTCACGGTTTTGCTACATACGAAACCACGCCGAAGCCGAACGAGACCCAGATGCAGCCCGAGGCCTTCGCGCCGCCTCTCCCCGCCAACGACATCGCTGCCCCGGAGGTCCCTCGGTTCCGACCGAGGAAGACGCCGTCTTCCACGCCAGTGCGCCGACCGACGCCCAGGACCTGATCGACTCTCCCTGCCGATCGTTGGAGGTCGAATACAAGAGCTGGCGCAACCTCGATCACCCCGAAGACCGCGCGGAACTCGCCCGGGATATCGCGGCGCTGGCCAATCATGGCGGCGGCTTCGTCGTCTTCGGCTTCAACGAGCAGACGCTGCTGCCGGACGACACCGATCCGTTCCGCACCAACTGCACGCAGGACGCGGCGTCAACGGCATCGTGCAGACCTTTCTCGATCCGCCGATCGCTTGCGAAGTCGTCGACCCCGCTGTCAGCGGACTCGGTCGTGCATCCCGGTGATCCGCGTCGCCAGCCATGGCACCACGCCGGTCTGCATCCGCCAGGACGGCCCGGTCGTCGGCGGGGAGCGTCTGGTCGAGCGCGGCGCTTACTACATCCGCAAGCACGGCGCCGTGCATGGCCAACTGGTCGGTCGGCGTGCCCTGTCCCGGTCAGCCAACGGATCGAAGTCCCGCAGGATTGGGCGCCGCTGATCCGCCGCTGCGTCCGGCGCGACCGCGAAACGCTGCTGGGCGATGCTGGAGGCATCGTTGATCGGCCGCAGCCCCACGCCCGACACGGCTCAGCGCCTGCTGACCTGGCACCGCGCCGCTCGCGCCGCCTTCCTGTCGCTGACCCCGCGCAGCCCGGTGGCCGAGCGCCTGGCAAATGTCACTACGTGCTGTCATACGGGTTCGACCTGATCCGGCCGGAGATGCTGGAGCATGCGCAGCTCGCCGAACGGCTGCGCCGGACGGTGTTCGACCTGCAGACGCAGTTCCGTTCCGGCTGGAACATGTTCGATCCGCCGTATCGGCGCGGCGTGCAGGCGCGCTTCGTGCTCGATCCGATGACCGGCGACGAGGAGACCGATTTCCTCGAAGCCGCCTGGCTGCGCGCGCGCAATCCGGGCGAGATGGCGGAGTTCTGGCGTGTCTCGCCACGCGGCTTGGCGACGATCATCCGCCCCTATGCCGAGGACGTCGACCGGCCGGACGCGGACCCGCCGATCCACCCCGGCCGCTATCTCAGCCCGATCTGCTGGTGCAGGAGGTGGCGGAACTCGTCTGCCATGCCCGAGCCTTCTCCCGGCTGTTCGGCGGGGTGCGACGTGGTGACGTTCCGGGGCGAGTGGTGGGGCCTGGCCGGCCGCGAGCTGTTCGATCCCGAGAGGCCGCTGGCCGCATCGCGGACCGGCGCTGGGCGATCGCTCGCGTCGGCGACGGTGCAGGTGCCGCTGCCGCGGCTGTATGAGTGCCTGGCATGAGGTCGTGGCGCAACTGATCGCGCCGGTGGTGCGGGCGGTTGAACCGGATCTGGTGCTGGATGCCGACTGGGTGAGAGCCAGGCGCCCCGCTGGGCGGCGCGGGGCGGGGTCAGCGGGAACCCCTGCTTCACCGGCAGCGACATGCGGCCGCAGTGATCGGGAGGGCATGCGTCAGCAGCCGTGGTCGATCGGCACCGGATCTGATCCGCCGCGGCTGCCATGATGCAGTCGCGCACCTGCGGTCGCTCCAGGAAACAGGCATCGCCGTAGGAGTGGAACCGGTAGCCGGCCGCGACCGCATGGGCATAGGCCGCCAGCATCGTCTCGCGCCCGCGGAAGGCCGAGACCAGCATCAGCAAGGTCGAGCGCGGCAGGTGGAAGTTCGTCAGCAGCGCGTCGACGACCCTGAACCGGTAGCCGGGCAGTGATGAACAGCGCCGTCTCGCCGGTGAACGGATGCACCGTGCCGTCGTCGGACGGCCGCGCTCTCCAGCAGGCGCAGGCTGGTGGTTCCGACCGCAACGACCCGGCCGCCGTCGCGGCGCGCCTGGTTGATCGCCTCGGCGGTCGCGGCGGTGACGATCGCCGCGCTCGGCGTGCATCCGGTGATCGGCGATGCGGTCCACCCGCACCGGCAGGAAGGTGCCGATCCCGACATGCAGCGTGACCGTCGACCCGGCGCACGCCCGCGGCATCGATGGCGCCAGCAATTCCGGGGTGAAATGCAGCCCCGCCGTCGGCGCCGCGACCGCGCCCGGCCTGGCGGGCAAAGATCGTCTGGTAATCGCTGGCATCGCTGGGCAGTCGGCCCGTCGGGGCGGTGGATATAGGGCGGCAAGGCCAGCGCGCCGGCCTGCTCGAACGCCTGCATCAGGGCGTCGCCGTCCAGGTTGAAGCGCAGGCCGATGCTGCCGTCCGCGGTCTTGTCGGTGACCGTGGCGGTCAGGGCTGGCGGCATTCTCGATCGCCAGCGTGTCGCCGACGCCGCACCCGCCGGCCGTTGCGCGCCAGGGCGTTCCAGACGCCGTCCGCGTCGCGGACGATCCAGCGTGATGCCGATCCGCGCGTCACCCCGGCGGGCCTGGAGTTGGGCGGGAAACACCCGGGTGTCGTTGGCCACCAGGATGTCGCCGCGCCGCAGCAGCGACGGCAGGTCGCGGACCGTCAGGTCCGTCAGGCCGTCATCGTGCACGTGCAGCATACGCGCCGCATCGCGCGGGCGGATCGGATGCTGGGCGATGCGCTCCGGCGGCAGATCGTAGTCGAAATCCGCCAGCGTCAGGTCCGACGCTGCGAGGCGCGATCACGGCTGGTAGGAGGAAATCTCGACCAGATTGCCGTCCGGATCGCGGCAATACACCGACCGGATCGGCCCCAGCGCGCCGGCCTTGCTCGACGGGGCCTTGCAGAATCTGGACGCCGTTGTCGTGCAGATGGCCGATCACCTCATCCGGCGGCACGGCGGTGATGAAGCACACATCGGCCGCGCCGGCGTCGGTGCAGACGCCCGGTCGGCCAGGCGCCGAGATCGGCGTCGATCGGCCGCAGGTTGATCTTCTGCCCGCCGAATTTCAGCGCCGTGCGGTTGTTCGCCGAAATCCTCCCGCTCCATGCCCAGCACACGCTGATACCAGGCGGCGCTGATCTCCACGCTCGTTACGTTGATGACGATGTGGTCGATCCGATCGATGGTAAAGCGCATCAGCCGAGACCGTCATAGAAATCGTTGCCCTTGTCGTCCATGACGATGAAGGCCGGGAAGTTCTCGACCTCGATCCGCCAGACCGCTTCCATGCCGAGTTCGGGGAACTCCAGCACCTCGACCTTGCGGATGCAGTCCTGCGCCAGCCGGGCCGCCGGGCCCGCCGACGCTGCCGAGGTAGAACCCGCCATGGCGTCTTGCAGGCCTCCTTGCACGGCCTTCGAGCGGTTGCCCTTCGCCAGCATGACCAGCGAACCGCCGGCCGCCTGGAACTCGGCGACATAGCTGTCCATGCGGCCGGCCGTGGTCGGGCCGAAGCTGCCGGTGGCCATGCCCGTCGGGGTCTTGGCCGGGCCGGCGTAATAGACCGGGTGGTTCTTGAGGTAGTCGGGCAGCGGCAGGCCGTTATCCAGCCGCTCCTTCAGCTTGGCATGGGCGATGTCGCGTGCCACGACCATCGTCCCGGTCAGCGATCAGCCGCGTCTTCACCGGATACTTCGACAGTTCCGCCCGGATATCCGCCATCGGCCGGTTCAGGTCGATCATGCACGCTGTCATCGCCCAGTGCGTATCGGTCGTGCTTCCGGCAGGTATTTCGCCGGATCGGTTTCGAGCTGCTCGAGGAACACGCCCTCCGGCGTGATCTTCGCCATGATCTGCCGGTCCGCGCTGCAGGACACGCCGATGCCGACCGGCAGCGAGGCGCCATGGCGCGGCAGCCGCACCACGCGCACGTCATGACAGAAGTATTTGCCGCCGAACTGCGCGCCGATGCCGATGTTCGCGGCTGATCTCCAGGACCTGCTGTCTCCGGCTTCCAGGTCGCGGAAGGCGTGGCCGGCCTTGCGACCCCTTGGTCGGCAGCCCATCCAGCCATTTCGTCGACGCCAGCTTCACCGTCTTCAGCGTCATCTCGGCCGAGGTGCCGCCGATGACGATCGCCAGGTGATAGGGCGGGCAGGCCGAGGTGCCCAGCGTCTTCATCTTGGTTTCCAGGAACTTCGCCAGAGCCGCCGGCGTACAGGATCGCCCGCGTTTCCTGGAACAGAAACGTCTTGTTGGCGCTGCCGCCGCCCTTGGCGACGAACATCAGGTGGAACTCGTCGGCGTGGTGCTCGCCGGGCGCGGCCATGATGTCGAACTGCACCGGCAGGTTGTTGCCGGTGTTCACTTCCTCATACATCGACAGCGGCGCCATCTGCGAATAGCGCAGATTGGTCTCGGTGTAGGTGCGATGCACGCCCCAGGACAGCGCCTCTTCCTCGTCGCCGTCGACCCAGACGCGCTGGCCCTTCTTGCCGAAGACGATCGCCGTGCCGGTGTCCTGGCACATCGGCAGCACGCCGCCGGCGGCGATATTGGCGTTCTTCAGCAGGTCCAGCGCCACGAACCGGTCGTTCGACGGACGCCTCCGGGTCATCCAGGATCGCCCGCAGCGACGCCAGATGCGCCGGTCGCAGCAGATGCGACACGTCGTGGAAGGCGCGCACCGCCAGTTCGCTACAGCGCCTCGGGCGTGATGCGCAGGACGGTCTTGCCCTCGACGGTGATGGTGCGGACGCCCTCGATCGGCAGCTTGCGCCAGGGTGTCGTGCCGGTTCGGACAGCGGGAACATCGGCGAATAGAGGAAATTCGGCCGGCCGCTGAGCGTCCATCGGATAGTCCTTTAACTTGCGGAGAGCGGCGGCGGAACGCGTCGAGGCTGACGACCTGGCCCGGTTCGGCGTTCTTCCTCCGCCGGCGGCTGCGGGTCTAGCAGTGCCGGGCTGTCGGGTTCGGCGGCGGGCGTTTCCTCGGCGGCCGGTGGCTCGGCCGCCTGGAAGCGCAGGCCGTAGCGGATATGCGGGTCGGCGAACTCGACGACCGCGTCCAGCGGGATGACCAAGCTTGGAGGGCACGCCGCCGAACGACAGGCCGACCTGGATCGGTCTGGGTTTCGCGGTCGAAGCCGAGGTCCCAGAACTGGTGCTGCAGGACGATGGTCATTTCCTGCGGGTACTGCGCCTTGATGCGCTGCGGGATCTCCACGCCGGGGTGATCGGTGCGGAAGGTGATGTAGAAATGGTGGCCGCCGGGCAGCCCGTGCTCGCCCACATGCTCGATCGCCTGCGCCACGACATGGCGCAGCGGCTGCTCGATCCATTTCTCATAAGGCAGCAGGCTTTCCGGCCGCTGCTTCTGATCGTCGTCCATATCGGTCCCCGTGGGTTACGCGCGGGAAAATAGCGCGGACCGGGGGCATGCGGGCAAAGGGTTGGTTTTTTCGAGCCGCCGGGCCGTGGGTTCCGCGCCGACTGCACGCTAGCGCTGCTTCAGCACAGCGTGGTCGGCACTCCATGGACCTCCGCCGGCAAAGGCTATGTAGAGAAAGACGAAGCAGAACAGGACGGCCAACTCGCCGCCGTTGGCGATCGGAAAGAAACTATGCGGCGAAGTGCGCCATGAAGTACGCGAAGGCCATCTCGCCGGAGAGGATGAACGCCACGATCCTGGTATAGACCCCGGCAGCCAGCAGCAACGCCCCGATGGTTTCAAGGAATGCCGCGAGAATCAGAAGGCCATGGAGTTCGGGCCCGGGAACCGGAAAGCCGAACACCTTTGCAAGTCCATGCTGCAGAAACAGCAGCGCGGCGACGATACGCAGAATACTGAGGACGTAAGGCCTCCACGCGTCCAGCGTTGCGTAAACCGATCTCATGGCAGCCTCCCTTCCGCGCACGGCGGTTGCTTGACGATACACATGACGACTTTAGACGACTTGACCGAGTCGGCGCATCAGCCAGTCTTGGCGGTAGTCCCTGGACGGTGATTGGGTCAGGTTGACCAGATCAGACCGTCATGGCCCGGCTTGACCGGGCCATCTTCCTCAGCGGGGGAGGGGGGTGCGAAACGGTGCCTCACGCTATGAGATGGCCCGGTCAAGCCGGGCCATGGCGAAGAAACGACGATTCCAGCTCTAACGCCGGATAACCGGCGACGGGATGCTCTCGATCATCACGTTCACCACCGCCGGCTTGCCGCTTGCCAGCGACCGTTCGATCGCCGGAGCCAGGTCCTCGGCGCGCGTGACCAGCTCCCCGTGGCCGCCCAGCGCGGTCGCGACCAGATCGTAGCGCGTCGGATCCAGCTCGCAGCCGAAGGTCCGGTTCGGGCCGTAATCCCGGACCTGCAGGTTGTATTCCGCGTTCCACCGGCAGTCGGTGCCGACGATGGCGACATAGGGCAGGCCGCAGCGGACCGCCGTCTCGATCTCCGACATGTGGAAGCCGAACGTGCCGTCGCCAAGCACGGCGAAGACCGGGGCCTCGCGCTCGACCACCCGCGCGCCGGCGGCCATCGGCAACGACGAGCCGATCGAGCCGGTCACGCCGTTGATCATGCGCCGGTCGTTGCGCAGGATGCTCTGGCCCCATTGCGCGAACTCGCCGCCGTCGCGATCAGGATGCTGTCCGGGCGTCAGGAAGCGCTGCAGCGTGTGGAACACCTGCGCCGGATGCAGCTTGTCCGGCGTGCCCGACTTCAGGTCCTTCCATTCCGCCGGGCGGTCATCGAAGCAACGCATGTGCCTCCTGCACCCAGGCCTCGCTGCCGAGGCCCTTGCCGGCGCCGCGCGCGATCAGGGCCTCGGCGGCCGGGATCGTGTCCGCCACGCAGCCGAACGCCAGCATGCGCCCCCTTGACCTTCGCCGCTCGGTCCAGGATCGCGCCGTCGGGATCGATGGCGATGAAGCGGCAATCGGGCGCGAAGGGCGCGCCGCCGAACTTCACGGTGAAATCGATCGCCTTGCCCAGCAGCACGACCAGGTCGGCGCGCTTGCGCGACGTCGGCATAGGCGCCGAGGGTGGCGTCGTTGAAGACGCGCGGTCCCTCGCTGATGCAGGTCGGGATGTGCAGCGTCGTCTCGATCCGGCGCAGCAATGCCGCGGCCGGCGGCGGTGGCGAGCACCGGCGCACCGATCACCAGCGGATGTTTCGCACCGGCCAGCAGCGACAGGATCGCATCGGCCGCAGCGTCGGTCAGCGGCACCGGTTCGGCGGCGAAATCCGCGGCCGAGGGCCAGACGATGGCATCTTCGTCCACCGTGGCATCCAGCACATCGGACGGCAGGCTCAGATGCACCGGACCCGGGCGGCCCGACGTCGCGATGCGGACCGCCTTGGCGACATCCATGCCGACGGTCGCGGTGTCGGTCGCCATCCAGGCGGCCTTGCAGACCGGCGCGGCCATCTCGACCTGGCGCAGTTCCTGGAAGCCGCCGCGGCCGAGCTGATCGGTCTCGGTGTGACCGGACATCAGGACCATCGGGGTTTCCTGGCCCAGCGCGGTGAACAGCGCGCCGACCGCGTTGGCATGGCCCGGACCGCCGGTGACCCAGGCGATGCCGGGGCGTCCGGTCAAACGTCCATACGCGTCCGCCATATGCACCGTCGCGGCCTCATGCCGGACGTGCATCAGTTTCAGCTTCGATATCGATCGCGGCGTCGAACAGCGACATGATGTGGTTGCCGGACAGGGTGAAGATGTCGGTCAGGCCGGCGCGTTCGAGCGTGCGCACGACGATGTCGGCGCCGCGGAGTTTGGGCATGTCGATCCGCGGTCATCGTGCGTGACCGCCATCACCGTTCCGGACTTGAGCGGTCAATGGCGTGAATGGCCGGCAAGCGGATGCCCGTCCGGCCATGACGGTGACCGGATCGTCAGGCGATCAGGTATCAGACCGGATCCCAGGGATAGACGTCGCGGGTCCGCTCCAGCGGGGTAAAGCTGTTCTTCACCGCCGGCAGCCACATGCTCCGCCAGCTTCTCCGGGTTCCAGCCGTCCGGTCGCGCCATGATGCGGATCGGGCGGGGCTGGTTGTACAGATACACCTCGTTGCCGCGCACACCGAAGATCTGGCCGGACACGCCGGCCGCGGCATCGGTGCCGAGGAACGCGATCAACTGCGCGATATGGTCCGGCCGGGTCCTCTCGGCGCGCGCCTTCAACTGCTCCTCGGTCTGGCCGGGCACGGTCTCGATCATGCGGCTGAACGCATGCGGCCCGATGCAGTTGGAGCGGATGTTGTAGCGCTGCATATCCATCGCGATGTTGCGCGACAGGCCGGCAATGCCAAGCTTGGCGGCGCCGTAGTTGACCTGGCCGACAGCTGCCGATCAGGCCGGAGGTCGAGGTGATGTGCACGAAGCGCCCGCTCTCCTGCTTGCGGAAATGCGGGACCGCGGCGCGGGAGACGTAGAAGGCGCCGTAGAGGTGCACCTTGATCACCGCATCCCATTCCTCGATCGACATGTAGTGGAACATGCGGTCGCGCAGGATGCCGGCGTTGTTCACCACCATGTCGATCCGGCCGAAATTGTCGATGGCGTCCTGCACCATCGTCTGCGCGTCTTCCCAGGACTGCGACGCTGCCGCTGTTGGCGACGGCTCTGCCCTTGCCGTTTGCCTGCTCGATCTCCGCACGACGCGTTGAGCGGGACCGGCATCCTGGCCCTCACCGGTCACGGTCGCGCCGATGTCGTTGACCACCACCTGCCGCCGTTGGCTGCGATCGTCGAGCGCCGTCGCCTTGCCGATTCCGTTGCCGGCGCCGGTGACGACCGCGACCTTCCCGTCAAGCATTCCCATTGGGTTTCCTCCATCAAAGCTGGGCGGCGGCACAATGCGTCAGACTGCGATCCGTGTCATCATCCGGGGCTACTGATCGGTAAGGAGAACCTGTCATGGATTTGGGATTCCTGGGGCTGGGCCAGATGGGATCGGCGATCGCCGAACGGCTGGAACAGCGCGGCGCGCGGCTGCATGTCTATGATCCGAACGAAGCGGCGATGGCGCCGTTTCTCGAACGGGGCGCGATCGCCCAGGACTCGCCGCGGGCGGTCGCCGACACCGCGGAGATCGTCTTCGCCTGCCTGCCCAACGGCGCGGCCAGCGAGTTGGTGGCGCCCCAGGTCGCCGCCGGCAGCGCGGTGCGCGTTTATGTGGAGATGTCGACGATCGGCAGTCCGGCGCTGGCGAAGGTGCAGGCGGCGGTCGAGCCCCGCGGCATCACCCTGGTGGATTGCCCGATCAGCGGCGGCCCGAAAGGCGCCCGAGCCGGCACACTCACCGTCATCTGCGCCGGGCCCCCCGACGCTCGGGCCAACGTCATGCCCTGGCTGCAGCGCATCGGCGGCCGGGTTTTCGAGGTCGGTGACCGTCCGGGGCAGGGGCAGTTGATGAAGCTGGTCAACAACCTGGTCAACGCCGCCAACATGGCGACTGCGTTCGAGGCGCTGGTGCTGGGCGCGAAAGGCGGGCTGGATCCGGACCAGATGGTCTCGGTCCTGAACGTCTCGACCGGGCAGAACAACGCGACGCTGACCAAGGTGCCGAAATCGGTGCTGACCGGGTCGTTCGACTACGGCGCGGCGCTGACGACGATGGTGAAGGACGTGGTGCTGGGCCTGGCCGAGGCCGAGGCGCTGGGCGTGCCGATGTGGGTGCACGAACAGGTCGGCCAACTCTGGCGCTTTGGCGAGCAGCAGGGCCTCGGGCGCGCGGATTTCACCGCGCTGATCAAGGTGCTGGAGGGCTGGGCCGGGGTGGAGGTGCGAAGCCGTCACTGAAGCGGTTTCTTCTGAACCCGCAAGGGGGTTACTTCGGATGTTCCGCGACGCCGGCGCGTCGGCTTTCACCCGATTGCGCCAGTGTGGGCCTGGCGGCGGTGTTCAAGGGCGGCGTCGGCGGAGCAGGTGCCGGCGCGGCAGGATGCAGGGTTTGAAGGCAGCTTCTCACGAGCGGGGCGCAATACGCCTCGGGCGAAAGAAACGCATCCGTCTCGCCGGTATAATGCACAGCGGTGACGCGGCCGCCGTCCAGACGGACGTTCATGTGACAGTACCCGCCGCCCGAGAAGCTGACGCCGCCGACGATCGGCAATGTGACGGTCATGCCGCCGGTGCTGGTCGAGTTGCCGTCATAGGAGAGGACGCTCGTCCGGCCGAACCGATCGCGTCGGTTCGGCACGCCCATGCAGCCTTCGAGGTCCACTTGGGCCAGGCCGACAAGGGTGCTTTCGGCCCGACGCGCAGTGGCTGAGTCCCGCACGGAACACGCGGTCAATGCAAATGCGATGGCGAGGAGGCCGTTTGATCGTCGGAGGAGCCACATCCTGCTAGAAACCTGTCGCCGTCGATCCGGTTCCCTTGCAGCCAGGCATAATGTGCATTCCGAGGGTGGCGAGGATCGGAAGCGCGGCGAGAAACTGTGCCTCACTGGCCCGGGATGACCCGGTCAAGCCGGGTCATGACGGGGAGGGGCGATTCCAGTCAGCTGTCAAATGCGAAGATCCGCTTCCAATCGTTTTTCATGCTGATCACCGACCAGCCACGGGTCTTCGCTTCCGTCATCAGCGCCTCAGAAAACGTGCCCACCTTCGTGTCAGGCAGGCCGCCGCCGGGGCCATAGGCATATTCGCGCTGCCCGTCATCGTGATGCACGAGCATTCTCAGCCGCGCGCCTTCTCCCGCGCCAGTCCATTCCAGCATCTCGCGATCGCCGTCGGAATTGCCGAAGGCGGCATAGGGGCGCTTGCCGATAGCGCGGTCGATCCCGATCGCTTTGCCGTCGCCATCGTCGATAAAGGACACTTTCGGCAGGCGCATCAACACGGGCTTGCCATCCTTCATCTCATACTTCGTCTCGATGACAGACCCCACGACTTGCTCCGGCGGAATGCCGTAGACGCGGTACGAATAGACCCGCACGAAATCCTGCCCACCGCCGGTGACGATGTAGGTCATGAACCCGTTGGCGCGGAGATAGTCGATCACCTCGCGCATGGGCTGATAGGTAAGGTCGGTGAAAGGCCGCTTGAAGCGAGGGTCCTTCGCTGTTTCCAGCCATTGCCCAACCAAATGCTGGAACACCCCGGTGTTCATCCCGGAATGCGTGGCGGCAACGATCTCAAACCAATCCCGCTCCGTGAATTTGCCCAGAGCCGCCGGATCGTTGGAAAGGACCGCTTTGAACGGCTCCTGGCGCTGCCAGTCCGGGTGCTGCGGTGCCATTTCATGCACGCGGTAGAGCGCGAACATGGCCTGCGTATAGATGGGGTGTTCAGCCCATAATGTGCCGTCCTGGTCGAACGTGGCGATGCGGTCTTCCGGGGCTACGAAAGCCGTGCTCGAACGGTCGGTGGTGGCGCGGACGAAGTCCAGAATCGCCTGCTTCGCTTGTCCGTCGTTCCACGAAGCCAGCGGACCGGTTGGTGTCTGGGCCTTTGTCTCGGTGAAACCCAGCGTGGCGGCGGTTGTTACCATCGCCGTCGCCGCGATGAGTGTCGAGCGCCGACCCAGCGGGGCAGCTTGCGAAGCGTTTTGGCTCGCCATGTCTCATTTCTTCCAAGACTGAGGGCCAGCGTCGGCCGAAGCACACATCATCACTATGCAGTTTCGGAAGATGACTGGTGTTTTCGCGAACGATTGGCTTGCGCGGGTTCGGGCAGATCCGCTTTCCACCCATCTGCGCCGTTTCACATAGGACCGGACTTGGTGGCGTTGCAGGTCGCAATTTGGCCAGACCTCGCGACGAGCGGCCGAACTTTGGCGTGAGTTCAGAATCTTACGCAGAAACCGTGCTATCCTGCCCCTTTCACGTCGGGGTTCCCAAAGGGGGCGCCAAGGGGGGCGCCAGCCTCCGCGGCCACGGAAGCGGGAAGGGGCTGATTCCAATGGCAACACATCAAAAAACCAAACATCGCGGCGCAAAGAGCGCCATCCCTAAAGCCGAAGTCTGCCGAGCAGGACCACGCCATGCTGAAACGGCGGTGGGCGCCGGCATTATTGATGTGCAACTGGAACACTGAAGGCGGTTCCCATGCCGGCATTCACTGCGCAACCGCGCAAGATACCCGGGTCGCGGATTATTGGGTTCGTCATCGGGGAGATGAAGGAAGCCCTGCCCGCGGATCGTGTTCTTCGCCATAGGCTTCAACCTTATCGTGCTGACCACACAGCTTCTTCTCGACGACTACGATGTCCAATTCGCGAACTTCATGATCGCGACAATGGCGGCGTTGGTCGTCGGGAAGGCGGTTATGGTGGCAAACGTGCTGCCATTCCTTGGGCGGTTTGATGCCGCTCCCCTGATTCAGCCGATCCTGTTCAAGACCGTCGTGTACTGGGGGGTCGTGTTCCTTGGCGCGGTTTCTGGAAAGGCTGATCGAGTATTTGATCGGCGGCGGGACGATCGGCGGCATTCCGGAATATGTAACGGCGCACTTCTCGTGGCACCGTTTCGCCGCGATCCAGATCTGGATATTCGTTCTGTTCCTGATTTACACCACGGCCGTCCAATTGAACACGGTGTTCGGTTATGGCGAGCTGTTCAAGATCTTCCTGACCCGCAGTTCATCGGACCTGAGGCTGACGCGACGGCAGCGTGTTCGGACGCTCGTCAAGCTCAGTCGGCTAACTGAGGCTCACGGGATGGCCGAACTGCGCGATCCGAACACGGCGGCGCACGCGGAGATGATCGGCCTGATCGGGGCATTGGCGATGCATCGATCTTCTTCGACGCATCAGGAGCCAGGCGGGCGGTAGGGGCCTTGGAACGCCAGTCCCGGGTGCGTCCTGCGGCGCACCCGGTATGGTTCGTCTATTGCCCTTCGTGGCTCCGTAGAACCTCGTCAACCTGGGCTTTGTCGGTGTGGTGCTCCCGCTTTCTATGCATTTCCGGCAAAAAGACTGACCCGGCGATGGTCACTTCGGGCGAGTTCGGCGGCCGTTGCCCGCGCTCCTGAGCGGTTTCAGCGATCCGTTGCCGCGCGGTCAGTCGGAGTAACGGGACGGCGGACAAGGGCGCAGAGCGGAGTTCGTCCCGGTGTGGGCCAGTTCCCGTTCCCACCATCGTCGGTCCGGGTTTGGTTGAGCCGCCGATACATACCTGGGCGATCAAATGCACTATTCTAGGTCATATCGCCCAATTATAGATGTATTTGAGTAAAACATGGGCAAATGTATTTCTGCTTTCCGTGAATTTCTGAATGAAATTCGGTCATGTTGCATTGCAGCGTCAGACGCCCGTCGCTAATGTCCGACCACCCTAACCCAAGCCCCTTTTGCGAAGGACCCCTGGCGTCATGGCGTCGAAAACTGCACTCCCGCCCAAATCCGGCCCCTCCCGCCGCGGCCTCCTGAAAGGCGCAGCCGCTGTCGCCGGCGCCGCCGTCGGATCGGGCGCCGTCACCGGCTTCCCGACCATCTGGGCGCAGAACATCAAGGACGTCGTGCTGCACCATGCCGGCCCGCCGGTCACCGCGATCCCCGCGATCGCCGAACAGGCCACCAAGGACCTCGGCTTCACCGTGCACATGCAGGCGTCGGAGAACGCCGATCTGCTGAACCGCTTCCTGTCGCAGTCCAGCGCGATCGACTGCGCCGATGTCAGCATCGTCTATCATGCGCTATCTGGTCGGCCGCGACGTCCTGCAGACGATCCCGCTCGGCAAGGTCAAGGACTGGGACAAGACGATTCCGCTGTTCACCAAGGGCGAATATCCCGACGGCCGCAAGGCGCTCGCAGCAGGGCATCGCGCCGCTACACGGTGCTGTACGCCACCGGTCCGGACGGGCAGAAGGTCGCCGACGGCACGCCGACCGAATGGCTGACCGGCATGCCGACCGTCACCAACGCCGACACGCTCGGCATCCGGCCCGACCTGGTCGGACCGGCCGATCAGCAGTTGGGCCGATCTGTTCAGCCCCGAATTCAAGGGCAAGGCGGCGCTGCAGGACCAGCCGACCGTCGGCGTCATCGACGTCGCGATGGCGATGGAGGCGCGCGGCGACATCAAGTACGGCAACAAGGGCAACATGACGAAGGCCGAGATCGACAAGACCATCGACGCTGATGATGGAGATCAAGAAGATCGGGCCAGTTCCGCTCGTTCTGGACGTACGTTCGACCAGTCGGTGAACCTGATGGCCTCGGGCGAGGTGGTGATCCAGTCGATGTGGTCGCCGGCCGTCGCCGCCGTGCGCTCGCGCGGCATCCCCTGCACGTTCCAGCCGCTGAAGGAAGGCTATCGCGGCTGGGGCTACACGCTCGGCGTGATGAAGCATGTCGAGCGGGCTGAAGCTCGACTGCTTCTACGAATACATGAACTGGTACACCAGCGGCTTCCAGGGCGCCTTCATCGCGCGCGAGGGCTACTACTCGGCGCAGCCCGAAAACGCCAGGAAATTCCTGACCGAGGCGGAGTGGGATTACTGGTACGGCGGCAAGCCGGCCGCGACCGACATCGTCAATCCGTTCGGCAAGCTGATGGAGAAGGCCGGCGCGAAGCGCGACGGCGGCGCGTTCTGGGATCGGCTGGGCAACATCGCGGTGTGGAACTCGGTGATGGACGAGGACCGCTATCTGACGCGGCGCTGGAACGAATTCATCACGTCCTGAACCGGAGCTTTCAGCATGCAACTTGGTGTTTTCATTCCGATCGGCAACAACGGCTGGCTGATCTCCACCACCTCGCCGCAGTACAAGCCGAGCTTCGACCTGAACCAGCACGGTCGTGGAAAAGGCCGAGGCGTTCGGCTTCGACTTCGCGCTGTCGATGATCAAGCTGCACGGCTTCGGCGGGCCGTCGGGGTTCTGGGACTACAACCTGGAATCGTTCACGCTGATGGCCGGGCTGGCGGCGGTGACCGAGCCGCATCCAGTTGTTCGCGACCTGCGCGGTGCTGACCATGCCGCCGCCGATCGCCGCGCGCATGGCGGTGACGATCGATTCGATCTCGCATGGCCGGTTCGGGGTGAACATCATCTCCGGCTGGCAGCGCCGCGAATACACCCAGATGGGCATCTGGCCGGGCGCCGAGCACTACCGGCGCCGCTACGAGTACTGCGCCGAATACGTCACCATCATGAAGGAGCTGTGGGAGACCGGACGCTCCGACTTCAAGGGCGACTTCTTCCAGATGGACGATTGCCGCTGCCTGCCGATGCCGACGGCGAACATCCCGATCATCTGCGCCGCGCAGAGCGACAACGGCACGCGATTCGCCGCGCAATACGCCGACTACAATTTCTGCGGCAGCGGCGGCGATCAACGAGCCGACGCGCGGTGGCGCCCAGCGTCGCGCGGCTGGTCGACGGCGAACGCAGGAGACCGGGCGGCGACTGCGGCGCGCTGGTGCTGACAGATGGTCATCGCCGACGAAACCGATGCGGCGGCGATGGCGAAATGGGAGCACTACAAGGCCGGCACCGATCTCGAGGCGCTGGCCTAGCGCGACGCGCAGGCCGAGGACGATCCGAGCACAGGATCCGTATTCGCAGGCCGAACAAGCGCCGGACGCTGGGCATCGACAAGCTGCCGACCAACCAGGGCGTGCTGGTCGGGTCCTATGCCTCGGTCGCGCGGATGCTGGACGAACTGGCGACGGTGCCGGCGTGCAGGGCGTGATGCTGACGTTCGACGATTTCGTCATCGGCATGGAGCAGTTCGGCACGCGCATCCTGCCGCTGATGCGCTGCCGGAACGAGATCAAGGCAGCGGCGTGAGCGGCGACGCTGCGCTGCCGACGGCGCGCCGTCGGTCGGCTTCAGGCCGGTCGGCACGCGGCCGCGCAGGCCGGGCGCGCCGGCGCCGGCGTGTTCGCCCTGGCTGGTCTCCTGGCTGCAGGTCGGGCCGCTGGCGCTGGTGCTGATCGTGCTGTTCGCGCTGCCGACCGTGCTGTTCCTGGTGGTCAGCTTCTTCGACTATGACCGCATCGGCATCTATCCGGCGTTCATGCTGGACAACTACCGCGACCTGCTGACCACGCCGGCGACCTGCGCGTCTATGTCAGCTCGCTGAAGTTCGCCGTCATCGTCTGGGCGATCACGCTGTTCCTGGGCTTCAACATCGCCTAGTTCCTGATCTTCCACGTGCGCAGCGCGATGATCCGCACGGTGCTGTTCCTGCTCTGCGCGATCCCGTTCTGGACCTCCGGCATCATCCGCACCATCGCCTGGATCCCGTTCCTCGGCCGCAACGGCGCCTTCAACAAGATCCTGCATGGACGCTGGACGTCACCTCGCAGCCGCTGGACGTTCCTGCTGTTCTCCGACTTCGCCGTGATCATCACCTACGTGCATCTGTTCACGCTGCTGATGGTGGGCCCGATCGCCAACTCGCATGGCGAAGATCGACCCGGCGCTGATCGAGGCCGCGCGCGACGCCGGCGCCAGCCGCTGGCGCATCATGACCGACGTGGTGATCCCGCTGTCGAAGACCGGCATCGCGCTCGGCTCGATCCTGGTGTTCACCCAGGTGATGGGCGACTACTTCGTGGTGAAGCAAATGAGCGGCGGGCAGAGCGCCTCGATCGTCTCGATGCTGTCCACCGAGATCCAGGCGATGCAGTACCCGCCCGCCTCGGCCAACGCGATGGTGCTGGTGGTGTTCGTCGCCGTCATGGTCGCCGGCATGATGCGCATCGTCGATGTGCGCAAGGAACTGGTGAAGTAGCGCCATGATGGTCGGCGGCACATCCGTGCGCCAGCGGACCGAGCGATCGCCGGCCCTGGACGTTCTACGCGCTGGGCGGCGCTGTTCGGCGCCTACCTGCTGTTCCTCTACGGACCGATGCTGGTGATCTACGTGCTGTCGTTCCAGGGACCGAATGGCGGCGTCACGTTCCCGATGGTCGGCACCTCGCTCGACCTGGTTCCGCGACGTGTTCAAGCCCGGCCAGATGGCGAACATTCCGGTCTCGTTCGCGCGCTCGATCGAGCTTGCCGCGGTCGTCAGTTGCACTCACCGTGGTGTTCTCGGTCGCCGCCGCGCTTGGCTTCCGCCGGCGCTTCCCGGGCTCCGGCGTGGTGTTCTACATCGCCGTCGCCAGCCTGGTGATGCCGAGCCTGCTGGTCGGCTTCGGCATCGGTCTCGGCTTCCAGGTTCTCGGCTGGCAGACCGAGCCTGTTCACCTCGGCGCTCGGCGCGCAGCTGACCTGGACGCTGCCGTTCGGCCTGTTCGCCATGTTCGCCGTGGTGAACCGCTTCAACCGCGCGTGGGAGGAAGCGGCGAACGACCTCGGCGCCAGCGCCTGGCAGCGGCTGCGCCACGTCACGCTGCCGATCCTGCTGCCCGGCATCATCGGCGTGGCGATGGGCGCGTTCACGCTGTCCTACGACGAGTATGCGCGCACCACGCTGACGATCGGGCCGCAGAACACGCTGCCGCTGGAGATCTACGCGCTGATCTCCAGCGCGACGTCGCCGACGCTGTTCGCCATCGGCACGTTGACCACGTCGGTGTCGTTCCTGATCATCGGCGTGACGCTGGTGCGTGGTGTTTCGCATGCAGCGCCGCCGCGCGCTGGCGAGCATGAAGGTTAGGACTGACGATGGACGCGCGCTTCGACGTCGAACTGATCGCGGTCACCAAGCGCTTCGGCGCGACCATCGCGGTCGATGGCGTCTCGCTGCGCATTCCGCGCGCGAGCTACTGCTGCCTGCTGGGTCCGAGCGGCTGCGGCAAGACCACGACGCTGCGCATGATCGCCGGGCACGAGGCGGTCAGCGACGGCGACATCCTGATCGGCGGCCAGAACGTCTCCGACCTGCCGCCGATCCGCGCGCGGCACGGCGATGATGTTCCAGAGCTACGCGCTGTTCCCGCATCTGAACTGCCTCGACAATGTCGCGTTCAGCCTGAAGATGCGCGGCGTCGGCAAGGCCGAGCGGCACGCGACGGCGCGCGAGTTCCTGGAGCTGGTGCATATGGAGCGACTACGCGAGCGGCTGCCGGCGCAGCTGTCCGGCGGCCAGCAGCAGCGCGTGGCGCTGGCGCGTGCGCTGATCACCCGGCCGCGCGTGCTGCTGCTGGATGAGCCGCTGTCGGCGCTCGATCCGTTCCTGCGCATCAAGGTGCGCGAGGAACTGAAGCGGCTGCAGCGCGAACTGGGCATCACCTTCATCCATGTCACGCACAGCCAGGATGAGGCGATGGCGATGGCCGACCTGATGGTGGTGATGGAGGACGGCGCAGATCCGCCAGGCCGGACCGCCGCGCGAGGTGTTCGAACGGCCGGTCAAGCGCGTTCATCGCGCGCTTCATCGGCGGCCACAACGTGCTGCGGACGACGGGGACCGATCGCGATGCGCGCCGATCGCTGCCGGCTTGGTTCGGCTGAGGAAGGGCCGCACGTGTCCGGCCGGGTCACTGCCGTCGAATACCAGGGCGCCATGGTGCGGGTCGCCGTGACGACCGAGCCGGGCGACGAGGTCTCCGCGCTGGTGCCGGATCAGATGTTCTATCGCAAGCCGGTCGAACCCGGCGATCCGGCGACGCTGGTCTGGGCGGAAGAGGACACCCACGCGCTCGTCGACGCGTGAACTTGAAGTGATTGTAACATGCCGTCGGTGCTGCCTACCCTGCCGAACCAAAGGCAAGGGAGTGAAGGCATGAGCACGACCACGACCTATCATGGAGCCTGCTTCTGTGGCGCAGTGGAAATCGAGGTCTCCGGCGCGCCGGAAGCAATGGGCTATTGCCACTGCCGTTCCTGCCGGTCCTGGTCGGGCGGCCCGGTGAACGCGTTCTCGCTGTGGAAGCCCGAGGCGGTGACGGTCACCAAGGGCGCTGAGCATGTCGGCGAATACAACAAGACCGAGGTCAGCTTCCGGCAATTCTGCACGCTCTGCGGCGGGCATCTTCTCGCGAGGCATCCGCCTTTGGCGCTGACGGACGTGTTCGCCGCGACGATCCCGGACCTGAAGTTCGCGCCGGGCGTGCATGTGAACTATCAGGAGACGGTCTTGCCGATGCGGGACGGGCTGCCGAAGCTGAAGGATTTTCCGAAGGAGTTCGGTGGGTCGGGGGAGATGATCGCGGAGTAGGGCGAGGCGCACCCGCGCGACGCCGAACTCGTCGCGCGGGTAACCAGCGCGCGCAGGTGTCTGCTCGCAGCACCGCAAGCTCAACCCGAAGACGGACCCAACCGCATGGCGCACAGCGGTCAGGCCCGTCTCCCTGGAAACTACCGCCCCAGCGTCGGCATCACGAACTCCGGCCCCCGCCGTGCCCCGTCGGCCAGCGCTGGGTGACCGCCTTGTAGCGCGTGTAGAACCGCACGCCCTCCGGCCCGTAGATATGGTGATCGCCGAACAGCGAGTGCTTCCAGCCGCCGAACGAGTGGAACGCCATCGGCACCGGGATCGGCACGTTGATCCCGACCATGCCGATCTTGATCGCCTGCGTGAAGTCGCGCGCCGCGCCGCCGTCGAGGTGAAGATCGCGACGCCGTTGCCGTATTCGTGCGCGTTCATCATCCGCACCGCGCTCGCCATGTCCGGCGTGCGCACCACGCCGACAGCACCGGGCCGAAGATCTCCTCCTTGTAGATACGCATGTCGGTGCGTGACGTTGTCGAACAGCGAGCCGCCGAGGAAGATAGCCGTTCTCGTAACCCTGCAGCTTCAGGCCGCGGCCGTCGACCACCAGCTTCGCGCCCTCCTTCACGCCGAGATCGATGTAGCCGCGCACCTTCTCGCGGTGCTCGCGCGTCACCAGCGGTCCCATCTCCGCGTCCGGATCGATGCCCGGCGCCGATCTTCAGCGCCCGCACCCGCGGCGCCAGCTTCTGCACCAGCGCGATCGCCGGCCGACCCGACCGCCACCGCGACCGACACCGCCATGCAGCGCTCGCCGGCCGCGCCGTAGGCCGAGCCCATCAGCGCATCCACCGCATCGTCGATATCGGCGTCCGGCATCACCACCAGGTGGTTCTTCGCCCCGCCCAGCGCCTGCACGCGCTTGCCGTGCGAGGTGCCGCCGCGATAGATCGTCTCGGCGATCGCGGTCGAACCGACGAAGCTGATCGCGGCGATGTCGGGATGCGCCAGGATCGCCTCGACCGCCTCGCGCGCGCCCTGCACCACCTGAACACGCCGTCCGGCAGCCCGGCCTCCTTCAGCAGCGCGGCCAGCTTCAGCGACACCGACGGGTCCTTCTCCGACGGCTTCAGGATGAAGCAGTTGCCGCAGGCGAGCGCCACCGGGATCATCCACAGCGGCACCATCAGCGGGAAGTTGAACGGCGTGATGCCGGCGACCACGCCCAGCGGCTGGCGGATCGACCAGGCGTCGATGCCGGTGCCGACCGCCTCGGTGTACTCGCCCTTCAGCAGATGCGGAATGCCGCAGGCGAACTCCACCACCTCCAGGCCGCGCTGCACCTCGCCGTCGGCGTCCGACAGCACCTTGCCGTGCTCGGCGGTGATGATGGCGGACAGTTCCTTGCGGTCGCGCTCCAGCAGTTCCTTCAGCTTGAACATGACGCGGGCGCGGCGCAGCGGCGGGGTGGCGGCCCAGGCCGGCCAGGCGGCGGCTGGCGGCGGCGACGGCCTTGTTCGACCTCCGCGGCATCGGCCAGCGCGACGCGGCCGGTGACCTCGCCGGCGGCCGGGATTGAACACGTCGCCGAACTTGCCGCTGGTGCCGGCGACCGGCTTGCCGCCGATGAAATGTCCGATCTCGCGCATGGCTGGATCCTCCGGAAGAATAGTTGTCCGTGGCGTAGAACAGGTTGGAGCGGGGGTCCAGATAGGCGTTGCCATTTGGACGTTTGTTGACCGGCGATTAACTTCGACCCGACAATCGCTTCCAATCAGATCAGGGGGGCCTCCATGGAATTCGGCGTCTACCACGAGTTTCCGTCACTCCAGGGCCGGCCGGACACGCTCGCCTTCGAAGATGCGTTCGATCTGGTCGAGGCCGCCGACCTCTGGGGCCTCGACATCATGTGGCTCGCCGAACTGCATTTCGACCCGGAACGGTCGGTGCTGTCCGCGCCGTTATGCGTCGCCAGTGCGGCCGCGGCCCGCACCAAGCGGATCCGCATCGGGATCGGCGTGCAGGTGCTGCCCCTGGGAAACCCCCTGCGCATCGCCGAGGAGACCGCGACCGTCGACCAGATCAGCCACGGCCGCCTGATCCTGGGCGTCGGCCGCAGCGGCGTCGCCCGGACCTACGAGGCGTACAACATCCCTTACGCCGAGAGCCGCGGCCGGTTCTCCGAGACGCTGGCGATCATCCAGAAAGCCTGGGAAACGCCGGTCGTGTCGTTCGAGGGCGACTATTTCCGTTTCGCCGACGTCACCGTCACGCCCCGCCCGTTCCAGCCCGGCGGCCCGCCGATCTATATCGCCGCGACCAGCAGCGACACCTACGCCGCGATCGGCCGCCGCGGCAAACCCATCCTCATGGGCGTCAAGTTCGAGGACGCTCGGAAACTCGCCCCCCATATCCAGGCCTATCGCGCCGCCTGGAAGGAGGCCGGCCATCCCGGCCAGGGCCATGTGACGATGCGCACGCCCGGCTACCTGGCATCGACCGCCGCGCAAGCCCGCGCCGACGCCGAGGCCAGCCTGCTACACTATTATAAAGCCCAGGCGGCGCTGCAGGAGGACTCCGCACGACGCCCCGGCGTGGACGGTGCCGAGCGCAAACTGGCTTCCGCCGCGCAACTGAACGCGATGACCTTCGAGGAGGCGCAACGCGGCTCCATCCTGATCGGCACCCCGGACGAAGTCGCCGACCGCCTTCGCGCGCTGGAGCGTGACATCGGTCTGGACGGCATCATGATCGAAATGAACACCGGCGGGTTGATCGAGCATGCGAAGGAGAAGGAGGCGTTACGTCTGTTGTGTCAGGAGGTGATGCCTCGGTTCCGGTGACCGGGGGTAGAAACGGCGTTGAAAGAAACCACGGAGCGGCCGTGTTGCGGCCTCACGGAGATTGGCACGGAGGGCCACGGAGTCGCGGGTTATGCCAATTGGGACGCCATCTAATTTGGAAACTGCTTCGACAATCTGGGTTTTAAGCGCTTCGCGCCGGTGAATGCGCGGGCGAGTCGGTGCCAATTCACCTCCGTGGCCCTCCGTGAAAAACCTCAGTGAAGGCCGAAGGCCGCTCCGTGGTTTTTTTCAACGCTGCCGCAACCAGCGCCAGTCCTCAGAACTCCACATCCAGCTCGTCGATCTGCTCCGGCTCATGCTGCGCAGCCGCGAACCATTCGCGCATGTCCGGCCACGCCATGACCGTCTGGCAATATTTCTCGCACAGCCCCTGCATCTTCACGTCGTAGCTGCGGAACCGGGTCACCACGGGCGCATACATGCAATCGGCGATCGTCGGCGTCTGCCCGAACAGCCACGGGCCTTTCCACGTCGTCAGGCACTCCCGCCAGATGCCGCAGACATGGTCGATATCCGCCTGCACCTGCGACCACAGGCTGAAGCCCGGCCGGTACAGCCGCAGATTCATCGGCAGTGACTCACGCAGCGCCGTGAACCCCGAATGCATCTCCCCCGAGATCGACCGGCACCGCGCCCGAGCGATCTTGTCCGAGGGGAGCATTTGTGCGTCGGGGAAGGTCTCATTCAGGTATTCCGCGATCGCCAGCGTGTCCCAGACAACCACGTCACCGTGCATCAGCGCCGGGACACGGATCGAGGAAGCCTGCATCAGCAGTTCCTTCCGGTTCGCCGGATCCTCGGGGTCGACCACCTGTTCCTCGAATTTAAGGCCGGACAGACGGGCGAGCAGGTAGCCGCGCAATGACCAGGAGGAATAATTCTTGCTGCTGATGAGAAGCGTGGCCCCTGCCATAGTGACAAACCCCTGATCTTGCTGTCATGCTGCGGCGCATCATAACAACGGCGTCGACATAATAGCGAGGCTTGATGTTTACCTTTCGACAAAAATACTGTCTGGTATTCTATCTGACATCGGTATTATCTGCCCGGCAGGGCGCCTCAAGGTCCACCGGCAGACCCTTGGATATGGAACGTGCATAAACCAGGTCCGACTCAGACTATTCGAACGGAGGCCTTGTGTCTCCCGCTATCGTCCGGGTGCTGCCCGCGGCAATGATCTACAGCCTTTATCAAGCGCAGGCTGATCTGCTCTGCCCTGTTCGTCAGGCGGCCAGGTTCGGAGCAGGGCTGTGTCGCATCATGGATTGGGGGGAGGCCACGCCCATGCCGCTGCGCGCGCTGGGTGCGGCACTGACGCTGGTGGCCGATAGCGGCCTCACCCACGACCGGCCGGATTACGGCTTCCGCTCCACCCGCATGGGCAACGACACCGTCGCGGTGACCGAGGAAGTCCGCTTCTCCACCCCCTTCGGCAACCTGCTGCGGTTCCGCAAGGACACCGACGTGAAGCAGCCGCGCGTGCTCGTCGTGGCGCCGATGTCGGGACATTTCGCCACGCTGTTGCGTGGCACCGTGTCGGTCCTGCTGCCCGACAACGATGTCTACATCACTGACTGGACGAACGCCCGCGACACCCCGCTGTCCGAGGGCCGGTTCGGCTTCGATGAATATGTCGACCACGTCATCCGCTTCCTGGAGATCATGGGTGAGGGCAGCCACATGATCGCCGTCTGCCAGCCGGCGGTCGCCGCCTTGGCGGCCACGGCGGTGATGGCGGAGCACGGCAACCGCGCCCAGCCGCGCAGCCTGACGCTGATGGCCGGCCCGATCGATACGCGCCGCAACCCGACCAAGGTGAACGAACTCGCGAAATCCCACCCGATCGAATGGTTCGAGAAGAACCTGATCGGCGCCGTCCCCTGGCGATACAAGGGCGCCGCTCGGCGGGTCTATCCGGGCTTCCTGCAGTTGACCGCGTTCATGTCGATGAACCTCGACCGCCATATCAACGCGCATCTGGCGCAATTCCGCGCGCTGGCCTGCGGCGACATGGTGGCATCCGAGGCGCATCGCCGGTTCTATAACGAATACAATGCGGTGATGGACCTGCCAGCGGAATTCTACCTGGAGACGGTCCACCGGGTGTTCCAGACGCACGACCTGCCGCTGGGCCAGTTGACCTGGCACGGCGAGCGGGTCAAGCCGCAGGCGATCCGCCGCACGGCGCTGCTGACCGTGGAGGGCGAACGCGACGATATCTGCGCGATTGGCCAGACCATGGCGGCGCTCGATCTCTGCACCGGTGTCCGCGTCAGCCAGAAACGGCACCATCTGCAGTCCGGCGTCGGCCATTACGGCGTGTTCAGCGGGTCCCGCTGGGCGCGCGAGGTGTATCCGAAGGTGCGCCAGATGATCGAGGTGACGAATTGAGGCGGCGGCGTTTCAGCCGTTCCAAGGGTTGATCGTTGGCACACCGAACGGCTCGAAATCAACGATGTCTCGTGTCACGACAGTCAGTCCATGCACCAGTGCCGTGGCCGCAATCACGCTGTCGCCGAAAGGGCGGTTGACCGGGACATGAAACCTCGCCGCGGCCAGAGCGGCTACCCTGTCGACCGGCAGAATCCGCTGGCGGAAGCTCGGAAGACATCGAGTTCCAGCCAGTTGCGCAGTATCTGTCCGAACGATGGATCTCGTCGCTCGATGCGACGCACGCCGACTTCCAGTTCCTCAATGACGATCGCCGACAGGAACATGGTCGAAGGGTCCGCTCAGCAGCCCACCGGCGACACAGGGATCGATCCGTGGTGTGTTCGCTTTTCGCAGTTCGGATATGACGTTGGTATCGAGCAGGAACATCAATCGAATTCAGCGAAGCGGCTCGGCTCTTTGGAGCGCACACTACCGAAATCCACTTCCATGTCCGCATATTCCGGCGGCATCGCCAGCAGGTCGAGAATCGATTTCCCCTGAGTCGACAACTGCCGGTATTCGTCGATGCTCATGAGAACATGCGCGGGCTTGCCGCGGTCGGTGATAAAGACCGGACCGTTCGCCGCGGCGCGTTTGGCCTTGGCGGTGTCCTGGTTGAACTCCCGGCTGGTCAGCGTGGTAATCGTCATGGTCGTACCCCTACTGGCTAGTTAGGTAGATAGCTACGTTACTACAGCCAACGCTTACCTGGTCTACCGATCCGCTTCCCCTTCGTCCTGAGCAGCGCTAAATCCCCCGCATGTCCCTCCTCGTCATCTCCGACGTCGTCATCCGTCTCGGCGGGCGCACGTTGCTGAACGGTGCTGACCTGACGATCGATCCCGGCCGCCGCGTCGGTCTTGTCGGCCGCAACGGCGCCGGCAAATCCACGCTGCTGCGGGCGATTGCCGGCGACCTCGCCCTCGACGGCGGCGAAATCCGGTTGAATGCCCGTGCCCGCATGGCGACGGTGCGGCAGGAGGCGCCGGAAGGCCCGATGTCGCTGCTCGACACCGTGCTGCAGGGCGACCCGGAACGCCTTGCCTTGCTGGCGGAACTGGAAACCGCCGATCCGCACCGCATGGCGGAGGTCCACGAACGCATGATCGCCATCGGTGCCGATTCCGCACCGTCGCGCGCGGCGACCATCCTCGCCGGCCTTGGGTTTGACGAAGCCGCCCAGGCGCGTCCGGTCAGTGAGTTCTCCGGCGGCTGGCGCATGCGTGTCGCGCTGGCGACCGCGCTGTTTGCCAACCCCGACCTGCTCTTGCTGGACGAGCCGACCAACCACCTCGACCTTGAAGCCACGCTCTGGCTCGAATCCTGGCTGGCGAAGTTTCCCGGCGCCGCCCTGGTGGTTTCTCACGATCGTGGCCTGCTCGACCGCGCGGTGGAGGCGATCGCGCATCTGGACAAAGGCAAGCTGTCCCTGACCCCTGGCGGCTTCGACGAGTTCGTCCGCATCCGTACCGAACGGGCCATGCAACAGGTGCGCGCCGCGGAGAAGGTCGCCGCCGAACGCGCGCATATCCAGTCCTTCATCGACCGCTTCCGCTACAAGGCCTCCAAGGCCCGGCAGGCCCAGGCGCGCATCAAGGCCCTGGAGCGTCTGCCGCAGATCGAAGCGGTGATCGAGGACGCGCCGACCCGCTTCGCCTTCCCCGATCCGCCCCGCATCGCCCCGCCGATCCTGGCGCTCGACCGCGTCGACATCGGCTACGGCACGACGAAAATCCTCAGCAACGTGTCGCTGACCGTCGACATGGACGACCGCATCGCCCTGCTGGGGGCCAATGGCAACGGCAAATCGACGCTGGCGAAGCTGCTGGCCGAACGGCTCGACCCGATGCAAGGCGAGGTGCGGCGCGGCCCCAAGCTGAAGGTCGGCTACTTCGCCCAGCACCAGACGGACGAACTGGTCCTGTCGGAAACCCCCGTCGACCACATGAGCCGAGCGCTGCCGAACGCGCCGGTGACGAAGGTGAGGGCGCAATTGGCGCGGTTCGGCCTGGATGCGGACCGCGCCGACACGCCGGTCGGCAACCTTTCCGGCGGCGAAAAAGCGAGGCTGCTGCTGGCACTTGCCACGCGCGATGCGCCACAACTGCTGCTCCTCGACGAACCGACCAATCATCTGGACATCGACGCGCGTGATGCGCTGGTGAAGGCGCTGGCCGATTTTCAGGGCGCGGTGCTGCTGATCACTCACGACCCGCATCTGGTGGAGCTTGTCGCCGACCGGCTCTGGCTTGTCGCCGATGGGACCGTCCGGTCCTATGACGGGGACCTCGACGATTACCGCGCTTTGCTTGTCGAACGCGCGCGTCCCGCGGCCAAGAACGGTGTCGTCACCCGCAGGGACGACCGCCGCGAACGAGCC
Source organism: uncultured Alphaproteobacteria bacterium (assembly GCA_963771475.1). Taxonomy (GTDB): domain Bacteria; phylum Pseudomonadota; class Alphaproteobacteria; order Acetobacterales; family Acetobacteraceae; genus Rhodopila. Next base: position 29,994 of record CAVYTN010000015.1, on the reverse strand, counting down.
GAAGCGCGCGCCGCCCTGGCGCCGTTGCGCCGAAAGGCCCAGGCGGCGGAAAAGCGCCTCGCTGTACTGGCCGAGGAACGCAGGCAAATCGAAGCCAAACTCGCCGACCCCGTCCTCTATGCGCCGGGCCGAACAGCGGAGGTCACAGCCGCCAATACCCGCCTTGCCGCCATTGCGCGCGAAGTGGATGCGGCCGAGGCCGAATGGCTGATGGCGGAGGAGGAAATGGAAGCCGCATCCTGACAACTCGTCGAGTCGAGAACGTAATGTGTTCGACTGTCGTTGCGGTGGAATTTCCGCGACGAGGCGTCATGACGACTTTCGTATGGGGAATCAACGTCGCCGGTTTCGGCCTGAGCGGTGACTGGAACACGGCCAGCCTATGGGCCGGCGGGATCGTGCCAAATTCGGCCAGTGCCGCAGTCCTGATCAACGCCCCGGGCAGCTACAGCATCACCATCGCCGCGGGCGAAACCGATATCGTCAATACGCTGACATTGACCGGCGGAGCAACGAATCTGATGATCGACGGCACGCTCGAATTTGCCGGCCCGCTGCCGCCCTCCCCTGCGCCGCACCGGCGAAGGGGAGGGCGGACCTCTAGCAGGCTGCTGAAAAACCCCTTGATCCGACGCGGGCGTATCGGATTCGATAGCTAATCGGATCGACAGCCCAGGGCGGCCACGAATGCGCGGTTTTGATCAGCGACGCGATGGACTTTTCAGCTACGTCAGGCCTGAAAGCCGGATACCGAAGAACCATCCCTTGCGTGTGATCCGCACGCTGGCCGACGAAGCCCTGACCTGCCTGAACGACCAGTTCTCGGCGCTCTATTCCGAGAACGGCCGCCCTTCCATCCCGCCCGAGCAATTGCTGCGCGCGCTTTTGCTGCAAGCCTTCTACACCATCCGCTCGGAGCGCCAGCTCATGGAGCAGCTCAACTATAATCTGCTGTTCCGCTGGTTTGTCGGACTGTCGGTGGACGACCCGGTCTGGGTGCCGACGGTGTTCAGCAAGAACCGCGACCGCCTGCTAGAAGGTGAGATCGCGGCGGCTTTCATGACGGCGGTTTTGAACCTGCCGCGGGTCAAAGACTTGCTGTCGGACGAACATTTCTCGGTCGATGGCACTCTTATAAAGGCGTGGGCATCGATGAAGAGCTTCCGCCGCAAGGACGGCAACGACGAACCGCCCGCGCCGGGACGCAACGGCGAACGCGACTTTCGGGGTGAGAAGCGGTCGAACGAAACGCATGCCTCGACCACGGATCCGGATGCCAGACTGGCGAAAAAATCCAACGGCCAAGAGGCGAAGCTGGGCTTTACCGGGCACTTGTTGATGGAAAACCGCAATGGCCTGCTGGTGGACGTGCGGCTGACGCATGCCACGGGAACAGCAGAGCCGGAGGCGGCATTGGACATGCTGGGTGATCTGCCAGGCTCCGGCAAGAAGACGGTGGGGGCCGACAAGAACTATGACACGGCGGCTTTTGTCGCCGCCGCGCGCACTCAGCAGGATGACATCGCTTTCGCTCAGCCATCCCGCTCTAGCTCTTTGTTTGATCGCGTGATTCAGACCTCCGGCGATCCCACCTCCAGTCATCACGCTCTAGCCCGCCGAGATCGAAACGAAGCGCAACAACTGGTGGTGTGACACCGGTTTTTCCAGAACTGTCATGACGCCGAGGCTAGCGGCCTTCCGTTCGACCTCGGCGTCAGGCATGCCGGTGATCAGCAGTGCCGGGATCATTACGCCTCGCTCGGCCAGATGCTCGATCATCTGCAACCCGGTCATCCGGGGCATGTTCTGGTCGACGACAACACAAGCGAGACGCTCGACCTGTGCATCGGCGAGAAAGTCCCTGCCGGAACGGTAGGTTTCGACCTGGTATCCCATCGCTTCCAGCAGTCCCCTGAGGACATCGCCGACATCATCGTCGTCATCGACGACCGCAACGACGCCCGAGTTGTCTTTCTCCATCATTTGGATCCCTTGCAGCGAGCGATATTGCGCGCCAAACCGGTGTTGATGCTAACGGTGCCGTCCGAGGGGAATAAGCCTTATTTGATGAGCATCACTTGCTATTTATAGTAACTGCGGATATGTTGCTTAGAGATCGCGGTTGGAATCGAGCCGGATTAAAGAAAAATTTACCTGTTTCGCCATGGTATCGTGGAGGCGGCGTTCGCTTGCCCAGGATAAGAATCTTGCCAGGACAGCAACATAGTCTGTTGATGATTTCTTATCATTGTGGTTTAGGGGCCAATCTCTGTGGATACAATGTCCGGCAGCTAGCCGAATTGCCAGAAATGGCGTCAAATTCCATAGGGTTAAGTAAGAAATCATTCTCGGGTGACGCAATTGTCTGAAAATACGAAGCTACGGCTCGACTTGGGAGCTGGCGACAATCAATCCGACCGGCAGAACCGGACGGGGGACGATACCGGCCCGATCGACGAAGCCGAATCGCAGATGCGCAAGGCCCTCGGCCTTCTCGGTGATGCGCCGCGGCATCGGCCCGAAGCCGAAAGAACCGAGGGTACAAGCCGATCCAGCGGCAGTCTGGGCCCATTCGGCGGTGGCCTGCATCGGCGCCGATTCGTTCAGGATGGAGATGTTCCGGTCACCGTATTGCGCCGCGACCAGGCGCACGATTCGGTCCCCCATCGTGCCACACCATCCAGCGCAGCGCCAACCACCAGCCGACTGCAGCGCGTCGAAGCGGCCCTGGCCGCAGAGAGTGCCATGCGTGAAAAAGCCGAGCGGGCGCTGAGCGAAGCGCAATCGGGGGTGCGGGATCTGCAGACCAAGATCGGCCACGCCGAACTTGCGAAGAATGAAGCGCTGGAAACTCTGCGGCGTGAACGTGAAACCGCCGGCCAGGGCCGCGCGGAATTCGACGGACTGCGAGCCGATCTGCGGACTGTGAGCGACGAACTGGCCGAGGTCAAAACGACTCTCGAACAGACTAAGGAGCTTCTGGAAGAAGAACGCAGGGCCCGGAAAGTTGCTGAAAAGGCCCAGAAATCCGCAGAAACCGCGCGCGAGGAAGCAGAACGCCTGGTGCGCGCTCTGTCCGAGGTGGAAACCACGGTTGCACCGGCCCCAACGCAGGCCCCCATCGCCGCCGCTTCGGCCAAAGCAGGCAAGTCCTCCCGCAGTCCGGCAAAGGCAAATGGCGATCTGTTCGCCGCGGAAACGCCGCGGCGCGGCGCGGCGGAGCCCGAACCGGTCAAATGGTGGCTCAACACAGCCCCAGCCGGAAAGCGCCGGTAAAGCGTATCAAAGGTCGACGTCAAGACGAAGTTGCAAATTAATACGCTTTAAGACAAAATAAAGCATTATAGGTATTTTATCATGACAACCGTGCTCGCTGCGCGGCCATGAAATTGCCTGTCCTAGGAAATGTCAGGCTGCACTTGGATTTTTTGATCAGTTTATCACATAATCCGTAACAAAATTTACATTTTGTTATTTTCAAGTTGTGGCCACGCCGCCGTCACGACGCCTTTTTCTGCCAGCCGGATGGGGTCTGCTGCCAATAGGTCAGGGCGTGCCCCGTCGCCTTCCATTGCCGCCAACGGCCCCGCGCCGCCTCGACCGCCGTTTCAGACGTGCCGTCGAACAGGTCGAAGACGCGCTCGAACCGCCCTAGATCCGCATCGCTGCCGCCCTGCACCAGAAACAGATAGCGCGCGTCGTTCACCGGTTCCGCGACGGTGCTCAGCCAGATCGGCTGCAGCTCCGCATCGCCGTCCGCCACACTGCCATGCGGCAGCCACGCCTCCTGCGCCCAAAGCGCGGAGCTGATCGCATCCAGGCCGGCCTGGTCGCTACCGACGACCAGCGCGCGCTGTCCCGCTGCCAGTGTGCGGGCCAGCAGACGGGGCAGGGCCTCGGTCAGCGTCGTCCGGGTCAGGTGGTAGAACCCGACCTCGGTCATCAGGACTCGTAGTTTTCCGCCACCAGCCGATCGAGCAGGCGGACACCGAATGCGGTTGCCCCTTTGGGGGTGACAGCCGCGTCCTTCGTGCTCCAGGCCATGCCGGCGATGTCCAGATGCGCCCAGGGCTTGCCGTTGACGAAGCGCTGGATGAACTGTGCGGCGGTGATCGACCCGCCTGGCCGGCCGCCGACATTCTTCATGTCGGCAATCTCCGATTTCAGTTGCTTGTCATAGGCGTCGTCCAGCGGCATGCGCCAGACGCGCTCCCCGGTGGCCTGGCCAGCGGCAGTGAGTTTCTGTGACAGCGCGTCATCATTGCTGAACATACCGGCGTATTCATGGCCGAGGCCGATGATGATCGCGCCGGTCAGTGTCGCCAGGTCGACCATGATCTTCGGATCGTATTTCTGCTGCGCGTACCAGATGACGTCGGCCAGCACCAGACGGCCTTCAGCATCGGTATTGATGATCTCGATCGTCTGACCGGAATAGCTGGTGACCACGTCGCCCGGCCGCTGTGCGGTGCCGGAGGGCATGTTCTCCACCAGGCCGACCAGGCCGATGGCATCGACCTTCGCCTTGCGGCCGGCCAGCGTGGCCATCAGCCCGACCACCGTGCCGGCGCCGGCCATATCCCACTTCATGTCTTCCATGCCGCCGGCCGGCTTGATGCTGATGCCGCCGGTATCGAAGGTCACGCCCTTGCCGATGAACGCCACCGGCTTGTCCTTCGACTTGCCGCGGCCGTTGCCGCTGACGCCGTTCCACTGCATCACCACCATGCGCGGTTCGTTGCCGCTGCCCTGCGAGACGCCCAGCAAGGCGCCGAATCCCAGCTTGCCGAGTTCCTTCGGGCCGAAGATGTCGACCTTCAGGCCGAGTTCGGTCAGCTTGCGGCAGCGTTCGGCCATGTCCGCCGGGTTCAGCACATTGGGCGGCTCGCTGACCAGGTCGCGCGACAGGTAGACGCCGCGCGCGGTGGCGGCCAGCGGCTCCCACGCGGATTTGGCCTTGGTGTTTTCCGTCGTCAGCACGGTCAGCTTGGCGAGCTTCGGCTTGTCCTCGGGTTTTTCCTTGGTGCGGTAGCGATCGAAACGATAGGCGCGCAGGATGGCCCCCAATGCGACCTCGGCCGCCTGTTGTGCGTCCAGCGCGGCGCCGGCAACGCTGACCGACGGTTCCTGCGACAAGGCCGCGGCGATGGCACCGCCGGCTTCCTCGACGATGCGCCCGGTCAGCTCACTCGGCTTGCCCAGGCCGACGGCAAGCACCCGCGTGATGGACGCGGTCGGCGAGAGGATGGTGCAGGTCTTGCCCTTCGCGCCCTTGAATTCGGCAACGGCCAGCGCCCTGGAGATGGCGCCGCCAGTGGCTTCATCGAGTTGCTCCCAAAGGCCGGAGGGTTTCTCCCCCTCATGGATCACCAGCGCTAGGGCACCGGATTTCGGCAGGGCGGGCTTGGCGAAGGCGATATCGAGCATTCCTGGTCATTCCCTCGTTTCAAGGCCGAAGCCGCATCATGCGTCGGGCGAGGCGACACAGGCCGGATCGGGACGCTATTTCATCCCTGTGGTCACCGCAGCCGTCAAGTCGGCCGCCGCGCCTTCAGTGCGATAACTACTATCCCGGCTTGCTTTCGCGCGATACGCCCTATCGCCCGAGTCAGTCTATAGAGGCGCTATGCCAGAAGGGATTCAGCCGATACGCGTTAAGACGGAAAGTCTGTCCGCCGATGCGGTGGGCGTGGCACGCGCGGCGGCGCTGCTGCGATCCGGCGCGCTGGTCGCCTTCGGCACCGAGACGGTCTATGGCCTGGGCGGCGATGCGACGAACGCCGAGGCGGTGGCTGGGATTTTCCAGGCCAAGGACCGCCCGCGGTTCAATCCGCTGATCGCCCATTACCCCTCGGCCGCGGCAGCGTTCCGCCATGTCGAGGCCACGCCGCTGGCGCAGACCGTGGCGGCATCGTTCTGGCCTGGCCCGCTGACCCTGGTGCTCCGGCGTGCCGCGGCGTGCCCTGTCTCGCTGCTGGCAAGCGCCGGGCTTGATACGCTGGCAATTCGGGTGCCATCGCACCCGACGGCGATGGCGCTGCTGGCCGCGGCTGGGATTCCGGTCGCGGCTCCGTCCGCCAACCGCTCCGGACGCGTCAGCCCGACGACGGCGGCGCATGTCCTTACGGACCTTCATGGCCGGATTGCCGCGGTGCTGGACAGCGGCCCCTGCGCGGTCGGGCTGGAGTCGACGGTGCTGGACCTGTCCGGTCCGGCGCCTGTCCTGCTGCGTCCGGGCGGCGTGGCGGTCGAGGACCTGGAGCGGTTGATCGGTCCGGTCGGCCGAATCACCCATGTCGGTCCCGAGGCGGGGCTGCGCTCCCCCGGCCTGCTGCTGTCGCATTATGCGCCGCGTTTGCCGGTCCGGTTGGGCGCGACCTCCGTCACCCCCGACGAAGCGTTGCTTGCCTTCGGCTCTCCGCCCCCCGGTGCTCGGATTATCTTTCAGCTCAGCGAGCGGACCGATCCCGTGCAGGCGGCGGCGCGGCTGTTCGAGGGTCTGCGCTGGCTGGATGCCGAGGGCATCCGGCTGGGAGCGCGCGGCATCGCCGTCATGCCGGTGCCGGAAGCGGGGCTGGGCCTGGCGATCAACGACCGGCTGACACGCGCGGCGGCCCCGCGTGGTGATTAGCGTGATGACCGGAGGCGGAATCGCCGGAGGTCTGAATCACGCGATCAAACAAACACCTGGAGCAGGATGGCTGAGCGAAAGCGATGTCATCCTGCTACAGGGCTGGCGGTTAATGCCGGGCGAGGCGGCGGGCGGTGCGCAGCAGCATCTGACGATCCTCCGGGTCGCATTCCCGGTAGAGGCGGAGCAGGGCGAGTTCGTCTCCCTGCATGACGGCGCTCGGCGCGCGCTTGTCGTCGCCGTAGACAAGGTATTCCACACTCGCGCCGAGCGCACCGGCGATGCGCGACAGGTTGCCGGTGACCTGCCCGGTGCGCCCGGTCTCCCACTGCGCGACGGCGCTGCGGGAGACCCCGACGCGCTGCGCGAGCTCATCCTGGCTGAGGCCCTTTTCACGCCGCAGGGCTTTGATTCGGGTGCCGATATCGAGGGGCGTGCTCATGTGTGTTAGTATATATGACGTTTGGTGCTTTGCGCCATAGAATTTTTCTGGAGGGCTAGGGAAACCGCATCTGCACAGTCCTCCGGTATGCCTCTTGCCCGGTCGCCGGTGCCGCGATCAGCGTGCGTGAAAAATCCACGTAGGCGGACGCTTCGCGGCCTTAGGGAGGGTTCCCGAATGGCACGGAGTCGTTGTTTCACGCCGACTTGGGGACGCAGGTCGTTCCGCAGCTTGGTTTACGCCTTGTATTTCAGGGCGCTTCGCACGTGGAGGGACCGAGCGCGTCCCCGATGTCGGGGCGCCGGGACATTTCAACCAGCGGGGACAAAAAACCTGCGGCCGAAATCTGTCCCCGCGCCGTCATCGCAGCGGCTCCGTGCCCTCGGGAATTCCTCCCAGAGGCCGCGAAGCGGCCGCCTCCGCGATGTCCTTTCGCGCAGTCGAACCATCCCCCGGCCATGAACGGTGGCCAGGGATGGCGTGGCACCAAGCCACGACGATTTGGGCGCGGAATCAGCCCTCACGGCGATTCCGAGCGCCCGGCTGCTCCGCATCTATCAAGGAACAGAATCACAATCAGTAAGGTTATTTTCCTTGACGAGGAACGTCATAATATCTAACTAATTCTCGTTCCCAGTCTGTTCAAGGATCCCGCCATGCCGAGAAAAATTCTCTGGACCGAAGGCCAGGACACGCAAATCCGCCGCCTGCGCACCGAAGGCGCGGAGTGGGACCTGATCGCCCAAACCCTCGGTGTGACGCGCTGGGCCGTCATCGAGCGGGGGCGTCGCCTCGGGGTTTCCCGCCGTCCCGTCCATGCCCCCGCGGCGCCCGACGAGTCGGAGCGGGCGCCGCTACCCGCCGGCCATGCCGACACCTGGGGCGCCATCACAAGCGGCACCGCGCTGGAGGACGTGCCCTTCCGAGCGCCTGGCGAAATCCGCTGAGCGAACGTTCCGAACCCGACCCAGCGAGGAGTCCGTAACGTGACCAACGCAAGTATCCCCCAGACCAAGGCGCGCCAGGCCGAGGCCCGCCAGGCCGAGGCACGCAAGATCCAGACCCAAAAGATCCAGGCCTCAAGGATGCCGGCGCCGGTCGTCAGGCCCGTCTGCGATGGCGGCTACGGGATCGATGCCGATTTCGTCATCTACCGGCTGGAGGAAGCGGGCGCGACGCTGCTCGCCCTGCCGGGCACAGGCTGGTCAACCCGGCTGCGGACATCCTCGCTCGACATCGTCCGCTCCGCGCTGGAGTCCTATGGCTGGTCGGAGGCGCGTGGTGCGCCCGCCGATCCCCTCGGCTGAGAAGATCACCCGGATGGATGAGGCGCTGGGCTGGATTCCGCTGATCCCGTTGGATCGCTACGTGCTGCGCCGGGTGGTGGGCGCGCGCAGCCTGGTGCATCCGGTCACCGACCGGCACCTCTATCCCTGGCGGCGGCTGGGCAAGGCGCTGGGGGCGGACCACAAGGCGATCCAGCGCTGGCACGGCCAGGGCATCGCCTTGATCGTCCAGCGCTGCTGGCGGCGACCTGATGCGTCAGCAAGGGCATCCCGGATGCGGGCTTCCCGGATGGGCCGCCCCCAATGCGGACGTCCTCATGGGGATGCTTGTGGATCGGATCGACCCAGTAGACCGCCTCGGGCTTCTCGACCGGCTCGATGTCGAGGTTGACCACCACCGCCTCGTTGTCGCTGCGCACCAGGACGCATTCCAGCGTCTCGTCGGTGCTGGCGTTGATCTCCTGGTGCGGCACGTAGGGCGGGACGAAGATGAAGTCGCCGGCCTCGGCCTCGGCGACGAATTCCAGCTTCTCGCCCCAGCGCATGCGGGCCTTGCCGCGCACGACGTAGATCACGCTCTCCAGCGCGCCGTGATGATGCGCGCCGGTCTTGGCGTTGGCATGGATGTGCACCGTGCCGGCCCAGATCTTCTGCGCGCCGACGCGGGCCTTGTTGATCGCCGCCGCGCGGTTCATGCCGGGCGTCTGCGCGGTGTTGGTGTCGAGCTGATCGCCCTTGATCACCCGCACGCCGTTATGCTTCCAGTCCACGGTGCCCGGAGCGGGCGGTGCGTCGTGGTGGTGGTCATGATCGTGGCTCATGAGAGTGCCTCTTGCTCCAGATGACAGCAGTTCCGCCTGACGGATCAGGTCAGCCGCCCGCGACGAAGTTTTCCAGCCAATGGATCGTGTATTCGCCGGCCTGGAAGCTCCGGATCGTCAACGATCCGCCGGTGCAGCGGGATCGTGGTCTGGATGCCGACCACGGCGAATTCATCCAGGGCGCGGCGCATCCGGTTGATCGCACCGTCCCGCGTCGGGGCGTGCACGATCAGCTTGGCGACCAGGCTGTCGTAGTACGGCGGCACGAAATACCCGGCATACAGCGCGGAGTCGATGCGCACGCCCAATCCGCCCGGTGCGTGGAAGACGCGTCACCCGGCCGGGCGTCGGGGTGAAGGTGATGGGGTCCTCCGCCGTGATCCGACATTCGATCGCGTGCCCGTTGAACGTGACGTCCCTCTGCTCGTAGCCCAGCGGGGCCCCCGCGGCGACGCGGATCTGCTCGCGCACCAGGTCGACGTCGCACAGCATCTCGGTCACCGGATGCTCCACCTGCAGGCGGGTGTTCATCTCGATGAAGGCGAACTGGCCGTCCTGGTACAGGAACTCCAGCGTGCCGGCGTTGCGGTAGCCCAGGCTTGCCGCAGTGCGGCGGTCGCGGTCTCTCCCAGCGCGTCCCGCTGCGCCGCCGAGATGGCGGGCGATCCCGCTTCCTCCAGCAGTTTCTGGTGGCGCCGCTGCAGGCTGCAGTCGCGTTCGCCGAAATGCACGACATTGCCATGGTTGTCGGCCATGATCTGCAATTCGATGTGCCGCGGCTTGTCGAGATATTTCTCCATGTAGACGGCATCGTTGCCGAACGCCGCTCGGGATTCGGTGCGGGCGAGGCGATAGGCTTCCTCCAGCTCCGTCGCTTGCTGCGCGCGACCTTCATGCCGCGCCCGCCGCCGCCGGCCGCCGCCTTGATCAGCACCGGATAGCCGATCCGTTCGGCCACCGCGCGCGCCGTCTCGTAGATCCGGCATCGCACCATCGGAGCCGGGAACCAGCGGCACGCCGACCGCGGCCATCGCGGCCTTGGCGGCGATCTTGTCGCCCATCATGGCGATATGCTGCGCGCTGGGGCCGATGAAGGTCAGCCCGTGCGCGTCGACCATGTCGGCGAAACCGGCATTCTCCGACAGGAAGCCGTAGCCCGGGTGGATCGCATCGGCGCCCGTGATCGCCGCGGCCGACAGGATCGCCGGGATGTTGAGATAGCTGTCCTTGGCCGCCGGCGGACCGATGCAGACGCTTTCGTCCGCGAGGCGCACATGCATCGCCTCGGCATCCGCGGTCGAGTGGACGGCAACGGTGGCGATACCCAGTTCCCGGCAGGCACGCTGCACGCGCAGCGCGATCTCCCCGCGGTTGGCGATCAGGATTTTGCGGAACAACGCTCTATTCCAGGACCATCAGCACTTCGCCGTATTCGACCGGTGCGCCGTTCTGCACCAGGATGGCGGTCACGGTGCCGGCTTTCGGCGCCTTGATCTGGTTGAAGGTCTTCATCGCCTCGATCAGCAGCAGCGTCTGGCCGGCGGCTGACCTGCTGGCCGACGGTGACGAACGCCGCCGCACCGGGTTCCGGCGACAGATAGGCGACGCCGACCATCGGGCTGGCCACCGCCCCGGGGTGGGAGGCCGGATCGGCCGCCGGGACCGCGGCAGCCGGGATCGGCGCGGCCGCCGCCGTGGCAACGGGAACCGTCGCCGGCCGTCGTTGCAGCACCGCCACGGACCACGCGGATCCGGCTGTCCTTGTCGGCGATTTCGATTTCCGACAGACCGGTCTCGGTCAGCACCGCCGCGAGGGCGCGAATCGTATCTGGATCGATGGGAATGCGGGTCACAGATGTTCTCCATGCCTGAAACAGGCGGCACGACCGCCGCGCGTAGCATAGCGCGTCGTAGGGGTGCAACGTCGCGGGTCCACGCGGACGCAGGCCTGCCTTGCTTGCCCGTCCCCGCCGCCCGTCCCATATTGCGGGTATGCGAGGATCCGTCACCCTGACCCTGAACGGGGAAAGCCGCGTATTCGAAGGCCCTGCCGACGGCCCGCTGTCCGTCGCCGGACTGCTGGTCGTGCTCGGCCTCGACACGCGCAAGGTCGCGGTGGAGCGGAATGAGGAAATCGTGCCGCGCTCGCGCTACGCGGAAACCTGGCTCGCCAGCGGCGATCTGCTGGAGATCGTGCATTTCATCGGTGGAGGCTGAGGATGGACGGACCAATTGCTCGCGGACGACACCTGGACGGTGGCCGGCCGCACGTTCCGCTCGCGCCTGATCGTCGGCACCGGGCGCTACAAGGACCTGGAGGAAACCGGCGCGCGCGATCGAGGCGAGCGGTGCGGAGATCGTCACCGTGGCGGTGCGCCGGGTCAATCTGTCCGACGCCGGCGCGCCGATGCTGCAGGATTACGTCGATCCGAAGAAATACACCTACCTGCCGAACACCGCCGGCTGCTTCACCGCCAACGAGGCGGTGCGCACGCTGCGCCTGGCGCGTGAGGCCGGCGGCTGGAACCTGGTGAAGCTGGAGGTGCTTGGCCCGCCGCCGCTGCTGTATCCCGACATGCAGGGCACGTTCGAGGCGGCCGAGGTGCTGATCAAGGACGGCTTCGAGGTGATGGTCTACTGCGCCGACGACCCGCTGGCCGCCAAGCGGCTGCAGGACATGGGCTGCGTCGCGATCATGCCGCTGGGTGCGCCGATCGGCTCGGGGCTGGGAATTCAGAATCCGGCGATGATCTCCATGATGATGGAGCACGTCACGGTGCCGTTCCTGGTCGATGCCGGCGTCGGCACGGCCTCGGACGCGGCGATCGCGATGGAGCTTGGCTGCGACGCGGTGCTGCTGAACTCGGCGATCGCGCACGCCAAGGACCCGGTGCTGATGGCGAAGGCGATGAAGCCGGCGATCGAGGCGGGACGGCTGGCGTATCTGGCCGGCCGGATGCCGCGCCGCATGGGCGCCGATCCGTCGAGCCCGCTGACCGGGCTGATCCGGTAGCTGCTTGGGGCGGGTTTTGCGCTGTCCCATCACGGCATTGAGTTATACGCGTCATGGCCCGGCTCGTCCGGGGCCCTCCCGTGCGAGCGTGGCACGTTTCGAATGGGTCTCGTCCCCCGCTGAAGGAGATGGCCCGGACGAGCCGGGCCATGACGGGGAGAGACGAACCGGGCTGCAGCCCAGCCGTTTCGTCTCTAAAGATAATATTCCGTCAGCGGCGCGAACCCGTTGAACCGCGTGCTGGCATAGGTCGTTACATACGCACCGGTCGACAGCAGCTCCACCCGGTCGCCTGACGCAACGCCATCGGCAGGCGGTAGTTCGACTTCTCATACAGGATGTCTGCGCCGTCGCAGGTCGGGCCGGCGATCGCCACCGGGCCCAGTCGCGGCACCGTCATGCGGCGTGGTGATCCGATACTTGATCGACTCGCCTTCGGTTTCCGCCAAGCCCGCCGAAACGGCCGATATCGAGATACACCCAGCGCACCGGGTCGTTGCGGTCACGCCGGCTGACCAGCACGACCTCGGCCGACACCAGGCCGGCATCGCCGACGACGAAGCGGCCCGGCTCGATCACCATCTCCGGCAGGTTGTTGCCGAAATGCTCGGTCATCGCGGTCATGATCGCGTCGCCGAACTGGTCGATCTCCGGCACGTCGTCCCGGTAGCGAATCGGGAAGCCGCCGCCGAGGTTCATCATGCGCAGGTTGACGCCGGCCTCGGTCAGGTCGGTGAACAGCATCGCCACCTTGCCGATCGCGACCTCATACGCGCGCGTCGTGGTCTGCTGGCTGCCGACGTGGAACGACAGGCCATACGGGTCGAGGCCCATATCGCCGGCGTCCAGCATCAGCTCCCGCGCCATCTCGATCGTCGTGCCGAATTTGCGCGACAGCGGCCAGTCGGCGCCTTCGTTTTCCACCAGGATGCGGCAATAGACCCGCGCGCCTGGGGCGTGTTCGGCGAGCTTCTCCAGCTCCTCCCGCGAGTCGAAGGCGAACATGCGTCACGCCACGGTCGATAGCGCGTCGCGGATGGCCGACGACCTTCTTGATCGTGTTGCCGAAGCTGATCGCCTCCGGCCGCGCGCCGGCGTCCAGGCAGACGCCGACTTCCTCGATGCTCGCGGCGTCGAAGAAGCTGGACAGGCCAACCAGCCGCTCCAGCACCTGCGGCGCCGGGTTGGCCTTCACGGCATAGTAGATACGTGCCAGCGGCAGCGTTTGCTGTAGCGCGCGGAAATTGTCTTCCACGCGGTCCACGTCGAGCACAAGACACGGCGTCGCCGGCTGATGCTGCGCAAGGAATCGGGCGATTTTCGGAGTCATCGCACCGGGCCTCCCTCAATGAAGCGCTCACCTATCCAGGCGATGAGCGGAGTTGACGAAACGGTCGAACGAACCAGCGACCAAACGATTGCCAGAACGCTTGACGTCGTTGCGTAACCACTGAGGGCCAGAGGCACGTGCGTTGCTGCGTAGGAGGGCCAAATAGGACCCCCACCCCCCCTATGCAAGTGGGAAATTCGGGCCGGCTTCAATTTTCCCCCCCGATGCGTCAGATATGACTGACGCGGAGGGATACGAGCGACGAGGGATGCGCACCCGGAGGCTTGCGCGCACACGGACGGCCACGTCATCCCGATGCAAATCGGCAGCGGTGGAAGGCCGTGTTGGCCGATACGCTGCAAGCCGCGACGACCGACCGCATCTCCATGACCGCGGCGGGCTGTGCGTTTTACGCGACCCTGGCGCTGTTCCCGGCGATCAGCATGCTGATCTCGATCTACGGGCTGGTGTTGCGTCCGGTTACGGCGGAACGGCAGTTGGCCGTGCTGTCGACGGTGCTGCCGGAGCCCGCTTACAGGCTGATCGAGGCGCGGGTTCACCATTTGGTGCTTCAGACCGGCCACGCGCTCAGCCTGAACCTGCTGGTCAGCTTCCTGCTGACGTTCTGGACCGCGGCGACAGGCAGCAAGTCGGTCCTGACCGCGATCGATATTGCCTTTGAGGTGAAGGAACGGCGGCGGTTTTTGCGCTTTCAGGCGGTGGGCCTGGGGATGACGCTCGTGGCCGTCCTGTGTGCGATTCTCGGTATGGCGGTGTTGCTGGGCCTGCCGGCGGCGATCCGTTTCACCGGGCAGTCGCGGCATGGGGCGATGCTGATCCACGTCGCGGGCATGGTGATGCTGATCGGGTTCTTCTTCGGCGCGATCGCGCTGCTGTACCGGTTTGGTCCGTCGCGTTCGCCGTCACGGTTTCAGCGGATCAAGCCGGGGGCGATGCTGGCGACGGTGCTGTGGCTGATCGCGTCGGAGGCGTTGTCCTGGTACGTATCGCGGATCGGCAGCTTTCGGTGCGACCTATGGTCCGCTGGGGGCCGCGGTCGGGATCATGCTGTGGTTCTATCTGTCCGCGTATGCGACGCTTCTGGGGGCTGAATTGAATGCGCGGCTGGAGGCTGCCGATCTGGCAAACTCCGCGTGATCTTGGAGCCTTGCCATGAAACAGCGCGCCCGACGGTTAGCCGTGGGTGATTTCGGGGAGAGTTGGTAGCCGCTTCAGCACGCCGATGACCTGTTCGGGGGTTATGAGACGCGTGCACTCGAACTGCCGCGCAGTGCCGGCATGACGGGGGCACCAAAGGAAGTCCTTGTGATCGAAACGGTGCCGGACATCGTTCCAGCAGCTATTGCAGACGTGCCAGTTGATAACGCGGTACGGGTTGGTGAATTCGTTGCTCGGATGGGTAAATCCGCTGATCATCACCACCGGCGTTCCGGCGGACCATGCCAGCCAGGACAGGCCGCTGCTCAGACCGATGAACGCGGCGGCGTGGCGCAGCCAGCGGGCGCGTTCCGACAGCGGCCGGTCACCCGTTTCATCTTCGGCACCGTGCGGAATATGGTTCCAGATCAGGCCCTGGCCGTACACCGGCTTCTGATCGATACAAACGACACGATATCCGCGCGCCTTCAGAAAGGTGATGACGGCGCGCCAGCCATTCGGATTGTTCCAATATTTACTTTGCGTCGAGCTTTGCACGCCGATGCAGACATAGGGTTCGTCGATGGGGCGGGTTTCATCCGGAAGCACCATCCGGACCGCTTCCTCGGCCGGGTCGACCCCCAGGATATGGGCGGCGGTGCGGTGCAGTCCGACATGGCGGAAGTCGGTCGGCTGATAGATGCAGTCGGCATCGTCGAAGAACAGGCCGATCCGGTATGTGGCATAGGCCCGATCGGCAATGCGCTCTGCCGTTACCTGCGCATGCGTGACGAAGCGTATATGCGGGTGGGCGTTCTTCACCAGCGGAATGATCAGCTCCGACATGGCGATCGTCAGGCGGCACCCGTTCGCTTGCCAGAAGCGGACCGCATAGGGCAGCCAAGCCAGGCTGTCGCCGAGCGTGCCCACCGGTATGATTATCAGTACGTCCTGTTCGGCGGCGTCATATTCGTGGGCCAGAACCTTGTTCGCCACGCCGTTTGCCGGGATGTCCCAGACCTCGACACCGAAGCGCACGAAGAACTGCTTGGACGACCGGACATGCGCGCCCTTGGTTTCCGTCTCGAACAGGATATTGCCGGTATCGAGGTCGCGCAGCCGGACCGTCCACAGCCCGTCCTGGCGCTCCGGCAGGAGGACTCGCGCGCCGGCATTGAAATCGTAGCGGATATCCATGGGGCCGAGCTGCGTCGGCACCTCGGCGGCCGGCGGATAGGTGGGCGTTGCCGAAGCGGATGATGTTGCCGGGCCGGACGATGTTGCCGGTGCGGAGGATATGGCCGGATCGCCGGATACCGGGAGATCGTTTCCGACCGTCGCGACGGGAACGTCTAGCATGGGTTGAGGTCCGATGGGCTGGAGCGGGGCCGGGTGCGCATGGCAGTCGCCCCCGATACGTTCCGGTTCATCGCCGTCATACGCACGCAGATCTTCGGAAGCGCCTGCAATTTCAATGCTCAAACAGCTCCCGAGCGTCTACGTTGTTACAAGTGTCACCTTGCGACAATCCGTTTGCCTTCGGCATGATGACGATAGCGCCAGGCCGGCCTCCAAGCAAGATCGATGATTTTTCAGACGCATTCGCGCCGCGCAGTAAACCGTTGCACAATTACTACCTGAGGTTGTAATGGTCGACATCCATATCCATTCAAAAAAACGGGCCGCGACGTTGGAAAGTGTCGGCTTTCTTTACACCTCAGCCAACCGGTGGCGCGCCGGTGGTTTTACATACATGATAATTCATGATTATTCCGCCTGGCACATAGCTTGCTACTTGACCCGATGCTGCGAGGTTTTGTAAGGTTTGCCCGATGAAGTTCCGACTGATCGCTCTTGCTGTGATGGCGCTCGTGTCGACGAAGGCTGCCCATGCCGGGATTGCCTTCGATGCAATCGACTATGGTACTCCGCTCGGCTTCTCTGGTCCGACTGCGGACGGCACGTTAGTGGCCGCGCAGTCGTTCACGACCTCGAGCCGGCTCGATTTCGCCTCGATTTCACTTTCACTGTTGGCGAACGACCCGTCCGACGGCGGGTCGGTCTTGGTCTTCCTGGCTGCCGATGACGGCAGTGGCGGCAAGGTCGGCACGGCCGGGGCCCCCGACCTCGGCAATATCGAGCTGATCGGAACGATCCGGGACAGCATGATCGCCGATGAATTGACCGGTAACCCAAGCGTCATTACCTTTTCAAAGGTTGCCAATGCCTTGTCTGATGGCACGGCCGACCAGGAATATTGGGTGGTATTGGACTTCGGCACCGAAAATTCCAGCGCCGAATGGATCTTCAACACCGATGCCACGGGCATAGGAACCGATAACCAGGGTGCTTTCACCGATGTATCCGGTGTAATCTTTCCGATCGACGGCAGCGGCGGCCCAGGCGCCTTCAGTCTGGCGGTGAACACACCGGAGCCGGCGACCGTAGCACTTCTTGGCGGCGCCATGGCCGGACTGGGCTTCATGCGCCGCCGCCGGAACAAGACAACCGGCTGATCCTTACGAACCTCACTGAGGAACCCCGCCCCATGACGACCTTTACGATTTCGAATGGAGAGATCCTTTCCGGCACAACGTTGCTGAGCAACGGTACCAGTGTCGGAACGATCAACATCTCGGCGGGTGACGTCGTTGTCGTTTCGGGCGGCGGTATCGTCGAAGATATCTCGGCAGTGGTCGGCACGATTCGCGTGTCCAGTGGCGGCTCCGCGACCAATATCGCGATTGGCAACGGCGGCACACTCAGCGCAGCGGCAAATGCGGTGCTGAATAACGATACGGTCCTGTCGGGCGGCATCGTCATTGATGCGGCCACAGCCAATAACAATTCCAACCTGACGGTTTCATCGGGCGGCCTGCTGGACATCACGGGTGCAATTGGCAGCCAGACGATTCCCGTCAATGTCGTCTCCGGTTCCGAAATCGAATTCGGCGGTATCCCCACCAGCGGCGTAATCGGGTCGTCGACCAGCGGCGGCAACACCATCCTGACCCTCTCCGGCACAGCGCTGCAGCACGAACAGGTCGTCCTCTCCGGCCTCTGGAGCTTCACCAGCTCTACTATCGGAACCGGGACCACCGCCCGCGATGTCTTGACCATCGTTCCCTGCTTCAACGAAGGCACGCTGATCGACACCCCGAACGGCGCCCGCGCGATCGAGACCATCCAGGCCGGCGATATGGTCACCGTCCTGCGTGACGGTCAGCGCGTCGCCGAAGCGGCGCATTGGGTCGGCCATTCGAAGATCGACCTCACCCACCACGCCAAGCCGGAGCTCGCGGCGCCGATCCGCATCAAGGCCGGTGCGCTGGCCGAGAACGTGCCGGCCCGCGACCTCGTGCTGTCGCCGGAACACTGCATGATCCTCAACGGCCGCGCCGTGCCGGTGAAGCTGCTGGTCAATGGCGGGTCGATCACCCGCGAATTCCCGGCCGCGCCGTTCACCTACTACCACATCGAACTCGACCGCCACGGCATCCTGCTGGCCGAAGGCGCCGAGTCCGAAAGCTACCTCGACACCGGCAACCGCGCGTCTTTCGACAACGCCGACATGCCGCGCGTCCTGCACCCGACCTTCGAGGTGAACCCGACCTCCGAACGCTGGGCCACCGAAGCCTGCGCCCCGCTGGCGCAGGTGCCAGGCGAAGTGGCGCCGATCTGGCAGTCCCTGGCCGAACGCTCCGACGCCATGGGCCTGAAGATCCCGACCCCGGCCATGGTCGCCAGCCCCGACGTGCACCTGACCGTCGACGGCAAGCGCATTCAGCCGACCTCGGACCGCAACGGCCGCTATGTGTTCACGGTGCCGGCCGGCGCGGCGTCCGTCTCACTCGACTCACGCTTCTGCATCCCGGCCGACCAGATGATCCCCGGCATGCGCGACACCCGCCGCCTGGGTGTCAGTGTCGACTGGATGACCATCCGCACCACCACGACCGAAACCATCCTCTCCGCCGACCATCCGGCGCTCTCGGCCGGCTGGAACGACATCGAGCGTGACGGTGCGACGATGTGGCGCTGGACCGACGGATCGGCGACGATCCCCTGGACCAACGTCGAAGGTTCCGCGGTGCTGACCGTCAAGTGCAAGCCGGTCGCGCAATACCCCGTCTATGATGAGAAGCTCCGCCTCGTCGCCTGATCCGTAGCCTTACGTCTTCGAAGGAAGCGCCAGGGCCGCATCGCGGTCCTGGCGTTTTTCGTTGAAGCGAGCCCAGGGCCAATGCTACGCGCTTAACGCAACGTACAATGGTTCGGCCGCGATAAACCGGAGACACCATGACAGAGCTCCACTGGCTGCCAACGCATCCCGACTGGCGCCAGCGCCTCCGGGCGCTGCCATCTGATCCGGCAACCGCCTGGGACAACGCCGTCGCCCTCGCCAATTCCCGCCTCAACTTCGTCCTGACCAACGCGCTGGACGAAACCATCCGCAAGATCTTCCCCGACGGCCCCGACAGCCTGCCGACCAAGAAGGTCCGGCTTGCCGTGCTCGGCTCCTCCACCCTGACCCATCTGCTGCCGGCCATCCGCGTCGCCGGCCTGCGCCGGGGCATCTGGATCGATACCTACGAAAACGACTACGGCCAGTATCTGCAGGAACTGTCCGATCCCGGACTCCGACACTGCACGCCTTCAAGCCGACCGCGGTGCTGGTTGCGCTCGACGCCTACCACCTGACCGCCGGCGTCACCGCGGCGATGGACGCCGCAGGACGCGGACGCCGCCCTGGCCGAGATGCAGGACCGCATCAGGGAAACCTGGCGCCTGGCCCGCGAGGCCTTCCGCTGCCCGATCCTGCAGCAGGCCGTTCTGCCGCTGCACCTGCCCGGTCCTCGGCAACAACGAACACCGTCTGCCGGGATCGCGCGCCTGGTTCGTCACCCGCCTCAACCACGCGATCCGCGCGATGGCGGAGCAGGAAGGCGTCGACATCCTGGCGGTCGATGAGCGCGCCGCGCATCGACGGCACCGCGCAAATGGCACGACACCGGCGCTGTGGCACCGCTCGAAGCAGGAGGTCGTCGCCGACCGCCGCGCCGCTCTACGGCGATCTGGTCGGCCGCTGGGTCGCGGCCAAGCAGGGCCGGTCGTTCAAATGCCTGGTGCTCGACCTCGACAACACGCTCTGGGGCGGTGTCATCGGCGACGACGGCATGGAGGGCATCGTCCTCGGCCAGGGCAGCCCGCTGGGTGAGGCCTATGTCGCGTTCCAGGAATACGCGCGCGAACTCAGCCGCCGCGGCATCATCCTGGCCGTCTGCTCCAAGAACGACGAAGCCAACGCGCTGGAGCCGTTCGAGAAGCATCCGGACATGGTGCTGAAGCGCGGCGACATCGCCTGCTTCGTCGCCAACTGGTCAGAACAAGGCCGACAACATCCGCGCCATCGCGGAGGAGCTGAATATCGGCCTCGACTCGTCTGGTGTTCATCGACGACAACCCGTTCGAGCGGAACCTGGTGCGCCAGGAACTGCCGATGGTGGCGGTGCCCGAGGTCTCGCGACGACCCGACCGGCTATCCGGTCGCGCTGGCCGATGCCGGCTATTTCGAAGGCCTGTCGGTCACCGACGAGGACCGCGAGCGCACCGGCCAATACCAGGGCAACAAGGCGCGCGACGCGCTGAAGGCCTCGGTCACCGACCTGCCGGCCTATCTGCGCGGGCTGGAGATGCAGCTGATCTGCGAAGCGCTTCGACAAGATCGGCCTGCAGCGCATCGTGCAACTCATCAACAAGTCGAACCAGTTCAACCTGACGACGCGCCGCTACACCGACGAAGACGTCATCGCGGTGATGGCCGATCCGGACGCGTTCGGCCTGCAGCTCCGCCTGACTGGACCGGTTCGGCGACAACGGCATCATCGCCATCATCATCGGCCGGCTGCAGCGCGAACAAAGACCTGCTATATCGACACCTGGCTCATGAGCTGCCGCGTGCTCGGCCGCCAGGTCGAGCCGACCACGCTGAACCTGATCGCCAGGAGGCCGGCAAGCTGGGCGCGCGGCGGGTGGTCGGCGAGTACATCCCGACCAAGAAGAATGGCATGGTGAAGGATCACTATGCGCGACTCGGCTTTACCGTTATGGAAACCGACCCGTCGGGCGGCAGCCGCGAACATCCTGGATCTGGCGGCGTTCACGCCGGCCGAAACATTCATCCACGTAGTCGAGGGCTGAGCCGATGGCGACCGAAGCCGAAATCTATCCGGCGCTGACCGAGATCTTCCACGACGTGTTCATGCGCGACGATCTCGTGCTGACCCCGGAGCTGACGGCCAAGGAGGTGCAGGGCTGGGATAGTTTCAAGCAGATCGAAATCATCATGGCGAGCGAGGAGAAATGGGGCATCAAGTTCAACACGCGTGAACTCGACAGCCTGCGCTGTGTCGGCGACCTCGCGAAGATGGTGGCGACGAAGACCGCCTGATAGCGGCAGCCCAATGGCGACGGATGGCGCGGGGTTAGCGCCCGCGCATCATCGGCGGGCCGTCAGCCCTCCAGCAGATGGCCCAGCGCCCGCAGCGGCCGCAGATCGTCGCAGACGATCTTGATGATCGCGAGCATCGGCACCGCCAGCACCGCGCCGGCCACGCCCCACATCCAGTACCAGAAGATCAGCGACAGGATCACCGCCACCGGGTTGATGGTGAAGCGGTGCGCCAGCACCATCGGCGTGGCGAGCTCGCCCTCGATGATGTGGATGATCAGGAACAGCCCGACCGGCAGCAGCGCGGCCCAGACCACGCCCATCGACACCACGCTGGCCATCAGGAAGATGACCATACCGACCATCGGCCCCAGGATCGGCACGAAGTTCAGGATGCAGGCCAGCGCCCCCCAGATCACCGGGCTGTCCACGCCGCACAGCCACATAACGGCCCAGGTGGCGACGCCCACCAGGATGTTGATCGACGTCACCGTCAGCAGATAGGCCGAGACATCGCGTTCGATATGCATCGACAGCTCGACCGCGGCGCGCTTGTCCTTGAAGCGCGGCAGGATCTCGACGGCGCGGCGCAGGAAGGTCTCGCCCGGCGACCAACAGGTAGAACAAGATCAGCAGCGTCGTCAGCAGGCCGGCGCCGGCCGCGGCGGTGCTGGTGAACATCGCGCCCATTACGGTGATCGGCCGGACCGAGGGCATCTGCGATCCGCCGGACGATGGTTCGCCGCCAATTCCCTCGATCTGGTGCATCATGCGGGTGACGGCGTCGATTGGGCCCTGCAGCACGCTCAGGCTGTCGCGCAGTTTCGGGATGGCATCAGGCAGTTTTCCGACCCAGGCGGCGGCGGGGCCGGCCAGGATGCTGATCGCGCCGGCGAACACCCCCAGCACCAGCAGCAGCGCCAGGACTGCGCCGATCGCCTTGGGCACGCGCACGCTTTCCAGCAGGCGGACAAAGGGCTGCAACAGCAGTTTCAGCACGATCGCCAGGACGATCGGCAGGATCAGCTCGGACGCCACGTAGAACACCGTTAGCACCGCGATCGCGAACAGCCCGCCCAGGAAGACCGTCCGCGGATCGGTCGGCAGCGGCATGTCGCCCGCCTCGTCGGCGGGCGGATGGAACGTGGTCTTCTCGGTCACTGCCGCGGCGGTCTGGCCCGCGGCGATGAACACCTCGCTATGCGTCTCGGTGGTTGCGATCCGGTCGCTGGCCGCCTCGTCGTTGTCTGTCATGTGTGTCCGTTTCCCGTCGCGCCCGTCGTTCATTCGCGCCAGCAACGATGGGGGGCGCATCCGGTTCCGCGACGATCCCCCGCCTACACGATCGGGCTTTTCGTTTCCCGCAGCAATTTCTGCCGCATTGCCTCGGTGAAGTCGTCATACGCCTTGCAGGTCACCGCGAAGGCGCCGGGGCCGCCGATGACGTCCCGCGTGTAGGACTCGAGCAGATCCGGCTCCTCATGCAGGATGCACAGCCCGTTGATGGTGATATCCGCCGCGGCCATCCGGTCTCGGATCGGTCCCGGCGCGATGCCCTCATTGGAGCGGCCGTCACCGATCACATTGACGATGGAGCGCGCCGTCACCGCCGGCAGATGCGCGAGCAGCGTCAGGGCCGCCAGCAACGCCTCCCCGATCGCCGTGGCGCCGGCCTTGATCAGGCGCGGCATGTTGTCGACCCGATCGGCGAAGGCCAGCACGTCGGCGTGGGCGTTGACCCGCGTCCAGTCCTCGATCACCGCCTGCTGCCCGGTGCCGGACCACAGCAGCAGCGACAGGTAGCTGCCCTGCGCCAGCGCCTCGACCACGGTGTCGTCGCGCAACGCGGCGGCCATACCGCCGGCGATCAGGCCGAATTCGTCATAGGTGACGCTGGCGGAGCCATCGACCGCCAGCACCATCGCCAGCTTGACGGAATCGCCGCTCAGCGCTGTCGCTCGACATTGGGCAGCAGCGCGGTCAACAGGCCGATCAGCGGCAGGAAGGAGCAAACCTGGTAGACCGTCTCGATCCCCGTGGCGTCGGCGATGCGTCCCAGCGCCGCTGCCCCGAGGCCGCCGAGGCCGAAGGAGAAGCCGAACACCATCCCCGCGACCAGCCCGACATGACCGGGCAGCAATTCCTGCGCATAGACGACGATGGCCGAGAACGCCGAGGCCAGGATGACGCCGATCAGCACGCTCAGGATCGCGGTCCACATCAGCCCGGCATAGGGCAGCATCAGCGCGAAGGGGAAGGTGCCCATGATCGACACCCAGATCACCGGCTTGCGGCCGATCCGGTCACCGATCGGGCCGCCGGCGAAAGTGCCCAGCGCGACGGCGCCCAGGAACAGGAACAGCAGCATCTGCGCGTCCTGGATCGAGACATGGAACTTATGGATCAGGTAGAACGTGTAGTACGACGTCAGGCTGGACGTATAGACGTTCTTCGAGAACAGCAGCACCAGCAGTACGGTGAAGGCACCGATCACCTTGCTGCGGGGCAACTGCGGCTGGGCGACGGCGGGGGCACCGGCCCGTCGTCCGCGCCGCTCGGTCATGGCCGGCTGGCGCGAATACCAAAGGCTGACATTGGCCAGAAGGATGATGGCCAGCAGCGCGGCCAGGGAAAACCAGGCGATGCTGCCCTGGCCGCGCGGCGCGACGATGAAGGCGGCGAGCAGAGGCCCGACCGAGGATCCGGTGGAGCCGCCCATCTGGAACAGCGACTGGGCAAACCCATAGCGGCCGCCGGACGCCATGCGCGCAACGCGCGAGGATTCCGGATGGAATACGGACGATCCCACGCCCACCAGAGCGGCGGAAAGCAGGATCATCATGTAGCTGTTGGCGAAGGAAAGCAGCACCAGCCCGACCAGGCTGCAGGCCATGCCGATCGGCAGGGAAAACGGCTGCGGTCGGCGATCCGTGATGATGCCCACCACCGGTTGCAGCAATGAGGCCGTCAACTGGAATGCCAGCGTGATCATACCGATTTGCGCAAAGTCCAGCCGGTACGCATCCTTCAGGATCGGATACATCGCCGGCACCAGCGACTGGTTCATGTCATTGAGGAAATGACACAGGCTGAGCGATACCAGGATCGTGAACGCGGTGTTGGTCTGATTGACCCGGGCTTCATTGATGCGGGGCGCCAGGGCCGGTGCGCCCGGCATCGAGATGGCTGTATTCTCGCTCACGGCTTCTTTCCAATGGCTTGCGGCGTTCCGAACACTATGGCTAGAAGTCGCCGTGATTACCTATGCGTCAGGCGTGACCCTGCCATCTTCAATCTCGCGCCAGCCAGAGGAAACCTTCTAAAAAGCGCCGTATTGTAGAGTGAGCGTCAGCGTGGTCAGAGACCGCAAGACCGGTCGCCCGGGACGTTACTTTGTGCAGGAGGTTGGGGTGCAGGCTATACGGCGGGACGCACAGGGCTGGGGCTCATTCGCCAAACCGCTGCTGGCCATCGTCGGGCTGGTTGGAGCCTATGTGCTGCTGGCGCAGTGGCAGGATCTGCCGCATCTTTTCGATTCCGCGTTCGCTGCCGTTCACTGGCCGATCTCAGGCTAAGCTTTAGCGTGATGACCGGAGGTGGGATCGCCGGAGGTCTGAATCACGCGATCAAACAAAGAGCTGGAGCGGGATGGCTGAGCGAAAGCGATGTCATCCTGCTCTAGCGGCCCGATCGACATCACCTGCCATAAACAGGTCTGGACTGGGATCCCGCAAGCGGACGCCGCGGATCGGTCCGGCGCAGACCTGTCGACGAAACAGATCGAAACGATCAGCCCCGCGGTGAAATGAAAAGGGCGGCCATTGCGGGCCGCCCTCTCTCCTTTTGGTTGCGCTCCCGCGCTGGCTTTCTAGATGTGCTCCCTGCGCCGGCGCAGGTCGTGGTTCAGCTCGGGATCGAACACGCGGTCCAGGTCGGACCGGGTCAGGCCGATATCGTGCAGCTCCCGGTCGGACATCCCCGACAGTTCGCCCGCCGCGCCGTTGTCACGGAACCAGATGCGAAGGCTGATCAGGCCGCCCGCAAGCCACTCGGCGAAACCGCGGCGGGCAGGGACCGAGCGGGCCTGCTGGTGCAGCTCGGGCTCTTCCCATCTCGCGTCGATATAGCTCAAGCTGGGAAGCCGGTGGTTGAAGTCGGAGTCGGCAAGATGCGCGCTCATGGCATACGTCCATACAGAACGGGTCGACGCGAGGTCAGTATGACGGGGCGTCCCCGTGAATTTGATGCACTGCAACATAATCGCTCTTAACCGTGGTTTAACCAGTGAAATACCGGCACATGCCATGCGTTTGTTGCATGGTATCATTAACCAGCCATGTCCTTCGCGACTGCGGATGCCAGGAGCCCGACCCATGACCATACAACACGAGCGCAATGGCCAACCGTCTGGAGAACCTGCGAAAAGAACTCGTCCGCCTCGGCCTGGACGGCTTCATCGTCCCGCGCGCCGATGAGCATCTGGGCGAATATGTGCCGCCCTCGGCCGAACGCCTGTCCTGGCTGACGGGCTTCACCGGCAGCGCCGGCCTGGCGGTGGTGCTGGCCGACACCGCCGCCGTCTTCACCGACGGGCGCTACGTGCTGCAGCTCGCCGAACAGACCGACGCGGCGCTGTGGCAGCGCCTGCACATCACCGAACAGCCGCCGCCCGCCTGGATCGCCGAGACCGCCGGCAAGGACCGCCGCATCGGCTACGACCCGCTGCTGATCAGCGAGGAGGGCCTTGCACGCTACACCGAAGCCGGCCTGACCATGGTGCCGCTCGAGCCCAATCCGCTCGACGCCGTCTGGACCGATCGTCCCGCGCCGCCACGCGCCGCCGGCCGAACCGCATCCGCTGGCGTTCGCCGGCCGCGTCTGCGGACGACAAGCGGGCCGACATCGCCAAGATCCTGCGCGACGCGAGGCCAGGACGCGGCGGTGCTGACCGATCCGGCCTCGATCGCCTGGCTGCTGAACATCCGCGGCGGCGACGTCGCCGTTCACCCCCTTCGCCCTGGCCTTCGCCCTGGTGCATGCCGACGGCGCGACGGAACTGTTCATCGATCCCGGCCAAACTCTCGCCGGAGACGCGCGCCTGGCTGGGCAACACCGTCTCGGTCGCCGATCGCTCAGGCCTTGCCCCGGCGCTGGATCGCTTGCGCCGGCAAGCGCGTGCGTGTCGATCCCGCCGGCTCGCCCGTCTGGTTCGCCCAGCGCCTG
This sequence comes from uncultured Alphaproteobacteria bacterium, assembly GCA_963771475.1. Lineage (GTDB taxonomy): Bacteria > Pseudomonadota > Alphaproteobacteria > Acetobacterales > Acetobacteraceae > Rhodopila. The sequence goes on along the minus strand of CAVYTN010000015.1, from coordinate 3,639 downwards.
CGTGCCGCCGGCGCCACTGTTGCCGCCGCCGCCGATCCCTGCCTGCTGCCGAAGGCCTGCAAGAACGCGGTCGAGCAGGACGGCGCCCGAGCGGCGCATCGGCGCGACGCCGTGGCGGTGTGCCGCTTCCTGCATTGGCTGTCGGTGCATGCGCCCACGGGGCAGGAGACGGAGATCTCCGCCGCCGAGGCGCTGCTGGCTTCCGCGCGCGCGCTGGATGGTTTCCGCGGTGAAAGTTTCCCGGCGATCTCCGGCGCCGGCGAGCACGGTGCCATCATCCATTACAGAGTGACCGAGCGAATCGAACCGCCCGATCAAGCCGAACGAGGTCTACCTGATCGATTCCGGTGCGCAGTTTCCCGAAGGAACGACCGATATCACCCGCACCGTCTGGACCGGTCCCGACGCCGCCGCCGGCGGCGTTGCGCGATCGGGTGACGCGGGTGATGCAGGGGCATATCGCCATTGCCACCGCGGTGTTTCCGCAGGGCGTCGGCGGTGCGCATATCGATGCGCTGGCCCGCCGCGCGCTGTGGCAGGTCGGGCTGGACTACGATCACGGCACCGGCCATGGCGTCGGCAGCTATCTCTCGGTGCATGAAGGCCCGGTCAGCATTTCCCGCCTGGCGCGCCCGGTGCCGATCGCCGCCGGCATGATCCTTTCGAACGAGCCGGGCTTCTATCTGCCCGATCATTACGGGATCCGGTTGGAGAACCTGTTGCTGGTGCAACCGGCCGAGCTGCCCGACGCCAACACGCCCGTTCCTGCGGTTCGAGACGCTGACGCTGGCCCCCTTCGACCGCCGTCTGCTCGATCCGTCGCTGATGACGCCGGCGGAAATCGACTGGCTCGACGCCTATCACGCGCGCGTGCTGGCGGAGGTCGGACCGGATCTGGAGGGGGACGTTCGGGCCTGGCTGGCCGAGGCGTGTGCGCCGCTGGCGTGAACGGCCCCCCTGTCATGGTGGGGGCAGGCCGCATACGCGTTAAAATAAGAGCCGGCGGGGCGGCGCCTTCTCCTCGTCGTGGTCGGCGAAGGCCGATCATCCACGACTTTCTCTCCGTCAGCACTGCCAGTCTCTCGCGAATTTGCAGGCGACTGTGCCATGCAAACCGCGCGACCCGGCTCGTAGGGAATACAGTACGCCGGTCGCACCTCGGGTGCAGTGTCTGCTCTGATGGGAGGACTACATGAAAGCCCGTTATATTGCGGCAATTTCTCTGCTTGCCGGGAGCATGCTCGGCGGCGTCGCCGTCCAAAGCCTGCATGCCCAGGCCAAACCGCCCGTCTACCTCGTCGGGGAGATAGAGATATCCGATCCAGAGGGCTACAGGCGCGACTATCTCCCGCGCGCCCAGGCGTTGATCAAACAGCACGGTGGGCGCACCGTCGCGGCCGGTAGCGCGACCGCATTGGCCGGCGAGCCACCGAAATCGCGCGTCGCCATCTACGCCTGGGACAGCATGGAACAGCTAATGGGCTGGTTCAACTCACCCGAATACCAAGAAACCCGCAAAATCGGGGAGAAGTATGCGAGCTATCGAAACTTCGCCGTTCCGGGCGTGGCGCAGTAGGCCGCAGCATCCTGAGGCCGCCGGGCGGTCCCCATAACGACCGGCGATCTCTCAGCGCGCGTCTCCTCACAAGCGCCGCAAAGCCTCAACGCCAGTGGGACCAGCGCCCGGCCCTGACGGGCGAGCGCCGCCCACGCCACGTCCTACCGCTGCGTCTTCGCCCATTCTTCGTAGCGCGCCTTGTTCTCCGCGTTCGGCGGATACAGCCCGGGCAGGGAGGCGCCGGCATCGACCTGGGTCATGATCCAGGCCTCCAGCCGTTCCTGCTCGGCCGCCACGGCGGCAACGTCGGCGACCAGTTTCTGCGGGATCACCACCGCGCCGTCGTCGTCGACCACGATGACATCATCGGGAAACACCGCGACGCCGCCGCAGCCGATCGGCTCCTGCCAGGCGACGAAGGTCAGCCCCGCGACCGAGGCCGGCGCCGCCGTGCCCTGGCACCAGACCGGCAGGCCCGTGCCGAGCACGCCGGCGAGGTCGCGCACCACGCCGTCGGTCACCAGCCCGGCGACTCCCTTCTTGGCCATGCGCGCGCACAGGATGTCGCCGAAGATGCCGGCATCCGTCACGCCCATCGCGTCGACGACGGCGATGCAGCCGTCCGGCATCGCCTCGATCGCGGCGCGGGTGGAGATCGGCGACGACCAGGATTCCGGCGTCGCCAGATCCTCCCGCGACGGCACGAAGCGCAGCGTGAAGGCGCGCCCGATCAGCCGCGGCTGCCCCGCTCGGATTGGCCTCGTGCCGCGCATCCAGACGTTGCGCAGGCCTTTCTTCAGCAGAACGGTGGTGATGGTCGCGGTCGACACGCCTGAAAGGGCGTTCAGGATGGCGGGATCGATCGTCATGGCGCACTCCGTAGTTTCTTGGGCCGATATACAAGGAATCCGGGCGAAGGGTAGTGCGCCCGGCGGATCGGCCAAAGTAGGATACGGTAAAGTGCAATAGGGGACATCAGCACGCGTCGGCCGAGTGGTCACAACGGTTACCACCCGGTAGACGGGTGCGTTTTAGATATCGCCGCATCAAACACGGCGATGCATCGGCTTTGACGTGTCTGGATCAGTCCTCTTCGTCGGCCCGTCCGCATCGCCGAGGATCATCTTGGCATGCGTCATCAGCTTGCCGAGCGCTCGGTTCAGGGCTGTCCATTCGGTCTTGCTCAGGCCTTCTGCCAGCATCGCCTCGATCCGTTCCGAGGTCGGCGTGACCGATGCGTAGACGCTTGTGCCTTTGCGCGTCAGGCGCAGCAGGCGGCCGCGACCGTCGTTGGGGTCCTGGCTCTGCCGCAGAAGGCCGCGGGCGACGAGACTGGCGGCGGCTCTGCTGACTTTGACCTTGTCCATCGAGGTGCAGGCGCCGGCCGCGGTCGGCGACAGCACGCCGAAGCGTCCCACGGCTGCCAGCAGCCGCCACTCGGACATGCCGAGGCCCGACTGGGCAAGGTGCTGGCGAGTGATGATGCGCGTGACGGTATCCGCTGCGACGGATAGCCGGTACGGCAGGAAATCTTCCAGACGGAAAGCGTCGCTATCGTTGCTTGCTTCCATGATCGCGGTCTCTTTCACGTGCAACGACCTCTTTGGATTTTGCTCATTATCACTCAATTGGTCCGCACGAACAAGTCATTTTCGGTGCCATTTGCAAACGTATCGGCTGTTTTATCCGTTTTTTGATCGCCGAGGTGGTTTCAAGCCGTCAAATCATTGATGTTTCGCCGGATATCCGAGGCACTGCCCGATTCGCCACTGTGACAGCCGCTTCCGGTATGACGCGGATCGGCCCACGGCGCGAAGTAGCCATTTCTATCACTCGACTATGGTCGTACCGGCTGTCCTTGATCCACCTCAAATTGGGCAGCGTATCAGAGGAAATCAGCAATGTTCCGGCAACGACAGGGCCGGCGTCCTTTCATCCGTATCAAACAGGCTTGAACGTTCCGCCGATCATCGAACTGTTCACGTTCATCCATTGAGCCGATCCATCGACGTTCAATCGGATCGGGCATCGATTGCCTGCCGCCTCGTGTCACTGGTAACCGGTCCGCCGGATCCTGCGGC
>CAVYTN010000014.1:0-647862 GCA_963771475.1 uncultured Alphaproteobacteria bacterium | reverse complement strand
TTGACGTCACACCGCCACTGGTACTACGGCCACATCGCGCCATGTGCGCAAGGCGGTATCGCGGGCTTGGCGATGGTCACTGGCAGACAGGCGATGACGGCGAAGCTGAAAGTGGTTGTGGATCCGGCTGTCGTTCGAGAGGAAACGCTGCGCGTGACGGGCTGCCCTCGATCGCAGCGTGCCGGCCGCCGGGTTCCCTTCCTCAAGGGATTCCTCCGTGTCCTCGCCGGCGCAGAAGGCGCGGTCGGTGCCGGCGAGGATCGCGACCCCCATCGCTTCAGCCGGTAAGGCCGCCGTCATACCCCGCAAAGCGGGCAGGAAGACGCCTCGTGATTTCGATCGGCACATTTATAAAGCACGCTACCTCATCGAGAATTTTTTCGCCAAACTTAAGCAATACCGGGCCATTGCGACCAGATACGACAAGGACGGCGCGCAACTTCCTGGCCGCCGTTCACCTGGCCGCCGCTGTCGTTTGGCTTAATTGACGACAGGCCCTAAAAATCGCTCAGCGACGAAACCACAAGGTCAAAGGCGACATCCGCGAAGCTGCCGCTGATGGAAGTGCTGAGAAGTACCGCTCGAGAACTTCCCTACTTCGGACCTGGGATCGCACCGTCGCGCTTCTGTCCTTAAAGATGTGCTCATATTTCTCATCCTTGACCATCACCGCCCGCCCTTTAAGCTCCCGTATCGGGTAGCCCAAGGTGAAGAATTGGCCCCGCACGGAACCGAAACCTTGGGGTGACAGGACCCGGCCTGCCGCCGCCAACTGTTCACGGCCGTAGCCGATGGTCAGGAGACAGTAATGCCAAGGAATACGTTTGCGCTCCCAGGAAATCTGACAGGCGCCAGCATGACCGTGCGCCCTACGAATCGCCGATTCATCGTGATGGGTTTGCTTTTTGTAACGGTTGTTATCAACTATCTTGACCGCAGCAATCTATCGGTTGCCGCTCCCGGCATCGCGCGTGAATTCGCTTTGTCACCGGTACAAATGGGCATCGTATTCTCTGCCTTCGGCTGGAGCTATACGCCACTCCAAATTCCCGGTGGCTGGCTCGTGGATCGCGTACGACCCCGTGTGCTGTATGCGGCGGCAATCCTTCTTTGGTCATTTACGACGCTCGGGGTGGGCCTTGCCGCCGGCTTCACAACGCTAATCGTGCTCCGTATGGCGATTGGTGTCTTCGAAGTACCAAGCTTCCTCATTAACAATCGCGTTGCTACCACATGGTTTGGTGAGACCGAGCGGGCCACCTGCATCGCAGTTTACACTGCGGCCGAATATGTCGGCCTGGCCTTCCTCACTCCATTGCTCGCGTGGCTCGCCGTCACCTTTGGTTGGCCTGCGATCTTCTTCGCCACCGGCGCCATCGGTGTTGTCTGGGCGGGCATCTGGTTTGCCTATTACCAGGAGCCAAGGCTCTTTCGAGGCGTCAATGAGGCGGAGCTCGAGCTCATTCAATCAACTGGCGGCATCCCCGATCTCAGTGAGCGCATCACCGCGCATAACCGCGCTGTCGGCTTCGCCTGGCGCGATCTCGGCGTGGTGCTCGGGCGGCGCAAGCTGTGGGGCATTTACTTCGGCCACTTTGCCTGGGGTAACACGGCGACATTCTTTCTGACCTGGTTTCCGACTTACCTGGTCAAATACCGCCATCTCGACTTCATCAAGGTCGGCATCTACGCGTCGTTACCATTCCTCTGCGCGTTCGTGGGCGTGCTTTGCTCCGGCACGATCTCGGACCTCCTCGTGCGCCGAGGCGTGAGCCTGACGGTCGCTCGCAAAATCATGATCATTGGTGGCCTCGCACTTTCATCCATCATCGTCGGCGCAAATTACGTGACCAGTCCTGGACTGATCATCATGTTTCTGGCGCTGGGTTTCTTTGCCAACGGCCTTGCCTCGATCCACTGGTCCCTGGTGTCGGCTACGGCACCGCAACGGCTGATCGGGCTGACGAGCGGCATGTTCAACTTCATTGGGGGGCTCGCTGGCATAACGGGGCCAATCATCATTGGCCTGCTCCTGCAGAGTGGCAGCATGACCGCACCGCTGATCTACATCGCCTGCATTGCGCTGCTTGGGGCATGTTCGTACATTTTCGTCGTCGGCAAGCTAGAGCGCGTGCCTGACTGACATACGAGGAAAGCCATCATGAAGATCACCAAGGTTGAGCCCATCATGGTCGACCGGTTCTGTTTCGCGCGCATCGAGACCGACGAGGGATTGACCGGCATTGGGGAAAGCGGTGCCTGGGGACAGTTGGAGGCCAGTGCTGCCGCGATCAACAAATACGCCGAGTATCTCGTGGGCAAGGATCCGCGGCCGATCGAGCATCATTGGAATGTAATGCTGCGAGCCAACCATTTCACCGGGGGCGCCATCAATGGAGCTGTTTCCGCGATCGATATCGCGCTGTGGGACATAAAAGGAAAGTATCATAATGTGCCGGTCTACGAGCTGCTAGGTGGGCAAATGCGGCACAAGGCTCGGCTTTACGGACATGTGAAGGGGCGCACACGAGAGACATTGATCGAGGAAGCCAAGCGGCTAACGGCAGATGGTTTCACAGCGTTGGGTCATCTGAACCCGCTGCTCGATGAAGACGAAGAGAGCAAATACTATAAATCTCACGTCCAGAAGATCAGTGACGCCATTGAGACAGGTCCGGCTTCTTCGCGAGGCGGTTGGGCCGAAGGTCGATCTCTGCATCGAAATTCATCGCCGATTGACGCCGCCCGAGGCGATCGCGCTTGGACGGGGCATCGAGGCTTACATGCCGATGTTTTTCGAGGATCCGCTCCGTCCGAACAGCTTCGACGCAATGGCCTGGGTTGCTGACCACATCAATATTCCCGTTGCGACCGGCGAGCGCTTTATCAACATATACCAGTTCCAGACGCTGCTGACGCGTCACGCGGTTCAGTATCTGCGACCGGATGTCTGTCTCTGCGGGGGGATCACCGGAGCGAAGAAGATAGCGGCGATTGCCGAGGCGCATGACGCCTGGATTGTGCCGCACAACCCTCTGTCACCGGTCAGCACAGCCGCTTGTCTTCAGATTGCCGCGTGCATCCCGAACTTTGCCATTCAGGAGTATCCATCGCGTACGCCAGAGCTGGACGGCCATACTGCGGCCCTCGGCGCCGAGCTGGTGACGGGACTTGAGGACCATGAAGGGGGCTTCATGGCAATTCCATCGGCACCCGGGATCGGCGTGGAGCTCGTACCCGATGTCGAACGCCGTTTCCCAGCCAGACCGCGCCGCATCCGCATGCGTCCGCACGAGGACGGCTCAGTCGTGGACATGTAAGGCGTTGCCTTATACTGGCCGCCAGCAAATTTGCTGGCATTGGGCATCGTCACGGTAACCGGGTCTGGCCTCCCCTCCGACCTCACGCCAGACCCCGGTTAGCGTAACGGTTCACCCCCCAATCTTGAGCCGCTCCCCCCTCTCCCTCCTACGCCGCCGCCTTCTGCTGCGCGGCCTCAATCGCGTTCCAGACCACCAGCGGCGTCGCCGGCATGTCGATATGGGTGATCCCATAGACCGACAGCGCATCCACCAGCGCATTCATCACCGACGGCAGCGCGCCGGCGCATCCGGCCTCGCCACAGCCTTTTGCACCCAGCAGGTTCGTGTTCGCCAGGACCGGATGCGAGTGGAAGCCGAAGAACGGCGCGTGATCCGCTCGTGGCAGGGCGTAGTCCATGTAGGACCCGGTCAGAGGCTGGCCGGACTCGTCATAGACCACATGCTCCAGGAAGCATTGGCCAATCCCCTGAACGATCCCGCCATGCGTCTGCCCTTCGACCAGCAGGGGGTTCACGACGGTGCCGAAATCCCCAACGGCGATGTAGTTGACCACCGTGGACACACCCGTATCCGGATCGACCTCGACCTCTGCCACATGGCAGCCGTTCGGGAAGGCGAAGGGCGGACTGTCGGCGACGTGGGAGACGGACAGCGTTGCTGGAACGTCCTCCGGCAGCCTGACCTCGCCCGTCCGTAGCTTCGCCGCAAGGTCCATGATCCCGATCGCTCGGTCCGTGCCGGCGATGCGGAAACGGCCCTGGCCGCGCGCGACCTCGAACTCGATATCCGCTTCGGCCGCTTCCAGGACATGGGCGGCAATCTTTACGCCGCGCTCCCGGACCTTCTCGGCGCCCTCGATGATCGCCGTGCCGCTCGCCATCAGCGATTTCGATCCGCCGGTACCGCCGCCGGCCAGCAACGCGTCGGAATCGCCTTGCAGCAGGTTGATAGCCTCGAACGGGATGCCGAGACGTGCCGACAGCACTTGCGCGAAGGCCGAGGCGTGACCCTGGCCATAATCCAGCGTACCGGTGATGATGGTCACCGAACCATCGGCCTCGAACCGGATGCCGCCCATTTCGGGGCCGGCGGGCCGGTCACCTCCAGGTACTGGCCGATCCCGATGCCGCGCAGCTTGCCCCGTTCCTGGCTTTCGCGGCGGCGCCGCGGGAAACCGTCCCAGTCCGCCAGCGCCAGCGCCTTATCCAGGACCGCGGGGAAGTCGCCGCTGTCATAGACCGTGCCCGCCGGTGTCTTGTAAGGCATCTGTCCGGCATGATATGGTTGCGGCGGCGGATTTCCGTGGGGTCGATCCCCATTTCCCGAGCGGCCGTGTCGAGCAGGCGCTCGATGTAGTAGTTGCCTTCCGGCCGTCCGGCGCCGCGATAGGGGCCGACGGGGCGTGGTGTTGCTGAAGATAGCCTTCGACTGCACCAACTGCAGCGGCGTGGCATAAACGCCGATCGAGTTGCGCAGGATGTTGCCTGTCGGCTGCAGTACCGTTCCGTTTGAAAGATAGGCACCGATATTGCCGTAACCTGTGATGCGCAGCGCAAGAATCTTGCCGTCCTTGTCGAGGGCGATCTCCTGCTCCATGTCGTGGTCGCGGCCGTGACTGTCGGACAGGAAGCTCTCGCCCCGCTCATCGGTCCATTTCACCGGCCGGCCCAGCAGTTTTGCCGCATAGAGGATCGCCGGGTATTCCGGATAGCAGGATGATTTCATCCCGAACGATCCGCCAACGTTGCCGGTGATGACACGGATCTTATCCACCGGCGCCTTCAGTGGCCCGGTCAGCAACTGGCGCATGTTGAACACGCCCTGGGAGCCGACGCGCAGCACCCAGCGTTCCTTGTCGTATTCGCCGATGGCCGACCGCGGCTCCATCGGGCAGACCACCACGCGGGAGTTGCGGATCGCCAGCTTCGTCACATGCGCGGCCTTGGCGAACGCCGCCTCTACCGAAGCTGCATCGCCGTGCTGGAAATCCAGGATGACGTTGCCGGGGCTCGCGTCATGCACCAGAGGCGCGCCGAGCGCCGCGGCCGAGGCCGCATCGGTCACCGCCGGCAGGATGTCGATATCGGCGAACACGGCCTCGGCCGCGTCCTTGGCCTGCTTCCTGGTCTCCGCCACCACGATCGCATAGGGATCGCCGGCGAAGCGGACCTTGTCGGTGGTCAGGATCGGCTGGATTGGCTTCGGCATGTCGCTGCCGTCTTTGTTCTTGAACGACATGCCCGACGGCATGTTGCCCATGCCGGCATCGATCAGGTCCTGCCCGGTCAGGACGGCCAGGACGCCCGGCATCTCCTTCGCCGCCGTCGTGTCGATCGAGCGGATGATGCCATGCGCGAAGCTGGACCGGACCATGACGGCGTAGGCCTGGCCGGGGAGATTCATGTCGTCGGAATACCGGCCCTCGCCCCGCAGCAGCACGGGGTCCTCTTTCCTCGGCACCGGTTGTCCGACGGCGTACCGCTCCTCGACGAACTGTGTCAGGTCCGCTGTGCACCGTCATGCCGTTATTCCTATCCAAGTTTTTGTGCTGTGCAACATGACGCCGGTTGTCCGGGTCGACAACCGGCGTCTGGCATGACGCGTCTCCAAATGGCATGATGAGAGCAACGGAAGGAGGCGATGCTATGCCGACCTATGAGTATGAGTGCCCCGATTGCGGGCCGTTCACCGATATCCGCCCGATGGCGGAGTTCGACCTGCCGCAGCCCTGCCCGGACTGCACCCAACCGGCCCCGCGGCTGCTGACGGCGCCTGCGCTGGGCGGTGGCGCGCAAGAGGACAGCGTCGGAGCGGCCCCCCGCGCGCATGCCGGCGGATGCGCATGCTGCGCGCCACGGCGCCTGGCGGCGGAGCCGGTTTAGGGGCCTCGCACCGTTGCATCCCCGTCATGGCCCGGCGCGACCGGGCCATCCCATGCCACAGTGGAGACTCATGTAGACACGGGCGTCGAAGCGGAGAGACCGCCGGTGCGACACCGGATCAGCGTTGCCCGGACGAGCGGGCCGTGACGGGTGAGGGCGAGGCAGATCATCTCCGCCTCAGACCTTCGAACTCGGCCGGTAGAACGGTTCGTGCGCCTCGGGGTCGAAGTAGTTGGCATAGAACGCCTTCACATGCGGCAGCAGCGCCTTTGACAGGCCGCGGCGTTCGACCTCGTCATCAGTCAGCGCCCGCTGCAGGTCTTCATGCAGCGCCTGCAACGATGCCGCCTGGTCGACGCGGGTGAAGCGGCCGTCTTCGTAGATCACCTCGCCATCGCAGATCACGCGGCGTACACCCTGCGTTTTGGCGCGCAGCAGCACCGCGTCCAGCAGCGGGAAGTCGCGATCCAGATACGGATAGCTGATCTGCCGCCAGTCGATCGCCACCAGATCGGCCGCCTTCCCAACGGCGATCGAGCCGATCGTGTCGCCGAACACCGTCGTCTTGGCACCGCCCGAGGTCGCCATGCGGAACACCTGCGCCGCCGTCGGCACGCTGTCATCCATGCCGGGCACGCGGTGCGCGCGCAGCACCATCCGCATTTCCTGCAGCATGTCGCGGTCGTCGTTGACGCCGGCCTCATCGATTCCAATGGCGGTGTTGACGCCCTTCGCTTCCAGCCGGTTGAGCGCCGCGACGCCGGACCGCAGGCGAAAGTTCGACGAGCAGTTGTGGCACACGCAGGTGCCGGTTTCAGCGAGACGGTCGATGTCCTTTTCATTCAGCCAGACGCCATGACCCAGGGTCATCTGGGGACCGAGCAGGCCGAACCGGTCGATGTATTCCACAGCGGTGCCGCCGCCGCGACGACGGGCGTATTCCTTCTGATACGCGGTCTCCAGCAGATGCATGTGCAATGGCACATTGTATTTACGCGACAGGTCCGACAACCGGCCCAGCATGTCGTCCGAACACCAGTGCAAATTCGCCGGCGCCAACTGGATCTTTCCGCGACGGCTGCTCTGGTGCGTACTGTGCAGGCTCTCGAACAGCGAGAGATAGTCGACATCGGACATGTTGATGCGGCCATACCAACGCTGCATCGACGGCTGCAGTTCAGGCGGCAAGCTGGCGGTGAAATCTTCGTCGCGCTGATAGACCAGACGGTTCTGATTCCGGACAGCAAACGAATACGACACCCGCATGCCGATATCGTTATACGCCTTGATGACCTGGTTAGCGCCCGCCTCGACCTGCTTCAGGCCGCCCGGCACCCAGCCATGAATGTGCTGCACGGTGGTGATACCGGACGCAATCATCTCGAACGCCGAATACAAAGTATCGAGATAGAGGTTCAGGTTCCGCGATACCATGCGCGTAACGAACCAGAGTTCCAGCGGCATATCGGGTGAACCCAGTTGAACCGGGGTCAGGCCGACATGGTGGTGTCCGTTGATGAAGCCGGGCAGCAGGATGTCATTCTCGCCGCCGATCACCGGCACATTCGGATATTGCGCGGACAGGTCGGCGAAACTGCCGACGGCCTTGACGATGCCGTCCTCCTGCAGCACCGCGCCGCCGGCGATTTCGTTCCAGGAATGGCGATCGATCGCATGAGTGATCAGCGACCGGCTGCGGATCAGGGTTGCGGCCATGGGTCTGTTTCCTCGTTTTGGTCAGGCTACCACGACTTCCTGTTCGGCGAAGGCGCGATCTACTTCATCCTGTAATTGGGCCGTCAAATGGCGGCGCAGCGCCTCGGCCGCAGGAGAGAACGGATCGCGCGGCCGCGGCAGGTCCACCGGCACGATCGTCTTGATCCGACCCGGACGCGCGGTGAATACGACGACACGGTCGGCCAGGGCAACGGCCTCATCGATATGGTGCGTCACGAACAACACAGACGCCCCCGACGCCTCCCACACATCCAACAGGAACGTCTGCATCCGCGCTCGGGTTTGCACGTCCAGCGCAGCGAAGGGTTCGTCCATCAGCAGCACTTTCGGCTGCATGGCCAGGGCCCGAGCGACGGCGACGCGTTGGCGCATACCGCCGGAAAGTTCGTGCGGGCGCTTGTCGATCGCCGCCAGCAGGCCGACCCGTTGCAGTGCCTGACGGACGATCCGGGTCTGCTCCTGTGGCGCCATGCCATTGATGGACAGGCCAAAGGCGACGTTCTGGCCGACGGTCAGCCAAGGGAACAGCGAGGCTTCCTGAAAGATCAGGCTGCGCTGCGGCGAGGGATGCTCGACGCGGTCGCCGAAGGACCAAAGCTCACCCGACGTCGCGTCCTCCAGGCCCGCGATCAGATACAGAAGCGTCGATTTGCCGCAGCCGGAGGGGCCCAGCAGCACGACGAATTCCTTCGGCCCTATATCCAGATCGATCCCACGCAGCGCCTCATGCGCGCGGGGCGTGCCGGGCGCCCAGGTCTTGCCGACATTGCGGCAGATCACGGCGTCACGCGACGAGAACGGTGCCATCGGATCAGAGACCACGCAGCACCTCCGCGCCCTGCGGCACCCAGTAGAGAAGTTTCCTCTGCAACAGGCGCATGCCGAAGTCGAACAGGAAACCCAGTATGCCGATCAGGAAGATGGTGAAAAATACCAGAGAGGGGTTGAAGGTATTGCGCGCGAGCATGATCACCTGGCCCAACCCGTAGCCGACGCCGGTCGCCTCGGCCACCAGCACGACCATCCAGGCGGCGAAGAGGTTGAAGCGCAGCACGACGAACAATTGTGGCAGGATGGCCGGGAGGACCACACGGACATAGGTCTGCCGCTTGGACGCGCCCATGGTGCGGGCGACGTTGATCAGGTTACGATTGACATTATCGATCTGGTTGATCGTCGCCAGCACCATGTGGAACAGCAACGCGACCACCACCATGAAGATCGCCGGACCGTTGCCTATTCCGAACAGGAAGATCGCCACCGGCAGCCAGGCGATCGGGGATACCGGCGCCAGCAGCGTGATCGTGGGCAGCGTCAGCTTCCCGAACACCCGGAAATAGCGGATACCGATGCCGATCGACACCGCCAGGACCGAAGCGATGACCAACCCCGCGAACACCCGGCCGGTGGTGGACAGGATCGTATAGACGACTGCCATCGCCGGCGGGGTCGTGCCGCCCTGCCCCGCCCCGATCTGCCAACGGCTGACCGTGTTGAAGAACTTCGCCTGGTCGGCGATGCTGCCCAGGAAGATATGCGGCGGCGGCAGCAGCTTCGCGTCCGCCCAACCGATCGCCCAAAGCACCTCCCACATCCCGGCGAACAGCCCGATGGAGGCAGCTCCCCACAACACCGTCGGCGCAACGCGTCCCAGCGTCGCGAGCCAGGGCACGCGTGGCAACGCCGAGGGCGGCGCTGTCACGGCGCGGGTGATGCTCATGCTCTCAAGCCGACTTGTATTTCAGGTCCGACCAGAGGTCCTTGTTCTCGGCAATGGTAGCTTCCAGCAGCGTCCAGTCGATCGCGTCACGGCCTGGATTGCTGTTGATGTAGCCCATCTCCTTGATCGACTGGACACGATCGAGAATGAATTGCGTCTGGCTGCGCGCGTCGACGATCGAACGTTGCTTGTTCATCGCGATACGGGCGTTCTCGATCGAGGTCTTGAAGAAGGGGCCGACCAGGATCTTCAGCACTTCCTCGGGCTGAGTCTCGGCCATGTGCTGGGCCTTCATCATGCCTTTGATCAACGCCTTGATACCCGCCGGGTTCTGCTTGATCAGGTCGTTGCGCACCGCCAGCACGCAGTCGGTGTAGCCTTGGCCATAGATATCGGTGCCGTCGCTCAGCATCACGCTGCCTTTGACGTCGTTCAGCAGCGCCGATCCATAAGGCTCGACCGTGCAGATGATATCCAGCGCGCCGGCCTTGAATGCTTCCACCGCCTCCGGCGTATTGCCCATGTAGCGGACATTGATGTCCTTGAAGTTGACGTTGTGCTTCTTCAGCCAGTCGTAGGGCATGACCTCCAGCGTATCCAACTGGAACGTGCCGAGCGTCTTGCCCTTGAGCTTGTCCGGGCTGTCGAGGCCCGGCTGGGCGACGAGCACAAGCCCCTCGATCCCACCGCCTGCCACGATGGTGACCGGGGCGCCCTTGTCATACAGCGCAAGGAAGCTGGTATAGGGCATCAGGCCGGCATCCACCTGACCGGTGCCGAGGAAGGTGACCATCTCGGCTGTCGTGGGGGTCAGCACGAAATCCAGGAAGAGCCCGTCATCCTTCGCCGTCTGCAGCGCATTGGCGAGGAAATAATTCATGTTGCAGAAGCCGGAGCCGTGGATCGATTTGATGTGCGTTTCGCCCGCATGCGCGACACCACCGCCTACGGCGAAGGCGATCGTGCTCGCCGCGGAGGCACGCAAGAAGCCACGCCGGCTAAAATTGCTAGATTTGAGGGCAGAAAATACCTCAGCGCCGACGTGCCCGCACATGCCTATTCTCCCATTGGGTTACCTGACCGTTAGTTCGTATGCGAACCGTATGCCAAGGGCGGACGGCGGAGGGCAGATGTCACCGGCCGATGCGGGCGTTACGGCGGCGTCGCTTTGCGGACCTCAAAACGAGGGGCGGGCAACTGGATGATCGCGGTGCTCATTCAGCGCCGCGGGGCGGTCCCCCACGGACCACCCACCATCGCATCTTCCTGAATGCCTGAGCGGTAGCGAATTACTCCGCCGCCGCTTCAGCCTCGGCACCCTGCGCCGGAGCCGGTCCGGTCGCGCGCGCCTTCTCCGCAATGCGAGCGGACTTGCCGCGGCGATCGCGCAGGTAATACAGCTTCGCCCGGCGCACATCGCCGCGGCGCACCACCGTGATATCGGCGATCGTCGGCGCATAGAGCGGGAACACACGCTCCACACCCTCACCATAGCGAAATCTTCCGCACGGTGAAGTTGCTGTTGATACCTTTGTTCGAGCGGGCGATGCACACGCCTTCGAACGCCTGGGTGCGGCTGCGCTCACCCTCGACCACCTTCACCGACACGCGCAGCGTATCGCCCGGAATGAACTCCGGCACCGGCCGCGCTTCCGTCAGTTTCGCGATCTGCTCGGCTTCGAGCTTCTGGAGAATGTTCATCCGTCTGGTCCTTTCCTAATGCTTCGTGGCGCTGGCCCAGAGATCGGGCCGGCGCTCACGGGTGATTCGTTCCGATTCCGAGCGGCGCCATGCCGCGACCTCGGCGTGGTGGCCGGACAGCAAGACGTCCGGCACCGTGTGCCCCTGCCAGTCGGCCGGGCGGGTATAGTGCGGGTATTCCAGCATGCCGCCGCTGAAGCTTTCCTCGTCCGCGCTTTCGGCCGCGCCCATCACGCCGGGCAGCAGCCGGACGATGCTGTCCAGCAGCACCATCGCCGCGAGTTCGCCGCCCGACAGCACATAGTCGCCGATGCTGACCTCCTGCATCTGCCGCGCGTCGATCACGCGCTGGTCGATACCTTCGTAACGACCGCAGACGAGGATCACGCCCGCCGCCGGTGGCGAAGTCGCGCGCCGCCGGCTGGATGAACGGCTGACCGCGCGGCGTCAGGCAAACGATGGGCCGCCCGTCAGCCACCGTGTCGACCGCCGCATCGACGATATCCGGCCGCAGCACCATGCCCGCGCCGCCGCCGAACGGCGTGTCGTCCACGGTCCGGTGCCGATCGGTCGCGAAGTCGCGGATATTCGTCACGTCCAACGACCAGAGGCCTTTTTCCAGGCCCGGCCGGCCAGCGACTGGCCGAGCGGACCCGGGAACATGCGCCGGAAACAGCGTCAGGACGGAGGCGCGCCAGGTCATGCCGCCTTCTCCTCCGCCGACCACGATTTCGTCCGGCAGGCACCACCACGACCTTCCCGCCCGCGATATCCACCGTCGGCACGCAGGCCATGGTGAACGGCACGATCAGCGGCGCACCACCGGCCTGGCGAATCTCCAGGCTGGCGCCGGCGCCGTAGTCATGCACGATCGCCACCACGCCGAGGTCCCGCCCGTCGGCACCGACGGCCAGCAGGCCGATCAGGTCGGTCACGTAGAACTCGTCGTCCTCGGCCGGCGGCAGGGCCGACCGATCGATGAACAAGCGCGTGTTGGTCAGCTTCTCGGCCGCGGTGCGGTCGGCGACCTTGAACTGCCTTGCCGTCGACCAGACGAGACACCTCGGCGACGCCCTCGCCTTTCCAGCGCAGGGCATAGAGCCGCCCCTCCGCGTCGGACAAAGGTCCATACGCGGTCAGATCAGACGGATCGGCGGTGTGGCTGGTGACCTTCACCAGCCCCCGGACGCCATGCGCCCGGCCGATCACGCCAACCTGGATGCGGCTTGCCGGCATGCGTCTTACGCTGCGGCTGCAGCCGCGGCCTTGGCCCGTTCCTGCGCCTTCTTCTTCGGCGCGGACTGGATCGGCTGCTCATTCCACGCCGGCATCGGAGCCAGCCCGGCCTTGCCCAGGAAGCGTGGCGACGCGCTCGGTCGCGACGGCACCGTGGTGCAGCCAATGCTCCAGCCGTTCCGTCTGCAGGCGGACGCGGTCAGCGTGTTCGGCCGGCAGCATCGGGTTGTAGCTGCCGACCCGCTCGATGAAGCGGCCGTCGCGCGGGCTGCGGCTGTCGGCGATCACGATGTGGTAGTACGGCCGCTTCTTGGCGCCGGCGCGGGCGAGGCGAATCTTCAGGCCCATGGGTTTCGTTACTCCTGAAACGATTGCGTTAGAAAGGACGTCTGCCGGCGGTTCTGCCGGACGCCATGCCCTTCGGCATCAGGGCGCCCAGGCCATGACGCATCAGGCCCTTCTGCCCCAGCTTGTTCATCTTCTTCATCATCTCGGACATGTCGTCGAACTGCTTCAGCAGCTTGTTGACGTCCTGCACCGTGGTGCCGGAGCCGGCGGCGATGCGCTTCTTGCGGTTCGCCTTGATGATGTCCGGCTGGCGCCGTTCCTTGATCGTCATCGACGAGATGATCGCCGCCTGACGCTTGAACACCGTGGTATCGAGATCCTTGCCGGCAAGCTGCTGCTTCAGCTTGCCCATGCCCGGCAGCATGTCGAGGATGTTGCTGATGCTGCCCATCTTGCCGATCTGGCGAAGCTGACTGGCATAGTCCTCCAGATCGAACTTCCCCTTCATCATCTTGGCGGCGAGCTTTTCCGCTTCCGCCTGATCGATGGTCTCGGACGCACGCTCCACCAGGCCGACGATGTCGCCCATGCCCAGGATGCGGCCGGCGACGCGTTCGGGGTGGAAATCGTCCAGCGCGTCCTGCTTCTCGCCGACGCCGATCAGCTTGATCGGCGCGCCGGTGATCGCGCGCATCGACAGCGCCGCACCGCCGCGCGCATCGCCGTCCATGCGGGTCAGGACGATGCCGGTGATCGACAGCGCGTCGTTGAACGCCTTGGCCGTGTTCACCGCGTCCTGGCCGGTCATCGCATCGACCACCAGCAGCGTCTCCGCCGGGTTGGTGGCGGCGCGGACCTGCTTGACCTCATCCATCAGGTCCTGGTCGATCGACAGGCGGCCGGCGGTGTCGAGGATGACGACGTCGAAGCCTTCCCGCCGCCCGGTCTCCATGGCGCGCTGGGCGATCTGCACCGGCGTCTGGCCCTGCACGATCGGCAGGCTGGGCACGCCGGCCTGTTCGGCAAGCTGCGCCAACTGCAGTTGCGCGGCCGGGCGCTGGGTGTCCAGCGAGGCCAGCAGCACTCTGCGCTTCAGCCGGTCCTTCAGCCGGCGGGCGATCTTGCCCGAGGTCGTGGTCTTGCCCGATCCCTGCAGGCCGACCATCAGGATCGGCACCGGCGCGGCGGCATTCAGGTTGATCGGCACCGCGCCTTCGCCGCCCAGAGCCTCGATCATCACGTCATTGACGATCTTGACGACCTGCTGGCCGGGCGTGACCGAGGACAGCACCTCGGCGCCGATGGCGCGTTCGCGCACCTTGGCGACGAAGTCGCGCACCACCGGCAGGGCGACGTCGGCGTCCAGCAGCGCCAGGCGGACTTCCCGCAGCGCTTCGGTGATATCGGCCTCGCTCAGCGCGCCGCGGGCGCGGAGGCGATCGAAGACCCCTGACAGCTTGTCCGACAGTGCTTCGAACACTGGTGGTGAGTCCCGCGTGCTCCAAACAGTTACGCGCCGCTGCGCGAACCCTCGCGGAGCGGCGTAGCCCCCGCATCAGGCGGGGACCGGGTTGATGGATTGACCCGGGTCGGCGGCTTATGGCGATACGGGCAGCGGAAGTCAACGACGACGCGCCGCTTGAACCCCCGTGAGGTTGGATATACGTTCGGCACATCCAAGGTGCCATATGGTTCGAACCAGGCTGTTTCAAAGCAACCGGTCGCAAACCGTCCGCCTTCCGAAAGAGGTCGCCTTCCCGGCCGAAGTAACGGACGTCATCGTCATTCGTGAAGGCGCGCGGCGTATCGTCGTGCCCGCTGCCCACCTGTGGGATGACTTCTTCAACCAACCCGGCATCGATCTGGGCGAGAGACAGCAGCCGCCGGCCTGAGAACCCGGGCGGTCCGGTATTGCGACGATCCTGCGATGAACGGAACGGTTCGGTTTCTGTCACCACTAGCTGGTTTCGCACGGAGACGACCGCTGCGCGGCCTACGGAGGCTCGGAGTTCACGGAGAAGGAGCTCTGCCGTTCCGGACTCCAATCTGGGGCGATGTTTAGTGTTGCCCTCGGATTTTGATGCGCTACGCGCTCGAAGAGCGCCCCGACATTGCAATGAAACCTGTTTCCCGACTGCGATCGAGGCGCTAGAGCAGGATGACATCGCTTTCGCTCAGCCATCCTGCTCCAGGTGTTTGTTTGATCGCGTAAGTCAGGGCCGCCAAATATACCTTCAGGCAATAACGCCGTAGGCTTACAGCAATTCCCCCAACAGTTCGGCGTGCCTGGTGGTGGCGCCACAAAGCCAGGCCCCACCGCGGGGCCGCGCTATATCTCCCGGCAAGCCGGACCACCCCACGACTGAACCCCGTTCCGCCGGCCAAGGATGCTAATCTCTGATCAGTCCAGCGGTACTTTGTTTGTGCCTAGCAGTGAAAGCCGCCTCAACCTCATTATTCGGCCGCCCCTCGCCGAGGCGCATTGAGGCGCGGGCAGCTTCAATCTTGCGGCTCAGATAGCCGTCATAATCACCAGCCTGACGACGCCGCTCGATATCCAAGGGCGACTCCTGTCGACACGGATCACCGCGTCGATGTGACCCCTGACAAGGCGCCATCACCCAACCCGTTCCCGCCGGCTTTCCGTCTTCAACTGCCCGCAGGCCGCCAGGATATCCTGCCCCCGCGGCGTCCGCACCGGCGAGGCAAACCCCGCATCGTTCACGATCCGCGCGAACCGTTCCATCGCCACCCGTCCGCTCGGCTCGATACTTCGATCCGGGCCACGGATTGAACGGGATCAGGTTGACCTTCGCCGGCATCCCCGCGATCAGCCGCACCAGTTCCCGCGCATCGGCCTCGGAATCGTTGACCCCCTTCAGCATGACGTATTCGAACGTGATCCGCCGAGCGTTCGATGCGCCCGGGTAACGGCGGCACGCGGCGAGCACCTCCGCGATCGGGTATTTCCGGTTCAGCGGCACCAGTTCATCGCGCAGATCGTCCCGCACCGCATGCAGCGACACCGCCAGGTTGACGCCCAGTTCGGCTCGCCGCACCGATCCATCATCGGCACCACGCCGGAGGTCGACAGCGTGATCCGCCGCCGCGACAGGCCGATGCCCTCGTCGTCCATGACGATCTTCATCGCCTTGGCGACGTTGGCGTAATTGTACAGCGGCTCGCCCATGCCCATCAGCACGATGGTCGACAGCAGCCGCGGCGTCTCGCCCTTCGGCGACGGCCACTCGCCATAGGAATCCCGCGCCGCCATGAACTGCCCGACGATCTCCGGCGCGCCGAGATTGCGCACCAGCGTCTGCGTGCCGGTGTGGCAGAACCGGCAGGACAAGGTGCAGCCGACCTGGGAGGAGATGCAGACGGCGCCGCGATCCTCGACCGGGTCGGGGATATAGACCGTCTCGGCCTCCTGCCCGTCACGGAAGCGGAACAGCCATTTGCGCGTCTCGTCCGTGCTGGTCTGCACCACCGCCGCCTCCGGCCGGCCGATGACGAACGTCTCGGCCAGTCGAACCTGCAACGGCTTGGCGATCGTCGACATCCGGGCGAAATCGGTCACGCCCTGGTGGTAGATCCAGTGCCACAACTGCTTGACGCGGAATGCGGGCTCACCGATCGCCGCCATCTCCGCCGCCAGTTCCGCGCGGTACATGCCGACCAGATCGCGCCGACCGTCCGGCAGCGCCGCATCGGGCGGGTCGAACAGCGCAGACTTCGCCAGAACGCGCGTGCGTTCGGCTTCAGCTGAGGTCGATCACTTCGCCGGACATGCCTTGACGATCGCTGCATAGGCTGCACTGAACCCTTTCAGGCTGAACGTATCCGTCACTTCCTTCGCGGCCGGGGATCGCGCGATGGCTCTGCTGCCCTTGGAGAAAGCGGTGACCGCGGCCTTGCCGTCGCGGGCGAACGCGTCCCGGCCTGAGGTGTAGAACTCCAGCCCCGTCTGATCCACCTGGACCGTGACGGTGGCGTTGGCCGCGTAGGTGAAATCCGGCATCGATCGCCACCGTGTCGCGCAGCGCCGGCCGTTCGGTCACGGTCAGGACGACCGGTCCCCGATTCGGCAGCGCCGGTGCGGAGCTTTGCGCCCGCGCGAAGGCATAGCAGACCGTCTGGCCGGATTCCTGGTGCGTCGCCGCTGTCCAGTCGTCGAACTTGCCGATCTCCTTCGGCGCCGCGGACGAACCGCTGGCGCGCGGGCGTCGGGTGCGCCGGCGCCGTCGAGTGCGCACGGAGGCCTGGTGCGCCGGCGCCGCATGCTGCTGGGTTTGCGGCGCGGCCGCCGCGGAAGCCGTCGCCATCGCCGCTGCCAAGGCCAGGAATGCAGGAAACTTGAACATCATAGGCCACCCATAGAGCACGCGGTTCATGCGAAACAAGCGCGGCGCCATCATGGCGCCATCACGTCGAACGCCGGGCAATCTGGCCCGGACACAACGGTCGGTCTATGCCGGAGATATGACTGATTCGACAGACGAACATCTGGCCAGTCAGTACGAGGCCTACCCCTATCCGAAGCGCGATCCGAGGGAGGAGGCCAAACGCCTGATCGTCGGCACCCCCAGTCACATCCGCGAGATCGACTACTGGGTCTTCGGCGGCGCCCGCAGCGCCAGGCTGCCCCTGAACGCGCTGATCGCCGGCGGTGGCACCGGCGATGCCACGATCATGCTGGCGCAGCAGATGGCGGCCTTGAACCGACCCGGGACGGTCACGTGGCTCGACCGCTCCGCCGCCGCGCGCAGCATCGCGCAAGGCCGAGCGGCGGCGCGGAAGCTCGAGAATATCGTGTGGGAGGAGCGGTCGCTGCTCGATCTGCCGGGGTCGGGCCTCGGTCCGTTCGACTACATCGACTGCTGCGGCGTGCTGCATCATTTGCCGGACCCGGCCGCAGGGCTGCGCGCGTTGCTCTCGGTGCTGGCGCCGGGCGGCGGCATGGGGCTGATGGTCTATGCGCCGCACGGGCGCACCGGCGTCTATATGATGCAGGAGGCGCTGCGACGCCTCGCCCCGGCGACGGAACCGCCGCCGCAACGGCTCGATGTCGCGCGCCGGGTCATGCGGCATCTGCCGGAGACGCAGTGGCTGCGGATGAACCGTCATTTCGACGATCACATCAGCGGCGGCGACGCCGGATTGTACGATCTGCTGCTGAACCCGCGCGATCGCGCCTACACCGTGCCGGAGTTGGACGCCTTGCTGGCGTCGTCGGCCTGCGCGTCACCTGCTGGGTCGAGCCGATCCGCTACGATCCTATCGCCATGCTGCCGGACCCGAAGCTGCGCGCGCGGCTGGAGGCGATGTCGCCGACCGAACGGGCCGCTGTGGCCGAAGCGCTGGCCGGCAACATGGCGGTCCACATTGTTTATTGCGTCCGCGCCGACGATCCGGTGCGCGCGCCCGATCCGATGGCGGACACGGCCGTCCCGGTCCTGCGGGAGGTAGACGGACAGGCCCTCGCGACCGGAATCCGGCCTGACGGGACCTTGCCGGTGGTATTCGACGGGCTGCGCCTGCCGATCGCGCTGCCGCCGCTGGCCACCGCCATCCTGCCGCTGATCGACGGTGCCCGCAGTGTCGCAGAGATCCGCACCACGCTCGCTGGCCGCGGCATCAAGCCGGAGGCGTTCGAGAAAGCCTGGCGCAGCACGTTCACGACGCTGGAGCGGATCAACCGTCTGCTGCTCGCCGCCCCCGGATGATCCCCGGCGTCACCCAGCTCCAAACGGGGTCGGGGCTCGCGTAGACGCAGTGCCCAGCGCACCGCCTGTCCCCAGGCGCGCCTGCATGATGGCGCCGGTGCGCGCATCGCCGGGCAGGAACGACTCGATGCGGATCTCGGCCAGCGTGATATCCGCCGCGGCCCCGAACATCGTCGTGGTGCCGAGGAAGGTCAGCACACCGTCGATCGTCGCCAGCCGCAGCGGCACCGCCAGCGTGTCGACATCGCCATCGTCCGGGATAACGGCAGGACCGCCGGACGCGGGGTAGTCGCGCACCTCTTCCAGAAGCTCGATCAGCGCCGGGTCGCCGCTGGCGCCGATCTGCCGGCGCAGGCAGGCGACCAGATAGGCGCGCCAGGCCGGAAGGTTGACGATGCGGGGGGCGATGCCGGCCGGATGGAGGCATAGCCGCAGCAGGTTGACCGGCGGCCGCAGCAGCGCCGGTTCAGAGCCAGCGAACAGGCCGTCCACGGCGCGATTGGCCGCCAGGACCGTCCAATGCCGGTCAACTGCCATGGCCGGGCTCGGTTCGTAGGCTGCCAGGACGGTTTCCACATCCCGTCGCACCACCTCGAACTCCGGTTCGGTGAAGCGGCGCTCCTGAAACTCGGGGTCGAAACCGGCCGCTGCCAGCATATGGTTGCGGTCGCGCAGCGGCACGTCCAGGCATTCCGCCAGAAGAAGCACCGCCCCACGGTTCGGCTGCGACCGCGCACTCTCCAGGTCGCTCAACTGCTTGCGGGAAATCTCGGCATCGAGTGCGAGATCGCTCTGGGTCATGCGCCGCCGGCGCCGCCAACTACGCAACATGCCGGCGTATCGCCCATCCGGTATGTCGGTGTTCAAACTATCCCTGCCTTTTCACGCGCCTTTTCATGCAATCCCACCAAGGCACTGTCCTGGCTTGATTCTTAACAGCGTTTCCCGTTGTCATCATGACAGGAGCGTTAATTGCCCATGGTATTGCGTTAAATACGCCGGTCGCTGTCACGTCAGGGGCGGACAAAACAGGACGTGTCAGCCCCTTGGGCAGCGCCTGTCACGGCCCCCTACACACGGCCCGGACACACTGGCGGCAGGCGGTCGGCCGGCGTAGAACGCGCCCATGCGCTACATTTCCACCCGCGGGCAGGCGCCCGCGCGCGACTTCGCCGATGTCCTGCTCGCCGGCCTGGCCGAGGACGGCGGCCTGTTCGTGCCCGAAACCTGGCCGCATTTCTCCGCCGCCGACTGGCGGGCCATGCGCGGCCTGTCCTATCCCGAGCTCGCCGCGCGCGTCATGCAGCCCGTTCGTCGGCGCCGCGATCGCCTTCGAGACGCTGTCGCACATCTGCCACGAGGCCTATGCCGGCTTCGGCCATCCCGCGGTCGTGCCGTTGGTGCAACTCGAGACCCACCTGTTCGCGCAGGAACTGTTCCACGGGCCCGACGCTCGCCTTCAAGGACATGGCGATGCAGGTCCTCGGCCGGCTGTTCGACCATGTGCTGACGCAACGCAACGCACGGGTGACGATCGTCGGCGCGACCTCCGGCGACACCGGCTCCGCCGCCATCGAGGCCTGCGCCGGCCGTGACCGCATCGACATCGTGATCCTGCATCCGCACGAGCGCACCAGCCTCGTGCAGCGCCGGCAGATGACCACCGTGCAGGCGCCAATGTCGGCAACGTCGCGATCGAGGGCACGTTCGACGACTGCCAGGACCTGGTGAAGGCGCTGTTCGCCGACGCCCCGTTCCGGCACGAAATGCGGCTGTCGGCCGTCAACTCCATCAACTGGGCTCGCATCGCCGCGCAAATTCCCTACTACGTCGCCGCCGCGCTGGCACTGGGCGCGCCGGACCGGGAGGTCGCCTTCAGCGTTCCGACCGGCAATTTCGGCAACGTCCTCGCCGCATGGGCCGCCCGCCGCATGGGCTTGCCGGTGGCGCGGCTGATCGTCGGTTCGAACCGCAACGACATCCTGACGCGGTTCCTCAACGACAACGACATGTCGATGGCGCCGGTCGAGCCGTCGTTGTCGCCCAGCATGGATATCCAGGTCAGCTCGAACTTCGAGCGGCTGCTGTTCGAACTGCTGGACCGCGATCCGGTCGCTGACCCGCAACACGATGCGCGACTTCCGCGCGACCGGACGGATGAAGCTGGCGCGATGCGGTCTGGCACCGCGCGCGCGGCGTGTTCCATGGCTTCCGCCTCGACGATCCGGGCACCGAGGCGGAGATCCGCCGCCTGCACGACGCCTGTGGTTATCTGGCCGATCCGCACACCGCGATCGGTATCGCGGCGGCGCGAGCGCTGCCGTGCCATGGGGGCGTGCCGGTGGTGGCGATGGCGACCGCGCATCCGGCCAAGTTCCCCGAAGCGATGCAGCGCGCCACCGGCATCCATCCGGCGCTGCCGCCGCGGCTGGCCGACCTGTTCGAGCGCGAGGAACGTTTCACCGTCCTGCCGAACGACCTCCGGGCGGTCGAGGCGATGGTCCGCGCGCTGGTAGGGCGGAACCGCGCCGGCTGATACCTGCGGCCTGACGGACTGCGGCTGCGCGCGTATAGTCGGTGTTGCGGCTGGGCGGGGCATCAAGCAGGGGCGGTGTGGTGGCTGCGCGCGAAATCAAGAAAATTCCAGCAGCCGTTGAACCCGGCTGTCCAAACAGTGGCTCACATGGCACGCTGACAGCATGCATATTCATCTTCAAAACCCCGCCGGCGAAACGCTCTTCACCTTCGATCGCGCCATGTGGGACGCCGCCGTAGCGCGGACGGGCCTGCCCGCCGAGGCGCATTCCGTCACCATCGGCGTCACACGCGAAGACTTTACCGCCGCCCTGCCGACCGCCGAGGCGATCGTCACGGATACCGCCACGATCCGGCATCTGTTCGGCAGGCCGACCCCAAAGCTGAAACTGGTCTTCATCACCAGCGCCGGGCTCGACCGGCTGGCGCCCTTCGACTGGCTGCCGCCCGGCGTCATCCTGATGAACAACCGCGGCACGCATGCGGCCAAATCCGGTGAGTTCGGCATCATGGCGCTGCTGATGCTGGCCAACCGCATCCCGCGCATGGTGACCAACCAGCGCGCCGGCGTGTGGAAGGAGATCTGGGGCAACGTGCTCGCCGGGAGGTCCGTCACCATCGTTGGGCTGGGCACGTTGGGCAGCGCCGTCGCCGGCCACGCCGCACGCTTCGGCATGGTGGTCACCGGCATCCGCGCCCACCCGATGCCGCACCCCGATTGCGCGCAGGTCTTCGCGACCGCCGCCCTGGATGACGTGCTGCCGGGGACCGAGTTCCTCGGTACTGGCCTGCCCGCTGACGGAGGCGACCCGCAACCTGATGGACCGCCGCAGGCTGAACCTGCTGCCCGCCGGTGCCTGTCTGCTGAATATCGGCCGCGGCGACCTGCTCGACCAGGAAGCGCTGTGCGACCTGCTCGATCAGGACCGGCTGTCCGGCGCCGTGC
Organism: uncultured Alphaproteobacteria bacterium; assembly: GCA_963771475.1. Classification (GTDB taxonomy): domain Bacteria; phylum Pseudomonadota; class Alphaproteobacteria; order Acetobacterales; family Acetobacteraceae; genus Rhodopila. The sequence goes on along the minus strand of CAVYTN010000014.1, from coordinate 625,768 downwards.
TCGATGTCTTTACGCCGGAGCCCATTCCAGCCGGCCACCGGCTCTGGACCACGCCCAACCTGATCATCAGCCCCCACACCTCCGCCGACGACCCGAACACCTACAACAATCGCAGCCTGGACATTTTCCTGGAGAACCTGTCCGCCTGGCAGGAAGGCCGGCCTCCGCCGAATCATTTCGACACCGCGCGCGGATACTGATGCTGACGACACTGGTTTCGCTGTTGGCGGCCGCGGCGATCGCAGTGCCGCTGACGCGCCGTATGGGGCTGGGCAGCATCCTCGGCTACCTCGTTGCCGGTGTTATCATCGGGCCGTCCGGCCTGCGGCTGGTCAGCGATGTCGATCAAATCGCCAGCGTATCCGAACTCGGCGTCGTCATGCTGCTGTTCCTGATTGGGCTGGAGGTGCGGCCCCGGCGTCTCTGGGTCATGCGGCAGGCGATTTTCGCACTGGGCAGTGCGCAGGTGGTTCTTTCGGGTGCGATCCTGGCCTGTGTCATGCATATCGCCGGAATCGACTGGTCGGGTGCGGTCATCCTCGGCCTGGGCCTTGCCATGTCATCGACCGCGATCGTCCTGCCGCTGCTGGCGGAGCGGGAACTGCTGCAAACCCGCGCGGGGCGGGACGGGTTTGCCGTGCTGCTGTTCCAGGACCTGGCCTTCATTCCACTGGTCGCGCTCGTTCCGTTGCTGGGCCAGCACAGCCTGCCCAACCAGGTTCCCTGGCTGGACGTTGCCCGGGGCGCCGGTGCCATCGCGCTCATCCTGGTCGGCGGCCGCTTCGCCGTGCCCCGGCTGATCCGCGCCGTCGGAGGCGCCCGCACGCCGGAAGTGTTCACCACCATCTCCCTGCTGATCGTTGCAGGTGCTGCCTATATCGCCGGCCTCGCCGGGCTTTCGATGTCATTGGGCTCGTTCATGGCAGGCGTGCTGCTGTCGCAGTCGGAATATCGCCATGAGCTGGAGGCCGATATCGAGCCGTTCGAAGGGCTGTTGCTTGGCTTCTTCTTTATCTCGGTCGGCATGTCGGCCGATCTTCACCTCGCGATGGCCCAACCTGGCGTGCTGATCGGGATGACATCGATCCTGTTGCTGACGAAGATTTCGGTTTGCCTCGCGCTCGGCTTGATTGCGCGGCAGAAACTGCCCGACGCCGTGCGTTTCAGCCTGGCGTTGCCGCAGGCGAGCGAATTCAGCTTTGTGCTGTTCGGGGCCGCGGTCGGGGTGGACGCACTGGGACAGGGCACAGCCGACATGGCGACGCTGGCGGCGGCGCTGTCGATGGCTGCGACGCCGCTGCTGTTCGCCGCGTCGGAGCGTTTCCTGGTGCCGCGCCTGGAAGCCGAACCGCCGCCCGATTTCGATCCGATCGAATCGTCAGGCGCGCCAGTCATCATCTGCGGGTTTGGCCGCATGGGGCAGATCGTCGGGCGCGTGCTGCGCATGCACGGGATACCCTTCACCGCCCTGGAACGCGATCCCGGTCAGGTCGATGTCGTGCGCCGGTTCGGCAACAAGGTCTATTTCGGCGATCCGGCGCGGCCCAACCTGCTGCGCGCCGCGGGCGCGGAGCAGGCGAGACTGCTGGTGGCCGTGCAGGACGACATGGAGGCGACGATGCGTGTCGTCGAAGTCACGAAACGCAACTTTCCCAACCTGAAAATCATGGCTCGGGCCCGCAACCGGCGCCACACGCATCTGCTGATGGATCGCGGCGCTGACACCATCGTGCGCGAGACATTCCACTCGGCCTTGAAACTGGCCGAGGAGTCCTTGCTCTCTCTGGGTGTTTCGCCGGCAGAGGCGCAGCGATCGGTGGCGCTGTTCCAGGCGCATGACGAGAAGAACCTTCGGGACAGCCATACGATCTATGAGGATGAAAAGCAGCTAATCCAGAATACGCAGCAGGCGACGGAAGAGTTGCGTTCGTTGTTCGAGGCTGACAGGCCGGCGCAATCCTGACATCTGGCCTGTCATACCAGCCCGAAGCCTTCACTCGTGCTGAGACGAACGGGCCCGCTGGTATGGTATTGATTTCGCGCCGGCCACAAACCTGCCTCCTCTGGCAACCCTGTGTGCATACCAGTCAGCCCTGGAGCAGGATGACATCGCCTTCGCTCAGCCATCCTGCTCCAGGTGTTTGTTTGATCGCGTGATTCAGACCTCCGGCGATCCCACCTCCAGTCATCACGCTCTAAGGGCTGCCGGCATCAATGGCCGGACGTTTGCTCCGCAGTAAGTTGTGTCCCGCGCTGCAAGTCTGCTCGGCGCACCGCAAACCGGGAAGTCCACGCAAGAAAAAAGGCGCAAGGCGGCGGCCCGAAACCTGTCCGCCACAGGCCAGAAATCCCGGACATGCCGGGCTTTGAGGAAAATTCGCCAGATTTCGTGATTCAATAACCAATTTTGTTGACGAAATGTGCGAATCGATCGCACAACGTTATCCTGTCTGGGACCGACGCTATTGTCGGTCTCGTCAGCGAGTAAGGAGTGTAGATGTCCAAAGCGTTCATTTCCCGGGTTATCCAGCAGTCCGCTGAGATCACCGGGGCAGCCGCAACGCGCGCAACAAACGAGCTTGTGGATGCCATCATCAAAGAGATGAAGAAGGCCGGCAAGTTTACTCTACCCAGCTTCGGCACGTTCACCGTGCGCAAGACCAAGGCGCGTAAGGCGACGAATCCGCGGACGGGCGAACCCATCAAGGTGAAGGCCGGCAAGACCGTGCGCTTCAAGGCATCACCGGTACTGAAGAAGTCCGTCTGAAACAGTCTGCGAAGGCCATCTGCTCCTAAACCGCTGTGGCCCGGAGGGTTCTGCGGTTGAGGTTGCTTCGAGTTACGTTCAACGACCCATTGCAGCGTTGTGATTTCAACGTATCGTTCCGGGTCTGAATCCTTCGGCCGCCTAGAAGTGAAGGTGTGCGCCGAGCAGGAATTCCTTGTTGCCTTCGGGACCGGTGATCGGACTTTCGGTAACGCCGTCAACCATCCAGTCCGGTTGCGTCTGCCACCATCCGACGATTCGCTCGCACACGGCTTTGTGAATCTCGGGGTCCCGCACGACCCCTTTTCTGCCGACCATGGCTGCCCCCGCTTCGAACTGCGGCTTGATCAGCACGATCGCCCAGGCGCCCGGGCCGCATAATGCCAGTGGCGCCGGCAGCAATGTCGCAAGACCAATGAAGCTTGCGTCGCAGACCAAGGCCTCGACCGGGTCGGTGATCATTTCGTGGGTGAGATAACGCGCGTTGGTCTTCTCATGCACGATCACCCGTTCGTCGCAGCGCAGTTTCCAGGCCAGTTGCCCGTGACCGACATCGACCGCATGCACCTTCGCGGCGCCATGCGCCAGCAGCACATCGGTAAAGCCGCCGGTCGACGCGCCGACATCCAGGCAGACGCGTCCGGCCGGGGAGAAACCGAAATGCGTCAGGCCGTGCACCAGTTTCAGGCCGCCGCGAGAGACCCAGGGATGATCCTGCCCCCGCACATCCAGCGGCGTATCCTCGGTCAGCATATCGCCGGCCTTGGCGATCCGCCGCTCGTTGGAAAACACCTTGCCCGCCAGGATCAGCGCCTGGGCACGCGTCCGGCTTTCCACCAGGCCGCGCTGCACCAGCAACTGATCGGCCCGCAGCTTCATGCCAGAGGCCGGGTCGCCAGCGATCCGTCGTTACGCTGCACGAGCGCTTCCACGCGCGCCTCGACTTCGGCCAGCTTTGCCTCGCAATGCCGGCGCAGCCTGACGCCGCGCTCGAACGCCTGGACGGCGGCGTCGAGTTTCAGCGTGCCGCCCTCCAATCCGCGTACGATCTGATCAAGTTCCGCCAGGGCGTCTTCAAACGAAAGCTGGCTGAGGTCGTCGTCCGCCATGGTCCGAAATCCCGTTGAGTGTGTCCGTCGGCAAAGTCCCGATGCCGCCGCCACGTTATAGGACGAATCGTCCGGCACCCCCAACCCGCCGGTGTTCGAGGGTTTGAACTGCGAGGAACGCCTTGTGCGGTATCGGGCGCGGGTGGTTAGAAACCGCATATGGTTGAATCCATGTCCCGGCCCGTTACCATTGCGCCGAGTCTTCTGGCCGCCGATTTCGGCCGTCTGCGTGAGGAGGTGCAGGCGATCGAGGCCGCGGGCGCCGACTGGCTGCACCTCGACATCATGGACGGTCATTTCGTCCCGAATATCAGCTTCGGCCCGAATGTCCTGGCCGATCTGCGTCGCCATACGCGGCTGCCCTTCGACGTGCATCTGATGATCGCGCCGGTCGATCCCTACCTGGACGCATTCATCGACGCCGGCGCCGATCACATCTCGCTTCACCCCGAAGCCGGACCGCATCTGCATCGGTCGCTGCAGCACATCCGCTCCGCCGGGAAAAAGGCCGGTGTCGTTCTGAACCCGGCGACATCGCCCGACGCACTGGCCTGGGTGATGGACCTGGTCGACATCGTGCTGATCATGTCGGTCAATCCCGGGCTTCGGCGGACAAGGCATTCCTGCACTCCCAACTGCCGAAGATCGCGCAGGTTCGCCGCCTGATCGACCAGGCGGACCATCCGATTCGCCTGGCCGTCGACGGCGGCATCACACCGGACACCGCACCCGCGGTCCTGCAACGCCGGCGCCGACACGCTGATCGCAGGCACCGCCGTGTTTCAAGGCCGCCGACTACGCCCGGGCGATCGCGGCACTGCGCGGCAGCAGGCGCCAGGGACGCATGAACGGAACCCAGCCGCGACGCTGGCTGCGCGAAGCACGCCTCGCCATGGCCCGCCTGCCCGCCTGCGCATGGGACGCGTCCCCGACGCACCCGCGCTGTCGGTGCGCGATCCCTGGCCCGGCGATGCGGCCCGGGGTGCCCGGCTGATCAAGGGCGAGCTGGAAATCGGCGACGCCGTCCTGCACCTGCGTCCCAATGGCTGGGCGGAGCTCGACGGCTCCCCCGTCCTGCGAGCGGCCGCGCACGGCTTCACATGGCTGCGCGACCTCCGTGCCCTGGGCACCGACGCGGCCCGTCTGCGGGCCCGCGCGCTGGTCGGCGACTGGATTGCCAGTCCGCCCGGTGACGCGCATCGCGCATCGGCCCGACGTCATCGGCGCCCGCATCACCGCCTGGCTCGGCCATTACGACTTCTTCGCCGCCACCGCCGACGACGGATTCCGCCAGCGCCTGATGTCGCGCCTGGTGCAGGACGCTCGCAGCCTGTCGGCCGCGCTGCCCGCCGAGGAACTGGACGCGCGCGCCCTGACCGCCATGAAAGGGCTGGTCGCCGCCGCCGTCACGTTGCGCGAGCACACCGGGCTGCTGACCCGCGCGCTGCGCTTCCTGCCGCAGGAGATCACGCGGCAGATCCTGCCCGACGGCTGCCACGCGGAACGCAGCCCCGTCGCGCAGTTGCCGGCGCTGCAGGACCTGACCGAAATCCGCGCGCTGTTGCAGACCTCCCAGACCCAGCCGCCGCCGTGCCCTGGCCCCGCGATCGAGCGGATGGCGCCGGCGCTGCGGATGATGCGGCACGGCGACGGCGGGCTGGCGCTGTTCAACGGCACGCGGGAGGAGAGCGCGACGCTGATCGACCTGGTCCTGACCCAGGCCGGACGCGGCGGGCGCGGCCCGTCGTCGCTGACCGGACGGCGGGTTCCACCGGCTGCAGGCCGGGCCGCAGCGTGCTGATCGTCGATTGCGGCGCCCCGCCGCCGCCCGGCCTGGACCGGCTGTCGCACGCCGGGACCTTGTCGATGGAACTCTCGGTCGGGCGCGACCGGGTCATCGTCAATTGCGGCGCCTTTCCCGCCGGGCCGCCGGAATGGCACGACGCCGCCCGCGCCACCGCCGCGCATTCGACGCTGGTGATCGCCGATGTGAACAGCAGCGAACTGAAGCCCGAGGGCCTCGGGCGACGCCCTGCCACGGTCGAGGTGCAGCGGCAGGAGGCCGCGGGCGCGCATTGGCTGGACGTCTCGCATGACGGCTGGAAGCGCAGCTTTCAACGCGGTGCATCGCCGCCGCCTGTACATGGCGGAAAGCGGCGAGGACATCCGCGGCGAGGACCTGATCGAAGTCGTCCGAACCGCAGCCGTTCACCCTGCGCTTCCATCTGCATCCCGACGTCCAGGCGAGCCTGCAGCAGGATGGCGGCACGGTGCTGCTGCGCCTGAAATCCGGCAGCTTCTGGCGTCTGCGCGCCGACGGGGCGCGGCTGAACCTGGAAGAGACGATCTATCTCGGCGGCGCGGAACCGCGGCGCGGCGAGCAGATCGTGCTGACCGGCTTTGCCGATGGCGCACAACAGGTGAAGTGGGCGCTGAGCAAGGTGGAGCGCGGCGGCTGACCCTGGCGCAGGATGACATCGCTTTCGCTCAGCCATCCTGCGCCAGGTGTTTATCGCGTATTCAGACCTCCGGCATTCCGCCTCCGGTCTTCACGCTCTGACAGGTGACGATCGCTCGCGTGATTCATCCGGCACCGCCTCCGGTCATCACGCTCTAATCCGCACGCCGGCCTGAAAATCCCGGCATGAAAATAATCGAGATCACCAACGTCGACTTCTCGCTGCGGCATTTCCTGCTGCCGCTGATGCGCGCGATGCGCGACCGCGGACATGAGGTCGTCGGCGGCTGCGCCGAAGGCCCGCTGCTGGACGGCGTGCGGGCCGAGGGGTTCCGGGTGATCGCGCTGCCGCTGGTCCGCCGTATCTCACCGCTGGCGCATATCCGGGCATTCCGAGCGCTGGTTGAGATCCTGCGGGCGGAGAAGCCGGACCTTGTGCATGCGCATATGCCGATCAGCGGGTTCCTCGACCCGGCTCGCCGCGCGCGTCGCCGGCGTGCCGAAGGTTGCCTATACGTGCCACGGGTTCCTGTTCAATCACCAATCCTCCTCGGTCCTGCGCCGCGTTGCCTCCTTTGTCATGGAATGGACCGCCGCGCGCGTGACCGATGTGTTCCTGACCGTCTCGGACGCCGAGGCGGCGGATGCGCGCCGCCTGGGCATCGCGCGGCATGCCGTGGCGGTGCGCAACGGACGGAACCCGGCGATCTTCCGCCCCGATGCTGACGCCCGGGCTCGCATTCGGGCGGCGCTGGGCGTGCCGGCGGATCGGGTGGTGATCGTCGCGGTGTCGCGCCTCGTCTGGCACAAGGGCTATCCTGAACTGGCAGCGGCGATGCGATCTGTGCCTGGGGCGGAGCTCTGGGTGGTCGGGGAGCGGCTGAGCGGCGATCGCGGCGCCGACATGGTGGCGGTGCTGCGCGATGCGGGACTGGGCGACCGGTTGCGACTGCTGGGCTATCGGGAGGACATTCCGGCCCTGCTCGCCGCGGCCGACATATTCACCCTGCCCAGCCGGTTCGAAGGGCTTCCGATGTCGGTGATCGAGGCGATGCTGACCGGCCTTCCGGTGGTCGCCACGAACGTCCGCGGCCCCGATGAACAGGTGGTTGACAACGAAACCGGCCTGAAAGTGCCCGCCGGCGATGCAACGCAACTCGCCACCGCCCTGGCGCGACTCGCCCGCGATGCTGCCCTGCGGGAGCGGATGGGCCATGCCGGGCGCCAGCGCGCCCTGGACCTTTACGACGAGTCGAAGGTCATCGCCCGGACGCTTCGATCTGCTGGGTCTGTGAGGCGCCCGCCAGGTCCGCGCGCCGTACTCTTCTCTCGACCGTGAAGTGTGCTAAAGCCCCCCGCCCATGCATCACTTCCTCGACTTCGAAAAACCCATCGCCGAACTGGAAGGCAAGATCGAGGAGCTTCGGCGCCTGTCCGATCCGAACGGCATCAACATCGTCGATGAGATCGCGCGCCTGACCGCCGTGGCCGGCAAGCAGTTGCGTACGACATACGGCAAGCTGACCCCCTGGCAGAAAACGCAGGTGGCGCGGCATCCGGACCGACCGAAGGCGAAGGACTATATCGACACGCTGATCAGCGAATTCGTGCCGCTGGCCGGCGACCGTGCCTTTGCGCGATGACGCGGCCGTCGTCGGCGGCCTCGGGCGGTTCCGCGGCCAACCGGTCGTGGTGCTGGGAACCGAGAAAGGCACCGACACCGAATCGCGCGTGCGCCACAATTTCGGCATGGCCCGCCCCGAGGGCTATCGCAAGGCTCGGCGTCTTGCCGAACTCGCCGGGCGGTTCAAGCTGCCGATCCTCAGTTTCATCGACACCTCCGGCGCCTTCCCCGGCATCGACGCCGAAGCGCGCGGCCAGGCGGAAGCGATTGCCCGCTCGATAGAGGCGTTCCTGGAAGCGCCGGTGCCGATCGTCGCGACAATCATCGGCGAGGGCGGATCGGGCGGCGCCATCGCCCTGGCGGCCGGCGACCGCATCCTGATGCTGGAGCACGCGATCTATTCGGTCATTTCTCCGGAAGGCTGCGCATCGATCCTGTGGCGCGATGCCGCGCAGGCTAACCTGGCGGCCGAGGCGCTGCGCCTGACGGCCGAGGACCTGCTGCGCCTGCGGATCGTCGACCAGATCGTGCCGGAGCCGCTGGGCGGCGCGCAGCGCGACAAGGCTGCGACGCTGCAGGCGGTCGGGGTGGCCGTGAACGCCGCCCTGATCGAACTGGCTGGGATGGATGGGGCCAATCTGCGGGCAAAGCGTCGGGAGAAATTCCTTGCCATGGGTCATGAACAGCCGGTTTGAGGCCCAATCCTGGACCGAACCTTCCCAAAGCGTTAGTGTACCGGGCTTATGTGGACTTTCTTCCACGGCAGATCGGCATGCGTGATGAAATAACAGCCTACAAGCGGGAGCGAATCCTCGAAGAAGCGGTGAAACTCTTCTACGAGCGCGGCTTCAGCGGCACGACGCTTGACGATATCGCCGGCAAGCTGGGTGTGACCAAGCCATTCATCTACACGCATTTCCGCAGCAAGGTGGAATTGCTGGAGGCTGTCTGCCGTCCGACGATCGAGATGTCACTCGACGCGATCGCTGACGCCGCGGCCAAAACCGGCTCCCCAGCGGAGCGGCTTTACAATGGGATCGCTAACTTCACCAAGGTGATCCTGCAACGCCAGGCCAATATCGCGGTGTATTTCCGGGAGGAGAAACACCTGTCTGAACCGGCCCTGGACGAGATCAACGCGCTGCGCAAACGCTTCGACCGGGTCCTGAGCGAATTACTCCAGGAAGGTGTGGAGAGCGGCGCTTTCCGGATCGCCGATATCCGCGTCGCCGCCCTGGCGATCGGCGGCATGGTGAGCTGGGCCTATACCTGGTACCAGCCCGGCGGGCGCCTGTCCTTCGACGACGATCGCGGACAAACTGGCGCATTTCGGCCTGCAAATGGTGGAAGCGCAGCCAGCGACTCTGGCCGCGCGTCCCTGAGCCCGTTCGTTCAGGCCTCTACTCCACCTTGAAGCCGCGCTTGATCCAGATCGTCCGCACCTGCGGACCCGACAGGAACTTAAGGAAGGCGCGCGCATCCGGCGTGTCGCCCGCCTTGGTGACCGCGAAGGGATAGCTGATCGGGTCGTGCGACGATTCGGGGAACACCCCGGCCACCACGACCTTGTCCGACACGGCGGCGTCTGTCCGATAGACGATCCCGGCCGGCGCCTCGCCACGCTCCACCAGCAGCATGCCGGACCGGACATCCGCAGCGGCGGCGATATGCGACGAGAGGCTGTCCCACATCCCCAGCCGCTGCAGCGCCTGCTTGGCATAGAGACCGACGGGGACATGCGCCGGGTCGCCAACCGCCAACCGCCCGCCAGGGCCAAGCAGGCCGAAGAGGTCGAAACCCGGTTTGATGTCGACCTTGGTGGGGTGGGAAGCAGGGACGATCAGCACCAGCTCGTTGCCCAGTAGATCGCGCCGCGTCGCCGGCACGATCAGGTCCTTCTTCGCCAGTGCATCCATCCAGAGTTGATCGGCCGAGGCGAAGACATTGACCGGCGCCCCCTGCTCGATCTGCCGCGCCAGCGTCGAACTCGAACCGAACGACATGGTCGGCGCGGGGTGGCCGTCCTTGACCCAGAGCGCGGCGGCATCCTTCATCCCGTCGGTCAGGCTTGCGGCGGCAAACACCGTCATCGTCTGGGCCCATCCCATGACAGGTATCAGAACGAACGAAACCAGGAACGCGAAAAGCAGGCGCATGGTGAACCTCAGTGAAACGAAATCGCGTTGGCCACGATCGCTTGCACCTGCTTGGTGGTGAGCGACCGGCCGTAGACCGATGCATTGAACAAGGCCGCCAGGCTGGCCGGATCACCACCCTTCAGCCATGCCAGGCCAAGCAGGCGGTTGATCGAAGGCGGTTCCTCGATCCACCCGAACGGGATGGACGGCGCGACCACTGCGTGGCCCTCGCGGACCGCCCTCAACTTTGCCCAGGCCGGTGAGGAAAGGACCCCGCGCGCGGCTGGATCCGACAGGATAATGACGTCGGGGTCCCATTGCGCGATCTGCTGCACCACGGCCGTCCGGAATGTTCCGTTTCCGTCGGGTGCGACCACCGTCCATCCCATCAGGGTAAAGAGTGCGGTGATATCGGTCCCCGGCGCAACAGCCAGCAGGCCGTCGGCGCCACGCGCATAGTAAACGGTGCGGTGCGCGGCGTTGCCAACCGGCATCGCCAGGACCGCTTCGGCCGTGCGCGCCAACGTCTCCGCCCGCTCCGGTCGATGCAGAATCGCACCGAGCGTGCGGGCCACCTGGGGAATTTGATCGAGTGAACCGTCGAATAGCAGGGTTGGCACCCCGGTTTGCGCCTGGATATCGCGTGCGAGATCGATATAGCGCGGCGAGACCGTACCGTAGTCGACGATCAGGTCCGGATGTAATGCACCGGGATCCTGGCCTGCGGTGAGGCGCGGCAGAGGCGGTCGCTCGGCAGCCACGGCGGGGAGGGCCGCCTTCGCCGGATCGGATGGCCTGGCAGTAAATCCCATGGTTTCGTCAGGCGCGATCGCGGCAAGCAGCACGGCCGCCGGCGGCCCGGCCGGGAGCACATGGTTGATCTGATCCGGGATCGTTACGGTCCGCCCGGTTGCGTCGACAACCGAAGCGGCATCCGCCGACACCATGGCGCCGTACATCACAGCCAGGAATAGCGCGAGGCGGATCATGCTAGGCACGATATAGCCAATTGTACATAGCGACAACCCGAGCACTGAGCGTGCCGCTATGACATGGATTGATCTTACGATCCGGTCGTGTTTCGTTTATCGCATGGCTCCGCCGAAACCGAATAAATCCCTGGCAGGAAACAGGTTGAGCATCCGCGTCGACCTGGAATCGGGTGCGCGAATCGGCCCCGGCAAGGTCGCCGTCCTGGAGGAGATCGCTCGGTCCGGATCGATCTCAGCGGCGGGACGTATGCTGCGGATCTCCTATCGCCGGACCTGGGAATTGGTCGAGGAGTTGAACGCCACCCTGGGCAGCCCGGTCGTCACCACGGCAGCGGGCGGCAGCGGCGGCGGCGGCGCCACCCTGACGGAACTGGGCGAAGCCGTGGTTTCACGCTACCGCGCCATTGAGATCGACTGTGCCGCGGCGGCCCGCAAGCATCTGGCGGCGCTCGATCGTTTGGCGCGGAAGCGGTAGGGTCCCGCCAGACCCGCTTGGATTTCGCACGACGATCTGGCATGAACCGTAGGTAGACCTGGAAGCCGGGTTAGCACAGCGGTAGTGCAGCGGTTTTGTAAACCGAAGGTCGGGGGTTCGATCCCCTCACCCGGCACCATCGTAAAACGCCGATTGGAAACGGGTTTTCTTTCAGGCAACGCTACCGCAAGGTCCGGACGATCTACTCCAGCAGGACACGCGGGTCAGAAAGGTCAGCGTGTCGGTCGCCCACCCCCGGCGCCGGGGAGGTCAAGCCCCGGCTGTGCAGGTCTTGCCCGTGATAGGTTTCAAACCTGGCATCAACGCCAGCCTTGAGGCAGGTGCGGTATCGGTTGCGTCCGTCCAGGATTCGGCCGTCGTTTTGCAGGACATTCGAGACTCAAATAAATTATGTTGTCGATCGCATTTTCTGTTTGACGAAAAGTTACCTCTTGGTGAAACATAGGCAAATCTTAGATACATTTTTAAAAGAGCATATAGATGGAACCGATTGAAGTACTACGCGTGAAAGCCGCGCGTGCGCGACGGCTGGCCGCCGACTTTCTGGTCGATAAGCAGACGCATGACCGCCTGATTACACTGGCGGAAGCGTGGGAGTCGGAGGCTAGCGAGGCCGAGGATATTTTAGGGATTGTGAGTCGCTCCGGTCCGGTCCTTCGCCGATCCGATCGACGGTCGGCTGGTCATTGAGCCGGATGCTGCCGCATTTGATAATGCGCTCGCGCACTGGCCAATGGGTCCACTACGCAAGTGATCTATCGATAATGGCCTGGAGCGTGGCCGCGCCCTTGAAGCCTTCAGGTGCGACATGAGCGCCATCAGCAATCCGCTTCATCTGAGCCTGTTCCCAGTTCCGACCGTCAAAGAAGCGCTTCGGGCTGAGGGATAATGCATCGATGTCATCTATGCAGCGTGCATTGACGGAAATCCGGTCAGGCTGAGAGCGCGGCACGTAGAACGGAGCGATCCCGCAGAATTTGCAGAAAGGATGTTGGGCCACGCCTGTCCCGAATGTGTAGACGGACAGGGCATTCTTCCCGTGGAGTAACTCAAAGTCGGTTAAGCCCACAGGCAGATGATAAATTCCCTTCTTGGTGCAGATCGTGCAACTACACTGCGACAGAAGATCAAAATCGACCTTGGCGCGGAAGCGCACCTGACCGCAGTGGCATCCACCCTCTCGAACTTCCAGCATTGAAATGCCTCTCGATCGCTCGGGTCATCATCTCTCAGCGTCCATTGGTCGTCCAGGCGGAGCAGCAAGGCGGCCCCACTTGATGCCAAGTTCACGGACGGAGGCGATTAGTGATCGGGGGGCGGCGTTGCGGCGACCGATCCGGGAGGCTTCTGGGAAGACTGATCTAAATTCGTGGATTTTTCGCGATGACCGGACTTACAGGATGTCTTGGTGTGGCTAGTCGGCTGACCGCCGAAGGCACACGGAATGTCGTCCTGGAAGAAGTGGGGTACGTCGTTCTTGAAGAAGTGGGGTATGTCAGACGTGAAGGTCCGCCGCGCATCGTCGAAGAAATCGGCCCGAGCCGGCTGAACCGTTATCCCGATAATTAGGACCGAGACAATCAGGATTATGGCGTGGATTGGTCTGAGTGCGATCAATGTCGTTCCTCATTGCATAGCGGCATGCCTGCTTAGATAGAGATCCTTTCGGGGCTACCCAATACAGGGCCTGGTCGCATCGGCCGCCCGGCGCGGGGATAAGCTGACATCAATGCATTACGACGCCGTGGCATCATCTCGTCAAATTATGGTCCCAGCGACCAGGTGGCGACCCTGCCGCTACCAGCCGCTATTTCTGCGGATAGGCAAAGGTGAATTTCACGGTGAACGGCTCCCAGAACCCGGGCACACCGGTTTCCTGGTCGACATGGTGCAGGAACCCGTTCGTCTCCGGTGAGCCATAGCGCAACTCCACCTGATAGGTCCCTGGCCCGTCCATCTTCACGTTGTTGGCGTAGTGCGGCCCGTCCTTCGCGGTCATGGCCAGCATCCGGCCGCTCGCCTTCCAGGCGGTCCCCTGCTTGGTCAGCGTGTAGTCGATCGGCAGATACGGAATCCACGCGCCATCGGGAAATCCCCAGTTGTTGTCGGCCGTGGCATGCACATCGGTTTCGAGGTGCACCGTGTCAGGGCCCATCGCCATACCCGGCGGCATGGGTGCCATCTCCACACCGACCAGATAACTGGCGGCGATTTCCATATCGTGCTGATGCACAGGACCGCCGATCGGGTATTCGCGGGCCTGAGCGGCGCCAACGACGGTGAGCATTGCGAGGGATGTAGCGACGGCAAGCGACTTCATGTCGGACCTCAGTTCCTCATGGTGCAAATCATGCAGGGGGACAGCGTCACTTCGGGGACAGCGTCAATTCGGGGACAGCGTCATTTCGGGGACAGCGTCACTTCGCTTCCACGGTGATCGTCCCTGTTGCTGTATCGGGATGATAGTCATCGAAGAATTTGTAGGTGCCCGGGTGCAGCGGGCCGGCATAGACGGTGACGCGGCCGCCCGGGACGACGATCTTCTCGAACTTCATGTCGTAGCTTTCGAACTCGTCGACCGTGTCGTCGTGATTGGTCAATTCGATCCGAAAGCGCTCGCCCGCCGGCACTGTTACATGATCAGGCTGGAACCGGTGGTTCTGGAGCGTGAGTTGCACCGGATCGACGGCCCGCGCGACGGTCGGCAGCGTCAAAGGGATCAGCATGGCGAGGAAACCGCCGATCCAAAGCCGCGGGGAGACAGAAAACCTGCGAAGGCCCATGGTTTGCCCTCCGATGGCGTGTCCGTCCATGGTTTGCCCCTCGATGCTGAGGCGTTATATACTGAGAACGCTTCGCATTAGCAAACGAGGCGCGTCGTGCGGATGTCCGCGCGCGTTATCTATCGTGCGGATGTCCGCGCGCGTTATCTATCGTGCGGATGTCCGCGCGCGTTATCTATCGTGCGGATGTCCGCGCGCGTTACCTATCGTGCGGATGTCCGCGCGCGTTATCTTTTGGACACCGCGGAGGTATCATGGGTTCAGCCGGCCACCCGTTCAGCTATTTACGCCTGCCGTTCGACGTGCTGGCGGCGCTCGACAGCCGTGGGTTCCACTATGCCCTGCAGCCCTATCACCATCTGGTGCGCATGCTCCATGTCCTGGTGGTCGCGGCCTTCTTCGGCGGCATCCTCCAGCTTGACCTGCGCCTGATGGGATGGCGGCTGACCTTGCCGTTGCGCGCCTTAACAGACCACGTCCTGCCGTGGCTCTATGCCACGTTCGGGGCGGCTGTCATCACCGGTCTGGCCCTGTTCTTCTATGACCCGATCGGCGTCGGCAGCCATGGCTACTTCGTGCCCAAGCTGATTTTCCTCGCCCTCGGCCTGGCGAATGCTGCGATATTTCACCGGACCGGCTATGTGGCGGCGCTCGCCGCGCAGACGCGCATGCCAACCAGCGCCCGCATCGCCGGCGCCGTATCGCTGACGACCTGGGCGATCGTGATGGCCTGCGCGTCGCTGAACGTGGAAGGCGCCCCGAAGGTCCTGCTGCGATGAAAGGGCTCAGGCGCCAGGGCCGATCCCCCTAGTCGTCCCCTGGGCCGTCCCCCTGGTCGTCCCCTGGGCCGTCCCCTCCGACCGGTTTGATCAGCCCCGATCCCGTCATCCGCTCCCGCGCACGCCCGCATGCTCTCGCGCCACCGCCAGCGCCGCCGCCAGCGCGCGCCGGCCGACCGCGGCGTCCACCAACACCGGTGCGCCATCCAGCACCGACGCGTCGAACGCGGCATGCTCAGCCGCCAGCGAGTCGTGGTCCTCCCACGACACATCCTCGACGCCGAACCCGGCGACGCCCGGCACCGGCTGCTGCCCCGGCGCCAGCCGCCATCCCCGCCGGCGTCGCGCGATCACCGTCAGCGTGCGCGCGGCGAAATCCGCCGCCATGTAGGCGTCCTGCGCGAAGATCCGCATCCGCCGCTCGGTCCGCGGCGAGATCCGGCTGGCGGTGATCGTCGCCACCGCCCCGTTGCGGAACCGCAGCCGGGCGTTGGCGATATCCTCGTGCGGGCTGGCGACCGGCGCGCCGACGGCATCGACGCTCTCGATCTCGCTGTCGACCAGCGCCAGCACAAGGTCGAGATCGTGGATCATCAGGTCGAGGATCACCGAGACATCGGTGCCGCGCGGCTTGAACGGCGCGATCCGCGTCGCCTCGATATACAGCGGCGCGCCGATCTTGCCCGCCATCGCCTGATAGGCGGCGGAGAACCGCTCCAGATGCCCGACCTGCAGCACCAGCCGCGCGCTTGGCGCGCCAGCGCACCCATCTCATCCGCCTGCGCCAAGCGTCGCGGCGATCGGCTTTTCCACCAGCACGTGCTTGCCCGCCCGCAGCGCCTGCGACGCCAGGTCGTAATGCGCCTCGGCCGGGGCGGCGACGATCAGCGCGTCGCGACGCCGCCAGCAATGCGTCGAAGTCCATGTCCGTTGCGCGCCGGCCTCCCAGCCGACCGTCTTGGCGCGCTCCAGGTGCGTGATCGATAAATGCCCGACAAGCCGCGCGCGGCTGGACGCGGCGACCTTCAGCGCGTGATAGCGGCCAAAATGGCCGGCTCCGGCGACCCCAACCCGAAGCGTTGGGATCCGACATGACAATCCTCTGGCACCGATCTATGCCGCTACACATCCGACGCCGCCGACATCCTGTCAAGTGGCGCTACACGGTCCGAATCGCAGATGGTGGGGCTGCGGCATCGGCAAATCGCTGGCAATCCGCTGCCGCCTTGTGCTGAATGACGGCCGATGAGTCGCGCAAGGGAATTAGCGACGTGCGCATCACGATGATCGGTGGCGGCTATGTCGGCCTGGTGTCCGGCGCCTGCTTCGCCGAATTCGGCACCGAGGTCACGGTGGTCGAGGCCGATCGCGCAGAAGCTCGCCGCACTGCGCGAAGGCCGAATGCCGATCTACGAACCGGGCCTGGAGCAGCTGGTGCGCGGAAAACGTCAAGGCCGGCCGCCTGGCCTTCACCGACGACCTCGCCGCCGGCGGTGACGGGATCGGAGGCGGTCTTCATCGCGGTCGGCACACCGACCCGCCGCGGCGACGGTCATGCCGACCTGACCTATGTCTACGCCGCCGCGAACAGGTCGCCCGCGCCCTGACCGGCTATGCGGTGATCGTCACCAAATCGACGGTCCCGGTCGGCACCGGGCGCCGCATCCAGGAAATCGTCCGCTCCGTCCGGCCGGACCTGGAATTCGACGTCGCCTCCAACCCCGAGTTCCTGCGTGAGGGCAACGCCATCGGCGACTTCATGCGGCCCGACCGCGTCGTGATCGGCGCCGAGAGTCGACCGCGCGCGTGAGGTCATGCGCCGGCTCTACCGCCCGCTGTATCTGATCGAGGCGCCGATCGTCTTCACCGCGATCGAGACCGCCGAACTGACCAAATACGCCGCCAATGCCTTCCTGGCGATGAAGGTCACCTTCATCAACGAAATGGCCGACCTGTGCGAGAAGGTCGGCGCCGACGTGCACGACGTGGCGCGCGGCATCGGCCTCGATGGTCGCATCGGCCGCAAGTTCCTGCATCCCGGCCCCGGCTACGGCGGCTCCTGCTTCCCCAAGGACACGCTGGCCCTGGTGCGCACCGCGCAGGACTACGGTGCCCCGTCGCGCCTGGTGGAGACGACCGTCGCCGTCAACGACGCCCGCAAATCCAGCATGGCGATGCGCGTCATCAGCGCCTGCGGCGGGTCGGTGCGCGGCAAGACCATCGCCGTCCTCGGCCTGACCTTCAAGCCGGAGACCGACGACATGCGCGATTCGCCGTCGCTGTCATCATCTCCCGCCTCGCCGGCGATGGCGCGATCATCCGCGCCTTCGACCCCGAGGGCATGGAGCAGGCGCGCGCCGCTGCTGCCGGAGTCGGTCACCTACTGCACCGACGCGCTGGATGCCGCCGCCGGCGCCGACGCCCTGGTGCTGATCACCGAATGGAACGAATTCCGCGCGCTGGCCCCTACGCGCCTGGCCGAAGCGATGCGCGGCCGGATCATGGTCGATCTGCGCAACGTCTACGACCCCGTCGCGATGCGCCAGGCCGGCTTCGACTACCACGGCGTCGGCCGATCGGCGCTCACGTCCTGATGGCTGATCCGACCCGCGAAGCTGCCTTCGACCTGCTGACCGCCGTCCTGGAACGGCATCGCCCGCTGGAGGAGGCGCTCGACGCCATGCCGACGCCAGGATGCCCGCGACCGCGCCGCTGCGCATCGTCTCGCCGGCTGCCGTGCTGCGGCGGATGGGCACGCTGGATGCGGTGCTGGAGCCGTTCCTGCGCAAGGAACCGCCGGACCCGGTCCGCAACGTCCTGCGGATTGGCGCGGCCGGCCTGCTGCTGCTGGACACGCCGCCGCCATGCGGCGGTCGCGACCGCCGTTGCCCTGACGCAAGCCGCCGCGGCCTTACGCCGTTCGCCGGCCTGGTGAACGCAGTGCTGCGCAAGGTCGCCTCAGGCGGCCCGGACGCTGATGGACGACCTCGAATTCCGCCACGCCTCGATACGCCGGCCTGGCTGTGGACGTCCTGGGGTCGCAATGCCCGCGCCATCGCGTCTGGCCCATCAGCCGAGGCGCCGCTGGATGTCACGCTGAAGCCCGGTGTCGGCCGCGCCGGAGGGCGGGATCCTGTTGCCGATCGGGTCAGCGTGCGGTTCCCCGCCGGCACACGGGTGGCCGACACTGCCCGGCTTCGAGGCCGGCGAGCCTGTGGGTGCAGGACGCCGCGGCGGCGCTGCCGGCGCGTCTGCTGACATGACAGCCAGACGAAACGGATCGCGGATCTCTGCGCCGCGCCCGGCGGCAAGACGGCTCAACTGGTGGATGCCGGCGCATCGGTCACGGCGATCGAGCGCGATCCCGTTCGGCTGGAACGCCTGGCCGGCAACCTGGCGCGGCTGCAGATGACCGCGACCCTGGTCCAGGCGGACGCGACCGCCTGGCAGCCTCCGGCGCCGTTCGACGCGATCCTGCTCGACGCGCCCTGCACGGCAACCGGCACCGTCCGCCGCCACCCAGACGTCATCCGCGCCAAGCGCCCGCGCGATGTCCAGATCGTGATCCAGACACAGGACAAGCTGCTGCACGCGGCCGAGGCCATGCTGCGTCCGGGCGGCCGGCTGATCTACGCTGTCTGCTCGCTTGCAGCCCGAGGAGGGGGCGCCGCGTATCGCCGCCGCCGTCGCCCGCGGCCAGCTACGCCACGATCCGTTCACGCCTGAAGAGCTGGCCTTCCTGCCGGAGGCGCTGACGCCCGGAGGGGTACCTGCAAACGCACCCCGACCTCTGGCCCGACCTCGGCGGGATGGACGGTTTCTTCGCCGCTCGGTTGGTGCGCGTCTCATAACGCAGCCCGTTTCCAGAATCCGGGTATGGTTGGCTACTCATGAGTTGACGCCGCGCGGGACCGCGGCGTCCGCAAAATAAGATGATTCAGCGTCAAAACGCGCTCTGAAATACGCCAGAAACAGAGAGAAGCCTATTTTTCGTCTGGCGGTAAAAATCGCTTTGCCGGATGATGCTTTGTCGCGTCTCGCGAACGGATCGCGAAGCGAGCGTTTGTTTGGTATTTTAGATTATTCTCTGTCTTGTGGATGGTCGAATAATTCGTAGGACCGTGACGGCGCTGCTCGGATGGGCGTTCGTCGTGTCTGCTGCGGGCGCGATGTGTCTCGCCTTGCCCCACCATGCGGCGGCGCAGGGTGGTCCCCAGGCTGTCCCGGTCACCGTGGGAACGATCGGCCGGCAGGACGTGCCGAACTGGCAGCGTGGCCTCGGGACGGTGCAGGCTTATTATTCTGTCCAGCTCCGCCCGCGCGTCGACGGCACCCTGCTCAGCGTGCCGGTGCAGGAAGGCCAGGACGTCAAGGCCGGCGACCTGCTCGCGCTGATCGATCCAAGACCCTATCAGTCGGTGCTGGACGCTGCCGTCGCGACGAAGCAGAAGGACCAGGCGCAACTGTCCAACGCGCAGGCGGACCTTGCGCGCTTTTCCTCCCTGATGCGGCAGGATTTTGCCTCTCGCCAGCAGGTCGATACCCAGGTGGCGCTGGTCAAGCAGGTGGCAGCCACGATCGTCGGCGACGACGCGCAGATCGAGGCGGCGCAACTCAATCTCGATTTCTGCCGCATCGTCTCGCCGTTCAATGGCCGCGTCGGACTGCGCAACGTCGATCCCGGCAATTTCGTGCGCTCCTCGGAGGCGACGGCGATTCTTTCGGTGGTGCAGATCCAGCCGATTGCCGTGACCTTCACGCTGCCGCAGGACTCGCTGCCGCTGATCGCCAAGGCGATGCAGGGCGGTATGTTGCCCGTTGCCGTCTATGCCGGCGACGACAAGACCGAGCTGGACCGCGGCACGCTGATAACGATCGATAACAGCGTCGATACGACGACCGGCACGATCCGGCTGAAGGCGACCTTCCCCAATCCGGGCCACTCCCTCTGGCCTGGCCAGTTCGTCAACGCGCGCCTGTTGTTGGGTACCGACCGCAATGTCGTCGCCGCCCCGGCCGCCGCAGTGCAGCACGGCCCGAACGGGCTTTACGTCTACAAGGTCGATCCCGGTAACACGGTCAGCGTGCAGCCGATCAAGGTGTCCCGCCAGGAAGGCGACACCTATATCATCGCCGAGGGGTTGGATGCCGGCGCCGTCGTGGTGACAGGCGGCCAATCGCGCCTGCAGAACGGCGCGCGGATCACCATCAACGAACCGAAGCCGGCCGTGGCCGGCGGATCGGCCAGTTGAGGGGCGGCGCGCGATGAGCATCTCCACCCCCTTTATACGCCGGCCCGTCGCAACCTCCCTGATGACCGCCGCCCTGGTTCTGGTCGGTCTGGCCGCGTACCCCTTCCTGCCGGTGGCGCCGCTGCCGCGCGTCGAGTTCCCGACGATCGCCGTCTCCGTCAACTACCCTGGTGCCAGCCCGGAAACCATGGCGAGCAGCGTGGCGCAGCCGCTGGAGAAGCAGTTCGCCCAGATCCCCGGCATGGCCGAAGCTGACCTCGGTCAACGTGCTGGGGCAGTCGCAGATCACCCTGCAGTTCGACCTGGACCGCAACATCGATGCAGCGGCCGGCGACGTGCAGGCGGCGATCAATGCCGCCAGTGGGCAGTTGCCGAAGAACCTGCCGTCCAGCCCCGACCTACCGCAAGGTCAACCCGTCGGATTCACCGATCCTGATCCTGTCGGTCCAGTCGGACGAGGTGCCGCTGATCGACGTCGACGACTACGCCGATGTCGTGCTGTCGCAGCAATTGTCGCAGATCGCCGGTGTCTCCCAGGTGCTGATCGGCGGCGAGCAGAAGCGCGCCGTGCGTGTGCAGGTCGACCCGGGCAAGCTGGCGGCGATGGGCATGACGCTGGAAGACGTGCGCGGCGTCCTGGTCAACGCCACGGTCAACTCGCCGAAGGGCATGGTGAACACGCGAGCGTCAGGCCTTCGCCGTCTACGACAACGACCAATTGACCAAGGCGGCGGAGTACAACGACGTCATCCTGGCTTTCCGCAACGGCGCGCCGGTCCGCGTGCGCGACATCGGCCAGGCGATCGATGGGCCGGAGAACCAGTTCTGGCCGCCTGGCAGAACGGCAAGCGCGGCATCCTGCTGGTCGATCTTCAAGCAGCCCGGCGCCAACGTGATCGACACGGTCGAGCAGTATCAAAGCCGCGCTGCCGCATCTGGAGGCGTCGATCCCGCCATCCGTCCATGTCGACATAATCCTGGACCGGACACTGACCATCCGAGCGTCGGTGTGCGGATGTGCAGTTCACGCTGATCCTGTCGATCGCCCTGGTGGTGATGGTCATCTTCATCTTCCTGCGCAGTGTGTGGGCGACCATCATCCCCTCGGTCACGGTGCCGGTGGCGCTGATCTGCACCTTCGCCGCGATGTATCTGCTCGGCTTCAGCGTCGACAACCTGTCGCTGATGGCGCTGACCATCGCCGTCGGGCTTCGTCGTCGACGACGCCATCGTGATGCTCGAGAACATCTTCCGCCATATCGAAGACGGCATGGACCCGATGGAAGCGGCCCTGAAAGGCGCCGCCGAGATCGGCTTCACCATCGTGTCGATCAGTTTCTCGCTGGTCGCGGTGTTCATCCCGCTGCTGCTGATGGGCGGCATCGTCGGACGCCTGTTCCGTGAATTCGCCATGACCATCACCATCGGCGGTGCTGCTGTCGGCCTTTATCTCGCTGACGCTGACGCCGATGATGTGCTCACGCTTCCTGCAGCACCATACCGGCAGGCATGGCTGGGTGTATCGGGTCATCGAAGGCTTTTTCGACGGCTTGCTGAGCGGATATCGCCGAACGCTGGATATCGCCCTGAGGTTCCGTTTCGTCACCCTGATGGTGTTCCTGGCGACCGTGTCGATCGACCGTCTACCTGTATGTCGTCATTCCGAAAGGGTTTCTTCCCGGCGCAGGACACCGGCGTGGTGTTTGGCATCACCGAAGGCGCGCAGGATCATCTCGTTCAACGAGATGACCGCGATGCAGAAGAAGCTGGAGCGCCATCGTCGCCGCTGACCCGGACACCGCCGCCTATGGCGCGACGGTGGGTGCCGGCGTCGGCGGACAGACCGGCAACAACGGGCGTATGTTCATCGCGCTGAAGCCGTGGGACCAGCGCGTCGGCGGGTCGGCCCAGGACTACATCGCGCGGCTGCGGCCGAAATTCGCCGCGGTGTCGGGCGGCAAGGCCTTCCTGCAGGCCGCGCAGGACATCCGCGTCGGCGGCACGCTGACCAAGACCGAGTTCCAGTACACGCTGCAGGACGCCGATTTCGATGAGCTGTTTTACCTGGGCGTCCAAAGATCCTGGCGAAGCTGCAGACCCTGCCGATGCTGCGCGATGTCACCAGCGACCAGCAGACCGGCGGTACCACCGTCACGCTGACGATCGACCGCGACAAGGCTTCGCGCGCTTGGCGTTCAGCCGCAGGTGATCGACAACACGATTTACGACGCGTTCGGCCAGCGGCAGATAACGCAGTATTTCAGCCAGGTTAACTCCTACCATCTGATCCTGGAAGTCATGCCGGCCGACAGTCTCCAACGTCGACACGCTGAACAAGCTGTATGTTCGCTCCGCGACCGGACAGACCGTGCCGCTATCGGCGTTCGTGTCAACTGGACGCACCACCCCGGTGCAGCCGCTGTCGATCAGCCATCAGAGCCAATTCCCGGCGGTGACGATCTCGTTCAACCTGGCGCAGGGCGTGGCGCTGGGTCAGGCGGTGGATGCTGTCAACGCCGCGATGCGGGAGATGAGCGCACCGGTCACGCTGCAGACCTCTTTCCAGGGCACGGCACAGGCGTTCCAGTCGTCGCTTGTCGAGCGAGCCCTACCTGCTCGCGGCCGCGATGATCACGGTCTACATCATCCTGGGGATGCTGTACGAAAGCTACATCCTGCCGCTGACGATCCTGTCGACCCTGCCGTCGGCCGGTGTCGGCGCGCTGCTGATGCTGATGCTGTTCCACTATGAGCTGACCATCATCGCGCTGATCGGCATCATCCTGCTGATCGGCATCGTCAAGAAGAACGGCATCATGATGGTCGACTTCGCGATCAATGCCGAACGGCGGGACGGCATGGCGCCGCTGGCCGCGATCCGCCAGGCGTGCCTGCTGCGGTTCCGGCCGATATTCATGACGACGATGGCCGCGATGCTGGCCGGCATACCGCTGATGCTCGGCACCGGCGCAGGGTCGGAGCTACGCCGGCCGCTGGGCTTCGCGATGGTCGGCGGACTTGCGCTCAGTCAGATCCTGACGCTCTACACGACGCCGGTGATCTATCTGTATCTGGACAAGCTGCAGCACTGGCTGGCCCCTCGCCGCACCCGGATGCCGGCGCTGGCAGCGAAGATGGGCGAGGCAGAAGAGGGCGTCTCCCACTGACCAAGTAGCCGCCTCGCCAAGTAGCCGCCTGGCCAAGTAACCGCCTGGACGGTCTTTTGCTCCGATATCGGCTGCACATATTTGGGCAGGACCGCGAAAGGGGCAGAGATGAGCATTCTCTCGGACGTTTATCCCGACGGCTCGCCACATCCGTCGGGCCAGGTCGACCTGGTCGTCGAGCCCGCGGTGAAGGACCTGGGCGGTTTCCAGGTGCGCCGAGCGCTGCCGTCGTCGCGGCGGCGGATGGTGGGGCCGTTCATTTTTCTCGATCAGATGGGACCGGCGATCCTGGTGCCCGGACAGGGACTCGATGTCCGCCCGCATCCGCATATCGGCCTTGCGACGCTGACCTATATGCTGGAAGGCCGCATCTTCCATCGCGACACGCTTGGCTCCCGCCAGGCGATCCTGCCGGGCGCGGTGAACTGGATGACCGCCGGCCGCGGCATCGCCCACTCCGAACGCAGCGAATACGGGACGCGCGACACCGAACGGCCGATGCTGGCGATGCAGAACTGGGTCGCCCTGCCGCTTGACCGGGAAGAAACCGACCCCGCCTTCATCCACCACCCGGCCGAGACGCTGCCCATCGTTACTGACACGGGCATCGAGGCCCGTGTGCTGGTCGGCGCCGCCTATGGCGTACGCTCCCCGGTCCAGCCGCTGTCGGAGACGCTGTATCTGGACATCCGCCTGGCCGCGGGCCAGTCGATCCCGCTGCCGCAGGAGGTCGCAGAGCGCGCCATCTATCTGCTGGAAGGGCGCATCGATGTCGCTGGCGACGTTTTCGACCCGTCCCGCCTGCTACTGTTTCGCCCGGGCGATGCGATCACCGTGCGAGCGCTGGCGCCCAGTCACCTGATCGTGCTGGGCGGCGACCCGATGGAGGGACCGCGGCATATCTGGTGGAACTTCGTCTCCTCCCGGCTTGGATCGGATCGAGGCGGCGAAGACCGACTGGAAGGCCGGTCGCTTCGGCAGCGTGGTCGACGAAACCGAGTTCATCCCGCTGCCGGAAGACCGCTGAGCGCGGAAAAAGCACCCAGGAGAACACACCGGCAGGCCAACGCCAGCTCGAAAACCGTGAATCTTCCGCGAAGCATGGCAGAAACGCGCGGTTGACCTCGATTTTCCCTCGCAGTCCGGGCGCATCCCCCCTATGTGTGCGCCGCACCATCCCAAAAAGCCAGGCTTTCATGCAAATCCGCAACGTCGCCATCATCGCCCATGTCGATCACGGCAAGACCACGCTCGTCGACAAGCTGCTCGTCGCAGTCCGGCGCTTTCCGGGAACATCAGCAGGTCGCCGAACGCGCGCTCGACC
The DNA here is from genome assembly GCA_963771475.1 of uncultured Alphaproteobacteria bacterium. Lineage (GTDB taxonomy): Bacteria > Pseudomonadota > Alphaproteobacteria > Acetobacterales > Acetobacteraceae > Rhodopila. Next base: position 600,879 of record CAVYTN010000014.1, on the reverse strand, counting down.
GCAACGACCTGGAGAAGGAACGCGGCATCACGATCCTGGCGAAATGCACCTCGGTGCGTCTGGAACGACACGCGGATCAACATCGTCGACACCCCCGGCCACGCCGATTTCGGCGGCGAGGTCGAGCGCATCCTGAACATGGTCGACGGCGCGATCGTGCTGGTCGACGCCGCCGAGGGCGTGCTGCCGCAGACCAAGTTCGTGGTCGGCAAGGCGCTGGCGCGCGGCATTCACCCGATCGTCGTGGTCAACAAGATCGACCGCCAGGACGCTCGGCCGGACGAGGTCCACACCGAGGTGTTCGACCTGTTCGCCGCGCTGGGCGCCTCCGACAGCCAGCTCGATTTCCCGATGCTGTACGCCTCCGGCCGCAACGGCTGGGCGGACGAGACGCTGGACGGGCCGCGCAAGAACCTGTCGCCGCTGTTCGACCTGGTCGTCAGCCACGTGCCGCCGCCGACGGTCAAGCCCGACGCGCCGTTCGCGATGGTCGCCAGCATCCTGGAATACGACAACTTCCTCGGCCGCGTGCTGACCGGCCGGGTCGAGCAGGGCGTCGGCGCAGATCAACATGCCGGTGAAGGTGCTGCGCGGCGACGGCAGCCGTGGTCGAGACCGGCCGGCTGACCAAGCTGCTGTCGTTCCGCGGGCTGGAGCGCGTGCCGGTCGACGAGGTCGAGGCCGGCGACATCATCGCCGTCGCCGGCCTGTCCGACGCCACCATCCCGGACACGATCGGCGCGCCCGAACTGACGGCGCCGCTGCCGGCGATCCCGGTCGATCCGCCGACCCTGGCGATGACCTTCCGCATCAACGACGGCCCGCTGGCCGGCCGCGAGGGCAAGAAGGTCACCTCCCGCCAGATCCGCGAGCGGCTGTTCCGCGAGGCCGAGGGCAACGTCGCGATCCGGGTCTCCGACTTCGAACGAGACCGACGCGTTCGAGGTCGCCGGCCGCGGCGAACTCCAGCTCGGCGTGCTGATCGAGCAGATGCGCCGCGAGGGCTTCGAACTGACCATCGGCCGGCCGCGGGTGCTGACCCGGCGCAATCCGAGACACCGGCGACCGCGAGGAGCCGATGGAGGAGGTGCTGGTCGATGTGGACGAGCCCTATTCCGGCGTGGTCGTGGAGAAACTCAGCCGCCGCAAGGGCGAGATGCAGGACATGCGGCCGTCGGGCGGCGGCAAGGTGCGGCTGACCTTCAAGATCCCGAGCCGCGGGCTGATCGGCTACCATGGCGAGTTCCTGACCGACACGCGCGGCACCGGCATCATGAACCGGCTGTTCGCCGGCTACGGCCCGTGGAAGGGCACGATCGAGGGCCGGCGCGCCGGCTCGCTGATCTCCACCGAGCCGGGCGAGGCGGTGCATTACGCGCTGTTCTACATCCAGGAACGCGGCACGATGTTCGTCTCGCCCCGGCGAGAAGGTCTACCAGGGCATGATCCTGGGCGAGCACCGCCGCGAGTCCGATCTGGAAGTGAACCCGATCAAGGAAAAGAAGCTGACCAACATCCGCGCCGCCGGCAAGGATGACGCGATGCTGCTGATCCCGCCGCGGAAGATGAGCCTGGAGCAGGCGATCGCCTACGTCGAGGACGACGAACTGGTGGAGGTGACGCCGGCCGCGATCCGGCTGCGCAAGCGGTACCTCGACCCGCATGAGCGCAAGCGGTTCGAACGCAGGATCGACGCTGACGCGCTGGCGTAGACGGCGGGCTTTCTTCGTGAGCCCGTTGCCCGGCCGAGCGCATCCCAAAAGCAGCGGCTCGAGGATGTTTGTTGTCTTAGGATGGCGATTTATGCCTCTCGCCATTTTTTGTTCGGTTGAACGACAATTCCCCGTCTCTGCCTGAAGAGCGGCACGGTGCGCAGTCGCGGTCAAGGGTGGGTCTGATCGATGGCGTCCTACACACGCTGGCGTTCACGATGCGCGGCAGCTGGGTGCGGGTTCCCGGAACAGAGCAAAGTTCTGGCGCGTCAGGGCGGCCGACCGCGTCTCGCGTCCCCCAAGGTGCATATCGGGTTGCGATTGGCAGCCGATGTCGTCAGCGGCATCAAGGCATCAGGCAAGGGCTACAATACCCGTGTCGAGCAAGTGCTGCGCGAAGCCCTCGCGAAGGGGCAGATTTGACGGCAAGCTGGCTGTCGCTTACCCGGCCAGCTTGCGCTTTAGCGTCTCATTCACCAGCCCCGGGTTGCCCTTCCCGGCCATCGCCTTCATCGTCTGGCCGACGAAGAACCCGAACAGCTTGTCCTTCCCGGACCGGTATTCCGCCACCTTGTCCGCATTCGCCGCCAGGATGCGCATCCACCGCAGCGTCGATCGCCCCGGTATCCGTGACCTGCCGCAGCCCCTTCTCATCGACGATCGCGGCCGCGTCCTTGCCCGTCTCGACCATCGCCTCGAACACGTCCTTGGCGATCTTGCCGTTGATCGTGTTGTCAGCCATCAGGTCCAACAACCCACCCAGGGCAGCGGCGGTCACTGGCGAGTCCTCGATCGTGCGCCCGGTGCGGTTCAGCGCGGCGAAGAAATCGCCCATCACCCAGTTGGCGGCGATCTTCGGGTCCCGACCTCTTGCCACCGTCTCATAGAAATCCGCCGTCGCCTTTTCCGCCACCAGCACCGACGCATCATACGGCGTCAGCGCGTAGTCGCGGATGAACCGCGCCCGCTTGGCGTCCGGCAATTCAGGCAGTGAGGCTTTCAGTGCGGCGACCCAATCCTCCTCCAGCACCAGCGGCAGCAGGTCCGGATCGGGGAAATAGCGGTAGTCGTGCGCGTCCTCCTTCGAGCGCATCGACCGCGTAACGCCGCGGTTCGCGTCGAACAGCCGGGTTTCCTGCAACACCGTCCCGCCCGACTCCCACACCTCGATCTGGCGGACCGCTTCGGCCTCGATCGCCTGCATCACGAAGCGGACGGAATTGACGTTCTTCACCTCGCAGCGCGTCCGATAAGGCTCGCCATGCTTGCGGACCGAGACATTGACGTCGGCCCGCATCGAGCCTTCCTCCATGTTCCCGTCGCAGGTACCGAGATAGCGCAGGATAGAGCGCAGCTTGCGCACATAAGCGCCAGCTTCCTCCGGCGACCTGATATCCGGCTCCGACACAATCTCCATCAGGGCCACGCCCGCTCGGTTCAGATCGATGTAAGACTTGGTCGGGTGCTGGTCGTGCAGTGACTTGCCGGCGTCCTGCTCCAGATGCAGGCGGGTGATGCCGATCTGGCGGGTGGAGCCGTCGGCCAGCTCGATCTCAACCGTGCCGCTGCCGACGATCGGATGCTCGTACTGGCTGATCTGATAGCCGGACGGCAGGTCGGCATAGAAATAGTTCTTCCGGTCGAAGCGGCTGACCAGATGGATATGCGCGTTCAAACCGAGCCCGGTGCGCACCGCCTGGGCGACGCATTCGCGGTTGATGACGGGGAGCATGCCGGGGAATGCGGCATCGACGAAGCTGACCTGCGTATTCGGCTCCGCGCCGAATGCGGTCGCGGCGCCGCTGAACAGCTTGGCATTGCTGACGACCTGGGCGTGAACTTCCAGGCCGACAACGACTTCCCACGGGCCCGAGGCCCCCTCGATCGTATAGGTCATGCGATGAATTTCGCGCGAACCCGGCACAAAGCCAAGCCGTAAGGTGCGGCGCACCGCCCACCGCATCGCGGCGGCAAATGCGCATCCCTGCCGTCACGTCCAGTCGATTGCGGGTTTTACGTCGTCGCCTCTATCTGCTAGCTCATCCGGCGACCCCGTTGGCCGACCTTCTGGAGCTTCCCACTTTGTCAGAGCAGGTCTCTGCCCATATCCCCCTGGCTGTGGCAAACGCAACGCTGTCCGACTGGCTATCTCTGCTGAAACCGCGGGTTCTGCTCCTGGTCGTCTACACGGGCGTGATCGGCCTTGTCATTGCGCCCGGTCATTTGCCGCCGTTCCAGAGCCTGATGGCGATCGCCTGCATCACCGGCGCGGCTGGGGCCTGCGGTGCGATCAACATGTGGTATGACCGCGATATCGACCGGCTGATGCGCCGCACGCGCAACCGCCCGATCGCTGCCGGCCGTGTCAGCCCGGCGGGAGGTCTGTGGTTCGGCATCGCCCTGGCGGTGGCGTCCGTTGCGCTGATGTGGGCGACGGTCAACGCGCTGGCGGCCGCGACGCTCGCCTTCTCGGCCTGCTTCTATGTGTTCATCTACACGATGTGGCTCAAGCGGCGTACGCCGCAGAACATCGTCATCGGCGGCGCGGCCGGCGCCTTCCCGCCCTTGATAGCCTGGGCCGCCGCCACCGGTTCGGTCGACACCACCGCACTCGTGCTGTTCGGCATCATCTTCATCTGGACGCCCCCGCATTTCTGGTCCCTGGCACTCTGGGCGAACGAGGACTACCGCGCCGCCGGCGTGCCGATGCTGCCCGTCGTCGCCGGGGCGCGCATCACGCGCCTGAACATCCTGGGCTACACGATCCTGATGGTGCCGTTCACCACGCTGCCCTACTTCATGGGTGCAAGCGGGCCGATCTACCTCGCCGCCGCGGTGATCCTGGGCGGCATCTTCCTCTGGCATGCCTGGCAAGTGATGCAGGACGACCAGGACGAGACCGGCGTGTCGCGCACCGGCGACCGGCCTGCGAGAAAAGCGTTCAAATTTTCGGTGCTCTACCTGTTCGTGCTGTTCGGCGCGCTGGCGGTGGATCACTGGGCCATGCGGGCCTTGTCCTGACGCGGCGCCCTCAGGCAGGCGCCTCTCAGACCCGCAGCGCCGAGGGCACCTTCATCCCGAGAGAATTGGGGATCGCCCAGGTTTCCTGGACCTGACGGACAATGTCGAAACCGGTGCGCAGATAGTTGGGCAACGCGCGCGGATGGTCCGCCGTGCAGGTGTTCACCGTCATGCCCGCCGCGCCCGACCGCCAGACCTCATCCACGGCGTAGCGCAGGAAGGCGCCGCCGACGCCCTGACCGATCATGTGCGGCATCAGCCCGAAATAGCTCAGGTTCACGTCCGGCCAGTTGCTGCTGTCGAGCTGGAAGAAGCCGGCCACCGCCTCCCCTTCCGACAGCACGTAGATCGTCACCGCCGGGTTGGCCAGCATGCGCGCAAGGTCGGCATCCGACATCACGCGATTGAGCCACCACAGGTAATCCTCGCCGACCGTGTTGTAGAGATAGCGGTAGAACGCCACCGACGGGTTGCGCATCACGACGACGCGCATGCTGGCGGGAAGCTTCGGCGCCGGCATAGCGGGCGGGCTGTCCATGCGCAGGAAGGTCACCGTAACCCTGGCTTTGGTGACACGACCGATCATCAGCGGCTCCTTACACTTCCCCGAGTTTCACTCCGGCCGTCATCACCGTGCAATACCACTTTACCCGAAACCACACAGCGCGGCGCCCCCGTTGGGCGCGTACCGGCTGGACCCGCCGTCGCCAGCCGGTTACGTCCTGTGGAATGAGCAAACGGACCCAGCAGGCCGAGGCCGCCTTCCGCCTTGGCCAGCAGTTGCACATGGCAGGACGGTTCCCTGAGGCAGAGCAGATCTACCGCCAGGTGATCGCCGCGACACCGCGCCAGGCCGGCGCAGTGCACGCGCTGGGTGTCTTATTGCTGCAGACCGGCCGGCCGGACGCCGCTGACGAGATGGTCCGGCGGGCGATCGGACTCCGCCCCGCCGCAGAATTCCATCTGACCCGCGCGAACGCCCTGCTCGCTCTGGGCCGCCCCGCCGACGCGGTCCAATGCGCTCGGATCGTGCTGAAAGCGCGCCCATCCAGCGCGGCGGCGCATCAGGTCCTGGGCCACGCGCTGTGCGACGGTCTCGACGCCGAGGGCGCGATCAACGCCTACCGGCGGGCGTTGCAGCTAGACCCGTCTCTGCCGGACCTGCGTAACAATCTCGGCACCGCTCTGCGCCTCGCCGGCCGGCTGGAGGAGGCGGAGCGTGAACTCCGCCTGGCCCCACCGGACCCGGGGTCGCTCGTCAACCTCTCCAGCGTGCAGAAGGAGCGAGGCAAGTTCGCCGACGCCGAGGCGACGCTACGGCGGGCTCTGGTCATGGCACCGCAGGACCCGGTGCTGCTGTACAACTGGTCGTTGCTGATGCACCTTCTGGGCCGGCCGGATGAGGCCTGGGCGGGGTGGGAGCAGCGTTTCCGAGCGGGCGCGGTGCCGATGCGGTCGTTCAGCCAGAAGGCGTGGATGGGCGAAACAATGGGTGAACCCTTGGGCGAGCGCACCTTGCTGGTACACAGCGAACAGGGCATGGGCGACATCATCCAGTTCGCCCGCTACCTGCCGGCGATCGACGGCGCCGTCCTGTTCGAGGCACCGAAGCGGCTGGTCCGGCTGCTGTCCTCGAACCCCGAGATGCCGCCGGTGGTGCCGGCTGACCATCCTTTGCCGCGATTCGACACCGTCGTGCCGTTGCTGAGCCTGCCGGTCCGCACCCGGGTCCAGCCACGGACGCCGCCCTATCTGTTCGCCGAAGCGGATCGGACCGCGCTCTGGCGCGATCGGATCGGCACCAGCGGATTCCGGATCGGGATCGTCTGGCAGGGGTTCTCCGGCCGGCATGAGGACAAGGGTCGCTCCCTCCCGCTGGCATGTTTCGCCCCTTTGGCGGCCATCCCCGGCGTGCGCCTGATCAGCCTGCAGAAGGGCGAGGGCGAGGACCAGATCGCTGCCGCCCCCTTCGCGCTGGAGACGCTGCCGGACCTGGATGCCGGGGCGGATGCCTTCATCGACACCGCCGCCGTGATGATGGTCGCCGACCTCATTATCACGTCCGACACCTCCATCGCCCATCTGGCCGGCGCGCTGGGCCGCCCGGTCTGGGTGGCCTTGCGCAAGGTGCCGGACTGGCGGTGGATGCTGGATCGTCCCGACAGCCCCTGGTACCCCTCCATGCAGTTGTTCCGCCAGACGACCGACGGCGATTGGGCGCCGGTGTTCCAGGCCATGGCCGAGCGGCTTGCGGCGATGAAGGTGTCATGAGCGCGCCGCTGGTTCCCGTCTCCTGGGGGAGCTCTGGGACAAGATCGCCATCCTGCGCATCAAGGCCGACCGCCTGCGCAACCCGGCGGCCAGAGCCAATGCGACCCACGAACTGGCCCTGCTGACCGGCGCCGCGGGGGAGCCTCCGCATGCCATCGCGCCGATGCTGTCCGGTCTGCTGAGCGTCAATCTGCGCCTGTGGCGGATCGAAGACCTGATCCGCGAACGCGAGGCCGCCGACGACTTCGGCCCTGCCTTCATCGCGCTGGCGCGGTCCGTCTATCACGAGAACGATGAGCGCGGGCGGATCAAGGCCGCGATCAACCGGGTCATGGGGTCGGACGTGGTGGAGGAAAAGCAGTATTCGCCCTATGGTCAGGCACCCAATGGTGAGGCGCCATGACCGACACGATCGCCGACAATCTGCGCCACGTGCGCGACCGCATCGCCAACGCCGCCATCGCCGCCGGCCGCAAGCCGGAGGATGTCACGCTCGTCGCCGTCTCGAAGACCAAGCCGGTCGAGGCGGTCGTCGCCGCTCTGGCAGCCGGACAGACCGTGTTCGGCGAAAACCGCGTGCAGGAAGCGGCCGGCAAATTCCCGGCCCTGCGCGCCGATCACCGGTTCAGCCTGCACATCATCGGCGGCCTGCAGACCAACAAGGCGCGCGACGCCGTGCGCATCGCCGATGTCATCGAGACGCTGGACCGCCCGAAACTGGCCGACGCTCTGGCCGCGGCGATCATCAAGGAAGGCCGCACGCCCCGACCTGCTGATCGAGGTCAACACCGGCGCCGAACCGCAGAAATCCGGCATCCTGCGCGACGACGCCGACGGCTTCATCGATGACTGCAAGGGCCGGTTCGGCGCCTCGCTGCGCGGACTGATGTGCGTCCCCCCGCACGGCGAGGACCCGCGCCCGCATTTCACATGGCTCGCCGACCGCGCCGCTCGGCATGGCCTGTCGGTGGTGTCGATGGGCATGTCGGCGGATTTCGAGATCGCCATCGCCTGCGGCGCGACCTGGGTCCGTGTCGGCAGCGCGATCTTCGGCACCCGTTAACGAGCACAGGAGTGGTTCAACACCCTGTAGCTGATCAAGTAGTCGTTGTACTCCACCTGCTGAAGACAAGAAGTTAAGTTGGCCCTTGCTTTCGCAGCGTTCCGTGGTTTTCATCAATTCAGACGCTTCACGTTTCAATAAGCAGATCTGCAGGCACTGCCGTCACGGACACTGCGGCGACCGTGCTTCCCACATGACCCGGGAGAAGCGCAATGAAAACAGGTCTCGGGGCCTGCCTCTTGGCTACGGCTTTGGTCGTTCCGGCGTTTGCGGACACCGCTCCGAAGAAAGGGAGTGATGCCGACGAGGCATTCATGACTGGTATCCGCAAGATCGGCGTGATGACTGGCGAGGCGTTCGTCTGCTCGTCCGAAGCAGACCAGCCGAAAGTCGGCCAGGCCGCGCTCGACCTCGCAACGCAAGTAAGCCTGCATTTTGGATTGCAGGCAGCGTTCGTTTACAGCGGCTCCTTTGGCTACGGAATGGGGCATGACTTCGACCACAAGGCTTGCCCTCAGGCCCTTGAGGACTTCAAGGCGCTTCAAGCGAAGTATTTGGCCCACTGACATGTGTAGAACAACCATCCTGGCATTGGCGACCGCTATGGCGTTGGCGAGCGGCGCTGCAGCAGCGGCAGTGATCACAATAATGCCGAAGCACGTCGCAGGCGCGGTCGAAAGAGCTGTTCGCCCCGGTGATGATGCATTGATCCTTGTACAGAACCGGACGCGTGGCGGCGGCACTCAGCGTGCCGGCGGCGGGACGAGCGGGGCTAACCGCGGCAGTTTCAACAGCAATGACTTCCATGGGACTGCATCGAACACTCAAACCCGGAACGCCAGCTCGAGCCGAAATGCCAACGTGAACGCCAATCGGAATGTGAACGTCAGCGGTGGCGGCTGCTGCAACGGCAATTACGACAGCGGACCAAACTGGGGTGGCGTCGCCGCCGGGGTCGCGGTTGGTGCCGTGGTGGGCGCGGCCGCGACCTCGGCGGCCAGTTCCCCCACCTATGCGGCTCCTCCGCCGACCTATCCGCCAGGGTACGTCTCACCGCCGCCCTATTAGATGCCGAGGGCGGGCTTGCCGGGTGTGGCATTCGCGACGACCGGCCACATACGCCGGCACTTAGCTGCTGCCGAGGCCTTGCTAACTTTGACTGAGATTAGAGGCTCTCCGTTCATCCAAGGAGCTGTCCATAAGGAGAACAGTCATGAGATCGACAAGGCGAGGCGTTATGGAGGCGGTTGTCGCCGCAGCACCGGCCATGTTGTTCGGAGCCAAAATGGCCGGTGCTGCATCCGAGGCGGCCGAGATAGAGCGGAATGGGAGTGAGGCGCTCCGTCAACTTTATGCCGAATACCCGCGTGGTGCGGAACTTGGGAGAAAAGCCATTGGAATTCTTGTCTTTCCGAAGATCGTGAAAGCGGGTTTCATCTTCGGGGGGCAAGGCGGCAAAGGTGTGCTAACGATAAGGAATAAGGTTCATCAGTATTACTCAATCGCCGCTGCATCATTTGGACTACAGGCCGGTGTGCAATGGTTTAGTTATGCTCTGTTCTTCATGGACGAAAAAGCACTGAAGTTTCTCGACAACAGTGATGGTTGGTCCGTGGGATCCGATCCAAATGTGGCGGTAATCGATAGAGGCGCGGGCGCACAAATCGACAGCTCTACATTGTCGCATGAAGTGATCGCCATACCTTTCGGACAAAAAGGTCTTATGGCTGGTCTGACATTGCAAGGCTCAAAGATCACGACGTACAGGCCAACCTAGTCCCTCAGGAATGGCATTACCGGTTCTGTGTGTGGATCGGTGTCGAACTTCAGCTCTGACGCAAAGCTGGTGAAAACGAGCCTATCCGATCGTCAGGCGATATCGCGAGTTATGATTTGGCCGAGCATGCTACCGCCGCGTGGGCCGCTGAGCCGGGGGGAATAGGGGCATGACAACCAAGGTCGACGAGATCGCTGCAGGGATATATCGGGTATCGACGTTTGTGCCTCAAATTGCGCCGCCGGCGGGCTTCACATTCAACCAGTTCCTGGTGCTGGGAGATGAGCCGCTGCTGTTCCACACGGGGCTCAGGCGTATGTTCCCGATGGTCCGGGATGCCGTTGCTCGCATCATGCCACCCGAGCGCCTGCGCTGGATCGCGTTCGGGCATTATGAGGCTGATGAGTGTGGTGCCATGAACGAGTGGCTCTCGGTGGCACCACGGGCGGAGATCGCTCATGGACAGACGGCTTGCCTGGTCTCGCTCAACGACATGGCCGACCGTGCGCCACGGGTGCTGACGGATGGCGAAGTCCTTGAAATCGGGGACGGGCGCAGGCTGCGTTATATCGACACGCCACACGTGCCTCACGGATGGGAGGCTGGCGTGATGATGGAGGAGAGCAGCGGCACGCTGCTTTGCGGGGACCTCTTCACCCAGCTTGGCGATGGCCCTGCCGTCATCGAAGGCGATATCGTCGGGCCCGCGATCGCGGCCGAGGACATATTCCGCGCCTCGAGCCTCAGTCCGGGGATGGGTGCCATCATCAGGCGCCTGTCAGCGCTGGAACCTCAGACGCTGGCTTTGATGCTTGGACCGGCCTTCGCAGGGGATGGCAAAGCGGCGCTCGAGGCGCTGGCTGACGACTACGACCGCCGCCTCAGGGCGGCGCTGATCTGACCGTCATTCGACGTAACCCCATATTGTACCGGGGTGAGCTGATCGCGCCACGCTCCCTGAAGCCTGGGCCGCGAAGACCGAGGCATCCTGGGAATAGCTCACCGCCAAGCCGCTGATTCTCCCCGAAAGCGGCAGTGACACGCGCGGGGTCGTCGTGCCCGGAACGCGGCAATGCCCCCCTTCATCCGTCAACGTCGCGCGGGCTCAGGCTGTTTTGCGCAAAGGCAACTTCCCTCGACCGCGGACTCGGGGTGCTGACGGAGTGCGCGCAAGCCCCGGCGATGCCGCTTGGCCTCGAACGTGCATTAAGCCCGAATTGCATACACGCGGCGTCGAGTTTGCTGCCCGGTCAGTGATCGGACGTCGGGCGATGTGATCAGGAAAAGGGCAGGCATGACCATGAATACGCGCATTCCGTCCGCGACCGGAGCCACCTCCACCAGGAACACGACGCTCCGCCTATCCCGCAGGCAGGCACTGATCGGCGCTCTGACCGCGCCGGCGATCCTGCGCAGCGGCTTGGCGCGCGCCGAAACCGTCAAAATCCGCATGGGCGCGCTGAAGCTGATCCATTCCATCACGCCCTGGTTCTACGAACGCTTCCTGCCCGCCGGGTATGAGATCGAGATCATCCCCTTCGAAATCACCGACCGACGGAAAATCCGCCGTTGCCACCAAGTCTGTCGACTTCGGCACCTTCGGCATCGCCGCCGCCATCCTGGGCGCCGCCGCGCATGAGCCGGTCGTGATCTTCGGCTCCTCCTGCAACAAGGGCATGGCCGTGGTTGCCCGCAAGGACAGCCCAATCGCGACGTTGAAGGACCTGAAGGGAAAGAAGGTCGCGATCTGGCCGGGATCGACGCAGGAGGTGTTCATCCTCGAACGCCTGCGCATGGAAGGCATGACGATCAAGGACGTTGAATCGATCCGCGTGTCCTTCAGTGAGATGCCGACGGCGCTGGCCCGCGGCGACGTCGATGCCTATGTCGGCGCCGAACCCGGTCCCGGCGTGTCGCTTGCCAGCGGCGTCGGCAAGATCGTCGAGTATCCGTATTCGACCGCCATGGGCAGCCTCAATATGATCCTCGCCACCCATCGCGACACGATCGACCAGAAGCCCGACCTGGCGAAGGTGGTGCTGAACCTGCAGCGCCAGGCCAGCGACTACGCCATGTCCCATCCCGACGAAATGGTCGCGATGACCGTCACCAAGCTCGGCATGAAAAAGGAAGCCGTCGAGCTGTCGGTCAAGAATGTCGAGCTGAACTGGAAGATGACGCCGGAGATGGTCACAGCGTCGAAGAACTACGCCGAACACATGATGGCGCTGAAGCAGATCAAGGCGCTGCCGGATTTCGGAACGCTGCTTGACACCAAGATTTCCGACCAGCTCTCGGCATGAGCCACGCGGAAACGCTGCCAGCGGTCGCCGACGAACGGGCGCCGCGGATCGATTTCGCGCCGCTGTTGCGCATTGCCGTGCCGGTGGCGCTGCTGCTTGGCTGGTGGGCCGGCACGACATTCCGTCCTGGCGGGTTGATCCCGTCGCCGCAGGATGTCGGCACCGAGATGTGGGACCTGGCGTTCGGCGGCATCAACGACGACGCATTCAGCCAGATGCTGCTGCCCGACCTGATCGCCTCGGCCAGCCGGGTCTACGGCGCATTCCTGCTGGCCGCGGCGCTGGCGCTGCCCACGGGCATGCTGATCGGCCGGCTGCGTATCGTGAAGCGAGCTGCTGGAGCCGACGCTACAGGTGCTGCGCCCGGTGCCGGTGACCGCTTGGTTGCCACTGTCGATGATCATGTTCGGCCTCGGCCCCAAATCAGCGTTCTTCCTAGTCGCGCTCGGTGCCTTCTACCCGATCCTGGTCAACACGGTCTTCGCCGTGCGTAGCGTGGAGCCGCGCCTGTTCGAGGCAGCGCTGATGCTGGGCGTCTCCCAGGCGCAACTGTTCCCGACGGTGGTCCTGCCGGCGTCGCTGCCCGGCATCTTCACCGGCCTGCGGCTGGGCCTGGGCTTCGCCTGGGTGGTGATCGTCGTCGGCGAGATGACCGGCGTGCAGACCGGCCTCGGCGCCATGATCATGGACGCACGGCAATTGTCGCGGACCGAGATCGTCATCGCCGGGATGATCGTCATCGGCATCGTCGGCTTCCTGTCGGACCAGGCGGTTCAGTTGTTGGGCCGACGACTACTGGCGTGGAGCCCACAGCATGGATAACCCTCCCGTCGGCTTGGCCCCACCGTCATGATGGGCGAAGGCCCTTCCCTCATCGTCATGGTCTGGCTTGGCCCGACCATCCACGACTTTGCCCAGCACCCGCGTCGCAAGACGTCGACGGCCGGCACGAGGCCGGCCATGACGGGTTGGACCGGAGCCGCCCCATGATCCCGCCCTTCCTCCGCATCACCGACGCCGGGAAAGTCTATCCCGGCGGCACCGAGGCCCTGCGCGGCGCCAACCTGACCATCGCCGCCGGGGAGTTCGTCTGCCTGATCGGTGCATCCGGCTGCGGCAAATCCACGCTGCTGCGCATGATCGGCGGCTTCGAGACCGCGACCTCAGGGCGAAATCGTCATCGCCGGCAAGCCAGTCGCCGGCCCCGGACCCGACCGCGGCATGGTGTTCCAGGATTACGGCCTGTTCCCCTGGCTGACGGTCCACGGCAACATCGCCTTCGGCCCGCTCGCCCGCGGCAAATCCAAGCAGGAAGCAAGCGAGACTGCCGCCCGCTTCGTCACGATGATGGGCCTCGACCGCTTCGCCAAATCCTACCCCCATCAGCTCTCCGGTGGCATGAAGCAGCGCGTTGCCATCGGCCGCGTCCTGGCCAACGAGGCGAAGCTGGCGCTGATGGACGAGCCCTTCGGCGCGCTGGACGCCATGACGCGCGAACGCCTGCAGGATGAGCTGCTGGAGATCTGGCGCTCCACCGGCCTTTCGGTCGTCTTCGTCACCCATTCGCTGGAAGAAGCGATTTTTCTCGCCGACCGGATCGTTGTCATGTCTCCCGGACCCGGCCGGATCGTGGCAGAAGAGCGGATCACCTTGGAGCGGCCACGCGACGTGTCTTCCCCCGCGTTCAACGATATCCGCCGGCGCCTCGCCGTCATGCTGCACGGCGACCATGCAAGCGCCCATACGCGGGAGGTTGCGTGAGTCCAGTCAAGATGGCGGAGGCCGCGCTGGCCGCCGACAGAGCGCATGGCGACACGGCGATCTGGATCACGCGGCTGCCGGACGATGCGATCCTGGCCCGCGCCGCGCAGCTGGAAGCCGAGGGACCACAAGGCCGCCCGCTCTGGGGCGTGCCCTTCGCGGTGAAGGACAATATCGAGGTCGCGGGCCTGCCGACCACCGCCGGCTGCCCGGGTTTTTCCTATGCCCCTCAAGCCCATGCCCCGGCGGTGCAACATCTGCTGGATGCCGGGGCGCTGCTGATCGGCAAAACCAATCTCGATCAGTTCGCGACCGGCCTGGTCGGGACGCGCAGCCCGTACGGCGTGCCGCGCAACGTCTTTAATCCGAAGCTGGTGCCGGGCGGGTCGTCCTCGGGGTCCGGCTGCGCCGTGGCGGCGGGCATAGTGGCGTTCGCACTGGGCACGGACACCGCAGGGTCCGGCCGTGTGCCGGCCGCGCTGGGTAATATTGTCGGGTTGAAGCCGACCATTGGCAGCATTTCCGCCCGCGGCATGGTGCCGGCATGCCGGTCGGTCGACACGATCTCGGTTTTCGCCCGTTCGGTCGATGAGGCACTGCGCGTTCTGCGCCTGCTGGCGATCTATGACGAGCAGGACCCCTACGCGCGGCCTGCCCCCTACCCGCATCTGCGCCGTTCGGCCGGCAGCGGGTCCATCCGGGTGGCGATGGGCGATGTCTACGGTCTCTGCGATCCGCCGGTTGCCGACGCCTTCGAGCAGGCAGGCAGGTTCCTCGACGCAAAGCCGGTCGACATGACCCTGTTCCTGGAACTCGCGCGCCTGCTCTACGAAGGCCCGTGGGTCGCGGAGCGCACCACGGCACTGCGCGAGGTGATGGAGCGCTCGCCGGACATCCTGTTCCCGGCGACCCGTACCATCCTGGAACTGGGGTTGGAGCGCCTGACGGTCGACGCGTTCAGTGCCTTCCATCTGCAGCGCCTCGCGCGCCACCAGGCGAAGGGGCTGTTCGCAGAATACGACGCGCTGCTGATGCCCACTGTGCCGTTCACGCCGACACTCGCCGAGGACGCTGCCGATCCGCTCAATCCCAACCGGCGCCTGGGCACGTTCACGAACTTCGCCAATCTCTGCGACCTGGTCGCCTTTGCCGTGCCGATCGGGTTCGCGCCCGACGGCACGCCGATCGGCGGCATGCTGCTGGGCCCGGCCTGGTCGGAGGGCCGACTCGCGCCCATCGCCGACCGCCTGCACCGCCGCTTCGCCGACACCGTGGGCGCCACGGACCAGAATCTGCCGCCGCCGGCCGAACCCTGCGCCTTAGCGGCTGATGAGATCGCCCTGTTCTGCATCGGCGCACACATGAACGGGCTGCCGCTAAACCGGCAGGTCACCTCACTGGGCGGACGCTTCATCCGCGAAGCGGCAACCGTCCCATCCTATCGGCTGTATGCCCTCGGCAACCGGCCCGGACTGGTCCGCGTCGCGGATGGCGCGGCAATCCACGGCGAGGTGTGGGCGATGCCCGCCTCTGCCATCGGCCCTCTGCTTGCCCAGGTGCCCCCGCCTCTGGGATTCGGCACCGTGCAGTTGGATGACGGTCCCTGCCTCGGCTTCCTGGCAGAGATCGCGGGCGTCGTGGACGCGCATCGACATCACCCGCTTC
Source organism: uncultured Alphaproteobacteria bacterium (assembly GCA_963771475.1). GTDB lineage: Bacteria > Pseudomonadota > Alphaproteobacteria > Acetobacterales > Acetobacteraceae > Rhodopila. The sequence continues at coordinate 585,306 of CAVYTN010000014.1, read as the reverse complement.
GGCGGCTGGCGCGCCTGGCTGAGTGCCGAAGCGACCGTCGCTGCGGGTGGATCGTGACAGCGTTCCGACTGTTGCGTGACCGTCTCGCGTCTGTTCCTCGCCTCAGGAGTAGGACGGCCCTGGGGAGCCTGTACAGCCACGAACTTGACGGCGCCGGGTCACTTTATTCCCGTCATGGTCGGGCTTGTCCGGCTTGTCCCGACCATGACGAAAGGGAAGCGGACGGCCAAACGCCGGATTATTCTCCCGCTTATCGTTAATTTGATGCCCATGCGGACAAGCCGGGCCATGACGGGATGGGCGGCTTGCGTTAGCGCCTACGACGCAAACTGCCACCCTCCAATACACAACGCGGAACCAGCCTGATGGATGATACCGAACTCGATGCGCTGATCGATGCCGGCGCGAAAATCTACGGCATCGAGGTCAAGCCGGAATGGCGCGCCGCCGTGCGGATGCACCTGGCGATCTCGCTGGCCCACACGGCCAAGGTGCTGTCCACTGCCATTGACGACCATGTCGACCCAGCCCCGGTTTACACGGCATGAGCGACTGGACCTCCGCCACGGCGATCGCCGCCGCGATTGCCGCCCGCCGCACGACGGCCACCGCCACGGTCGCCGCCTGCCTCGACCGGATTACCCGGCTGAACCCGAAGCTGAACGCGTTCACCACCGTCACGGCCGACCGCGCGCGCATGAAGGCGGCGGAACTGGATGCGCAGATCGCCGCCGGCGCCCAGCCCGGACCGCTCGCCGGCGTGCCGTTCGCGGTGAAGAACCTGATCGACGTCGCCGGCCTGCCGACCGTCGCCGGGTCGAAGATCAACCGCGACCATCCGCCGGCCGCCGCCGATGCGCCGCTGGTCTCCCGGCTGGAGGCAGCCGGCGCCATCCTGGTCGGCGCGCTGAACATGGGCGAATACGCCTATGACTTCACCGGCGAGAACGCCCATGACGGCAATTGCCGCAACCCGCACGACCTGACGCGGATGGCCGGCGGATCCTCCAGCGGGTCGGGCAGCGCGGTGGGCGGCGGTCTGGTGCCGCTGGCGCTGGGATCGGACACCAATGGCTCGATCCGCGTGCCGGCGTCGTTCAACGGGATTTTCGGCCTGAAGCCAACCTATGGGCGGCTGACGCGGGCGGGCTCGTTCCCGTTCGTCTCCAGCCTCGATCATCTGGGGCCGCTCTGCCGGTCGGTCGCGGACCTCGCTGCCGCCTACGATGCGATGCAGGGATATGACCCCGCCGATCCGGTTTGCGCCGACCGGCCGGCCGATCCGGTGATGCCGATCCTCGACCAGGGCATCGCCGGCCTCCGCATCGCCAAGGCTGATGGCTATTTCCGAGCGGGGGCGACGCCGGAGGCTTTGGCGGCGCTGGATGGGATTGCCGCGGCGCTGGGTGTCGAGCGGTCCATCGAAATCCCTGGCGCCGACATCGCTCGCAGTGCCGCCTATATCATCAGCACGACCGAGGGCGCGGCGCTGCATCTGCCGCGCCTGCGCGAACGGCCGCAGGACTTCGACGCCGATGTGCGCGACCGTCTGATCGCCGGTGCCCTGATCCCCGCCGCCGCCGTCACGCAGGCGCAGAAATTCCGCCGCCTCTATCGCGCTCGGGTGCTGGCGCTGTTCGACACGGTGGATGCCATCCTCGCCCCGGCCACGCCCTGCGTTGCCCCGAAGATCGGGCAGAAGACCTTCGTCCTGGACGGGGTGGAGATGCCGGTGCGACCGAATATCGGCATCTACACCCAGCCGATCTCCTTCATCGGCCTGCCCGTCGTCGCCGTTCCGGTGCCGACTGCAAACGGCACAGCATCCGGCATGCCAATCGGTGTGCAGGTCATCGCCCCGCCCTGGCGCGAGGACATCGCTTTGCGCATCGCCCGCGCCCTGGAAGCCCAGGGCACCGCCCGCACCCTGACCCCGAACCTGGAAGCCTGAGCCATGGAGATCAACATCCCCGCCGTCAAAGCCGAGGTCGAAGCCGCCTTCGCCCAATACGAACAGGCGCTGATCACCAACGACGTGGACACGCTGCAAGCCCTGTTCTTCAACAGCCCGCACACGATCCGCTACGGCATCGGCGAGAACCTCTATGGCCATGAGGAGATCGGCGCCTTCCGCCAGGCCCGCTCGCCGGTCGGGCTGATGCGCAAGACGGCGCGCACCGTGATCACCACGTATGGGCAGGACTTCGCCACCGCCTCCACCCTGTTCTACCGCGAGACCACGCCCGGCAAGGTCGGGCGGCAGATGCAGACCTGGGCGCGCACCCCGGACGGATGGCGCGTGGTCGCAGCCCATGTCAGCGTGATCCCGGAGACCTGACCGCAGTCTGGCTGCGCGACCCGATCGGCCTCCTGGCGGATGGCGCGGAGCGTGGCGTGGTCGTGGACGGCAGGCGCATCGTCGGACTGGTGCCGGCGGGCGCTGAACCGGCGGCGCCTGTGTTCGACGCCGGCCTGATCAACCCGCACCGTACCTACCGGCCGGTCTTCCTCGGCCTTAAGGGAGGACTCCCCTTCGACGGCGGTCCCCCCGTAAGCATTCGGCGACCACCGCAGACCGCTACGCGACGCATTGGCGAACGCCCTTGTCGATGTAGCGCGTCGTGCTCGCCACCGTCAGAACGATCTCCACCGGCGCGGCAAATCCGGCCAGCAAGTCCAGCGGCAGCACGGCATCGCCATTCGTCCAGACGAAGTCTTCATCTTTCTCGAACAGGTGGAAGCCCTCCGCAGCCGAACGTCGTCCGCCTTGACGGCATGGCACAACAGCGTCCCCTGGCGCGTCCCCTTGTGCGTCCCCTGGCGCACCGCGATATGCCGCAGCGCCACGCCGAGGCTGCGCGAGTCGCGCGCCAGCCCCAGTTCCTGCGGCACCACGGAACGCGAGCGGATCCGCACCGAGCCCGGTTGCTCCGCCAGGCGGAAGACATAGCGGCCGCCATCGTGGCTCGTCGCATCCAGGCGTTGGCCGTCGACCACCAGGTGCAGGTCCGGCTCGTCTGTCAGCGGCACCGGCACGCGCGGACCGCAACGGTCGAGCAGCCGCCGCCAGGCCGCGTCGACCACCGGCCCGCCGGTCAGCACCGGCGCGCAGGGCGGCTTGCGGCGGCTGGCCCCAGCCCGAGTTGGCATTCTGGAACAGCCAGCGGTTGCCATCGTCGCGATAGCTTTCCGCCGGCGCGCCGTTCGCCACCAGCACGTCATGCGTCTCCAACTCGACATGATACAGCGTCACTTCCCGCGCTCGGTCGTCCCATGCGATCGAGCGGTGATTGACCAGGAATTCCACCGGGATCAGCACGTCGTCGATCAGGAACGAATGCCCCTTGGTCACCCGCAGGTCGTGATAGCGGCACGTTGTCGGCCAGCGCGCCCTTGTGCACGATGACCGGCGTCGCCGCGCTGCGCCGACCGCGCGTCGCCAGCACCGCGCCGGTGCCGACCCAACTGATCGGCCGCACCGCCCCCCCGAGCGTCACCACCAGGTCCCCGGCCGCCAGGTCCTGCACCTTCCGCGCACCGTCCGGCGTATCGATCAGCGTATCGGTGCAGAAACAGAGCGCCGTGACTTCGGCCCCGCCGGCGACGTTCGTCACCACGAACTCGTTCGGCGTGAAATCGCCCGCCAGATCGAGGCTGACCGAACCGGACGTGTCGGTCAGCGTCAGCACACCGTCGACGAAGCTCGATCCGGTGACGGTGATGCCGTCGATCTCGATCGTGTCGCCGGCGGCAAAGCCGCTGATCGAGCCGCCCAGCCCGGCGGCGTCGCCTTCGATGAACCAGTCCGCGCCCTGATCGAAGGCGATCGAGCCGAAGTTGATGAACTGCGTGCCGATCCCGCTCAACGTCCCGGCGCCGGAACCCAGCTCCAGCGTGCTGACCGTGGCGGCGCCGATCGTGTTGCCGCCGTCCACCGTTCCGACGAACACCGCGCCGGGGTCGATCACCAGCCGGCCGGTATAGCCGGCTCCGAATTTCACCGCGTCGGCGCCGCCGCTGATCGTGCCGCCCGCCTGGTTGGTGACCGAACCACCCGCGCGAGATAGACGCCATTACCGCTCGTCGCATTTCCGCCGATGCTGCCGGCGTTCACCACCGTGGTGACGCCGCCGTACGCGAAGATGCCAATGTAGCCGCCGCTGATCACACCGCCCGCCTGGTTGCTGACCGAACCCGCCTGCAGAACGACGCCGCCGCCGTTCGTCGCGATTTCCGCCGATGCTGCCGGCGTTCACCACCGTGGTCGCGGCTCGGGCGAAGAACGCCCAAGCCACCGCTGATCGTGCCGCCGGACTGGTTGCTGACCGAACCGCCCGCCCCGAGATAGACGCCGGTGCCGCTATTCGCGTTTCCGCCGATGCTGCCGGCGTTCACCACCGTGGTGACGCCGTTCGCGGCGATGCCATAGTAGCCGCTGATCACACCGCCCGCCTGGTTGGTGACCGAACCGCCCGCCTGCAGATAGACGCCGGCGCCGGAGCCGGTGATGGTCGCGCCGGATGCGTTGGTCAGCACCGCCCCCGCGCCCAGCGTCACCGCGGAGCCGATGCTGCCGGTGTTGGTCAGCGTGCCGTCGTCGGTGATCGTGTAGCCGGTGCCGAGCGTGTCGGCGGCCAGCGTCCAGGTCGCGCCGCTGTCGATCGTGATGGCGGCGAAATCGACATAGCGCGACCCGAGCCCCGTCAGCGTGCCGGCGCCGGTGCCCGAACCCAGCTCCAGCGTGCTGAGCGTGGTGGCGCCGATCGTGTTGCCGCCGTCCACCGTGCCGACGAACACCGCGCCGCGGTCGATCACCAGCCGGCCGGTACGGCCAGCCACCGAATTTCACCGCGTCCGCGCCGCCGCTGATCGTGCCGCCGGTCTGGTTGGTGACCGAACCGCCGCCGTAAAGATAGACGCCATACCTGCTCGTCGCACTTCCGCCGATGCTGCCGGCGTTCACCACCGTGGTCGCGGAAAAAGCGAAAATGGCTTCGGAGCCGCTGATCGTGCCGCCGGCCTGGTTGGTGACCGAACCGCCGTCCAGAAAGACGCCGAAGCCGTTCGTCCCAGTTCCGGCGATACTGCCGGCGTTCACCACCGTGGTCGCGGCAGAGGCGCGAATGCCATAGTGGCCGCCGCTGATCACACCGCCCGCCTGGTTGGTGATCGAACCGCCCGCCTCCAGAAAGACGCCGTTCGTCGCAGTTCCGGCGATACTGCCGGCGTTCACCACCGTGGTGACGCCGTACGCGAAGATGCCATAGGGACCGCCGCTGATCACACCGCCCGCCTGGTTGGTGACCGAACCAGCCGCGGCGAGCGTGACGCCGGTGCCGCTCGATGCGTTGCCGGCGATGAGCGCGCCGGACGCGTTGGTCAGCACCGCCCCCGCGCCCAGCGTCACCGCGGAGCCGAGGCTGCCGGTGTTGGTCAGCGTCCCGTCGTCGGTGATCGTGTAGCCGGTGCCGAGCGTGTCGGCGGCCAGCGTCCAGGTCGCGCCGCTGTCGATCGTGATGGCAGCAAAATCGATATAACGCGACCCCAACCCCGTCAGCGTGCCGGCGCCGGCACCGGAACCCAGCTCCAGCGTGCTGACCGTGGTTGCGCCGATCGTGTTGCCGCCGTCCACCGTTCCGACGAACACCGCGCCGGGGTCGATCACCAGCCGGCCGGTACGGCCGCCTCGGAATTTCACCGCGTCCGCGCCGCCGCTGATCGTGCCGCCCGCCTGGTTGGTGACCGAACCGCCGCCGTAAAGAAAGACGCCGAAGCCGTTCGTCCTAGTTCCGGCGATGCTGCCGGCGTTCACCACCGTGGTCGCGCCATAGGCGCCGTTAATGCCATATTGGCCGCCGCTGATCACACCGCCCGCCTGGTTGGTGACCGAACCGCCGCCAAAAAAATCAACGCCACCGCTGTACGTCCCAGTTGCGCCAATGCTGCCGGCGTTCACCACCGTGGTCGCGGCGTCGGCGAAAATGCCTGCGAAGCCGCTGATCGCACCGCCCGCCTGGTTAGTGACCGAACCGCCCCCATCCAGAAAGACGCCGAAGCCGAACGTCCCAGTTCCGGCGATGCTGCCGGCGTTCACCACCGTGGTCGCGAAGCTGGAGAAAATGCCATAGTGGCCGCTGATCACACCACCCGCCTGGTTGGTGACCGAACCACCCGCCGCAAGAAAGACGCCGTCGCCGCTCAAGGGGTTGCCGGCGATGATCGCGCCGGACGCGTTGGTCAGCACCGCCCCCGCGCCCAGCGTCACCGTGGAGCCGATGCTGCCGGTGTTGGTCAGCGTGCCGTTGTCGGTGATCGTGTAACCGGCACCGAGCGTGTCGGCGGCCAGCGTCCAGGTCGCGCCGCTGTCGATCGTGATGGCGGCAAAATCGACATAGCGCGACCCCAGCCCGGTCAGCGTGCCGGCGCCGGCACCGGAACCCAGCTCCAGCGTGCTGACCGTGGTGGCGCCGATCGTGTTGCCGCCGTCCACCGTTCCGACGAACACCGCGCCCGGGTCGATCACCAGCCGACCGGTATAGCCGGCACTGAATTTCACCGCGTCGGCGCCGCCGCTGATCGTGCCGCCCGCCTGGTTGGTGACCGAACCGTCGCCGAAAAGAAAAACGCCGGTGCCGTTCGTCCTGGTTCCGGCGATGCTGCCGGCGTTCACCACCGTGGTCGCGCCAACGGCGCCGTTAATGCCATATTGGCCGCCGCTGATCACACCGCCCGCCTGGTTGGTGACCGAACCGCCGCCCACAAGATCAACGCCGCGGCTGTACGTCCCGGTTCCGCTGATGCTTCCGGCGTTCACCACCGTGGCCGCGGACAAAGCCAGAATGCCTTCGCCGCTGCTGATCGTGCCGCTCGCCTGGTTGGTGACCGAACCGCCCGCTTGCAAATAGACGCCGTCGCCGTACGTCCCTTTTCCGCCGATGCTGCCGGCGTTCACCACCGTGGTCACGCCGGACGCGTAGATGCCGCCGCTGACCACACCGCCCGCCTGGTTGGTAACCGAACCACCCGCCGTGAGCGTGACGCCGGCGCCGCTCGATGCGTTGCCGGTGATGGTCGCGCCGGACGCGTTGGTCAGCACCGCCCCCGCGCCCAGTGTCACCGCGGAGCCGATGCTGCCGGTGTTGGTCAGCGTGCCGTTGTCGGTGATCGTGTAGCCGGTGCCGATCGTGTCTGCGGCCAGCGTCCAGGTCGCGCCGCTGTCGATCGTGATGGCGGCAAAATCGATATAACGCGACCCCAGCCCCGTCAGCGTGCCGGCGCCGGCGCCCGAACCCAGCTCCAGCGTGCTGACCGTGGCTGCGCCGACAGCGTTGCCGCCGTCCACCGTGCCGACGAACATCGCGCCGGGGTCGATCACCAGCCGGCCGGTAGAGCCGCCACGGAATTTCACCGCGTCCGCGCCGCCGCTGATCGTGCCGCCCCCCTGGTTGGTGACCGAACCGCCCGACCCGAGATAGACGCCGATGCCGTTCGTCGCGTTTCCGCCGATGCTGCCGGCGTTCACCAATGTGAGCGCGCCATAGGCTGCGATGCCACGGACACCACTGATCGTGCCGCCGGACTGGTTGGTGACCGAACCGCCCGCCTTCAGATAGGCGCCCATGCCTCTCGTCGCATTTCCGCCGATGCTGCCGGCGTTCACCAATGTGAGCGCGCCATAGGCTGCGATGCCACGGAAACCGCTGATCGTGCCGCCGGTCTGGTTGGTGACCGAACCGCCTACCCCCAGCTTGACGCCACTCCCCCCAGTTCCAGCTATGCTGCCGGCGTTCACCACAGTAATCGCGGCGGAAACGCCTTTGATGCCGGTCAAGTTGCCGCTGATCGTGCCGCCCGCCTGGTTGGTGACCGAACCACCCGACGCGAGATTGACGCCCACGCCGGTCGTCGCGTTGATGCTGCCGGCGTTCACTACCGTGGTGACGCCGGACGCGTAGATGCCATAGCCGCCGCTGATCACACCGCCCGCCTGGTTGGTGACTGAACCAGCTGCGGCGAACGTGACGCCGATGCCACTCATCCCAATTCCGGCGATGCTGCCGGCGTTCACCACCGTGCTCGCAGCGTCGGCGAGAATACCACGGAAACCGCTGATCGTACCGCCGGTCTGGTTGGTGACCGAACCGCCGCCGTAAAGAAAGACGCCGTCCTGTGACCCGCCGATGCTGCCGGCGTTCATCACCGTGGCCGCGCCAACGGCGTCGGATGCCGTGCAAGTGGTTGCCGCTGATCACACCGCCCGCCTGGTTGGTGACCGAACCGCCCGCCCGCGTCCAGATAGACGCCGTGCCGGATCGACCCGCCGATGCTGCCGGCGTTCATCACCGTGGTCGCGGCAACAAAGGCTGCGATGCCGCGCAAGTTGCCGCTGCTGATCACGCCGCCAGCCTGGTTGGTGACCGAACCGCCCGCCCCCAGAATGACGCCGTGCCGTGAGTGCGTTCCCGCCGATGCTGCCGGCGTTCATCACCGTGGTCGCGCCAGAGCTGCGATGCCGATGCCAGTTGTTGCCGCTGATCACTCCGCCCGCCTGGTTGGTGACCGAACCGCCCGCCCCCAGACCGACGCCGTCGTTTGTCCCGCGATCCTGCCGGCGTTCACCACCGTGGCAACGGGACTGCTGAAAATCGCGTAGACGCTGCCGCCGACGTAACCCGTCGCGGTGATCGTCAGTGGCGAGCTGTACGTCGCGCCAATCGTGATACCGTGGCTGATCGTGCTGTTGATCGTCGTCATGAGAGTTCTCCCCGCCATCCCGCCATCCGGCCGGATCACCGCTTTCGAAGGTTGATACGGTTCACGCCGGCTGGCGCGTCCGGTTGCTGGTGCAGATGCCGCCGCCGTCCATCGGCATGTCGGTGGCGAACCGATCGCATTTCGCCACCGGACTGACGTCATCTGCTCGGTTGCCACGTTCGATACGATGCGCGGCGTCGAAGTAACGATGGATGTGGCTGCGGACGGTGCCGGCGGCCGCCCGTTCTGTGGCCGTCAGTTGCCGCGGCGAGCGCCTTGGGCGGCGTAGCCGGTGAACGCTCCAAGCCGCGAGGTGGTCGCGACGGCTCCCCGCGATGCTGCCGGCCTTCACCACGGCCACGCCGCCGTATGTCACCAGCAGGCTGCCGTTCAGTCGGCCGGTGGCGGTGATGGTCGTCGGATCGTCCATCGCCATGCCGAGCGCAACGCACGTGCTGTATGTTCCGGAAAGCGTATGGGCCAGCGGGCAGTCCTTTTCGCGTGGTAACGACCCGGCATGACCGAGCGTGTATGGCGGGCCGCGCTCTGGCGAGTGCGGATTAACCTGTCTTTAGCGCACAGAAATCGACTGAGCCAGTCCGATATCGTCACGATACATCGTTCATCCCCCGGCGTGTTCGGGCCATTTGTGACAATCTTATCCGCATAGGTCTCGCGAGCACTGCGACGGTGCGTGCCGACAATCGAGAGCGGCCTTTGCGGCTCGGATCCTGGTTCGACGGCTCGCTGAGGGATTGGCGCGAAATTATGCCGACCACGATCCGGCCCTGATTGTCGCGCCAGATCCTCGGCGACGTGAATTTGTCCACCCCTTCAGGGAAGGAAACGGGCAGGTGGCCGCCGAAATCTCGCGCGTATTGCGGTAAGAGCGTGCAGGCCATGCGAGAGGCGAGTGGTTTCCAAAATACCTTTCATTACAGCGCGGCACCGGCACGGACCAAGGATACATTCTGGCCCAAGGTGCGTCGGGCAGGCCGAGCCATGACGATAACGCAGACCCGCCGGCCATGACGGCGGATCCGGGCTCGTCGGACTTTCCATCGCCGCATGTTGCGTTAGCATGATGCCAATGGATGATGCGGCGGAATTCAGATGCGGCGCCCGTAGGCGCAACCGGCGGCGCCATTCGTGTTCCTCAGACCGAGGACACCTGGCAGCGCACCTTGTGGGCGATGGTCGGCATCCAGTTCGTCATGACCGCGGCGATCAACTTCCTCAGCCCGATCATCCCGCTCATGCTGCCGGAACTGGGCGTCACAAGCCCGGAGGGCGTCGATATCTGGGCCGGCGTCATCACCGGATCGACGTCGTTCGTCGCGGCATTCGCCTCGCCGGTCTGGGGCCGGGTCGCGGACCGTTACGGCCGCAAGCAGTCCCTGCTGCGATCCAGCTTCGCGATCGCGATTTTCACCGCGCTGATGGGCCTCGCGACGAATGTATGGGCGTTCTTCGGCGCCCGAGCGGTGATGGGCGCGTTTGCGGGGTTCTCCTCATCGGCGATCGCGCTGGTGGCGAGCCAGGTGCCGGAGCGTCGGCTGGGCTTCGCGCTGGGATGGCTTGCGACGGGGCAGTTGGTCGGCTCGCTGATCGGCCCGGTGGTGGGCGGCGTGCTGGCGGACCTGACCGGCAGCTACCGGGCGCCGTTTTTCGCCACCGGGGCGATCACGCTGGTGGCCCTGGCCCTGGTCTGGGCGATCGTGCACGAGGATTTCACCCCCCTGAAGACGACCGGCAAGGGGCGGTCCCTGTTCGCCGGCCTGAAGCTGCTGACCGGATCGAGTGCGCTCATCGCGCTGTTCGTGGTGCTGCTCATGGCCCAGTTCAGCGTGCGCACCGTGCAGCCGGTGGTGACGCTGTTCGTGCAGCAACTCGTTGGCTCCCCGCCGCAACTGGCGACCTTGGCGGGCGTGGCGTTCTCCATCACCGGGCTGGCGGACCTGGTGTCGTCGCCGTTCCTCGGCAAACGGAGCGACGTGATCGGCTACCGCAAGGTGCTGCTGATCTGCCTGGCGGGGGCGACGCTGACCAGCGCGCCGCAGGTGTTTGCGGGACAGTTATTGGACGTTCGTGGCCGAGCGGTTCGCGGTCGGGCTGTTCATCGGCGGTATCCTGCCGACGGCGAATGCCCTGATCGGGCGCAGCGTGTCGCGGGAGATGCGTGGCACCGTCTACGGAATGACCGCATCAGCCACCTTCCTGGGCAATTCGCTCGGTCCCCTGACAGGCGGCGGCATCGCGGCCGTGCTGGGACTGCGGTGGGTATTCGCCGTGACCACGCTGCTGCTGGCAGCGAACCTGGTCTGGGTGTGGCTGACGGTTGACGAACTGAAAGAGACAGGCGGGCCGGAGGGATAGGGCCGTCACGCGGGAACGCAAGCCCCGGCGGCTTCCGTCGGCAGCTCCGCGCGATCCGCGGGAGGACACGGAAGCGTTGCGACGGACCGAACCCTCTTGAAAGTCAACCTGGGGCCGAATACCTGACCGCTGTAAAATTCGATCCGGGCCCCTCTGGCGGGACGTCGGCCTTTGGCCGGCTAACCTTGCGATGTCGGATCACCGCACGGAATGCGGCGATCGATTTGGCCCGTTTGAAACGATCCTTCGTTCCTCCGTGCGTCGTTCGATGACCAACGCAAGGAGCACGACAGAGATGAACACCCGCATTGACGACCCTCGCAGTGACCGGATCTACCGGCCATCTGCCGTCACCGCGCCCGCCATTGATCTGGGGCTGCGCAGCTTCATGCTGCGCGTCTTCAACACCATGGCAGGCGGCCTCGCCCTGACCGGCGTCGTCGCCTATGCCGCCGCGTCGTCCGGCCTGTACGCCGCGATCGCCGGAACCCCGCTGCTTTGGCTGGTCATGCTGGCCCCGTTCGCCCTGGCGCTGCTGCTCGGTTTCCGTGTCGCCAAATGAGCCCCGCGGCGGCTCAGGCCGTCGTTCTGGGGCTACGCCGCGCTGATGGGCCTGTCGCTCGCCGGCATCTTCCTGGTCTACACCGGTGACAGCATCGCCCGCGTGTTCTTCATCAGCGCCGGCACCTTCGCCGTCACCGCCGCCTGGGGCTACACCACGCGCACCGACCTGACGCCGTTCGGTTCGTTCCTGGTGATGGGGCTTATCGGTATCGTCCTCGCCAGCCTGGTGAACATCTTCATCGGCTCCAGTGCGCTGCAGTTCGCGGTGTCGGTGATCGGCGTCGTGGTCTTCACCGGCCTCACCGCGTGGGACACGCAGCGGCTGAAGACCATGTATCGTGCGAGAACCGACGGCACCCGAGCCGGCAATCTGGCGATCCTGGGCGCGCTGACGCTCTACCTCGACTTCGTCAACCTGTTCATCTCGTTGCTGCAGACTTGGCCGGCGTCCGGCGCGATCTGACCTAGGGCCTGAGGCCGACGGCACGAGGCTGACATGGACTGGCTCACAGACCCGCAGATCTGGGCGGGTCTTCCTGACGCTGACGGCGTTGGAGATCGTGCTCGGGATCGACAACCTGGTGTTCCTCGCCGTCCTCGTCGCCCGCGTGCCGGCCGAGCACCAGCCGCTGGCGCGCAAGCTGGGGCTCGGCCTGGCGCTCGGCGCCCGGCTGGCCCTGCTCGCCAGCATCAGCTGGATCGCTCACCTGACCGAGCCGGTGTTCACCGTCGCTGAGCACGGGTTCTCCTGGCGCGACCTGATCCTGATCGCCGGCGGGCTGTTCCTCGTCTACAAGGGCACCGTCGGAGATCCACGCGCGGGTCGAGGGCGAGCAGGCCGTCGCCGAAGCGTCCGGCGGTCCGCGCGGCGCTTCCGGGCATCGTGCTGCAGATCGCCCTGTTGGATATCGTATTCTCGTTGGACAGCGTCATTACCGCTGTGGGTATGGTCAACCATCTGCCCGTCATGATCGCAGCGGTGGTCATCGCCATGGCCGTCATGCTGCTGGCATCCAGCCCGACCTCGGCGTTCGTCGAGCGTCATCCGACGGTGAAGATGCTGGTGTTCTCGTTCTTGCTGATGATCGGCATGACGCTGGTCGCCGACGGGTTCGGCGTGCACGTGCCGAAGGGCTACATCTACGCTGCGATCGGCTTCTCGGCGGGCGTCGAATTGCTCAACCAGCTCGCGTCCCGGCGTCGACGAACGATGGGCCGTCCTGCGCAGCCGGATGGCGACGTGGCGGGGCATCACAGATGACCAGACACATGGAAAAGCACGATCCGCGCCTGCAGCGCCTGCTCGATGCACTGCCGCATTCGGTCCAACGATTCTATGCCTGGCTGACCCGGCCCCAAGCGAAATGGGTGCGGCTGCCGTTGGGGGTCGCGTTCATCGTCGGCGGTTTTCTGGGCTTCCTGCCAATCCTTGGCCTCTGGATGTTGCCCATCGGGGCGCTGCTGATTGGCGAGGATATCCCTCCGGTCCGGCGTGCCACGCTTGGGATGCTGGGGTGGGTGCAGTGCTGGTGGGACTCACGGCGGTCTTCCCGAGGATGACAACGCCGTAGAGCTTGACGCGGATCAACACCTATAACGCGTATGGGGAGCCCGCCCAATGCGCCAACCGCGCGACGTCGAATGAACCCGCTCGCGTCGAGAGGCCGCAAGCGAGACGACCTCCGGCCGCCTCTCCTGCACCCCCAAGCCGCTATCAGACCTCGATCTCCTCGCGATCCGACGCCGCCGTCGCCGTCCTCGTCCGGCTTCGGCAGCGCCGGCAGCGCGGCCTCGATGATCTCGAAGTCCAGCTTGTCGTCCTTCATCGTCACCTTGACCGAGCCGCCCTTCACCAGCTTGCCGAACAGCAGTTCCTCGGCCAGCGGCTTCTTGATGTACTCCTGGATCACGCGCGCCAGCGGCCGCGCGCCATACAGCCTGTCGTAGCCGCGCTCCGCCAGCCACTCCTTGGCCGCCGACGACAGCTCGATCGTCACGTTGCGGTCGGCGAGCTGCGCCTCGAGCTGCATGACGAACTTCTCGACCACGCGGCCGACGATCTCCGGCGTCAGGCCGGCGAAGGCGATCGTCGCATCCAGCCGGTTGCGGAACTCCGGCGTGAACAGCCGCTTGATCGCGTCCTCGTCCTCGCCCTCGCGCGCCTCGCGGCCGAAGCCGATCGCCTCCTTCGCCAGGTCGGAGGCGCCCGCGTTGGTCGTCATGATCAGGATGACGTTGCGGAAATCGACCGTCTTGCCGTTGTGGTCGGTCAGCTTCCCGTGGTCCATCACCTGCAGCAGGATGTTGAACAGATCCGGGATGCGCCTTCTCGATCTCGTCCAGCAGCAGCACCGCGTGCGGATGCTGGTCGATCGCGTCGGTCAGCAGGCCGCCCTGGTCGAAGCCGACATAGCCCGGCGGCGCGCCGATCAGGCGGGAGACGCTGTGCCGCTCCATGTATTCCGACATGTCGAAGCGGATCAGCTCGATGCCCATGGTGGAGGCGAGCTGCCGCGCCACCTCGGTCTTGCCGACGCCGGTCGGGCCGCAGAACAGGTAGTTGCCGATCGGCTTCTCCGGCTCGCGCAGGCCGGCGCGCGCCAGCTTGATCGCCGCGGACAGCGCCTCGATCGCCTTGTCCTGGCCGAACACCATCGACTTCAGGTCGCGCTCCAGGTTGCGCAGCGTCTCCTTGTCGTCGGCGGACACGCTCTTGGGAGGAATGCGCGCGATCTTGGCGACGATCTCCTCGACGTCGCGCAGCGTCACGGTCTTCCGGCGCTTGTGCTCCGGCAGCAGCATGCGGCGAGGCGCCGACCTCGTCGATCACGTCGATCGCCTTGTCGGGCAGCTTGCGGTCGTTGATGTATTTCGCCGACAGCTCCACCGCGGCGCGGATCGCCTCGTCGGTGTAGCGGACCTTGTGGTGCTTCTCGTAGTTCAGTCTTCAGGCCGCGCAGGATCTTCACGCTGTCTTCCAGCGTCGGCTCGTTCACGTCGATCTTCTGGAAGCGGCGGACCAGCGCGCGGTCCTTCTCGAAGTAGTTGCGGAACTCCTTGTAGGTCGTGGAGCCGATGCAGCGCAGGTTGCCCGACGCCAGCGCCGGCTTCAGCAGGTTCGACGCATCCATCGCGCCGCCGGACTGGTGGCACCGGCGCCGATCACGGTGTGGATCTCGTCGATGAACAGGATGGCGCCCTGCTGGCTCTCCAGCTCGGAGACCACCGCCTTCAGCCGCTCCTCGAAGTCGCCGCGATAGCGCGTGCCGGCCAGCAGCGCGCCCATGTCGAGCGCGAAGATGGTCGACTTCGCCAGCACCTCCGGCACGTCGCCCTCGACGATGCGCTTGGCCAGGCCCTCGGCGATCGCGGTCTTGCCGACGCCGGGATCGCCGACATACAGCGGGTTGTTCTTGGTGCGGCGGCACAGGATCTGGATCGTCCGCTCGATCTCCAGCTCGCGGCCGATCAGCGGATCGATCTTCCCGGCCATCGCCTTCTTGTTCAGGTTCACGCAGTAGTTCGACAGCGCGTCCTGATTGCGCCGGTTCGGCTTCTCCTCGCGCTCCTGCTCCTGGTGCGTCTTCCGGCTGCGGCTGCCGGTGCCGTGCACCGGGCGCTGCGCCGACCGGCCGGGCGCCTTGGCGATGCCGTGGCTGATGAAATTCACCGCGTCGAGCCGGGTCATGTCCTGCAATTGCAGGAAGTAGACCGCGTGGCTTTCGCGCTCGCTGAACAGCGCGACCAGCACGTTGGCGCCGGTCACCTCATCGCGGCCGGACGACTGCACGTGGATCGCGGCGCGCTGCACCACGCGCTGGAAGCCGGCGGTCGGCTTCGGATCGCCCGGCCGGTCGGTCGCCAGGCCGGCGAGATCCTTGTCGAGGAATTCCGACAGGTCGGTGCGCAGCTTGTCCAGATCGACGCCGCAGGCCTTGCAGCACGGTCGCGGCGTCGGTGTCGTCGGTCAGGCCCAGGAGCAGGTGCTCCAGCGTCGCGTATTCGTGACGGCGTTCGCTGGCGAGCGACAAGGCGCGGTGAAGCGTCTGTTCGAGGTTGCGTGATAGCATGTCGTCGACGCTCCTACGCGCTGAAGGTCCGTGAGCCGGACCGATCATCACCGGGCCTGGGCAGTCAACCGGGTCACCAAGTCGTAACTCGGCCGGTTCGAGATGATGCTGCCATCGATGCCGGACGCTGCAATCATTCCTTCTCGATCGTGCACTGCAAGAGGATGCTGGTTCTGCCGCGCCAGATCCATCACCTGGGTCACCTTCGTCTCGGCCACCTCATAGGTGTAGACGCCGCACACGCCGACGCCGCGGCGGTGGACGTGCAGCATGATCCGGGTCGCCTCCTCGCGGTTCTTCTGGAAGAAGCGCTCCAGCACGTGAACGACGAACTCCATCGGCGTGTAGTCGTCGTTCAGCATCAGCACCTTGTACATCGCCGGCTTGCGGGTTTTCGGCCGCGCCTTGACGACGACCCCGGTGTTGGGGCCCTCGGTCGTTGCCGCCGCCGCGCCTGTCGCTGTCGCTCATCGTCCTTCCGCGTCCATTCGCCGCCCTCGACCGGTCCGGGCGCTTCAAATATCCGGCCGGCCCGCGCGAGCCCGGCGCCGCATGCGCCTTCGGGAACACGAACATATGCCGGCGGTGCCCTGAGCCGATCCTCATCAGTTCCGCTTAAGTCTTCAGCATATCGGTACCGCGCCCCTCGATGAAAGAGGCTTGCGCACCCCGATGCCAAGACGATTGCGCCGACTCGGATTTCCCGCAAGAGGCGTGGCCGCGAAACCGAGGACGCCTGACACGGCAATTCCCTGGCACAGGCCTCTCAGGCTTGCCTGCAGCTCGCTGCATCGACGCAGTTGGGCAGGCTGGCGCAAAATAAAAGGCCCGGACAGATGTCCGGGCCTCTTTCGGCCGATTCGACTGGTCGGCAGACCATGGTCTGCCGGACGCCGAATCAGGCGGTCTTGCGAGAACTTCTCCACCGCCACGGTGACGCGCGCGGTGATCGGCGCCAGCGCCTGCTCGGTCAGCTTCAACGACGCGTCGGTCAGCTTGCCCGACTCGGCCACCGTCTTCTCCAGCGTCGCGCGCGCGAGGCTGCCTGCAGGTCGAACGCGTCCTTCAGCGACTTCACCGAGGTCAGCGCCTTGAAGGTCGACAGCGTCTCGTCGAACGAGGCCTGCGCGTTGGCGGCGATCTGCTTGCAGATGTCCTGCACGCCGGCCGCCCAGATCTGGCCGGACTTCACCATCGCCTCGAGGTTGCCCTGGCTGAACGCCACGAGCTCCTCGGCCGTCTTCATCGCCTTTTCCATGCCTTGTTTCACCTTTGCCTGTGTCGTCCGACGGAAGCCGCGTTTGGCGCGGTCTGCCGTGACAGCCGAAGCGATCACCTCAGCTTTGTCGTGCCCACGGCCTGGTCTCGGCCGCAGGTGCCGTTTCGATCGTCTTTGGTTTCGTGCTCACGCTCTATCTTCTGCCTTGTACAGGGCCGAACACTGTATACCGGAGCCAGCGTCAAGCCGGGTTAATCCTGATAGCCGCGCTCATTTGCATCCTGAACTTCGAATGCTGCAATGCAACACGACCGCGGATATAGGAGTAGCCAATCGCGGCGATCAAGAGATTTTTGTGCAGTGCACAAAAATTCTTGGCTTATACGGCTGCCATGGCCATCCGTTTGTTGCCTTAGAGTTCTCCTCTAAAGCCTTCACTTTTTATCGTTTTTTGACAGATTTTCGGCTGGACAGACGCGCGTCTGGCCTACCTAAAGTTACGCCGATCGCTCAGAAGGGAACATGAATGGCCAGGTTTGCGTGCCTTCCGCGCAAGCAGTTGCAGACCTGCCTCCTGGCCGTGGCCGGCTTGCTTGCCGCTTGCGCTGCCAAGCCCGCCCGGGCGCAGATCGGCTCGGACCGCTACAGCTCCATCGTCGTCGACGCCGGCACCGGCAACGTGCTGGAGGCGGTCAACCCCGACGCAGCCGCGCCACCCGGCCAGCCTGGCCAAGCTGATGACGCTCTACATGACGTTCGAGGCGCTGCGCGACCGCCGCATCATCCCTGAACGAGACCGTGCCGGTCTCCCCCCACGCCGCCAGCATGGAGCCCACCAAGCTCGGCCTCGTCCCCGGCACGCAGCTGACCGTCGAGGAGGCGATCCTCGGCCTGGTCACCAAATCCGCCAACGACGCGGCCGCCGCGCTGGGCGAACTGCTCGGCGGCAGTGAGGACCGGTTCGCCCAGATGATGACGCTGCGCGCCCGCGCCCTGGGCATGAGCCGCACCACCTTCACCAACGCGTCCGGCCTGCCGGATCCCGACCAGTGGACCACCGCCCGCGACCTGGCGATCCTGGCGCGGCACCTGGTCAGCGACTTCCCCGGCTATTACCGCTATTTCTCGACGCCCCAGCTTCACCTTCGGCACCGGCAGGTGATCTTCAACCACGACCGCATGCTGCAGTCCTATCCCGGCGCCGACGGCATGAAGACCGGCTACACCGAGGCGTCCGGCCACAACCTCGTCACCAGCGCCGTGCGCAGCGGCGTGCGCCTGATCGGCGTCGTGCTGGGTGCCGCCTCCAACCCCGAGCGCGACGTCCACATGGCGATCGCTGCTCGACCAGGGCTTCGAGCAGATGGATGTCCCGATCATGCGCAAGCCGCCCGTTCAACTGGCGTCCCATGTGACGCTGGTGGCCTCGGCCCGCGCGGCAGAGATCGCCCGTCCGGTGGCGCGCACTCACGCCCCGAACTGGGCCGTTCAGGTCGGCACCTTCGCCACCCAGGCTGCCGCACGTAGCGCCGCCCTCGCCGCCCATCGCGACGCCGAGGCCGGCGAGATCAGGGTCGAGCCCGTGCGGATGCGCGGCAAGGTGCTCTGGCGTGCCGGCGTGATCGGTCTGACACAGTCCGACGCCGCCGACGCCTGCGCCGGCCGCCACAAATCCTGCCTGATGATCCGCCCGGACCCACGGCAGGTCGCCAGCCGCTGACCGGTTCCGCGGCTGTCGTCCCCACCTCCGTCATGATCCAGGTCGAGCCCGCCTGATCACCCCACCGATGACGCCGGCAACAGGTTCGGCTACTTCTGCGTGCACATGATGCAGGAGACACGCATGTCCATATCCCTCGCCGCCATTCTCGACCATGCCGATGCGGGGCTGGCCGCGTCGCGCGAGCGGCTGTTCGACCTGCTGCGCATCCCCTCGATCAGCGCGCAGCCGGCGCACGCCGCCGATTGCGTGCGGGCGGCGGAGTGGTGGCGCGATCAGCTGGCCGGCCTGGGCTTCGCGGCCGCGGTCCGGCCGACCGCCGGGCCATCCGGTCGTCGTGGGTCATCTCGACGGGCCGGCGGACTACAAGGGTCCGCACATCCTGTTCTACGGCCATTACGACGTGCAGCCGGTCGATCCGGTCTCGCTCTGGCACAGCCCGCCGTTCGAGCCGCAACTCGTCGACGGCCCGCGCGGCAAGCGCTTCGTCGCCCGCGGCGCGGTGGACGACAAGGGCCAGACGATGATGTTCCTGGAGGCCCTGCGCGCCTGGCACGACGCCGGCGGCGGCATCCCGGCGCGCATCACCGTGCTGATCGAGGGCGAGGAAGAGGTCGGCTCGAGTCAACCTCGACCCGTTCCTGCGAGGCGAACAAGGCCGACCTGATGGCGGACGTCGCGCTGATCAGCGACACCGGCATGTGGGACGTCGAGACGCCGGCGATCACCACGCGGCTGCGCGGCATGACCTATGCCGAGCTGACGCTGAAGGCGGCGAACCGCGACCTGCACTCCGGGCCTGTACGGCGGATCGGCGCTGAACCCGATCAACGCGCTGACCAAGATCCTGGGCGATCTGCAGGACGAGAACGGCCGCATCCAGTTGCCGGGTTTCTACGACAAGGTCAAGCCGGTCTCCAACGCGCAGCGCGACGCAATGGGACGCGCTGGGCTTCGACGAGGCGGCGTTCCTGGGCGGCATCGGCCTGTCCACGCCGGTCGGCGAACGCGGCTACGCGGCGCTGGAGCGGCTTTGGGCGCGGCCCGACCGCCGACATCAACGGCATCTGGGGCGGCTACACCGGCGCACGGCAGCAAGACGGTGATCGCGTCGGAGGCCTCGGCGAAGGTCTCGTTCCGCCTGGTGCCGAACCAGGACCCGGACGAGGTGATGGAGCAGTTCAAGCAGTTCGTGCACGGACCGCCTGCCGCCGGGCGCGACGGCGACGTTCGCAGTCGTTCTCGCCGCGCGCCGGGGATCGAGGTGAACGTCGACAGCCCGCATGTCCGCGCGGCCCAGGCGGCGCTGGCCGAGGAATACGGCAAGCCGGCGCTGCTGATGGGCAGCGGCGGGTCGATCCCGGTGGTGACGTCGCTGCGCACGATCCTGGGGCTGGACTCGCTGCTGATGGGCTTCGGCCTGGACGACGACCAGGTGCACAGCCCGAACGAGAAGTTCGAGGAAGCGTGCTTCCACCACGGCATCCGCTCGCATGTCCGGCTGCTGGCGAAGTTCGCCGGGGTGAGCTGAAGCGGGGCCGGTGCGGGCAGGAAAAGAAACCACCGAGCGTCCGCTGCGCGGCCTGCACAGAGGAATCCAACGAGGGGCACGGAGATGGTGTGGCGCACGTCAGGAAGCGC
Organism: uncultured Alphaproteobacteria bacterium; assembly: GCA_963771475.1. GTDB lineage: Bacteria > Pseudomonadota > Alphaproteobacteria > Acetobacterales > Acetobacteraceae > Rhodopila. The sequence continues at coordinate 564,962 of CAVYTN010000014.1, read as the reverse complement.
CACCGCGCGGAGCGAATCAATCAACCGTTGAGCGTTCTGCCAAGCTGGGCGAGGGGCGAACCGTCGATCCAACACCTCCGTGGCTCTCAACCCCCTCCGTGCAGGGCGCGCAGCGACCGCTCCGTGGTTTCTTTCAATGACGGCCAGCAGCACACACGAACCGCGATTTCGTCTTCGATCATCCCGGTTTCATGCCATAAAGCCGAGACGATCACGCAAAGGCTATCTCTCGGGATGCGCATCTCAGTTTTCGGCGTAGGCTATGTCGGTGTGGTTTCATGCGGGTGCCTGGCCGAACTTGGCCATGACGTGATCGGCGTCGATGTCGCGCCCGAAAAACTGGCGATGCTGCGCTCCGGCCGGTCGCCGATCGTCGAGGAAGCCATCGACGACCTGATCGGCGACGCCGTGCGGCAGGGACGGCTGACGGCCACCGACGACGTGGCCGCCGCCGTCCACCAGTCCGACGTGTCCTTCGTCTCGGTCGGCACGCCCAGCGCCCCGGACGGCAGCGTGTCCCTGAAAGCGGTGGAACATGTCGTCACCACGCATCGGCGAGGCGATCCGGACCAAGGCCGGCTCCCACGCCGTCGTCATGCGCTCCACCGTTCCGCCGGGGACCGCGGACGACAACCTGATCCCCAGGCTGGAAGCGGCCAGCATGCGGCGGATCGGGCAGCGGGTTGCATTATTACAGCAACCCGGAATTCCTGCGCGAAGGCTCCTCGGTCCGCGATTTCCGCGCCCCGCCCTTCACCCTGATCGGCGCGCCGGAGGGCGATGACGCCGCCATCGTCCGGCAGATCTACGCCGCCATCGAAGCGCCGATCCATCAGACCAGCCTGCGCGTGGCCGAGAGCGTCAAGCACATCTCCAACGTCTTCCACGCCGTCAAGCTGACCTTCGCCAATGAGGCCGGCGCCGTCCTCGCCGCCGCCGGCGTCGATGCTCGGGATGCGCTCCGCCTGCTGTGCGAGGACCGGGTGCTGAACATCTCGCCGGCCTATCTGCGGCCCGGCTTCGCGTTCGGCGGGTCATGCCTGCCCAAGGACATCCGCGGCTTCCTGGCGCTGGCCCGGCAGCGCGACGTGGCGGTGCCGATGCTGCAGACCCTGCTGCCGTCCAATGAGACGATCGTCGACCGAGCGTTCGAGGCGATCATGCAGCATGGCCGCCAGCCGGTGGCCCTGTTCGGCCTCGCATTCAAGCCCGGCACCGACGACCTGCGCGAGTCACCCTTCGTGATGCTGGCCGAGAAGCTGCTCGGCAAAGGCTTCGACCTGCGCATCTACGACCGCTACGTCCAGGTCGCTCGGCTCATGGGCGCCAACCGCACCTATATCGACCGGGAAATCCCGCATCTGGAGCGGCTGATGGTGGCTTCGCCCGAAGCCGCGCTGGCGGGCACGCGGCTAGCCGTCGTCGGCCACGTCACGCGGGAGGACCGGCCCGCCCTGCTGGCGGCGCTCTCCGGTCAGACCGTGCTGGACCTTGCGGGCATCCCCGAACTGCAACAGGCGCAGGGCATCGGCTACCAGGGTCTTTGCTGGTGAAGCCCCCGGGGGTGCCCAAGCTGCTGTTCGTCAGCCCCCGGTTTCTCTTTCCGATGGACCAGGGCGGCAAGATCCGCACCGCCAACATCCTGCGCAACATGAAGGGCGGCGCGTTCGAGATCACGCTGGTCTCTCCCGCGCCGGCGGATCACGCTCGCTTCCAGGCGGATATCGACGGCGTCTGCGACCGGTTCCTGTGCTGGCCGGAGAATCCGGCGTCGCAAGTGAAACGCGTGCTGTCGCTGCTGGGCCGATATCCGGTCGCGGTCGCCTCCGACATCTCCGCCCCAGGACGCGCGGTCGTGCAGACGGCACTGGCGGCGCGTCCTGACGTCGCGGTCGTCGACTTTCCCCATGCGGACGTGCTGATGCCGCAGGATCCGGGCTGTCCGACGGTGATGTTCACCCACAACGTCGAAGCCGAGATCTTCGAACGCCACGCCGCCCAGGCGAAGAACCTGATGCGTCTGGTCTGGCAGTGGGAAAGCCGGAAGATGGACCGGTTCGAGGGTGCGGCCTTGCGCCGGCACGACGTTGCCATCGCCGTCTCCGACCGCGACCGGACCGCGCTGGCGAAGCGCTACGGGTTGCCGCGGGTCGAGGTGATCGACACCGGCGTCGACCTCGATTTCTTCGCGCCGCAGCCGGTCGCCGCGCCGACCGCCTCCGGACGGCGGCACGCTGATCTTCACCGCCACCATGAGCTGGCCGGCCAATGTCGACGCGATCCATTTCCTGCTGGACGAGGTCTTCCCGATCCTGGTGAAGGCGCGCCCGCGCGTCGCCGCCACCATCGTCGGCCGCAACCCGCCGCCCGCCTTGGCCGAGAAGATCCGCACCCGCGGGCTGAACGTCACCCTGACCGGTTTCGTCGAGGACATCCGCCCCTATGTCGCGGCTGCGGATGTCTATGTGATCCCCCTGCTTGTCGGCAGCGGCACCCGCATCAAGGCCTTCGAGGCCATGGCGATGGGCCGCCCGGTCGTCTCCACCGCGATCGGCGTCGAGGGGCTGGAGGTCACCGACGGCACCCACTACCTGCGCGCCGACGACGCGGCCTCCTTCGCCGCTGCCGTGCTGCGGCTGCTGGATGACGCCGAGCTTCGGGGCAGGCTGGCGGGGAATGCGCGGGCGCTGATCGAGGAGAAATTCTCCTGGAAGCACGTCGCATCGCAGTTCGAGGCAATCTGTTCGCGGGCCATGGGCTCCTAGAGCAGGATGACATCGCTTTCGCTCAGCCATCCTGCTCTGGGTGTTTGTTTAATCGCGTGATTCAGACCTCCAGCGATTCCGCCTCCGGTCATCACGCTTAAAGCCCTGATCGCGGTCATGATCGACCCGCAACGGCCCCGGTATTGTGCGGCGCCGCACAAAAACCTTGCAATCCGTCGCCGTCTCCCCGATATGCCCGCTGTCTTTCCGAGATTGCGTGATCGGCGGGGTTTTGTCCCGCGTTTCCGGAAATCGTTTTTGAAATCCGTTCGCCCCCTCCGATCATGCAGGGTGGCGAGCCCAAGGCCCCGCCGACAATCGCGGCGCCGGAGTTAACCTTTCCTCGTGACCGAACAGACTTTCGCGGCCCTCGGCCTTCCCGAACCGCTGCTGCACGCGCTGCAGGCCCATAAATTCGCCATTCCCACCCCAATCCAGGTCGATGCCATCCCGTCCCTGCTGGCAGGACGCGACCTTTTGGGCATCGCGCAAACCGGCAGCGGCAAGACCTTCGCCTTCAGCCTGCCGATGCTGACAGCATCTCGGCGGCCAGCAGCTCGCGTCCGGCGCCGTTCCAGACCCGCGCGCTGATCCTGGCGCCGACCCGCGAACTGGCGCTGCAGATCGATGAGGCGATCCGCTTCCTCTGCGCCGAACCGCGCCTGCGCACCGTCGTGATCATCGGCGGCGCCAGCCGGTTCCGGCAGTGCGAGGCGATGCGCCGCGGCGCCGATATCGTCATCGGCACGCCGGGCCGCGTCCGCGACCTGATGAACACGCGTGAACTGTCGATCGCCACGGCGGAGCGCTTCGTCCTCGATGAGGCCGACCGGATGCTCGACCTCGGCTTCATCAAGGACATCCGCCACATCGTCAGCGCCCTGCCGCACGCGCGGCAGTCCGCCTGTTCTCGGCGACCATGCCGCGCGAAATCGCCTCGCTGGCCGCCGGCCTGCTGCGCGATCCGGTGCGGGTGGAGATCGAGCGCAAGGAAGACACCGCGCCGAAGATCGACCAGTCGGTCCGCTTCGTGCCGCAGTCCGGCAAGCAGGCGCTGCTGGCTGTCGCTGCTGCAGGACCCGGCGTTCAAGCGCGTGCTCGTGTTCACCCGCACCAAGCACGGCGCCAACAAGGTGGCCGAGCGGCTGGAGAGCGACCGGCGTTCAGGTCGACGCGATCCACGGCAACAAGAGCCAGCCGCAACGCGAGAAGGCCCTGCGTGACTTCCGCACCGGCCGGGCGCGCGTGCTGGTCGCCACCGACATCGCCGCGCGCGGCATCGACGTGACGGGCGTCTCGCACGTGATCAACTTCGACCTGCCGGCCGAACCCGAGAGCTACGTCCACCGCATCGGCCGCACCGCGCGCGCCGGCGCCGAGGGCATCGCGATCGCGTTCTGCGACCCCGAGGAACGCGGCACGCTGCGGATGATCGAGCGCCTGGTGAACAGCCAGATCACCATCGTGGGCGACGCCCCGCCGCCGTCAACGCAGCACCAGGCAAAGCGCCCCGGTGCCCCTGGCCAGGCGCGCCGGCGCCGGTTCAACGGTCCGCGCAACGGGATGCGTTCAGCGGCCTGACGCAGACCTGATAGGGCCCTGGCGTTCACGCCATGGCCCTCCCGGGTTTGACACATCGGCTTGCAGCCATGGCGTTCTCGCCATGGCCCTCCCCGCCGGCTTACGGCAGGTTGCGGTGCGATCCGTCGCAGCGGGGTTGGTTGCCCGTCGCCTTGCAGCCGCAGAATGACACGGTGCCGCTGGTTTCGGCGTCGAACTTCAACGGGCTGAACCCGGTCCCCTTGTGGGACCCGTCGCAGAACGGCTGCTTGCCGCTCTTGCCGCAGGCGCACCACCAATAGGCCTTACCGGCTTCGACCTCGACCTTATAGGAGCCCTTCTGGGCCACGACCGGCAACGACTCGGACATCAGCTTCCCCTGTTCCGTTCAAATCCGAACAACATCGTTCAGTTCGATTCCAGCCTAGCCAACCGAAGCGTGTTCGCAAAGACCCGAGCCTGCGCCCAGCCCGCATCAGTGGCCGTCCCCCCACAGACCACCGCGCTTGCGCACGACGCCATCGCGGCTCTACGAAGATCGTCATGAAGAACAAAGTCCTCGGGGTTCTCGGCGGGATGGGCCCCCTCGCGAGCGCGCATTTCATGCTGCGCCTGACGCTGCTGACACCGGCCGAACGCGACGTCGACCACATCCCCACAGTGCTCTGGTCCGATCCCACCGTGCCCGGCCGGCCGGAATTCCTGGAGGGCAAGGGCCCCGACCCGCTGCCCGCCCTGTTGCGCGGGATCAACGGCCTGCGACAGGCCGGCTGCGGCGCCATCGTTATTCCCTGCAACACGGCGCATCACTGGTATCAGCCAATGGCCGATGCAGCAGGCGTGCCCGTCCTTCATATCGTCGACGCCGCCGCCGCGGATTTGCGCGCCGCCGGCATCAAGCCCGGTACCATCGGCCTGATGTCCACCGCCGCCACACAGCGGCTGCGCATCTATCAGGACCATCTTTCCAGCCTCGGCTGGGACTGCCTCGTCCCCGACGCTGCCGAAATGACCGACAAGATCGCCCCGGCCATCGCCCTGGTGAAAGCCAACCAGGTGCAGCCTGCCTATGAGCCGCTGCGCGCGGTGGTCAACAGCCTCGCCGCCCGCGGCGCCCAGGCCGTCGTCCTCGGCTGCACCGAAATTCCGCTCGGTATCCTCGCCGGCCCGGCCAGCGGATTGGACGCTCCGGTCATCGACACGATCGATTCCTTGGCCCGAGCGGCGATAGGCTGGGCGAAGGGCGATGGGGCGCAGGAGGGGGCCGCCGACGGCTGATAAAGGCCGCTGGCACCGGCCTTGCATCGCCCCTCGGCATCCGTCCGACAGGAGGTCAGATATGCAGCGACGTAGTTTCCTCGCCGGTGCGGCGGCCACCTTGCCGACCGCACGCGCCTTTGCCCAAACAAGGAAAGCCCCAGGGAAAGCCAACGTCCTGCGCTATATACCGCAGGCCGACCTCACCGTGACCGATCCGGTCATGACCACCGCCTATATCACCCGCTTCCACGCCACCATGGTGTGGGACCAGCTCTATGGCATCGACCACACGCTGACGCCTCAGCCGCAGATGGTCGAGGGCCACACGGTGGAAAGATGACGGCAAGCTCTACACCTTCACCCTGCGTGAGGGCCTGCGCTTCAGCGACAATGAACCGGTGCGCGGGCGCGATTGCATTGCCTCGATCAAGCGCTGGGCGGCGCGCGACCCGATGGGCCAGGCACTGCTCGCCCGTGTCGATGAGATGGCCGCACCCGACGACCGGCACTTCACCATCCGCCTCAAGCGCCCCTTTGCGCTGCTGCTGAGCTGCCTGGCCAAGATCGGCCCGCCGGCGCTGGTGATCATGCCGGAGCGTCTGGCCAACACCGATCCGTTCAAACCGATCACAGAGATCGTCGGCAGCGGCCCGTTCCTCTTCCTCGCCGATGAACGCGTCGTCGGCAGCCGCGTGGTCTATGCCAAGAATCCGACACTATGTGCCGCGCTCCGGCGGCACCGTCGACTGGCTGGCGGGCCCGAAAATTGTGCATTTCGACCGGGTCGAATGGGTGGTGATTCCCGATCCGGCCACAGCCTCCGGCGCCCTGACGAACGGCGAGGTCGACTGGTGGGAAAATCCGCCGAACGACATGCTGCCCCTGCTTGAGCGCGTTCGAGCGGCGTGCGCTTGGAACTGGGCACACCGCTGGGCAACATCGAGCACCGGGATCTTCAATCACCTCCATCCGCCATTCGACAAATTGGCTGTCCGCAAAGTGGTGCTCGAGGCGATGTCGCAGGCCGATTTCATGACCGCCGCCGCCGGCACCGATCCGGAGATGTGGAAGGACGGAGTCGGCATCTTCGCGCCCGGGCACGCCGATGGCGAGCGACCGCGGCCTGTCGGCTCTGACCGGATCGAAGCGCGACCTGCCGACGCTGAAAAAGGCGCTGCAGGACGCGGGCTACCAAGGCGAGAAGGATCGTCCTGATGGCGCCCTCCGACCAGGCGGCGCTGTTCGCGCATGTGCGCCGTCGCCCAGGATCTGCTGCAGAAAATCGGCATGAATGTCGACTATGAGGTGATGGACTGGGGCACGCTGGTGCAGCGCCGCGCCAGCAAGGAACCGCCCGACAAAGGCGGCTGGAACATGTTCGTCACCAGTTGGGCCGGGCTCGACATGACGACGCCGATTACCAACCAGCCGCTGCGGTCGAACGGCGACAAGGCCTGGTTCGGCTGGCCGAACCTGCCGCCGGTGCAGGCCGGCATCGATGCCTGGCTGGATGCCCCGGACCTCGGCACACAGAAAAAGATCGCCGGCGACATCCAGGAGAAGGCGCTGGACCAGCTGCCCTATCTACCGCTGGGGCAGTATTTCTACGACACGGCATGCCGGACGGACATCACCGGCATCATCCCCGGGCAGTTCGTGTTCTGGAACGTGCAGCGGACCTGACGCCTGCCATCGCGTTCCACTTGCGTTCCGTGCTAGGGAATCGGCGGTACCCATACGTCATTCGGCCAGCATAACGGCCACCATGACGGCCCCATAACGGAAAGCGCGCGCACATGACCAGGCTGATGGGCATCGATCCCGGTCTGAGATTCACCGGATGGGGCATCATCGAGTCCGAAGGGCCGAGCCTGCGCTATGTCGCCTCCGGCGTCATCGCCACTGCAGGCGAGGAAAAGCTGCCGCTGCGCCTGAAGCTGCTGCATGAGGGCCTGTCGGACCTGCTGGCCCGGTACAATCCCGCCGAGGCCGCCGTCGAGGAGACCTATTTCAACAGCAACGGCACCACCTCCCTGAAGCTCGGCTACGCGCGTGCCATCGCGCTGCTGGCGCCGGCCCTGGCCGATATTCCGGTGGCCGAATACCCGGCAAAGACGGTGAAGAAAGCGATCTCGGGCTCCGGCACGGCGGACAAGCAACAGGTAAGCCTGATGGTCACCCGCCTGATGCCCGCCGCGGTGACAAACCGAGCGGATGCGGCCGATGCGCTGGCGATCGCGATCTGCCACGCGTACCACCGAACGTCGCTCTTGGTTTGGAACAAAGCGCTGGCATCATAGCGGTCCGAAACGCTTCGGCCGCAATACACCTGTCTGGAGTCGTTTCGGCTCCGCGAAAGCCTCACACGGAGCCGAACGGAGGAAGCCGGAGGGCACGGAGTCGTTGTTTCACGGCGGTTTTGGAACGCAAGCCGCTTTGTGGTGTGATTTACGCTGAGCACTTCAGAGCGCTTCGCGCGTTACGAAACCGCACTGCGTTAACCCGAACAGTACAAGGCTGCCGAAGGCAGCAAACATGAACCCTTCCGGCAGCAAGCCGGTCGAACCCTGTCCCCGCGACGGTCCTGCAACGACTCCGTGACCTCCGGCTTCCTCCGTCCAAGGCCCGCTTGCGGGCCGGCTCCGTGTTTTCTTTTACCCAAGCCGATCGCAGCACCGGCCTGCGGTGGCGCCTCCACCCCAAATAGCAGCGCCTGTGGTTCGACCTTACGCCCCGCTCACATGCAGCCACGTGCTCTGATATGTCGCACCCGCGCCCATGTCGGTGTAGCTGTCCTCGCAGAGCATGTTGATCGTCCCGGCCACCGCCTCGTCATCCGGTCGCTGGCCGGGGACGAGCACCACGCCGGGCTGGACCTCGTCGCGAACCTGCAAGCGCAGGCGGATCTCGCCCAGATGGTTCGATAGCCGCACGATCTGCTTGTCCTGCAGCCCGCGCGCCGCTGCATCGGCGGGGTGCAGCACGACACAGGGCTCGCCTTCCCGCTTGCGCAGGCTCGCGACGCCCGAGAATGCCGTGTGGCTCTGGAAATAGCCGGGAGTCGTCAGCAGCCGCAGCGTGCCGCGTCCGCCTTTCAGTTCCGCCGGGTCGGGCTGCCAGTCCGGCATCGGAGACAGACCCTGATCGGCGAGCGTCTGCGCATAGAACGCCAGTTTGCCCGACGGGGTCTTGAACGTCTGCCCCTCCCTGTGTGCGATTGACACCGCACGCCCATCCAGCAGCTTTGCCGGATCATGCTCCGCCGCCGCACCCGAGGCGCCGCGGAAGAGTTCGGCAACCAGTTCCGGCGGGGTCATCCGGAACACCGGATCGGTCAGGCCCAACCGCTGCGCCAGGGCCTGGGTCAGCCGCAGGTTCGACCACGCCTCATGCTGCGGCGGCACCGCCTGATGCGCGTATTGCATGTAATAGGTGCCGTAGGCGCGGAAGAAATCCTCGGTTTCCAGATACGTCGTCGCCGGCAGCACGATATCGGCATAGCGCGCGGTGGCGGTCATGAACGGGTCGTGCACCACCGTGAACAGGTCCTCACGGCTCAGTCCGGCACGCAGCTTCGCCGCATTCGGATTGGTGATCGCCGGATTGTTCGCCGCGATAAACAGCGCGCGGATCGGCGGGTCAGTCAGCTCCAGCAGCGCCTCGCCCAGCTTCAGGTGGTTGACCGTTCGCGCTGACGCGGGGCCAGAGGGTTTGCGCAGTGCGTTGTAGTTCAGCTCGAACCCCGCCGCGGTGGCCAGCAGCGCCCCGCCGCCGTAACGGCCATACGCGCCGGTCACGCCTGGAAGCAGCGCCACGGCGCGCAGGTTCTGTCCGCCATGGGTGAAGCGGCTCATGCCGAAGCCGATGCGGATGAACGGCTTGCGGGCGACGCCATAGGCCGCGGCCAGGCGCTCGATATCGCCCGTCGTCAGGCCGGTGATGCGCGCGACCTCCAACGGTGTGAAGCGGGGCAGGACCTCGCGCCTCCAGCCGGTCGAACCCTTCGGTGTGGGCGGCGATATAGTCGCGGTCGACCAGGTTCTCGCGCACCAGAATGTGCATCATGCCCAGCGCCAGTGCGGAGTCCGTCCCGATCCGGATCGGCAGATGCCAGTCCGCCGCCACCGCCGCTCGGGTGCGGCGTGGATCGATGACGATCAGCTTGACGCCGCGGCGGCGCACGCTCCTCGATCTTCGCCCAGAGATGCACGTTGGTCGCGTGGAGGTCCGATCCCCAGGAAATCACCAGGTCGGATTCGGTGACCGACTCCGGATCGGCGCCGCCGACGGGACCCAACGTCGCCTCCCAGGCCGCGTCGGCACAGGAATCGCAGACGGTGCCGCCCAGCAGGCGGGTGCAGCCAAGCGCGTGGAAGAAGCCGTTGGTCAGGCCACGGTTCATCTGTCCCTGATGCGCGGAGTAGGCATAGCCCAGCAGCGCCTCTCGCCCGGACTTCGGCGAAAAGCGCCTGCCAGCGGGAGACGATCTCATCCAGCGCCTGGTCCCAGGTGATCGGCGCGAACTGGCCGCTGCCTTTCGGCCCGATGCGGCGCAACGGCGTCTTCAGCCGCTCCGGCGAGTGCACCAGCTCCATGTCCCGGTTGACCTTGCCGCAGGCGAACCCGGCGGTCAGGGGCTGCTCCGGATCGCCCTGGATGCGCGTGACGCGCCCGTTCTCGGTCTCCACCAGCAGGGAGCACATATCGGGGCAGTCATGGGCACAGACGGTGCGGACGATTGGCACGGCGGAACTCCTGGCTTCCGGGTCACGGATGACACGACCGCGTCACTGCGGACAGAACCGTTTGCGTTGTCACAAAATGGACCGTTTCAACCTGGCACTCCAATCCCCAATATAGCGATCCACACACAGGAAGGGATGCCACAGTGACCTTGGACGAACTGGCGGATTTCCTGAACTCCGACAAAGCCCCGACGGGCTGCATGGACCTGTCGGAGCTGGACGGCTTCCTCGCCGGACTGCTGGCCGGGCCCGAGGAGGTCGAGCCCGACGAGTTCCTGGATGAGATCTGGGATAACGACGAACCGGACTACGAGGATAGCGCCGAAGAAGCGGCGGTGGAGGCCGCCATCCTGGATCGCTATCGCGCGATCCGGGAGGGCCTGGACGGGTCCACGCTCGCGTTCGTGCCAATCCTGTGGGTGGACGAGGGCGGCACCACTGTGTCCGAGGACTGGGCGGCGGGCTTCATGCAGGCCGTCAGCTTGCGCGCCGCCGAGTGGCAGCCGGCGCTGGCGGATGAGGACGCCTCGGCATTGTTAATTCCGATCGCCAGCCTGGCCGGCGTGGCGTTGACCGAGGCAGAACGTGGCGAGGCCGTGCTGCCCGACGACGCGCTGGAAGGCCTGATGCAGGACGCCGCGCAAGTGCTGCCGGTGTGCGTGCTGGGCCTGCGACGCTTCTGGAACGGCCGCCGGGCTGAGGGCGGTACGGTCAGGCATTAGGGACGATAGCGGCCAGATGGATGGCGGCGAGGACGTGCCGGTTCGAAGAGGGAATCAACCGCAGATGAACGCGGATGAACACAGATCGATGACGACGCGACTGCGGAGTGCGCCCCCCTAGGCCGTATGTTCCGCCACACTCGTTGTCTTTTAAGAACAATATGTCGAATTCCCGTGTCTCAATCCAGGGGGCACTCCACGGCCATCTGCGTTCATCCGCGTTCATCCGCGGTTAATTTTCTTCTCTTAGGACAGCCCAATACCAGCGGCCCGATGTCTTGACTCGCTTTGGCAACGGACGAGGCCGACATCCCTTGGCCCCGGAACCTCTCAAACAAAACGAAGTCGGCTTCGCTTGGCACCCGACTTGCTTCCCCCCGATCCAATCCGACGCCGAAACCGAGTGGGTGCAAGCGTTTCGGCCGCAACGGCATGGGAGACTGCGATGAACGACGCGAAAACCGCACTCGGCCAGAAGATCCTCGGCATCAAGAAGCAGAAGAAACTGACCTGGACCGAGATCGCCCAGAAGCTCGGCTTCAGCCCTGTCTGGACCTGCGCCGCCTGCCTGGGCCAGATGTCGATGACTGCGGAGACGGCGGAAAAAGCCGGCCTGATCTTCGGCCTGTCGGAGCAGGAGATCGAAACCCTGCAAGCGATCCCTTATCGCGGATCGCTGCCCACCCAGGTGCCGACCGATCCGCTGATCTACCGCTTCTATGAGCTGGTGATGGTCTACGGCACCACCTGGAAAGAGATGATCCAGGAGGAGTTCGGCGACGGCATCATGAGTGCGATCGACTTCGACATGACGCTGGAGCGCCAGCCCGACCAGAAAGGCGACCGCGTCAAGATCGGCATGAGCGGCAAGTTCCTGCCATACAAGCGCTACTGATCCAGTTCCGGCAAGCCGAGAAAGCCCGTCAAGCTGAAAATCGGCGTCATCGCGTGCCTGCTCGCTCGCTCGGCGGCGGATGGCAAATGCGGGGGGCGATGATTTCGTCAATGACGCCACCCGTCAGGAGATGCTTGGCAATGCCGTCGGTCTGCCCATCGGACGGGCGTTGCCCGCGCCGGATCCATGACGACTAGGCATCGCGTGCGGGTTCCGTCCAGTCCGCCGCCGGAACACGGATGAGGCAGACAACGCCGTCGCGTCCGGCCTGTTCGACGGTGCTGCCTGCGGCCTCCATTGCGCGCGCCAGCAACAGGCGGGCCCCAGCCCGCGCCGGGTTCTCCGGCTTCGCCTCGTCGGGCACAGGCGGATTCTCGATTGTCTGGCTATCGTGGACCCGCGAAGCGCGGGCAAAACGGCGGGCCATCAGAAACGCCCGCGGCCGTCGAAAACCGCCCTGTAGCGGCCCTGATGGCTCCGCAGGAACCACGCCACGGCCTCGGGGTCGTCGCGCGGGGGGCGCCAGGTTCAGATGCCGGGCCATCGTCCGTGCGATCAACCAGGATACAGCATCGCCGGAAAACGACCGTCTGGCCTGACAGCCTCACGTTGCCTTGCGTATTATTGCAAGCTGCCCCGCGCTCATTGCATAGCTCTGTAAGAGGTATTTTCTGTAAGAATAGTCATCAGAAATCTTATTAGTGATGTTTTGAACATGCCTACTAAGGTTAGGTGTCGATGATCTCCTCTGGCCAACTCCGCGCAGCGAGAGCCCTTCTCCAGATCGATCAGCGTGAGCTAGCCGAATTGGCCGGACTGTCTCTGCCCACCGTCCAGCGCATGGAGGCGAGCGAAGGCGTGGTGCGTGGCAACATCGAATTGCTCACGAAACTCGTGACCGCCCTGAATCGCGCCGGCATCATCCTGATCGGCGAAGGCGAAACGAGCTCCACGGGAGGGCGAGGCGTCCGTCTCGTCTCCCCCACCCGATGACTCTTGCCTTGCTCGCCATCATGCTGCTCTTGGGCACCTTCCTGGCCGGAATCGCACTGGCTCATATCTCGGCGGGGCGTCCCCTCGTCTATGGGCTTTGCGCTACCGCCTGTTTCCTAGCCGGCGCGGCGGGTATCGGTTCGCTCAACAGCCCGGTGGCCTCGCTTATTCTGCCGATCGGCCAGCCCTGGCTCGGCGTGCATTTGCGCCTCGACCCGCTCTCAGCATTCTTCCTGATCGTCATTGGCGTCGGCGGCCTCGGCGCGAGCCTCTATGGCATCGGCTATGGCCGGCACGAGACCGACCAGGGACGCGTGCTGCCGTTCTTCGCGGCCTTCCTCGCGGCGATGAACCTCGTCGTCCTCGCCGACGACGCCTTCACCTTTCTGTTCGCCTGGGAATTGATGTCCCTAGCCTCCTGGGCGCTCGTCATGGCGCATCACCACGAGGCGGAAACGCGGCACGCGGCCTATGTCTACCTGCTGATGGCGGGCCTCTCGGGGCTGACACTGCTGCTGGCCTTCGGCCTGATGGGAGGTTCGGCCGGCAGCTACGACTTCGCCGCGATCCGAACTGCGCCGACGGCGACAGGGACGGCCGCGCTCATCCTGCTGCTCGCGCTGGTCGGCGCCGGGGGCAAGGCCGGGCTCGTGCCACTACATGCCTGGCTGCCGCTCGCCCACCCCGCCGCGCCGAGCCATGTGTCGGCGCTGATGAGCGGGGTCATGACCAAGGTCGCTATCTACGGCTTCATCCGCATCGCCTTCGACCTGCTCGGCCTACCGTCCCGGTGGACCGCGGCCGCAGTGCTCCTCCTCGGAGGGGTCACCGCCGTGTTGGGCATCCTCTCCGCCATGATGCAGACCGATCTGAAGAAGCTTCTCGCCTACAGCACGGTTGAGAATGTCGGCATCGTCTTCATCGGCATCGGCCTCGCACTCGCCTTCCGCGCCACCGGCTTCAACACCGGCGCTGCGATCGCGCTGACGGCGGCGCTGTTTCACGTTTTCAACCACATGATCTTCAAAAGTCTGCTGTTTTTCGGCGCCGGCGCGGTCCTGAACACGACGGGGACACGCAGCCTGGAGCAGATGGGCGGCCTGCTTCACCGCATGCCGAAGACCGGGCTCGCCATGCTGGTGGGCTGCGCCGCGATCAGCGCCCTGCCGCCGCTCAACGGCTTTGTCTCGGAGTGGCTCACCTTCCAAGCGATGCTGCTGCGGCCCGACCTGCCGCTGGGCTCTCTCCGCCTGGTGATCCCAGTCGATGCGGCGCTGCTGGCGCTGGCGGCGGCCCTGGCGGCAGCTTGCTTTGTGAAGGTGTTCGGCATCGCCTTCCTCGGCCGTCCGCGCAGCGAGGCAGCAACGCGGGCGCAGGAAGTCGATCCGCTCAGCATCGGCGTCATGCTGACCGCCGCGACGCTATGCCTGCTGCTCGGCATCATGCCGGGCGGGCTGATCGACGCGCTGGCGCCGGTGACGCAGGCGCTGCTCGGGCAGCACATGCCGCAGCAGATCGGCCTGCCTTGGCTGTCCATCGTGCCCATCGCCGAGGCTCACAGCTCTTATGACGGGCTGCTGGTCCTGCTCTTCCTCGCCGTCATCGTCGGCCCCACCGCCTATTGCGCGCGACGCTTCGGTGCCGGGGTCCGCCGAGCGCCGGCGTGGGATTGCGGGTTTCCGGATCCGCGGCCGGTGACGCAGTACACGGCGGAGAGCTTCGCTCAGCCAGTCCGCCGCGTCTTCGGCGCGCCTCTGTTCGCCAGCCGCGAGACGGTGACGATGCCGCCGCCCGGATCGATCGCGGCGGCGGAGATCCGCAAGACCGTGCGCGACCCGATCTGGGAGTTTTTCTATCTGCCGCCGGTCCGGTTGGTTGCCCGCGTAGCGGATGCGATGAACCAACTGCAGTTCCTCACCATCCGCCGCTATCTCGCGTTCGTCTTTGGTGCGCTGGTGCTTCTGCTGCTGGCGCAGACACTGCGGCTATGACGGCGGCTGGGTTCGCAGGCAACCTGCTGGCGCAAGGCGCGCAGATGGCGTTGGTGCTCGCGCTGGCGCCGCTGCTCACAGGCTGGGTGCGGAAGGTGAAAGCGCGGCTGCAGCGGCGGCGTGGCCCTTCCTTGCTGCAGCCCTATCGCGACCTGCGGCGCCTGCTGGCCAAGGAAGCGGTCGTGGCCGACGGGGCGTCCTGGCTATTTTTTTTCGCGCCCTATCTGATCGTTGCCGCCAGTTGGGTCGCGGCGGCGCTGGTGCCGACCTTCGCCGGCGGCCTGCTATTCTCCTGGACCGGCGATCTGATTGCCATCGTCGCGTTACTGGGCGCGGCCCGTTTCTGTCTGGCCCTCGCTGGGCTCGATATCGGCACCGCTTTTGGCGGCCTCGGCGCCAGCCGCGAGGTCATGTTCGCCTCCATCGCAGAACCGGCAATGATCACGATCGTACTTGCCCTCGCGCTGATAGCGGGCTCGACGCAGCTTTCGACCATTGCCGCCTTAATGCAGTCCCCCGCCGCCGGCCTACGTGTTTCCCTGATGTTGGCGCTGGTCGCCCTGATCATCGTCGGCCTCGCCGAGAACGGGCGCATCCCGGTGGACAATCCGGCGACGCATCTCGAACTGACGATGGTGCATGAGGCGATGGTGCTGGAATATTCCGGCCGGCATCTCGCGATGATCGAGCTCGCGGCGATGCTGAAGCTCCTTCTGACGGTCTCTCTCATCGCCTGCATCTTCTTCCCCTTCGGCCTCGCTCATGACGCATCCGGCTACGCGACGGGGCTTGCCGCCTGGCTCGTTAAGCTCGCCGTCATGGGGGCGCTGCTGGGAACCGCCGAAAGCGGCATGGCGAAACTGCGCGTCTTCCGCGTGCCGGGACTCTTGAGCGTGGCGCTGATGCTAGGGCTGCTCGGCGTGATGCTGCTCTTCATCGGGTGGGGGCTGTAATGCTCGATCTGCCCTACGATGTCGCCAACACGCTCGCGGGACTGCTCGTCCTCGTGAGCTTTCTCATGATCTACCAGACGCGGCTGCCGGCACTGCTGAATATGCTCAGCCTGCACGCGGTGACGCTCGCGCTGGCGGTCGGGTGGCAGGCCTACATTCAGGAGGCGTCGGGCCTCTACATCACCGCTGGCATCACGCTGCTGTTCAAGTCGCTGCTGATCCCGCTCGTACTCCAGCGCATCGTGGTGCGGCTCGGCATCCATCGCGAGATCGAGGCGGTCACCGGCATCGGCCTCACCATGCTGGCCGGCATTGGCCTCGTCGCCCTCGCCTTCGAGGTCACGCTGCCGCTCGGCGCCTATGAGGATGCCGCGACGCACGGCGACATCGCCCTGGCGCTGGCGGCGCTACTGCTGGGGCTGCTGATGATGGTCACGCGGCGCAATGCGGTGAGCCAGGTCGCCGCCTTCCTGTCGCTCGAGAACGGCATCGACCTCGCCGCGGCGGCGGCGCGGGGCATGCCGCTTGTGGTCGAGATCAGCATCGCGTTCTCGGTGCTCGTCGCCTTCCTCGTGATTGGCATCTTCCTGTTCCGCATCCGCGAGCGTTTCGACACCGTGGATGTGCGGGCCCTCGACCAGTTTCGTGGAGACCGACGGTGACGCCCCTGATCGGCATTCTCGCCACACCCCTGATCGCTGCAATCCCGCTGGCGACGATCTCTGCCTACCGTCTCTCCGCCCGTCTGAACATCGCGGCCAGCGCCATCGCTTTCGCCGCGGCGCTTCTGCTGCTGTGGCACCGGCCGGAGACGACGCGGTTCTTGCTGGTGGACGATCTGAACATCGTCTTCATCGTGCTCTCCACCTTCATCGGCCTGACCACCAGCGTCTTTAGCGCGAGCTATATCGGCCACGAACTGGAAACCGGGCGCCTTACCCCGACCTATCTTCGTTTCTATCACGCGATGTTCCAGCTCATGATGTTCGGCATGAACCTCGCGCTGGTTTCGAACAATGTCGGCCTACTCTGGGTCGCTGTGGAGCTCGCGACGCTGACGACGGTGATGATGGTCGGTGTCTACCGCACGCATGAGGCGCTGGAGGCGGCCTGGAAATATTTCATCCTCGGCAGCGTCGGCATCGCGCTGGCTTTGTTCGGCACGATCCTCGTTTACCTGGCGGCACAGCCGGTTCTGGGCAACGGGCTCGACAGCATGGCCTGGACCGCGCTGCATGATCATGCGGGGCACTTAGAGCCCGCGTTCTTCAACCTCGCCTTCATCTTCCTGCTACTGGGCTACGGCACGAAGATTGGGCTGGTACCCATGCATGCCTGGCTTCCGGACGCCCATGCCGAGGGGCCGACGCCCGTTTCGGCCGTGCTGTCAGGGCTGCTGCTGAATGTCGCGCTCTACGCGCTGCTGCGCTTCAAGATGCTGATCGCTGCCTGCCCCGGCTGCCTGACGCCGGGCCCGCTGATGGCGGCGCTCGGCCTGCTGTCGCTGCTGTTCGCCGCGCTGATGCTGTACCGCCGCCGGGACATCAAGCGCCTCTTCGCCTATTCTTCCATCGAGCACATGGGCATCGTCGTCTTCGCCTTCGGCATGGCGGGGCCTCTCGGTAACCTCGCGGGGCTGCTGCAGATGGTGATGCACAGCCTGACGAAGTCGGCAATCTTCTTCTCCGTCGGCCATGTCGTCCAGGTGAAAGGCACGCAACGCATCGCGGAGATCGGCGGATTGACCGAAACACATCCGCTTCTCGGCTGGGGCCTCGTCTCCGGCGTCGTCGCCATTGTCGGCCTGCCGCCCTTCGGCGTGTTCGCGAGTGAATTCCTGCTGGTCAGCTCCACCTTCGCACGGGAACCCTGGCTCGCTGTGCTCCTCGTGCTCGGCCTGTTACTTGCCCTCAGCGCCCTGCTGCTGCGGCTGACCGAGCTTGCCTTCGGCGCGCCGCGGGGGCCGGCCGGCCAAGTTCGCGCCTCCTATGTCCCGATGGTGAGCCATTTGGTGCTCGTCGCCATCGCTGGGGTCTACCTTCCCCCGCCGCTAATCACCTGGTTCCAGCATATCGCGGCTCTCCTCGGATGAGTGATTGGGACGCGAGCGTCACCGCCATCACGCAGGGCGAGGCGACGCTGCTCAGCCTTTGGGGCGAGCAGGGGCGGGTCCATCTCGCGGTCCTTGCGGACGATGTCATCCGGCATAGCGTCCGCGACTGCCCGGACGGGCATTATCCTTCGCTCAGCCTGCTGCATCCGCCGGCGCTGCGGCTGGAGCGCGCGCTGCGGGATCTGCACGGGCTGATCCCGGTGGGGCTTCCCGACCCACGTCCCTGGCTCGATCACGGCGCGAGGCCCACCAACTATCCGTTCCTGCCGGTGAACGGCGAGAACCTCCACCAGGTCCCAGTCGGCCCGGTGCACGCCGGCATCATCGAACCCGGGCATTTCCGCTTCACCTGCGACGGCGAGACAGTGGCGCGGCTAGAACAACGCTTTGGCTACCTGCATCGCGGCATGGAGACGCTTATGGCGGACACCGCGCCCGAACAGGCGGCTCGGTTTGCCGGGCGGTTCTCGGGCGACAGCACGGTGGCCTATGCCCTCGCGTTCGCGTTGGCGGCCGAAAGTGCCACCGGCTGCGAGCCGCCGCCGCGCGCGGTCTGGCTGCGCGCGCTGATGGCGGAGATGGAGCGCCTTGCCAACCACCTCGGCGATGTCGGTGCCGTCTGCAACGATGCCTCTCTCCCCATCATGCTTGCGCATTGCAGCATGCTGCGCGAAGCCGTGCTGCGCACCGCGGAGCGCTGCTTCGGCCACCGGCTGATGATGGACCGCATCGTGCCGGGCGGCACGACGTGCGACCTGTACGACGCGGGTGTCCCGGATATCCGCAGCCTTGTCCAGCAGGTCCGCCGGGATTTTCCACCCCTCGTCACGCTCTACGACCTCACCGCGTCGTTGCAGGACCGCGTCGTGAGCACCGGCAGGCTGGCACCAGAACTCGCCCAGCAATACGGCGCGGGCGGCTTCGTCGGGCGCGCCTCCGGCCGGGATTTCGACGCTCGGCGCATGCCAGGATATGCGCCCTACGACTCCCTGCCCTTTGCCGTGCCGGTGCTGGAGGCGGGTGATGTCAACGCCCGTGTGCTGATCCGGATTAGCGAGATCGACGAGAGCCTCGGCCTGATCGAGCGCCTGCTGGACGGGCTTCCGGCGAGCGAAACGCGGCGCGACTATATCGCCGCCGATGGCGAAGCTTGCGCGCTGGTGGAAGGCTTCCGCGGCGACGTGTTCGTCTGGCTGCGCATGGAAAATGGCCGCGTCGCGCGCTGTCACGCGCGCGATCCCTCCTGGTTCCAATGGCCGTTGCTGGAGAGCGCCATTGAGGGGAACATCATCGCCGATTTTCCCCTCTGCAACAAATCCTTCAACTGCTCCTACGCCGGGCACGACCTCTAGGAGACCCCGATGCGCCGGACTTTGCTGCAAGGGCTTCTGCACCGTCCCGTGACCGAACCAGCGCCGGATCTCGCCACCTTGGGCGGGATGGTCGAGACGGCCGCGCAACGGCATCTTGGACGCAGTCTTGTCGATCCGGCACGTGGATGCCGGCTCCTGCAACGCCTGCGAGCTGGAGCTGCATGCCCTGTCCAACCCGTTCTACGACCTGGAGCGCTTCGGCCTTCGCTTTGTCGCTTCGCCGCGCCATGCCGATGTGCTGCTCGTGACCGGCCCCGTGACGCGTAATATGCGCGAGGCGCTGGAACGCACCTATACTGCTATGCCAGCCCCGAAATGGGTGGTCGCATCCGGCATCTGTGCTGTGAATGGCGGATTGTTCGATGCCAGTCCGCACTGCCTCGGCGGCGTGGGTAAGGTCTTACCGGTGTCTGTTACGATCCCGGGCTGCCCGCCAAGCCCCAACGACCTCCTGCGCGGGCTGCTCACACTACTGGATCGTGTCGCATGAACGGACGCCCTTAAGGCGTCGGCCGCTCCAAGACCCGCTGGTCGGTGCTAATATCTCTCGACCCGACCTGTTATCTCGGGAAAGTCCGGCCTAAAACGTCTTCAAACCGCATCCGACGTATGCCTTCGTGAATGCGTGCCCGATCCATCACCGCAGCCAAAGTTAGTGCCGACGCGGCTCCGCCGCCCCTTCGGTACTGCACGGCACGAGCGAGCCCGGACCAGTTTCGTTGGTAAGGATTTTGTAACGATTATGTGTCGGAGAATGTTACACCTGGGCGCCAGACTTTCCTGTTCGTTGCGATAACGTTATGTGGTTTGTGGCAGAACTCCTGGCACTCATCGAACCCTACGGTTGTGGCACCCTATTTGCCTGACGTCCCCCACCGGCCTCAATCAGCCGGAGCACAGTGCATGAGAGGCCGGCCGTGCCGGCGGAGAACACGCAATGAAGACAATCGTCACGGCCGCCGCGATCGCGATCTTCCTGGCGGGACCACTCGCCGCTCGGGCGGAGGTGATCCAGCTCACCTATGTCGGCACGCCAACAAAAATCGGCAGCGACTTTGGAATAACTGACGCCGAGGGCAGCGGCATCCTGGTCATCCCCGACGGCGCGACATCCGTTACCTTCGGCGACGTCATTTCCTTCTCGTTCACCCTGACGCTGAACGGCTTGGACGCCAACAGCAATCCGGTGAGCGACACCGATACTTTCTCGACATCCGATCTCGACCCGGGGAATTTCGGCTTTCCCGCGCCCGGTTTCAGCGCCACGCTCGATGCCAGCGGCACGGTGCTGAGCTTGTCCCTGGTCACCGACGGACCTAACGGGAATTTCTTTCCCAACCAGGCACTCGACTTCACGCTCCAGGGCGATTCCACCACCGGCAATTTCGATGTCGGACCCTTGAGCGCCGGCACGTTCACCGCACAGCCGGTGCCGGAACCCGCCAGCCTGACATTGCTGGGAAGCGGCCTTGTCGCCGCCCTGGGACTGCGCCGCCGCAAGCGCTGATCCGCCGCACCGGAGGTCCCCAGAAGACTGATACCGGCAGCCCTTGGGGCTGCCGGTATCAGTCTGGGTTGCCAAGGGAGGTAAGGTTTGCGGCTGCGCGCGAAATCAATCCCATACCAGCGGCCCGTTCGTCTCAGCACGAGTGAAGACTTCGGGCCGCTGCTATAACTCCCCGAACTGGCAGTGGCTTCCCCTGCGCACAGCCACTCCCCGGCCCGTCTTGCCGGTAGCCCGGACGAATGCAAAACCGAGCGGGGAGGACTGATTGATGGCTGAGGTTTTGATTGCCGGCGCGGGGCTGGGCGGGCTGACCGCGGCGCTCGCCTTGCTGCAGAAGGGCCACCGCGTCCGCATCTACGAACAGGCCTCGGAACTGCGGGAGGTCGGCGCCGGCGTCCAGCTCGGCGCCAACGGCACCCGCATCCTCATCGCGCTCGGCCTTGAAGCCGCGATGAAAGAGGTGGTGTGCGAGGCGACTGGCGAAGGAAATCCGCCTCGGCACCACGGCGCAGACCTGGCCGATCTTCGACCTTGGCCCGTCATCGGTCAGCCGGTTCGGCGCACCCTACTGGATGGTCCATCGCGGCGATTTCCACACCGTGCTGCTGCGAGGCCGTGCGGGCCGCCGCGCCGGACGCGATCCGCACCGGGGTCGCCGCCACCGGGTTCAGCCAATTCGACGACGGCGTGACGCTGCACCTCGCGACCGGCGAAACCGTGACGGGCGACGTGCTGATCGGCGCCGACGGCGTACACTCGCGCATCCGCCAGCAGATGTTCGGCCACGGATCGGCGCAGTTCACCGGCATCATGGCCTGGCGCGGCCTGGTGCCGATGGAGCGCCTGCCGCCGCATCAGCGCCGTCTGGTCGGCGCCAACTGGCTGGGGGTCGGCGGCCATGTCGTGACCTATCCGCTCCGCCGCGGTGAGATCCTGAACTTCGTCGGCGTCGTCGAGCGTGACGACTGGCGCGTCGAATCCTGGAACGAGCCCGGCAGCCGCGAGGAATGCCTGCGCGACCTCGCGAACTGGCACGATGACGTCAAAACGATCATCCGCAACATCGACACGCCATTCAAATGGGCGCTGCTCGGCCGCGAGCCGCTGTAGCAGTTCGCCCAGGGTCGCGTCTGCGTGATGGGCGACGCCGCGCACCCGACGCTGCCGTTCCTGGCCCAGGGTGCCAACATGGCGCTGGAGGACGCGGTCGTGATCGCCCGCTGCCTCGACGAGCTCGCGACATGCCGGCCGCGCTGCGCCGATACGAGGCCGCGCGCCTGGATCGGACCGCCGCGCATCGTCCGAGGCTCGTCCGACAACACCAAGCGCTTCCACAACCCCGCGCTGGGCTCGTCAGAGGGCGCGGCCGCGTATGTGGAGCGGGAGTTCACGGCGGAGAAGATCAGCCAGCGCTACGACTGGCTGTACGAATACGACGCGCTGACGGTTTCGTTGCCGGATTGAAGGCGGCAACGATCGCCCCCCGGATGCCAGCCGCCCCGTCATCGCAGACCTGTCGGTTGCGTCGGGGCAAGCGAGGCCACGAACGCGAATTCGGACGGCGCGGGTGGAAGGGCGCCCGCATGGAGAACCCTGCCCATTCATGCCGGTTGATTGTTCGTTTCTTTCATAACCATACTGCACGCGCCGCATGACGGGGAACATCTGCGCCGACAGCGTAACCGCGCCCAACCGGTGATCCCATGCCCGCCGAAATAGGGAGCACCGCCCTCTCGACGATAGGTGGCGGCGGAGGCCGACCATCCATGACTTGCGGTGCTGGTCCAGACAAAGTCGTGGATGATCGGCCTTCGTCGACCGCGACGAAATAAGCACCTTTCGTCTCACCCTAGCTTGTCTTAACCTCTATGGAACCAAGTCCACCCTGATGGGACCAAGTCCGCCATGACCGGAGGACAACACGGGAAGACAACACGCCCCGCTTGTCCCTCCGGCCCACCGGGTCTATGCGCCCCCGCATGAGCGACATCGTCCCCAACATCGTCCCCATTGGGCGCGCCCTGATCTCCGTCTCCGACAAGACCGGCCTGGTCGCATTCGGCCAGGCCCTGGCGGCGAAGGGCATCGAGATCCTCTCCACCGGCGGCTCCGCCAAGGCGCTGCGCGACGCCGGCGTTCCGGTGAAGGATGTCTCCGACCACACCGGCTTCCCGGAGATCATGGACGGCCGCGTCAAGACGCTGGTGCCGCAGATCCATGGCGGCATCCTCGGCCGCCGTGATGACGCGACGCACATGGCGCAGATGCAGCAGCACGACATCGCGCCGATCGACCTCGTCGTCGTCAACCTCTACCCGTTCGAGGCCACCGTCGCGCGCGGCGCCGCCTTCGACGACTGCGTCGAGAACATCGACATCGGCGGCCCGGCGCTGATCCGGGCCGCGGCGAAGAACCACGATTTCGTCGCGGTGCTGACAGAGCCGGACCAATACGCCGAGGTGCTGGCCGAACTCGACGCGCAAGGCGGCACGACCCTGGCGCTGCGCCGGCGCCTCGCCGGCGAAGCCTATGCCCGCACCGCCGCCTATGACGCCGCCATCGCCGCCTGGTTCGCCGGCCAGCGGCAGGAGACGTTCCCGCACCGCTTCGCCATCTCCGGCACGCTGCGCCAGACCCTGCGCTATGGCGAGAACCCGCACCAGCAGGCCGGCTTCTACGTCACCGGCACCCGCCCCGGCGTCGCCACCGCGCGCCAGGTCCAGGGCAAGGAACTGTCCTACAACAACCTGAACGACACCGACGCCGCCTTCGAGTGCGTCGCCGAATTCGACAGCCCGACCGTCGTCATCATCAAGCACGCCAACCCCTGCGGCGTCGCCAGCGCCGACACGCTGGCCGAGGCCTGGGATGCGGCGTTGCGTTGCGACCCGGTCTCGCCTTACGGCGGCATCATCGCGGTCAACCGCACGCTGGACGGCGCCACGGCGGCCGAGAAGATCGCCGCCATCTTCACCGAGGTCATCATCGCGCCCGATGCCGACGAGGCAGCCCGGCGCATCCTGGCGGCGAAGAAGAACCTGCGGCTGCTGCTGACCGGCGGCGTGCCCGACCCGGCGGCGCGCCGGCATGACCTTCCGCAGCCTGTCCGGCGGCTTCCTGGCGCAGACCCGCGATATCGGCCGCATCGGCGCCGGCGACATCAAGGTCGTCACGCAAGCGCGCGCCCACCGAGGCCGAGACTCGCCGATCTGCTGTTCGCCTTCCGCGTCTGCAAGCACGTCAAGTCGAACGCCATCGTCTATGCCAAGGACGGCGCCACCGTCGGCATCGGTGCCGGGCAAACGAACCGCGTCGACAGCGCCCGCATCGCCGCCTGGAAGAGCGAGGAAGCCGCCAAGGCCGCCGGCCTGACCGGACGCGCTGACCGAGGGCAGCGTCGTCGCCTCCGACGCGTTCTTTCCGTTCGCCGATGGGCTGGAGGCGGCCATCGCCGCCGGTGCCACGGCGGTGATCCAGCCGGGCGGATCGATCCGCGACGATGAAGTGATCGCCGCGGCCGACGCGGCCGGGGTGGCGATGGTGTTCACCGGGATGCGGCATTTCCGGCACTGACGCAGCGTCATACCAAAACGCCCCGCGTCGTGCTGATGCGTCGGTGCGGCGATCGGCTTGGGTGAAAAAAACCACGGAGCCGGCCCGCAAGCGGGCCTTGAACGGAGGGTTCTGGAGGGCCACGGAGTCGTTGCGGGGGCGTCGAGGGGACGGGTTCGGCCGAAGGTTCCCCGCAAGGCTTATGTTTGCCACACAATCTTCGGCAGCCAGCAATGTCCCGGCGGACGCAGTGCGATTTCGCAACGCTAAACGCCCCAAAAAATGCACTGCGCAAATCCCATCGAGAAGCGGCCTGCGTCCCAACGCCGGCTTGAAACAACGCCTCCGTGCCCTCCGGCTTCCTCCGTTCAAGGCCCGCTTGCGGGCCGGCTCCGTGTGAGGCTTTCACGGAGCCAAAACCACCCCATACCCGCAAATATCACCCCAAACCACGGCATCTGTGGAGTGCAGCCCAGCTTCCGCCCGCCGTCCTTTCGCCTCAGTCCTCCTCGTCGTCCTCTTCCTCGATCATCCGTTCCAGCACGCGGGCGGCGAGCGCGGGATCCTTGTCGATCAACTCGCGCACCTTCTGTGCGATCGGCGAGTTGTAGGCGGTTTCAAACGGGTCGTCCCAGTCCGCCGAGGCATCGATCAGCAGCGGCTGATCGGCAGCGGGGCGGTGGGCATCGCCGGCGATGGCCAGACCTCCCCCGGCGCCGGTCATGGCGGGCTCCAGACTCCTGACCAGGAAAGTCTGCGGCGGTTCGGCCAGGTGGCTGAAGATGGAGCGCGCGGTCAGCACGATGGTGATCAGCCCGATCGTACCGAAGGCAACCAATTGAATGAAGCTGGTCAATTCGGCATTCCGCAGCGCCGGCACCGTCCTGGCCGGGGCCGGCGGCGCATCCGGCACCTCCATCGTCGTGGCGAACGGCATGCTGGCGATTTCCAGCCTGTCGCCGCGCTTCTCATCGAACCCGATGGCGCTTTTCACCAGCCGCGTGATCTCGTCGATTTCGGCTTGCGGCCGCGGCGTGAACACATGCTTGCCCGCGGCATCCACCGTGTCGGCGCCGTCAATCAGCACGGCCAGGCTGATGTGGTCGATATGCGGCTGGTCGTGCACGATTTCCCGCACGTTCCGGGTGATCTCGTAATTCGTCGTCTCTTCCTGCTTGGCTTCCTGGCTGCCGGTGGTCGAGCCGCCAGCATCCGCGTTCGGCAGGTTGTTCTGCACCGACACGCCGCGGTACTTTGTCGGTGGACTTGTTGTTGGTGGTCACCGCCTGCGTACTGCGGACCGCCGATCTGTCGGGGTCGTAGCGCTCTTCCTTCTCGTTGACCTTGTCGAAGTTCAGACTGACCGAGGCCTCGGCATGCACATGCCCGACACCGAGGCTGCGCTCCAGCATCAACTCGACCGCCTGCGACAGTCGCGTCTCCATCCGCTGGCGCAGATCGTCGGCGCGCAGCCCGCCGGAGAGCGGAGCGTCGTCGCTGCCGGCCTGCACCAGAAGATGCAAATTCGAATCGACCACGGTGATGGCGCCGGGTTTCAACCCCGGAACGGCCGCGGCAACAAGGTCGACGACGGAACGCACCGCCTCGCTCGACAATGTGCCGCGGGCCGCCAGGGTCGAGCATCACGCTGGCCTGCGCCTCGGTCTCCTGCCGCTCGAACGGCTGGCGATGCGGCAGCACGATATGCACACGCGCCCGCTGGATCCCGCGCATTGAGGTGATGGTGCGGCTGAGTTCGCCCTCCAGCGCCCGCGTCAGGCGGACCTGCTGCTCGAAATCGGTCAGCAGCATGCCGTCGTTGTCGAAGATCTCGTAACCCGGCATCCCACCACCCGAGGCGGACAGACCGCCGCCCGCACTGTCCGGCTTCAGCGCCTGCGCGGCGGCGAGGTCGGATTCGGCGACGAAAACCTGCCGCGTCTGCGGGTCGAACCGGTAGTTCAGCCTGGCACTGTCCAGCGCGCGCATCAGGTCTTGGGCGTTCTGCGGCTCCAGGTTGGAGGCCAGGACGCTGGTCCGCGGCGCCGCGCCGCCCCATAGCTCGAGCACGACAAGGCCGCCGATCGTGCCCAGCGTGAGCGCCGCGATGACCGCGACGCGCACCATGCCAAGCTTACGGATGGTTTCGAGCAAACCCTGCATGCGCCCCAGTCAGGTCAGGTGAGAGTGGACCCGGACCGGGATAGCGTGAAAACCTTTCCACTTTCTTAACGTGGCGCCGTTGCTGCGTACCCTTGCGCGCCCGGCGCCCCTGGGCAGGGCACGATCGACAGCCCCGCCGCCACGTGGCGGCTGTTCATCCTGTGCAGCGCCACGCCCGCGCGGATCGTCTGCGCCGCTGTCATCACCGCTGTGGTCACAGCCCGTATGCCCAAGCTGCCCGCTCATCCTGCATCACCATCGCGTCAATCATCCATCGCGCAGGGCAACGATCCGCTCTTGCGCCCGCACCAACTCTCAGGCTTGCTGACGGAAAGCGTGCGATCCAGGACCGTTGTTGCGGCGTCGGGGTGAGCAAACGACAAATTCGGGAGGAAATGCGGCGTGGATGGCACTACAACGCCAATCAGAACCAGAGAGATGATCACGGTCAGGCACCTGACCAAGCGGTTCGCCGGCGTCGTCGCGCTGAGCGAAATCGACTTCTCCATCCACGAGGGCGAACTGGTGGTCGTCGTCGGCCCGTCAGGCTGCGGCAAGTCCACGCTGCTACGCATCCTGGCCGGGC
Organism: uncultured Alphaproteobacteria bacterium; assembly: GCA_963771475.1. Lineage (GTDB taxonomy): Bacteria > Pseudomonadota > Alphaproteobacteria > Acetobacterales > Acetobacteraceae > Rhodopila. The sequence goes on along the minus strand of CAVYTN010000014.1, from coordinate 537,784 downwards.
TGCTGCCGCAGTCCGAGGGGGAGGCCCACTTGCACGGCACCCCGATCACCGGCCCGCGGCGCGATATCGGCGTCGTGTTCCAGTCCCCGGTTCTGTTTCCCTGGCGCACCGTTCTGGGCAACGCGCTGCTGCCGGTCGACGTGCAGCGGCTGGGCCGGGAAAAACTGCGCGCCACCGCGATGGAGCTACTGCGCCTGGTCGGGCTGGAAGGCTTCGAGCATCGCTTTCCCTGGCAGCTCTCCGGCGGGATGCAGCAGCGTGTCGCCCTGGTGCGTGCGCTGATCCACGACCCCGCCTTGCTGCTGATGGACGAACCTTTCGGCGCACTGGACGCGATGACGCGCGAGCAGATGAACCAGGAACTGCAGCGCATCTGGATGGAGCGGCGCAAGACCGTGCTGTTCATCACCCACTCGATCGGGGAGGCCGTCTACCTGGCCGACCGCGTCCTGGTGATGACGCCGCGCCCCGGCCGCATCGCCGATGAACTGGTGATCGACCTGCCGCGCCCACGTGGGCTGGAGGTCATGAACACACCGGAATTCGGCGCTTACGTGAAACGAATCCGCACGGGCGCTGAACGCGACAGGAGGGATGGAATGAAACTTCTACTGCGGCCGCTGTTCATCGCATTGCTGCTGGCGCTGTGGGAAGCGGCGGTGCGGATCGCCCATATCCCGGCCTTCCTGCTGCCGCCACCCTCGGCCATCGGCATGGCGCTGTATCGCGGCATCGCCACCGGCCTGTATGAAGAGCATATCGGCGTCACCCTGAGCGAGACCGCTTTGGGCTTCATCGTCGGCAGCCTGGGCGGGCTGCTGCTGGGCACCTGTGTCGCGCTGTCCCGCCGGTTCGACTATTTCGTCTATCCGATCATCGTGATGTTCCAGGCGATGCCGAAAGTGGCGCTGGCGCCATTGATCATCGTCTGGTTCGGCCTTGGCATGACGTCGAAGGTCGTCAACGCGGCGCTGATTTGTTTCTTCCCGTTGATGATCAACACCATCGTCGGCCTGCGCTCGGCGGACGAGGACCGGGTGGCGCTGATGCGCTCGCTGGCCGCCTCGCCGCTGCAGATCTTCGCCATGCTGCGCGTGCCGAATGCGCTGCCCTATATCTTCGCCGGGCTGGAGATCGCGATGATCTTCGCCCTGATCGGCGCCATCGTCGGCGAGTTCGTCGGCGCCACGGCGGGCCTCGGCATGCTGATCCAGAGCATGAACTTCACCATGGACGTGGCCGGCCAGTTCTCCGTCCTGCTGATCCTGTCGGTGATCGGGCTGGTGCTGAATGCCGGCGTGGCGCTGGTGCGCAGGCGGGTGCTGTTCTGGGATGCCTCCGGGCGGCAAGCGGCGGTGCACGCTGAAAAGCTATAAGCAGGAGAAACCATGATTTAGCGTCATGCGATTGTTTCGGCAATCATGGCCGCCATTGCCGCGGCGTTTCCCATGGCGGTGTGGGCAGACCCGATCCCCGCGGTGCAATCCGCCAGCAACATGCAGATCGTCGGCCACAGTGATCTGAACGGCGCCGGCAAGGGCGGCGAAGGCCTGGCGCTGAAGCAGTATCCCGACGGCCGCCGCGTGCTGTTCCTCGCGCATGAATCAGGCCCAATGTGCGTCAGTGTGGTCGACGTGACGCAAGCCCGAAGACCCCAAGGTCATCACGCAGATCCGAGTCGCATCGAAACAGGTTCGCTGCAATAGCCTGGGCTATAGCGGCAACACGCTGGCCGTCGCGCAGCAGACCGACAAACAGGGCCAGCCGGGCGCAGGGATGCTGGTGTTCGACGTCGCCGATCCGGCGCATCCGACGCAGGAGGCGTATTTCAACACCGCCGGCCCGCATTCGCGCGGCGTGCATTACCTGTGGTTCGTCGATGGGCACTACGCCTATCTGTCGACCGGCGCGAAGGATTTCGTGCCCAAAAACCAGCTCGACGACCAGTTCCTCATGATCGTCGACATGTCCGATCCGAAGCATCCGCATGAGGTCGGGCGCTGGTGGCTGCCGGGCACCCGGGTTGGCGACAAGGTGCCGTCGCCGCCGCGTGTGCTCGATCGATTCCGGCATCCGCATGCACACGCCGATCGTTTCCGGCGACAGGGCCTATGTCGGCTGGATCGACGGCGGCTGGGTGATCCTGGACATCAGCGACAAGGCGCATCCGAAACTGGTCACGCACCGCTCCTGGCAGTCACAGGATGTCGGCTTCGCGCACACGGTGCTGCCGATCCTGTCACGCGGCCTCGCGATCCAGACCGAGGAAGTCCGTCGACAGCAACTGCAAGGACTGGCCGAAGCGCGACTGGGTCTGGGACATTTCCATCGAAACCCATCCGGTCGTGCTGGCGTCCATGCCACCGCCGGCGGATTTCGACGCGCTGTGCAAGCAGGGCGGCCGCTTCGGCGCGCACAACATCGCCCAGAACCGGCCCGACCCGACAGCGCGCACGTTGACGAAGACCGTCGTCGGTTCCTTCTTCGCCGGCGGCGTGCGGGCTTACTCGATCGCCGATCCGCATGCGCCGGTCGAGATCGGCTACCTGGTCGATGCGCCGCCGAAAGGCAATGCCACGCACAGCATCCAGATCAACGACGTCTACGTCGATGAGAACGGGCTGATCTACGCCAACGACCGCCTGACAGGCGGGCTCGATATCATCCGCTACACCGGTTCCGTTCCCTTGGAGTAACCTCTATGCGCCTTGCCTTCCTGCTTGCCGCGTCCATCCTGGCCGGTGCTTCTGCCGCCCAGGCTGAGACAAAGACGGCCGAGACGACGATCCGCGTCGGCTGGTGCGCCAGCACCATCAGTGCCGCGGCCTCACCTTACGCTATCGCACAGAAAATGGGCTGGTATCGGCGAACGCGGTGTGAAAGTCATCGTCACACCGCTTCCCGGCTCCACCGACTGCGTCAAGGAGGTTGCGACCGGCGACCTGCCGTTCAGCGTGCCGTCGATCGAGCCAGTGCTGATCATTCATCCGCAGGGCGTGCAGGCGAAGGTCTTCTACACCGCGTATCAGAGCTTCGGCTACGGCATCGCCGTGCCGGCCGACAGCCCCATCAAGGATTTCGCCGACCTGAAGGGCAAGACGATCGGCGTCACATCGATGGCCTCAGCCGGCGTGATCGTCGCCCGGTCGCAGTTGTCGGGGGCCGGCATCGATCCGATGACGCAGGCCCGCATCGTCGTGGCGGGCGAGGGCGCGCAGACCGCAGCATTGCTGCGAGCCAAGCAGGTCGATGCGCTGTCGCAGTTCGATACGCAATACGCGATGGTGGAAAATGCCGGCCAGAAGCTGCGGCAATTGCCGCTCGGGACGATGGCGCCCTATCCCGGCAACGGCTTCCTGGCCCTGGAATCGACCCTGAAGGACCGCAGGGCCGACGCGATCACAGTCGCTCGGGGCTTCGCGATGGGGGAGATCTTTGCGATGGCCAACCCGGAGGCGGCGATCCGCATCCTCTATGAGGTCTATCCGCAGACGAAGCCCACCGGCAAGGACGAGGCAACTGCCATCCACGATGACGTAAAGGTGCTGACGGCGCGCATGGCGCATTGGGACCTGGCCTCGGGCGGCGTGACGAAGTGGGGCGAAAGCAACATGACCAACTTCAACAACTACATCGATTTCCTGGTGAAATGGAAAATCGTGCCGCAGAAGATTCCGGCTGATCAGGTCGTTACCAACGAACTGGTCGATGACATCAACGCCAGCTTCGATGCAAAGAAAGTCGAGGCCGACGCGAAAGCCTATCAGTACAAGCCGTAGTCCGCATTCGTACCAGCCGATGCGCCGGCTCCTTGCGACCGGCTCGGCCTGAAACCGGGCGCGGATTGCCGTCTGGTTCCTGCATGCTACAGTTCGCCGGCACAAGGCGGAGCGCGCGCATGAGCAACACCGACCGCATCCCTGTCCTCGACGTCGGCCCCACCCTGGCCGGCGCGCCCGGCGCCCAGCAGGCCCTGGCCGAAGCTGTCGCCGCGACCTGCGCCGATACCGGCTTTCTGGTGATCACCAATCACGGCATCGACCAGACGCTGATCGACGGCGCCTTCGCCGCGGCCTCGGACTTCTTCGATCTGCCCGAGCAGCGGAAGCAGGATCTGAAGGTCGGCGACCTGAACATCGGCTACCTGCCCTATGGCGCGCAGATCATCCGCACCTCCAAGGTCAATAACAACACCAAGCCGAACCTGAGCGAGAGCTTCTACATCGTCACCGACCTCTCGCCCGAAGACCCCAGGATCGTCGCGCGCGATCCGCTGTTCGGGCTGAACCGCTGGCCGGTGGAGATGCCGTCCTTCAAGGCGCGCACCACTGCCTATTTCAACGCCATGCGCCCGCTGGCGGCCAGGATGGTGTCGGTCATCGCCACCTCCCTGGGCCTGCCGCCGGACTATTTCGCGCACGACTTCCGGGAGCCGACGATCACGCTGCGGCTGATCCGCTACCCGGCGCATGACGGGGCCGAGGACAACCAGTTCGGCTTCGCGCCGCACATCGACACCAGCTTCCTGACCCTGCTCGCGCAGTCGGCCCTGCCGGGGCTGGAGGTCCGCACGCGGGAGGGCGACTGGATCCGTCCGCCGTCGATCCCCGGCACGTTCGTCGTCAACACCGGCGAGATGATGGCGCGCTACAGCAACGACCGCTACACGCCGACGCCGCACCGGGTGATCAACGACAACGGCACGCTGCGCCACGCCGTTCCGTTCTTCTACGGTCCCAGCCTGGATGCCGTCATACGCCCCGTCCCGACAACCGTCACGACGGAAACGCCGTCGAAATACGAGCCGCTGCTCTACGCCGATCATCGCCGCAAGCTGAACCTGACGAATTTCGACCATCGCCGGAAGCCTCCCGAGGCTGCTGCCTGAATGATCGTGGCGTGGTTTCGTCGCGGCCGCGGTCACGTGGCTCGCGTCGATTGTCCCGGCGGCGGCCGAATCGACGCTGAAAGCGGTGATGAACATCGAGCTTCAGGTGCTCGATCCGCAGGTAACGACGGCGACCGTCACCCGGACGCTGGGCTACCTGGTCTACGACACACTGATCTCCATGGATTCCAAGGGCGGATATCATCCGCAGATGCTGGAGTCCTGGCAGGTCAGCTCCGATCGAATGACCTGGACGTTCAAGCTGCGCCCCGGCCTCGCCTGGCATGACGGCAGCCCGGTCACGGCGGATGACTGCATCGCCTCCCTGAAGCGCTGGGCGCAGTCCGACGGCTTCGGCAAGCGGCTGATGAGCGCCACGCAGGAACTGTCCGCCGTTTCACCCGATACGTTCGTGCTGAAACTGTCCCGCCCCTTCGCCTTTGTCATCGAAGCCCTGGGCAAGCCCAACGCTTTCGTGCCGTTCATCCTGCCGGCGAAGCTGCTGGACGGTGCGACGGCCAAACCGCTGACCGAGGTGATGGGATCCGGTCCCTACATCTTCGACAAGGATGCGTGGCGCCCGGGCGACCGGGCGGTGTTCCGGCGTAATCCTGCCTATAAGCCAAGGGCGGAGCCGCCGGACGGCGTAGCGGGCGGCAAGGTCGCTTATATGGACCGGATCGAGATCATCTCGATGCCCGATCCGGCCACGCGCATCGCCGCCCTGCAGACCGGCGCGATCGATTACCTGGAAGTCCTGCCGATCGACTACATCGACATGATGCGCCGTAATCCGGCAATCAAGGTCATTATCCAGCCGCTGATCGGGCAGATCATGGGTGGGCTGAACGTCAACAATGCGCTGCCCCCTTTCGATAATGTCCGCATCCGCAAGGCGCTGCAGATGGCGCTGGACCAGAACGAGATCATGCAGGGCATGGGTCTGCCCAACGACATGTATCTGCCGTTCTGCCAGTCGGTGTTTCTGTGCGGCGGCCCCTATGCCTCGGAAGCCGGTGACCGGCGAATTGCGCCATCCCGGTGCGGAACGCGCGAAGCAGATGCTGCAGGAGGCCGGATACAAGGGCGAGAAGGTGGTGCTGCTGCACAGCAGCGATTCCGCAACGATCAACCCGATCAGCTTGTTGGTGATCGACCAGATCCGTCGCGCCGGCTTCAACCTGGAGGTCGTGTCGGCCGACTACAGCACGCTGGCGCAGCGGCGGATGAAGAAGGCGCCGCTGGATCAGGGCGGCTGGAGCCTGATGCCGGTGGTCTGGTCCGGCTACGACATGATCAACCCGCTGTCGAACTACGCGACGTCCTACAGTTGTGGTGGCACCTATCCCGGCTGGAACTGCGACCCGGCGATGCCGCCTCTGGTCGCGAAGTTCGAGGTCGAGACCGATCCGGCAAAGCGTCAGGCGTTGGCAGACGAGATGCAGCGGCGTGTCCTGGCCGAGGCGCCGGAGATGCTGCTGGGCCAGTTCTCTCCGCCGACGGCGTTCCGGTCGGATCTGCATGGGGTGATTGCGAACGGGCTGCACGTGTTCTGGAACGTGCGGCGGCGGGAGTGATCACCGGGTTTGAGGTTTTGAGGTTTCGAAAGAAACCACGGAGCGGGCGCTGGGCGCCCTTCACGGAGGGTTGCACGAAGGGTCACGGAGTCGTTGCACCCTCTCATCGGGGATGATGGCCAAGTCCGGACGGCTTCCTCTTTGATTTATTGGCGTTTCGCGCCCAGACTTCCCGGTTACCTTGCGCCCCTCATTCATGCAGTCTGGCGAAACAAAACCTCCGTGGTCCTCGGAGCATCCTCCGTGCAGGCCGCAAGGCCGCTCCGTGGTTTCTTTCAGAACACCTCCCGACCCCTCAAACCTCCACCCCGTAGTCAGCCAGCTCCGGCAACATCGCCTCGATCACGAAATCGATGAACGCCTCCGGCACGTCCAGGAAGAACTCCCGCTCCGAATAGGCCCCGACGCTGGCGGCCAGCCCGTGCGCCTGGAACCATTCGGCCAGCGCGTCCAGATCGGCGCGCGGCGTCTCCGACAGGAAGGCTATCTGCGACCGCCGCTTGTCCTCATCGCGATGATCGTTCTGGGTACGGCTGAATTGCAGGTCGATGTTGTCGCCAGGCTGACGCATGTGCAGCGACCGCTCCGTCCGGCGCAGGACGACAAAACCGAGGCGGGTGACGAACATCTCCACCACCGTGTCGAAATGCCGTGATTCCACGCGGTTGGCGAAATAATTCAGCTTCATGATGTACCCCCACATGCCCCGACAGGCGACCATACAACGCCGCCCGCACGTTGCAGGCAACGCCGCCGAACCGCTACCCTGCCCGCAAACACAGGGAGGTCGTCAAGAACCCGCGGCCATTCGTCGTAACGCCCAAGGACTATCCGGCACCGCTTGAGGTGCGCGGCGAGGAGATCACGGTCCTCGCCTCCGGCCAGGCAACCGGCCGCTATGAGGTCTTCCTGCAGAACGGCATCGAGGGCAGCGGTCCGCCGCCGCACGTCCATCCGTGGGACGAATCCTTCTACGTCGTCAGCGGCGAGCTCGATTTCGGCATGGGCGAGGAACGCTTCGTCGTCACGCCGGGCACGCTGGTTCACCTCCCGGCCGGCACGACCCAAATTCCGGGCGGGCGGAGGTTCGATGATCTTCGATGACGAGCCGGCATGCTGCGTCGGAGATGTTCGCCGACATCCACAAGGCGAAGGAACTGGCGGCGACCGATCCGCCGCAATATGCTGCGGTGGCCCTGAAGCACGGGCTTACAAGACCTTAATCCCAAGGGGCCGTAACCTCGGGGCGCCCCCGCTTGCGCCATACTGAGGTTGCATGGTTGCATTGCGCGGGAGACTGGAATCGGGAGCCGCGATTGGCCTACGCGCTGCAGCAACTGATCAACGGCGTCACGCTCGGCATGATCTACGGGCTGATCGCCGTCGGCTACACCATGGTCTACGGCATCATCGGCATGATCAACTTCGCCCATGGCGACATCTTCATGATCGGCGCCTTCCTGTCGCTGATCGCGCTGCTGGGCCTGGCGGCGCTGGGCATCACCGCCGTGCCGCTCGCGCTGGCGCTGACGCTGATCTTCGCCGCCGCGCTCGCCGCGCTGTACGGCTGGACGGTGGAGCGGGTCGCCTACCGGCCGCTGCGCGGCTCGTTCCGCCTCGCGCCGCTGATCAGCGCGATCGGCATGTCGATCACGCTGCAGAACTTCGTCCAGGTCAGCCAGGGCGCGCGCGTCAAGCCGATCGATGCGCTGATCCCCGGCGGCTTCCAGATCATGGACCAGGACGGCTTCGCGGTGCCGCTGTCCTGGATGCAGATCGTCATCGTCGTCGACCACGCTGGTCGTGCTGGCCATCTTCACCTGGCTGGTGACCCGGACGCCGCTTGGGCCGCCGCATGCGCGCCTGCGAGCAGGACCTGAAAATGGCGAGCCTGCTGGGCATCGACACCGACCGCACGATCAGCCTGACCTTCGTCATCGGCGCCGCGCTGGCCGCCGTCGCCGGGCTTCATGTTCCTGCTGTATTACGGCGTCATCGACTTCTACATCGGCTTCATCGCCGGCGTGAAAGCCTTCACCGCCGCCGTGCTGGGCGGCATCGGCAGCCTGCCGGGCGCGGTCCTGGGCGGCCTGCTGATCGGCCTGATCGAGGTGTTCTGGTCGGCCTATTTCAGCGTCGAATACAAGGACGTCGCCGCGTTCTCCATCCTGATCGTCGCGCTGATCTTCCTGCCCACCGGCATCCTGGGCCGCGCCGAAGTGGAGAAAGTATGAGTGAACCGGCCAGCGCCGCTGACGAGACGCGTTCGCTGACGCCGGCTGTCCGCCCTGGTCGCTCTGGGCCTGTTCGCGCCGCTGATCGGACTGGTCGCGGACACCGGCGACCGCGGGCTGGTGCTGTCGCTTCCGCCCGATCGCCGCCGCCGTCGTCGTCGGCCTGGTGTTCGTCGGCCGCCTGCTGATGCTGGCCTGGCGCGGCCGTACGCGCGCCGAGGCGCGCCAGTCGAACCGCGCCTTCGCCGAGGCGATGCACGCGGGCGGGCAAATACCTGGCGCCGGTGTTGCTCGTCGCTCGCGCTGGTGCTGCCGTTCGACCGGATCGCGTTACTACGTCGACCTCGGCACCCTCGTGCTGACCTACATCATGCTGGGCTGGGGCCTGAACATCGTCGTCGGCCTCGCCGGACTGCTCGACCTTGGCTACGTCGCGTTCTACGCGGTCGGCGCCTATTCCTACGCGCTGCTGGCGACGACTTTCGGCCTGGGCTTCTGGACCTGCCTGCCGCTGGCCGGCATCCTGGCGGCGTTCTGGGGCGTCCTGCTCGGCTTTCCGGTGCTGCGGCTGCGCGGCGACTATCTCGCGATCGTCACGCTGGCGTTCGGCGAGATCATCCGCATCGTGCTGACCAACTGGGTCTCGCTGACCAACGGCCCGAACGGCATCACCGGCATTCCCGCGCCCGACGCTGTTCGGCCTGACCTTCAGCATGGATGGCGGCGACGGCACCTTCGCCGGACTTCTTCAACGTCGAACCGGCGACCATCCAGCGCATCATCTTCCTCTACTACGTCATCCTCGGCCTCGCGCTGCTCACCAACTGGTTCACCCTGCGCCTGCGCCGCCTGCCGCTGGGCCGCGCGTGGGAGGCACTGCGCGAAGACGAAATCGCCTGCCGCTCGCTTGGGCATCAACGTCACGCAACACCAAGCTGACCGCCTTCGCCATCGGCGCGATGTTCGGCGGCTTCGCCGGCGCGTTCTTCGCCACGCGCCAGGCCTTCATCAGCCCGGAGAGCTTCACCTTCATCGAAAGCGCCACCGTGCTGGCGATCGTCGTCCTCGGCGGCCTGGGCAGCCAGCTCGGCGTCGCGCTGGCGGCGATCGTCATGGTCGGCGGGCTGGAATTGCTGCGCGATTTCCTGAGCTTCCTCGGCGATCAGATGGGCAGCCCGTTCTTCGCCGGCATCGCCAGTGAATTGCCGCTGTATCGCATGCTGATCTTCGGCCTGGCGCTGGTCGTGATGATGGTGCTGCGGCCGCGCGGCCTGGTGTCCGGCCGCACGCCGACGATCGCGCTGACGAAGCCGAAGGAGATCTCCGCCGAACTGGTCGCGCAGGGGCGCGGCTGATGCTGTCGGTCACCGACCTGACCATGCGCTTCGGCGGCCTGAAGGCGGTCGACGACCTGTCGTTCGAGGCGCGCGCCGGCGACATCACCGCCGTCATCGGCCCGAACGGCGCCGGCAAGACCACCGTGTTCAACTGCATCACCGGCTTCTACCGGCCGACCGACGGCGGCATCGCGCTGACCCATCGCGACGGCGCGACGTTCGCGCTGCACCGCATGCCGGGCCATCGCATCGCCGTCGCGCGCCAAGGTCGCGCGCACCTTCCAGAATGTTCGCTTGTTCGCCGGCATGACCGTGCTGGAGAACCTGCTGGTCGCGCAGCACAACATGCTGATGGCGCGCGACCGGGTTCGGCGTGCTCGCCGTGCTGGGCCTGGCGCGCTATCCGAGCCGCCGAAGCGGCCGGCGATGGAAAAAGCTCGGCACTGGCTGGATCGCGATCGGCCTGATCGATCGAGCGGACGATCCCGCCGGCGCGCTGCCCTATGGCGCGCAGCGGCGGCTGGAGATCGCCCGCGCCATGTGCATCGATCCGGTGCTGCTGTGCCTCGACGAACCCGCCGCCGGCCTCAATCCGCGCGAGACCGAGGAGCTGAACGAGTTGCTGCTGACGCATCCGCGACCGACGGCTGCTCGCTGCTGCTGATCGAGCACGACATGGGCGTGGTGATGCGGATCTCCGACCACATCGTCGTGCTGGATCACGGCAAGAAGATCGCCGACGGCACGCCGGCCGAGGTCCGCGCCGACCCCGCCGTGATCGCCGCCTATCTCGGCGAGGGCGACGAAGACGAGGCGGCCGGCATGACCGCGCTGCTGTCCCTGTCCGGCGTGTCCGCCTTCTATGGCGCGATCCAGGCGCTGCGCGGCATCGACCTGAAGGTCGATCCGGGCGAGATCGTCACGCTGATCGGTGCCAACGGCGCCGGCAAATCGACGCTGATGATGACGATCTGCGGCAACCCGCGGGCGCGCGTCGGGCCGCATCGTCCACGAGGGCAGGACATCACCGCCTGGCCGACCCACGCGATCATGCGCCGCGGCATCGCCCAGGCGCCGGAGGGCCGCCGGATCTTCGGCCGCATGACGGTGCACGAGAACCTGCTGATGGGCGCCGAAGTCGCCGGCCGCACCGACATCGCCGGCGCTGCTGGAGGAGGTCTTCACGCTGTTTCCCCGCCTGAAGGAGCGGCATCAGCCAGCGCGGCGGCACGCTGTCCGGCGGCGAGCAGCAGATGCTGGCGATCGGGCGCGCGCTGATGTCGCGGCCGACGCTGCTGCTGCTGGACGAACCGTCGCTGGGCCTGGCGCCGCTGGTGGTGCGGCAGATCTTCGGTGCGATCCGCGAACTGAACCGCGCGCACCGGCCTGACCGTGCTGCTGGTGGAACAGAACGCCTATCAGGCGCTGCGGCTGGCGCATCGCGGCTACGTGCTGGTCAACGGCGCGATCACGATGGCCGGCACGGGCGCGGAGTTGCTGGCCCGGCCGGAAATCCGAGCGGCGTATCTCGAAGGGGGACGCACCGCGGCGTAGTCGTCAGGGCTTGTACCAGTACCTGGTTGGCGAGGCCGATCTCGTTCAACTGGATGGGTTCCGCCTGCAGCATGCGGTCGACATAGGCGCGGATGCCCTGCTGGGTGCGGGCCTGCTGCAATGCCTGGACGATTTGCGGCCTTACGTCCTCCAGCGGCGCAGGCTCAGGCGGCTTGGTGCCCAGCAGGCGGATGATGTGATAGCCGTCCTGCAGGTGGATGACCTCGCTGATCGCGCCGTCGCTCAGATTGGCCACTGCCTGGCGGATCTGCGGCACCAGCGCATCCTCACGCACCCAGCCGGCGTCGCCGCCCTTTTCGGCGCTGCTCCGCTCCTGCGAGTTCTTCCTCGCCAGTTGCGCAAAGTCCGCTTTCGGCCTGACCGCCTGGGCGCGCAGTTCGGCAGCCTTCTTGCGGGCGGCTTCATCGACCTCGGGCTGGGCGTTCTGCGGCACCAGGAACGCGATCTGCGCCAGATGATACTGGCGCGGGATCATGAACCGCGCCGTGTTGGCCTCATAGGTCTGGCTGACGACCGTGTCGGTGGGGAAATTTGGGTCAGGCGGCACCAGGGACGTCGCATAGGTCTGCACGATCACCACATCACGCGCGTCGTTGATGCGCTGTGCGATGTCGGGCTTCTGGTCCCAGCCCTTCGCCTTCGCCTCAGCCAGCAGGGCGTCGTCGAGAATCCGCTGACGGACGAAGGCAGCGAGGGCGGAGGGACTGGCGTCGGCCTTGGCGCGCACCGCCGGGTCTAACCTGGCCAGCATGGCACTCACATCGGTCGCCGTCAGTTTGATGTCCCCGCGCTGAGCAACGATGTCCGTCATCGGCGTCGGCGTTGGCGTTGGCGTTGGCGCGGGCGTTGGGGGTGGATCGGCGGCCGCGGCGAGAAACAGCAGTCCCAGAGGGATCAGAAGCATTGCGGCGCGACGATGCATGGTCTTGGGCCTCCTACACCCCAATAATCCTGGGCACGCTGCTCGGTCATGCCCCGAGGGGGTGCCAGCCATCTGTCTCATGATTTTTCGACTGCATAACCATGAAATGGGCCGCGCTGCCAGCATCACACGGATGCGGTTGACGGATCGGGTATTCTCGCCATGCTGACCACGTATGATTTCCATGGATACGGGAGGACGGAATGGGTGAGACGATCAAGTTGAAAGCCGCGGACGGCTTCAGTTTTTCAGCCTATGTCGCGGGTCCGAAGGACGCGACCAAGGGTATTGTGGTGATCCAGGAGATTTTCGGCGTAAACCACCACATCCGCGACATGGCGGATCGTTTCGCAGCGCTGGGATACGCGGTCGTGGCGCCGGCGCTGTTCGACCGGGCGCAGCCGGGCGTGGAACTCGGCTACACGCAGGATGACATCGGCAAGGGGCGGGATCTGCGGATGAAGCTGTCGGACCCGCAGGTGATGCTGGATGTCGAGGCCGCGGCGGCTCATCTGGCCGGCAAGAAGCTGGGCATCGTCGGCTATTGCTTCGGCGGCACCGTCGCCTGGTGGGGCGCGACGCGGACGACGAAGTTCGCCGCCTCGTCCTGCTGGTATGGCGGCGGCATTCCGGGCACGAAGGATGAGAAGCCGAATTGCCCGGTGCAGATGCATTTCGGCGAGAAGGATGGCTCGATCCCGATGTCGGACGTGGAAGCGGTGCGCGCAGCGCAGCCGAAGGTCGAAGTCTACGTCTACATGGGTGCTCAGCACGGCTTCGGCTGCGATGAGCGGGGCAGCTACAGCGCGCCGGACTACGAGCTGGCGCAGCAGCGGACGCTGGAGTTCTTCGCGAAGCATCTTGGGTAATACACGTTGGGTAAGGCTTGGGCGCGGATGATCGATCCGCGCTGATTACGGACGCGTTGTGGCGCACAGGAAGCTGGACCCTGTGATAGAAGCGCGCAGCGCGTCCGAACCTGTCGTCTGGCGCCGGATCAGAGGCCCAGAGCAAGCGTATGACCGAGCCTTCGCCAGATCGCGCTACGCCGACGACCCAGCGGATCAGACAGGACTTACAGCAACCGTTTCGCTGGCTTGTGCCGGCTGTGTTGTTCTTGGCTGCGGTCGGACTGTTCCTGACAGCACCGACCGCAGACGATTTCTTCTGGAGCGACGCACCGCGCCATGCGCTGAACGGCGCGTTCATCCTGGATCTGATGCGCGATCATCCGCTGCACAATCCGTCCGCCTGGGCGATGGCTTACTATGTCCGCTACCCCGCGCTGACGATCCTGTTCTACCCTCCCTTCTTCTACGGGGTGGAGGCCGTATTCTTCGCGATATTCGGCGTCAGCCACGCCTCGGCCCAGTTGGCCGTCTGCTTCTTCGCGTTTGTGCTCGGCCTCGGGGCCTACGCGTTCGGACGTCTCGCCATGGGCCGGATCGCCGCGCTGGGCCTGGCGCTGATGCTGATCGGCGCACCCGAAATGGCATTCTGGTCGCGACAGGTCATGCTGGACATTCCGGCCTATGCCATGGGTCTGGCGGGCATGGTTTTCCTGGCGATGTGGCTGCAGAGAAGCGCCCCGGTCTACCTCTACCTCAGCGCCGCCGCCCTGCTGGGGGCGATCTATACGAAATACACCGCCGGCTATCTCGTCCTGCCCGCTACGGTCGCTGCCTTCCGGGCGCGCGGATGGCGCCTGGTTCTCGACCGCCATATCCAGGCGGTGCTGGTGCTGGGCGTCGTCCTTGCACTGCCAGCGCTGTATCTGATCACGCATTTCGGCGATGCCAATTTCGGTTCGGTCACCGGGCGTCCCGGCGATCTGCCTCGGTTCAGCCTGGGTGCCTGGCTGTTCTATGCGCAGCAGATACCAGGGCAATTGGGATATGCGATTCCGCTGCTTGCCATGGCCGGGCTGATGTTGCTGGTTGCGGGACAATTGCGCTGGGGATTGCCGATGTGGCTCTCAGTGATGCTGATCGCCTGGATCGTGACCGGGTACATCTGCTTCTCGCTGATCGAGGTGCGGGAGCCGCGGCACGACATCATCATATTATTTCCTTTGATATTTCTTGCCGCAATGACATTGGATTTCGGCGGCCGGCGTCTGGCGTTGGGTGGTGCTCCGGTCTTGCTGGCGGGTGTGGCGGTCTACGCCTACAGCGTGGCGTTTGCGGCACCCCCGGTGGTGACGGGATACCGGGATATCGCCGCCTATGTTGCCGGCCATTCACCCAAGGATGGCGTCGTTCTGTTTGCCGGATATCGCGATGGGAACTTCGTCTTCGCGATCCGCGAACACACGGAGCGGCCGGACCTGACCTTGATCCGAGCGGATAAGCTATTGTTGACGGTTGCCGTCGAACGGATCCGCGGGGTGAAGGAAGCGGGGCTGGATGAAGCGGCGGTCCTGTCGCTGCTGAAATCGGAAGGCGTGTCGATGGTCGTTGCGCAAGCGAATTTCTGGCAGGACATCCCGCAGATGGCTCGTCTTTACAACGTGCTGCACGGGGAGGCATTCCGGCTGGACCACAGCGTCCCCATCACCGGCGATCTGAGCCTGAATGACGGACGGGATGCAAACGGCAACGGTCGCGTCGACATCTTCCAGCCGACCTATTCGGTGAAACAGGAGGGCAAGGCGATGACGTATGACCTTCCCATCATCGGGCATACGGTCACGGGCCGGATTGGCGCGCAGTGAAAGCGGGAGCGCATCGCGGCCCCAAGACGGGTGCCGCTCAGCTCGGCGGCTGAGCCGCCACCGGCCGACGGGCATCCAGGCTGAGCCACTCGGGCAGGTTTTTGCGGCCCGGAACTTCGATGAAACGATAGGTCAGGCTGGCAAGCACGACCGTCAGCCCCAGCAGACAGACCAGCGCAGCGACTGACTCAGCCTGGTTGAAATGGTGGGAGGCGTATTTATACCAGACGAATTGCCACGCTCTTTGGACAAGCGCATGGTCCAGATAAATCGAATACGAAATCACACCGAGGAAATAGAGCGGACGCGACGACACCAAGCGGGTCGTGATCCCGTTTCCCATTGCCATCGCCGCGACCAGCCAGCAATACAGCAGCGCAATCGCCCAGTCGGCAATATGGAAATGCATGGCCAGAACGACGGCTATCAGCGAACCGATGACGGACCATGCGCTGCCGATCGGTGCCGTCAGATGTCGGCCGGCCTCGCTGCGCAGACGACAAATCAACATCCCCAGCGTGAAAGACAGGACACAGCGCGGGACAGCGAAATCATGCGTGAAGTCCAGCGAGCCATGTCCTAGGAAGGCGTCGAGCGAAACCAGTCCCGCCACCAGCACACCCACCAGACCGCAGGCGCCGGCCGGGCGGCTCCGGAACACCGGAACGAGCAGAATCGGGGTCAGCAGATAGGCCGCCCATTCCGCACTGATCGACCATGCGGGCTGGTTCCAGGTCGCCGACGAATGAACATCCCAGGCCTGGATCAGAAGGATGTTGGAGAGCATCGCCCCAGGACTGTTGACGGAGAACGCAGGCTCCGCGTTGGAGGCGAGGAACAGTTTCGCCGCCTCTATCGGAATAAACAGGGCAAATGTGAAGATGTGCAACGGATAGATACGCGCGAGGCGCTTTATCAGAAATTGGCGATACCGCTGCGGTGTGACGGGCCACGCGAGGAAATCGGCATAGACCAGGCCCATGACGAAGCCGCTCAATATGAAGAAGAAATCGACCCACAGATATCCGCATTCGAATATCTGCGTATGACTATCGAGATTGATCCTCGTCCCGAATTCTTTCTTGAAGTGATACATGACCACGAACATGGCAGCGACGCCCCGCAGGGCCGTCAACTGTCGAATTTCGGCCTTATCGGACATGGTACCGATCCATGTCTCTGGCGCCAGGGCGATCGAGCGTGGCCGGGCAATCCAGGAACAGACGGTGGAATCGTTCGTGATGCAACAAGATCGTGCCGCTGGCTCTTCAGTGGACAGTCATATCGATGCGCCCTGTCATGGCCATTATAGTGCGGTACGGCGGACCGCCACATCCCGCCTGCTGCGCCAGTCCATCAGCGGCGAACTCTCGTCGACCCGCTGCACACCCGATGCACGCCAGCGCGGAGCCATGGGGGCTGCCTGTCGTTGCGAATGCCACATATAGGCATGGAGACAGACAGGAACGGCGACGAAGTACCACAGCATGGGCTGGAACGCGATGCTCACGAAGGCGCCGCTGCTGAAGAACACGGCCAGGCCGCCCTCCGTCGCGTTGGCCAAGGACGCCACCCAGGCGAATTCAGGGTCCTGCCTGGCCAGTCGTGCAACGCGCCGTAATTGGAAGAGTACCAGACCAGTAATCCCGAAGAACATCGCAATGCCGGGAATTCCCTCTTCGCCAAGTACTTCAAAGTAAGAACTGTGGTAGGCTCTTCCATATTCCTCGTGCGCGGGTGAACTGCCGAGCTGCGGCACTTCGATGACGCTTGTCGTATAGGCCTGGAACCCCCCGCCAGCGGGATGCGAGGCAACAAATCCAAGCGTCCATTTCCAGATCAGGATTCGGACATAGGCTGACCCATCGGAGCTATAGTCCTCGATCGTGCTTATACGCGCCGCGTAACCGGAGCTGGCCTTGTAAGCGATGCCCAACCCCACGCAAACGATGACCACGCCAAGCAGCATTTTCTTTTTAGCACGCAGCCAGGAATGCGCGGCCAGCACGCACATGCCGATGAGCGCGCTGCGTTCGTAGGTTCCCACGGCTGTGGCGATGGCGAGGCCCGCCATTCCCCAATATGCGATCGGCACCAGCTTCCACTTGGGCAGAAGGCGCGTGTGGTTTGCCAAATGTAACAACCAGGGAATGACCATCAGGCAGGCCGTCGACAGCAGCCCACCCTCTGCCAGCCCGCCGTTCCCCGCCTGAAGACCCAGGTTCATTCCATAGCCACCGCCCGACATCAGCACCTTTGCGCCGAACGGGATGAAATTGGCAGCCATGGACAGAACATAGACTTGAATCAGCGCCTCGATCTGCACGCGCGAGCGTATGACGAACGGTACGAAGGCGGAGAAGACAATCGTCTTGAACCCCCAGCTCCATTTCTCCCACGCAACCGGCCCCGCGACCGCATAGACAGTCGTAAGCGTGACCCAGGCCGCAAACGTTAACTGCAGCACAAAGATCAGCGTCACCGGAGGTGGGGAACGCCGATCCATCATGATGTAGGTCGTGAAGGCCGCCGCCCCCATGATCATTGCGACGGGTAGCGTATTGAGCAGGACATACGACGCCGTCTGCGGCTGAAATATATCGACCCAGACATACCCGAGCGTGGCGACGTACGGCACAGCCAGGCTAACGCCCAGGAAGGACATGTAGACGACAAGCATCAACAGGCTGCGCAGCATGGAGGGGCCTCCTCCTCGTCTACCGGCCGCGTTGCCAGGGCTTGGCGGCAGCCTCTTTCGAACCGTCCCGGCGCTTGAATGTCTGGAACCACGGCTCTGCGCGATCCATGCTGATCGATCGCATCACAAGCAAGAAGACGACGATCGTCGTGAAGGTGATACCAAAAAGGTCCAGCATTGATGCGTCCGCCTGGCTCGTGCCTCGGTCAGGCCCGTATATCGCGCCAAAGCACGACAAGTCACGTTTTCTTCAGAATCCCGCCTGCCTGAGGAACCAAGCGTCGTCTCATCCGTCTTGGCGTCCGGTGATTTGACATAAAGCAGTTGAAAGGCCATGCGCGCACATTTGAGATTTGCCCTGCTCCTTGGGACCGTTCTTGTCGCTTGTCCGCGAATTCCGCCGGCGCTGGCGGATTCGGTATCGCCAGCCGATGACCCGGCTCAACGCCAACACGCCGAACAGCTCAGCCAACTGCCTCCCGTTCCAGCATCACATGGCGTGCATGACGACACGTCCGGCCGGAAACAGAAGGGACACGCGTCATTCTACGCCGCCCACTTCAGCAACCGGAAAATGGCAAATGGGCAGCGGATGAACCCCAACACCGACATTGCCGCCAGTAAACAGCTTCCCCTCGGCTCCGTCGCCAAGGTCACCAATCTGGCGAACGGCAAGAGCGCTACGGTCAAGGTCGAGGACCGCGGCCCCTATGTCGCCGGCCGCATCGTCGATGTCGCCCCCAATGTGGCACAGAAGCTGGGCATGAACGAGAAGGGCGTGGTCCCTGTCGTCGTCGCCCCGATCACTGTGCCCACCAAGGACGGATCGATCAAACTGGGCGCCGGCGCTGCCGAAGCCTCGGATAAAGAAGTGAAGGACGCGGTCGAAACCACTGCGGCCCTGCGTGGTCTCGGCCCGCAGCCGCTGTTGGACACCGAGGCCAGCCGCTAGCTCGGTGGCGTCTCCCGACGGGCTGACCGGTATGCGCGCAGGGTCGGTATGGTGGCTGCCCGCGAAATCGAGACGACACCAGCGAGATTCACGTCTAGCCCAGCACGCGCCCCGCGACCGCATCCAGCTTGGCGGCCAACCCCTGGCTCCGCCGCTCCGGCGCCGTGATCACCGCGTTGTCCAGCGCTCGGTCGCACCCGCAGGGACACAGTTCGCGCTGCTGCCCGATCGCTGGCACGACGCGTCTGCACAAGGTCCCGCGCCTTGTCGGCGTTGTCCAGCAGCACGCGGACCACGGCCTCGACCGTGACGTGGTCGTGGTCCGGATGCCAGCAGTCGAAATCCGTCACCATGGCGACGGTCGCGTAGCAAAGCTCCGCCTCCCGCGCGAGCTTCGCCTCCGGCATGTTGGTCATGCCGATGACGCGAACAGCCCCAGGACCGGTAAAGCTCGCTCTCCGCCTTGGTGGAGAATTGCGGGCCTTCCATCACCAGATAGGTGCCGCCGCGGGTGACCGGCAGGCGCCAGCGCCGCTGGCAGGCGCCGAGCAGCGCATCGCCCAGCCGCGCGCAGACCGGATGCGCCATGGAGACATGGGCGACGATGCCGTCGCCGAAGAAGCTCTTTTCCCGCGCGAAGCTGCGGTCGATGAACTGGTCGACGATGACGAAATGCCCCGGCGGCAGATCCTCGCGCAGGCTGCCGACTGCCGACAGCGACAGCACATCGGTCACGCCGGACCGCTTCAGCGCATCGATATTCGCCCGATAGTTCAGATGCGTCGGAGAGGTCGGATGCCCCCGTCCGTGGCGCGGCAGGAACACGCACTGGATGCCGCCGAGCCGTCCGAACAGCAGTTCGTCGGACGGCTCGCCCCAGGGCGTTTCGACGCGGCGCCAGGCCTTTGTCCTCCAGCCCGTCGATGTCATACAGGCCGGAGCCGCCGATGATGCCGATAACGGGCTGGATCATGCGATCAGTGGTCCCGGATCAGTGATCAACATCCGACCAGACCTTGCGCTTCACCATGTAGGTCACGCCGGTCATCAACATCAGGAACAGGATGACCCGCACGCCGATCTGCTTGCGTTCGGCCGTTTCGGGGTTCGCAGCCCAGGACAGGAACGTGACGACGTCATGTGCTTCCTGGTTCGAGGTTGTTCGGCGTGCCGTCGATATAATCGACGGTGCCGTCCTGCAGCGGCTGCGGCATGCCGATCTGATGGCCGGGGAACATCTTGTTGTAGTTCATCCCGTCCTGCATCTTGAACCCGGCCGGTGGCTTCGGGAAGCCGGTCAGGATGCCGTAGACGTAGTTGGCATGCCCCTCACGGGCATTGACGATCAGCGACAGATCGGGCGGCAGAGCGCCATTGTTGGCCGCGCGCGCCGCCTTCTCGATTGGCGAACGGCGACTTGAACTGATCTGGCCGGGGTCGCCGGCCCCTCCTTCGGATTGCCCTGGTCGTCCACGCCCTGCGGCACCGTCACCGTCGCCGCGATCGCCTTGATCTGCTCCGGCGTTCAGGCCGATGCCGGACAGGTCGCGATAATGCAGCAACTGCATCGAGTGGCAGTTGGAGCAGACCTGCTGGTAGATCGAGAAGCCCCGCTGCGCGGCCGCCAGATCGTAGGTGCCGAAGAGGTTGTTAAAGCTCCAGTTCTCATTCGGCATCTGCGGCTCGTCCTGGGCAAGCGCCGCGGGGACGGCCCCGGGAACGAACGGGCCCGCAAGAAGCAGGCCGGCGGCGAACGCGCCGGCGACCAGGGAACGCAACTTCAGCATCACGCCTTCTCCATCGGCTTCGCGGCAGCCCCAACTGGCAGCGGTCCGCCGCCGCGCCCGATCACCGGCTTGCTGATGCTCTCAGGCAGCGGCAACGGTCGCTCCAGCTTGCCGAGCAGCGGCAGGATCACCAGGAAATGCGCGAAGTAATACAGGGCCCCGATCCGGCTCAGGATCACGCAGATGCCTTCCGGCTTGTTCATGCCGCACCAGCCCAGCACGACGAACGAGACAACCAGAGCCAGATGAACTTGCGATACAGTCGGCCGGAACCGAGCGCTGCGGACCGGTGAGGTGTCGAGCCAGGGCAGCACGAACAGCACCAGGAGCGAGCCGAACATCATGCACACGCCCAGCAGCTTGTTCGGCACCGACCGCAGGATCGCGTAGTATGGCAGGAAGTACCATTCCGGCACGATATCCGCGGGTGTCTGCAGCGGATTGGCCGGGATGAAGTTGTTCGGATCGCCCAGAGCAGTTCGGGGCAGAAGAAGACGAAGATCGCGAATACGATCAGGAAGACGCAGATCCCGACGCTGTCCTTGATCGTGTAGTAGGGATGGAACGGCAGCGTGTCCTGCGGGGTCTTCACGTCGATGCCCAGCGGGTTGTTCGACCCGGTGATGTGCAGCGCCGCGACATGCAGGAAGACCACGCCGACCAGCACGAACGGCAGCAGGTAGTGCAGCGAGAAGAACCGGTTCAGCGTCGGGTTGTCGACCGAAACCCGCCCCACAGCAGCGTCACGATCTTCGGCCCGACCAGGGGAACGCCGAGAACAGGTTGGTGATGACGGTCGCGCCCCAGTAGGACATCTGGCCCCAGGGCAGCACGTAGCCCATGAACGCGGTCGCCATCATCAGCAGCAGGATGACCACGCCCAGCATCCACAGCAGCTCACGCGGCGTCTTGTAGGACCCGTAATACAGGCCGCGGAAGATGTGGATGTAGGTGACGATGAAGAACATCGACGCGCCGTTCTGGTGCACGTAGCGCATCAGCCAGCCGTAGTTCACGTCGCGCATGATGTGCTGGACGGAGTCGAACGCCAGCGCGGTGTTCGGCTGGTAGTTCATCGCCAGGAAGATGCCGGTGGCGATCATGATCACCAGGTCGACCATCGCCAACGCGCCGAAATTCCAGAAGTAGTTGAAATTCTTCGGGGTCGGAAAAACCCCGTACTCCTTCTGCATCATCGTGAAGATGGGCAGGCGCGTGTCGATCCAGTTCAATCACCGGATTGGCGATTTCGCTCTTATGCAGACCAGCCATGTTCGTCTCCCTGTCGCTGGTCGGAGCGGTGCGGACTCAGCCGACCTTGATCTTGGTGTCGGATTCGAACGCGTAAGGTGGCACATGCAGGTTCGCGGCGCCGGCCCATGGCGCACGCGCCCGGAGGTATCGTACTGGCTGCCATGGCACGGGCAGAACCAGCCACCCCATTCGCCGCGCGGATCGGACGGCTTGTTGCCCAGCGGCACGCAGCCCAGATGCGTGCAGATGCCGATCAGCACGATCCACTGGTCAGTGACCGGCCTTCACCCGCGCCGAATCCGCCTGCGGCTCGATCAGCTGGTTCAGCGGCACATCCTCGGCTGACTTGATCTCGACCGGCGTGCGGTGGCGCACGAAGATGGGCTTGCCCTGCCATACGATCGTAATGCCCGAACCCTCGGCCACCGGCGCCAGGTCGACATCGACCGATGACAGCGCCAGCACGTCCTTGGACGGGTTCATCGAATCGATGAACGGCCAGGCGATGGCGCCGACACCGATCGCGGCGCCGGCAGCGGCAACGAGGGAGAGGAAATCGCGTTTGGAAGGATCGGTCGGGGCGTGATGAACAACGGCGGCAGACGAGTTCGGCCATACTTTCCCTCACAATGCCATAAACGGCGCGGACATGGTCGTATCCCGCCGTGGGCCAACCCTTCGATCGGCCCGAACGAACCATCAGGTTGCCCGACAGGATGCCCACGCGCACTCTGGCCGCAGCACGCCGCCTCTGCAACAGTCCGGCGGCAGGGGGTTACCCCGAGGTTGGCCCAGGAACAAGCCCATATGACCGAAAATCTTTCTGCACCACCCTTGAATGGCGGTGACGATGGCCCCCGGGCCACGTCGCACACTGCCCTGCAGCCGGCTGCCCGCGCCTGGTTCGAATCTCTGCGTGACCGGATCTGCGCCGCCTTTGAGGCGATCGAGGACGCATTCGGCGGCGACACCCCTGCCAACAAACCCCTTGGCCGCTTCCGCCGCACCGCCTGGCAACGCCCCACCGAGGACGGCGCCGACGGCGGCGGCGGAGTCATGAGCCTGATGAATGGCCGCGTGTTCGAAAAGGTCGGCGTCAACGTCTCCACAGTTGCAGGGACGTTCAGCCCGGATTTCCGAGCACAGATTCCCGGTGCGGCGGAAGATCCGCGCTTCTGGGCCAGCGGCATCAGCCTCGTGGCCCATATGCGCAGCCCCAAAGTGCCCGCGGCGCATTTCAACACCCGCATGCTCGTGACGACGAAAGGCTGGTTCGGCGGCGGCGGCGACCTGACGCCGATGCGGCTCGACACACCGCAGGCCAAGGAAGACGCCGCCGACTTCCACGCCGCGCTCAAAGCCGCATGCGACCGCCACGACCCAGGCTACTATCCGCAAGTTCAAGGCATGGTGCGACCGCTACTTCTTCCTGCCCCACCGCAATGAGCCGCGCGGCGCCGGCGGCATCTTCTTCGACCATCATTTCAGCGGCAATGCCGAGGCCGATTTCGCCTTCACCCGCGACGTCGGCGAGGCATTCCTGGACGTCTATCCGCGCATCATCCGCCGCCGCATGCATGAACCCTGGACCGCAGGAGGACCGCGAACACCAACTGATCCGCCGCGGCCGCTACGTCGAGTTCAACCTGATCCACGACCGCGGCACGCTGTTCGGCCTGAAGACCGGCGGCAATGTCGACGCGATCCTGATGTCCCTGCCGCCCGAGGTCCGCTGGCCCTGAGGAGTCCGCACGCGTTTGGCGTCAATTGCCCTCTCTACGTGCGCAAATACCCTTCAATTCTGCCCATTTTGAGTCGCTGATCAACGGCGCCCCCTTCACGGTTGGCTCGTTTTCCCGCAGCCGCTCCGAACGCTCCCGCGTCAGCGGGTGATCCCGCAGCAAGGCAAAGTCTTCATCCTCCGGACCCGCGATACGCTCGAGCAATTCCGCCATCGGCGTGGTCGGGCGGCCGAGGCCATGCATGACAGTGATCGCGAACGCGTCCGCATTGGCTTCCGCCTCCCGCGTGTTGGCCGCGTTCAGGAATGACCGAACCACGAACAGCGCCGCACCGGCGCCGGTGACGTCGCCAAACAACGCACCGACCAGAAACCCCGTCCCGCCATCACGGATCAGCCGTCGCAGCCCATCACGGTGGGCGACATGGCCAAATTCGTGTGCCAGCACGCCGGCGAGTTCATCGGGTGAGTGCGCCCTGCCCAGCAACGCCGACAGCACGTAAACGCGCCCGCCCGGCAGAGCGAATGCGTTCGGGATCGACGACTGCAGCACCACCGGCTGCGGCGGGATCGTCAAGCGTGCCTTGGACTGCAATTTGGTAACGAGCGTCATCAAGGCCGCCTGACCATCGGGATTGGTACAGGGCGCTCCGCTGAACACCGCGCGCACCTGCCGGTCGACGACCTGCCCCAGCAATCGTTCCAGACCGATCGGCGCGGCGTCCGCCACCGCATCGGCCAGGATGGGGATGCCGAACCATATCACGCCAACCATGACGCAAACCGCAGCCAGGGACCACGCGACGATGCGGCGCGACGAAACGGGCAGTCCCGCGCCTGGCGCGCTCAGATTCGGGCATAGCATCCGGATGGCATCCTGGTGGTCGCGGCCCTGCAGCACCAGCCGTGCCAGCGGCGGCGCGCAGATGCAGCCTAACCGCATCTGGGACGGACCAACCTCCAGCACGCGTATGTCGGCATACGGCCACGCCACCAGGGTGACGCCCGCTTCCAGGATCGTCAGGCCCTCATTGAATTGCAGCCTGACGATATGCCGGCGGCTCGACCGGCCATCGAAATACACGGCCGGATCGGACATCGCTCAAAATCCCGCGAAATCGAGTCCGTCTGCCAGACCCTCACCCAGGGCGCTGGCGGCTTCGCCGGCCGCTGTCACATCCTGGATCGCGGCGACATTCCGCAGGCGGCTGGCATCGGCGATCCGGCGCCAGACCCGTTGGAGCGCGTAGATGCGCAAGACCGTTCCCTGGACGAGAAGGAATGTCACATACAATACGCCCAAGAGGACGAAGAACCAGACCGGCAAATGCGCGAAGAACAGTTTCGGCGGCACGCCGCGCAGCGGTCCCAGGTACAGCGCCACCATCAGGCCGGCGAATGCCGCACTGAAAGCCAACCAGATCAGCAGCATGATCCCGATCATCGCCCAATAGACACCGACCAGAGCCTTGCGCGACAGTTCGCAGGCGACACCCAGGCCGCCGAAGCGGATGCCCCCGACCCACCAACGCCATTCCGTCGCTACCCGCATCGCATGCAGGAAGGGCAGTGCAATGAGCCCCACCAGGCTCCCCAGCCACAGCAGAGGGGCCGCGGCGCAACCCCGTGCGTTTTCAGGACCGACGGCCACGACGGGAACGACGATGATCGACAGCAGCGCGAACAGCCCCAACAGCCAGATCCACCAGACCTGCCGAAACAACTGGCCGCCTTTGGCTTCGAATCCGGCGGCGAGGTTGCCGTAATAGGTATGGCCAAGCTTGTAGCGCTCCAGCGCGGCCGCGCGCCACGGATACGCAAACCCCAGCGTCGGCAGGAGAAGCAAAGTCCAGAGCAGCGCACGCCAAGCATAGGACCACCCGGACCCCGTCATCCAGAACCGAATGCCACGCCAGATCGTCCGCGTCAGGCGATAACGCCGCGCTCGGTAAACGGCGAACTGGCCGAACGCATAGAAGAACAGATAGAGCGGAAGGCTCGCAAACGCTTTCACCCGCTCGAACGCCAGCCCAGCCAAAGTATAGGCGATGAAGACCGGCGCCAGGATGGCCATCGCCACCAGGAAGCCCAGCAGTAATTCCTTCCCGCGCCCGGTGTATTCCAGCGCATCCCCGTCGATCTCGGTGCTCGACCAGAGATACTGCCGCATCTCCGTCGCCAGCCAGAAGCGGTAAAACCCGAAGGTCACGAGTTCCAACAGGGCGCCGCGGACAACGATCCGGCGGAACTGGGGCATTCTCGCCGGTAAAGCGGACGCGGGCGGATTCATTCTGCCAGGGATTGATGTTCATAATCTCGTTTAAATCATAAAACGATTGGGCGACGCCAGACTTCTTTGCACATACGAGCAAAATAATGATTTGATCCGTAACCTTTATGCAATTCCTATCCCGCAGCCATAACTGCCTGGAAACGAAACCCTGTACTGTTATCGAACCGGCGCGAAGGGGCAGCGCGACTGGATCAGGTCGACCTGATCAGGAGCTGGATTTTTCCCCGAGACATCGTTCACGGCGAGAGGTTGCCACCCCAAACGATCGCGGCAGCGCGGTCTGGCCCAGCACCCAGCCCTCCCATCTCTGGATCCAGGGATCGTCGGGCGCCGAGTCCGGACGATTCCCGGCCAGCACATTCAGCACCGCCAGCACGCCGAGCACGCTGTCGAACCGATCCTCACCGGCCGCATCGGTGCCGAAACCGTCGTGCACGGCCCGCAGCATCCCGGTGTCGGGCGAGACCGACAGCCGGTCCATCGCCGCCAGCAGACCATCGGCGATAGCAACCCGATCCGCCTGACGCCGCTTGCTGCCGCGCAGCCGGAGTCCCAGGTGCCGCAACGCCTCGGCGGGATAGGTCTCGGCCAGCAGCGACCGATCCGGGCGCGAGCAGCGAGAACAAAGGCCCCTCGAATGGCCACACAAGCAGCCTTCCGGTCGACAGCGAAGGCAGGATCAGCGTCTGCCACGCCGAAATCGCGGCCTTGCCCGACTGGTTGGCCCCCAGCGTCCAGAACAGCGGCGCCCCGGCTGGCCGCTCCGCCGTCGCACGGTCGCAGGCCCGACTCAGGGAAGCCGCATCGGCCAGGCCCAGCGCCACCGCATGCGACAGCCGCGTCATTCCCGCCACGCCGCGCGCCGGATAGAAAGGGCGGTCGGCGCGGATATCCTCCAGCGTCGCGCAGACGCGGAAGAAATCCGGCATCGCGGCAATCCCGCGCAGGAATTCCAGGAAATCCGCCTCGGGCCGAACGGCGGCATAGGCGCGAGGCAGGCCAACCGGCAGATCGGCACCCAGGACCACAGGCCCGCCTCCGGCCAAGTCCAGCAATCGCTCCGGCAGCGTCCCCGGCTCACCCACCGGCTCCGGAGCCGTCAGCACCCAGCCTGAGGAAATCCGACGAGCGATGGTGATCCAGCGTTTCCGCGGATCGATGCTCCAATCCGCGTGGGCGGCGAGTTCAGGACCCAAGCGGCTTGTGCGCGCGATCCATCAGCCGAGCGAAAAACCCCGGCGGCTTGGTCGGCTTGCCGGCATCCCGCGCCTTCTCTTCGGCCTTGGCCTTCGCCTTAGCCTCGGCCGCTGCCTCCTTCTCCTTCAGGTCGAGCCATTTATCCAGGCTCATTCCCGCCTTGGCAGCGCGTTTGGCTTCATAGGCACGTTGACCTTCGGTCAGCGGTTTGCTCGGCACGATCAGGGGTCCTTGCTGGAAGCGCGGGGCCACATAGCGCGGAACGGCGCGGGGGAGAACAGAAGAAAAGAGGGTCAGCGCATGGTTTGCCGCCCTACTCCGCGGCAATCTCCAGATTTCGCCCCACACGTCCGGCCACATACTCCTCGGGCACATACCGCCGTGTCAGCTTCCAGTAATCCAGCAGCGTCCACGGCGAGGTCACCGTCACCCGGTTATCCTTGTTCTTGTACCAGCTCGTCACCCCAGGATGCGCCCAGACCATCCCGCGATGCGCCTCATCGACCTTGCGGTTATAGGCGTCATGCACCTCCGGCCGGACCTCGATCGTGTCGAGCCCCTTCTCGATCATGTCGATCAGCGCCTGAGTTACATACCGGACCTGGCACTCGCTATGGAAAATGATGCTCCCCCCATGCGCGAGGTTGGTGTTCGGCCCATACGCCAGGAACAGGTTCGGGAACCCCGGCACCGTAATGCCGAGATGCGCGCGCGGATCGTCGTCGCCCCACACACCTCGGATTGTCTGCCCGTCACGGCCCTCGATATCCATCGGCCACAGCATCTTCGAGGCGGTGAACCCGGTGGCCAGGATGATGACATCGACCGGATGGCGCGCGCCGTCCCGGGTAACGATGGCGTCCGCCTCGATATGGTCGATTCCCTCGATCACCAGGTCGACATTCGGACGCTTCAGCATCCGGTACCAGTAATTGTCCCGCAGCATCCGCTTGCCGTAGGGCGGATAGGGCGGCACGACCTTCGCCAGCAGCGCCTCGTCGCCGCCCAGTTCCGAGCGGATATGCTCGATCATCATCTGGCGCATGTTCCAGTTCGCCTCGTTCAGAGACGTCTCGGGCTGCGTCCAGTTGGGATCGACCTTCAGCGTCCCATGGAACCCGTCGGAGCCGGCCCAGAACAACTGGAACCGCATCCACTTGCCGAAATAGGGCACGTGCGCGATCGCCCATCTCTGCCCCGGCGTGACTTCCTTGTGGTAGTTCGGGTTATTGGCGGCCCAGTGCCGCGTGCGCTGGAAGATCAGCAGCCGCTCCACCTCCGGCGCGATCGACGGCCCCGTCTGCATCGCCGAGGCGCCCGTGCCGATGAGCGCCACGCGCTTGCCCTTCAGGTCGACCGAAGCATCCCACTGAGCCGTGTGGAACATCGGCCCGCGGAACTGGTCGGCCCCTTTGATTTCCGGCACGAATGGCCGGTTGAGCTGGCCGACAGCACTGACGACGGCTTTCGCCTCCGCCGTCTCCCCGTTCGCGAACGTCAGCCCCCATGACCGCGCGCGCCGGATCGAACGCCGCGCGGGTTATTTCAGCATTGAACCGGATATGCGGCCGCAGTCCGAAATGCTCCACCGCGGACCGGATATAGGCCAGCAGCTCATCGCGGCGGGAGAAGTGGCGCGTCCAGTTCGAATTCGGAAAGAACGAGTAGGAGTAGAAGTGGTTCGGCGTATCGACCGCGCAGCCGGGATAGCGATTCTCCAACCAGGTGCCGCCGACATCGGGGTTCTTCTCATAGATCGTGAACGGAATCCCCAACTGCTGCAGCCGGATCGCCATGCACAGGCCGGAGAATCCCGCGCCGATGATCGC
Source organism: uncultured Alphaproteobacteria bacterium (assembly GCA_963771475.1). GTDB lineage: Bacteria > Pseudomonadota > Alphaproteobacteria > Acetobacterales > Acetobacteraceae > Rhodopila. Next base: position 508,787 of record CAVYTN010000014.1, on the reverse strand, counting down.
CACCTTGTACTTCGCCAGTGTCTCCTCATCCGGCCGCCGATGCCAGTGCTCCGCTCGGCTGTCGTTGCCGGTGAGGTCGGTCTCCTCGACCAGCAGCGGGATGTAGTCTTCCGGCACCGTTGCCCCGACACCCGCGCTCATCATCCGCTGCAGCGTCTCCTCCGGCAGGTCCTTCGGCGGTTTGCGGCCGGTTGCGGCATAGTCCTTCAGCACTGCGACCAGCCGATCGCGGACCGTCTGCTTCAGATCCTCGGGCACCGCCTCCATGAAGCTCCAGGCGCCCTGGATATGCGGCGCCACTTCATCGAGGATCGTCAGGTCGCCGCTGAGTTGCGTCAGCACCATCAGCATCGGGGCGATGTCGCATTCTGCCAGGGCGGCGCGCAGGGCCGCCTCGTCACGAACGGCATCCGACACGGCAGCAGAGAACGCGGCTTCCTGGAGCATGGTCTCGGTCCCGTTTATCGATTTGCTTGCCGCGATATGATCAGACACGCCCACCGTGGACAAGCATGTCCAACGCGCAACGGAGAATTCATGGCCGGCACTCCAACCTACGCCGTTCCACCCGGCTTCCTGGGCGTCACGCGCAGCGACCCGACAGCCTCGTTCGTCGTCGCCGGCGTGCCGCTGGATCTCGGCACCACCAACCGCGCCGGCACGCGGGAGGGACCGGCGGCGATCCGCCGCGCGAGCCGCATGCTGACGGATGGCGACCACCCGCAGCACCGGGTCGAGCCGGCGCGCATGGACCTTGCCGATATCGGCGATTTCAGCCTGGCGCTGGGCGACATCCCCGCCAGCCTCGCCGCCATCGAGGCGCAGGCCGCCGACATCGGCCACCTGATCGCCCTCGGCGGCGAGCACGGCATCACCCTGCCGCTGCTGCGCGCCTTGCGAAAGCGCCTGGGCGCGCCGGTCGGCGCTGGTGCATGTCGATGCCCATGTCGATACATGGCCGGATAATTTCGGCCAGGCCTATGCACATGGCTCGCCGTTCTACCACGCGATCCGCGAAGGCCTGGTCGATCCGCACCGGATGATCCAGATCGGCATCCGCTCGCCGGTGCAGAACGACGTCATGGACTGGACGCGTGCGCCAGGGCGTCACGGTCCTCTCGGCGCTGGATGTGCACGCCGCCTCGCCTGCCGCCGTCGCCGATCGGATCCGCAACGTTGTCGGCGACGCCCCGACCTATCTGAGCTTCGACATCGACGCGCTCGACCCGGCCTTCGCCCCCGGCACCGGCACGCCGGAGATCGGCGGCCTCGCGTCCTGGCAGGCGCAGGCGATCCTGCGGCGGGCTGCGGGCCGGTTCATTTCGTCGGCATGGATATCGTCGAGGTCGCGCCCGCCTATGACCATGCCGAGATCACCGCCCTGGCCGCCGCGACGATGGTCTGGGAATACCTGGCGCTGGCCGGGAGGACGCCTGTGACGCGTCCTTACCCAAGACATGCGACACACGCAGGCCCGCGTTCTTAAAACGCATGACAGCGCGGGCTGACGGCCCTATATACCGCGCCTCGCCTCCTCACCCGGGGCGGATGACGCATCCGCACGTGCCGCGAGCCCTCGGAATCCCTGGGGCACAGCAACGACGTAAACGCGTCCTTTTCGATAGGTCCGGCCAACCGTGGGCCGGGGTCGTTAGGGAACACGCCTATGTCCGACCGCAGCAACGCGATGCGAAGTACCACCGGCATCGTCTGAAGCCCGACGCCGAAGCGCCACAGCGCGCTCGCGGCCTTCAAATCCCCGTTCCGTACTGGGCCCGTCTGCCGACGTGCCCGGCTAGTCCGTGAGGATTGCCTCGATGTCCGTCGTGATCCGTACCCGTCCAAGCCGTCTCGCCCCTCCGCCGCCTTCCCGTCCGGCCAGCGCTCCCGCGCGCCGCCCCACCGTCGATGAGGTGGTCGCCGCCGACCGGCCGGAGGAGCCTGTGCACTGCCTGCGCCCCGCCACCGTGACCGCCACCGCGCGCCGCGTTCATCGAGGCGTTTCCCGGCGACGTCCTGTATGCCGTGAAGTGCAATCCCGACCCGGCCGTGCTGCGTGCGCTGTGCGGCCGGCGGCGTCCGGCATTTCGACTGCGCCTCGCTCGCAGGAAATCCGTCTCGTCCGCGACATGTTCCCGGACGCCGACATCCACTTCATGCACCCGGTGAAGAGCCGCGGCGCGATCCGCGAGGCATGGGCGCAGCACGGCGTGCGCGATTTCGTGCTGGATACGCAACAGGAACTGGACAAGATCCTGACCGAGATCGCCGCCACCGGCGTCGCCGGCGCGCTCGGGTCTGATCGTGCGCATCGCGCTGCCCAAGGGCGGGGCGCGGCTCGATCTGTCCGGCAAGTTCGGCGCCGATGCGACGGAGGCCGCTGCGTCTGCTGCGTGCCGCGCGTCCGGCCGCGGCTCGGCTGGGCGTCAGCTTCCATGTCGGCTCGCAGTGCCTCGATCCGCTGGCCTGGCGTGATGCGCTGGACCTGACGGCGCAGATCATCCGTTCTGCTGGCGTTGCGATCGACATCGTCGATGTCGGCGGCGGCTTTCCCGTGGCCTATCCGGACCAGGACCCGCCCGACCTCGGCGCGTTCTTCGCCGAGATCGAGGACGGTTTCGATCGCCTGGACCTGCCCGAACGCTCGGCTCTGGGCCGAACCCGGCCGAGCGCTGGTGGCCGCGGGGGCGATCGGTGGTGGTGCAGGTGCAGCAGCGCCGGGGCGACGCGCTCTATATCAACGACGGCGTCTACGGCGGCCTGTCCGATGCCGGCGCGCTGGGCTTCCGCTACCCGGTGCGGATGATCCGTCCTGGCCGGCGCGGTTTCGGTGGAAACCGTTCCGTTCAGCTTCTTTGGCCCGACCTGCGACAGCGCCGATGTCATGCGCGGTCCGTTCGTCCTGCCTGCCGACATCGCGGAAGGCGACTGGATCGAGATCGGTCAACTCGGGGCCTACGGCGCCTGCCTGCGCACCGCGTTCAACGGCTTCGATCGCGCCAGGATCGTTGAAGTATCGGATAATACTTTATATGATGAGACCAGTCGTCTCGCTGCCTGACTCCGCTTCGTATCATTCATCTGCGTTGCAGCCGTCGTGAGCTGGCGTGATGGAGGCGGATCATCTCGATCACGAGACGGTCCTGTCAGTGGCCGAATCGTATCTGGGTGACATGGTCGGCGCCTATACCGGCCGCGGCCGGCTGTTCCCGGAGGATCTCGATACGACAGATCCGTGGCAGTTTCGTAGCTTCCGAGCAGTTTGAACGCGGGGGGCCGGGACGGGGAGCGCGAGGGGCCCTACTTCTCGTCCTCTACCTCGGTCCGACTCGCTCGTTCTGCCACCGCATCCAGCGCGCCCTGCAGCATCCAAGCGGCAGCAGAACGGTCGACGACCGCGGCGCGCCGAGCGCGTGACAGATCGGCCTCCTGGATCAGGCCGCGATTGACCGCCGCACTAGACAGGCGCTCATCCCACAGCGCGGCCGGCAGCCCGAGCGCGGCAGTCAGCGCATGGGTCCAGTCGCGAGCGGCCTGTGCCGCGGGGCCAGCGGTTCCGTCCATCGACAGGGGCAAGCCGACCACGAGGCCGAACGCGCCCTCCCGCAGCGCTATATCGCCGATCTCGGCGGCATTCTCGGTCAGCTTGCGCCGGCGCAGGCTGGCATAGGGAGAAGCGAGCCGGCGGCGCACGTCCGACAAGGCGACCCCGATGGTCTTGCTGCCCAGATCGATGCCGATCAGGCGCTGCGTGCCGCGCAACCCCGCGCTGAGGTCGTGGATATCGAGGATCGCCATGCCCCGGTTATGGCGCCGCCGTCACGCCGCGCCAAGCCGGTTCCTTCGCGCGGATCAGAACACGCCAAGCGCGACGATCGACGCCACCGCACTGGCGACGCCGCCGATCGCCCCCGCCGCGAGGGCAAGCGGAGCAATCTGGGTCACCACCGCGACCGAGGCCAGCACGATCGCGATCTCCAGCGCGCCGCCGCAGAACTCGTAGATGTGATAGTGGTGGAAGCTTTCCTCGCGCGCTTCCTCAAGCTCCTTCGCACGGGTCAAGCAACTGCTTCATGCCGTCGCCACTTTTCGGATCGTCGCGCATCCGGTCGGAATATTCCTTGTCGGCCTTGATATCGGCCTGGACCTTCGGGTCGTCGGCATTCGGCATGCGCGACAGCACCGCTCGCCTCGGACTCCTTCACCAGGGCGCGTACGCCGCGGGCCTGGTAATAGGCATAGTCATCCGAGACGGCGATGTGATCCTTCAGATATTCGTTCTGCGTCGACTTGGCGCCGATCTCGGTCAGCGCCAGCGCCGCCGCGAGGGCCGAGACCAGGACTGCGACACGTTTTGCATAGGGATCGGCGTGACCGCCATGCTCATGGATCGTCTCATGCGCCTCTTCTGCGATCTTGCTCACGTAAGCCTGTCCCCACCCGTGATTGGATGAAGCCGTTAAAGCACGGAAACGGATTCAGGAACACAGATTTGGCATCGGACGGCGTTCGGCGATGTCGCCTTGCCCTTCCGCGCGCAAACCCTTACTGAGCCGCCGCAACCGAATACAGACAGGAGGTCGCGATGGCGATCGAGCGCACGTTTTCCATCATCAAGCCCGACGCGACGCGGCGGAACCTGACCGGCAAGATCAACGCGGTGTTCGAGGGTGCGGGCCTGCGCATCGTCGCCCAGAAGCGCCTGCACATGTCCACGGCCCAGGCCGAGGCCTTCTATGGCGTGCACAGCGAGCGTCCGTTCTTCCGCGACCTGGTGACGTTCATGACCTCCGGCCCGGTCGTCGTGCAGGTGCTGGAAGGCGAGAACGCCGTCGCCCGCAACCGCGAACTGATGGGCGCCACCAACCCGGCCAACGCCGCCGAGGGCACCATCCGCAAGCTGTTCGCCGAGAACATCGAGGCCAACTCGGTCCACGGCTCCGACAGTGCCGGAGAATGCCGCGACCGAAATCGCCTACTTCTTCGCCGGCACCGAAATCGTCGGCTGAAGGGGGCACGCGCCATGGATTGGATCGCGCTGGTTGGCCGCCTGGCCATGAGCTTCATCTTCATCCATGGCGGCATCGGCAAGGCCATGAACCCGTCCGGGACCATGGCCTACTTCGCCAAGCTAGGCCTGCCGCTGCCGGGCGTGCGCCTATGCCGTGACGCTGGTCGATCGAGATCGGCGTCGGCGTCTCTGTTCCTGTTGGGCTTCCGCGCCAGGATCACGGCGCTGATCCTGGCCGGATGGTGCATCGTGACGGCCTTTGTCGCGCACTACCATCCCGGCGACGCCAACAACATGATCCACTTCTGGAAGAATGTGTGCATGGCGGGCGGGTTCCTGCAGATCGTCGCCTACGGGGCCGGACGCCTCAGCCTGGACCGGCGGTAAGCATCGGTGGCCGGCAAGCGCATCCTGCTGGCCGGCGAACTGTCCCGCGGCACCTGCGACCGCCAACCGCCTGCTGCCGCTTGCCGTTGCGCTGGCGGGACGAGGGCATGAGATCACCCTGGCCCTGCCGCCGCCGCTGAACACCGCGCTCGCTGCTTCGGTCGGGATCCCGATGCGTGAATCGCCGGTCTGGGGCCTGCCGCCGCCGCCCGGTTTCATCGCCATCACCTATGCCGATCTGCTGCAGCTTGGGCGGCTATGCGACGCCAGGCTCCTTGAACCCGCTGCTGGATGGCTGGTCGGCGCTGTTGGCGCAGACCGCGCCCGACCTGCTGATCACCGATTTCGCGCCCACCGCCATGCTGGCCGCCCGCCTCGCCGGGGTGCCGCAGGCCAGCGGTCGGCGACGGCTACAGCCTGCCGCCGGCGGATCGGCCCATGCCGCTGCTGCGCCCCTGGGCCGAGGTCGCGCCCGGCGCCGCCGCGGACGCCGAAGGACGCGTGCTCGCGGTGATCGACGCCTGCCTGATGGGCCGCAACGCGCCCGGCCTGCGTGCGCTACGCGACCTGTTCCGCGGCGTTCCCAGCTTCCTTTGCACGTTTCCGGAACTCGATCATTATCCGATCCGAGCGGATGGGGAATGGTATGGAGAGGTGTTCCTGGCAGTCGGCGGGGCCGCATGGGGAATGGCCCGAGGGGCAAGGCGAGCGTATCTACATCGATCTGGATGCGCGCCATCCGGCGATCGGCCCGCTGATCGAGGTCCTGGCTCGCCTCGGCCTGCCTACGCTGCTTCAGGGGTCCGGCATGACCGAGGCGCTGGCTGCGGAAATCGCCAAGCCCACATGCGAGTCACCACGAGCGGCAACCGTTCGGCGTTGATGGAAGCGAGTGACATCGTGATCTGCCAGAGTGCCGACGCGGCGATACCGGCCTTGCTGAACGGCAAGCCGTTGCTCATGCTGCCAGTGTTCGTGGAGCAGATGATGACGCTGCACCGGGTCGCCTCCCAGGGCATGGGCCATGGCCTGTCGCCGGATTCCGACGCGACGGCACTGGATGCGGCGCTGCGCCGGTTGGTGGACGACAGCGTGTGCCGCCAGCACGCAGTCGAATTTCGGCCGATCCTATGACGGCGTATCGACCCGGACATCGCGCGTCGACGCGGTGGTCGAGGGGATCGAGGACCTGCTGGCCTGATGCGGCGCGCCCTCGTCATCGGCGGGTCGCTCGGCGGGTTGTTCACCGGGACTTCTGCTCCGTCAGGCGGCCTGGGACGTCACGGTGTTCGAGCGCAGTCCCCGCGACCTGGCCAGCCGGGGCGTCGGGGTCGGCACGCATCCCGAACAGATGGACATCATGCGGCGCGTCGGCTCGACGGTAGATCCGTCGATCGGCGTGCCGATCCGGCGACGCATCTGCCTCGGACGGGACGGTGCGATCGCGGTGGAACTGCCGTTCAGCAAGGTCATGAGTTCCTGGGGTCGCCTGTACCAGGAATTGCGGTCGCTGCTGCCGGACGAGGTCTATCGTAGCGGCATGCAGCTTGGACGGGGTGGAACCCGGACGCCGACGGCGTGACCGCGATCTTTGCCGATGGCAGCCGGGTGCGCGGCGACCTGCTGGTGGGCGCCGACGGGCTGCGCTCCACCGTGCGGGCCTGCTGCTTTCCTGGCAACGACCCGGCGTATGCAGGCTATGTCGCATGGCGCGGCCTGATGCCGGAGCATGACGCGCCGGCGCTGGTCAGGCAGACGATCTTCGATGATTTCTCATTCTATCTGCCGGGGCGGGAACTGATCCTGGCCTACCCGGTGCCGGGCCGCGACGACGATGCGGGCGTCGGTAAGCGGGCGCTGAACTGGATGTGGTATCATCCGATCGGATCGCCCGAGGCGTTGCGCGACATGTGCACCGATGCCACCGGCCAGTATCACGGGCTGATGATCCCGCCGCCGCTGATCCGCCCGGACGTGATCGCCGCATTCCGGCAGGAGGTGCGGGACCAGATGCCGCCGCCATTCGAGGCGGTGATGAACGGAACGGAAGAGGTGTTCTTCCAACCGATCTTCGACCTCGATTCACCGCAGATCGTGACTGGCCGTGTCGCGCTTGTCGGGCGACGCCGCGTTCGTCGCGCGGCCGCACGTGGCGGCCGGCGTGACCAAGGCGGCCCTGAATGGCGCGTGGCTGACGGATGCGCTGGCCGGGCGTGACATCGACGAAGGGCTTGGCGCTGTATCAGCGCCTCGCGCGGCCGCTGGGATCGGCGATGGTGCGAGCGGGGGCGTTGGATCGGCGGTTTCCTGGAAACTCCACCCGCGCCGGGGATCGCCAGGGATCCGGTTACCTTGATGCAGGAAAACGGCGCGCCGTTGAACCGGATTCCCGGCGTGGACGACTGCCTCCGCGCTGCGATGGAGGCATTGGGGGAGGAGAGGCACGCATGACAACCGATTTCCATGGCTATCGGTATATTCCGGGGCCGTTTCAGTATTCCGCCGGCATTGCGGCATTGCCGGGGTTTGCCGTCGAGCGGGTGCGGTTCGCCAACCCAGTAGCGCTGTTGGATGGTTTCAAGCGGATCGAAGCTTATCTGAAGGCGGAAGGGCTGCCACTCACCGCGTTCTGCGCTTGCGAGTTGCGATCACCGGCGCCATTCACCGATGCCGGCTTCATTGCGTTCAACCGCGAATACTGCGGAACGCTGGAGCGCTGGGGGATCTTCGCCAACGACAAAAACCCTGTTGCACGCAGCAATGTCTGCCCGGAGATCGATAAACCCGCCGGCCCGTCATTCCACGCCTTCAGTTTCGTCCGACCAACGCCCGAGGTGCCTGCCTCCTTCGTCATCGCCGGCAGCGGGGAGGCTCGGGAGGGATCCGGCCCGTACAAGGACAAGACGGTGCGACACGGCGAGACGACCGCCGATGCGATACTGGAGAAGGCGCGCTTCGTGCTGGACGTCATGCAGGCGCGGATGCAGGCGGTCGGCGCTGTGTGGGCGGATACGACGGGCGTGCAGGTCTATACGGTGTATGATGTGCATCCGTTCCTCGGTAGCGAGATTGTCAGGCGCGGTGCTGCTCGCCATGGGTTGACGTGGCACTTCTGCCGACCGCCGGTGATCGGGTTGGAGTACGAAATGGATTGTCGCGCAGTGGCGGTCGAACGGGTGATGGCTGGATAGGCCCTGTCGGCTAATCAGGTAGGTACACCCACGCAGATCGACAGGACCGCGGCAATCAGCAGGCGCATGGTTTCCGTCCCGGACGCAGGAGATGGCCGTCTATAACACGCATCACGACTGCATTCGATGGACCCGTGGCAGCGGCAGGTGTAGATCGCTGGCGTCTGGCGTCCGCAACCCAACGAGGCCCCGTATGCCCGACAGCATCACCCCGTCCGTGTCGCCCGACGGCGACACCATGATCGTCGACATGATCCGCCGCTTCAGCCAGGAGCGGCTGGCGCCGCTGGCGGCGGAGCGGGAGAAGCAGAAGCCGGATCGAACCCGAAATCATCGCCGAACTCGGCGAACTCGGGGTGTTCGGCGCGACGACGCCGGCCGAATGGGACGGCAGCGAGATCGACCCGGTCACCTACGCGATGCTGCTGGAGGAGATCGCCGCCGGCGACGGATCGGTCTCGACCATGGTGTCGGTGCACAATTCGCCGACCTGCATCGTCATCAACAACTACGGCACCGACGCGCAGAAGGACCGCTGGCTGCGCAAGCTGGCGACCGGCGAGCATGTCGGCTCGTTCGGGCTGACCGAGCCGCAGGCCGGGTCGGATGCGTCGAATCTGCGCACCCGGGCGGTGAAGAAGGGCGACCGTTATATCGTCAACGGCGCCAAGCAGTTCATCAGCAACGCCACGCATCCCGGCAGCCTGGTGTTCTTCGCCGTCACCGATCCGGCGGCCGGCAAGAAGGGCCTGTCCGCCTTCGTCATCGACAAGACGCATCCCGGCTTCTCGGTCGCGCGCGTCGAGGAGAAGCTGGGTCAGAAGGCCTCCGATACCTGCGCCCTGACCTTCGAGGACATGGAAATCCCCGAGGACCAGCGCATCGGCGCCGAGGGCGAGGGCTACAAGATCGCGCTCTCCACGCTGGAAAGCGGCCGCATCGGCATCGCCGCGCAAAGCGTCGGCATGGCGCGGGCGGCGCTGGAGTACGCGATCGGCTACGCGCGGGAACGCAAGGCGTTCGGCGGCTCGATCATCGACTTCCAGGCGGTCGGTTTCCGCCTCGCCGAGGCCAAGACCCGGCTGGAGGCGGCCCGCCAGTTGACGCTCTACGCCGCGCGGCTGAAGGCCGAGGACCGGCCCGCGCTGGAAGCGGCCTGCATGGCCAAGCTGTTCGCCTCCGAGGCGGCCGAGGCGATCTGCACCGCGTCGATCCAGACGCTGGGCGGCTACGGGTTCCTGGCGGACTACCCGGTGGAGCGGATCTATCGCGATGTGCGCGTCTGCCAGATCTACGAGGGCACGTCGGATGTGCAGAAGCTGATCCTGCAGCGGATGCTGTAGTTGGTCCTGCGTCACCTGTTGCCGTTCAACGCTCGCTGAACAGCACGCCGCCCTTGGCCTTGTTCTCTTTCGAGGATTCGACGATCTGCACCATCACGGAGTCCGCGTCGACGTTGAAATGCTTGACGACGGCGGCGGTGATGTCCTGGATCAGGCCGCGCTTCTGGTCCAGTGAGCGGCCTTCGACGGCGTGAACATAAATCTCGGGCATGACGGTCCTCCTGGCCGAGGATGGGAAGGTGCCGGCAGCGCTGTCAACGGCTCGAGGCTGCCGCGCTTATGTCCCCGGAGGTGAGCCGGCCCTTTGGGGTGCCCTCAGGGACCGGCTCCTCTCCTACTGCTTCTTGCGGATGATCTTGACTTTGATCGTCACGACCACCACAATCCGCAGCAGGAAGTTGATGAACGTACGCATCAACGACCTCCAGGTTGAAAACCGGCGGGGCCCATCCCCGCCGGTTTTTTCATTGAATGACCGGAAGATGAAGAAACGGTTTATTCGAAGCCGACACGCCGGGGGATGTCGTTTCGACTCACGCTTTTTCTGGCTCTGCGCCGCGCAACCGGGCATAGCGTCGGGTGACGCGCCAGAACCGTGCAAAGCCGGCGCGTCGCCGGAGTTGCGATGCGCTCGCCTCCATGTTCCTCGCCCGTTCCGACTTCATTCCGATCGCTACACCCCGATCCGTCACGCCGCGTTTGCAGCCGGCCTGGCTGCCATGCTGCTGTGCCTGCCGCTGACCGGCTTTGCCCAATCGGCACCGTCCCGGATGGCACCTTCCCAGGTGGCACCGCCGGCCCCACCCAGCCGGCACCGTCCGGGACCACGGCCGCGCCGGCCTCGCAGGCCGCCCCAGCCGGCAATCCCGCCGCGGCCCCGGCGCAGGGCAACGCCGACCCGGTCGTCGGCAGTGTCGAAGGCCATCTGATCTATCTCAGCGACCTCGCCCAGGCCTCGCAGACCTTGCCGCCCAACCTGCGCGACATGCCCTTCGACACGCTCTACCCCGTCCTGCTCGACCGCATGATCGACCACGAGGCACTGGTCATCATGGCGCGCCGCAAAGGCCTGGAAGAGACGAAAGAGGTGCAGCAGAAGATCCAGGAAGCGACCGAAAAGATCCTGGAAGGGGCCTATCTGGGATCGATCGCCAACCCGCAGGTCACGGAACAGGCGGTCCAGGCGCTGTATAACCGGCAATTCGCCAACCGCCCGGCGACCGAGGAAGTGCACGCCCGCCACATCCTGGTCACCACCGAGGCGGAAGCGCTGAAAGTGCTGGATGACCTGAAGAACGGCGCCGATTTCGCCACCATCGCCCGCGTCGTCAGCAAGGACCCGGACGCGGCGAAAGGCGGCGACCTGGGCTTCTTCCGGCGCGAGCAGGTGTGGCCCGGGCTTCGCCGACGTCGCCTTCTCCCTCCAGCCGGGTCAGGTCGCGCCGAAGCCGATCCACAACGAATTCGGCTGGCACGTGATCAAGGTCGAGGAACGCCGCCTGGTAGCACCGCCCAGCTATTCCGAGGTGCATGATCAGTTGAGGCAGCAATTGCTGGCGAACGTGGTGCAGAAGGCGATCGACCAGGCCAAGGACTCGCTGGTCATTCATCGCTTCAATCTCGACGGGTCGGAACTCGACACCGGGCCGCATCTGCACATGGATCCCGGACCTTCGGCCCAGCTCCAGCGCTAGAGAGCGATCGACTGGGGCTGACGCGCCGGTGGTCTGGTATTGATCTCGTGCGCCCACCTCGCGAACCATACACGCATCAGCCCGCTGGCTGGCCGGCATGAGATGACACCCAGCCGCGCTTGTGAGGCAGCCGAGGCTTCAGTCATAAGCGGCCGCGATTTGCGGTTCGATCTTTTTATCGAGGTTATGGATGTCCTGTCATTCGATGCGCCGTTCGTTCGCTGCCCGTCTGTGCCTCGGCGGCGCGCTGCTGTCGGGCAGCGCCCTGCCCGTCCTGGCGCAGCAGCCGGACCGCCGATCCGGTACTGGCGACGGTCAACGGCCAGCCGATCCATCTGAGCGACGTGAAGGACGCGGCGCAGTCGCTGCCGCAGGCGCGGCAGATGCCGCCGCAGCAGGTCTATCCGATCCTGCTGGATCAGTTGATCGACGCGCAGGCCCTGCTGCTGGAGGCGCAGCAGACCGGCCTCGACAAGGATCCCGACGGTGCAGCGCGCGATGAAGGCGGCGCAGGAACGCGCGCTGGAGTCCGCCTTCCTGTCACAAGGTGGTGCGCCCGCAGGTGACCGATGAAGCGGTCAAGGCGCGCTACGACGCAGAATTCGCCGGCAAGAAGGGCGAGGAAGAGGTGCATGCGCGCCACATCCTGGTGGCGGACGAGGCGACCGCGAAGAAGATCATCGCCGAACTGAAGAAGGGCGGCGATTTCGCCGCGCTGTCGAAGCAGTACAGCAAGGACCCGGGCGCCGCGCAGCAGGGCGGCGACCTCGGCTTCTTCAAGACGACCGACATGGTGCCGGAATTCGCCGACGCCGCGTTCGCGCTGAAGGACAAGGAGGTCAGCGCCGACGCCGGTGCATACCCAGTTCGGCTGGCATGTGATCCAGACGCTGGATCATCGGACCGCGGACGCCGCCCAGCTTCGATCAGGCGAAGGACCAGTTGCGCCAGCAGATGATCAAGGCGGCGGTCCAGAAGGAAGTCGCCAAGGCGCGCGCAGCGGGTGACGGTCGAGCGGTTCAACCTGGACGGCTCGCCGGTCCGCGCGACCGACACGGCGGTGCCGCCGCCCGCCGAAGCCAAGTAACGCGCACGACTCAACGAGGGCCCGAATTCGAAGAGGGAAGGAAACCATGGCCACCGCCGTCTCGCCGCTCGCCGTTCCGTTGCCGGAACTTGCCGCCGCTCGCCGGCGTTCGCCTGAACGCCACGGCGGCGGGGATCCGCTACCAGGGGCGAACCGACCTGGTGATGATCGAGGTCGCGCCGGGCAGCACGGTCGCCGGCGTGTTCACCTCCAACAAATGCCCCGGAGCGCCGGTCGACTGGTGCCGGGAGGCGCTGAAGGGCGGCAAGGCGCGGCTGGTGGTGGTGAACGCCGGCAACGCCAACGTGTTCACCGGCAAGGCCGGGCGCGACGCCTGCGCCGCGACCGCCGCCGCCGCCGCGAAGCTGGTGGGCTGTGCCAGCCGAAGCAGGTCTTCGTCGCCTCCACCGGCGTGATCGGCGAGGTGCTGCCGCACGAGAAGCTGATCGCCGCGCTGCCGGCGCTGCATGCGGTCGCTGGCGCGATGACGGCTGGGAAGCGGCGGCGCGCGGCATCATGACCACCGACACGTTCCCGAAGGCGTCGACACGGACGGCGAAGATCGGCGACGCGACGGTGCGGATCACCGGCATCGCCAAGGGCAGCGGCATGATCGCGCCCGACATGGCGACGATGCTGTGCTTCGTCGTTCACCGACGCGAAGATCCCGGCCGATGCGCTGCAGACGATGCTGAAGAAGGGCGTCGATGCGCAGCTTCAACTGCACGACGGTCGATTCGGATACGTCCACCTCCGACACCGTGCTGCTGATCGCCACCGGGCAGGCGAAGCATCCGCGCATCCCGTCCGCCGACGGCAATGCGGCGCGCAACCGCATGCTGGCCGATTTCGCTCGGGCGCTGAACGACGTGCTGCTGGACCTCGCGCTGCAGGTGATGCGCGACGGCGAAGGCGCACAGAAGCTGGTGAAGATCGACGTGACCGGCGCGGCCAACGCCGACGCTCGGCGAAGACGCATCGCGATGACGGTCGCGAACTCGCCGCTGGTGAAGACCGCGATCGCCGGGCGAGGACGCGAACTGGGGCCGCATCGTGATGGCGGTCGGCAAAGCGGGCGAGCCGGCGGACCGCGACAAGCTGTCGATCGGCGTCGGCGGCGTCTGGATGGCGCGCGAGGGCGGCGTGATCCCCGGCTACGACGAGACGCCGGTCGTCGCGCACATGAAGGGCCGCGAGATCGAGATCGCGATCGATCATCGGCCTGGGACGCGGCAAGGCCACCGTCTGGACCTGCGACCTGACGCACGGCTACATCGACATCAACGGCTCCTACCGGAGCTGAGCCGCCGGTTCGGGTATCGCTGGGGGGGCCGTCACGTCGTATGGCGCATCCGGGGCGCAGGCGAGGCGGATCGTCATCGTCGTGCCCTGCCCGGGCTGAGTGATGACCTCCAGCGAGCCGCCCTGCAAGGCCACGCGCTGCGCCAGAGTGCGGGCCTGGCTGCGGCGCAGGCCGGCATCCTAAAACGGCGCAATCGTCGCTCAGGATAATGGCCACGCGGCCAGCGTGACGCGACGCGGTGACCAGGAAGCGCCCGCCCGGGCGGGCGTGGACGCCCAGCGCCAGAAGCTCCGCGGCCATATCCGCCAGTACATCGCCCCGTGCCCGGACCAACAAGCCTGGTTCGGTGGCCACGTCGACCCGTGCATGCTGGTCCCGGATGAGGGAGCGGAGGCGTTGCAGGGCGATGCGGATCGCCTCGGCCGCGTCCCCGGTTGACAGCGCCTGATCGGCCGATACGTCGGCCGGAGGGTGACATATCCATGCGGGGGACCGGGCTGCACCGGCTTCCGCGGACATCCGGCTGCGCCAGCCGGCAGCGACGAACAGTGCCGATGCCGCGAATGCCGCGACGATATATGCCAGCCAGATCGTTCCCAACTGCGTTCCCGTGCTCGTTTGTCCGTATGTGTAGCAGGCGACGCTTAATCAAAGGTTAACAACTCAGGGAGCATCCAAAGGAGCCACCCAACTTTGCGATATAAATTCGTTTGGCGCACAATTGCGCTAGCTTAGTTGTCAGATTACAGAAATCCGGCATCCACGTCACGTCGGAAATTGTTTAAAGTGCGTAAAGTGCGCGCCTCCGTCGAGAATTGGGCAGCAGTCCCGGTTTTTTCGCCCCATACACAGTGCCATTTCGACGAAATCCAGAACCCCCGAATGAAACCCGGCTTCCGCCGTAGCGGCCGGCAGCTTTGGCTGGCGCCCCGTTCCGTCGGACAGCGCGGTTTCATCCGCATCGAGACAAGCCAGGCACCGCTTTGGGGACGGAGGCGCAGTTTACAGTCAGTGCCGGCGGAACCGGTGCCGGCGCCTACCCGCCGCGTCGCCGCAGCACGGCGTCACGGATCAGCGGCATGCGGTCGTTGCCGAAATACATGTCGTCGCCGCCGACGAAGATCGTGGGCGAGCCGAAGCTGCCGCGATCGATCGCTTCCTGCGTGTTGGCGCGCAGCCGGTCCTTGATCGGCTGCTGATCGATCGCCGCCAGTAAGTTGCGCGGCATCGATCCCGAGACCGGCGCAGATCTCGGTCAGCACCGAAGGCTTGCGAGATGTCCTTGTCGTCGATCCAGTAGGCCTTGAAGGCGGCGCGCGCGAAGGGCACCAGCTTGCCTTCCGGCTCCAGAACGATGCAGGCGCGCATGGCCTTGACGCTGTTGACCGGAAACACGCGTGGGCCGATACAGCATCGGCAGGCCCAGGTAGCGGGCCCAGTCCTGCTGGTCCTTTTTCCTGTACGCCTGCCTTCGCCGGCACCGGTTTGTCGCGCGAGTTATGGACGCTGGGGTTCACCGCGTTGAACACGCCGCCGACCAGGAAGGGGCGCCATTCGATCGTCACGCCGATCTCCTGCTGCATCTGCAGCAGCGATTCGAAGGCGAAATAGGTCCACGGGCTGGAGCAGTCGAAGAAACATTCCACTTCGGCCATGATCCTTGATCGTCCGGCTACGCGTTACGCGGCTTCACCGGACGGGCGCGCTGGTTGTACATGATCTTGGCGCGGCGCTCCTGTTCCTCGGGCGACAGCTTCGACGGGTCCTCCGACAGGTCGGCGCCGACCGCCATGCCGCGCTGCACGGCCGGGCGCGCGGCGAGTTCCTCCTGCCAGCGCTTGAAGTATGTGAATTCCTCGATGTCCTGGCCCTGCGCCTGCCCAGTTCACCGTCCACGGATAGCAGATCATGTCGGCGATGGTGTATTCGTCGCCGGCGAGGTAGCTGCTTTCGTACAGCCGGTTGTTCAGCACGCCATACAGACGATTGACCTCATCGGTGAAGCGGCGCACGGCATAGGACTGGTCGCCCTGCTTGTCGCCGAGGCGGCGGAAATGTCCGCACTCGCCGCTCTTGGGGCCCTGGTTGGCCATCTGCCAGATCAGCCATTCGGTGACGGCGTATTTGCCGCGGAGGTCCTGCGGATAGAAGCGGCCGACCTTCTCGGCGAGGTACATCATGATCGCGCCGGATTCGAAGACGACGATCGGCTCGCCGCCGCCGGTCGGGTGCGGTGTCGACCATCACCGGCATGCGGTGGTTGGGGTTCATCTTCAGGAACTCAGTCGGTGAACTGATCGCCGCGGCCGATATTGCACCGGCACGATGTTGTAGGGGATCGCGGCCTCCTCCAGCAGGATCGTCACCTTCTTGCCGTTCGGCGTCGGCCAGTAGTGCAGATCGATCATGGCATGCGGTTCCTCTGTTGTGGTTGCCGCGGATGCTACGCGCGATGCGCAGCGCCGCCAAACCGGCCACCGCGGTTGACGGACGGCGCACCGGTTGGTCTCATGCCGCATCGCAACAGATTGGGTCCCGACCGTTGGCCGCCGACATTGTGCTTGTTCACAGTTCCGACCTTCATGTCGACGACGACCCGCACCAGGGACCTTACGGAGAGGACGGCACCACCGGCCTGCGGGTCGTGCTGGACGCCGCGAAGGCGCACGAGGCGGACTACGTGCTGCTGGTCGGGGATATTTTCGACAGCAACCGCCAGTCGCCGGCGCTGGTCGCGCGCTGCGTCGACATGCTGGCCGATTGCGGGCGTCCGGTGGTCGTGCTGCCCGGCAACCATGATCCGCTGACGCCGGATTCCGTCTGGCGCCGCGGCGGGCTGGACAAGCTGCCGATCATGTCCAATCATCGGCGCTGACGCATGACCTGGCGATCCACTTTCCCGAGCCACGACCTGGAGATCTGGGGTCACGCGCATATCGACTACAGCAACATGGTGCCGCTGCGCGATCCCCGCCCCCGCTCCGCACGCTGGCACATCACCCTGGCGCATGGTCATTACGAGGACGACGGGGTCGAACCGCTGCGGCCCTCGTGGCTGATTCAGCAATGCAGAGATCGAGGCGACGCGCGCGGATTACCTGGCGCTGGGACACTGGAACCGAGCGGCGGCGGTCGGAACGGGGACGACGGTGCCGGCGTATTATTCGGGGTCGCCGGATCTGGCGAAAACGGTGAACGTCGTGCGGCTGCGGGGGAACGGGACGGTGATCGTGGAGCGGCTGGACGTCGATCTGGCGGGGTAGGCCGGCGTCTTTCCTCCTGACGATTGCCAATACGCGCGTCACGATTTCCCTGACCGGATCATCCGTTCGGTCCGCGCGCCCGCTTCATCGGCCAGCCCCGCGATCCGCTTTGCCTCCTGCGGATCACGCCAGACATGAGCCGGTATTGACCAAGCGCGGTTGAAGATGGCGGCGTCGTTGCGTTGGACGATGCCTCCACGCAATCCCCGCCGACGAGGGCTGTTTTAGGTCATTCCGATTATGTTCATGTTATGATCCCGCATCCATGAAATGGTTAACGACACGCAGTTGCGCAACGAACGGCCGGAGTACTGAGCGGACCGTCGCAAAGATGGGTGGGGCATCCATTCGGCGATGCAGCAGCCATTGCGCTTTTCGACGATCTCGCGCCAACACGCGGAACGTCACCCAATGGACGTCAACCACAGAACGTAAACCAGCAAGTGATGGCGGTGAAAACAAACCGTCCCCCGCCCCTGCTGTTTCGCCGGTATGGGAGTGTCGCGGGCAACAAGGTGGCTGGCCTGGGTCGGTATACCGGTTCTGCTGATCGCGGCGCTCGTCGCGTTCTGGAACTGGGACTGGTTCATCCCGCTTGTTGAAATCGCGAGCCTCGGCCGCCACCGGCCGGAAGGTCACCATCGAACATCTGCATGTTGGACTGGCCGGGACGGGTCGTTACGATTTCCGCCGACGGCGTACGACTCGACAATCCGCCCGACTGGCCCTCCGCCGACCCACCGCTGGCCACCGTCCGGCGCCTGACGGTACAGGCCGATGTCCTGGGCTGGATCGAGGGGCATGGGCTGGTCCTGCCGCTGATCGGACTGGACGCGCCGCAGGTCTATGCCGCTGAAACGGCGCCGGGCAACGCGAATTTCCGCCTGTCGACATCAGGCGGCAGCGGTCCCGCCATCAAGATCGGCGACCTGCGGATCGACGACGGTTCGGTGCATACCGTGATGCCGCCGCTGAAAGCCGATTTCACCGCCAAGGTCGCGACCGAGGGCCAAGGTGATGAGGCCCGCATCGTCGTCCAGGCGAACGGCCGCTATGCCGGCCAGCCCATCACCGGCAAACTCGTCGGTGGCGCGCTGCTGTCGCTGCGGGACAAGGAGCATCCCTGGCCGGTCGATCTCGCCATCGCCAACGGCCCGACGCAGGTCGCGCTGAAGGGCACGCTGCAGGACCCGATGGCGCTGGCCGGCGCCGATGTGACGCTGCAACTCTCCGGCCCCGACATGGCGCGGCTTGAACCGCTGGTCGGATTTCCGATCCCGAAGACCCCGGCCTATGACGTCACTGGCAAGCTCGACCTGCACGGCCTCGACAATATCAGCTTCAGCGATATCCGCGGCCGCCTCGGCAGCTCCGACATTGCCGGTACCATCACCGTAAAGCCCGGCACCTCGCCCAGGCAGCGGAGGCGGGCAGCAAGCCAAGGCCGATGTCGTCCCAAGGCCTGATGTCACCATGGACCTGCGTTCCACCCGCGTCGACCTCACCGACCTCAACGGCTTCATCGGCGGCGACACCGGCACGCAACACGCGCAACGCCACGCCCGAGCAACGGAAGGAGGCAGATGCGGCGAACAAGAGCCCCACGCTGCTGCCCAATACGCCGATCCAGGTGCCGCGCCTGAGCTGGGCGGACATCCACCTGCGCTATCGCGGCGCGCATATCGAGGGCCGCAACATGCCGCTCGATAACCTCACCGTCGTGCTGGACGTGGTGAACGGGCGCATCCAGATCCATCCCGTCAGCTTCGGCGTCGGCACCGGACGCCTCGAAAGCAACATCGACCTCACCCCCCTCAACGCTCGGTCCGTCCGCGCTCGGGCCGATATCCGGCTGCAGAATCTGGACGTCTCGCGCCTGATGGCGGCGACGCACACGTTCGAGGGCGCCGGCTCCATCAGCGGCGTGGGGGCGATCGAGTTCGACGGGCAATTCGTTCGCCAGCCTGCTGGGCAACGGCAACGGCGAAGTGAAGATGGCGATGGCCGGCGGCGACCTGTCGGCGCTGCTGGTCGACCTGACCGGGCTGCAGTTCGGCAAGGCGCTGCTGTCCGCGCTGGGGATGCCGCAGAAGACGCCGGTGCAGTGCTTCGTCAGCGCCCTGGCAATGCGGCAGGGGCTGCTGGACTTCAAGGCGATGACGCTCGAAACCGGCGAGGCGATCACCAACGTAGGCGGCAACGTCAACCTGAAGCAGGAATCGATCGACCTGCACCTGAAGACCGAGTCCAAGCATTTCAGCATCGGCTCGCTGCCGACCAACATCAACATCACCGGGACATTCAAGAACCCGTCGATCCGCCCCGGTGCCGCGCGTCGCCGCGCGTGCGGGCGCGGCTGCCGGCCTGGGCGTGCTGTTCGCCCCGCTGGCGATCCTGCCGACGATCCAGTTCGGCACCTCGGAGGACGAGGACCAGCGCTGTGGCCGGTTGCTGCAGCAGGCGCGCTCCGAGTCCGGCGGCAAGAGCGCTGCCGGCACCCGACCAGGGGACGTCGGCGCGCTGACGGGCGCGTCTGTTGCGTTCAAGACGGCCGCATGGCTACCTGCCCGCTTCACCAACGGAAGGAGGACAGTCATGGCATTCTACGAATTGCGGCAATACAAGGTGCTGCCCGGCCAGATGGACCTGTGGGTCAAGTATATGGAGGAAGAAATCATCCCCTATCAGGTGTCCAAGGGGATGGTGATCTGCGGCAGCTTCCGTCACGAGACGGACGATTCCGTCTATATCTGGATCCGTCGCTTCGAGAGCGAAGAGCAGCGCGAGAAGCTCTACGCCGCGGTCTATGAGGCGGTCTATTGGAAAGAGCGGATTGCTCCGGTGATCCCGTCGCTGCTGGACCGTTCGGCGATGGTCGTGCAGCGGATCGTGCCGACGCGGATGTCGATCCTGCAGTAGGTCGATCCTGCAGCAAGAGGGGTATCCGTAAGGGACGGTGACGGGCAGGTCACATCTCTTGCGGCCCGCCTGCGGGCGCCCCACATCGTCCGGGCCCACCGCGTTGCGGTTCGGCCTGACCATGACACTCCACACCTGCGCGGCATTGCTGATCGCTGCGCGGGTCACCCGGACGAACTGGGCGGTTACACAGGACCGCCGCCTCGCCGCTTGTCACAAGACGGTCATCATACCGTCATCGACCCATCATCCATTGCGCGTATCAGCCGAGGCCGATGACGGCTGGCACACGCACGATCACCCACACCCTGACATTCACGCTTCCGCGGCCGAAGCTCCCCTCGTCACAGGCGGTCACCGCATGGCTGTTGCTGGCACCGTCGCTGTGCTTTCTCGGGCTGTTCACCTACTGGCCGGTGATCCAGGTGCTGCATGGCAGCCTGGCCGTGGAGGGATTCCGCGGTGCGACGTCATACGGGTTCGACAACTATGCGCGCCTGTTCGCCGACGCGCATTTCCATACCGCCGTCGTCAATACACTGATCTATGCGGCCGGAACGATCCTGCCCGGCATCGCGCTGGCGCTTCTGTTCGCCGTGGCGCTGCGAGAGACCACGTGGCTGACCGGGCTGCTGCGCACCCTGATCGCGTTGCCGATGCTGATCCCGCTGGTCGCGGCGGCGGCACTGTTCGTCTTCATCTTCCTGCCGACGCCGGGCTGCTGGACTACGACCTGGCGTGGCTGGGCCTCGCCGAGGTCAACTGGCTGGGCGATCCGTCGCTGGCGCTGGGGTCGATCATCGCCATCACGGTCTGGAAGAACTGCGGCTACTACATGCTGTTCTTCCTCGCCGGGCTCGCCGGTATTCCGCAGGACCTGCTGGACGCCGCGCGCATCGACGGTGCCGGGCCGGTGCAGCGTTTCCTCCGCGTCACGCTGCCGCTGCTGGGGCCGACGCTGCTGTTCGTCGGCGTCATCGCCACGCTGAACGTGCTGACGCAGATCGACCATGTCATCGTGATGACCCAGGGCGGGCCGTCCGACGCCACCTGATGCTGCTGTTCTACATCTACCAGCAGGCGCATCAGAATTTCGATGTCGGGCTTGCCTCCGCCGCCACGGTGGTCAGCGTCGCGTTCCTGTTCGCCCTGTCGGTCGTCTCGCTGCGCAAGCTGGAGCGCGGCATCCACTATGAAACCTGAGCGCACGCCTGTTGCTGACTGCTGGCGGCGCTGGCGGCGCTGTGCTCTGGGTGATCCCGTTCGCCTGGATGGCGGTGGCGAGCGTCCGCGAGGCAGGTGCCGGCGCGATGGACCTCGCCTCGCTGCTGCCGTCCGGGCCGTTCGGCCTGGCGAATTTCGCGCGACGCCTGGGCGAGGGGCATTTCCCGCTGTGGTACCTGAACACCGTCCTGGTCTGCGGCGGCATCCTGGCGGTGCAGTGCGTCACCGTCAGCCTCGCCGGCTACGCCTTTGCCCGCCTGCGGTTTCCGCGGCCGCGAACTCGCTGTTCTACCTGTTCCTGCTGCAACTGATGCTGGTGCCGCCGATCCTGATCGTGCCGAACATGACGACGCTCGTGTCGCTGCATCTGTACGACACGCTGCCGGGGATCATGGCGCCCTATTTCGCCTCGGCCTTCGGCGTGTTCCTGATGCGCCAGACCTTCCGCACCCTGCCGCGCGAATACGAGGAAGCGGCGCTGGTCGACGGCGCGTCCCGCCTCGCCATCATCTGGCACGTGCTGCTGCCGCTGGCGCGGCCGGGCCTGGCCGCGTTCGCGATCGTTTCGGTGACGTCGCACTGGAACGAGTTCCTCTGGCCGCTGATGGCGACGTCCTCGCCGTCGCATCAGGTGCTGACCGTGGGCCTGGCGTCCTTCACCGCCGGCGCCGAGGCGGGGTCCGAGTGGGGCGTGATCGCCGCCGGCACGTTCTTCGTCGCCGCCCCGCTGCTGGTGGCGTTCGTGCTGTTCCAGCGGCGGTTCGTTTCGTCTTTCACGTATTCCGGCATCAAGTGATCAACGGGGGATTTCGGATGGGATCTACCAATGCACCGGCAAAGGCCGCTTCATGTCCCGCGCTGGGCATCGCCGCCCTCGCCGCTCGTGCTGCTCACGGCGCAGGCGCGCGCCGCGACCGAGATCGACATGTTCTTCCCCGTCCCGGTCCAGGGCAAGCTGGCGACCGAGATGCAGCAGGTCATCGGCGACTTCAACAAGACCATCCCGACATCAACGTCACCGCCGTCTATACCGGCAGCTACGACGACACCAACCTCAAGACCCATGCCGCGATCAAGGCCGGCAAGCCGCCGGCCGTGGTGATCATGAGCGCCAATTTCGTCCGCGAATACGTCATCAACGATGAGGTCGTGCAGCTCGATCGGCTGATCGGCAAGGACGGCCAGACCGTCGACCAGTTCAGGGGAATTCTGGCCGGCGCTGAAGCTGAACTCGACCGAGGGCGGCCATGTCTACGGCGTGCCGTTCCAGAACTCGACGCCGCTGCTGTATTACAGTGTCGATGCGTTCAAGGATGCCGGTCTCGATCCCGACAAGCCGCCGGTCACCTGGCAGGATTTCATGGACGACGCCCGCAAGCTGGTGAAGCGGGACGGCAGCACGACGGCGCGCTGGGGCTTCATGATGCCCGGCACCTACGACTATTGCGGCTGGATCACCTCGGCCTTCGCGATGTCGAACGGCGGCGACTTCTACAACACCGGCTATGGCGGCGAGGTCTACTACAACACCCCGACGACGATCGGCGCGGTGAAGCTGCTGGACAACCTCGTGCACAAGGACAAGGTGATGCCCGAGGGCGTGACCGACGCCAACGCCGTCACCACGGCCTTCTTCCAGGGCCGGCTGGGGATGATGATCCTGTCGACAGGCGCGCTGTCGTTTGTGCGGGAAAACATGAAGACGCCCTACCGCATCGCCTTCCTGCCGCGCGCGCTGGTCAACGCCGCACCGATCGGCGGCGGGTCCCTGATCCTGCCGAAGGGCAACAGCCCGGAACGCGAGGCGGCCGCCTGGACGCTGATGAAATGGCTGGTCAGCCCCGAGGTCGCCGGCGCGCTGGAGCCGCTTCACCGGCTATTTCTCGCCGCGCATCGCCGCCTATGACCTGCCGGAGATGAAGTCGTTCATCGCCGAACACCCGGATGCGAAGGTGGCTCTCGATCAGTTGGCCTATGCACGCGGCTGGTTCTCCACCTACAACACGGTAGGCGTACGCAAGGCGTTGGAAGACGGCGTGCAGGCGGTGCTGTCCGGCAAGGCGACGCCGGAAGCGGCCATGGCCAAGGCACAGCAGGAGGCTGACACGCTGATGCGGCCCTATGTCGACCAGACCGCGCTGAAAGTGCCGGAGTAGCTGTCCATGCTCATCGTGCAACTGACCGACCTGCATGTCCGTCCCCGTGGCATGGCGTGCAACCGGGTCTCCGAAACCAACATGCTGACGGAGCAGGCCTTCCGCGCCGTGCGGGCGATGCGGCCACAGCCGGACCTGGTACTGATCACCGGCGACCTGACCGAATGCGGCCTGCCGGCGGAGTATGACAACGTCGCTGCCATTCTGAGCCGCTCCCTGCCCGGTCCGGTCTATGTCGTCCCGGGCAATCACGACCGCCGCGACAATCTGCGGGAACGTCTGGCGCATCTGCCCGGCGTGACCGCCGATCCGGAGTTCGTGCAATACACGATCGAGGACCATCCGGTCCGGGTGATCATGCTGGACACGCTGGTGCCCGGCCAAAACCATGGTGCCCTATCGGATGCGCAGCTCGGCTGGCTCGATGCGCGGCTGTCGGAGCAGCCGTCGAAGCCGACGCTGATCGGCATGCACCATCCGGCCTTCCAGACCGCCCTGCCGCATATGGACCGGATCGCCCTGCAGGCCATGGACCGGTTCCACAGCGTCATCGCCCGCCACCCCCAGGTCGGGCGCATCATCGCCGGTCATCACCACCGGCCGATCGTCGGCCAGATCGCACATGCGGTTGCGTCCATCTCACCCTCGGTGGCGCACCAGGTGGAACTGACCTTCGATCCAAACGAACCGGGCGCCTTCAACTTCGAGCCGCCGGCGTTCCAGGTGCACGCCTGGCTGCCGGAGTTCGGGTTTGCCACGCACACGGTCTACACGCAGACCTATCCCGGCCCGTTCCCGTTTCTGATCGAACCGGATTACCCCGGCTCCCAGGGCTGATACCATCGGCCCGACGCGATGACCGCTTTCGGGTTCTCGCGTCGTGGTCGGCGAAGGGTCATAGGTGCTAAAATAGTGAGGAAAGCGCCCAATCTCGAAAGGGGTCGGCGCAGGCCGACCATCCCCGACTTGTGGTGCTTATGGAGAGAAAAGGCGCGGATGGTCGGCTGGGACCAGCCCCCTGGGCCGACCACGACGAGGAGAACGCCCTCCGCGCCGGTTCTTATTTTAGCGCGTATGGGCGCAGGCCTGCCTTGGCCAATCGCCGCTATTCCGCCTAAAAGCCCCACTTTCGTTCCTCGTCGCCCGTGCAGCCGAACGGGCTGGCCAACGATGGGTTGTTGATGTCGACCTCCGATTTTCTGAAGGAAGCCACCGAACGGGGCTTCATCTTCCAGTGCACGGACACCGAAGGCCTGGCGCAGTCGATGCGGACGGCGCCGATCACGGCCTATATCGGCTTCGATTGCACCGCCGACAGCCTGCATGTCGGCAGCCTGGTGCAGATCATGATCCTGCGCCTGCTGCAGAAGCACGGGCACAAGCCGCTGGTGCTGCTGGGCGGCGGCACGACGCGGATCGGCGATCCGTCCGGCAAGGACGAGTCCCGGCAATTGCTGACGGATGAAACCATCACCGCCAACATGGCCGGCATCCGCCGCTGCTTCACCCCGTTCCTGCGCTTCGGCGATGGTCCGTCGGATGCGATGCTGGCGAACAACGCCGACTGGCTGGACACGCTGGGCTACATCCCGCTGCTGCGGGAGGTCGGGGTGCATTTCACCATCAACCGCATGCTGACCTTCGACTCCGTCCGCCTGCGGCTGGAGCGTGAGCAGCCGCTGACGTTCCTCGAATTCAACTACATGATCCTGCAGAGCTACGACTTCCGGGAGCTCAGCCGGCGCCACAACGTCGCGCTGCAGATCGGCGGTTCGGACCAATGGGGCAACATCGTCGCCGGCATCGAGCTGACTCGCCGCACCGATGCGCGCACGGTCTACGGGCTGACGACGCCACTGATCACCACGGCCTCGGGCGCGAAGATGGGCAAGTCGGCGCAGGGGGCGATCTGGCTGACCGCCGACCGGCTGTCTGCCTACGACTACTGGCAGTTCTGGCGCAACACGGAAGACGCCGATGTCGGCCGCTTCCTGCGCCTGTTCACCGAACTGCCGCTGCCGGAGATCGCCCGGCTGGAAACCCTGGCCGGGCGCCGAGATCAACGAGGCGAAGAAGATACTCGCCACCGAGGCGACCGCCCTGGCGCATGGCCGCGACGCCGCCGAACAGGCCGCCGAAACCGCCCGCCGCGCCTTCGAGCAGGGCGAGGCGGCCGAGACGCTGCCCAGCGTCACCGTTCCCGCCGCCGAACTGGAGGCTGGCATCCCGGCGTTCCGGCTGTTCGTGATGGCCGGCCTCGCCGCCTCCAACGGCGACGCCCGCCGCCTCATCCGTGGCGGCGGTGCTCGGGTCAACGATGAGGCGGTGACGGAGGAGGGCATGATGATCGCGGCGTCCCTGCTGCGGGACGGGGCGATCAAGCTGTCGGCGGGACGCAAGCAGCACCGGCTGGTGAAGCCGGTGTGATGGATTGGCGGGGGATCGGCGGTCAAAAGTGACAGAAACCAAGGAGCGGGTGCTGCGCACCCTGCGCGGAGGACGCAGTAGGGTCGAGGAAGGGTGCGGTATTGCCAGGCACCCCGTTTCCCTTCCGTTGATGCCGGTCCCGGACCGGGCAACCGTCCCCGGCCGGACGACACGGAGCCTCCGTGGCCCTCTGTGCACCCCTTCGTGCAGGGCGCACAGCGCCCGCTCCGTGGTTTCTTTCACTCTGGAGCAGGATGACATCGCTTTCGCTCAGCCATCCTGCTCCAGGTGTTTGTTTGATCGCGTGATTCAGACCTCCGGCAATTCCGCTCCGGTCATCACGTGTTTGATCGCGTGATCGGCATCCGCGATCCGCTCTAAACTGCCGATCCAGCAACAACGCAGCCCGCGCTAAACCTCGTATTGGCGGCTCGCCTCCAGCAGCACCTCATCCAGCGTCCGCCCCTCGCGATACCCGCGCAGACCCTTGGGCACCTCCAGGCCCGGATACTGCCGCGGGCATTCCTCGGTCGCGCCGAGGACCTGGCGCACTGGATACCGCGCGGCCCAGATCGGCAGCGCGTAGTCCTCCTCGTCGTCGGAGACATGCAGGTCACGGATTTTCGCCGACGCCTGCTCGATCTCCATCACCACGAAGCTGGTCGCCTTGATCTCCTGCGTCGTGGGCGGTCGTAACGTGACGGAGCGGCCGGGGAAGAAGCGGTCGACGAACCCGTCCATGGCGCGGCGCTTTTCGGCCGCGTCCTCGACCAGGCGGGCGGTGCCGAACGCCATGACGGAGCGGTAGTTGACCGAGTGGTGAAAGCCGCTGCGGGCCAGCACGATGGCATCCAGATGCGTGACGGTGACGCAGACCGGCACGCCTGGCGACTGGAAACGGATCATGCGGCTGGCCGAGGAGCCGTGCCAGTACAGGTGCTCGCCTTCACGCCAGAAGCCGGTGGGCGTGCAGAACGGCTGGCCGTCCATGACATAGGCGATATGGGCGAGCATGGCGGCGTCGAGGATGCCGTGCACTGTCGCCTTGTCGTAGAAACCGCGCTGGTGGCGGCGCACGACCTTGTTGCGCCTTGTGATCTCATAGTCCGCCGCGTCGTCCATGTCCTCTGTCCTGACCGGTTACTGGTCGGCATCGTGATCGGATGGGGCGTCTCAGGACAGGGCCAATTGGTCCGACAGAACATAAGCCAATTCGCATTACAGGACAGTCCAATTAGACGGCGCCGCGGCCGAACGGCGGACATGGACTCGGCGATGGGGGGGTACACGGGACGTGAGTGCGAAGGTCGATGACCAGCCCACAGACTTCCGTATTTTGTCAAATTTGAAACGATCCGGCGGCGGTTCTGCGGCGCATCGAAATCCGCGAAGCAAACACAGATCAGGCGAACACCGCGTCCCCGGTCTGCAGGTCGGCGGTCGGTTCGGCAGCGACGTCCAGCGGACGGGCAGGACGATTCTGCCGCAGCGTCGACGCGCCGTCCGCGACGATCTTCCACACCGCCTGCGACAGCGCCTTGCGATCGGCAAACCGCGCCGGATCGACCGGGGCATGCAGCAGCACCGTCGCGCGCAGTCCGATATGCTGCGTCAGCCGCCAGAAATGCGAGGCGATA
The DNA here is from genome assembly GCA_963771475.1 of uncultured Alphaproteobacteria bacterium. Classification (GTDB taxonomy): domain Bacteria; phylum Pseudomonadota; class Alphaproteobacteria; order Acetobacterales; family Acetobacteraceae; genus Rhodopila. The sequence continues at coordinate 481,145 of CAVYTN010000014.1, read as the reverse complement.
TCCATATCGCCATACCACGCGAAGATCGGCCGGCTGGCACGCCCCGCCGGCAACCCGCCCAGCCGGTCATAGACCACCGACACCGGCTGGATGATCGGCAGCTTGCGACAGATCGGTTTCGCCCCGCCGCTCCGCCACCGCGAAGAACGAGGTGCGGAACGGCAGCACCCGCGACCCGTCGGAGCTGGTGCCCTCGGGGAACAGGATCAGCTTGTCCCCGGCCTGCAGCCGGCTCCGCATGTCGTCACGCTCGCGCCCCGTCGTGGACTCGGCTGCGGGAGACGAAGACCGTCCGCCCGAGCCGCGCGATCGTGCTGATGAGGGGCCAGGCCGCGACCTCGCCTTTGGAGACGAAGCAGCCGTCCAGCACGCCGCCGACAACCGGGATATCGACCCAGGAGGAATGGTTGGACACATAGAGGATCGGCCGTCCCTCGGCGCTGACGGCGCGCTGGCCGATGACCCGCACCCCGATCGCCGATCAGCCGGGCGAAGACCGCCCAGTAGACCCTGGCGAAAGTCACTTTCGCCTGACCGGGCAGCAGCAGGCAAAGCGCCTGGATCAGCATCGCGAGCAACGTCCAGGCCAGGACAGCGAGTCCACGGCGCGCCACCCGGATGCGCCGCGCGACCAGCCAGCCGTCACGCCCTTGTGGCAGTTGCAGCAGAAATCCTGGATTATGGTCTCGGTCGGGCAGCATCGACGGCCGGCGTCCCAAGTGGACCAGCCGCCTCGCTTGCTCCGCTTTCGATGTGTCCAGCATAGGGTCCGGATACAGCCAAATAATGCCGCGGAACAGTGGCGCAACCGTGACCGTTCGAAGACGGTTGCCGCGACAGAATCGATGAGAGTCGATGCGCCACGCAGAACCTACGGATTTTTGCCAATATTTTCCGCATTTTCGTGGTCGTCATCCTGCATTCTTGCAGCGGCCGCCGCCGCTCGGCCCGCACGCGCAGCGGACCCGCAGCCTTATGCGGTGACGCTGAAGCCGACCGGCGACGGCGCCCTGGACGCGGCATTGAACGGCAGTTCGACGCTGATGTCGCTCCGCGAAATCGGCCCCCGTGTCCGGCTTCGCGCTGGTGCAGCGGGCGCAGCAGGATGAGCAGCGCTTCACCACCGCGCTGCACAGCTTCGGCTACTACAAGGCCACGATCCACCTGACGATCGACGGCCATCCGGTGGACGATCCCACCCTGCCGGGACTGATCGACGATGCGCCGGCCAATCCGCCGCTGCCGGTGGTCGCGAACTTCGATCTCGGTCCGCAATTCACCTTGGGCAGCGTAACGATTTCCGGCGCGGTGCCCCCTGACGTGCCAGGGCATCTGCAGCTCAAAGCCGGCGAGCCGGCGCTGTCGGAACCGGTGCTCGCCGCACAGGGGCGGCTGCTGGACGCGCTGCGGCAGGACGGCTATCCGCTGGCCAAGGTGCCGACGCCGGTCGCCATCCTGCATCCGGACCGCAACCAGCTGGACGTTACGTTCCATCCCGAAGCCGGCCCGCAGGCGGATATTGGACCGATCAGCTTCATCGGATTGAAGGACATGAATGAGTCCTTCGTCCGCCAGCGCCTGCTGCTGCACCAGGGCGAACGCTACAGCCCAGCGGCCATCGAAAAGGCCCGCGCCGACCTCGCCTCGCTGGGCCCGTTCTCGGTGGTCAGGGCGCAGACGGCCGGACAAGCTCGACGCGCAGGGGCAGATTCCGGTGACGTTCGACCTCACCGAACGGCCGCTGCATGCGGTCGATGTGGGCGTCGCCTACTCGACGGACCTCGGCATCAACCTCAACGTCGGCTGGCATGACCGCAACCTGTTCGGCAACGCCGAGCAGTTGAACCTGACGGCCTCCAACGAGCTGGGCGGCAATGCCGTGACCAAGCCCGGCTATCAGGCTCGGCGCGCAGTTCCTGAAGCCGGATTTCCTGCGGCGCGACCAGACGCTGGAACTCGACCTGACGGCGCTGAAGCAGAGCCTGCAGGCCTATGACCAGACGGCGCTGCTGGAGAAGATCGCGCTGAACCGCAAATTCTCCGAACACTGGTCGGGCAGCCTGGGCATCTGCCGGCGAGCAGGAGTAGATCATGCAGGAGGGCGTGACGCATCACTACAACCTGATCGGCCTGCCGGCGGCGCTGCACTACGACAGCACCAACAGCCTGCTGGATCCGACCCGGGGCATCAGAGCGACGCTCTCCGTCACGCCGATGCAGTCGCTTGGGACGCCGAGTGCGACGTTCTTCATCTCGCAGATCAGCGGCTCGACCTATCTGGATCTATCGGGCGACGGGCGCAGCGTTGCTGGCGCTGCGCGGGCTGGTCGGGCAGGTCTCCGGCGCGGGCGTATTTGCCCTGCCGCCGGATCAGCGCTTCTATGCCGGCGGCAGCGGCACGGTGCGCGGCTACCGCTACCAGACGCTTGGGACCGCAATTCCCGGATGGGAAACCGACGGGCGGCACGGCGATTTCCACCGGAACGGTCGAATTGCGCCAGCGTTTCCTGAGCAGTTTCGGCGTCGTGGGATTCGTCGATGTGGGTCAGGTGAGCGCCTCGGGCAGCCCGTTCTCCAGCAACTGGCACGCCGGCGCCGGTGTCGGCGCTCGCTACTACACGTCGATCGGGCCGATCCGGCTGGATATCGCCGTGCCGCTGAACAAGCTGCCGGGCGGCGATTCGTTCGAGCTGTACATCGGCATCGGACAGGCGTTTTGACCCGACGCATCGCTCAAATGGTGCGGCATCGTCTTGCTGGTGTTGCTGGGTCTGCCCGTGCTGCTGGTGGCGATCGCGGTCGGGCCTGGCGAATATCGATTCGGCCGGCACCTGATCGAGCGGCAGACCGCCAGCCTGACCGGCGGCATGGTGCGCATCGAGGGCCTGGCCGGCCGCTTCCCCGACGCGCTGCGCGTCGGCCGGATCGAGGTCTCCGACAGCAAGGGCCCCTACGTCACCCTGACCGGCGTGGTGCTGGACTGGTCCCCCGGCAAACTGCTGAACCGAATCGTGTCGGATGGACCAACTATCGGCCCAGACCCTGACCGTCAGCCGGTTGCCGGAAGTCAGACAGCAAGACGACCTCCAGCAGCGGGTCCTTCACCCTGCCGGTCCAGGTCGAGCTGAAGCGGCTGGCGATCGACAAGGCGAGCATCGGCGCTCCGGTTGCCGGCGTCGCGGCCGACCTGGCGCTGACCGGGTCGGGCGAACTGCGCACGCTGACGGAAGGCACCGTCCATCTCGACGCCAAGCGCCTTGATCAGCCGGGACAGTATAACGCTGGACGCTGACCTGAACGGCTCCGACATCACCGCCAGCGTCAGCGCGCAGGAACCGCCCAAGGGGCTGATCGCCACGATCGCCAAGCTACCGGACCTGGGCGCGGTATCGATCAAGGCCGATGTCAAAGGGCCGCAGAACGCGCTGGCGACGCAGCTCGACCGTCTCGGCCGGGCCGTTGACCGCCAATGCCAAGCGGCACGGTCGATACGGTGCACGAGGCCGCCGACCTGACGCTGCACGCTCAGGCGCCGGCGATGCAGCCAGCCGCCGGCATCAGTTGGCAGCGCGTGCTGGTGGATGCGCATGTGCAGGGTCCGTTCACCAAGCCCGACGCCACCGGCACGGTGCGGATCGACCAGTTGGCGGCACCCGGTACGTCGATCGGTTCGCTGGCCGCCGACCTGAAGGGCAACCAGGGCCATATCGACCTGCACGCCGTCGTCAACGACCTGCGCATCCCCGGTCCGAAGCCCGACCTGCTGGCTGCCGCGCCGGTGGTGCTGGACGCCGGCGTGACGCTCGACACGCCTGACCGGCCGGCGACGTTCCATCTGGCGCATAAGCTGATCGACCTCGCCGGCACCGCGCATCTCGGTTCGGCAAGAGCGTGCAGGCGCATCTGACGCTGCCCGACCTCGCCCCGCTTGCGCAGGCCGGCGGCGTCGACCTGCAAGGCCACAGCGCCCTGGACCTGGCGGCAACGCAGGACGGCGACACGATCGACCGCCTCCGTGAAAGGGGCGGTGGCGATCACTGGCGGCATGGCACCCGCGCCGGCGCTGATCGGCGATGACGGCACGATCGACCTCGCGGCGACGATGCATGGCGAGGACATCACGCTCAGCAACCTTGCCGTCGGCGGCAAGGCGGTGGCGATCGGCGCCAAGGGCACGCTGTCGCAGCAGGCGATCGACCTGGACTGGTCGGCGGCGCTGAAGGACCTGAGCGCCGTGCAGCCGAAGCTCGCCGGCACGCTGGACGCCAAGGGCCATGCCAGCGGCAGCCTGTCCGATCTGGCGGTGCGGGGCGACGTGACGACCAACATCAGCGCCCAGGGCTATCACTCCGGCCAAGTGACCGCGCATATCGACGCGACCGGCCTGCCCTCGGCGCCGAAAGCGCGCGTCAACGCCGACGGCACGCTGCTCGAACTCGCCACTGACGCTGGCGCTGACGGCGGACCGGACGGACGGGACGATCCATGCCGACATCCAAAGCCTCTCGTGGAAGTCGCTGCAGGGCGGCGGGTCGGCGTCGATGGCGCCATCGGCCACGCTGCCGACCGGCGACATGCATCTCAGCTTCGGTCGGCTGGCCGACCTGCAGCCGCTGCTCGACAAGAAGCTCAGCGGTGCGGCCGACGTCACCCTGAACGCGGACGACACAGGCCGCGCGCATTGAAGTCCATCTGACCGATGTCTCGGTCCCCGGAACGGCGGAGCTGCGCAAGCTGGCGCTCGAAGCCACGGTGACGGACCTGACGAACAATCCAACGGTCGACGCCAATTTGACCGCCGACGGGATCAGCGCGTCGTCGGTGCAGGGCGTGACGGCGCGCGTCACGGCCAAGGGACCGCTGGATGCGGTGGTCACTGCCGTCACCGCCAATGCGCCGAACGTTGCCGGCGGACCGGTGAAGCTGGCGACCAACGCCACCGTCGATGCCAAATCGCGGTCCGTCGCCCTGGCAAAGCTCGACGCCGCCTGGAAGGACCAGAACCTCCGCCTGCTCGCCCCCGCTCGGATCGACCTGGCCGACGGCGTTGCCATCGACCGGCTGCGCCTCGGGTTCCGCCAGGCCGAGCTGACGGTAGCGGGAAAGGCGGGCAGCGTGCTGGACCTGACGGCGAGCCTGCGCAACCTGCCGGCGGACGTCGCGGCCATCGCCGATCCGTCGCTGGCGGCCGACGGCACCATCGCCGCCGATATGCGCCTGACCGGCACGTCGGCGCGGCCCGAGGGCAACGTGAAGCTGACGGCCAACCGGGTGCATCTGCGGCAAGGCACGGGCCGGGCACTGCCGCCGGCCGAATCTTGAAGCAAATATCACGCTGCTGGGCACGTCGGCGCGTGTCGACACGCATCTGACGGCGGGGAGGAGCCATGTCACGGTGACCGGGACCGCCCCGCTGTCGGCCACCGGCCCGATCGACCTGAAGACCGACGCGCAGATGGACCTGACCATGCTGGACCCGATCCTGTCAGCCGAGGGGCGCCGCGCGCGGGGTGAGGTCACGGTGAACGCAGCGGTGGCGGGGACCGCTTCCGCACCGAAGGTCAGCGGCACCGCGACGCTGCGCAACGGCGATGTCACCGACTTTGGCATCGGCGCCCATGTCACCGACCTGACGGCGCTGATCCAGGCCGATGGCGACACGATCCGCCTGGCGCAGTTCTCCGGCAAGGCGGGGCCAGGGACGCTGGGCGGCAGCGGCACGATCGGTCTGGCCGGTTCCATGCCGGTCGACCTGAACTTTCACCGCGAATAACGCTCGGCCGCTTGCCAGCGACCTGATCACCGCGACGCTGGATGCGACCGTGACTGTGCAGGGCGACGTGAAGGGCGACATGCAGGTCGGTGGCACGGTGCATGTGCGACGCGCCGACATCCGCATCCCCGACAAGCTGCCGCCATCGATCGCCGTGCTGCCGGTGCGCAATGCCAATGCGCCGCCGCCACCGCCGGCTCCGCCGGCGCCGCAGTCCACGATTGCGCTGAACCTGACGCTCTCGGCGCCGGAGCAGATCTTCGTCCGCGGCCGTGGACTGGATGCGGAGCTTGGCGGCACGATCCATTTCCATGGCACCGTCACAGATCCGCAGCCCGACGGGGGCCTGCATCTGCGACGCGGCACGCTGTCGGTCATCGGCACGACGCTGACTTTCACGTCGGGCACGGTGACGTTCACCGGCGCCGGCATCTCCGACCCGGCGATCAACTTCGTGGCGACATCGCAGACACCGACGATCGTCGCGACGCTGACGGTCAGCGGCACCGCGAAAGATCCGAAGATCACGCTCAGCAGCACGCCGGATATGCCGCAGGATGAGATCCTGGCGCAGCTATCTGTTCGGCACCAGCACCTCGAAGCTGTCGCCGCTGCAACTGGCGCAGATCGCCTCGGCGCTGGCGAGCCTGTCGGGCGCCGGCGGCGGGTTCGATCCGCTGGATCGGCTGAGGAACGTCTTTGGGCTGGACCGGCTGTCCGTAGGCAGCAACACGTCCGGCAGTCCGACGCTGGAGGCGGGCCGCTATGTCGCGCGCGGGGTCTATATCGGTGCCAGGCAGAGCACATCGGGTGGCGGGCCGCAGGCGACGGTGCAGGTGGACCTGGCGAGGGGACTGAAGCTGGAAGCGACCGCCGGATCGAGCCAGAACACGGCGACCGGAGCGAGCCAGAGCACCGATGCGGCGAGCGTGGGGCTGACATATCAGTTCGAGTATTAAGAGTGCGATCGTCTGAGGTTGACGCGCCGGTGCGCGGCAACCTCAGACGTAAATCGCCCTATCAAGAGAGGCAGTCTCCGTTTCTTGTAACTAACGATTTCTGATCGTGCATCGGCACCTTGATTTCAGGATTTGCTGGAGAGGTTGTCTAAATCGATAAGGCACCCCTATACGACGAAACCGGGCCGTGATGGGATAGGCAATTCGGGTCTACTTGGAACGACTTTAGAGCAGGATGACATCGCTTTCGCTCAGCCATCCTGCTCCAGGTGTTTGTTGATCGCGTGATTCAGACCTCCGGCAATTCCGCCTCCGGTCATCACGCTCTAGGGAACGGGAAGGCGCGATGGACATCTTGCGGACCAGTGATGAAGCAGCCCTTGTCATGTTCTCGGGGGGTCAGGACTCGGCCATCTGCCTCGCCTGGGCACTCGACCGGTTTGCGACCGTCGAGACCGTGGGCTTCGACTACGGGCAGCGCCATGCCGTCGAGCTCGACTGCCGCGAACCGATCAGGAATGCGCTCGCCGGCATGAAGGACTGGGGGTCCCGCCTTGGACCAGACCATATGGTCGACCTGAGAAGCGCGCTGTCCGGTGTCGGGGCGACCGCCATGACAGAAGCCATGGAAATCGAAGCCACCGAACAGAATCTTCCGAACACGTTCGTTCCGGGGCGGAACCTGATGTTCCTCGTCGCCGGCGCCGGAATAGCTTGGCGGCGCGGCCTCCGTCGCATTGTCGGGGGCATGTGCGAGACGGACTATTCCGGTTATCCGGACTGTCGCGACGATACGCTCAAGGCCATGCAGCTCGCGCTCAATCTCGGAATGCAGCAGCGCTTTGTCGTGGAGACCCCGCTGATGTGGCTGGACAAGGCCGACACGTGGGGTCTCGCGGAGGGACTTGGTGGCGACGGACTTGTCGACGTCGTTACGGAGCTGACGCACACCTGTTATCTCGGCGATCGAACGCATCGCCACGCCTGGGGGTATGGCTGCGGTACATGCCCTGCCTGCATTTTACGGGCTGCAGGCTGGGTGCGCTGGCGGAGCCGGCAGACGCCGGGACCAGGAACACGCGTCACGACCGGCCCGTAGCCGCGGGGGGGGGGCAACCCACGGTTGCAAAAAGGCGGCGAGGCGTCGCCTTCTCCTCGTCGTGGTCGGCGCAGGCCGACCATCCACGGTTTGCGGTGCTTGTGGAGACAAAGGCGTGGATGGTCGGCCTTCGCCGACCACGACGAAATCGAGCACTTTCTTCACTATTTTTAACGCGCGGGCTTCAACCCGCCATCGCGTCGAGCCAGTTCAGCAGCGCGGTGCGGAACACCATCAGGCTCTTGTAGTGCTGAATCTCCGGCGGCAGGGCTCGGACGGCCTCGGCCAGCGTGGCAGCCTCGGCGGAGGTGCGGATGATGCGGGACAGCGGATAGACGTGGACGCGGATGCCGAACAGGACCGAACCGCTGTCGGGCAGCGCGCGCAGGGTCTGGCGCTCGACGCGCAGGAAGACGCAGCCGGCGACGTTAGCGGGTGTGATGGCATCGTCGCCGGCGCTGCGCCATTTGCCGCCGGGCTGAAACAGCGCGGGGTCATCCAGCAGCGACCAGTTCAGCCGCTCGACGATGCGGCCGGGCTTCAGGTTGCGGAAGAAACGATCGACCGGGCGGGACAGGCGGTCGGCATAGAGCGGCACCGGGCCATGCACTTCCGCCAGAGGCTTGCCAATCTTGTCCGCCAGCCGCCAGCGGCTGGGGAAGCACAGCACGGCGGCGGTGAAGACGGGTCCGTCGTCGCCTGGATGGATAATGCACAGGTCTTCCTGCACCAGGCGACCGGCCAGTTCGAGCGGGTCCAGGGTGGGATCGGTCCACGCTTCGCCGGTCAGGTGGTTGTGCAGCGTGGCGCCGTCGCGGCTGAACCAGTCGGGATGGGTGGCGGTCAGATTGTCGGCGATCATCGCCAGCGCCTCAGCCCGAGCCGCGTCCGAACCGGGAAGCGCTGTGAAGACGGCGCTGTGGTCGGTCGCCAGCATGTGGCGGCGTTCGGCCATGTCGTGCGGATATCGCTCGTCGATCTCGAACCAGGTCTCGGGCGCGGCGCTGACCAGGTCCATCGACATGCGATACGGTCCCGGTCCGTACGGCCGGTAGATTGTTTCCGCAGGCAGCGCCCGCATCGCCGTCAGCCCGTCAGGAAGGCGCGCACCGCCGCGATCTGCGACGGATCGAGCAATGCCGGCGCGTGGCCCGTGTCCGCAACCTCCATTCCCTCGGCGCCGGTGTCGCGCATGCGGGCGAAGGTTTCGGATGGAAGCACATCGCTGGTCTCGCCGCGGATCACCAGCCGGGGGACATTGATGCGGTTCCAGAACAGCCACATGTCGACATCGACCGGGTCGTGCCCACGCATCGGTTCGGCGATCCTGGGATCGTAGTGCAGCGTGTATTTACCGTCCGGCAACTGGCGGGCGGAGTTCCGTGCCAGCATCGCCCATTGCGCGTCGGTCAGCGGGCCGAACGGTGCATGCACCATGCGCAGGTGCCGCTCGACGGTGTCCAGGTCGGGAAATCGTTTCATGAACGGCGAATCGCCCGACGCCACCATGTAGTCGCGGATGCGCCGCAGCGAGTCGGCCGGGATGAACGGCCCGATATCGTTCAGCACCAGCCGCGTGATCGGCGTGTCGTCGGCCGCGGCCAGCAGCATCCCGCAGATGCCGCCCAGCGAGGTGCCGACCCAGGCGACGTCACGTCCGATCCAGGCCAGCAGATGCGCCAGCACGGCCACGTAATGCTGCGCCTGATACAGCATCGGGTCCTTCAGCCAGTCCGAACGGCCGCGTCCCGGCAGGTCGGGGCAGATCACGTGAAAGTCGCGCGGCAAGATCCTCGGCCAGGGCGTCGAAATCCCGCCCGTTACGGGTCAGACCGTGCACGCAGACGACGGGTGGCGCCTCCTTGTCGCCCCAGTCGTCGAAGGCGAGGTCATGGAACGCCCCCGCCAGGAGGTAGGAGACCGAACCGGAACGGGGCTCCGTCAAATGACCTTCTTCGCCCGCAGCGCCGCCAGCGCGTCGGCGTCCAGCCCCAGCCGCTCGCTCAGCACCGCATCGGTGTGCTCGCCCAGCAGCGGCGGCGGCGATGCGATAATCCGCCGGCGTCTCCGACAGCTTCACCGGATTGGCGATCACCTTCACCGTCTCGCCGGACGCGTGCGCCATCTCCAGCACCATGTCGCGCGCCACGACATGCGGATCGGCGAACACCTCGGACAGCTTGTTGATCGGGCCGCAGCCGATCTTCAGCGCCTCCAGCTGGTCGATCCACCAGACGGTCGGATGCTGCTGCATCACCGGCGTCAGCGTGTCGGTCACCAGTTGCCGGTTCTCGCACGCGCGCGGCGTTGGTGGCGAAGCGCGCATCCTCCAGCAGATGCGTCAGCGCGAACGCCTCGCAGAACCGCTTGAACGTCGGATCGTTGCCGATCGACAGCACCATGTGGCCGTCCGCGGTCGGGAACACCTGATACGGCACGATGTTCGGATGCTGGTTGCCCAGCCGCGCCGGATTCTCCCCGGTCGCCAGGTAGTTCATCCCCTGGTTGGCCAGCCACGCCACATGCGTATCCAGCATGCCGATATCGATCTGCTGCCCCTGCCCGGTCAGGATCGCGATGGCGCAGCGCCGCCAGGATGCCGATGCAGCCGTACAGCCCGGCGAACAGATCGGCGACCGGCACGCCGACCTTCTGCGGCAGCCCGTCCGGCTCGCCGGTCAGGCTCATCACGCCGCCCATCGCCTGGATCAGGCTGTCATAGCCCGGCCGCGGCGCATACGGTCCGGTCTGGCCGAACCCGGTGATCGAGCAATAGATCAGCCGCGGAAACTTCGCGTGCAGTTGCTCGTAGCCCAGCCCGTATTTCGCCAGCGCGCCGACCTTGAAGTTCTCCACCAGGATGTCGCACTGCGCGATCAGCTGCAGCGCGATCTCCTGCCCCTCCGGCTGCGCGATATCCAGCGTGACCGACCGCTTGTTGCGGTTCACGCCGACGAAATAGGCGCTCTCCTTGGTGCCCGGCATGTACGGCGGCGCGAAGCCGCGCGTGTCGTCGCCGGCGCCGGGCCGCTCGATCTTGATCACGTCGGCGCCGAGATCGGCCAGCATCTGCGCGCAGGTCGGTCCCGCCAGCACGCGGGTCAGGTCGAACACGCGCAACCCTTTCAAGGGGCCGGTCGGATCGGTCATGGTATCACTCCATGCGTTGATCTGGCCGCTTGCCGGAGCGGCGTTGGCCATTCGCGCGCAAATGACCCGGGAGGGTGACCTGGAAAGGAAGCCGGACAACCATGCCGCGAACCGCGCCGACAGCATCGAGAGCCGCGCTCCTGGCAGGCCGCCATCCTGACTGGCATTCTCCTGTCGATCTCCTATGGCGCGCCGCTGCTCGTCGTGGTCGGCATTGAAGCCGATCCAGGACGATCTGGGCACCGACCGTTCGGTCATGGCGCTGGCCGGGGCGCTGGTGTGGATCGGCACCGGCGTCGGCGGCATCATGATGGGCTGGCTGGCCGACCGCGATCGGCATCCGCCGGACCGCCGGCATCGGCGCGTCGTCGATGGCGGCCGGCCTGGCGCTGTCCAGCCTCGGGCGTCTGGGCGCTCTATGTCGGCCACGGCCTGCTGATCGGCCTGCTCGGCAATGGCGCGATCTATGCGCCGCTGACCGTTTATCGTCAGCCGCTGGTTCGACCGCCGCCGCGGCTCCGCGCTGGCCTTGATCTCGTCCGGCCAATATATCGCCGGCATCGTCTGGCCGTCGGTGTTCGAGCGCGGCATCGCCCGCTTCGGCTGGCAGACCACGATGCTGGCCTATGGCGGCGTGGTCCTGGCGATCCTGCCGTTGGTGCTCTTCCTGCGCCGCCGCCCGAGCCGCGGCCACTGCGCATACCATCGCATGCACGCCGCGCCCGCGGATCCGAGCCGATCAGGCTCCGTACTCGGCCTGCCGCCAAACCTGGTCGATGGCGCTGATCTGCGTCGCCGGCTTCTTCTGCTGCATCCCGATGGCCGTGCCGACCTCCCATCTGGTGGCGTTCTGCGGCGATCTCGGCATCGCCGCCCGCATGGCGCGGCGATGCTGTCGGTGATGCTGGCCTGCGCGTTCATCTGCCGGCAGTTCTGGGGGATGCTGGCCGACCGGATCGGCGGACTGCGCACGTGTGAGCCGGGTCGGCGGCGCAGATGGTGCGCTGGCCGCCTTCCTGCTGACGCAGAACGAGATCGGACTGTTCGTCGTCGCCGGCGCCTTCGGCCTGGGCTTCAGCGGCATCATCCCGTCCTACGTCGTGGCGATCCGCGACCTGTTTCCGTCGGCCGAGGCGTCCTGGCGCATCCCGACGGTGCTTCTTCCTCGATGTCCGGCATGGCGTTCGGCAGCTGGTTCGCCGGCAAGCTGTTCGACATCTTCCTGTCCTACCGCATGGCCTTCACCATAGGCGTGATGTTCAATGCGATACATTTCCTTGTGGTGCTTGTCCTGGTCAACCGGCTGACGCGTCAGCGTCCGATGTTGCTGGCTCCAGCAGCCGAATGAGGCATCGGCGGAGACGCCCCAGGAGACGCCCCAATCATGCACGCTCTATCGCGCCGTAACAGCACCAGCATCAGCGCCATCCCCGGCAGCGCGCCGGCCATGCACACCGTATAGAACCACGTCCACCCCAACGTCTGCGCCATCACCCCGGAGACCCCGCCGATCGTGTGGATCGCCAGTTGCGGCACCGACGACAGCAGCGCGTATTGCGTCGCCGCGAACTCCCGCGCGCACAGGGCCGACAGGAACGTCAGGAACGCCGCATCCGCCAGCCCCTGGGCGAACGCCTCGATAGCTGACCGTCGCATACAGCACCGCGTGCTGCCCCGGCGTCAGCGACAGCACCACATACATTGCCATCGCCGACCGTCTGCGCCCAGCCGGTCAGCAGCAGCGCTCGGCCCACGCCGATGCGCGCCACCAGCAGCCGCCCAGCGTGATCCCCGCCAGCGTCGCGGCCAAGGAAAACGGACCGGTCCCGGCAATCGCCGCCGGGTCGAAGCCGCAGGCGCGATAGAACGGCGCAGTCATGATCCCGGCCATTGCCTCGCCCAGCTTGAACAGCGCGACGAAGGCCAGCACCAGCCAGGCGGAGGGCCGATCAGAAAGAACCGCGGATCGGGTCGATCACCGCATGCCGCAAACCGCCCGCCTGCGAGGCCGAACCGTTCGGTGCGCCCCTGGGTCTCCCCCGGGTCCCGCCCTGGGTCCGACGCCAGCATCGTCGCCAGCATCCCGGCCGCTGCCAGCACCGCCGCGCCGAGCCAGTGCCGCATGCCAGCCGATCGACCCGGCCGCGGCGATCACCCCCGACGTCGCAACCAGCAGCGCGACCCGGTAGCCCCAGACATAGACGGCAAGCGCCAGCCCCTGTTGCGGTCGGCGCAAACGTCTCGATGCGCCAGGCGTCGATGGCGATGTCCTGCGTTGCCGACAGCACCGCCACGCAGGCGGCCGCGGCGAACGCCGCCAGCGGACGCTGCCCGGGCTGGGTGAGTGCCAGCGCCAGCACCGCGCTGCCCCAGCAGCGGCTGCACCAGCAGCAGCCAGCCGCGCCGCCGCCCCAAGCGCGCGAGGAAACGCGATGGCGGGGGACGGTCGAGCAACGGCGACCAGAGGAATTTCAGCGAATAGGCGAGGCCGATCCACGCCGTCAGCCCGATCACCGACAGGCCCGCGCCGCTGTCCGACAGCCACAGCCGGAAGCGTGAACCCCGACAACGGCAGCGGCAGGCCCGAGACGAACCCGTACGCCGCCATCACCGCCAGCCGCCGGTCGATCCTGGCCATCGTTGCGCGCCGGAACGGCTAAACCGGCAGCGTTGCTGTCGCCCTTGCCCAGGGGCCGCTGCATCGTCACCACATCGAGCCAGCGGCCGAATTTCATGCCCGCCGACTTCATCGTGCCGATCATATGGAAGCCCAGGCTCGCATGCACGCCGATCGAGCCGACATTCTCGGAATCGCCGATCACCGCGATCATCTGCCGCAGCCCCGCCGCCGTGGCGAGCTCGATCAGCTCGAGCGACCAGCGCCTTGCCGACGCCCTGGCCGCGCACGTCCTCCCGCACATAGATGCTGTCCTCCACCGTGAACCGGTAGGCGGAGCGTTCGCGGAACGGCGCATAATAGCCAAAGCCCAGCACGCCGGTGGCATCCGTCGCGACCAGCCAGACATAGCCGTGGTCCACGATCTTGCGGTAACGCGCCAGTCATCTCCTCGACCGAGGGGGGCTCCTCCTCGAACGTGCCGGTGCCGTGCAGGACATGATGGGCGTAGATTGACTGGATATCGGGTACATCGGCGTCCGTGGCGTCGCGTATGTTCATCTCGGTCGAATTCCTCGGTTGCGGCGTCGACTTAGGATAGACCCGTACGGCGCGAATGACGACACTTTGAACCAGGCGCCACGGAGGCGGGCGCGTTGCCTCTTATGGTTGTAATCATTCAATGGTTGGCTTTGCCGCCCGAACATGCCAAAACACGCCTCGCTCGGCGCTATTCCGATAGCGCAATTGGTTCTAAGCCGCTTCTAATGCCTTCTCGAAATTAAGATTTTGATTGGTTTTTCTGGACCGCTTCGTCATACTCGAAATTGTGATCGAGGTGTGGCCGCTCCTGCGGCGCGCCGCGGGGCGGGGAATTTGGGCACGCCGAGCCGGGTGGTGACATCCGGACGTGCGGGTCCGACGCGTCCATGGTATCAGTATCGCCCGGCACGACATGGGTCCGGTTTTTCGCCGCACCGCCTGGTTTTGCCGAACCGCCTGGGCCGATACGCCGAAAGAAGGGTTTGCTCGTGGATATATCTGACGGACACACGCCCGGCTCGTTCGGGAACAGCCGCACGCCTGCGACGGTTCTGCAATCGGGCGGCGGCGGTGCCTCCGAATGAAGGCGTCGGCTGGCGCGGGGGCTCCGAAGGGGCCGATCCATCCGCGCCTGCTGGCGATGATGATGGCGGCCCGTTATTTCGGGCTGGAACTCGATCCGATCGAATTCCGCAATGGCCCAGGGGAGACCGTGCCCAGCGCCGCCGCCCTTCCGACTGGGCGCAGAAGCGCGGGCATGTGGTCGCGCGCGCTCGCGGCTGCGCTGGCGCCACCTGATTCACCTCAGCGGCACCGGCCCGGTCGTGCTGCTGTTCAACGACGGCACCGCCGGGCTGCTGACCGGCGCCAACCCGGAAGCCAAGATCGTCGGCTGAACGGACCCGCGCGCGCCGGAAGCCGATCCGCCGATCATGGTCGACGAAATGCGCCTGGCCGAGGTCTGGAGCGGCGAAGACCATGCTGCTGCGCGACCGAACGCGGCAGGCCGAGGCCGATCCGCCGTTCACCCTCGGCTGGCTGTTCAGCATGATGATGAAGGAGAAGAAGTCGCCTGCGCGATCTGCTGATCGCCTCCCTCGCGCTCAGCTTCCTGACCATCGTGCCGCCGCTGATCGTGATGTCGATCATCGACAAGGTCATCACGCATCACAGCTTCTCGACGCTGTTCCTGATGAGCGTGATCCTCGGCGATCATGGTGCTGTATCGAGACGCTGCTGGGCTTTGCCCGCCGCCTGATCATCGCGGTGGTCGGCGTGCGCACCGACGCCAAGCTCAACCTGCACGTCTTCGACCGGCTGATCCGGCTGCCGCTGGACTACTTCGAACGCCACCCGGCCGGTGAGACGATGTACAAGGTCAGCCAGATCCACCAGGTGCGGCAGTTCATCACCGGCAAGCTGATGACCACGCTGCTGGACATGATCACGCTGGCGGTGCTGCTGCCGTTCCTGTTCTGGCTGAATGCCACGCTGGCCTGGATCGTGCTGGTCTGCGCGACCATGCATCATGCTGATCATCCTGGCCTATCTGCGTCCGATGCGCGTGGTCTTCGCCAAGGTGATCGACGGCGGAAACGCGAAAAGCAGTCGGCGCTGGGTGAGACGATCTTCGGCATCAAGACCGTGAAGTCCCTGGCGCTGGAGCCGCAGCGCAAGGCGCTGTGGGACGAACGCGTGGCCGAGGTCGGCAAATGGCGCCTCGGCATTCAGCAAGCTGTCCAACTGGCCGCAGACCCTGGTGACGCCGATCGAGCGGTTCATGTGGATGGGCATCATCCTGGTCGGCGCCTATCTCGCGCTGACCGATGAGACCGGCTTCCAGGTCGGCAGCCTGTTCGCGTTCATGATGCTGTCGCAACGGGTCAGCCACGCCGCTGGTCGGCCTCGCCCGGCTGATCGAGGAATGGGAAGAGGTCGGCGGCGCCATGGCGCAGGCCGCCGAAGTGCTGAACCGGCCGCTGGAAGTCGATGCGGCGTCAGGCGGGCTGCGGCCGAAATTCGCCGGCGCGATCAGCTTCGAGGACGTCACGTTCACCTATGCCGGGCACCAAGCTGCCGGCGCTGGACAGGATCAGCTTCTCGGTATCCCGGCCGGCACCATGCTCGGCCTGGTCGGCCGGTCGGGCTCCGGCAAGTCGACCATCACGCGGCTGCTGCAAGGCATCAACCGCGAATACTCCGGCTTCGTGAAGATCGACGGCGCCGACCTGCGGGAAATCAACCTGCGGCATCTGCGGTCGAGCTTCGGCGTCGTGCTGCAGGACAACTTCCTGTTCCGCGGCTCGATCCGCGACAACATCCTGGCCGGCCGTCCCGGCCTGACGCTGGAGGATGCGATCCGCGCCGCCCGCCTCGCCGGCGCCGAGGAATTCATCGAGCGGATGCCGAACGGCTACGAGACCTACATCGAGGAAGGCTCGCCGAACCTGTCGGGCGGTCAGAGGCAGCGCCTGGCGATCGCGCGGGCGCTGATCACCGATCCGCGCATCCTGATCCTGGACGAGGCGACCAGCGCGCTCGACCCGGAAAGCGGAGGCGCTGGTCAACGCCAACCTGCTGCGCATCGCGCGCGGCCGGACGATGGTGATCGTCGTCCCACCGGCTGTCGTCGCTGGTCGACTGCGACCAGATCATGGTGCTGGAAAGCGGCAAGGTGATGGATATCGGCCCGCACGCGACCTTGCTGGAGCGGTGCTCGGTCTATCGCAAGCTCTGGACTCAGCAAAATCGTCACATGGATAAACAAGGTTCCGGTCATGCCGCGCTCGCCCCAACCCTCCTCCACGGCGATTAGCACGGCGGTCGCCGACCGGCTGCGACCCGACGCTGCCGGTCATCCTGGAGTATCAGTCGCCGTCCACCGCGATCGTCAACGTGCCGATGCCGCGCGTGGCGCGCGGCGTCAGTCTGGACGGTCGGTCAGCATGGTGCTGGCGCTGCTTCGCGTCGATGGCCATCATCAAGGTCGACAAGGTCGTGACCGCGCAGGGCAACGTCATCGCCAAGGCCGCGACCATCGTCGTGCAGCCGCTGGAAACCGCGATCGTCCGCTCGATCGACGTGCATGAGGGTGAGCAGGTGCATGCCGGTCAGGTGCTGGCGCGGCTGGATCCGACCTTCGCGGCCGCCGACCTCGAGCGCGCTGACCGCGCCAGGTCGCGCCAGTTGCAGGCGCAGGTCTCGCGGATGCAGGCGGAGATGGAGAACCGGCCGTTCACCTACACCGGCTCCGACCCGCATCTGGCGTTCCAGGCGGCGATCTATGCGCAGCGCCAGTCGGAATTCAATTTCAAGCTGGAGAACTACCGGCAGAAGGTCGACAGCCTGTCGCGCCACGATCGCCCGGGCCCGCTCCGACGATCGTCGGCTACCGGGACCGCCTGGCCGTCGCGATCAACCTGGAAAAGATGCGCAAGGAACTCGACCGGCTGGACGTCGGCAGCAAGCTCAACACGCTGTCGGCGCATGGACACGCGGGCGGAGATGCAGCGCAACCTGGACAGCGCCAGGCAGCAGCGCCGAGGGCGCGCAGCGCGACCTCGCGGCGCTGATCGCCGAGCGCAACGGCTACATTCAAGAGCTGGCACGACGACATCGCCGAGAAACTGGCCGAAGTGCTCGGCAAACTGTCCGACGCGCGCGAAGTCGCTTCAACAAGGCGCAGTTGCGGCGCCAGTTGGTGGAACTGCGGGCCGACACAGGATGGGACGGTGTTGACGATCGGCAAGGTCTCGGTCGGGTCGGTGCTGACCGCCGGTCAGCAGTTCATCACCCTGGTGCCGGCCGAACGCGCCGCTGGAGGTCG
This sequence comes from uncultured Alphaproteobacteria bacterium, assembly GCA_963771475.1. Taxonomy (GTDB): domain Bacteria; phylum Pseudomonadota; class Alphaproteobacteria; order Acetobacterales; family Acetobacteraceae; genus Rhodopila. The sequence continues at coordinate 463,178 of CAVYTN010000014.1, read as the reverse complement.
AAGCGAACATCCCCGGCAGCGACGACGGCTATGTTCATGTCGGCGACCCGGTCGACATCAAGTTCGACACCTTCCCGTACACGCAGTACGGCATGGCGCACGGCGTCGTGCGGCATCGTCAGCCCGGACAGCTTCAACGCGCAGGACGAGCAGCGGAACCCGACCGGGTCGGTGCCGGTGGCACGCAGAGCAGCGGCACGCTGTCTGGTATCGCGTCGCGCGATCACGCTGGATCGAGATCAACCTGCACGATACGCCGGCGGACTTCCATCTGATCCCCGGCATGCCGGTCACGGCGGACATCCGGGTCGGCAAGCAGACCGTGCTATCGCTATTTGCTCGGGCGAGACGATGCCGCTGGTCACCGAGGGCATGCGGGAGCCGTAGGGCTCCGCCGGCCCGCGAAGCGGACAGAACCGGACGATGGCGTCTTACTGGACAAGCTGATCGGCGGATTTCTCGCTCGGCCGCGGCGTTGCGGCGCGGGCGTCCAGCTGCCGGAGCAGGGCGACCCGAAAGGCGCCTTCCCGCTGCTGTCGCCGCGCCGCCCGCGCGGGCATCCCGGAAGCCGAATTCCGCGTCGGCCGCTGCTATCTGGAAGGCGCCGGTGTGCCGCCCAGTCGCGCGCGACGGCGTCCGATGGGTCGAGAAGGCGGCGACGCAGGGCTACGTCGAGGCGCAGGCGCTGCTCGCCACACTGTGCCTGCACGGCATGGGCCCGGCACTCGGCGCGGGCCGGCGTCGGCGCGGGTCTGTTCGGTGGCCAGACCGCAGCCGGATCCGGATTATCGACGCCGCCGCCAAGTGGGCGCGGCGGGCCGCCGAGGGCGGTTCGGCCGAAGGCCAGGCCGTGCTCGGCTTCATCCTGGCTTCCGGTCCGGAAGACCTGCGTGACCAGGCGGAGGGCGACGCATGGTACAAGAAATCCGCCGACGGCGGCTGTCCGCAAGGGCCAGCTCGGCTACGCCCTTGGCGCTGGCGCGCGACACCAGCAGACCCGGCGGTGCAGGCGGAGCTCGCTGCGCCATCTGCGCGGCGGCGGCCGAAAAGGGCCTGGCGACGGCGCTGTTCCTGTACGGCATGATGCACGATCGCGGCGTCGGCGTGCCGCAGGACCAGGCGGCGGCGGCGCGATACTACGCGCAGGCGGCGGAGAAGGGTCATCGTGTCGGCGCAGGCGCGCTGGGGCTTCGCGCTGATGCGCGGGCACGGCGTCGAGCCAACCCGGTCGAAGGCGAAGTCCTGGCTGCGCCGTGCCGCGCTGGCCGGCGATCCGGAAGCGGCGGCGCGTGGTCGGCGACATCTATGCCAAGGGCGGCAACGCTGCCGCCGAACTACGCCGAGGCGGCGATGTGGTTCCGCCGCGCGGTCGATGCCAACCACAAGGGCGCCGCCCGCGCGCTTGGCATGCTGCATCTGACCGGCGCCGGCGTGCCGCGCGACCAGGACGAGGCCGCGCGGCTGTTCCGCATCGCGGCCCAGGCCGGCGACACCAGCTCCCATGTCGATCTCGGCAATCTGCTGCTGAAGGGTCATGGCGACGAGCAGGATCAGATCCGCACCCGGGAATGGTTCGAGCAGGCGGCGGAGTCCGGCGACCTGATCGCCGCGTTCAACTTCGGCGTCTGCCTGGCCGAAGGCGTCGGCATCGAGCGCGACGACCACAAGGCCGCCGAATGGCTGCGGCGGGCGGCCGACGGCGTGGTCAACGCGCAATACTGGTATGGCCGCATGCTGGTCGAAGGCCGCGGCGTCGAGACGAACGCCGAGGAAGGCCGCGCCTGGATCACCAAGCGGCCGATGTCGGCATGATCGAGGCCGCAGGTCATGCTGGCCGACATGATGTTGAACGGCACGCGGCGGCACCGAAGGATCATCCGGCCGCGCTGGCGCTGTTCACAAAGGCCGCCGGGCGGGCCATGTCGGCGCCATGTTCGCCATCGGCGCGATGCTGGGCGGCGGTCACGACGTGCCGTGGGATCGGGTCCGGCGCGCAGCGCTGGTTCCGCGCCGCCGCCGAACGCGGCCATCCCTACGCGCAGATGATGCTGGGCCGCTATCTTGCCGCGCAACCTCGCGGGCGAGCACAACCTCGAGGAAGCGCGGCGCTGGCTGGAACGCGCGGTTGCGCAGGGGCTGCAGGAAGCCAAGACCGATCTCGCCGCGTTGCCGCCGCCGCCGACAGGTGCGGATGCTGGACGCGACACGGCCGCCCACGCCTCCGGCGATTGATCGATGGACGCTGAGACCGCCGGGGGATCGTCGGATATCGAGACCTTGGCGCGTCTCGCCCTGAACGAGGGGCAGGCGGCGCTGCTGGCAAAGGACAATGAAGCTGCCCTGCGCTGGCTTGACCGTGCGCACCGGCTGGTGCCGACCGATCCGAATGTGATGCTGGCATTGGGGAGCGCCTGTATCGGTGACGATGCCGAACGGGCGGCCTCGCTGTTCCGGCGCGTGGCCGAGGCGCATGACGTGGCGCAGGCCTGGCTGGGACTGGCGGCGTGCCGGCTTCGGCTGGGTGACGGCGCCGGAGCGCTGGTGCCGCTGGCGCAGGTGCTGGCGACCCATGCGCTGAGCGTGCAGACGATCGAGCTGATCGGCCGCATCGCGGCAGAGACCGGATGGTGCGGGCTGCACAGCGACGGGCGGCTGGAGGTCCATTCCCCGGCTGGAAGCCGCGGCAAACCGGTTATCGTGTTGGATGGCGAGCCGGTTACGGGGCGGCGCCTGCCCTCCGGCTGGCCGCTGGCACGGCGGCTGGACGTCCGTGTCGGTGACGCGCCGCTGCCAGGGAGCCCGATCCGGATCGACATGATCCGCCGCCTGGTCGGGTGTGTCGAAGCGATTGATGGCGGGATCACCGGCTGGGCCTGGCACCCGAACGATCCGGCGACGGACCCGATGCTGACGCTGCGCTGGCCGGAAACGGGCCAGGAGCGGCGGATCGTTGCTGCTGAACAGGGACGCCATGTTCCGCACAGCGGGCCGCTGGCGCAGCCGCGCGGGTTCACAGTGAAGCGGGCAGACCTGCCGACGGAGAGCGGGCCGCTGCATGTCCTGGACCCCGATGGCCGTCACCTGCTGGGCAGTCCGCTCGACCCACTGGCCGAGGTGAACGGGCATGCAGCGGTGGCCCTGGCCTTGGCACGGACCTACGCCGCGAACGGCCCAGACACGGCCAAACCGGCCATGTCCCCCTCCGCCTCTCGGCATGGCCTGGCTCGTCCGGGCCATCTCGTGCCTCGTCTTTCCGGGGCGGCCCCGATGAGCCGAGCCATGGCGAGCCGTGCCATGACGAACTGGGATGGCGGGCAAAACGGCGTCGTTCCGCTGCTTGCCGACGCGCTCACCCCTGCCGAACCTGTTGGCGCCGACGGCCGCAGGCGCGCCGTCACGGTCGTCGTGCCGGTCCATGATGGGGGCGACGTCGTCCGCGACTACCTGCGCAGCCTGCTGGCCGTGACGCCCGATACGCGGATCCTGGTCGTCGATGACGGGTCGCGCGACCCGGGGCTGATCGCCCATCTGGACGAAATGGCGAAAACCCGCCGCATCAAGCTGCTCCGCCATGCCGTCGCCCAGGGGTTCCCCGCGGCGGCCAATACCGGGATGCGCGCCGCGCGCGGATGCGACGTCGTGCTGCTCAACAGCGACACGCTGCTGCCGCCCGACTGGCTGGCGCGGCTACGCGCCGCTGCGTACGCCGCGCGCGACATCGGCACCGTCACGCCGCTGTCGAACAATGCGAGCATCCTCAGCTACCCCGCCGAGGCCAACCGCAACCCCTCCCCCGCTCAGGCCGACGTCAACCGGCTGGACCGTCTGGCGCAGCGCGCCAACGGCGATGCCACCGTCGACATCCCGGTGGGTGTCGGCTTCTGCCTCTATATCCGCCGTGACTGCCTGAACGCCGTGGGCGCCTTCCGAGCCGGCCTGTTCGCGCAAGGTTATGGGGAGGAGAACGATTTCTGCCTGCGTGCCCGTCACCTGGGCTGGCGGAATGTCGCCCTGCCCGGCCTGTTCGTCGGCCATCTCGGGGGCGCCAGCTTCGGTGCCGCCACCGCGCATCTGCAGGCCCGTAACGGCCGCATCCTCGAACGCCTGCATCCCGGCTATGAGGCGATGGTCCGCGACTGGGTGGCGCGCAACCCGTTGGCGGAGGCGCGCCGGCGCATCGACCTGCTGCGCTGGGGCCGGCCGCGCCGCGGCGAGTCGGTCATCCTGGTCACCCATAACGACGGCGGTGGGGTCGAGGCGCGCGTCGAGGCCTCAGCCCGCGCGCATCGCGACGCCGGCCGCCGCCCCATCGTCCTGCGTCCCGCCCGGACCGCTCGCCGGCGAACCGGCGATTGCGGTGCATGATGGCACGGGGCGACGAATTCCCCAACCTGATCTACGCGATACCGGCGGAGACCGACGCGCTGCTCGCGCTGCTGCGTGCCAGCCGGCCCTCTCATGCCGAGGTGCATCACCTGATCGATTACGGAGCGCCGATCTACGAGGTGCTGACCCGTCTGGCTCTGCCGCGCGACGTGTTCGTGCATGACTATGCCTGGTTCTGCCCGCGCGTGGTCCTGGTCGGGCGCGACCATTACTGCGGCGAGCCGGATCTGCGCGGCTGCGCCGCCTGCGTCGCCGATCACGGTCATTTCCTCTCCGAAGAGATCAGCCCCGCCGCGCTGCATCAGCGTTCGGCGGCGTTCCTGGCCAGTGCGCGGCGTGTCGTCGTGCCGGCGGACGATGTCGGCACGCGGATGCAGCGGCATTTTCCGAACCTGACGACAGTGACGATCCCGCATGAGGATGACGCCGCACTGCCGCCGATGCAGCCGCCCCGGAAACAGCCGCGACAGGGTGCGCGTCTGCGTGGTCGGCGGGATCGGGCTGCACAAGGGCTACGATGTCATCCTGGCCTGTGCGCGCGATGCCGAAGCCCGCGGGCTGGACCTGGAATTTGTCATCGTGGGCAATACCACCGACGATGCGCGGCTGATGGCGACGGGGCGTGTCTTCGTCACCGGCCGGTTCGAGCCGGACGAAGCCGTCGGAATGATCCGCCAACAGAATGCCGATCTTGGCTTCGTTGCCTCGGTCTGCCCGGAAACATGGTGTCTGACGCTCAGCGATATCTGGCGGGCGGGTCTGCCGGCCTGCGCGTTCGACTTCGGCGCGCCGGCAGAACGGATCCGGCGCACCGGGCGCGGATTCGTGCTGCCGGTGGGCCTGCCGACGGCCGCAATCAACAATGCCATGTTGTCGGCTGTAGGCTTTGCGCGGGAAAACATGCCACCGGCGTCAGTTTCACGCCGTACGATGCGTCATGTTGCTTCCGGCCGGGCGCAGGATTTTGCTATGCACGCTGAGAAATGACCAGATCACCGAAAGAACGAGACACTCGCATGCCTGAAGGCTTAAGCGCGGACGCCACCAAAAGCCGGGCAAAGGCGTCTGGCAGTGGCGTGACGGCACCGCAAGGACCCGGCAACCGGGTCGCCGAATTGCAGGTGTCGGCGCATCTGATGACCCTCGAATCCGGACTGTTCTGCGTCTTCCAGGCGCCCGGCAGTCCGGCGCCCGATCCGGTGACGTCGCTGCCGGGGGTGCGGATCACGCCGGCACCCGGCCTCGCCGGCCGGCCGGAAGCGGTCAGCGTCTCGACCTTCCGGGAGGATGGCTGGCTGAACGGCACCGCCGCGCTGGTGCGGGTGACGGACGGCACCGCGCAGATCCTGGTGACGATCTATCAGGACAAAGGTCAGGACGCCGCGCCGCGGCTGCAGGTGCTGCGCCTGTCCGGCGATCCAGTGGCGCCGGATGCTGCTGCGCCGATCCCGGCCGCTGCGGTACCGTAGCGCCGGCGCCCGCTCCGGTGGTGCCCCCCGAGCCTGTTCAGGCGAATGATCCGGCCGCGATGCCGGCGGCAAGCGAGTCTGGCGCCGAACCTCAGGGAATGCCCGAGATGATGGCGCATGTACAGCGGATGGGCGACGTCACCTGCGATCTCGGCGACTGGCTGGGCGTCAAGGGCAGCCGGCAATGGGTGGAAGGCTTCGGCCTCGCACCGCGCGGCGGTATTGCACTGACGGACATAGAATACCAGGCTGTGCTGGGCCGGAACTGGCTGTCGCCATGGGTCGAAGGCGGCAAATACTGCGGCAGCCGCGGCATGGCCCTGCCGCTGCTGGGCATCAAGGTCCGCCTGAAGAACGAAGCGGCCAAGGCGTTCGACGTGACTTACAGCGCCACCTTCATCGACGGCACCTCCGCCGGACCGGCCAGCAACGGCGAACCCTGCGAGTCCGAAAGCATGGCGGCGCTGGAGGCGTTCCAGATCTGCGTCACGCCGCGCGCCGCCGCCGACAGCAAGCCGGCTGCCCGGAAGACCGCGGCACGCCCGGCAGCCAAGCCGGCCGGAAGCGCAAAGCCGGCGGATCGCGCTCGGTCGAAATAATCATCCGAACCGGTGGACCTGGGACCGGCGCTGCGGTCCAGGATGATCCGGTCGGATCGGGCGGCCAGCAGGCCGGGTCGTTGAGACCCATTCAGGCCAAAGGGGCGCAGGCCCCAAGGGGCTTAGATCAACGGCGCAGGCAAGACGGGTGGCAGGCAAGGCGGGACGGATATCGTGCGGTTTCTCTTCGTTCATCAGAACTTTCCCGGCCAGTTCCTGCATATCGTCCGTCACCTGCTGCAGTCGGGCGACCACGAGATCCTGTTCATCAGCGAACCGAACGCAGAACGAGATCGCCGGCGTCCGCAAGATCCCCTATCAGCGGCCGGTGCTGGACATTGCGGAAACCCATCTGTCCGCCCGCGAACTGGACAACGGCATGCGGCGGGCCGAGGCGGTGTTCAAGGCGGCCTGGAGCCTGCGCTACCTGGGATTCGAGCCGGACATCATCATCGGCCATCATGGCTGGGGCGAGATGCTCAATCTGCGCGACATCTGGCCGGACGCCGATGCTGGGCTATTTCGAATTCTACTATCAGTTCGATAAGGCCGATGTCGGCTTCGATCCGGAATTTCCCTCCGATCCGTCCGATTATCCCGCGGATCCGGGCGAAGAACGCGATCAACCATATCGCGCTGAACCTGGGCGGCCGCAGGCCAGACGCCGACGGAGTGGCAGCTGTCGACCTATCCCGACTGGGCGAAGCCGCAGATCGATCTGATCTGGGAAGGCGTCGACCTAGACGTCTGCAGCCCCGATCCGACGGCGCACCGGAAAACGCTGAAGATCGGCGACATGACGATCAAGCCGACCGACAAGCTGGTCACCTACGTGTCGCGCGATCTGGAGCCGTATCGCGGCTTCCACTCCATGATGCGCGCGCTGCCGGACCTGATGCGGGCGCGCAAGGACCTCAAGGTCGTCATGATTGGCGGCGACGGCATCAGCTACGGCGCCGCAGCCGGCAACAGGGCGGCAACTGGCGCGAGGTGATGCTGGAGGAGGTCGGCAAGGACATCGACCGGGATCGCGTCGTGTTTCCCGGCCGCGTGCCGTACGACGTCTATATCTCCGCCCTGCGCCGGTCGGATGCGCATGTCTATCTGACCTATCCGTTCGTCGCCTCCTGGTCGCTGCGGGAGGCGATGGCGATCGGCTGCCCGATCATCGGCAGCGACACCCCGACGGTGACGGAATTCATCACCCTCGCAGAGACCGGGGTGCTGACCCCATTCCCGAAGCCGAAGGCGATGGCGCAGGACATCCTCGGGCTGCTGGAGGACAAGAAGCTGACGGCGCAAGCTGCGCGACAACGCGCGCGCCTATGCCGAGAAACATCTGGGGATGCAGGACTACCTGGACAGCTATGTCCGCCTGATCGAGCGACTGACCGGAGAGAATCCGATCGCGTCGGCCAGGCCGGAGGCCATCGTGGCGCGAAAACCGGTCAAGGCGGAAGCTGGGAAGCTGGCGACACCCAAGCGGGATGCGGCAACTTCGATCCGGCGCGTCGAACCGAAGCGTGGCGAGGCGGAAAAGCCGACCGGCAAGACGCTGCGCCCGGCGGCTGCCCGGGTGGTCTAGGGTGCGACCGTCTGAGGTTGAAGCCGGCCGAGCGGCGCTGTCTCCTGGTCGTGGTCGACGAAGGCCGACCACGACGAAATTGGCCGCTTTCCTCACTATCTGAACGCCTGTGTGCCCGCGCCCGCCATGCCGCGGCAGCCCTGCATCCGCTGCTGGTTTCCTTTCAAACCGTCGGTCCAGCCAAACCCCGAATAGAAGCCGAACCATGACGGAACGGGTTCCATGATCCCGCCGTTGCTCTATGGACGCAAACCTCGCACGCGTTTCCGGTGGCACGAATCGCGCACAGCCCCTTGCCCCAGCCTGCCGCCTTGTGCCACGACGAACCGAGCGAAACAGTCGCAGACAGTGGCAGCAAGAGGATCGATATGGCCGATAGCGCTGCGGCACCGTCTCCCCTTTCAGGCAACCTGATGCGCGGCAAGCGCGGCCTGATCATGGGCGTCGCCAATGACCGCTCGCTGGCCTGGGGCATCGCCGCGGCCTGCGCCGCGCAGGGCGCCGAACTCGCGTTCACCTATCCAGGGCGAGGCGCTGGAGCGGCGGGTGCGCCCGCTGGCCGACCAAGCGGGCTCCGACCTCGTGCTTCCCTGCGACGTCGCCGACGAGGCCAGCATCGATGCGGCGTTCGCGGCGCTGGGCCGAGCGCTGGGACGGGCTCGACTTCCTGGTCCATGCCATCGGCTATGCCGACAAGCAGTATCTGCGCGGGCGCTATCTCGACACGCCGCGGGCCGCCTTCCTGCAGGCGATGGACATCTCCTGCTACTCCTTCACCGCGGTCTGCCAGCGCGCGGTGCCGATGATGAAGCCGGGCGGCAGCCTGCTGACGCTGACCTATCTCGGCGCCGAGCGCTGGGTGCCGCACTACAACGTGATGGGCGTGGCCAAGGCGGCGCTGGAGGCGTCGGTGCGCTACATGGCCGCCGATCTGGGCACCGCCGGGCATCCGCGTGCAACGCGATCAGCGCCGGTCCGATCAAGACCCTGGCGGCCTCGCGGCATCGGCGATTTCCGCTACATCCTGCGCTGGAACCAGCTGAATTCCCCGATGCAGCGCAACGTGACGATCGAGGAGGTCGGCGGCGCCGGCGTCTATCTGCTGTCCGATCTGGCGGCCGGCGTGACCGGAGAGGTGCATCACGTCGATTGCGGCTACCACATCGTCGGCATGAAACATCCGGACGCGCCGGACATCGCCATCGTCGGAAGGCTGACACGGGTGCCGCATGTCGCACAACAGCTTCGGTCATCTGTTCCGCGTCACCACCTGGGGCGAAAGCCACGGGCCGGCGATCGGCGGCGTGGTCGATGGCTGCCCGCCGCTGCTGCCGCTGACCGAGGCCGACATCCAGCCCTGGCTCGATCGCCGCCGGCCCGGTCAGTCGAAATTCACCACCCAGCGGCAGGAACCCGACCAGGTCCGCATCCTGTCCGGCGTGTTCGAGGGCGTGACCACCGGCACGCCGATCAGCCTGATGATCGAGAACCAGGACCAGCGGTCGCGCGACTACTCGGCCATCGCCGACGCAGTTCCGCCCCGGCCACGCCGACCTGACCTATGACCTGAAATACGGCATCCGCGACTATCGCGGCGGCGGCCGCTCCTCGGCGCGCGAAACCGCGATGCGCGTGGCGGCCGGCGCCGTCGCGCGGCGCGTGCTGGGCGGCGGTGTACGCATCCGCGGCGCCCTGGTGCAGATCGGCCCGCATCGCATCGACCGGCGCCGCTGGGACTGGGACGCAGGTCGACCAGAATCCGTTCTTCTGCCCCGACCCGGTCGACGGCCCGCAGCCTGGGAGAGCTATCTGTCCGAGGTCCGCAAGGCCGGCTCCTCGGCCGGCGCGGTGATCGAGGTGGTCGCCGAGGGCGTGCCGCCCGGTCTCGGCGCGCCGATCTACGGCAAGCTGGATGCCGATCTGGCCGGCGCGCTGATGTCGATCAACGCGGTCAAGGGCGTGGAGATCGGCGAAGGCTTCGCCGCCGCCGCGCTGTCCGGCGAGGCCAACGCCGACGAAATGCGGATGCACGACGGCATGGTCGCAGTTCGGCTCCAACCATGCCGGCGGCATCCTGGGCGGCATCTCCACCGGCCAGCCGATCGTGGCGCGCTTCGCGGTCAAGCCGACCAGTTCGATCCTGACGCCGCGCGCAGTCGGTCGACCGCTACGGCCACGACATCGAGATCACCACCAAGGGCCGCCACGACCCCTGCGTCGGCATCCGCGCGGTGCCGGTGGGCGAGGCGATGATGGCCTGCGTGCTGGCCGACCATCTGCTGCGGCACCGCGCGCAGAACCCGGACGCGCCGACCGATCGCCCGCCTGCCGCGCAACTGACCTGGAGCCCGTTCACGATCGGCACCTGATACCGGCAGCCCTGGGGTGACCGGTATGCGCGCAGAGCTGCCAGACGGCGGCAGGCTTGCGGCTGCGCGCGAAATCGATACCATACCGTGGCCCGTCGCGCAACACGAGCGCTGACTTCGGGCCGCTGTATGCGCGGCACAGACCATGACGGTTCAGTGATGACCGTCTCAATGTCGTGATGCAATGCTTCGATGTGCCCCTAATGGATGTCGTCATGATATCGCCATCGAGCTCAATGACCCCGCTCGCTGCCGCTTGATCACATCGCGTTGGCAGGCGAAACGCTGGGACGCGCGGCTGGCTGAAATCCGTGATCTGGCCGCATCGGGGCCGCGTGCCGGACAGGCGATCCGCCAGCGTCATGCGATCGAACTGACGCATCGAAAAGCTGCGCCGCGACCCCGCGCCATGTCGCTGTCGGTGACGGAGGCGCTGCTGGGCCAAGATCGCCACGGACATTCCGCTGATTGCCAGCGACGCTGACGCAAGCTGGGCGCGACCGCCTGGTCGCAGCGGCTCCGGCTCGGCCTGAACGGACAGAACACGCTGATCCCGGCTGTTCCATCTGGTCCGCACGGCGACGCTGCAAGCGCTCCCGGGGCTTCACCGTCACGTTCCCCGGCCTCGAAGAAGACGACGCCGCACGATCTGCTGCTGAAGCGCGACGCGATCGGAGGCCGAAGTCGCCTGCGACGTGATCACCGCCGAGGAAGGCCGTGGCGTGCATCGTGGCGCCTGGTTCCGCCTGGCCGACCGCATCGATCCCGACCTGCAAACCTGGCTCGCCGCCCATCCCGGCCGCTATCTGCTGAAAATGACCCTGCCCCACGGTCTGCGCGGCGGGTTGCACGGCAGTCGAGTGACCGGACCCAGCGACACGCTGGCACAACTGCACCAGCGCATCACGCGCCATGCTGCAGACCAGGCACCCGGCAGGATCACGACGAGGCGATCGTCCTGCGCCTCGATCCGCTGCTGCTGGCCGGCGCCCAGGCCGAGGACATCGGCCTGATCTCCTCCCTGCGGCGGGAATTCGGCCCGGAAGCGCATCTGTCGGTGACCACCGCCGGTGATGGCGTCTTTGTGATGGCGGCCCGCGCCGGACAGGAGAACGAGGTCGCGATCGCGATACGGCGGCGTCTGGCGGCCATCGCGCCGCCACGCCTGACCGGCGACCGGCCCGGAATCCTGTCGATGTTCGTCGAGGACACCGACCGCGCTGGAATGGCGCGGCCTGCGCGAACGGCTGGAACTCGAAGGCGAGGCGCGTCAGTTCATGACCAATCCCGAGGCGCGCGGCCGTGGTCGCGGTGACGTTTGTCTCCCGCCTGGAGATTTTCGGCGTCGGTGAGCCGGATGCAGCGCCGGGCGGCGAGTTGCGCTTTCGCAATCCCGGTCACCCGGCCGCCGGAGCCCCCGCCCTGGCACCGGCCGTGATGTCGTCAGTGTTTGATCACCCGGGGGATAGGGAACAGTGGGACGCCAACCGATCTTCACGACAACGCCGCGGATCCGCCATGTTTGACGGGTGATGTGCGGCGTGCCTGCTGGACTAGAGAGGTCAGGATGTCTGGTGCTGAATACGATCGCAAATTGGATGAACTTGATCGCCTGCTGAATGACCCGAACGTGCCAATGCAGCCAGACCGGATTTGGTCGCTGCTGGCCGATGTGTCGCAGGTCGACACCCAATCCGCGATGTTTCCCCCTGCCATGCCGGAGTTTGCCGCTCGGCGGGTCTGATACCAACCTCTCTAAATTTTGACCCGTCCCGGTGTCGATGTGGTTATGTCGATGTCGTCATGGTGGGCGAAGGCCGTTTCCGCCGGTTGGTATGATAGTCGGAACGCACGAAACAAAGCGTCGGTAAGACCCGAAACCGTCACGGTCTGTTTTTTTCCGGAACGTGACGGGCCGGAACGTGACGGGCGGTCTTTTGCACATGAGGCCATGTCGCGCCCGTGGAGAAGGCCCCGATCAGATCCGCCGCACGGGCAGCCACCACGCGAACAGCATGGCGGTGGTCGAGAAGCACCCGATCGTCAGGAATGCAAAACGGAACGCATCGGCGATCTGCGCCGTCACCACAAGCCTCTGTGCTGGGGGCAGAGCGTCCAGCGCGTGCGGCCCCTGCTCCACGATGCTGGTGAACATCGATGCGGTATGAGGGTCCTGCGCTGCCAGCACTGCGAACAGCACCGCGCCGACCAGCGCCGTGCCGATCGACGCACCGACGGACCGGGAGAACTGCACCGACGCCGCCGCCGCGCCCAGGAAACGGGGCCCCGCCACGACCTGCACCGTCATCTGAACCGTCGGCATCGCCGTCCCCGCGCAGAGTGAGCCGACCGCCAGCATCAGGCTGATCGTCAGGTTGCTGAAATGCGGCGCGAAAGCAGCCAAAGACAGCAGCACCGTCGCCGTCACCGCCAGTCCCACCGAGGGCAGGATCGCGGTCCTCCCCGTGGCCGCGATCATTCGTCCGGTAAACAGCGAGCCCGTGGCGACACCCAGCGTGAGCGGCAACAGCAACAGGCCGGAATGCGCCGTGCCCGCACCGCGCACCACCTGCAGATACATCGGCAGGAACGTAACCAGAGAAACGGTCTGCGCCGCAACAAACGCGGCCAGCGAGTCGGTCCGCCAGATCGCCGCCTGGCGGAACAGGTTGACCGGCAGCAGCGGGCTGGAGGCTCGCCTCTCCTGCCGGATCAGTAGGATCAGGCTGGCGGCGGACAGGGCGACCAGCGCCGCGGCCTCAGGTATCGCGGCGGCGTCGAAATGCTGCGCTTTCTCCATCGCCAGCAGCAGTGGTGCGATGAAGCCGGCGAAGAACACCGTTCCCAATACGTCGAACCGGATCGATCCGCCGGTGCGGGCGAATGTCGGCAGGCGGGTGACCAGCAAGGCCGCCAGCGCACCCAGCGGCAGGTTGACCATGAACACCGACTGCCAGCCGTAATGCTGCGTCAGCCAGCCGCCCACCACCGGCCCGAAGGTCGCGGCCGAGGCATACATGCCTGACAGATAGCCCTGATATTTGCCGCGCTGACGGGGCGGCACGGCCTCGGCGATCAGGGCCTGCGACAGGGTCATCAGGCCGCCGCCACCAACCCCTTGCAACAGCCGCGCCGCCGTCAGCATCAGGATCGAGGTCGAGAGCGCGCACAGCACCGACGCGGCGACGAAGACCGCGATCGCCACGAACATCATTCGCCGGCGCCCCAGCGCGTCACCCAGGCGCCCATAGACCGGCGCGGCGATCGTGTTGGCGACCAGGTAAGCGACGACAATCCAGGACACCCGCTCCACATCGCCCAGCGAGCCGGCGATAACGGGGAGCGCCGTGGCGACGATGGTCTGGTCCACAGCCGCGAGGAACATCGGCAGCATGACCGAGGGAAAGACGGTCAGGAACAGGTTGGGCTGGTTTGGGACGCGGGCGCCCTGAGGGGCATCGGTCTCGGACGCAGAGGGCGTGGCAGGGGAAATGACGGTATCGGCTGGCATGACCCCTACCTAGGCCTGAGGGACTGTTCTGCCCAGGGGGTGAACGGTGGGTGAAGGTTGGGTGAAGGTTGGGAGAGCAAGCTGTTTAAGAACTCACGCGCGCTGCGCTGTGAGGGTGGCGTCGTCGCCATTGTCGAAGGATAGCTCGATCTCGAGGGATCCGTCGTCCTGGAGCTCGGCGGAGGCATCCCCGGAGACCTCGTCGCCTTCGTCGAAGCCGTTCCAGCGGAAGAATACGGTGGTTTGTGCGTATTCGATCTCGCCGCCGGCCTGAAGGACGCCGAAGCCGAACTCCGCCCGGCCATCGTCGCCGAGCTTGAGATAAGCCGGCTCGACAAGATCGAGATAATCGCGATCCCAGAGATCGGCTTTAATGATCCGCCACCGCCCAATGATCTCGCATGTGTCGGGGCCGGTCATGGCGCCGCTCCGATCAGCTTCGGGATGCGCACCAGGTTGTAGGCGGCAGCGGCGAAGATGAAGGCCCAATCGGCCTTGGCGAGGCCCCGGAACCGGGTCTGGCGCAGGCCCACCACCGTCTTCATCCAGCCCAATAAGCCCGACCGCTTGTCCGACCCTCGCATCGCTCCCCTCGACGAAACCTGCCCGTTGAGTAAAGCATGCCCAGGCAGCCCCGCTACGGGTTTTTTCGACGGCCTGCTAGAGGCCCCCCGATTTGCGGCAATCCGTGGTCCGCGCATACTCCTGACAAAATCCGTTCAGGAGGAAACACCATGCCGGTCGATCCGCAAATCCAGGCCCTGCTTGACCTGAGAGCGGCCTTGCCGCCGTTCTACACGCTCTCCGTCGCCGACGCCCGCGCGCAGTTCTCCGCTCGGAACGTCCCCGGCATGCGGGCGGACGAGGTGGCGAAGGTCGTCAACCGGGACATGCAGGGACCGGGCGGATCGCTGGGGCTGCGGATCTATACGCCGAAGGGGGACGGCCCGTTTCCGCTGATGGTCTACTTCCATGGCAGCGGCTTCGTGGTGTGCAGCCTGGACACGCATGATTTCATGTGCCGCAACCTCTGCGCCGGCACCGGCTGCGTGGTCGTCTCGGTCGATTACCGCCTGGCGCCGGAGCACAAATACCCCGCGGCCGTCGATGACTGCCTGGCGGCGACGCGCTGGGCACAGGCGAATGCCTCGGCGCTGGGGGCCGATCCGGGGCGAGTGCTTGTGGCCGGCGACAGCGCGGGCGGCAATCTCGCGGCGGTGACGGCCCTGCGGATCCGCGATGAGGGCGGCCCCAAGCTGCTGGCACAGTTGCTGATCTATCCGGTCACGGATCATTGGACCGGCGGCGCTGCGTCGATGGAGGAGAATGCCGAGGGCTACGGCTTGGGCAAGGCCGGCATGATCTGGTTCTGGGACCATTACTTGTCCGATCCGTCCCAGGCGGCGCATCCGCATGTCTCACCACTGCGCGCCAACGACCTCGGCCGCCTGCCGCCGGCGCTGGTCCTGACGGCGCAATACGACCCGTTGCGTGACGAGGGAGAGGCCTATGCCGAGAAGCTGCGGGCTGCGGGCGTCGAGGTGGAGATGAAGCGGTGGGACGGGATGAACCACGGGTTCTTCAACCTGCCAGGGCTGGTCGGCAAGGCGGATCAGGCGGTGGATGAGACGTGTGCGTGGGTGCGAGGCGTGCTGACGTAATCTCTTATGGAACTATCTGGTTGTGGCCGGAGCGGCGATCGGCTTGGGTAAGAAAATCACGGAGCCGGCCCGCAAGCGGGCCTTGAACGGAGGAAGCCCGAGGGCACGGAGTCGTTGTTGAGGCGTCGCGGTGGCAGGTTGCCGGTGGGAGACTCTGTTTGCTGCCTTCGGCACCGTGGACCGTCCTGGCTGACGCAGTGTGGTTCCGTGACGCGCGAAACGCCCTAAAAGGCCGAGCGTAAATCACACCAAGAAGCGGTCAGGTCCCAACGCCGCCGTGAAACAGCGACTCCGTGCCCTCCAGCTTCCTCCGTACAAGGCCCGCTCGCGGGCCGGCTCCGTGTTAGGCTTTCGCGGGCTCGATACCACCCCAGCCCCATCACCCAAACGTCGTCAGCAGATCATCCACCTGCCCCGGCGTCAGCAGCCGCGGCGACTGCCCGCGCAGCATCAGGAACAGCTTGGCGGCCTCCTCCAGTTCCTCCGCCGCATAGACCGCATCCGTCAGCGTCTTCCCCGACACCACCGGCCCATGATTGGCCAGCAGCACCGCCCGCGCATCCTTCGCCGCCTCATGGATCGCCGGCTCCATGGCCGCGTCACCCGGACGGTAATACGGCACGATCGGCATCGTCCGGCCAACGCGCATGACGAAATACGGCGTCAGCGGCGGGATCGGATTGGCCGGATCGACATCCGGCAGGCACGACACCGCGGTAGCCTGGGTCGAATGCAGATGCACCACCGCCCCGGCGTCCGGCCGAGCGAGGTAGAAGGCACGGTGCATGAAGACCTCCTTCGACGGCTTGTCGCCACCGATATGCCGGAAGTCGGGGTCCAGCTTCGACAGCCGCTCCGGCTCCAGCCGGCCGAGGCTGGAATTGGTCGGCGTCATCAGATAGCCGTCCTCCAGCTTCGCGCTGATATTGCCGGCCGATCCGACGGAAAATCCGCGCGCGAACAGGCTGGCGGCGAGACTGCAGAGCAGGTGCGCGCAGTTCCGACTCGGTCATGGCTGCAGCATCCGAAAAGCCTTCAAGAAGAAGTCCGTGCCGCCGAAGTTGCCGGATTTCAGCGCCAGCATCATCTCCGGCCCGCTGCCCGAGGCGAGTGTCCATGGCACGCCTGGATCGATCTCGTCGCCGATCCGCAACGACGTGACGCCCAGCCGGTTCACCACCGCACCCGATGTTTCGCCACCGGCAACGACCATCTTGCGCACCCCGCGTCGCGACCAGCCCGGCGGCGATGCGGGCGACGGCATCCTCGATCAGCGCGCCGGCCTGATCGCGGCCGAGGCGCGATTGCAGCGCCGCCACCTTGTCCGGCGGCGCCGAGGCGGCGATCACCACCGGCTTGTCGCCGATCTTGCCCTCGGCCCAGCCCAGCGCCGTCTCCGCCAGCACCGTGGCGTCAGGCGTGGCCAGCGGATCAAGTTCGTGCACCGGCAGGTGATCTCGCGCAAAACCCAGTTGCGCCAGCGTCGCTCGGGAACACGATCCCGCAACGACCGCCGTCGCCCCGTCCGGCACCGGCAGCGCCCCCGGATCCCCCGTCTCCGGCAGCAGTCCCGCAGCCCGGAAATTCGCCGGCAGGCCCATCGCGACACCCGATCCGCCGGTGATCAGCGTATGCTTCGCCGCCGCCTCGCCGATCGCCATCAGATGCGCGTCGGTGATGGCATCGACGATGGCATAGCGCCTTCCTTGTTCCTTCAGCCGCGTCATGGCATCACGGATCGCAGCGCCACCCTTGTCGACCGTTGCAAATGGAACGAGACCGACCGTGCCGTCGGTCTGGCGCGACAGGACGCGCACGAGGTTGGCGTCGGTCATCGGCGTCAGCGGATGGTTCTCCATGCCGCTTTCGTTCAGCAGCACGCCACCGGCGAACAAGTAGCCGAGATAGACCGTGCGGTTGTTGGTCGGGAATGCCGGACAGGCCAGGGCGAAGCCGCAGCCCAGCGCCTGGATCAGCGCATCCGCCACCGGACCGATATTGCCCTCATCGGTGCTGTCGAAGGTCGAGCAGTATTTGAAGAAGAACTGCCGCGCACCGGCCGCCTGCAGCCAGCGCAAGGCGGCGAGCGACTTCGTCGACCGCCTGCCGCACCGGCGCGGTGCGCGACTTCAGCGCGACGACAACGGCGTCGGCGTCCGGCGCGGGCATGTCCGGCCGCGGCACGCCGATCAGTTGCACGGTCCGCATCCCGCCGCGCACGAGCATGGAACAGAGGTCGGTGGCCCCGGTGAAATCGTCGGCGATCGCGCCCAGCAGCATGGTCGTCTCCTCCGTCTGGTCGGAGGCATGCATTACGCCAGCCCGGTCAGGACGGGAAGGTCAGGCCCTCGTAAAGCGCGCCGAGGGGAACGGCGACGCCGAGATCGGCCAGTTCGAGCGTGCCGCCGGTCTGCGCGGTAGCGATCCATGGCTGGCCGGGCTCGCGGCGAAAGACGGTTGCGCCAATCACCGCCTGTTCAAGAAGCACATAGGTCCGAAGGGACGGAACGTCGGAATACTCATTCAACTTGAGCACACGGTCGGTGGTGGCGGTGTCGTCCGACAGGACCTCAAAGATCGCGACGGCATCGGTCAGGGTGCGCGCCGTCTGGTCGACCGGGCCGGACGTGATCAGGACATCCGGATAGCGAACCTTGTCACCAATGCGCAGCCGCATTTCATGCAGGGGCCGGTTGGGTGTCCCGGCGAGCACGCGTGCCAGTAGGAAACGCAGCGCCGCCACGATCTCCTGATGCGCGACGCTGCCACCGGTCATCGCGACGATGTCCAAACCGTCGAACTCATACTTGCCCTCCTGCCTGTCCTCCCAGGCGAGGAAGCGCTCCACTGTCCAAGGCCGGTCCAGAACGGTGTCCATACCGTGACGCTACTCCAATTCGAAGGTGTGCGTCGACATAATCAACCCAGCACCGCCGCCAGCGTCTCCGCCTGGTCATGCCAGGAGGGCAGCGCCCGACCGGCCTGCCACGCCGCTTCCGCCATATCCACCCGCAGCGTCCCGTCGAAGATCAGCCGCCGCAACGCCTTGGAGAGCTGTTCGACATCGCCCGGTGCGCAGACCACGCCGACATCGGGCCCGATCAGCGTCGGCACCACGCCGGTGTTCGTGGCAACGACAGGCAGGCCGCGGCGCAGTGCCTCGGCCCAGACCATGCCGTAGCCTTCGTGGTGCGAGGTCAACGCGAACAGGTCGGCGTTCTGCCACAGCGCCTCGAGCGTCGCGCCGGTCGCCTCAGGATGGAAGGTGACGTGGTGGGCGATGTTGAGTTCCTCCGCCTGTGCCCGCAGGCCGCGGGCGTAGACCGGATCGTTCTCGCCACCGGCGATCGTTAGATGCCACTCAAGATCGAACAGCCGTGCCAGCGCGCGCAGCAGAACGTCCTGGCCTTTGCGTGGGATCAGTTGGCCCAGGCAAAGGATCTGACAGGTCGGCCCCGCGGTCCCGGGACAGCGCGACAGCTCGGCGATACCGGGGACCACCGGCGTGATTTTCTCCCGCGGGACCGCGAATTCGGCAACGAGGCGGTCAGCGGTCTGCTCGCTGGTGGTGACGATGTGGCGGACAGCGGCGAACAGCGTGGTTTCCTGCTGCTTCATGGCCGCGTCCGGTGGGTTGTGTTCCAACGCCAGCGGATGGTGGATCAGGGCGACGGACGCCGGCAGTGCCTTCTCCGGCATCGACGGCAGGGCGGAACCGTCGATCAGGGTGACCCCATCCCGCGGTGCCGCGGTTTCGGTCGTGAGATCGACGCTGTGGCCGAGCGCGCGCAGGGCCTCGGCGATGGTGCGGTTGTAGATGGCGGCGCCGGACACGGCGGGCAGCGTCCTGGCGGCGATCAGACGGATATGCATGGCGCTGTCTTAGCAGGCGCGATCGGCTTGTGAAGCGCAGCCATGGCTGCGCCTGGGGGCGGGACTGGTGCGGGCCATACCGGTCAGCTTGGGATTCGACGGAAAAGAAACGTGCGACGCTGGCAAGCGGGTGGCCCGGACGAGCCGCTTCAGTTAGCGCTTATGCCGACGAACCGTTCCGTGACGGTGACAAGGCGGCGGCGCCCCCGCGTGGCCGTCGTTTGCTACTTGTTGTTTGCTCTGCTTTCCGCTTTTCGCCGCTCGTCATTCCCGTTCGCCATCTGCGGTTCGCCCATTCTCAACCTTTGGGAACCGCTCCCATATCAGAATGAACTCCCCTGATATTCCGACATCGATATGTCGCCGCGCCTGTCCATGTACGGTAGCGACCAAAGAACGGATTACGTTACGGAATGAATCCATTCCGTTGCCTGCCTGCCAGACAGACAGCTGCATTTCCTTAAATCGATCAAATTCCATTGACCCGTCGCTCACGTTTCTTTTATTCCGGCAGGCATCAATGCCACGGCGGGAGATTCGAATGGCACGAGAGTTTCGTGCCGGTTTCATTTGCAATCTAATCCTCCAAAGTCGGACATTAGACTCGGACACGCAATAAACTATACCCGACGGCACCAACCAGGATTGACTATCATGATTATTGACCAGCAGGGGCGGCAGCTCCGCCTCCTGACCACTCATTGCGTCCTTTCATCGCTCGCCATGTCCCTCGCCGGCGGCTTTGTCGGGGCATATCTGTTACGGATCGGCTTCAGCGTTACCGCCGCAATCGCTATCAACGCAATACTTCTGGCGATACGGTGCACCATGCGTGCCGCACTACTTCCGGCCGTACGCCGCCTTGGCGCCGGACGTGCCTTGCTGCTCGGTCGCGCGCTGATCGCGTTGCAGTTCCTGCCGCTGATCCACGCCGATCGTCCCGGCTGGCTGATCCTCTGGGTGCTGATCGTCTCGACCGGGGAATGCATCTATTGGCCGATCTGCCACGCCGCCTATGCCATGAGCGGCGGGGGCGGGCGGCGCGGCTGGCAGATCGCGCTGCGCCAAATTGTCAGTACCGGCGTCTCCATTGCCGGCCCGATGATCGGTGGCGAGGTCCTGACGCAGATCGGCGCGAATGCCGAGTTCGGACTCGCAGCCATCCTGGGTCTGATCTCCGCCACGCCGCTCCTGTGGATGAACCGCCTCGACCTCGGCCGAATCCCGACGCTGCGCCAGTCGATGCACCTATCCGACACCGTCGGGCTGCTGGCATTTGTAGGCGACGGGTGGATGAGCGCGGGCCTCGCCGTCGCCTGGCCGATGGTGCTGTTTTCCTCGCTGGGCTCATCATATAACGCGCTCGGCTGGGCCAGCAGCGTCGCGGCTCTGGCGGGTGCGCTGGCCGGCCTGGGCTGCGGCATCGCCATCGACCGCGGCTACCGGGCGACGCTGATCCGAGCAGTGACGGCGGCACTCATCTTGAGCGTCATGCTGCGGCTCGCCTCGGCCTGGGCGCCCGGGGGCGCGTTCACGGCCAATGCGTTCGGGGCCGCGGTGGGCGGCGTCTATTACCCTGTGCTGATGAGTATGATCTACGACCGCGCCAAGCGGTCAGGGTCGGCCTATCACTTCCATCTTGCGGCGGAGGTCGGCTGGGACGCCGGCGCGATCGCCGGATGCCTGACCGCCGCTGCCGTCGCATTCAGCGGACTGCCGCTGGTGTTCGTGACGCTGCCGTCGGTGCTGGGGATCATGCTGATCCATCACTGCATCCGATCGGACGGACGGGTGCCGGCCGGCACGATCCTCAGAGTCAGCGAACCGGCGGTGGGTTAGAGCGTGATGACCGGAGGCGGAATCGCCGGAGGTCTGAATCACGCGATCAAACAAACACCTGGAGCAGGATGGCTGAGCGAAAGCGATGTCATCATGCTCTAGACCGCAAGCCGCACCAAGGTGAACAGTCCGAAGGGCGGCGCCGCCTCGATCTCGATCCTGGCGAGGTCGTCCAGCCCAAAGATGGCACCCATGGCGAAGTCCGGGTGCCATCCTAAGGCGCGGGAGGCTGGGGCCATCGCCCGCTCCACCCACCAGCGTGGGCCTTTCTCGGCGGCGAAATGGTTGATGAGCAGGATGTTGCCGCCGGGACGCACCACGCGGCGCATCTCGGTCAACAGCCGCGTCGGGTTCGGCACGACAGAGGCGACGAACATTGCGACTGCGATATCGAACGACTCGTTGGGGAAGCCGGTGTCCTCGGCGTCCATTTCATGCAGGGCGACAACGTGGTGCAGCCGGTCGCGCTGGGTCCGTTCACGGGCCTTTTCCAGCATCGGCGCCGAGAGATCGATGCCGGTAATGCGCTTGTCGCGGGCGTAACGCGGTAGGGCGAGGCCGGTGCCGACCCCGACCTCCAGCACGTCCCGCCCTGGCAGGCGGTTCACCGCCGTCACCGCACGCCGCCGGCTGGCCGAGGAAACGCCACCAAATACGGTATCGTAAATACCAGCCCACCGGCGGTACGCTTCAAGGATCGAAGCGGTATCCAGAGCTGTATCTCGGCCGAACGGGTCCGCCTTCGCCGCGATCGTCTGTTTTGCCACCAATCTATCCCTACGCTATCGGTACGCCCTCAGGGCAAGGCAGGGGTGCCGAACTCGTGAAGTCCGGGCATTAAAGGACGCCGTCACTTTAGGCAACCGCGTTACGCTCGCTGCATGATTTGGTCACCAGTCCGCGGCATCACGAGCCAGCGATGTCTCGGCCTTTTTTCATGCCGAAAGTCGCTGTTCCATCGCCCGCTTGAAATCCTCCATCATCATGAAGCCGGGGTCGGCACGGCAGATTGCCTCGGTTTCCCGCAGGATTTCGGCGTCCGACCGGCTCAGGTCGAGTGGATCGCCATGCGGCTGCGGCACATGAAACGGCGTGTCGAGGTAGGCTTCGACGACATTTCCTTCCGGGTCCTTGAAGTAACAGGACCATGCGTTGCCGTGCGAAATCACCCGCATGTCAGTCGCGCCGTGATCCAGGGCGCGCCGATGCACCTCCCGCAGGTCGGCGAGGGAATTGACCATAAACGAAATCTGATTGATCGGATTGAAACCGGACGTGGCGGGGCGTCCCGACGCCAGGACGAGCTGGTGGTGGTTGCCGGGACTGGCGCTGAGAAAGGTCAGCTCCACCCCGCTGCGGGCGATGCCCGAATTGGTGACGACGAGGCCCAGCACTGTGGTGTAGAAATGTTCCAGCTTGGGCTTGTCATGTGCATAGAGGCCGACATGCGCGAGGCGTGCGTGGATGGTTCCCATAGCGTATCCCCCGTTTCCTGGCTTTGAGCACATTCAACGGTGTGGCTGGGATTGAAGCAAGCGGGAGCGCGGGGTGCGGCTTCTATCTCGGGCCCGATGCGACGGGGTTTCCTTCGCAACGCCGTCAGTTCTGCTCATCTGGCTGACCTGACGGCCGATTGCGGGCTACAACCGGTGCGAATAGCGGTGGGAGCGGCGGGTGAGAGCAGCGAATTGGGTCCTGGCGACAGCCGCTCCCCGCCCTGGCGCGGTTTCGCCGCTGGGCCTGGTGCAGTTGTTCGCGTCCGTCGTCCTGCTCGCCAGCGCCTGGCCGCTGACCAAGGTCGCGATCGCCGCCGGAGCAACGCCGATCTGGTTCGCCGAGGGCCGCGCGGTGCTGTCGGGGATCATCGCCTCGATTTGGCTGACGGCGTTCGGCGGCTTCCGCCGGCCGACCCGGCCGGACATGCCGGCGATCCTGGCCATCGGCGGGCTGCAACTGGGCCTCTATTTCGCTTTGGCGCATGAGGCCGCGACCTGGGTGCAGGCGGGGCGCATCGCCATCCTGGCCAATACCACGACGATCTGGGTGGTGCCGCTGTCGCTGATCTTCCTGCGGGAGACGGTGCCGCTGCGCCGCTGGATCGCCGCCGGCATCGGCATCGCCGGCGTGCTGGTCCTGATCGATCCCCTGGATGTCGACTATGCCAACCGGAACACGCTGATCGGGCATCTGTTCCTGCTGGGTGCGGCGTTGTCCTGGTCGGTGGCGATCATCGTCACCCGCGGCACAAGGCCCAGCCAGTCGATGTTCGGCCTGCTGCCCTGGTGCTTCCTGATCGCGTCGATGATGCTGGCGCCGCTGCTGTGGTGGCACGCCCCGGACGGCACATTCGGGCACCAGCCGATCTGCTGGATCGCGCTCGCCTATATCGGGCTGATCGCCGGACCTCTCGGCACCTGGTGCGTGATGGAGGCGACCGCGAAGCTGCCGACCCTCGTCTCCTCTCTGGGCTTCCTGACCACACCCGCGGTCAGCCTGCTGATCGCCACCATTTTCCTGCATGAGGCGCTGACGCCCGACCTGCTGGTCGGGGCGGCCCTGATCATGGGCGGCGTCGCGGTTGCCGCCTGGCCGCAGCGATCAAAACGTTCCTGAGCGCCGCGTCCCGCTGCTAGACTGTTTACATGCGGTTTCATTGCACATGGTTTGCGATGCGGTGGCGCGGTATTGCCGCAGCGGCGGCGGCTCTGGCCTGGTTCGGCTGGACGCCCGCCTTCGCGCAATGCGACATCCCGCCCGTGGCGCAACTGCCGCTCATGGGCGAGGGGCGGCCGATCATTCCGGTGATCATCCAGGGCCGCGAGGCGGCGATGATGGTGGATACCGGGGCGGAAGCGACCTCGGTCACGCCCGAGGCGGCGAAGCTGCTCAACCTGCCGCGCGACCCGCGGACATACTCGCTGATTCAAACTGTGGCCGGCGAGGAGCAGCGTCCCAATGCGGTGCTGAACCATTTGCAGGTTGGTCCGCTGGATTTTGGCCGGCGGAGCGTCCCCGTCATCGCCCTGGATTCGACCAATACCTTCGGCGACCGCCCGATTGCCGGCCTGATCGGGATGGATTTCTTCGGGTCCTACGACATCGAGGTGGACGTGCCCGGCCACCGCATGACGCTGTATCCACGCGATGCCTGCACACCGGCAGAACCGCCCTGGACGCGCGGCAGCTATGTGTCGCTGGAGACGGTCGCTACCCCGCGCCGCCGCATGCTGATACCCGCGTCGCTGAACGGACGCCACATCGTTGCGCTGCTAGACACCGGCGCGCAGGGCGAACTCCTGAGCCGCTCGGCAGCGGAGCGGAGCGGCCTGTCCACGGTGCAGATCGACAGCGGTCCGGTCGCGCATGGCATGAGCGCCGGAGCACATACCTATCTGGCGCGCGTGTTCCGTTTCGACAAATTTACCGTTGCAGGCGAAACCAGCCGCGGCATCATTTTTCCGGTGGCTGATTTCCAGCAGGAAGGTGTCGATATGCTGCTGGGCATCAACTACTTGCACCTCCACCGCGTCTTCCTGGCCCTCGGCGCTCGGCGGCTCTTCATCCAGCGCGCCGACGGGCTGCCGATGGCGCCGGGGACCGATGCGGCGATGGCGAATGCGCGTGTGGCGGTGCCAATGCCGCCGCCCTCGGCCGCCACTGGCATTGCCCCCACTGGCATTGCCCCCACTGGCATCGCCCCAACCGGCATCGACCACTGCCGAGCACCGGCGAACGTGCTGCCGATGCTGTCGCGGGAGCTGTTGCAAGCCGTCAGCCGGCCGCGCCTGCCGGTCCCGGTTCAGGTGCAGACCGGACTGACCGAGGGCTGCGCCGGCGCCACGTTCCGGGTGGCCTCCGACGGGACCGTACACGATATCGAGGTCTTGACAGAATGGCCGACCGGTTACGGTGTTGGCGATTATGTCAGACGCGAACTCCAGACCACGCGGTTCCGCCCCGCCGCGGATGGCACGGCCCTGCATTACGAAGCGCATCGCCTGCATGCCAATTGACGGAGGGCGGGCGTGATCCTGCATTTGATCGAGGCCGGTGCGGGGCGGCCGGTCGTCTTCCTGCACGGGCTGTTCGGCATGGCGCGCAACTTCGGATCGGCACAGCGGGCCCTCGAGCAGCGGTTCCGGGTCCTGGCGCTGGATATCCGCAACCATGGTGCCAGCCCGCATCAGGCCGGCATGGCGTATCCGGACCTCGCTGTCGATGTGCGCGAAACCCTGCTGGCGCATGGGATCGAGCATGCCGCGGTCGTCGGTCATTCGATGGGCGGCAAGACCGCGATGGCGCTGGCACTGCAATGGCCGGAGATGGTGGCACGCCTGCTGGTCTCCGACATCGCGCCGGTGGCCTATGTCCATGGCAATGACCAGATTGCCACCGCGATGCAGGCAATCCCGCTGCGCCCAGACCTGACACGGCAGGAGGCAGACCGCATGCTGCGGGACGCGGTGCCGGCACCCGAGGTGCGCGCATTCCTGCTGCAGAACCTGCGTTTCGGCGCAGAGCCCGCTTGGCGGATCGGCCTGGCCGAAATTGCCGCTGCCGTGCCGGACCTGGAGGGTTGGGTCGATCTACCAGACACCTATCCCGGACCGAGCCTGTTCGTGACGGGGGCGAACTCACGTTACGTGGAGGCGGAGCATCGGCCGGTTATCAAGGCCCTGTTCCCCGCCGCACGCTTCGTTGCCGTGAAGAATGCCGGGCACTGGGTGCATGCAGACAACCCGGCGGGCTTCCAGTCGGTGCTGGAGGCGTTCCTGGCCGGGTATGAGTGATACCGCGGCCTGTCGGGGCTTGTTCGGGGCGGCGAGTCGTTACAGTTTCCGTCATGACCTGGCTCGACCGGGCCATCCCAGGCCAGTGTGGCACGCTCTTCGCGCGCCAAAGAGGGCGTCAGACCATCGCCCCTTTAGAGCGTGATGACCGGAGGCGGAATCGCCGGAGGTCTGAATCACGCGATCAAACAAATACTTAGAGCAGGATGACTGAGCGAAGGCGATGTCATCCTGCTCTAGGTGCGTGGGGTGCGGCCGGGTACCAGCCGCACCTTCCGCGGTGCCGCGATCCAGATCGCAACGGCTGAAACGATACTGCACCCCATCGCGAGCACAAAGGCCGGGCCATAGCTGCCGGTGATATCGTGGACGACGCCGGAAACCCATGGCCCCGCCGCGCCGCCGCAGACCGAGGCGACATTGATGGCACCAAAGATGGCGCCGTAGTGCGGGCCTTCGTAGATCTCGACGACAATCGGCCCCATCACCGATGTCAGCGCGTAGCCCAGGAACCCCTGAAAGACCACCATCGCGTAAAGCAGCAGCGGTAGCGGGGCAAAACCGAGCGTGATGAGAGTGATGTAGGTCAGGACGAAACCACAACATCCGGCCGACCAGATCCACTCGCGTCCGATACGATCAGATAATGCGCCGAAGCCGATCTGTCCCGGTATGGCAACGACACTGACGATCCCCAGCGCCCAGGCGGCCTCGATCGGGGTGAACCCGACCTCGATCAAGTATTTGGTCTGGTGCACCTGCACCGCGTACCAAGAGAACAGCGCGCAGAAATAGCCGCCGGCGATCCACCAGAACCGGCCGGTGCGCAGAGCGCGGGGTAGCGTCCAGTCGATGGAAGCCCAGGCCGGATCGGCGATATTCGACACGCTGCGCGCCGTCGCGGCGTCGGACGTATGGGCGTCGCCGTCGGGCAACAGGCCGAGGTCGGACGGCCTCTGCCGCGCCAGCAGGTTCAGCGGGCCAAGGATGCACAGCACCACCAGCCCCAGCTCCCAGCAGGATGCGCGCCAGCCGTTATGGAGGATGATCGATTGCAGCCACGGCAGCAGCACGATCGCACCGACACCGACGCCGGAGAACGCGATGCTGATTGCCAGCCCCCGCCGGCGCACGAACCAGTTCGGCAGGTAGAGCGACTGCGCCGTGAAGCTCATGAGGTTGCTGCCGACGCCCACCAGCAAACCGATCGTTGCGTAAAGCTGCCAGAGCGAATGCACCATGGTCGACAGCAACAGCCCCGCGGTGACGAGGACCACACCGCTCTCGATCACGACACGCGGGCCGTGGCGATCCATGACCCGCCCGACGACGGGGCTGAGGACGGCGGAGATCAGGAAGCCGAAGGAAAACGCCCCGGCCGCCTGGCCGCGGTCCCAACCGAACTCATCGATCAGCGGCGGCAGCAGCAGCGAGAACGACGTGCGCGCGGTAACGCCGAGGGCCATGGTAACGAAGGCGACGCCGACAATTATCCAGCCGTAATAAAATGGCAGACGCGCGGCCCACCGATGTCCCCGGCTGATCATGCCGACAGTCTCCGGCGTGCGTCAGACGACCGAACGGACGATGCGCGCGCCGCAGGCTTCCAGCTTTTCGGCCATCCGGTCATAGCCGCGATCCAGGTGATCGAGCCCATCGAGCACGGTTTCCCCGTCCGCTGCGAGCCCCGCCAGTACCAGGGCCGCGGCCGCGCGCACATCCGTGGCGGTCACGCGCGCCCCGTGCAGCCGCTCGACGCCGGTGATCCGAGCGGTACGGCCGTCGACGGCGATGTCGGCGCCCATCTTGCAGAGTTCGTCGACATGGCGGAAGCGCTGCTCGAAGATGGTTTCGGTGATGGCGCTGCGGCCGCGCGCCACGGCCAGCATCGCCATGACGGGCGCCTGCAGGTCCGTTGCGAAGCCCGGGTATGGCTGGGTCTCGACCACGATGCCGTTCAGGCGACCGGTCGCGCAGCGGGCGACCAGGCCATTCTCGACATCTTCCAATGCCACGCCGGCCTTGAGCAGGAGCGGTTCGGCGGCACCGAGCCAGTGGCGGCGGCCGTTCTCCAGCAGCAGTTCGCCGCCCGTTACGGCGGCGGCGCAGGCCATCGTGCCAAGTTCGATCCGGTCGGGCATCACGGTGTGGACGGCACCGGTCAGGGGACGGTTGCCATGGATGGTGATGACGCTGGTATCCAGGCCCTCGATCGAGGCGCCCATGCTGATCAGGCAGTGGCCGAGATCGGCGATCTCGGGCTCCCGCGCGGCGTTGCGGATGACGGTGTCGCCGTCGGCGAGGACGGCGGCGAGCATCAGGTTCTCGGTCGCGCCGACGGAGACATGCGGGAACGTGAATTCCGCACCGTGCAGCCCGTGCGGCGCTCGGGCCTGGATCATGCCGCCGCCGGCTTCGATCTCAGCGCCCATGGCGCGCAGGCCGGCGATGTGGAAGTCGATGCCGCGGGAGCCGATGGCGTCGCCGCCCGGCAGCGGCAGGCAGGCCTCGCCGCAGCGGGCGAGGACAGCACCCAGCAGCAGGACCGAGGCGCGCATGCGGACCACGAGGTCACGGTCGATGCGCGCCGGATGGACGTGGTCGGCGCAGACCGTCAGCGACAGGCCGCCCCGGCCGCTGGACCAGTTCAGCACGCAGCCGAGTCGCTGCAGCAAATTTGCCAGCACCGCGACATCAAGGCTGGAGGGGACGTTGTGCAGCGTCACCAGATGCGGGGTCACCAGGGCCGAGACCATCAGCGGCAGCACCGCGTTCTTCGCACCGCTGATCGGATAGGTGCCGACGAGCCGGCAGCCCCCCTGGATGACCAGGCTGGTGCCCGGATCGGGGCGCCACCAGGGGGATGCGGTGAGCAACGACGCGTCAGGGCTCTGGGTCATCAGGCAGCGTTCCTGGCTTGCATCGTTGAGGCTTAGCGAAAAAGGCAGCCGCGCCGCTAGAGGATGTGTGTCATGGGATGAGAATTCCGCATAGCTGTGGCCGTAAATGGCGGCCCCCTCAATCGCCCGTCCCGACTCCGCTCTCCCCCAACACTCGCATAGTCGCATCATACGCCCGCCGCAGCCTGGTCGCGGCGTCCAGGCCGGGGATCGGCACCTCGGCGCTGATCGCGGTGCCGGGCGGCAAGGCACGGAGGAAATCGACCAAAGGCAGCCCACCCTCACCGGGCGGCAGGCGGTTCTCACGCGCTTCGGCGATGATCGCATCGCGGTTCGGTGGCGACGTCACCGGACCGTCGCAAATCTGCGCGGCGCGCACCAACGCCGGCGGAGTCATCCGGATATCCGCCGGGACACCGCCCGACCGCGCGAGATGCAGCGAGTCCATCAGCACGCCGCCATTCGGGCGCCCCGCGTCGATAACCAGCTTCGTCGCCTGCTGGATCGTTGCGATCGCACGCCAGACCATGAACTCGATATCGACGCGGATGCCGAACGGCGCCGCCAGGTCGCACAGCGCGGCGAAGTTGGCGGTCATGCGGGTCAGGTCCGGGTCCTCACCCGCAACCGTCAGGCAGGTGGCCCCAAGCTCGGCGCCGGTCTCCAGCATATGCGTGAAGGTGCTGACATTGATGTCCGGGGTGATCTGGATGAACTCGACCTCGTTCACCCGCACGCCTTCGTCGCGCAGCAGGGCGCGCACCCGGCGCAGCGCGTCCGATCCGGGGGGCAACTTGTAGCACACGCCCCCCTCGCTAACCGGGTGGATCCGCAGTCCGGTGGCACGGAAGCCGGCGCGCGCCACGGCGGGGATCAGCGCTTCGGGCGGCAGTTCCAGGGCATTGAGGTGGGCGACACCCAGGTCCATGGCAAACAGACTCATGTCATGTAGGAGTGGACGATATCGATCAGTTCCTCGGCCGCCTTGGCCGCCTGATCACGGTCAGCCGCAGCGAGCAGCCGGTCACGGATATGGTCTTCGATGACTTCGGCGATGAACCCATCCAGCGCGCCCCGGCAGGCGGTGGCCTGAGTGAGAACGGCCTTGCTGGTGGCGTTCTCGGCCACCGCGCGGCGCAACGCCTCGACCTGTCCGCGGATGCGACTAAGGCGCTTCAGCAGCTTCGCTTTTTCTTCGTCCGACAGCGACATTAGGGTCTTGAACCTATACCCGGTAGGGGTATATCAGCAAGTTGTCACGGATGCCAGTGTAGCGGCCGCGACCATCCATCGAAACCGAACAAGGGATCCCATGAAGCCCCGATCTAGCAGCCAGCCTCAGGAGAGCGACAGTCGGCCCTCGCCGTCCGTCACTGCTTCACCAGGCTGGATCACCGCTCGGGATGTGCATGACCCAATCGGACCACAGGCGCTGACGCCCCAGGTCTAGACGGTCAGGCTCTCCCGAGCTCAGGCAACCGCTTGAGAGAGGAGAGAGCCGATGACCGGTTTTCTCACACATGAATGGCTCCGGACGCATCAGGCGTCCTTCGAACTGCGCCGTGACGCTGGCGTCGACCGGCCGCGGCTTGCTGCGATCTGGGAGATCGGGCCTGAAGCCCGGCCCGTCTGCCGTTGGAAGGAAGAGGACGATCCGAACTGACGGGGCTCTGCCCCCTGACGCTGTGCATCCGTTCGTCTGACTTCCGAGGCTTGCTGCCATGTCCGATACGATTTTCAACAGCGCCGTCCTCGACAGTGCCCATACCGGCGATATCGAAGGCGCGTTCGGCACGATCCGCCACGCCGACCATCATCGCCGCCAGGGCTGGGCGGGCCGCCTGCGCACGCTTGCCGCGATCCTGGGGCCGGGGCTGATCGTCATGGTCGGCGACAACGATGCCGGCGCGTTCGGCACCTATACCCAGGCCGGGCAGAATTACGGCACCGCACTCATGTGGACGCTGCTGCTGCTGGTGCCGGTGCTGTACGTGAACCAGGAGATGGTGCTGCGCCTCGGCTGCGTCACCGCGCGTCGGCCATGCCCGGCTGATCCTGGAGCGCTTCGGCAAATTCTGGGGCGCGTTCAGCGTCATCGACCTGTTCCTGCTGAACGGGCTGACGATCGTCACCGAGTTCATCGGCATCAACCTCGCGCTGGGCTATCTCGGGGTGCCGCGGATCGCCGGGATCGCTGTGGCGGCGGGGATCATCATCGCCGCGGCCGGCACCGGTAGTTTCCGGCGGTTCGAGCGGTTTTCGCTGGGGCTCTGCTTCTTCAGCCTGCTGCTGGTGCCGGTGTTCCTGATGGCGCATCCGCCGCTGACGCAGATCGGCCATGACCTGGTGCGTGCCGGCGTTTCCGGCCGGGGCGCAACTGTCCGATGTCATGCTGCTGGTCATTGCGATCGTCGGCACGACGGTCGCGCCCTGGCAGCTGTTCTTCCAGCAGAGCTACGTGATCGACAAGCGGATCACACCGCGTTTCATGGCGTACGGGAAGGCCGATCTGTGGATCGGCATCGTCGTCGTGGTGATCGGCGCGGTCGCGATGATGGCGTTCTCCGCCGTGGCGTTCGAGGGAACGGCGCAGTTCGGCCAGTTCAGCGATGCCGGCGCCGTTGCGGCAGGGCTGGAGGCGCATGCCGGCCGCGCGGCGGGGGTGATGTTCGCCCTGGCGCTGCTGGATGCCAGCATCATCGGCGCCTCGGCGGTGTCGCTGTCGACCGCCTATGCGATCGGCGATGTGCTGTCGCTGCGGCACTCGTTGCATCGGAAAGCAAGTGACGCGCGCGGGTTCTACGCGGTCTATGCCGGGTTGATCGCGATTGCGGCGGGACTGGTGCTGTTCGGCAGCGACGGGCTGCTGGGGCTGCTGACCAACGCGGTGCAGACGCTGGCGGGCGTGCTGCTGCCGTCGGCGACGGTGTTCCTGCTGCTGCTGTGCAACGACAAGGCGGTGCTGGGTCCGTGGGTGAACGGACGCTGGCTGAACCTGTTCACCGGGGCGGTGATCTGGGCGCTGGTGATGCTGTCGGTGATCCTGACCGCGGCGACGCTGTTCCCCGACATGTCGGGGGAGACGATGCTGGCGGTGCTCGGTGGCGGGACGGCGGTTGGCGCCGTCGGGTTCCTGGCGCTCCGGCCTCGGCGTCTCGCGCCCGTGACGGATACGGCGCGGGCGGGAGCGCTGGATGATGCCGCCGCTGGAGACGTTGCCGCCGCCGGTGATGAGCCGCGCGACGCGGGTCTGGCTGGCGGTGCTGCGCGTCTATCTGGTGGTCGCGGTGGCGATGGTGGCGTTCAAGGTGGTGCAGTCGCTGTAGGCCCTCGGACGTGTGCCCATACAAACGTCATGGCGTGGCTCGACCGCACTGGAAGGAGATGGACTGGTCAATGTGGCGTGCTGCTTCGAAGCGGGTCGGGACGGGTTCGCGGCGCCAACTCCCATTGCACGACTTGTATCACGGGATCAGCGCCGCGATGCGCGCGAAGGCATCCGGATCGGCCCGGTAAGGTACCAAATGGATGGGCACCGCCCCCGCGAAGCGCGACAACGTCGCGACTGTCTCGCGGGGATCGACGCCTCCTTCGTTCTCGTTCACGACCAGGGCCAGTGGCGCCAGCGCTCTCCGCTGCATCGCCTCGAGCGCTGTGAGCGTGTGGCTGATAGCGCCAAGGTAGGTGCCGCCGACCACCAGGATCGGCCAGCCAAGCGCGGCCATCCAGTCGAGCACGGTATGCCGCTCGTCGAGCGGCACCATGACACCCCCTACCCCTTCGACCAGAAGGGTCCCCGCGTCGGACCAGTCCCGACAGAAGGCGAGCAGCGCATCAAAGTCGATCCGGCGCCCCTCCCGTGCGGCTGCCATATCCGGAGACAGTGGTGCCTGGAACCGCCACGGCGATATCTCCTCGATCGTATATTCGCTCTCCAGCGCCTCGAGCAGCACGCTTGCGTCGCTTTCAGCCGGCCGTGCGGGGTCGAAGCCGCTAGCGACCGGCTTCAAGGCTCCAACCGAACGGCCGGCGCGACGGAGCGCCCGGATCAGCCCAGCCGTGACATAGGTCTTGCCGATGTCGGTCCCGCTGCCGGTCACGAACACCGCCGTCACAGTCTGCGGACCAGTTCAGCAAGGCGCTCGATCTCAGCGTCCGGATGCTGGGCGGTGAAGGTGAAGCGCAGCCGCGCCGTCCCCTCGGGTACGGTCGGCGGTCGGATGGCCGTAACCAGAAAACCATGCTCGGCGAGGTGTCGCGATGCTGCCAGCGCCGCTTCCGCGGTGCCGAGCACCAAGGGTACGATCGGGCTCTGTGCCTCGGGTAGTCCGGCCAGTGCGGTAAAGTTGCGCCCCTTGGCCAGCGGCAGCGCTGCGTAGCCGGGATTTTCCGCGATCACGTCCAGTGCGGCGATCGCTCCCGCCACGGTTCCCGGCGGCAAGCCCGTTGAGTAGACGAAGCTGCGCGCCCGGTTGCGCAGCAGATCAATGACCGGCTGTGACGCGCACAGATACCCGCCGTAGCCACCGATCGCCTTCGATAGTGTCCCCATTTGCAGCGGCACGCCCGCATGCGCAGTACCGCGGCCGCCGTTGAGCACGCCGATTCCGTGAGCGTCGTCCGACAGGAGCCAGGCATCGTGGGTGGCGGCGACTTCAGCCAGTTCGTCCAACGGCGCCAGGTCGCCATCCATCGAGAACACCCCGTCGGTCGCGACCAGTACCCGCTCGTGCCGTGCCCGGTGCGCGGTCAGGAGGGCTTGCGCGTGGGCCACGTCATTGTGCCGGAACGCCATGACCTCCGCCCCCGACAGCCGCGCCCCGCTCCACAGGCAAGCATGAGCCAACTCGTCGATCACGACCAGGTCGCCGCGCCCCGCGAGCACCGGCACGATGCCGATGTTGGCAAGATAGCCGGATCCGAACACGCATGCCGCCTCGGTCCCTTTCAAGCGGGCGAGCCGAGCTTCCAGTTCGGGCAGGAGCGGATGGTTCCCGGTCACCAGCCGGGAGGCCCCGGCGCCGGTGCCATACCGCTGTGTGGCGATGACGGCAGCGGCAATCACAGCGGGATGGCGCGAGAGATTGAGGTAGTCGTTGCAGGAGAACGAGAGCAGCCGCCTGCCGTCCCTCTCGACCCACGCTCCGTCGACGCGCTCGGTCTGCGTCAGAGTGCGGCGAAGCTGTGCTGACTCAAGATTGGCAAGCTTGCCGGCCGCAAACCGGTCCAGAGATGGCGGCGGCTGCGAAGTGTGTGGCTGCAAGGTCGGTGCTCCGGGGTTCTGTCCAACGACGTGATGGAATAGCCTGTCTGGCAATCCGCGTCCCCCCACCTGCCTGGAATCCACCCATGCCCACGACGCCACCCGGTTGGTACGAAACCGGCCTCAGCCGCGTCTGGCTGCCGTATGCGCAGATGAAGACCACGCCGCCGCCCCTTGCAGTCGCACGCACGCAGGGCAGTCGCATCGTGCTGGAAGACGGACGTGAACTGATTGATGGCATTGCCTCATGGTGGACTGCCTGCCACGGATACAATCACCCTGCTATTGCCGATGCCGTGCGCGCTCAGCTTGACCGGATGCCGCACGTCATGTTCGGAGGCCTTGCGCACGAGCCCGCACTTACGCTCGCGCGCTGCCTGACCGACCTGCTGCCGCCCCCGCTCGAACGTGTGTTTTTCACGGAGTCCGGTTCGGTTGCGGTTGAAGTCGCCATGAAGATGGCGGTGCAATACTGGCTGAACCGCGGTGAGCGTGGCCGCAGCAAATTCCTTGCTTTCAAGGGCGGCTACCACGGCGACACCTTCGCCACTATGGCCGTCTGTGATCCTGAGGAGGGCATGCACAGCCTGTTCCGCGGCGTGCTCCCAGAGCATCCCATAATCGACCTGCCGCGGGACGAGACTGCGGCTGCCGCCCTGGATGAAATGCTCGGCCGTCACGCGGGGTCGGTCGCCGGCATCCTGGTCGAACCGCTGGTCCAAGGCGCGGGCGGGATGCTGTTCCACAGCCCGGACGTCCTGCGCCGGCTCCGCGCCGCTGCCGACCGCCATGGTCTGTTGCTCATCCTGGACGAGATCTTCACGGGTTTCGGCCGCACCGGCACGATGTTCGCGTTCGAGCAAGCCGACATTGTCCCGGACATCATCACGCTTTCCAAGGCCCTCACCGGCGGCACCCTGGCCCTCGCGGCGACGGTGGCCACGCGACGCATCTTCGACGCGTTTTGGTCGGATGACCCGGTTCATGCGCTGATGCACGGTCCGACCTATATGGCCAATCCGCTCGCCTGTGCCGCCGCCTGCGCTTCGCTCGCCCTCTTTGCCGCGGAACCCCGCCTCGCCCAGGTGACCCGTATCGGCGAAATCCTGCGTGACGGGCTCGCTCCTTGCCGTGAGCTGCCGGGTGTGCGCGACGTCCGGGTCCAGGGCGCGATCGGTGTCGTCGAACTCGACCGCATCGAGGACATGGCAGCACTTAAGCGCCGGTTCGTCGACGCGGGGGTATGGGTTCGTCCGTTCCGCAATATTGTTTATCTCACTCCGGCCTTTACTATCGCCGAAGAGGACCTTCGCAACCTCGCTGCGACGGTCTGCGCCGTCCTTGGGACTGGAGAGGGGCTTAAATCCCCGCGGCGCATCATGGCCTAAGAGGCTGACCGGAGCGGTTCGCTGGCTCTGCAACAAGACCGAGCGGTTCACGATACTTTACGCCGGTGTCATGGCCCGGCTCGGGCCGGGCCATCCCGTGCAGCTTGAGCCTCCGGCGCCCGTCAAGGCACCAATCTGGCTCCAGATGGCCCGGTCGAGCCGGGCCATGACGAGTGTGACGAGTGTGACGCGTGTATTGATACCCTTCGCTCAGGCGCCCACCAGCTTGCGCAGATCCGCCTCCGGCCGAGCGCCGTAGTGGGAGATGATTTCCGCGGCAGCGATCGAGGCCATGCGGCCGCATTCGGCCAGCGACTTCCCCTGTGTCAGGCCCGCCAGGAACCCGGCCGCGTAGGCGTCGCCGGCGCCGGTCGTGTCCACCACCTTGGTCGGCTGCGCCTGCACGGTGACCGTCTCCGCGCCGCGCAGGATCAGGCTGCCGGCCTCGCTGCGGGTCAGAGCCGCCAGCGCCACGTCCTTGCGGGCGAGCTCGGCGGCTTCCTCGAATGTGTTGGTCTCGTATAGCGCGGTGATCTCGGCTTCGTTGGCGAACAGGATGTCCACATGTCCGGCGACCAGCTTGCGGAAGGCGTCGCGGTGGCGGTGGACGCAGAACGCGTCCGACAGCGACAGCGCAACCTGCCGGCCGGCGGTGTGCGCGGCGTCCGCAGCCTTGTAGAACGCGGCCTGAGCAGCGGGCGGGTCGAACAGATAGCCCTCCAGATAGGTCACTGCCGCCTGGGCAACGAGATTCGGCTGCACGTCCGATGCATCCAACGCCACACAGGCGCCCAGGAATGTGTTCATTGTCCGCTGCCCGTCCGGCGTCACCAGGATCAGGCACCGCGCGGTCGGCGCCCCTCCGGTCAGTGGCGGTGTGTGGAAGTTCACCCCCGCCGCGGTGATGTCGTGGCGGAACACCGCGCCCAGTTGGTCGTCGGCCACCTTGCCGATATACGCGACCCGAGAGCCCAGGGCCGCCGCGACGGCGCAGGTATTGGCGACGGACCCGCCGGAGGACTCCCGCCCCGGCGGCATCGCGGCATACAGCAGGTCGGCCTGCGTCGTGTCGATCAACTGCATCGCGCCTTTGTGCATGTCGTGGCGCGAGAGGAACTGGTCATCGGTGGCCGCCACCACATCGACGATGGCGTTGCCGATGCCCAGTAGGTCGTATTGCGTGTCCGTCATCGTTTACCTTTTCGGCGGGTGCGCCCGGACCGCCGCCTCGTTGACCTCGACACCCCAGCCGGGGCCGGAGGGGATTATCAGTTCGCCGTTCTCTATCACCGGCGCGCTCGTGAAAAGCTCATCTCGGTGCGCGGCGCTGTCGATATCGATCTCCATCACGCGGAAATTGGGCACAACAGCGCAGAAATGGGCGGAAACGGCGGAGCAGAGATGGCCGTAGTAGTTGTGCGGCGCGACGTTGACCTCATACGCCTCGGCCATGGCAGCGATCTTCACCG
Organism: uncultured Alphaproteobacteria bacterium; assembly: GCA_963771475.1. Lineage (GTDB taxonomy): Bacteria > Pseudomonadota > Alphaproteobacteria > Acetobacterales > Acetobacteraceae > Rhodopila. Next base: position 426,076 of record CAVYTN010000014.1, on the reverse strand, counting down.
ATTCCAGGAAGCCGTTCCAGATCACGTCGATGATGGCGACGTCGGTGGAATAGGCGTCCAGGAACGGGCGGAAGGCGCGGCGGCCGGTGATCGAACTCCAGCGACGCGATCGGGCAGGGCGCATGGCGGCGGATATAGGCCAGCGAGCCCGGGTCCCACGTATCGATCTCCAGCCATGTCAGGTCGAACGGCTCGACGGCGCGCGCGATGGCCAGGTTTCCCTCGGTCTTGAAGTGGTAGTTGATGTCGAGGTGCAGGTTCATGTCCGGCCCAGCGCCGTCGCGGAAGGCCTGGAGCTGGCGTTGCAGCGACTTGATGACCGCGCGATCGGCGTTGAGCTCCGGATGGCCCGGCGTGCGGCCGAAGCCGGGCTGGAAGTTCGTCAGCTTCTCGCCGTCCCAGGGCAGGATGTTGGTCTTCAGGCCTTTGAAGCCTTTCTGCTTCACCTCGGCACCCAGCGCTGCAATGTCATCAAAATTTCGCAGCGGGGCAGAGCCGACCAAAGCGTGGTTGCGCACGCGGTAGCTGCCGCAATGCGACCAGTAGACGGGGACGCGGGTGCGGACGGGGCCGCCGAACAGCTCGTAGACCGGGACACCGAGCGCCTTGGCCTTGATGTCGAGCAGGGCGTTCTCGATGGCGGCGATGGCGCGCTGGTTGACACCGTTGGGCGCCTGGATCTGCCGCTGCCACAGCGTCGAGGCGATCGCCTGGGTCGGCCGCGGGTCGGTGCCGATCAGCGGTTCGGCCATGCCGTGGATGACAGCGGTCAGGCCCTTGGAGCCGTCGGCCTCGGTGTATTCGGACCAGCCGATCAGGCCGTCATCGGTGGTGATCTTGAGGAAGGAGAAGGTGCGCCAACCGGCGTCGGCGTGCATGTCCTCGATGCGGGCAATTTTCATGGTTCGATTCCCCCTGGTTTGGTTGAGAGGGAGGATAGGCGGGTTCGTTGCCGATGTCGCGGGTGTGGCCCGCCGCTCTCCTATCGCGTGCTGGAGCAGGATGACATCGCCTTCGCTCAGCCATCCTGCTCCAGGCGTTTGTTTGATCGCGTGATTCCAGACCTCCGGCGATTCCGCCTCCGGTCATCACGCTCTTTGTTTGATCGCGTGATTCAGACCTCCGGCGATTCCGCCTCCGGTCATCACGCTCTAAGCCCGACTGACCACCGGCCCAGTTCCAGGCTCCAACAGGCTCTCCCCATACGCCAGGATCGCGTCGCTCAACTGCCGAGCGGGCGGGCGCAAGGTGCGGCTGGCGGCGCGCAGCACGAATTCGACCTCGCCCAGGTCGGGCAGCGTGTCCGCCGCCAGTTCCTCCAGACCCGACGGGATCAGGCCACGCGCCAGGACCAGAACGCCCAGCCCCGATAGCGCGGCGGCGCGGAGCCCGGTCAGGCTGCCGCTGGTGCAGGCGATGCGCCAGGTGCCACGCGCCTCCTCCAGCACCCTCAGCACCTGCTCGCGCGTGATGCTCGGCGGCGGATACAGGATCAACGGTATCGGCTGCTGCGGATCCACCGTGACGCCAGGCGCGCCGACCCAGACCAGGCGATCGCGCCAGACCAGCCGCCCCCGGTCGTCGCCCTCGGGCCGTTTCGCCAGCACCAGATCGAGTTCGCCATCGTCCAGCCGCGCGTTCAGCCAGCCGCTCAGCCCGACCGTGAGTTCTAGATCCACCAGCGGATGGTCGCGGGTGAAGTCGCGCAGCACCTCGGGCAGGCGGGTCAGCACGAAATCCTCCGATGCACCGAAGCGCAGCCGAGCCCTGCCGCGCGCGCCGCGGAAATAGCCCTCGGCGCGGGCGTTGGCGTCCAGAATCGCCTCGGCGAAGGCCACCATCGCCTCGCCGTCCGGCGTCAGTGACACCGAGTGCGTATCGCGCACGAACAGACGACAGGCGACCTGCTCCTCCAGCCGTCTGATCTGCTGGCTCACCGCCGGCTGGCCGAGACCGAGGCTGCGAGCGGCTTCACTGAAGCTGCCCGACTGGACGACCGAGAGAAAGGTTCGCAGCAGCACTGGGTCGATCATGGCCGCTCATCACGTTCCGCGATGACAGTAAGTCCGGCGTGACGCGTTCACAACCGGCCATTGGCTGGTTACGTGCAACGGGAAAGGAGTCATGCCGATGTCTATACGCGCCACGCTCGATCGCTGGAACATCGATCCCTATCTGATCGCGCTCGTATCGATGGTCGCGCTCGCTTCGGTCTTTCCGGTCCGTGGAGACGCGGCGACAGTCTTCAACCACGCGACCACAGTGATGATCGGCCTGCTGTTCTTCCTCTACGGCGCTCGGCTCCCGCGGGAGGCGGTCGTGCAGGGCCTGTCGCACTGGCGGCTGCACGCGGTCATCCTGACGAGCACCTTCGTGCTGTTCCCACTGCTGGGCCTGGGCTTTCACGTGCTGACGCCCGGTATCCTGCCGACGCCGCTCTATCTCGGGCTGCTGCTGGTTTGCACGCTTCCCTCCACCGTGCAGTCGTCGATCGCCTTTACCTCGATCGCGGGAGGCAATGTTTCGGCGGCGGTCTGTGCTGCGTCAGCATCCAGCCTGCTCGGCATCCTGCTGACTCCGCTGCTTGTAGGGGCGCTGATGCATGCGCAAGGCGGAATCTCGTTCGGCGCTGTGGAAGGGATCGTGGTGCAGTTGCTGCTGCCATTTATCGCCGGGCAGGTCGCGCGCCACCGGATCGGCGCCTTCCTGTCGCGCCATAAGGCGTTGACGGGGCGGCTCGATCGCGGCTCGATCCTGCTGATCGTCTACGGTGCCTTCAGCGAAGGCGTGGTCAACGGCATCTGGCACCAGGTGGACCTGCTCAGCCTGCTGTCCGTGGCTCTGGCCAATGTGGCACTGCTTGCGCTGGTGTTGACGATCACCACCGTTGTCAGCCGCCGCCTGGGCTTCTCACGCGAGGATGAGATCACCATCGTGTTCTGCGGCTCCAAGAAGAGCCTCGCTGCCGGCATTCCGATCGTGAACGTGCTGTTTCCGGCGCATACGGTTGGGGTGATGCTGCTGCCGTTGATCCTGTTCCACCAGATCCAGTTGATGGTCTGTGCCACGCTTGCGCGGCGTTATGCGGCACGCGCGTTGCCGCGGCCGGCGGTGCAGCGAGCCGCGCCGATGGTGATGCGGGAGGCGCAGCCGTAAAACGCGATCCACGGCTCCAGGGTCGTTTGGCGTCGGCCGACGACCCCAGTGACCGTCAGTCCGCCATACTCGCCGCCTGCGCCACCTGCGTCGCCGCCGGCTGGTCCAGCACAGCGTGCGCCTTCTGCACGTCCAGCGTCCCTTCCCACCAGGCGACGAACATGGTCGCCACGGTGTTGCCGAACAGGTTGGTGATGGCGCGCGCCTCGCTCATGAACCGGTCGATGCCCAGGATCAGCACCATGCCGGCCACCGGCACCTTGCCGTTCATCGTCGCCAGCGTCGCGGCCAGGGTGATGAATCCGCCGCCCGTCACCGTCGCCGCGCCTTTCGAGGTCAGCAGCAGCACCGCCAGGATCAGCAGGTAGTCGCCCCAGGACAGCGGGATGTTCAGCGCCTGGGCGATGAAGGCGATCGCCATGGTGAAGTAGATCGAGGAGCCGTCCAGGTTGAACGCATAACCCAGCGGCACCGTCAGCCCGACCAGGGACTTGCCGCAACCCAGCGCCTCCAGCTTCTCCATCAGCGTCGGCATCGCCGCCTCCGAGGACGATGTGCCGAGGACGATCAGGAACTCCTCTTTCACGTAGCGGAGGATCTTCAGGATGTTGAAGCCCATCACACGCCGCCACCGCGCCCATCGCCACGAAAACGAAAATGATGCAGGTCAGGTAGAAGCACAGCATCAGGAAACCGAGTTGCGCCAGCGTCCCGATGCCGTAGCGGCCGATGGTGAAGGCCATGGCGCCGAACGCGCCCAGCGGCGCCGCGCGCATGATGATAGCGATGACGCCGAACAGGGCGCCGCCCGCCTCATCCAACACATGAACGACGTCCTGGCCGCGCTCACCCATGCGCGACAGGCCCAGGCCGAACAGCACCGCGAACAGCAGGACCTGCAGGATCTCGCCCTTGGCTGAAGGCGTCCACGACCGTGTTCGGGATGATGTTCATCAGGAACGAAACCACATCCTGATGCGGCGCATTGGTGTATTGGGCGACCGCCTTGCTGTCGAGCGTATGCGGATCGATGTTCAGCCCGGCGCCGGGTTGCAGCACATGCGCGACCATCAGGCCGATGAACATGGCGAAGGTGGTCATCACCTCGAAATAGACAATGGCTTTCAGGCCGATCCGCCCGACCTCCTTGGCGTCCGACAGCTTGGCGATGCCGACCACCACGGTGACGAACACGATCGGGGCGATGATCATCCGCACCAGCTTGATGAACGCGTCGCCGAACGGCTGCATCTTCACCGCCAGCGCCGGCCGAAATGACCCAGTGCCGCACCGATGACCACACCCGCGCAGAACCTGGAGATAAAGCGCCTTCGACCGCACGCGTGCTCGCCATTGCCTGGATTCCCTCGTTTCGCCTATGCGGTCGTATAGGTGCTGTCCTCCGCCCTTCGTCAACAAGGTGTTACAGTATGGCTGACTTACGTCATCTCCGCCTCCCGCTGTCATGGCCGTGCCGGTTGCCGGTGGCGGCGCCTTCCCAGTGCGCCGGGTGTTCTGTGTCGGCCGCAACTATGCCGAACATGCACGGGAGATGGGCAGCGACCCGGATCGGGAGCCGCCGTTCTTCTTCATGAAGCCGGCCGATGCGCTGCTGCTGAACGACGCCGACATGCCCTACCCGCCGCAATGCAAGCAACTGCACCACGAGATGGAGCTGGTCGTCGCGCATCGGCGAAGGCGGCGCCAACATCGCAGGAAGCCGACGCGCTGCGCGCATGTCTGGGGCTATGCCGCCGGCCTGGATATGACCCGGCGCGACCTGCAGAACGCGGCGAAGAAGGAAGGCAAACCCTGGGACATGGGCAAGGGCTTCGACTACTCCGCGCCGATCGGCCTGATGGTGCCGGCGTCGAAGATCGGCCATCCCGCCACCGGCCTGATCGAGCTGAAGGTCAACGGCAAAGTCCGCCAGACCTCCGACCTGTCGAAGATGATCTGGAACGTGCCGGAGACGATCGCCTACCTGTCGCGGCCTGGTGAAGCTCGCGCCCGGTGACCTGATCTACACCGGCACGCCGGAGAACGTCGCCGCCGTCGAACGCGGCGACCTGCTCGAGGGCGTCGTCGAGGGTGTCGGCACGGTGAGGACCCGCATCGTCTGATGCCGCGCTCGCTGCGCGTTGCGACCTGGAACATCAACTCGCTGCGGCTGCGCGTCGGGCTTGCTGGATCGACCTGGTCGAGGCGCTCGAATCCCGATGTCATCTGCCTGCAGGAAACCAAGGTTCCGGACGAGCTGTTCCCCGGCGAGGCGCTGGCAGCCGCTGGGCTATCCCGCACGTCGTCTTCCGCGGCATGAAGGGCTATAACGGCGTCGCGATCCTGTCGCGCGTGCCGATGGAGGTGCATCGATCGTCGCGCCCGACTGGTGCGGCAAGGGCGACTGCCGGCACATCTCCGCGGCGGTCCAGACGCCGAACGGGCCGGTCGAATTGCACAACTTCTATGTCCCCGCCGGCGGCGACATTCCGGACCGCGTGGCGAACCCGAAATACGGCCACAAGCTGGATTTCATCGCCGAGGCCCGCGCAGTGGTTCGCCGCCCGCCCTGGCCTGACGCGGTCGGTCCTGGTGGGCGACCTGAACATCGCGCCGCTGGAGCACGATGTCTGGAGCCACAAGCAATTGCTGGACGTCGTCAGCCACACGCCGCCGGAGACCGAGGGCCTGAACGCCTGGATGAACGCCGGCTTCGTCGACGCCGTGCGGCATTTCGTGCCGGCGGACCAGAAGCTCTACACGTGGTGGTCGTACCGCAACCGGGACTGGCGTGCGTCGGACCGCGGGCCGGCGGCTGGATCATATATGGGTGACGCCGGATCTGGCGCCGGGACTGAAGAACCAGACGATCCTGAGAGACGCCCGGGACTGGCCGCAGGGGTCCGACCACGTGCCGGTCTGCGTGGAGATGGCGGTCTAGAGTGCGATCGTCTGAGGTTGACGCGCACCGGCGCGGCAACCTCAGACGTGAATCGCCCTCTCAAACAAAAAAACCAGAGCATGATCGGCCGTGGCGGTTGGATCGTCCCAGCCATCTTGATCGAACCGCCTTCACCCCACCGATCGGCACCAATCCCGCCACGCCTGCCGCAACGCCGTCCCCAGGTTCCGGCCGAATCGCGGCGCATCGCATAGCGGGCTCTGCCTCACCCTCTCACGCAGCACCGTCCGCAGCGCGGCCAGCGCGTCCAGATCGGCCGCCCGTGCCGCCGCCATATCGGCGTATTCCTCCAAGGACCCGACGACCCAGTCAGCCAGCCCGGCATTGCTCATGTGGCTGGCCGAGTGCCGCGACGCGAAGATCTCGCCCGGCAGAGTGATGGTCGGCACGCCCATCCACAGCGCCTCACAGGTCGTCAGGCCGCCGGAATAAGGGAACGGGTCCAGCACCAGGTCGATGTCGCCGTACTGCCCCATGAACGCGCGATGCCCCGACGAACCCCGGCACTCGATGCGCGCCGGATCGACGCCATAAGACGCGAACGCGGCGCGCAGGCCGTCAGCGGTGTCTGGATCGCTCAACTGATGCGTCTTCAGCACCATCCGGCTGTCCGGCACGCGGGCCAGGATGCCAGCCCAGGTCTCCACGACGCGCGGCGTGATCTTCGCCAGGTTGTTGAAGCACCCGAACGTGACGAAACCGTTCTCGAGTGCCGGCAGCTTCACGACGTCCGGCGCATGCGGCGGCGGCGTGTAACAGACATAGCCATCGGGCAGGCGCATCAGCCGCTCGCTGTAGAACCGTTCGAACCCGTCGGGCGTCTCCCACCGGTCGGAGACGAACCAGTCCATCTCCGCCAGCCCGGAGCTGTGCGACTGCATGCCAACCCATTTGACCTGCACCGGCGCCAGCCGCATCGCACAGGCATTGATGCGGCCGGCATCGCCGTATCCGCCCAGGTCGATCAAGACATCGATGCCCTGCGCCCGCGCCGCATCCGCCACCGCTTCGTCCGAGAGTGTGTCGATCTCGACCCACGCCGATGCCGCGGCCTTGAACCGCCGGCACAGCGGGTCGTTGGGTGCCGTGTTCTGCGCCAAACAGACGACGGAGAACGCGTCCGGGTCGAGCGTCTCGATCCCCGCCACCGTCAGCCAGCCGACCGGGTGCGAACGCAGGCTGCCCGACAGCAGACCGATCGTCAGCCGCCGGTCCGGGTCGCGGTCATTGTCGGGCGGCGTGTGGTGGCCGCGCGGCAGCACGTCGGAGCACGCCCGCATCGCCGTCAGCAATTCTGCGCCGCCGATCCCGTCCAGATAGGGCAGGTTGTTGCACAGCGTCCGCCGCGACAGCACCGTGTCCGGCGCCAGCGCCAGCGCCTGCCGCGCCAGGGCCACGCCGTCCACCTGGCGGCCGAGACAGGTCGTCGCGTTGGCAAGGTTGCACAGCACCGCGGGATGCAGGCCGAAACGGTCGATCAGGTCCTGCAGGATCGCCCGCGCCTCGGCATGGCGGTGCAACCGCATCAGCACGGCCGCCAGATCGTTGTGCGGCTTCGGATCGTCCGGCGTCATCGCACACAGCTTGCGCAGCGTCGCCTCGGCTTCCTTCACCCGCGTGGAACGGGCCAGCAGCGTGGCCAGGGCACCCAGCGGCACGGCATCGTCGGACGCGAGTGCAACGGCGGTGTCGAGCGCATCGATCGCCTCTGATCGCCTGCCCAGCCGGTCAAGCAGCAGCCCGCGTCCCAGATGCGGCGCGGGAGCCAGCGGATCGGCCTCCGCCGCCGCTACCAGCGCCTGCAGCTCGGTATCGGGGTGCGGCGCGGATTCCGCCAGATTGACCATGAATTCGGTCCGGTCCGGGCGCAGGCGGATCGCTCGGCGGAACGCGGCCATGGCATCGTCGGTCTCGCCCAGGCGACGCTGAGCCAGGCCCAGCGCATTCCAGCTCTCGGCGTTGGCGGGCTCGCGCATGCAGCAGCGGCGCAGCAGGCTCCGTGCCTCCCACGCCTCGCCGCGCAACAGCAACAGGCCCGCGAGCGCTGCCATCGCCTCCCGGCGGTGCGGGTTCACCGCAAGCACTTCGCGGTAAACCTCTTCGGCGTCCGCTGCCTCTCCCGCGGCGCGGAGGCTCTCCGCCAGGCGCAGCACGGGTTCGTCCCAACCCGGCAGGCGGATTGCCAGCATGCGCATCAGACGGCGGCCCTTGCCGCGGTCGCCGGCGCGGTCCTCGGCGATGGCGAGGTTCAGCAGCGTGGCGGGCGGGGCATCCTGGGCGGCGATTGCGGCGCGCAAGGGTGCCAGGGCCGCGGCAAACTCACCGGCGGCCATGAAGTCCCTGCCCGCTTGGGCCGCTTGGTTCATGACGGAGGGATCCGTTCCAGCGTCAGCAGCAGACCGGGGACGTCGACGCCGGCTTCCTGGCGCACCGGCGGACGATCGAAGCGCAGCACGCGGAAGCCGGCTGCGAAGGCGGCTTCGTAGACATAATGCGGTGCGTGGGCATAGCGGCCCTGGCGGCCCAGGGCGTAATCGCCGTTGCCAGACGTCACACCGTCATGATCCGGCAGCAGCTCCTCGGTCGAGAAGATGAACCAGCCGTTCGGCAGCAGGCTGCGATGCACCGCGGCGAACAATTGATTCAAATCGCCAAAGTAACAGACAACATCGGCTGCCACGATCAGCGGCCATTGTTCGTCCCGCTCGTTCATGAGCGCAACGACATCGCCTTCGAGCAACTCCGCATAGAGCCGCTTGGCGCGCGCCTGCGCCAGCATGCCGGGGGAAAGGTCGATGCCGGTGAACGGACCGAGCGGAAGATCGCCGATGGCGAGGGCGGCAAGGCCGGTGCCGCAGCCGAGATCGAGCACCGGCCCCAGCGATTCGCCGGCAGCCAGCTTCGGATGCGTCTGCAGCACCGTGCGTATGGCGCCCGGAATAGCGTAGCGCAGCGAGATCAGGTGATTCTCGAAGCGATCGGCGTAGTTGTCGAAGACCGTGCGGATGAATGCCTCGGGCGCACGCTTGCCGTCCGGCAGCAGGCCGGACGAGGCGACGAGGTGACGGATATGCGCATTCTCGGGATCCAGTTTCAGAGCGTCCTGATACGAAAGCGCCGCGGCATCGTGCCGCCCGAGGCTCGCCAGCGCGTGACCCTTCATGCCGAGGGTGCTGGCATCGAGCACGCCTGCCTGTCGGGCTTCCTCGGCGAAGTTCAGGGCACGGATGTAGTCGCGCCGACGCATGCACAGCAGGATCGCGCCGTTGCGCAGCGACAGGGCGGCCGGCACGACGGCGATTCCGTCGATCAGCACGCCCAGCGCGCCGTCCGCGTCTCCGCCGCGTTCCAACGCGGCCGCCAGGGCCTCGCGGTAAATGGCCTCACCCGGCGCGCCGGCAACGGCTTCCCGCAGGCAGGAGGCCGCGTCCGGCAGCAGACCAAGATCGAGCAACGCCGCACCCAGCAGCGCCTTGGCGCGCGAGTCGGTGCGATCGCTCAGCACCGCCTCGGCCGCGTCGCGAGCAGCCCCTTCGATATCGCCCGTGCGGTGACGCGCCTCCGCTCGCAGCTTGCGCAGGCTGGCATCTTCCGGTTCGACGTCGATCGCTTCATCCAGCTCTGTCAGCGCCGCCGGCCAATCGCCGTCGGCGGCGGCCAGACGCACGGACAGATGTAGGGACGCCGGCGTGCGGCCCGCAAGCGCCCTGGCGGCGGTCAGCAGAGGTCGTGCGGCGTTGATCCGGCCGGCGTCGAGAAGGGCGGCGGCCCGCTCGCACAGCAAGTCGGCGCTGGCCGTAGAAGAGGACATGTTCAAAGTTGGAGGCTCCTTTTTGGGGCAAAGTGACTAGCCGCGCGTCGAGGCAAGCTGGCTGGCCAGCGTCGCGATGTTGGTCGGCGATGCGGGTGACGAACTGCTGGCATTTATGTTGTTGTCGATCAGGAACCGTTCGGCGAAGTTCTGTACGAAAGATTTGTTTTGGAAATCCTTAACGTTCAGACGCGTGCTGATCGCCTGTTCCTGGGCATTTATCGACTGGAAGGCGATCTGTTTCGGGACATCGAGGGCCGTGGTGACGACGTTACGCAACGTGATGTTGCCCAGGATGCCGTCGACGCTGGTGATCGATCCGGCCTGCTGGATGAAGGTCAGCGCGTCGGATATCCCGGGCGTGATCGCATCCTGATTGTGTTCCCAGGTGATCTGCGCATATCCCTGAGTGATCGCCGCAATCGTTTTAGGGTTCTGCAGGACCGACAGGCCGTTGACGGACAGGTTGTAGGTTTGGGCCAGCGTTTTCCAGCGCGTGTCGGTCAATACGTTGGCCAGCGACTTCGGATCGCTCAGGTTCGACGTCAGGACTTTCGTCGCCAGCGCGGTATTGCCGATCTGATCCGACAGGCCGTTGGTCGTCAGCAGCACGTTCAGCACCGCCGGATTGGCCAGCGCCGCGGTCAGGCTGGTGGCACTGTTGACGGCTTTGGTGAATGCGGCGATCGCTTCCTTCACAGCGGGCTGCTGCGCCGTCTGTTTGACGCCCGCGGTCTCGTTCCTCTGGGCCGAGAGCAGTGCCTGCACCGGCGACTGGCCGGACGTTCCCCGGGTACCTGACGTGCCTTTGCCATTGAGCGTGTTCAGCAGGGCACTATCGGCCGAGTTGGCAGGGGAGGAGCCGATATTCGCGAAAAGGCTGAGAATACTGCTATCGAACGTCGTCATGCGTCAGCTCCTGCGGGAGATGTTACGTATCAGGGATGACCGTCCAGCCCCGCCGCCATGTTCTGGTTGACGGAGATCAGGAATTCAAAATCCGGCGTTTCGGCTTCGTTCTCTCGCTGCACGGCAAGGCCCAGCGAAATGATGGAGGCTTTGAGTTCCGCCGGCAGTCCGTTGCTGGGATCGCGCATCAAGCCCATTACCGACATCCAGATACGCCGGTTGTCCGCCACCGCCCGAATCTGTTCGATGTTGCGACCCTTGCGTGCAGCCGCGAGCGATCTTGCTGCCTGGCGGAAAATATCCGCCTCCTGATTGCGGGCGGGGCGAAGGTTGGCGGTGGCGCCATACGCGGTCGCTGCGACATTATGCATGTTCGTTTTGATTCCCTTCTGGATGTTTCGCAATCGGATGTCCGGTGACCGATGCCTCGTGCTCGATGATGCGCCTCACCAGCTTGAGCGCCTGGTAGCAATTGTCCTCTTCCGCGGCGACCAGCGCCTGGGAGAGGATGGTCCGGACCATGTTGGACGTCGTGGCTTCCTGAAATTCGTTGATGAAATGGCGTGCCGCGTCCAGTGCGGCCTCGCGTTCGGGTTCGTCGCCGATATAGGCGGATTGCAGCGCGAAATAGATACGCCGAGCGGGTGAATCGGCCTGATCCGGCGGCATGATCTGCTTGCCGAACAGGAAGCGTGCCTTCGCGGTCAGTTCGATCCGGGATCGGGTGCGAAAGCGGATAGGTGCGCCGTTGACGATCATGACTTCGCCCTGACGCAGCTCCAGAACGAGGTTCGACATGTAGTCCCTTCCGTGGAGCCTTAACGGCAGGCCCAATGTCCGCCGCCGCATGGCATGGTCCGCGGCGTGCCCTTTGCGAGGTAGCCGGGCGTGTCCAGCGGCGCGGCTGCGCCGCTGGTCTCGTGACGTTACACGAATGATAACGGTCGTGATTACTTGAAAAGGCTGAGCAGGGAATTCGGTGAGTTGTTCGCCAGCGACAGGGCCTGCGTGCCCAATTGCTGGCGGATCTGCAGCGCCGTAAGCTGCGCGGATTCTTTCGCAAGGTCGGCGTCGACCAGGGCGCCCAGGCCCGCGTTCAGCGCGTCGATCTTGTCGTTGTTGTAGGTAACCTGGTTGTTCACATAGTTGACGGCGTTGCCCAGCGTGTTCAACTGCTTGCCGACTGAGTTCTGCTGATTGATGAACGTGCCTGACGCCGTAATCAGCGCCGCCACCGAGGCGGCGCTGCCCAACTGTGTGGTTGTGAAGGAAATCGAGCCAAACAGCGCCGATCCGCTGAACGTTGCGATAGCGTAGGTGGAGCCGCTTTCGTTACGCGCCACGTTGATGGCGCCGAACGTGCCATTCGATCCCGTAAGGTCGCCGATCAGCGTCTTGTTGTTGAAGCTTGCGTCCTGGATGAAGGTCTTCACGTTGGCCAGCAGCGACTTGAACTGCTGCTCGAAGTTCGTGCGGTCATTGCCTTGCACATCCCCGTCCGACAGCTTCACCAGCACGTTGCGCGCGCTGGCCAGGGTGTTGGAAATGTTCGTCAACCCGGCTTGTGTCGTCGACAGGAGGCCCTGTACGCCGCCGAGCTGCTGGTTCGCGCTGTTCAACGCGCCGACGGTGGAGCGGATGCCCTGCGCGATCGCAAACGCCGCGCCGTCGTCCGTCGCGTCCGCGACCCGAAAGCCTGTGGAGATCTGCTTCTGCGCGACGGCAAGCTGCGTGTTCGTTGCGTCTAGCGACTGCAATGCAATTTGCGCAGTCAGGTTGGTGTTGACCGAGTTGAGGGACATGGCGTGTCTTACTCTCTAATACCCAAATACTGTTGCCTGCTTTTTGCTGGCTCGAAACATCATCACATCTGAAAATTAATGATTTATGAACTCGGCAAGAAATTTTCAGGCGGTTGGCAGGAAATTCACCAAGGACAGCGAGTTCCCACCGGCAATCAACCTGTAGGACGCCTGAAGTTGCGTCTGCACACTGGTCAGTTTCAACAGTGTCGCAGCAATGTCGACATCCTGCACCGAGGAGATCTGCCCGGTCAGGGCGGTGGATGTCGTGGATAGCGCCGTCGACAGTTTGGTCAGCGCTGTCTGCCGGTCGCCCAGCACGCCGATATCGCTGCTCAGGGCCGAGAACGCGCCGGTCAGGCTTGCGGTGGTGTCCTGTACCAGCGATACGAAGTTCGGGTCGCTGGCCTGCGAACTTGACAACGATCCAATGGTCGCCAGCGCTCGCAACAGGTCGCGCGTATAAGAGCCCGTCGTCGAACTGCCGGTCGACGTGACGGCGGCATTGGTATTCGCCAGGATGCCGATCGGGGTGGCTGAAGCCGAACCGGTCTCGACGACCTGCGCGGATGCTCCGGGCTGCGACAGATAGGCGGAGAACGGCGTGGTGCCGGCAGTGTTCGATTCGGCCACCTGCAAGGTCGTTGCGATGGTGGCTGCCGCGCCATTGGTGGACAACTGGCCGACCGCTGCGTTGATCTGCGTGTAGAACCCCGAACTCAGGATATTGTCACCCACCGGCACCGGCGGATTTGCTGCTGTCCTGGCCGCCGAAGACGTAGACGCCGCCGTCCTGGGTGTTCAGCAAGTTGGCAACCTGCTTCAGCGCGTCCCGCGCGTCCGCGGCGACCGTGTCGATGTTCAACGGGGCCAGCGAATTCAGCGTCGGCAGCTTCGCCACGAAGTTCGTCGCGATCTGCTGTATCTGTGCCAATGCCGCCTGCGTCACGCCCAACTTCCCGGTGGCGGCGCTGATGTCGTTCTGCTGGGTTTGCAGCGCGGCAACCTGCGGATTGAGGTTCAGCGATACACTTGCGCCGGAGCCGAGGCCGGCATAGCTGGTGGCGATCAGCCCGGAGCTCACCTGTTCCGTCAGGGTATCGAGCTTGCTGCTGACCAACTGGCTTTCCGTGGCCACCCTCCCCACCAGACCGAAATTCGACAGCGAGGTATCGATGGAACCGCTCATTGCACTACCTGTAGGATATCGTTGAACAAGGTCTGCACCGCGTTCACCACGCGGGCATTGGCGCTATAGGCGTTCTGCAGGGTCAGCAACTTCGACAGCTCGGTATCGAGGTTGACGCCGGTCTCGCTGTTCAATTGCGCGCTGAGCGTCGCCTGCAGACTGTTGGAGGCGGTCAGGTTGGAGGTGACTGTGGCGCTCTGCTCCGCCAGGCCGGACACCAGGGTGCTGGCGAAACCGCTCAAGGTCGTCACGCCGCGCAGCGGGGCGGACAGGGTGCCGCTGGGGCCGAGGTCCGTCGTGCCCGGCGAGGGCTGGCTGACGCCCACCTGGGCCTGATCGGTGAAGGTGAAGTTCAGCACGCGGGAGATCAGGCCGGTGAAGCCTGCCGGACCGCCCGAGGGATTGGGCGTGAAGGCCGAGGCGCCCGTGCTGCTGTCCGCGATCGCCGTGGTCCCGTCTCGGACCAAGGATGGGTCGGCGGCGACCTCTGGGTTCACCTGGATATTGCCGGAGAAGCCGACATAGCCGATCTGTGTGCCGCCGGCGCCGGTGGCGGCGGGAACGTTGCCTTGGCCGTCGCTGAACAGCGTCAGCCCCTGCGCGGCAAAGCGGTTCGCCAGGCTAAAGGAGAACTCATCCAGTTGCGCCTGGGCCGTCGGCAGAGTGGTGTCGCGCAGGGCGATGTCCGCGCCGATGCGCCCGCCAGTCAGGGTAGACGTGACGTCGATGCCGTTCAGGCTGATCCCGCTCAGCCCACCGTTCGGATAAAAGGCCGAAGGCACGGCCAATCCGGACTGGAAGGCGAAGGGCGTGGCGTTGGCGTCGGTCGGCAGCAGCGTGCCGCCGCCGGCGATCAACTGCACGCTGCCGTTCGACAACGGCACCGATTTCACCGTGATCAGGCCCGACAGAGTCTGGATGGCCGCGTCGCGCTGGTTCTCCAGGTCCGCGGTGCTGATACCCGCCTGCTTGCCGGAGACAATTTCACTGTTCAACTGACCGATCTGCGACAGCGTCGTGTTCAGCGTGCCGACCGACGTGCCGAGGTCGTCTTCCGCCGCCTGGCGCTGGGTGGCGATGGTCTGGCTGATCGTGTTGATGTTCTGCGTCAGGCTGGTGGCGGCGCCGACGACGGCGCTCTGCTGCGCCTGGTTGGACGGGTCGCTCAGCAGGGTGGAAAAGCTGTCCCGCAGATTGCCAAGGACGCTGTTCAGGTCATTGCCCTGGCCGGGGGTGCCCAGGACGCCGTCGATCGCCTGCAGCGCTTTCTGCGTGACCTGCAGACCGGCACTGTTGGACGTCTGGGATATCACCTCGCCCTGCAGCGCGAGATCCGTGGCTCGGATCGTCACGCCGGTGTGCACGCCCAAGCCGACGCCGTCCGCCGTCACGCTCTGCTGGGTGGTCGTTTCCCGCGCGAAGCCGGGTGTCGATGCGTTGGCGACGTTCTGGGACATGGTGATGAACTGCGCATTGATATTGGCCAGGCCGCTGGTGGCGATGGACAGCGCGGAATTCAAACTCATGGAGAAGGCTCCTTGCCCAGGCGGGGGTCATTCGGGGCTTTCGCTCAAGCGTGTTACCGATCGGCGATCACGGGCTGGGCTGGCTGGCGAGGCCGGATCGCGCGAACCGGAGGCTGGTCCTGCTGCCGCCGGTTCGCGCGGCGCGTCATTGCTTCATGTTGATCGTCACCTGCAGCAACTGGTCCGCCGTGGTGACCACCTTGGCGTTGGCCGCATAGGCTTGCTGCGAAACGATCAGTTGGGAGAACTCGGTTGCGATGTCGACGTTGGAGTTTTCCACCGAACCGGTGATCAGCGTACCGGCGCCGTTGGTGCCTGTCGCACTGGCCAGCGGGGTGCCGCTTCCAATGGTGCTGGTAAAGGCCTGGCCGTTCTGCCGTTGTAGCGCGTCGGGGTCGTTGAAGGTTACCACCGGCACCTGGGCGACGGTGCGGCTCTGACCGTTGCTGTAGTTGATGACAACATCGCCGTTGGTCTGCATGGTGACGCCCGAGAACGAGCCGGGGGGCACGCCGTCCTGTGTCAGGCCGCGCAGGCTGAAGGTGGCACCGGCGACCTGCGTGAGGCCACTGGGCTGGCCGTAGGTGCCAAGGTTCAGCGTGATCGGCTGATTTCCGGCGCCGAAATCGGCCGAAAACTGCAGCGTTGCGGGCTGGCCGGCGCCGAAGCCCGCGGCGGTGACACTGCCGCCGGTGGACGTGATGTCGCCGATCGTGCCCGCCGCGACGTTGTTGGGGCTGGCGTTGCCAAACTGCACATCGGCGCTGCCGAGATCGCCGCCGCCCTGGTCGTCCGGCGCCTGGATCGAAACGGTCCAGTCGTTCGCGCTGTTCTGCACCCAGTTCAGGTTGACGACATGGCTTGTGCCCAGCGAGTCGAAGACGGTGACCTGCGTTGAGATCGGCGACGTGGATGTACCCGTGCCGGACGCCGGTGTCGCCGGCAGGTTGGCCGAGAGTGTCACCGTGCTGGTGGCGGCGGGGCTATCGCTCGGCCTGGCTGATCTGGATCGGATTCAGCGCACTCTGGTCGGTGGTGCCGGTCGCTGGATTCACGCTCCAGCCATTCAGGAACTGTCCGGCGCTGTTCACCAGGAAGCCGTTCTTGTCCATCGTGAAGTCGCCGGCGCGGGTATAAAACTGCTGAGGGTCGAAGGTCGGTTGTCCATTGACCGTGCCGGAGGTTTCCGAGACCGCGAAGAAGCCCTGGCCGGTGATAGCGAGGTTCAACGGATTGCCGGTCTGTGTGATCGGACCTTGTGCATCATTGATATAGTCGGGCCGCGCGGTGACGGCGCCAGATTGGTGCTCGGCCGGGGTGCTGGTCGTCAGGAAGTCGATGAAGCTGGTGTCGACGCGCTTGTAGCCGGCGGTCTGGCTGTTGGCGACGTTATCGCTGATATTACCGAAGGCGGATGACTGCGCCGTCAGACCGCTGATGGCGGTATTGATCGAGCCGAACAAGGACATGCAAAATAGCTCCAGATGAAACGAATTCCCACCGGCACCTCTGCACCGGTTAAGAAATGGTTAAGATTACATACATCAGTGTTTTTAACAGCAATATGAAACAACGGCATACGGACAGTTTTGTCCGCCTAATAGGGTAAGCGTATCGCAATCGAACCCATTCCACAAGAATTTTCACGCACGTAAAAATAACTCTTGTTTCGCGATGGCGACGTAACCAGTATCGCGACATTCAGGAGCTTTGCATTGTCTGTCGCTATTACCGGCCTGTCCGTCAGCACATCATCGGTGCCGATAGCGTCCCGTTTTGTTCAACCGTCGGGATCGAATTCTCCCGGCGACTTCCTTTCGGCGCTGCATGCCGTTCAGAACGCTGGCGGTGACAAACGGCGGCAGTCCGCAGACGGCGACGCCGGACACGGAAGGTTCCGTTGTTAACCAATTTGCCGATGCCGCGTCCGCGGGCCTGGGGCCAGACCAGGCGCGCGCAGGGTCGGATGCTTCGGCGGCTGTCGCACAGCCGGGTGAAGCTGCGCTGGCGACCCAGGCGTTGACCGCATTGTTGCCGGTCGGCGTTCCTGACGGATCGGCCTCGTCCGTCGTGGGATTGAACAGTCCGTTGCCCAAAGGAGCCAGCAGAGGAGCCAGCATCGATACGGTCGCCGGGACAGGGCCGCCGGCTGCTCCAAAGACGACGCACGGCGCTTCGGGTGGCGCTCCTGCGACGCAGGGCGCCTCCAATCCGCCCGCACTGCCTGGGGCCGCTGCCGTGAGGCGGGACGCGCCGTGGATTTTGCGCGCCCCGGTGGCGGAGGCGCCCGTGACGAGCGTCCCGGTGCTGAATGACGGCCAGACGACAGCCATTCCTGGAACGGACGTTACGGGGACAGGTGCCGCGGCGACGCCTCTCCTCACGCCTCTGGTTGCCTCGCCGGCCGATCGTTCCGGTGTGCCGGCGACAGCGCTCACCGCGCCCGCGACCGGCCGTGCGCAGCCAACGCGCGAACCGTCCCGACAGGATGCCGCGGTTACCGTGCAGGCACCGCCGGTGTCCGGGGCCGTCGTGCCTGCGGTGACGGCTCAAGCTGCCCCCGCACCGACCGCGCCCGTCCAGGCCAACACGCCGCGAACGGCTGGCAACCCAGCTTCGGCGACCCCGGACCCCGAACCCGCGGCATCAGCCACGCCGAATGACCCGCCGGCCGTGGCCCGTTCCCCTGCCCAAACGACACAAGCGTCGGCGCCAGCGACGGACAGCCCCGTCATCCAGGCCCCCGTTATTCAGGTCCCCGTTATTCAGATCAAGGTGCAGACCGCGGACAGCGCACCGGACGCAGCGGCCGAGCGGGACCAGGCTGTGACCGGCGGCCCCGTCAGATCCGAAGGCGGCGAGCGTAGCGCGTCAGCAGACCATCACGACGACAGCCACGGCATGGCGCACGACAAGGACGGCACCGGTCAGGCGACGGCCTCGCCCATCCCCGCCGCGGCGTCCCCCGTCGCCGCGGACAGCACGCAGGCAACCGCCTTCCAAGCCGCCTCCCCCTCAATCCCGGCCGCACCGCTCGGCTCCGCCGAACCGGGCGCGGCGCCGGTGCTGGCCGCACCTGCTTCCGACCTGGTAACGACCAGCGCGGTACCGGCCTCGCCGGTCAGCCAGCTTGCTCCGGCCCTGCTGACGCTCAGCACCGGCAGCGACGGGACGCAGCAGATTTCACTGCGCCTGCAACCCGAGGAACTCGGCGTCGTCGAGGTGCGGATCGATCGCGCCCCCGACGGTTCGGCGCGCGTGAGCGTGACGGCAGACAACCCGGACACGTTGCAGATGCTGTCGGGCGCCCAGTCCGACCTGCACAAAGCACTGGATGCGGCGGGCATTTCGGCGGGGCGCACCCTGACCTTCGCGCTCGCGCCGGAGAGTCGGCCGCATCCCCAGCCTGGCCGACCTGCCGTCACGGCCAGTCGGCGACGATGGTTCGGCCGGTCAGCAATCGACCGGCGGCGGATCGGGTAACGCAGCGGGCCAAGGGGGCGGCCAAGGGGGCAGCACGAGCGGGAACGCAGGCGGCAGTATGGCGGGCGGCG
Organism: uncultured Alphaproteobacteria bacterium; assembly: GCA_963771475.1. Taxonomy (GTDB): domain Bacteria; phylum Pseudomonadota; class Alphaproteobacteria; order Acetobacterales; family Acetobacteraceae; genus Rhodopila. The sequence goes on along the minus strand of CAVYTN010000014.1, from coordinate 407,167 downwards.
GATCGTCCGACGGCGCAGCGGGCGGTTCCAGTGGCGGCTCACAAGACGGCGGCCAGGCCTGGGCGAATTACGCCCAGGCATTCCAGACCGGGACCGACCAGACTGGGGCCGACCAGACTGGGGCCGACCAGGTTGGGGCCGACCAGGTTGGGACAGGCGATACAGACAGTACGACGGAATAATTTCAGACAGAAGGATTTTCAGTCATGGGAACAACAGTCAATCCGGTGGGTGCCGCCTCCGGCGCCAGTTCGGCGGGATCGGTGCTGACCAACACGGGCACCTCGGCGCTGGCCTCGCTCAGCAACAACTTCAACGATTTCCTTCAGCTTCTAACCACGCAGTTACAGAACCAGGACCCGTCCTCACCACTGGACAGCAATCAGTTTACCAGCGAACTGGTGCAGTTCAGCCAGGTGGAGCAGCAGATCAACACGAACCAGGACCTGACTCAGATAATCAACCTGACGCAGGCGACTCAGGTGGAGCAATCCGCCGGCCTGCTGGGCAAGCCGGTGACAGTGAACAGCAGCCAACTGACGCTGCAGAACGGCCAGGCCGAGATCAACTTCAACACCAGCAGCCCCGAGACTGTGGGCATCACCGTCTTCAATGCCTCAGGCGCGGCAGTGGCGACGGCCAATCTGACGACCTCGGCGGGCACCAATCACTGGACCTGGGACGGGACAGGCCAGAACGGCGTCAAGGAGCCGGACGGGGCTTATACCGTATCGGTCACGCAGATCGGTGCATCGGGCACCAACGCGGCCGTGCCGTTCACCGTGACCGGCACGGCTACGGCGGTACAGAACAACGGCGGTACGGTCGACCTGCAACTGGGTGGACTGACGCTGCCATTCAGTTCCGTGGTTTCATTGGGGTCTTAGGGGGGCGTGGCTGCTTAGGTAAAAGAAACCACGGAGCGGCTGCTTCGCAGCCTTCACTGAGGTCGCACAGAGGGCCACGGAGGCGGTGCTTAAATGGCGGTGGGACTCTGTCCGGCTTCGCACAGGATGATGTCATACCAGCGACCCGAAGTCTTCACTTGTGTTGAGACGAACGGGCCGCTGGTATGGTATTGATTTCGCGCGCAGCCGCAAACCTGCCTCCCCTGGCAACCCTGCGCGCATACCGGTCAGCCCTAAGGGCTGCCGGCATCAGGCGCTTCGCGCGTGGCGCCATCCGCAGGTGAAGGGCCCGAGTCTTCACCACCACGCCTCCGTGGCCCTCCGCGCATCCTCCGTGCAAGCCGCAAAGCGGCTGCTCCGTGTTTTCTTTCCACGGAGCCGATTCCGGAGAACTCCTAGAAATAGTGCCAGAAATTCGACGCCCGCGCCTCATCCGGGCTGCCGTCGAACACGATCTGGCCGTTGTTCATGATGATCACCCGGTCGGCGATCTTCATCGCGGCGGCGACGTTCTGCTCCACCAGCACCGCGGTCATCGCGTGCGATTTGCACACGTCGCGCACCTGCTGGAACATCCGCTCCACCAGATTGGGCGCCAGGCCGATCGACGGCTCGTCCAGCAGCAGGCAGCGCGGCGTGCCGAGGATCGCCAGCGACAGCGCCAGCATCTGCTGCTGTCCGCCGCTCAGGCTGCCGGCGCGCGTCGACGCGGCGCTCCTCCAGCACCGGGAACAGCCGGTAGACATCGGCGAATGTCGAACATCGCGCCGGCCGTCGACATTGCGCGCGGCGACGACGTCGATGTTCTCGGTGACGCTCAGATCGGGGAAGATGCCGCGGCCTTCCGGCAGCAGCCGCAGCCCCAGCGCGACGCGGTCGGCCACGCCCAGCCGGTCGATGCGCTGTGCCGTCGAACGCGACCTCGCCGGCGCGAGGCGGCAGCAGGCCCATCACCGTCTTCAGCGTCGTGGTCTTGCCGGCGCCGTTGTGGCCGAGAAACGCCAGGATCTGCCCGGCTTCCAGCGTGAACGACACGTCGGAGATCACCGTCTTCGCGCCGTAGCCGGCCGTGGATCCGGTTCAGACGCAGCACCATCAGAGCGCACCGCCGAAATAGATTTCCGCCAGCGCCGGATCGCTGATGATCTTCTCCGGTGTGCCCTGCGCCATCAGATGGCCCTGATGCAGGAACAGCACCTCGTCGGCGATCTGCTGCACGACGCGGGTGTTGTGCTCGACGACCAGCAGCGTCTTGCCCTCGGATTGCAGGCGGCGCAGCAGCGCCATGACGCTGTCCAGCGCGCTGGCCGACAGGCCGGAGGCCGGTTCGTCCAGCAGCAGCAATTCGGCGCCGGTCGCCAGGACGCGGGCCACGGTCAGCAGCTTCTGCTCGCCGTAGGACAGGTTGCGCACGAAATCGCTGCGCGCGCTCGGCCAGCCCGACATGCTCCAGGATCGCCATCGCTTCCTCGCGCCGGCGCCGCTGCTGCGCGCGGCGACGTGCAGCGGGCGGAAGATGGCGCCGATCGGTTCCTCGCCGGTCTGTGCCGGCAAGGCGACCATCACGTTGTCGAGCGCGGTCAGGTCGACGAACAGCCGCAGGTTCTGGAAGGTGCGCGCGATGCCGGCCGCGACGATCGCCTGCGGCTTCAAGCCGTCGAGCGTCTGGCCCTGAAACGCGACGGTGCCCGCGTCGGGGCGCAGGAAGCCGGTGATGACATTGAAGATCGTCGTCTTGCCGGCGCCGTTCGGTCCGACCAGGCAGGTGATGCGGCCCTGCTCGACGGTGAAGCTGCAATCCCGCAGCGCGCGCAGGCCGCCGAAGCTGACCTCCAGCCCGGTCGCCTGCAGATAGGCGCTCACAGCTTCTCTCCCGCGAGGCCCTGCGGGCGGAACAGCATGAAGGCGATCAGCAGCACGCCGTAGATCAACTGGCGCGCCGCCGCGGCGATCGTGGTCGGGATGTCGATCAGCGTCAGCACCTGCGGCAGCGCCAGCAACAGGAACGGCCCGATGATCGAGCCGGCCAGGGTGCGCGCGCCGCCGACGACGACCATGGTCAGCAGCAGGATCGATGCATCGAGATCGAACGAGGACGGATCGATGAAGCTCAGGAACGTCGCGTACAGCCCGCCGGCGGTGCCGGCGAAGGCGCCGGCCAGCGCGGCGGCGGAGACCTTGGCGCGCAGCACGTTCTTGCCGGCGGCGGCGACCGCGAGTTCGTCCTCGCGGATCGCGCGCAGCAGGCGGCCGAACGGCGCGCGCATGATCAGCCAGAAGGCCAGGCAACCCAGCACCATCGCCGCCAGACGCAGAGCATCGACCATCGAGCGATGTGTCTTCGAGCGCCTTGCCGAACAGATCGGGCGGCGGGATGCCGGGCAGGCCGTTGGCGCCGCCGGTGCCGCCGGTCCAGTTGGTGAACACCGCGGTCGCCAGCAAGCTGGATGCCGAACGAGGTCACCACGAAGTAATCGCCGGACACGCGCAGCGACGGCAGCGTCACCAGGATGTTCAGCGCGACGCAGCAGGCCGCCGCGATCAGCAGCGACGGCAGGAACGACATGATGTCGTTCATCAGGAAGATACGCGACGATATAGGCGCCGACGCCGAACACCGCGGCCTGGGAGACCGAGAAGATGCCGACGATGCCGACCAGCAGATTGGTGGACAGGCCGAGCAGCACGTAGATCGCGGCCAGCGCGATGTAGCTGAGCCAGAAATCCATCTAGCGCGCCGCCGCGAACAGGCCGGTGGGCCGGAACAGCATGAAGATGACGAAGATGAAGAACGTGACGCCGATGCTCCATTCGCCGGGAATGACCAGCAGCGACAGGTTCTGCAGTTCGGCGATCGCGATCGACAGCACGAAGGCGCCGGTGATGCTGCCGACGCCGCCGGCGATCATCGCGATGGTCGCGGTCAGCAGCGGCGTGACGCCGTTATAGGGCTGCAGGCCGAGATCGAGCGGCACCAGGATGCCAGGCAGGCAGACCAGCGCCGAGGCGATCGCCATGACATAGATATAGACGCGCCGCGGCCGCAGCCGGGTGATCTCGGCCAGGAATGGGTTGGACGCGACGGCGCGGATCTGCTTGCCGAGGATGGTGCGATGCGCGAACCACATCATGCCGGCATAGGCCAGCAAGGCTGACGACGATGGTCAGCACTGCGTCATGGTCAGCCGGACGCTGCCGCCGAGGCGAAACGACCTCGCGAAGCCCCAGGGCAGGGCGAATTGCAGGATGTTCGGCGGTGTAGACGGCGGCGATGATGTTCTGCATCACCGCCAGCGTGCCGAGCGAGGCGATCAGCACCACCAGATGGGTCGCGCGCCGCCGCTCCAGCCGCGCGTAGAGCAGGCCCTGGATCAGCGCGCCGAGCGCGGCGCAGGCGGCGATCGGCGACGATGAACGCCAGCGACGAGCGGGCACGCCATGACCGATCAGCGACCAGGCGAGATAGCCGCCCAGCGTATAGATGCCGGCATGCGCGACGTGGAAGAATCTTCGTCGTGGCGTAGACCAGCGAAAAGCTGACCGCCACCACGCCAAGCGCGCAGCCGGTCACGAGGCCGTTGACACAGCAGCTGCAGGGCGAGCATCGATCAGTCTGTTGCGATCATCTTCTTGATCGTCACGTCCTTGCCGTCGTGCATCACGTTGATGTCCAGCGGAACGGTCGCGGTGTTGGTCTTGAACTCCAGCGGGATCAGGCCCTGGAACTTGCGGATCTTGAAGAGCGTGTCGTGCATGTTCTCGCCGGTGACGGGCTTGTCCTCGGCCAGCACCTTGTCCAGCGTCGTCAGCACGATCTGCGTGGCGTTGTAGTACTGCCGGACGAAGAACTCCATGTCGGCACGCCGTATTTCGCCTTGAACTCCGCGGCCAGAGTCGGGCGGCGCGTCGATCCGCATCTGGGTGTGCACGAAGCCGTCGCCGGACGGGATCGGTGATCGCGTCGGGATCGGAGAAGAACGTCGTGCCGGCCACGGTGAACTTCAGGTCAAGCTGCTTGTATTGCTGCGCCATCTGCAGCAGCGCCGGCGGTGATCGAGACCAGCATCACCTCCGGCTTCGCGTCCGCCAGCTTCAGCAGCGCCGGGCGGAAGTCGGTCTGGCCGAACTGCGTCGGTTCCTGCGCCACGATCGTGCCGCCGGCCTCGGGGAAGGACTTCACGATAGTCGTCGCGGCCGGCGATGCCGGCGGCGTCGTTCTCGAACAGGATGGCAGCCTTTCTTCTTGCCCTCGCCGATCGACGTATTTCGAGATGCACCTCGATCTCATCGCCGATCGTCGGCAGCGTGTTGATCAGATAGGGCGACGCCGTCGCCAGCTTGTCGGCCTGCGCGCCGGCATTGATCAGCAGCACCTTCTTGCGCGTCGCCAGCGGCGCCATCGCCAGCGATGGGACCGGAATAGGCGGTGAAGATCACCGGCACATGCTGCAGGTCGGTCAGCTTGTTGAAGCTGAGGATCGACTGGTCGGGCTTGGCCTGGTTGTCCTCGAACACGACCTCGATCTTGTTGCCGTGCACGCCGCCTTTGGCATTGGCCTGATCGATCGCGAACTGGATGCCGCGCATCTGCTGCGGTGCCGATCAGCGCGCCCGGTCCGGTCAGCGGCAGGATCGCGCCAAACCGGATCGTATCCGCTCGACGCGGCGGTGACGGAGCAATCAGTGCTACAGCCGCCAGAGATGGCGGTCAGACCGATACGCCGCATGGATCGTTCTCCCGATTCGATTGCGCGGCAGGCTTAGGCGCGGCTCCGACGCGGGTCAAGGTTGCTCCTGCGCGGTCTGCCGGTAACGTCGCGACCGGGCTAGCGTCGGCCGAAGGGAGCCGTCAGATCCATGAGTCAAGCACGTCGTCGCGACAGTCAGTGAAATTCCGCCCGGTCAGCGCAAGCTGGTCACGGTGCGCGGCCGCTCAGATCGCCGTGTTCAACCTGGACGGCGAATTCTACGGACTGTTCAACCGCTGCCCGCACCAGGGCGGCCCGATGTGCGAGGGCATCCTGACCGGCCTGATCGAGTCCGACGAACCTGGCCACTACGATACTCCCGCCAGGGCGAGATCCTGCGCTGCCCCTGGCACGGCTGGGAGTTCGACGTCCAAACCGGCCAAAGCTTCTGCGATCCGTCGAAGATCAGCGTGCGCAGCTACCCGATGGAGGTCGTGCCGAGGGCCAGCGCGTCGTGCGAGGGCCCCTATGTGGCCGAAACGCTCCCCGTCACGGTCGAGGAACAATACGTCATCGTCGAGATGTAGCCTGGCCTACAACGTCTCCGACGGGCTCGGTGGAGGCTTGCTTGAAGCGCGTACTCATCGTCGGCTGCGGCTTCGCGGGCAGCGTGCTGGGCCGCGAGCTCGCGGAACGAGGCTATCAGGTCAACATCATCGATAAACGCGATCATATCGGCGGCAATGCCTATGACGATGTGGACGGTAACGGCATCCGGGTCCACCGCTACGGCCCGCATTTATTCCATACCAACAACAAGAAAGTCGTCGGCTGGATCAAGCGGTTCGGCAGTTTTGCTCCCTATGAGCACAAGGTGCAGGCCTTGTTGCCGGACGGACGCTGTGTGCCTCTGCCGGTCAACCGGCGCACCATCAATGCCGTCTTCAATCTGCACCTGACGGACGCGGCGGATGTGCAGGCGTTTCTTGCGTCCCTGGCTCAGCCCATCGAATCGCCGGCCAATGCGGGGGAATATCTGCGCGCCAATATCGGGGATACGCTGACCGACCTGTTTTTCCGCCCCTATACACGCAAGATGTGGGGGCTTGAGCTTGAAGACATGGACGCCGGGATCGTGAAGCGCATCCCGCTGCGCTTCGATGACGAGGATCGTTACTTTCCCAATGACTCCTTCCAGATCATGCCCCAGAACGGTTACACGCGGGTGTTCGAGAACATGCTGGATCACGACAATATCCGCGTGAGCCTGAACACGGCGTTTGCAGCATCCATGCTTAAGGACGTGGCGCACTGCTTCAACAGCATGCCCATCGATGAATTCTATGCATTTCGTTTTGGACCATTGCCTTACCGGTCAATCCGATTTCAGGCTGAAACGGTTCCGGCAGATAGCATGCTGAGTGACGCACCGACGCTCAATTTCACCGATAGCGGGCCGTTCACGCGCGTGACCGACTGGTCGAAACTCCCCTGCCATGTCCACACGCCCGGCCCCCGGAAGACCATCACGCGGGAGGAACCGTGCGACTACGTCGACAATCATCATGAGCGGTACTACCCGGTCAGGACATCCGACGGGCGCCACCAGAAGACTTACGCACTGTACAGGGAACTTGCCGATCGGGACGACCGGATGACGTTCATCGGCCGTTGCGGGACCTACCAGTATCTGGATATGCACCAGGTCATCAATCAATCCCTGCTCGAAGCCGCAAGCTGGGCCGCTGAACAGGCGTCCCACGCTCCGGTTGCCTGATCGATGCCATTGCGCCAAGCGGGTTGACGGCCCCCTGCGCATCATCGACGGTGAACTGACGTTCCTTGACCGGACCGGATCGATCACGACAGCGACCGGCCAACGGTGTGGCAGCAAGCGGTTGCCTGGCCAACGCCCGCGTGGCACCGTCCCGCCATTGATCAGGAACCATTGCCCGTGACCCTCATCCTTGCCTCCCGAGCCAACGTCTATTCTTCCTCGCCGCTCGACCGTATCGCCCGCGGCGGGAGGATGCGGCCTGGATCGCCGAGAAACTGGCGGACCCCGAAACGCTGTTCGTCCCGGTCTGGCGCACCCGCAGCCTGGTTCGCCGGTCGGAAGATGGCACGCCCGAAGCCGTCTATATCTGCGGCGAAATGGCCAAGACGCTCCGGATAGAGGACGGACCTTGGGCGTTCCTCGGCATTCTGGACGACCGGGCGGTGTTCGCCTTGGATATCTCCGGGATGGACGACCCGGTGCCGCTGCTGCCGGAGTCAATGGGCGAGTTCATCGACCTGCGCTCCGTCGGCTGGGGCGTGCCGCGGCCCGAGGCGTCCGTCCTGGCGCATGCCCGCGGGCTGCTGCACTGGCGCCAGCGGCACAAGTTCTGCGGCGTCTGCGGCAATGTCGTGCGAGGTCAAGTCGGCCGGCCACATGATGCAGTGCACGGTGTGCAACACGCAGCATTTCCCGCGCACCGACCCGGCGGTGATCATGCTGGTGCATCGCGGCGACCGCGCGCTGCTGGGCCACTCGACCCGTTTTCCGCGCGCGACGATGTATTCGACGCTCGCCGGCTTCGTCGAACCGGGCGAGACGCTGGAAGAAGCCGTCCGGCGCGAGGTATTCGAAGAATCCGGCATCCAGGTCGGCGACGTGCACTATCACTCCAGCCAGCCCTGGCCCTTCCCCGGCAACATCATGCTGGGCTTCTACGCCGAGGGCCTGACGTGAAGAGATCACCATCGACCCCGAGGAGCTGAAGGACGCCCGCTGGTTCACCCGCGACCAGATGCGCAACCGCGAGCAGCACGGCTTCGACCTGCCCCGCGTCGACAGCATCGCTCGGCGGCTGATCGAGGACTGGCTGGCGCACGGCTGAGGCCTGATCTGCAGACAATCGGCTATGAGGGCTGCACCATCGATACGGTGATCGCGGCGCTGAGCGAGGCCGGGTCGAAGCTGCTGATCGACGTGCGCGCGGTGGCGCAGTCCCGCAAGCCGGGGTTTTCCAAGCGGCAACTGGCGGCCGCGCTGGATCAGGCGGGGATCGCCTATGTCCATCTGCAGGGCCTGGGTACGCCGAAACCGGGTCGCGACGCGGTGCGGGCGGGCCATCCGGAACGGATGGTGCCGATCTTCATGGAGCATATGCGGTCGGACCGCGCACAGGCGGAGCTGGCACAGGCGAAGGGACTGACGATGGAGCGCCCGTGCTGTCTGTTATGTTTCGAACGAGATCATAAGACGTGCCATCGGACGTTGGTGGCGGAGTTGATTACCACGGAAACGGGCCAGCCTGTTCGTCACCTATTGGGATGATACCACTTGACCGGTGCAGCTTTGGCATGGAATCTATTCCCAATTCTCGCGACATGGTTATCCGAGTTCTGAAAGCGTCGACCTAAGTCGCCTGGTTCAGCGTGAAAGATCTGTGAAGCTCGAAGGGATGATTTTGCATGGTAACCCGCGTGTGGATTGGCCCCAACGGCGGCGACTGGGCCGATCCGACCAATTGGCAGGGCACGATCGTGCCAGGCCCCGGTGACGATGTAACAATTCAATCGACGCTCGTCGAAACGATTATCATTTCATCGTCGGACACGATCGGTTCGCTGATCTTCAATGATCCGGCAGCAACGTTGGACGTTCTCAACAGCGGCACGATCGTCGCGACCGGCAGCATCGACATCAGTGCCGGGTCGGTCATCGTCGCGGGATATCTGGACAGTGCGGGGCCAATGACGGTCAGCGCGTCAGGTGCGGTGAACGTGAGCGGCAGCCTCGCCGCGTCTGTCCTGACGCTGGATGCCGGCGAAGCGTTGCAAGTTGCCGGAACGATCACGGTCGGCACGATCGGGTCTGCCGCCACGATCATCGGCGGCACACTCACTGCGGGCACACTCACTACGGACACGCTTGCCGGGGGAACAATTACCACCAGCACGATCGGGGCGATCATTTTGGACGGAACCAACATCCCGACCGAGATCACTCCCCTGGACACCCCCCCTTGCTTCGCTGCCGGCACCCGCATCGGGACTGATCATGGTGCAGTGCCGGTCGAACGCCTAGCACCAGGAGACCACGTCCGCGTTGTCGGCGGTGACACCGCACCGATCGTCTGGATCGGCCGGCGCCGCATCGATCTGAGGCGCCATCCAATACCCGAACGCGTCCGCCCGATCCGAATCGCGCCGCATGCGTTCGGGTATGGCCGCCCGCACCGTCCGCTGTTTCTCTCGCCGGATCATGCCGTGTTCATGGACGGCGTGCTGATCCCGATCAAATTCCTGCTGAACGAAATCACCATAACGCAGGTCGCCCGCCCGTTTGTCACCTATTATCATATCGAATTGGATCACCACGACGTCGTGCTGGCCGAAGACCTGCCTGTCGAGACCTATCTGGAGACAGGCCAGCGGACGGCATTCGAAAATGCGGAACCCTGCACCCAATTGCACCCGGAATTTGCGTCGGACGACGCGAGTACTGCCGTAATCTGGGAACGCGAGGGTTACGCCCCGTTATTGGGCAACGGCCAAGAACTCGACGCCGTCCGCAGACGCCTTGCCCTGCAGGCCGCCTTGCTCCGCCAGGCGGACCACAAAAAGGCGATCGGTTAGGGCCCGGACTCGGCGCCCCGGTCGTTGCGATTGTTTCCGCCGACCGGTCGCGTCGGCATGAAAAAGCCCCGGACCTTCGCCCGGGGCATCTTTGTCAGCCGATGCCGGAAGGATCAACCCCCAGCCAGGATCGCCAGCAGCAGCAGAGCCACGATGTTGGTGATCTTGATCATCGGGTTCACCGCCGGACCAGCGGTGTCCTTGTACGGATCGCCCACGGTGTCGCCGGTCACCGCGGCCTTGTGCGCCTCGGAGCCTTTGCCGCCGTGGTTGCCCTCCTCGATATACTTCTTCGCGTTGTCCCACGCGCCGCCGCCCGAGGTCATCGAAATCGCGACGAACAGCCCCGTCACGATCGTGCCCAGCAGCATCGCGCCCAGTGACGCGAACGCCGCCGCCCTGCCCGCGATGATCGTCGATCACGATCCACAGCACGATCGGCGCCAGCACCGGCAGCAGCGACGGGATGATCATCTCCTTGATCGCCGCCTTGGTCAGCAGGTCCACCGCGGTGCCGTATTCCGGCTTGGCGGTGCCCTCCATGATGCCGGGGATCTCCCGGAACTGCCGCCGGACTTCCACCACCACGGCCCCGGCCGCGCGACCCACGGCGGTCATGCCCATGGCGCCGAACAGATAGGGCAGCAGGCCGCCGATGAACAACCCGACCACCACGTACGGGTTCTGCAGGGCGAAATCGACCTTCAGATCCGGGAAGTAATGCGCCAGGTCCTGCGTGTAGGCCGCGAACAGCACCAGCGAGGCCAGGCCCGCGGAGCCGATCGCATAGCCCTTGGTCACCGCCTTGGTGGTGTTGCCGACGGCGTCCAGCGCGTCGGTGGTGACGCGCACCTCCTTCGGCAGATCCGCCATCTCGGCGATGCCGCCGGCGTTGTCGGTCACCGGGCCATAGGCATCCAGCGCCACGATCATGCCCGCCAGCGACAGCATCGTCGTCGCCGCGACCGCGATGCCGAACAGGCCGGCCACGAGATAGGTGAACATGATGCCGATGCAGATGACGATCACCGGCAGCGCCGTCGCCTCCATCGACACCGCCAGCCCCTGGATCACGTTGGTGCCGTGACCGGTGGTGGAGCTTTGCGCGATCGACCGCACCGGCCGATATTCGGTCGCGGTGTAGTATTCGGTGATCCACGACCAGGGCGCCGGTGACGACGAGGCCGGCCAGCGCGCAGACGAACAGGTCCCAGCCGTTGACGACCGCACCGCTCACCATCGTCAGCGGCGTGCCGAAGCCCACCGTGAGAGCGATGACGACGGCGATACCGATGACCGACAGACCGCCGGTGACCAGCAGGCCGCGATACAGCGCCTTCATGATCCCGTTGTCGGCGCCCAGCTTGACGATAGTAGGTGCCGACGATCGAGGTCAGGATGCAGATCGCGCAGATGCCCAGCGGCAGCATCAGCAGGGAGTCGCGCACCGCGCCGGTGAAGAAGATGCCAGCCAGCAGCATGGTGGCGACGATGGTCACGGCATAGGTCTCGAACAGGTCGGCGGCCATGCCGGCGCAGTCACCGACGTTGTCGCCCACGTTGTCGGCGATCACGGCGGGGTTGCGGGGGTCATCCTCGGGGATGCCGGCCTCGACCTTGCCCACCAGGTCGGCGCCCACGTCAGCGCCCTTGGTGAAGATACCGCCGCCGAGACGCGCGAAGATGGAGATCAGCGAGCCGCCGAAGCCCAGCGCGACCATGGCCTCCAGCACCTGGCGCAGTTGTGCGTCCGTCAGAGTCGGCAGTGGGCGCCGCCGCGCAGGATGAAGTAATAGCCCGCCACGCCCAGCAGCCCGAGGCCGACGACCAGCATGCCGGTGATCGCACCAGCCTTGAACGCAACGTCAAGGCCCGCTGCCAGTCCCTCGCGGGAGGCTTGGGCGGTGCGCACATTGGCGCGAACCGAAACATTCATGCCGATATAGCCGGTGGCACCCGACAGCACGGCGCCGATGAGGAAGCCGATCGCCGTGTGGATGCCCAGCGTGAAGCCCAGCAGGATCAGGATCACGACGCCGACAATTGCGATCGTGCGATACTGCCGGTTGAGATAAGCCTTGGCGCCTTCCTGGACGGCCGCGGCGATTTCCTGCATCCGCGACGTTCCGGCATCGGCGGCCAAGATCTTCTGGCTGGTCACCCAGCCATACGCCAATGCGGCAAGGCCGCAGAGGATGATCAAGAATTGCGCCATCAGGTTTCCCTTCATTCGTTCGCCCCCCGGCAATTTTGATGAACCGGACGGTTGGCTCGGCGTATGCCAGAACCGTGACATCGGGGCAATTCCGGAACAGGCGGAAAATCAGGACTTTGAGGGCAGGAGGCCGCCGACACGCGGCAGGCTCCGCGTTCGCCTCGATGTGGAACCGTAAAAATCAACCGACAGTGCCGGTGACTTCCTCATCCGTCGGGAAACGCCCGGTCGCCTTCTTGGAATAGGCCAGGCGGCCGTCGACGGTGATCTCGAAAACCCCGCCGCCCGACTTGCGCAGGCTGACCCGAGCGGCCGGGTGGGTTTTCAGGATGTGGTTCCGCGCCGCGATCGCACGCGGTTCATAGCCTCACATACCGCAGTATTCGATTTCCACGTTCATTTGTTGCGTCCCTTCCCTGGTTGGCCGCGGAAGAAGCTTGGCATCACCCGCTCCGTGCGGGCAAGAAGCGATCATTCTGCGGGTGAAGAGTCATGACCGAGCAGCGCATCGTTCCCGTTATCCTCTCCGGCGGTTCCGGCACGCGGCTTTGGCCGGTGTCGCGCGAGAGTTTCCCGAAGCAACTCTGGCCGCTGGTGTCCGACCGCACCATGATGCAGGAGACCGCGTCCTGCGCGACCGGTGCCGAAGTTCGCGCCGCCGGTCGTCGTCTGCAACCACGAACACCGGTTCCTGATCGCCGAGCAGCTGCGTGCCGTCGGCATCGACGACGCTCGGATCGTGCTGGAGCCGGTGGGCCGCAACAGCGCCCCGGCCATCGCCGCCGCCGCCGTACTGGTCGCCGAGGAAGACCCCGACGCCGTGCTGTGGATGATGGCGGCCGACGCCTCGATCGCCGACCTGCCAGCGCTGTATGCGGCGTTCGGATGCCGCCGCGGCGGCCGCGCGTGCGGGTCATGTCGTGACGTTCGGCATGAAGCCGACCGCGCCCGAAACCGGCTATGGCTACATCGAGCTCGGCGTACCGCTGTCCGGACGCGCCCGGCGTGCATGCCGTCGCCCGCTTCCTGGAAAAGCCGGATGCGGCGACCGCCGAACGTTTCCTCGCGGACGGCCGGCATCTGTGGAACTCCGGCATGTTCGTCTTCACCGCCCGCACCCTGCTGCAGGAGATCGAGACGCATGCCCCCGACGTCCTGCCGCCGGTGCAGCAGGCGGTGACGGCGCGGACCACGGATCTCGATTTCATCCGCCTGGGCGCCGAGGACCTTCGCCGCCTGCCCGTCGATCAGCCTGGACTACGCGGTGGCGGAGCGAACGCAGAAGGCCGCCGTGGTGCCGGCCGACCTGGGCTGGTCCGATGTCGGAAGCTGGAGCGCGCTGTGGGAACTGGGCGTCAAGGACGCGGCCGGCAACGTTGCGCTGGGCGACGTCGTGCTGGAGGGCGCCGAGGACTGCTACGTGCGCAGCGACGGCATGCTGACCGCGGTCGTCGGGTTGAAGGACGCGGTCGTGGTGGTGACCGAGGACGCCGTGCTGGCGATGCACCGCGTCCATGGCGCAGGACGTCAAGAAGGTGGTCGACCGGCTGAAAGCCGCCGGACGGCCCGAGGCGATGGTGCACAACCGCACCTACCGCCCCTGGGGCTACTACGAGAGCCTGATCCAGGGCGACCGGTTCCAGGTGAAGCGCATCGTCGTCACGCCCGGCCGCAAGCTGTCGCTGCAGAGCCACTACCATCGCGCCGAACACTGGGTGGTGGTGAACGGCACCGCCCGCGTCACCCGCGACCAGGAGGTGCTGATCCTGCGCGAGAACGAGAGCATCTATCTGCCGCTGGGCTGCGTCCACCGGCTGGAAAACCCCGGCAAGATTCCCGCTGACGCTGATCGAGGTGCAGTCCGGCGCCTATCTGGGCGAGGACGACATCGTCCGCATCGAGGACACCTACGGCCGGGTCTGACCGTCCCGACCCCCGGCATACTGCCGGATCAATCGCCGCCTCGGCGGGCGGATCAACCGCCGTTTCGGCGGGCGAGCGGGGGAATGAACTGCGGCTCCGTGTCCCACGGGAACAGGATCCAGGTGTCCTGCGATACCTCGGTGACGAAGCTGTCCACCACCTCCCGCCCGGCCGGCTTGGCATAGATGCAGGCCAGATGCGCCTTGGGCAGCAGGCTGCGCACCATGCGAGCGGTGGTGCCGGAATCGACCAGGTCGTCGATGATCACGAATCCGGTCCCGTCGCCGGCCGCTGTGGGCGGCTTGGTGACCTGCGGTTCGCCGATTTCCTCATCCTGGTAGGTGATGACGCAGACGCTTTCCACCAGCCGCAGGTCCAGCTCCCGAGCGATGATCGCAGCGGGGATGAGACCGCCACGGCTGACCGCGACGATGCCCTCGAACGGGCCAATTTCCATCAGGCGCCAGGCCAGGGCGCGAGCGTCCCGATGAAGCTGGTCCCAGGTGACGGTGTAGTAACGTGCTGCCATGCCGGGTTTTCGACGCAAAGCGGCCGTCAATGCAAGAGGCTTTGGGCCGTCCGGGCGCGGATCGCCGGAAGATGGTTACGCTGTTGATTCGGCATAGTGACATTTGCCTGAACTGGCCCTTTGATATGCGCCATGGATGGTCACGTCACGCCGCCGCCCGGCTCGGATGGCTCCCCGTTGCCGGATACGGGGGAAGCTGCCAAACACCAGACGGACCCGATGAAAGACGGGGCCGGTCTCGCGCGCCTTCCGTTTCGTTTGTTACGGCCGCAGCGCCCGTTCTCCCCCGTCGTGTTCACCTCCCCGCATTCGGGCAGCGACTACTCGGCCGACCTGATGGTCGATGTCCGCCTGCCGCCGACGGCCCTGCGCCGCAGCGAGGACTGCTTCGTCGACGAACTCTTCGACGCCGCGCCCGAAAACGGCGCGCCGCTGCTCGCCGCCACCTTCCCGCGCGCCTTCTGCGACGTAAACCGGGAGGCATGGGAGCTTGACCCGGCGATGTTCGCCGACCCGCTGCCGGACTGGGTGAACACCAGTAGCACCCGCGTCTCCGCCGGGCTGGGCACGATCGCCCGGGTCGTCGCCTCGGGGGAGACGATCTACGGCGCCAAACTGCCGTTCAAGGAGGCAGAGCGCCGCATCTATACTTATTGGCAGCCCTTCCATGACCAGCTCGCCCGGCTGATCGCCGAGATCAAGGATCGCTTCGGCTACTGCCTGGTGATCGATTGCCACTCGATGCCCTCGAACGGCCAGGGTCGGCGGCCGGCCGATTTCGTGCTGGGTGATCTGCATGGCGCCGCCTGCGCCTCACGCATCACCCGGATGGTGGAGGGGCTGCTGCAGTCCAGACGCTATCTGGTCAGGCGCAACGACCCCTATGCCGGTGGCTACATCACCCGCCATTACGGACGACCCGGCGCCGACGTGCACGTCCTGCAGATCGAAATCGCCCGCGGCCTCTACATGGACGAGGTTCGGCTGGAACGCACCGGCGGCTTCGCTCAAATGCGAATTCGCGATGGCGGACCTGGTTTCGGAGCTGACGCGCCAGGTCCATGACCTGATCGGCTGATACCGACAGCCCGACGGGTTGACTGCGCCGTCAGCTCGCCGGGCGCACGCGACGCGCCGAGCATCGGCAGGTGCATCAGATGTGCCGAGCGCGGTTCCGGTACTTCCTGTGCGCCGTTCGGGACGGGAAGCGGTATTTCGCTTGACGGTCGCCGCCAGACTGATGGCATAGCCCCTCCGCCCGCGCATGGGGAAAACCACTGGGCCATGGGCCAGAGTATGATATTGAAAGAGGCAGTTGGGGATAAGGCCGCCGGAACCAACCTGTTCCAGCAGATCGCCGACGCTATTCGCGCCGCCATCGCCGCCGGTCAGATCACCCCCGGCGCGCGCCTCCCCTCCGCTCGGGCGCTCGCCGAACAGCTCAGTGTGGCGCGCGGAACGGTCGATGCGGCGTACGCCATACTGGCCGGGGAGGGGGCGATCGTCTCCCGCCGCGGCGGCGGGACGATCGTCTCCGGCAGCGCCGGCACGCGCCTTGTGGCCGCCGAAGCGACGCCGTTCATGTTCGCACCCGACATCGCCGCCTTCACCCGGCTACCAATCGCATTGCGGCCGCGGCTGCCGGCGCTGGACGCATTTCCGGTCGCAACCTGGACCCGCCTGCTCGCCGAGGCGGCGCGCGACGCATCCCCCGACGATCTCGCCGATCCCGATCCGGCCGGACTGCCCGCCCTGCGCGCCGCCATCGCCACCTGGCTGACGGCGCAGCGGGGCGTGCCGTGCTCCGCGGCGAACGTGATGGTGACGGCCGGTTTCCAGGGCGCGCTGACCCTGACACGTAGCGTGCTGCTGGGCCGCGGCGATGCGGTGTGGGTGGAGGACCCAGGCCATCCGCCGATCCGCCAGGCGCTGGAGGCCGCGGGCGCACGGATCGTGCCGGTTCGCATCGACCAAAACGGGCTACGCGTCGCCTCCGGCATCGCCGCCGCGCCGAAGGCGAAACTGGCGATCGTCACCCCGGCGCATCAATACCCCAACGGCATGGCCCTCCCGCTGCCCCGGCGCCTGGAGCTGCTGGCCTGGGCATCGGAAGCCGGCGCCTGGGTGCTGGAGGACGATACCGACGGCGTCTTCCGCCTGGCCGGCCGCCCGCTGCAACCGCTGAAAAACCTCGATCGCGGCTGGCGCGTCATCCATGCCGGCAGCTTCAGCCAGACGCTGTTTCCCGCGTTGCGCCTCGGCTACCTCGTGGTGCCGAACGAGCTGTGCGACGCGTTCAGGCGCGCGGCAAGGCTGCTGACATTGGGACAGCCGTCACTGGAACAGCGCGCGCTGGCGGCGTTCCTGGCGAAGGGTCATTTCGCCCGCCACCTCAAGAAAATGCGCCGGCTCTACGGCGAACGGCGGGCTGCGCTGGCCACCGCGCTGCGCGGGGCGTTCGGAGAGGCCGCCTTGCCGGAGATGCCGCCGGGCGGTTTGCATCTGATCGCGCGCTTTGCGGGCGCCGCTGACGACACGGTGCTGGCGAAACGCGCAATCGTTGCCGGATTGGCACCGCTCGCCCTGTCGACACTGGCCACCGCCCATGGCAACGGACAAGGCCTGCTTCTTGCCTACACCAATATCCCGGCAAACCAGGCCGAGGATACCGTGAGCAAACTGAAGCATGCCATCGATGCCGCGTGACAGTGCCAGCCCGACGCTGACGACAGCGTTCTCCTTCATCGCTATGCTGGATTCCCTGCTGGCAGTGCGCGTTCTGGCGAGGAAACGGAAAACATAATGCCAAACCTCACCGTCCTCGATCATCCGCTGCTGCGCCATAAGCTGACGCTGCTGCGCGACAAGAACACCACCACCGCGAAGTTCCGCACCGTGGCGCGTGAGATCAGCATGCTCATGGCCTATGAGGTCACGCGCGACCTGCCGCTGGAATGGATCGACATCGAGTCCCCGCTGGAGCCGATGAAGTCCGAATATCTGGCCGGCAAGAAGCTATGCCTGGTCTCCATCCTGCGCGCCGGCAACGGCATCCTGGAGGGGATGCTCGACCTGATGCCCTCGGCCCGCGTCGGCCATATCGGCCTGTATCGGGATCACGCGACGCTGCAGCCGGTGGAATACTACCTGAAACTGCCGACCGACGTGGCGGAGCGGCTGTGCATCCTGGTCGATCCCATGCTGGCCACTGGCAACTCCGCCACCGTCGCCGCGACGCGGCTGAAAGAGGCCGGGGTGACGCAGATGAAGTTCGTCTGCCTGCTCGCCGCGCCCGAGGGGGTCGAGGCATTCTCCAAGGCACATCCGGATGTGCCGATCTATACCGGCGCGGTGGACCGGCAACTGGATGGCAACGGCTATATTCGGCCCGGCCTGGGGGATGCAGGGGACCGGTTCTACGGCACGCGCTGAGGGCTTGGATCGCGGCCAGCCATCACAGGGCAATCGCTTGAACTGACTGGTGGAAATCCCAACTCTTCCGTCGTGGTGGCCGCAGGGCCGCCATCCACCTGGCCGCCGCCGTCATTTGGCTTAATTGTCGGCACGCCCTAGCCTTCCCTGAACGATCATCAGGGGAAACAGCCATGCCAGCCGTAACCACCGAACGCCGTGGAAGCATCTCCATCATCCGCATCAACCGTCCCGAACGGCTGAATGCGATCAGCCAGGCGGTGGCAGTCGAAATGCAGCTTGCGTTCAAAGCCTTCGACGCCGACCCGGCGCAGAAAGTCGCTATCCTGTCCTCCGCGGGGAACCGCGCGTTTTCGTCCGGGGCGGATGTGAGCGATCTGCCGGAGCTGTGGCGGGCGATCCCGACTGTCGGCTTCCAGACCGAAAAGCCGATCATCGGCGCCACCACGGGCTGGGTGGTCGGCGGCGGCATCGTCATGGTCATGATGTGCGATCTGCTGGTGTCCACCGAGGACACGCAGTTCTACTACCCCGAGGCCAAGCTGGGCACGACGGCCGGCGGCATCAGCTCCCTCGCCGCGCGCATGCCGCATCACCTGGCGATGGAGATCATGCTGCTGGGTGCCAAGATCCCCGCCAGGCGCGCCTACGATGTCGGCTTCGTCAACCGCCTCGTGCCGAACGGCGAGCACGAGACGGAAGCCCTGGCGATGGCCGAACAGTTGCTGGACAGCGCGCCTCTGGTGATCGGTGCGCTGAAGCGTCTGGTCGGCGAAGTCCTGCCGCCCGGCCCGATCGAACGCATGGTCGGCATCAGCCAGACCATCGCTCGGGTCCGACAATCGGATGACCTGCAGGAAGGCATCCAGGCCTGGAAAGAGAAGCGCAAACCGCGCTTTACCGGGCGGTAACCAACGGTACTTGACGTTCGCCGCCACCACGTCACGCTACGCCCCAGAACCAGGAGGAACCAGAATGGCCGATCCGGAAATCATCGCCATTCGCGAGCAGATCGCCGCCCGTCCCCGCTCGACGGAGATCGCTCAGCGCCGCATCGACATCGATGCGCGCGGCAAGTCCTTTCCCCTGCCGGCCGATGTGGTCGGTGGAGAGGCTCGATGCCGGCGGCGTGCCGGCGGAATGGACCTCGACGCCCCATGCCGCCGCGGACCAGGCGATCCTGTATCTGCATGGCGGCGGCTATGTCATCGGCTCCCTGGACAGTCACCGACATCTCGCGGCCGAGGCCGGGCGGCAGGCCGGCACGCATGTCCTGGCGATCGACTACCGGCTGGCGCCTGAACACCCGTTCCCCGCGCCGGTCGAAGACAGCGTTGCCGCCTATCGCTTCCTGCTGGACAGCGGCATCAAGCCCGGCAACATCGCCGTTGGCCGGCGACAGCGCCGGCGGCGGCCTGGTTGTCGCCGCCATGCTGGCGATCCGCGAGGCCGGGCTGAAGCTCCCCGCCTGCGGCTGGTGCATCAGCCCGTGGGTGGACATGGAGGGGCTGTCGAAATCGTTTGTCGATCGAGCCGAGTCCGACCCGACGGTGCAGAAGGCGGGGATCCTGGATATGGCGGGGCTCTATCTGAACGGCGCCGACCCGCGCCACCCTCATGCAGCGCCCGTCTACGGCGACCTGCGCGGCCTGCCGCCGCTGTTCATCCAGGTCGGTTCCGTCGAGACCTTGCTGGACGACGCACTGTGGCTGGCGCGGGAGGCCGGGAAGGCCGACGTGCAGGTCGATCTGCAGATCTGGCCGGAGATGATCCATGTCTGGCACCAATACTACCAGGTCCTGGAAGCCGGCCGACGCGCCATCGAAGCCGGCGGTGCTTTCATTCTGAACAATCTGGAGGGCTGATACGCCATGGATATTCGTTACGATGGACGGGTCGCGATCGTCACCGGCGCCGGCGTCGGGCTGGGCCGTCAGCATGCGCTGCTGCTCGCCTCCCGCGGGGCGAAGGTGGTGGTCAACGATCCCGGCGGATCGGTCGACGGCACCGGCGGCGCAGCAGCGGTCGCCGACAAGGTCGTTGCCGAGATCAAGGCAGCCGGCGGCGAGGCGGTGGCCAGCTACGCCTCGGTTGCCGAGGAAAAGGCCGCGCAGAGCATCATCGATACGGCGATGAACACCTGGGGCCGGCTCGATGCGCTGGTCTGCAACGCCGGCATCCTGCGCGACAAGGCGTTCAACAACATGTACGATGGCGGACTACGAGTTCGTCAACCAGGTGCATCATTTCGGCACCGTCTACTGCGTCAAGGCCGCGTGGCCGATCATGCGCAAGCAGGCCTATGGGCGGATCGTCGTGACGACGTCGGGCTCCGGCACCGTCGGCAATTTCGGCCAGGCCAATTACGGCGCGGCGAAGATGGCGGTGAACGGGCTGATCAACGTGCTGCGGCACGAGGGCGCGAAATACAATATCCGCCTGCAATGCGATCTCTCCGTCGGCGTATACGCGGATGACCGAGACGCTGCTGCCGCCAGACATGGCGCCCTGGATGAAGCCGGAACTCGTTTCGCCGATGGTGGCCTGGCTGTGCCACGAGGATTGCGACCAGAACGGCGAAATCTTCGCCGCCACCGCGGGCGGTTACGCGCGGGTGCAGTATTTCGTCAGCGAAGGCGTACAGTTCGATCCGGCCGAACCGGTCTCAGTCGAGATGATCCGGGACAACCTCGACAGGATCCGCGATCTGTCGGAGGCGAAACCGTATTTCGGCATGATGGGGAATGTCGTGGAGAAGCTGCGGGAGATGGGCCGGGTGAAATAAACCCCTCCGGCCCGGCTCGTCCGAACCACCCCTCGCCGGAGCGTCGCCGGCTACTCCACCGGCTCCATCTCCGCCGCGGCGACATGCCGCGGGCGGCTCATCACGAACAGCAGCAGGATCGCCGGCAGCGTCGTACAGATCAGCATGACGTAATCATCCGCATAGGCAATGATCTGTGCCTGGCGGTTGATCTCCTGATCCAGGACCGCCGCCCCGTGTCGCGTCACCGGATCGTAGATCCCGATCGCCAGCAGCGCCCGGTTGAACGGATTGACAGACGCACCGATCATCTCATGCAGCGCCTGCGTGTTGCGCGCCAGCACCGTAGAGGTCACCGAAACCCCGATCGCCGCACCGATATTCCGCAGCAGGCTGAACAGCGAAGCACCTTCGGTGCGCATGGAGCTCGGTAGCGTTGTAAACGACAGCACCTGCAGCGGCGTGAAGAACAGCCCCATGCCGCCGCCCTGCAGCATGATGGTCAGGATGATCTCGCGCTGCGATACGTCCGGCGTCCAGCCGGTCATGATGTAGAACGACGCAGAGATCAGCAGCAGGCCAGTGCCGACCAGATACCGGGGATCGACGCGCGACGACAGCTTGCCGGCCAGCATGATCATCGACAGATTGCCCAGACCCCGCGGCGCCATCACCAGGCCGGCGGTCTCCACGGGATAGTTGCTCAAACCCTGCAGCCACGGCGTCATCAGCGCCAGGCTGGACACCAGCAGGGTGCCGACCGCGAACATCATCACCAGCCCGCACGAAAAATTCCTGTCTCGGAACGTACTCGGGCGGATGAGCGGCTGCCGAGCGGACATCATGTGAATGAAGAAGAGGTAGAAGCCGAGGCCGGCGAGGATCGTCTCGACAATGATTTCCGTCGAATAGAACCAGTCCTTCTCCTGCCCGCGATCCAGCATCAACTGCAGCCCGCCGATGCCGGCCGACAGGACGGCGAAGCCCAGCCAGTCGAAGCGCAGCCGGTTGACGCCCAGGGTGTGGGGCATGAACATCGTCAGTCCGCCGGCCGCCAGGATGCCGAAGGGCAGGTTGATGTAGAACACCCAGCGCCAGTTGTATTGTTCCGTCAGAAACCCGCCCAGCGTCGGGCCCATGATCGGCCCGATCATCACCCCCATGCCCCAGATCGCCATGGCAAAGCCGCGCCGGTGCGCCGGATAGATGTCCAGCAGCGTCGCCTGCGACAGCGGCACCAGGGCGGCGCTGAACATGCCCTGCAGCAGCCGGAAAGCGACGATCTGCCCCAGCGACTGCGCCGCCCCGCACATCATGGACGCGACGGTGAATCCGATGATGCAGCCGACATACAGCGGCTTGCGCCCGAAGCGCACCGCCAGCCACCCGACCGGCGCCGTCATGATCGCCGCGGCGGTGATATAGGAGGTCAGGACCCAGGTGATCTCATCGAAGCTGGCCGAGAAACTGCCCTGCATATAGGGCATCGCGACATTCGCGATGGTCTGGTCGAGCGATTGCAGGATCGTCGCCCCGATCGCGCAGGTGGTGATCATGGCCCGATGCGGGACGTTGTCCGCCATCGCATCGGCGTCCGCAGGGGACCCTGTTACGCCCGCGGGTGCGGGTTCGGATGAAGCCGAGCGTGTCATACGATGGGTTTCTTGCGACGTCTGCCTGCTAGACGCGGATCGTGCCGGCAAAACGCGGGTGCCGTCAAATTTTATGATCTCACAGACGCCGCGGAGCGTCAGGAAATCGGGGTATGATAGGGGCCGGCAACGCGAAACCCATAGTAAGCGCTGCGAATGCCGATGTCGGAGCTGCCTCGTAACCCCGACCGCGCGGCATTCGGAAAATTGCCCCAGGACGCACCGCGAAGGACGCGCCGACTGCAATCTCCGGATTTCCAGGCAGACCCGTCAGACGGCGCACCCATGTAGTTACCATTCCAACAATCGTCGACCCACTCCCAGACATTGCCGAGCATATCGAACAATCCGAAAGGATTCGGACGGAACGTTCCGACAGGCGATGTAAACGGGAAACCGTCGTCCCACGGGACATAGCCGTTCGAAGCCGTATCACTCTTCAGAACCCGCCTGAGGCTGAGATCCGCAATGTTGGAGTGCTCGCGCTCGCCATCTCTGTCGTCACCCCAGTACCGCGCGGTAGTTGTCCCTGCCCGAACGGCATATTCCCATTCCGCTTCCGTTGGCAGCCTGTAGTGATCGCCGGTGCGTTTCGAGAGCCAGGTGACATAGGCTTCGGCGTCAGCATAATTGACGCAGATGACCGGATCGCGATCTGTTTGCAGGAAGCCCGGGTTTTCCCAGTCGTAGAGCGGCGAATTGACCCTGGTCTTTCCATTCAGAATGGTGAAGCACCCCTTGGGCGGTCGATACTCCGAATCACGGACAAATGCCGCGAACTCCGCGCGCGTCACCAGGTATTTGGCCAAGCCAAATGACTGGACGATTTCGACCCGATGGCGCGGCTCTGCGAGATGACGGAGATTGAGTGGAACGCCCTCTCTGAGTTCCTCCGCTGGGCCGACGCCCATGACGAATTGACCGGCGGGGATTGGCACCAAATCCGGCCGCGTGGGATCTGGGTCAACCTGTGCGCACACCACGTGCTGGGTGGCCATGGCAACCAAGGCGACCGCCGGCCACACGAAGCGCATCCATGATTTCAACATAAGCGGCACCGGTATCCCCGTCTGGCCCGCTCATTTTGGAACAGCAATCAGAGGGCGCGCAACATCCCGCGCGCAGCCACGCCCGCGCCGCCCGGTCAGCCGACCTTGACGTCCTTCCAGAAACCGAAACGCCCGCCCACCGCCTGCATCTTCGGCTGAGGCCGCTCATACGACCAAGCCGCACGCTCGTGACGCGCGCCGTCCAGCACCACATCGTAGAATTGCACGCCATGCGGACAGGCGTGGTCCGATTCCGTCTTCGGCGCCTTCACCATCCACTCCAGGCGGGTTGCCGAGGCCGGGAAATACGCATACCCGCCGCTCTCGACGATATCCGTGCTGTCGGCGATCACTTGGCCATTCAGGGTTGCCTGCATCGGTCAGTCTCCTTTGGCCCGAGAGAGATGGCGATCCGCGGCAGATTTGCCAGTCCTGGCGTCACCAGCCTCACCGACAATAGCGGCTATAGCGAGTCGCGGATCATTTTCAGCGCATGTGCCACTGTCGCCGCCCGGATCTCCGTCCTGTCGCCCGGAAAAATCCGGCTGTCGGTGATCGCCGGCGATCCCGTCCGGGCCAGGCCGAACCACACCAACCCCACGGGCTTCTCGGCCGTCCCGCCGCCAGGCCCGGCGACACCCGTCACCGCCACCGCGATCGCCGCCCGAGACCGCGCCAACGCGCCGTCCGCCATCGCCGCTGCGACCTGCCGGCTGACGGCGCCATGTGTCTCAATCAGCGGCAGGGGCACACCGATCACTTCATTCTTCGCCGCGTTGGAGTAGGTGATGAACCCGCGGTCCACGACATCGGACGACCCTGCGATCGCCGTCAGTGCCGCTGCGATCAATCCGCCCGTGCAACTCTCCGCCGTCGCAAGCATGATCCCTTTCGCCCTGCATGCGGCCAGCAGGGCTTCGGCTTCGGTCAAGATGGACTGAGGCAGCATCGCGTTTCTCGTCTGTCCTGTGCGGATTCAACCTGCCGCCACGCGGTCTGCTTGTCTACCAACCGGACGTTTTAAGAAATGATGCGTAACGTTACGGCGCCAGAGCGGCGCCGGTTGGCCGCCGCGCGTCATTGGCCCCGTCATACGCAGTGGGCCGCCCCCCATGCGCCGCCACGGAATCCGTCGGCATGCCGGCCGGGCCTCGCTCGGACAGTTGGCTCGCCGCGATCAATGCCACGGCGCCCCATGGTGCCTCCATGCCGATATGATAGCCCATGCGCAGCAGAGCCCGCTGCGTGTCGGGCGACAGCGCATAGGGCTCGACGACCAGCAAGTCCGGCAGGAACTGGTGGTGCAGCCGGGGCGCGTCGACCGCTTCCTGCGCGTTCATGCCGTAATCGACGACATTCAGGATCGTTTCGAGCCACGGCGCTGATGATCCGCGACCCACCCGGCGATCCCAGGACCATCTCCACCTGCCCGTCCTTCACCACGATGGTGGGCGCCATCGACGACAGCGGCCGCTTGCCGGGAGCAATCGCATTGGCCTCGCCCTGCACCAGCCCGAACTGGTTGGGCACGCCCGGCTTCAGGGTGAAATCGTCCATCTCGTCGTTCAGCAGAAACCCTGCGTCGCCGGCCATCACGCCCGCACCGAAGCCGCCGTTGAATAGTGAACGTCACCGAAACCGCCCCGCCCTGCGCGTCGAGCACCGAGAAATGCGTCGTCTCCTGCTTCTCCTCCGGTCCCGAGGCACCGGGCCGCAGGCTGGCGGACGGCGTCGCCGTGTCGGTGATCAGCGTCCGCAGATGCGCCGCATAGTCCTTCGACAGCAGCCGGCCGAGCGGGTTATCGACAAACGCCGGATCGCCCAGTTCGGTGTTGCGGTCCAAGAACGCCAGGCGCAGCGCCTCGGTCAGCAGATGGATCGACTGGGAGCCGTGAAAGCCCAGCCCGCGCAGATCGTAACCTTCCAGAATGTTCAGCGTCTCGCACAGCGTTACGCCGCCCGAGGACGGCGGCGGTGCCGACAGCACCGTGAAGCCGCGATAGACACAGCGCAGTGGTTCGACCTCGTGCACCTTGTAGGCGGCGAAATCGGCGGCGGTGATAATGCCGCCTCCTTTGCGCGCTTCTGCCTCGACCGCCTCGGGGATGCGGCCGTGATAGAATGCCTCGGGCCCCTGATCGGCAATCGCCTGCAGCGTGGCCGCGAGGGCTGGCTGGCGCAGCGTTTCCCCGGCATGCAGCGGGCCGCCGTCGGGACCCAGGAAGATCGCTGCGGCCCGCTTGTCACGCCGCAGCACCCGGACGCCGCGAGCGAGGATGTCGGCATCCGAGGCGGTCAGTGTAAAGCCATCCCGCGCAAGGCGGATCGCCGGCGCCATCACGACGCCGCGCGACAGGCTGCCATAGCGCATCAGTGCCGTGTCGAGCCCCAGCACGGTCCCGGGCACGCCGACCGCGCGCCAGCCGGCGAGGCTCGCGCCTTTGATGACGTTGCCGTTGGCATCCAGATACATGTCCGGCGTGGCGGCCGCCGGCGCGGTTTCGCGGAAATCGATGAAAACCCCGTGGCCGCCGGCCGGTCCTTCGGGACGGAACGCGGTCATGAACCCGCCGCCGCCGATATTGCCGCAGCACGGATTGACCACCGCCTCGGCATACCCGACCGCCACCGCGGCATCGATCGCATTTCCCCCCTGGCGGAGGATCTCGACCCCTGCCTGCGCGGCGAGACGCTGGGCGGAGACGACGAGGCCCGTGATGGATTCGACAGGCGGGAGAGTAGCGGCGCGGGCGCCAAACGACAGCAGGATCGCGAGGAGAAGCGCCAGGGCGCAGGCAGGCGGCACGACGACCGGCGACGATAACGCAACAGCACACCAGCGACCGCGGCAGAGAGCGCCAGCCGGCCGCGGTCCTTCCAACGTGCCGCGCATCCGACTGGGCCTGCCTAACCGCTACATCGCTGCCTGGATCGACTCACCGACGATCTGCACGATCCGATCCAGCGTCGCCTCCGGCGTCATCAGCGGCGGCGCGAAGCAAAGCGTGTCGCCGCTGGCCGGCGGTCCGTCGGCGGCGGCGCGCAGGCGCAGGATCAGGCCGCGGTTCGCCGCCTCGGCCACGACCTTGGCGCCCAGACCCTTGGCCGGCTCCTTGCTGCCCTTGTCCTCGACCAGTTCGATCGCGGCGAGCATGCCGATGCCGCGCACCTCGCCCACGCGCGGCAGGCCGGCAGCGTCTCCAGCCCCGCGCGGAAGCGGTCGCCCTGCACCTGGGCGCGCTCGACCATGCCCTCCTTCTCGATGATGTCGATATTCGCCAGACCCACGGCGCAGCAGACCGGATGCCCGGAATAGGTCGCGGCGTGCATGAACTTCTCGTCCGTCGGCGCATCCATCGATCACCTGATGCATGTGCTTGGAGATCATCACGCCGCCCAGCGGCAGGTAGCCGCTGGTGACGCCCTTGGCGAACGACATCAGGTCCGGCTTGACGCCCCAGTGGCCGAGGCCGAACCACTGGCCGGTGCGGCCGAAGCCGGTGATGACCTCGTCGGCGATCAGCAGCACGTCGTGGCGGTCGCAGATCTCCCGCAGCCGGGGGAAATAGGTCGGCGGCGGGACGATCACGCCGCCGGATCCCATCACCGGTTCGGCGATGATCGCGGCGACGGTGTCGGCGCCCTCGGCCAGGATCGCTTCCTCGACCGCGTCGGCGGCACCGATGCCGGCATCGCCGTTGCCGGGCCAGCGATAGGGGTAGGGCGGCGCGACCTGGAAGAACTCCGGCACCAGTCGGGCCGAACATCTTCTGGTAGTTCGGCAGGCTGGTGGCGCTCATCGCCGCCAGGGTGACGCCGTGATAGCCGTAGCGGCGGGAGATGATCTTCACCTTGTTCGGCTTGCCCAGCCGCTTCCAGTAATAGCGGGCGAACTTGAACGCGCTCTCGTTCGATTCCGCGCCGCCGGTGGTGAAATAGACCGCCGCCATGTTGTCGTAGGCCAGGCCGACGATGCGTTCCGCCAGCCTGATCGCCGGTTCGTTGGTGAAGCCGGCATAGGCGGACGCGTAGGCCAGCTTCTCCATCTGCGTCGGCCGCGGCGGCAGCGAGTTCCTTGCGGCCGTGGCCGATATTGACGTTCCACAGCGCCGACAGGCCGTCGATGTACTCCCGCCCGTCCGCGGTGCGCAGCATCGCACCCTCGGCCGGAGACGAAGATCTTGGGGTTGGCGTGGTCCTTCGGGTGATGCAGCGGGTGGATCAGATGACGCTGATCGCTCGCCACCAATGAATCACCATACGGAACAACATCATCCATCGCACTCGATCCTTCTATTTTCCGCGACAGGCTAAGGCATTTCCGGGCGAGATTGAAGAGTCCTCGAACGGGCGGCCACGGGCGCATACCCACCCGGCTTACACCCCACTTCAGGCGCCGTGCGCCTCGATCTGCCCGGCCTTGATCGCCTCCGTGAACAGGCGCCAGTCGATCTGGTTCTGCGCCGCATAAGCCACCGCGAACGACGCGATCGCGCTTATCGAACGCGGTGCCGGAGCCCATATAGCCGGCGATTCGCGCCGCATCGCCCGACCGTGCATGCGCCCGCGCCAGCGTCACGCCGCACAGCATCGCGTGATACGGCAAGGCGCCCTCGGCCAGGTCGGCGCCGATCAGCGCCAGGCGGCTGTCCTTCAAGTGCCGCACATAGCATTGCTGGTCGTCGCCCATATCCTCCGCCCAGCCGAGAAAAACGTCAGGCAAGGTCTGCATGATCCGCTGCCCCACCACCACCCTCTGCGCCTCGTTCCGGTACACGCTCGGTCCTGCATAAGGGGCGAGGACCGACGCCTGCGCCTCTTTCAGTTGCAGCAGCAGCGTCTGGTCGTCCTTCGTGGCATAGAGGCCGATGGCGCAGAACGTGCCGACGCTGCCCACGCCGACGACCTTGAACGCGACATCCACCAGTTCGTAACGATCCAGCAGGATGCGCCGCTCCTCGGGCAAGGACAGCTTGTAGGATTCCAGCGCCGTCCGGGCGACGATCTCGTGCGTGTCGTCGCGCTGGCCGCTGAGCGGCAGGATCAGTGGCGGCTTTTCCTTGATCCGCCAACCGCGCCGGGTCTTTTCGATCAGCTTGGGATAGCCGCGATGCCCGGCTTCGGTCGCTTCAGCCAGCCGCTTCAATTCCCGCGCGCGCAGCTTCGGATCGTCGATCTCCTCCAGCACCTGGGCCACGTCGACCCGCGCGCGCCAGGCTTCCAGCGGTTCGAGGCCGGCAAGGACCTGCATGCGGCGGCGATAGGCCAGCACCATCGTGCTGGCCAGGTGCCGGGCGGCTTTATCGCCCAGGTTACGGGTCAAGGCATCGACGGCGAAGCTGGCGGCGAGACGCTTCACATCCCACTCGAACGGCGCCGGCAAAGTCTCATCGAAATCGTTACAGTCGAATACCGGTGTGCCTTCGGGCGAGGCGAATGTGCCGAAATTCGCCAGGTGGCAATCGCCGCAAGCCTGCACACAGAGGCCGCTGACCGGCGTATCGGCGAGATCGGCCGCCATGATCGCCGCGCCGCCCCGAAAGAACCCGAAGGGCGAGGCCCGCATCCGGTCGTAACGGATCGGCAGCAGGCTGGCGATGCGGTGCCGCCCCGTCTCCATCAGAATGTCGACTGGATCGCGCCGTGTCGGCGCGGGCGTCCAGCGGCCATGCATGCTGCGCGGCACGATTTTTCGAAGAGTCTGACCGGCCTGGCGACGCTCCGCCGCGGGCAGGACTGCGACCGTTTGCAGATGCTCCAAGTGCATGGGCGCTCCCCGGTTCATTCATATCATCGTGGAAATCATAAACGCGGCAAGAGGTATTCCGACCCCGAACCAATTTAGCGTCTATTGCGCTATATTGCGATATCCGAAAGCAACATTCGCAGGGCGAACAAGAGAAGCGCAGCGACCGCATCCCGCGATCACATCGTCAGCCATAATGCCGAATGCGCCATGCTGCCGGTCCGCCCAGCCGACCGGACCCAGTTTGGTGATGTCGAACAGGCGGAACAGCAGGAAAGCCAGGATGCAGCCGATCCAGGTCACCTGTCCCAGCCCCAGCAAGGTCAGCCACTGCCCGGCGACCTCATCGATGACGACCCAGCCGGGATCGCCGTCCGGCCGAACCCGCCGGATCGCGGCATAGCCGCCGACCGTCGCGACGACCGCGGCAAACAGCAGCAGCCAGGGCGAAACCGCCAGCAGCCCCGCCCCGACGACCAGCGCCGCCGCCGAGGCAACGGTGCCCCCCGCAACCGGGGCGTAACCGGTCCCGAGTCCGGCGGCGATCAGGCGGGAAAACGTCATGGGCGCGATCCTGAAGTTGATGCCGGCCGGCGTTCTTGGCGACCCTTTCACCGCCGGACCAGCCGCCTGTGAGCCACACCCGCCACGGCTCGGTTGACCGGCCATCCAGGCCGGTGGGCATCTGAGGGTCGAATCCCCACTCCAGGAATGCCCCAGTCAACCGAGTCACCTGTGGTCGCACAAACCCCGCGCTTCCCAGTTTACCGCCAACCGTTTCGAGCTGCGGACGCTGTCGCCGGCTCACGCGTGCGCCTCGGCGAACGCCCGAACTGCCGCCAGCGCCAGCGGTTCGGTCAGGGTCGGCGCGTGGCCGACTTCGGGCACGGTCACCACGCGCATATCCGGCCGCTCCGCCCGCATGCGTTCCACGGTGTCCGGCAGCAGGAGGTTGCTGACGCCGCCGCGCACCAGCAAAACAGGCGCATGCGCCAGCGCGCGCCAGAGCGGCCACAGATCGCGTGCCGTCTCCGTCAGCGTCGCGGTCAGGCGGACGTCCCACAACGGATGGAAAGAGCCATCCGGACCGCGCCGGTAGGTCAGTTCCGCCATGCGGCGCCAATCCTCGTCGGTCCGCAGCGACAACGGCGGCAGCTTGGCGCGCAGCAGGTCGACGCAGGCCTCGAGCGTTGGCAGTGCCGGGTCGAAGCCGACGAAATCGCGCACGAAGGCCGCACCCTCCACTGCCGATATCCGGGCCGATATCGTTCAGCACCACGGCGCGGACGAGCGACGGCCGAGCGGCGGCGAGTCCCATGGCGAGCAGGCCGCCGAAGCTGGTGCCGATGACCAGCGCGCGATGCACATGCAGCGCGGCGCAGACGTCCAGCATGTCGCGCATGCAGGCCTCGGGGCTGCAGCGGCCCAGATCGCGCGGCCACGCCGAATCGCCCCGCCCCAGATAATCCGGCGCAATCGCTCGGCATCCGCCGGCAATGGCCTTGACCACCGTCTCGAAATCGCCGCCGGTGCGCACCAGGCCCGGCAGGCACAGGATCGGCGTCCGGCCTGGATCACCCTCCCAGACCCGGACATGGATCGGCAGCCCATCCCAGGCGGAGATGCGTCGAATCAGCGGGTCCAAGGCGAGCTTGTCAGGATCGGTGTCGGGTCGTTGCGCTGGGCGCGGTAGACCGTGACGTTCTCGGTCACCCGCTGGACGTAGTTGCGCGTTTCGCCCATCGGGATCAGTTCGATCCAGTCCACCATGTCGATCGGCCCGATCCGCGGGTCGCCATTCTGCGCCAGCCATTGGCCTACCCGCTGCGGACCGGCGTTATAGGCGGCGGCGGCGAGCGGCAGGCAGTTGTCGAAATGCTTCAGCACCTCCTGCAGATAGGCGGTCCCGAGGCGCATGTTCTGGCCGCGTCCGCGGTTAAACCGCTCAACGAGACCGGTGTTCCCAGTTGATGCGCAACCGATTGTGCCGTGGCGGGCATCAATTGCATCAGCCCCCGCGCGCCGGAGGAACTGACGGCACCGACATCGAAGCTGCTCTCCTGCCGCATGATTCCCAGCGAGAACGCCGGGTCCGGCGGCGCCGGCGGCGAGAACGGTTCGGGCCAGCCCATGCGCGGCAGCAGGATCCCGTCGCGCCCCATGCGACGCGCCACGAACACCGCACTGTCCGGCACCCCGGCCCGCAGCGCGAAGGCGGCGGTCAGAGCACGCTCCGCCGTGATCGGCGCCAGTTCATCGACGCGCAGCAGGAAGATGCGGGCGCGCTCATGCTCGCCCCAGGCGATCAGCCAGGCCGCGGCGCGCAATACCTCATGGCCGGTGAAGGCCAGTGCGGCCTCCGGAGTCCAGGCCGGGTCGGTTGCGGCTTTCAGCAGGTCGGCGGGCTTCTCGCCCAGCGCCAGCGCCGCCAGTTGCCCATAGAACGTCGTCGGCCACGCCGCTGCCCTGCGGTATTCCGGCTTCGCGTCACGCCCGGCCGCGGCGTCGGTCCGCGCGAGCCAGTAATGCGCGCGCGCCTGGGTGATGGCGGAGGTGACTGTGCGTCAGCGCCCGGAAATGCGGCAGCGCCAGCGCCGGGTCATGCAGCAGACGCAGCGCGATGAAGCCGGCAAGGAACTGGGCATCCGCCGTCTGTTCATCCGCCGGCCGGCCCCAGGTCCGCCGCGACCGCATAGGCCGTCTTCGCATTACCCTCGGCGATCAGCGTGCGGGCCAGCAGGTTGCGCTCGGACCCAGAATGCCTCCGCGTGGGCGGGCACCGAGGCCTTGCCAAGCGTGGCGGCCGCCTGTTCCAGCGCGCCACTTTGGCGCATGGCGCGTGCGCGTTCGAATGTCAGGCCGGGATCGGCGCGCAGAGCGGGCGGCAGGGCGGCGACCAGGGCCTCGGTCTTCGGGTCGTCACGCTTGGCGGCCAGCCACGCTTCGGCGGCTTTCTGATGCACGGGATCGAGGCGCGCGATCTGGCGTGCGGCGGCCTGGTCGTTGCTCCAGGCGAGGCGCTGGAAGCGGGCCCACTGGTCCTCGGGCGTGGCGATGTCGCCCCAGCGGCGCGGGAATGCGGCCTCGGTCTGCGCATCGTCGACGGCGTCGACCCAGGCCTTGCGGGCCAGCGCGTTGGCGTCGCCGGTTCGGCCGGCATTGGCCGTCGCCTCGGCGCAGCGCAGCAGGGCGGACGCCAGCGTGGGCAGCTTCGGCGAGGCCGGGGTCGCATCGGGCTGCACTGCGCCAGGACGGCCGCGTCGTCAGGGTCGGTGGCGATGGCCTCCTGCCGCCGTCGCTCCAGCAGCGGCTGCGCGGGCCAGTCGGGGTTGCGGCGCATGAAGTCGGCGATTTCCTCGGCCGTCGCGGCGCCGGGTGCGCGCAGGCGCAGGTACAGCACCAGCTTTTCCGCCACCGGATCGGCATAACGCGCGGCGATCGCCTGCGCCTCCGCCCAGCGATCGGCTCGCACGGCGGGCATCGGCGTCATGTCCTGGGCACCCGCGCCCAGCGCCGGCACAAACAGGCCGGCAGAGGCAACAGGGCAGCCAGAACCAGGGCAGCCAATACCGAGCGAATTGCAACGTGCATGCCATCTTCTAGCAAGCCAATCCTTGCGGTGCATCCATCTCGCGCCTAGGTTCCCGCACCTTCGGCAGAAAACCGGTCGGGAGAGGGACATGTTCAAGGGATCGCTCGTCGCGTTGATCACGCCCATGCGGGACGATGGGTCGGTCGACGAGAAAGCCTACGCCGAATTCGTGGACTGGCAGATCAAGGAAGGCACGCACGGCGTCGTTCCGGTCGGCACCACCGGCGAGAGCCCGACCCTGTCGCACGACGAACACCGCCGCGTGGTCGAGATCGCCATCGAGGTCGCCAAGGGCCGCGTGCCGGTGATCGCCGGCGCCGGCTCGAACAGCACCGAGGAAGCGATCGCGCTGACCCGCCACGCCAAGGAAGCCGGCGCGGACGCGGCGCTGATCGTGACGCCATACTACAACAAGCCGACGCAGGAGGGCATGTACCTGCACTTCAAGGCGATCGCCGACGCGGTCGATCTGCCGATCATCATCTACAACATCCCGCCGCGCAGCGTGGTCGACATGAGCGTCGAGACGATGGCGCGGCTGGCGAAGCACAAGAACATCGTCGGCGTGAAGGACGCGACCGCCAACCTGGTGCGCCCGCTGCACACGCGCCGCGCCTGCGGCGACGATTTCTGCCAGTTGTCCGGCGAGGATCACACCGCGCTGTCGCTTACAACGCCGCCGGCGGCCATGGCTGCATCAGCGTCACCGCCAATGTCGCGCCGCGCCTGTGCAGCGACATGCAGACCGCCTGGGCCGAGGGCCGGGTGAAGGATGCGATGGCGATCCAGAACCGGCTGGTGCCGCTGCACGATGCGCTGTTCAGCGAAACCAGCCCCGGGCCGGTGAAATATCGCCGCCTCGCTGCTGGGCAAGACCTCCGAACGCTGCCGCCTGCCGCTGGCGCCGCTGATGGAGCCGACACGGGCGACGGGTGAACGCGGCGATGACCGAGGTCGGGCTGCTGAACTGAGGACATCAGCGCCTGCGCCCGCCTGATCCCGTCATGGCCCGGCTTGACCGGGCCATCCCGTGCCTCAGGGGACGGAGATGGCTCGGTCAAGCCGGGCCATGACGGAGGGCCAGGACGTGGACTCGGCACCGATGCAGCCAGCGACACTGTAAGTGACTCGACACAGAGGACCGAAATCCGCCGCCAATGGCTGAAGCCGAGAAAAAGGGCCTGATCTCGCACGGCATCGCCGCGCAGAACCGCAAGGCCCGGTTCGACTATGCGATCAAGGACACCGTCGAAGCCGGCATGGTGCTGAAAGGGCCCGAGGTGAAATCCCTGCGCCTCGGCCGCGCGACGCTGTCCGAAGCCTGGGCCGGCGAGCGCGAAGGTGAGATGTGGCTGTTCAACGCCTACATCCCCGAATACCAGGGCGGCGTGCTGTCGCGGTTCGAGCCGCGGGCGCCGCGCAAGCTGCTGCTGAAGAAGAAGCAAATCGATCAGCTTGCTGGCGCAGGTCGCGCGCCAGGGCGTCACGCTCGTGCCGCTGCAGATTCACTTCAACGACCAGGGCCGCGCCAAGGTGCTGCTCGGCGTCGGCGATCGGCCGGCAAAAGCAGGACAAGCGCGAGGCCATCAAGGACCGCGACTGGAAGCGCGACAAAGCGCGTCTCATGGCAGCGCGAGGCTGACCCGGATGCCGCGCGCCATCGGCCTCATGAGCGGCACTTCCCTGGACGGCGTCGATGCCGCCTGGATCGAGACCGACGGTCACGGCATCCAGGACTTCGGGCCGATGCTCACCATCCCCTATGACGACACACTGCGCCGGGACCTGCGTGCGATCCTCGATATCGCCTCGGGCCTGGCGCCGAACGACGCCCGTGTGCTCGATGCGGAGCGGCGGCTGACCGCCGTCCATGTCCAGGCGGTGAAAGCGGTCGGGCGGCCGGCGGACCTGGTTGGCTTTCACGGCCAGACCATCCTGCATCAGCCAGATCGGCGCCGCACCTGGCAGATCGGCGATGCCGCGATGCTGGCGGCGGAGACTGGCTTGCCGGTTGCGTTCGATTTTCGGTCGGCCGACGTTGCGGCGGGCGGGCAGGGCGCGCCGCTGGCCCCGGCCTACCACGCGGCCCTGGCGCGTGAATTGCCCAAGCCCGTCGCGGTGCTGAATATCGGCGGCGTCGCCAATGTCACGTGGATCGGTGAGGACGGGGCGATGCTCGCCTTCGACACCGGACCGGGGAACGGCCCGCTGGATGACTGGGCGGAGCGGCATACCGGGCAGCGCTTCGACCGGGACGGCGCGCTGGCACGGTCGGGCCGCGTGAATGCGTCTGTGCTGCAGCACCTGCTGGCGCATCCGTATTTTGCTCAGGTCCCGCCCAAGTCCCTGGACCGGCTGGATTTCGCCGCGTCGCTGGCGGCGTCGGGCGTGAATGCGCTGTCACAAGCCGACGGCGCGGCGACGCTGGCCGCCTTCACCGTGCAGGCGGTCGTCCGCACGCAACTTCCCGCGGCGCCGCGACGTTGGCTGGTCTGCGGCGGCGGCCGGCGGAATCCGGTCCTGATGGAGGGGCTGCGTCAGGCGCTCGGCATACCGGTGTATGAAGTCGACACGCTGGGCTGGGATGGGGACGCGCTGGAGGCACAATGTTTCGGCTTCCTTGCCGCGCGCGTGCTGGCCGGCCTGCCGCTGAGCTTTCCGGGCACCACCGGTGTTCCCACTCCCATGGCCGGCGGTCGGGTCGCGCATCCGTAAAGAACGACCGGACGCCTTGGTGTGACTGCGGATGGACCAAGCGATACCAGGAAGAGTTGACCCCGACTTCCGCGTCATGGCGGGCCCGCGCTAAAATAAGAGCCGGCCGGGCATCGCCTTCTCCAGGGCGGGTTCCTCACTATGTCGACGCCTTTGGGGCCGGCGCTTGGCATATTAGAGAAAGCTTTACGCAGACGAGGGACGACAATCGCCCCCACAACTGTCACGGCCCGGCTTGACCTGACTATCCCCCTCCGATTCGGAGCGGGAAAACCCGGTCAAGCCGGGCCGTGACGAGTGCTGCTGCGAGCTTAATCTGCGGCCAGTGCCATCTGCTTGCGGACGATTGCCTTGCCGCAATGGTCCTCAACCGCTTCGACGACGGCGTCGGCGTGACGAGCGAAGACGTGATCGGCGCCAGGCAGCACGCGATAGTCGACGTGAACGCCCTTCTGTGTGTTCAGCTTGTCGACCAGTTTCCGCACGGCCGTTTCCGGCACCAGCTCATCCGCGTCGCCATGCAGCATCAGGCCGCCGCACGGGCAGGGGGCGAGGAAGCCGAAATCGTAGTGGTTCGCCGGCGGTGCCACGCTGACCCAGCCGGAGATTTCCGGCCGGCGCATCAGCAGTTGCATACCGATGAACGCACCGAACGAATAGCCGGCGATCCACAGGCCACCATGGCCAGGGTTGACCGCCTGCATCCAGTCCAGCGCTGCCGCTGCATCGCCGATTTCACCGATGCCACCGTCGTAACGACCCTGGCTGCGGCCGACACCACGAAAGTTGAACCGCATCACGGAGCAGCCAAGCTTCTGAAAAGCCTGGTACATCGAGTAGGTGATGCGGTTGTTCATGGTTCCGCCGTGCAGCGGATGCGGGTGCAGGATCAGAGCGACCGGCGCGCCGGCTTCCTTAGAATGATGATAGCGTCCTTCGAGCCGGCCATCTGGACCGGCGAACATTACCTCGGGCATGGCAATCCGTAACCTGTTTCCTGTCCCCCCGACAGCGCATGATCCGAAGCCACCACAGCTTCAGCCACCGTGCCGGGCCTGCGAGAGTCAGCGAGCCTGAGTGGAATCCCCCCTTACGGGCTCGCGTGAGGTTGAATGAGATGGGCATGCGGACCCCAAATGTCAGTTTCGCGACAGGTCGGGGTGGCATCACATCCGCATATCGGATGATTAAATTTTGGGCATTAAGCCTTGACTGCCACCGCATCTCCATTCACGCAACGTCTATCGGTGCGTCCTCCTCGGCATGACACCGACAATGACTACTCCGATCAGGCCGTTAACGACCTAGCCAACCACCACAGCGAGCAGGTTATAGGCCAAGTCAATGCAAAATTCATAATGGAAAAGTCGCTTTTGCGCCATGTTTTACGCATAACTCTGCCCTGTTATGAGCATCGATCTATCTAGCCTAACGAAAGCATTGTCACAGTTTGACTACCTGTGATTGCATTTGTCTGCCTCCATAGAGCCGAAAATGCGTGAGTGAGCGATCGAGTGCGTCGATCGTACCGGAGTGTATCCATTTTATGATATTCTGATCGCGAATGACACCGGCCTAAACAAAAATGCATCGGTCTCGCAACGGATGCACCAGTCAACATCACACCCGGACACTTGCGCGTCATCGATCCGGATCAGGAACAGGCGCGACGCCTTGCTATTCAGCCGGCAAAGACGATAGACGCCGGCTTCGAAGCCCGGCACACGCCCGCACCCCGGCGCCGGCAGGCTGCCAGCGCCGGCAGGCTTAAAAAAGGCCGCCATGACAAACCGCACCGTCTATCTCGATGCCAACGCCACAGAACCGCTGCGCCCCGAAGCGCGAGAGGCCATGGTCGCCGCCCTCGACACCCTGGGCAATCCAGCCTCGGTCCACGGGCCAGGCCGAGCGGCAAGGCGCATATTGGAAGATGCAAGGGAGACGATCGCAGGGCTGTTCGGCAGCAAGCCGGCGGATGTCGTCTTCACCTCCGGCGGGACCGAGGCCGATGTGCTCGCCGTCAATGCCCTCGGCTACGAACGCACCACCATCTTTGGCGCGACGGAGCATGACGCCATCCGCCGGGCACCGTCCGTGGGTTTCATCCTGCCGGTGCACAGCAACGGCGTGGCCGACACCGCGGCGCTGGAGACGTTCCTGGAGGAAGAGGAGCGACAGTCTCTCGTCTGCATCATGCTGGCCAACAACGAAACCGGCACCATCAACCCGATCGACACCATCCTCCCCATCTGCCAGCGCCACGGCGCTCGGCTGCACATCGACGCCGTACAGGCAGCGGGCCGGATGCCGGTGCGCCTCGATCAGCTCGGCGCCAACAGCCTGGCGATCTCCTCGCACAAGCTGGGCGGACCGGCCGGGGCGGGAGCATTGCTGCTGAACAACGTGCATAAATTCGGCCCGCCTTTGCTGCGTGGCGGCGGCCAGGAAGGGGGGCGGCGCGGCGGCACCCCGGCGGTCGCCGTCATCGCCGGATTCGCTGCCGCGGCCAAGGCGGCCGTGGCGCAACTGGACAACATGAAGCGCATCGCCGCGCTGCGCGACCGGGCGGAAGCGGCGGCCATCGCCGCCGGCGCCGAAGTCTACGGCAATATCCTGGAACGCATCCCCAACACCACCTGCCTGCGCATGCCGGGGGTGAAAGCCGCCCAACAGGTGATCGCGCTCGATCTGGAGAACATTGCCGTCAGCTTCGGCGCGGCCTGCAGCTCCGGCAAGTCGAGAGTCCAGCCATGTGCTGCAATACATGCTGATCCGCTGGCAGGAGGCAGAAGAAGCCATCCGCATCTCACTGCCCTGGAACACGACCGAGGCGGATATCGACGCTTTCTGCGACATTTATCCGCGGGTGATGGCGCGGCTGCGCCAAGCAGCAGCGAAGCCGGCCGCCGCCCCAAAGGCCG
This sequence comes from uncultured Alphaproteobacteria bacterium, assembly GCA_963771475.1. Taxonomy (GTDB): domain Bacteria; phylum Pseudomonadota; class Alphaproteobacteria; order Acetobacterales; family Acetobacteraceae; genus Rhodopila. Next base: position 368,407 of record CAVYTN010000014.1, on the reverse strand, counting down.
AACCGACCTCCGTCCCAACCTTGCTCCCAACCCACCCGTCCCCCTGGCCCGGACCGACGCAGATGCCTAAGTCTGACGCATGAGCACCGTTCCCCCGCGTCCCAACCGGCCGGTTTATCTGGACAACCAGGCCACGACCCGCTGCGATCCGCGCGTGCTGGAAGCCATGCTGCCCTGGTTCACCGAGGAATACGGCAACCCGCACAGCGCCGAACACGTCATGGGACGCCGCGCGGAGGACGCCGTGGAGCGCGCGCGCGGCCAGGTCGCTTCGATCCTCGGCGCCGAGACGCGGGAAATCGTGTTCACCTCCGGCGCCACGGAGTCCAACAACATCGCCATCAAGGGGGCCGCGCGTTTCGCCGCCGCCCACGGCAATCCGGCACGCCGGGTCATCACGGTGGAGACCGAACATAAATGCGTCGTCGAAGTCCGTGCGCGATCTGGCCGCGGAAGGGTTCGATCCGGTGATTTTGCCGGTCGGCGCTGATGGGCTGCTGGACCCCGAGACGCTGCGCGCCGCGCTGGCCGAACCCACGGTGGTGGTCAGCGTGATGGCGGTGAACAACGAAACCGGCGTGGTGCAGGACATCCCGGCGCTGGCGGCGATCGCCAAGCAGGCGGGGGCACTGTTCCACACCGACCTGGCCCAGGCGGCCGGGAAGATCCCCGTGGATCTGACGAGATGGAAGGTCGATCTTGCCTCGGTCAGTGGCCACAAGATGTACGGGCCCAAGGGCGTCGGCGCGCTGTTCGTGCGCCGCCGTCCGCGCGTCCGTCTCGCCCCGCTGTTCTCGGGTGGCGGGCAGGAGCGGGGCCTGCGCTCCGGCACCCTGCCGGCGCCGCTGATCGTCGGCCTGGGGGAAGCCTGTGCGCTGGCGCAGGCCGAGATGGCAGCAGATGCCGACCGGATCGCCACGCTGCGCGGCACGCTGCTGGAGCGGCTTTCGGCCAGCATCCCCGGCCTGCGGGTGAATGGCAGCCTGGCGCAGCGGATCGCCGGCAACCTTAATCTGACATTCCCCGCCGCGGGGGCGGCCGAGATGATGGAGGCGCTGCCCGATCTCTGCGTCTCCACCGGGTCGGCGTGCTCCTCGGCCGCGGTCGAACCCTCCTACGTCCTGCGCGCCCTCGGACTCTCCGACGCCCAGGCCGCTCGGACCTTGCGTATCGGGATCGGACGCTTTACGTCGCCGGCCGATATCGATTACGCCGCGGCCGCGCTTTCGGCCGCCCATGCCGCACTGGCGGCGCGGTCGGCGCCTCCTGCTCCCCCTGCCCCATCCACATTGGCCGAGGCCTGAGTTCATGCCGAAGATGACGTTTATCGAGCGTGATGGAAACCGCCGCGAGGTCGAGGTGCCGGCCGGTTATTCGCTGCTGGAGATCGCGCACAAGTTCGGCGTTGACATCGAGGGCGCGTGCGAGGGTTCGCTCGCCTGCTCGACCTGCCATGTGATCGTGGACCCCGAGTGGTTTCAGAAGCTGGAAAAGCCGACCGAAGATGAGGAGGACATGCTGGACCTGGCCTATGGCCTGACCCGCACCTCCCGCCTCGGCTGCCAGATCGTGCTGACCGACAAGCTGGACGGCCTGGTGGTGAAGCTGCCGCCGGCGACCCGCAGCCTGCTGTGAACATCACCAACAGCCTCGTCATGGCCCGGCTCGACCGGGTCATCCCCATCCAGTGGGGCACGGTCACCTCACACGCCGTGACCACTGCGTCCATCCGGATCCTCCAGCGGCACGGGATGACCCGGTCGCGCCGGGTCATGGCGGGGGGGTGTTTCCGTGTGGCCTGTCCCCGCCAGCCGGCATCGTGTGACGGCCGATATGCCTGACGGAACACCCTCCCGCGTTGTCGTGGCGATGTCGGGCGGCGTCGACAGCAGTGTCGTCGCCGGCCTCTTGCATGAAGCCGGGCATGAGGTCATCGGCGTCACCCTGCAGCTCTACGACCACGGCGTCGCAACCGGCCGCAAGGGCGCCTGCTGTGCGGGCCAGGACATCTACGACGCCCGCCGCGTGGCCGACCGGCTTGGCATCCGTCATTACGTGCTCGACACCGAGCGGCGGTTTTCCGACGCCGTGATCAGCGACGTTCGCGGACAGCTACGCCAACGGTGAGACCCCCGTGCCCTGCATCCGCTGCAACCAGACGGTCAAGTTCGCCGACCTGACCGAGATGGCGCGCGGCCTCGGCGCCGATCGCCTGGCGACCGGGCACTATGTGCGGCGGCTCGACGGGCCGGACGGCGCGGAGCTGCACCGCGCCACCGATCCGGCGCGCGACCAGAGCTGGTTCCTCTACGCCACGACGCGCGAGCAGTTGGACATGTGCCTGTTTCCGCTGGGCGGCATGGTCGACAAGGCCACCGTGCGCGACATCGCGCGCGGCCTGAAGCTGGAGGTCGCGAGCAAGCCGGACAGCCAGGACATCTGCTTCGTCCCCGCCGGCAGCTACGCCGACATCGTCGCCAGGCACCGCCCCGAGGCGCTGGAGCCGGGCGAGATCGTCACGCCCGACGGCAGCGTGGTCGGCCGCCACGAGGGCATCGCGCGCTACACCGTCGGCCAGTCGCAAGCGCCTGGGACCGGCAGCGATGATCGACGGCGAGCGGCAGATGGTGATCGCCACCGACCCGACGCGCCGGCGCATCGTCATCGGCCCGCGCGGCACCGGCGCGACCGCGATACGGCTGCGCGCGGTGAACTGGCTGATCGACCCGGTTCCCGAGACGTTGCGCTGCACCGTCAAGCTGCGCGCCCGTGACAGCCAGCGGCCGGCCTCGGTCACGCCGGACGGCGACGACGCCCTTGTCGTTCTGGACGAACCGACACTGCCGGCACCGGGCCAGGCCTGCGTGTTCTATGACGGTGACCGGATCCTGGGCGGCGGGATCATCACCCGCGCCGGCGGATCAAGCGCTACCGACTGAACCAGCCCTTGACCCGTCCCCCCGGCAAGCGCACATCCCCCGCCGCCAGACAGCCGGACGACCGCTGTTCGCCGGACCTCCGGGGGTAGAGGAAAGTCCGGGCTCCACGGGAATACGGTGCCGGCTAACGGCCGGCGGGGGCGACCCCAGGGACAGTGCCACAGAAAACAAACCGCCCGTGCAAGGCCGACGCGTGAGCGACGGCCCCGCGGGCAAGGGCGAAACGGTGCGGCAAGAGCGCACCGCGCCCCTGGCAACAGGGGCGGCACGGTAAACCCCACCGGGAGCAAGACCGAATAGGGGCGGCCGCGAGCGTCGCGGGAAACCGCATGGCCGCAGGGACATTCCCGTCCCGCCGTCCGGGTTGGTCGCGTGAGGCGCATCGTGAGATGCGTCCCAGAGGAATGGTCGTCCCGTCTCGCAAGAGGCGGACAGAACCCGGCTTACAGGCTGTCTGGCACTTTCCTGAAGACCGCCCCGCCTCTTGCGGATCACCCCAAATCGCCTCGGCTTCATCATTGCATTGTCGTTATGGGATGATACCAAGAAGAGTTGTCCACAAGAACGAACCACGAATATTACTGTGCCGCCATCCCCGCCCCCCAGCGCCCCGACCGGTAAGTCCCTGACGCAGGCGGGAAATTATCGTTCGATTCAGCGTGAAACCAGGCAAACCCTTTGACCGCCCAAATTCCTCCATGCTATCCCTATTGAACCCATGAAAGCCCATGCATCCGATCCCCAAGGGCATGGGAATCCGCCGCACAAGCACTGTTCCATCTGCCTACGGCCACCCTCACCACCACACCCCGCCGGCACACCCCGCCGACACACCGCTTCACTCAAGTCCCGAAAGGCACGCCGGTCCGGATGGACCACTTCATCGGCTCTCACCACAACAAGCTCGACGCCAAAGGGCGTGTGTCAGTGCCTGCGCCGTTTCGTTCCATCCTCAAAAAGTTCAGCCAGGCGGGGGAAGACTCTCTGGTCGCCTCTCTCGTCCTGCGGCCATCGCATCAGTATCCGTGCATCGAAGGCTGGACCGAACAGGGTTTCGAAGCCCTCAGCTCTCCATTGGATGCCTTCGACCAGTACAGCCCGGAGCACGAGGATCTCGCGATCGGACTTGTTCGGCGACGCCTGCGCCATGGAAACCGACAAAGAAGGCCGCATCGTCCTGCCCGCTGACATGGTGGCGTATGCCGGTTTGACTGATAACGTAGTTTTCATCGGCGCGAACAAGATTTTTCAGATTTGGGAGCCTGCCGCCGGCGCCCGCCGCATCGCCGAGGCCCGTGCGAAAATCCGTTCGATCCCGCTGCGTAACAGGCCCGTGGAATGAACGGTCATGTTCCCGTGATGCTCGCCGAGATCGTTGCGCAACTCGATCCGCGCGATGGCGGCGTCTACCTCGACGGCACGTTCGGCGGCGGCGGCTACGCCCGCGCCATCCTGGAACACGCCGCCTGCACGCTGTGGGCGATCGATCGGGATCCCGACGCCATCGAGCGCGGGGCAAGCCTCGTCGCGCAGCATCCCGGCCGGTTGCATCTGTTGCACGGCCAGTTCGGCGACATGGTCTCGCTGCTGCACGAGGTCGGGCGTTGCGGCGCTGGACGGCGTCGTGCTCGACCTGGGCGTCTCGTCCTTCCAGTTAGACGACGCGGCGCGCGGGTTTTCCTTCCGCATGGACGGCCCGCTGGACATGCGCATGGGAAAACATGGGCCGACCGCCGCCGACCTGGTCAACACCCTGCCGGAACGCGAACTCGCCGACGTCCTCTACCAGCTCGGCGAGGAACGCGCCTCCCGCCGTATCGCGCGCGCGATCGTCGTCGCGAGGGCCGCAGGCGCCGATCGAGACGACGGGGCGCCTGGCGTCCGTCATCCGCGCCGTGCTGCCGCCCGACCGGTCCGGGATCGATCCGGCGACCCGCAGCTTCCAGGCGCTACGGATCAAGGTCAATGACGAACTCGGCCAGGTGGAACAGGCACTGACCGCCGCAGCCAGCCTGCTGGCACCCGGGGGCCGGCTGGTCGTCGTGTCCTTCCACAGCCTGGAGGATCGCATCGTCAAGCGCTTCATGACCGATGCCGCCGGGCGCACGGCCGCCCCGTCACGGCATGATCCGGGCGGGCTGCGCCAGGGTGCGCCGGCCCAGTTCCGGCTGCTGACGACGCAAGGCGCTGCGCCCGACGGAGAAGGAGGCGCGGAGCAACCCCCGCTCCCGCAGCGCCCGCCTGCGGGCCATGCAGCGCCTCGCCACCCCGGACGGCCACCTGGAACGGCCAACCTGGAAACGGCCAACCTGACGAAGACCGTGGGCCGCCCGCAAACTGGCGCCACATCGAAACGACCGCCATCAAATCGCCAAACGGGCACCAAGAATTCGGGCGTCGAAAATCCGACCCATCTTCCAGCCGTGACGATCACGACGCGCGCCCCGAGCGGGAAGACACCGAGCGGGAAGACACCGAACGGGAAGATGCTGTTCGCCATGCACTGCGCCGACGCCACCGCTCATTCGAAAGTCAGCGCCCCATGATCAGACCCATCACGGTTGCCACCTTCCTGATGGCCTGCGGATCGGGCCTTTACCTTTATCAGGAAAAGCACGAGGTCCAGTTGCTCGACCGCACGATCGAGAAGACCGTGCACGAGACCGCCGGCCTGCGCGAACAGAGCCGGGTGCTCGCAGCCGAATGGACGATGCTGAACGATCCCGAGCGTCTGCGGCAGTATTCGGACAAGTACCTGGTGATGAAGTCGATCGCTCCGCCGCAGTTCACCAGCCTCGCCAGCCTCGACAGCCGCCTGCCGCCGGTCGCGCCGGAGACCCCGCCCCAGGGCAATCCGCCCAGGAAACCCCGCCCCTGGGCGATCAACCGATCGCGTCGGCCGATGGCACAGCGCAGCCGGACGGGGATGCGGACAACGCGCCGATCGCCTCGGCCGACTTGCCGCCACGGCCGCCGCTGCCGCAAGCGGCGCCGTCCGTCGCGCCCGCAGCCCCGTTCCTGCGCAGGTGGCCGCCGGGTCCGCGACCCACCCGGCCACAGTGCAGCGCGCGGCGGCCCCGGCCGAACCGTCAGCGGACCCTGCGCAGGTCGCGTCCAAGCCGGCTGACCGCAAGGTCGCGGTCGCCGATGTCCGCCGTTCCACGGACCAGCGCCCCTCGGACCTTCGCCCGATCGACCTGCGGCCGGCGGCGACCGAACCGCGCACCGCTGACGCGCGTCCGTCCGACCAGCGCAACACCGCTCCGCGTTGGGCCGACGCCCGCCCGGAACCGCGCGATCCGATCGGAAACGCGCCCCGCAGACCCGCCCATCGAACGCATTGGGCCGAAACCCGTCCGACGGAATCCCGGACCGCCGACCCGAACGCACCCGACCGGCGCGTCGCCGATTCGCGTCCGATCCAGGCGCAGCAGCGGCCGCCGATGCGCGTCGCGGCGGAGCGCCCGGTCCCCTATGGCGCACCGCCCAACGGCGCACCACCGTATGGCGCCGCCCCCTACCACGCAGCACGGGGTCCCGCGCCGGTCGCCGCCGCACCCACCCCGGTTTCCGCCCCCTACAACGGCTCGCTTCTCGGCATGGCTCGGACCGCACCGCCGGCGCCGCGCCCGATGCCTGTCAACGCAACCAACTGGTACAACGCCAACTGAGTCCGTGGCATGAGCGACATGTTCGACCGTGAACCGCCGCCCGACGATCCGCCCGCCGCAACGCCTCGGTATGAGGCGCCGCCGCCGGATGCGCCGCCGCAGAGTGCCGGGCGATACGGACGCCCGGCCTTTCGGCGTGGCGCCGGCAAGGCCGATGCCGTGCCGCGGATGGAGAATGTCCGCGTCACCGCCCCCGACCTCGCCCGTCGGGCGGCGCTGGAGAAGATCGCGGTCGCGGCTGGTGATCGCGGCGGGTGGCTTCACCGCTGCTGTTCGCCGCGGTGCTGGCGAAGCTGGCGCTGGCCACGATCGTCATGCCGCTGGCGCCGCACCGATCGCCGAACGGCCGGTGACCGAGATCGTCGCCGCCGAGCCGCATACCCCGTCGAGGCGACGCTGCCCGGCCAGCGCGCCATGATCACCGACCGTAACGGCCAGCCGATGGCGATCTCGCTGAACACGGTGTCGCTGTTTGCCGATCCGCGGCAGATCGGCGATGCCGGACGAGGTGGCCGCGGCAAGCTGAAGAAGGTGCTGCCGCGCTCGATCTGGCCGAAACGATCGACCGGCTGAAGCGCGACAAGAAATTCGTCTACCTCGCGCGCGAGATCACGCCGCGCGAGGAGCTGACGATCAACGACCTCGGCATTCCCGGCGTCGATTTCCGAACCGACCCAGCACCGGCGAATATCCGCTGGGCCGCACCGCCGCGCAGGTGCTGGGCGGCGTCGACGTCGACGAGAGCGGCTTCGCCGGCGTCGAGAAGTATTTCGACGAGCGGCTGCGCACCAACAACGAGCCGCTGCGCCTGTCGATCGACCTGCAGGTCCAGGCGGCGGTGCGCGAGGAACTGGTCGACCGCGATGGACACGTTCGACGCGATCGGCGGCTGCGGCATCGTCATGGACGTGCATACCGGCGAAGTGCTGGCGATGGTCAGCCTGCCCGACTACGACGCCAACCTCGGTGCGCACCGCGCCGGCCGACGACCGGTTCAACCGGGCCGTCGAGGGCACCTACGAGCCGGGCAGCACGTTCAAGCTGCAGACCGCCTCGATGGCGCTGGATGGCGGCATCGTCCATATCTGGGACGAGTTCGACGCGTCCCACGACATCTCATATCGGCCGCTTCACGATCTCGGACTTCGAGGGCAAGCACCGCTGGCTCTATCTGCCGGAGGTGCTGGCCTATTCCTCGAACCTCGGCGCCGCGCACATCGCGCTGACCGTCGGGGCGGAGCGGCAGCGCGCCTGGCTCGAAGAACATGGGCATGTTCGGCCGCACCGGCATCGAGCTGCCGGAGTCCGCTCGCCCGATCATCCAGTCGGCCGCCGCCTGGAAGGAAGTCGTCGACGATGACGGTGGGCTTCGGCCACGGCATCTCGGTCACGCCGTTGCATGTGGTGCGCGGCACCGCGGCCGTCGCCAATGGCGGCGTGCTGGTGCAGCCCGACGATCCTGGCGAGCGGACCCGGATGAGCCGGTCGAGGGTGTGCGGGTGATGCAGACATCGACCTCCGACATCATGCGCAGGCTGATGCGGCTGGTGGTGACCGACGGGTTCGGCAAGTCGGCCGAGGTGCCGGGCTATTACCCTGGCGGCAAGACCGGCACGGCGGAGAAGGTCGCGGCGCATGGCGGCTATCGCAAGCACGCCAACGTCGCGGCCTTCATGAGCGTCTTCCCGATGAACGCGCCGCGCTACGCCGTCTACATGATGCTGGATGAGCCGCACGCGACCAAGGCCACCTACGGCTACGCGACCGCCGGCTGGGTCGTGGCGCCGGCGGCGGGCAAGGTGATCGCCCGCATCGGGCCGATGCTGGGCATGCTGCCGGACATCGCCGACACGGCGCAGATCAACGCAGTCGCTGGCGATCCCGCTGGAGCCTGGCCGTCCGCCCGGCGCGTCGGCGCGCGGACCCGGCAATCCCGGACCGACGCCCATGGCCGCCAGGCCGAACCCAGGGCCACGCCAGCCCGTGTCCTGTCGCCCAACCGCCCCAACCTGACCGTCCCGGCCACGATGCTGCCGCCCGCGATCAGCCGCCCGCCGGCGACACGCGCCGCGAAACCAGGCGGTGCCGCGACGCTCGCTGCCGGCAGCCGGCGCGACGGTTCGGGTCGAGGCGACAGCCGTGCGGTCGGCTGAGATCATGCGGCTCGCAGCGGCCGTTGATGCTCGCTGAGATCATGCGGCCGCATGGGATTCATCGCGGCGACCGCACGGGACTGCGACGCGCGGACCGCCTGGGATGCGATCGCGCAGCTCGACATCGTCGGGCGTGACGGCCGACAGCCGCCACGTCGTGCCCGGGGATCTGTTCGCCGCGTTGCCGGGCACGCGGGTCGACGGACGCGACGTTCATCGCCGACGCCGTCGGCGCGCGGCGCGGTCGCCATCCTCGCGCCCGCCGGGCACCGCCTGGCCGCCGGGTGTGCCGCCGCGGCCGGTCATCTTCGATCCGGAACCGCGCCGCATGCCTGGCGCGGATCGCCGCGGTGCTGGCGGGTCCGCAGCCGGAGACGGTGGTCGCGGTCACCGGCACCAACGGCAAGACCAGCACGGTCGAATTCACCCGCCAGCTTTGGGCGCTCGGCACGGGCAAGACGGCCGCCAGCCTGGGCACGCTGGGCGCTGATCGCGCCCGGGTTCGAGCCGGGCCCGGGCCTGACCACGCCCGATCCGGTCACCCTGGCGGAGACGCTGGCCGGCCTGCGCGCGCCATGGCGTCACGCACAGGCGGCGATGGAGGCGTCCTCGCACGGGCTGGACCAGTTCCGCCTGGACGGCGTGCGGCTGGCGGCGGCGGCGTTCACCAACCTGACGCGCGATCACCTGGATTACCACGGCACGCTGGAGGCCTATCGCGCAGGCCAAGCTGCGGCTGTTCGAGACGCTGCTGCCGGCGGGCGCGCCGGTCGTCGCGCATGCCGACATGGACCCGGTGACGCTGGCGGCGCTGCGGGAGATCGCCGCGCGCCGGCGAGCTCGATCTGCGCACCGTCGGCGAGGCGCGGCGAGCCGGTTCCGCCTGATCGAGGCGCAGCCGCGCCCCGACGGTCAGGACCTGACGGTCGAGGCGGACGGGCGTCACGCAGACAGGTCGTCGCTGAACCTGCCCGGCCGTTTCCAGGCGGACAACGCGCTGGTCGCCGCGGCGCTGACCGAGGCGCTGGGGCTGGCCGATGCGCTGGATCGACTGGCCGTGCCTGCGCGGGGTGCGCGGCCGGATGGAACTGGCCGCCCGGCTGCCAAACGGGGCCGCCGCCTATGTCGATTACGCCCATACGCCCGACGCGCTGGAACGGCTGCTGACCGCGCTGCGCCCGCACACGCATGGCCGGCTGCATGTCGTGTTCGGCGCCGGCGGCGATCGCGATCGCGGCAAGCGGCCGCTGATGGGTGAGGCGGCCGCGCGGCTCGCCGACGTGGCGATCGTCACCGACGACAATCCGCGCGGCGAGGATCCGGCCGTCGATCCGTGCCGCGATCCTCGCCGCGTGCCCGGATGCGCTGGAGATCGGCGACCGGGCGAAGGCGATCGAGGCGGCGCTGAACGAGTCTGGCGCCGGGCGACGTGCTGGTGGTGGCCGGCAAGGGCCACGAGCAGGGACAGACGATCGGCGGCGCGGTGCTCCGTTCGACGATGTCGCGTCATCCGCGCGCCGTCCGCCGAGTCCGGCTGGGGGGACGGGCGCATGAGCCTGTGGACCCCGCGAGGAGCTGGTCGAGGCGACCGGCGGCACGTTGTCCGCGCCGTTCGACGCCGACGGGCGTGTCGATCGACACGCGGACCCTGGCGGCGGGCGACCTGTTCGTCGCGCTGCTCGGTGAAGGCCGGGACGGTCACGCCTTCGTCGCCGACGCGCTGGCGAAGGGCGCGGCGGGAGCGATGGTGCATGAAGACGTCGTCGGCCGGGGCCGGTGCTGCATGTCGACGACACGCTGGCCGGCCTGACGCGGCTGGGCGGCTTTCGCTCGGTCGCGCTTCGCGCGGCCGACCGGGTCGCGGCGATCACCGGCAGCGTCGGCAAGACCACGACGAAGGAGATGCTGCGTGTCGCGCTGTCGGCGTTCGGCCCGACGCATGCCGCGGTCGCGTCCTACAACAATCACTGGGGCGTGCCGCTGACGCTGGCGCGCATGCCGCGCGACGCCGCGTTCTGCGTGGCCGAAATCGGCATGAACCATGCCGGGGAGATCGCGCCGCTGGCCCGTCTGGCGCGGCCGCATGTCGCGCGTGATCACGACGATCGCCAAGGCGCATGTCGGCCATCTGGGCGGCATCGAGGCGATCGCCGACGAAAAAGCCAGCATCACTGCCGGGCCTGGAGCCGGGCGGCGTCGCGGTGCTGCCGGTCGATTCCGATGCAGTTCGCCCGCCTGCGCGCGGCTGCCGGGCAAGGCGCAGGTGCTGACCTTCGGCGCCGACGCGGCGGCCGATGTCCGGCTGCTGCACTCCGAACCGGATGCCGACGGGTCGCTGCATGCAGGTCGATATCGCCGGGCCACACGCGTCCGCTGCGGCTGAACGCGCCGGGCCGGCACATGGCGATGAACGCGCGTCGCCGCGCTGGCCGTCGTCGTGGCGCTGGGGCTCGATCCGACGGCGGCGATCGCCGCGCTGGAGGCGTTCGAACCGCTGGCTGGGCGCGGGCATGCGGCGCGCCGATCTGCGGCCGGATGCGGCGAGCGCGCTGCTGCTGGACGAGAGCTACAACGGCAACGGTGCCTCGATGCGCGCGGCGCTGCGACGTGCTGCGGCTGCAGCCGGCGCGGCGGCGGATCGCGGTGCTGGGCGACATGCTGGAACTGGGCGACGAAGGGCCGGCGGAGCACGCGGCGCTGGCCGATGCGCGTGGCGGCGTCGGCCGATCTGCTGTTCACCTGCGGTCCGCTGATGCGGCATCTGTTCGATGCCGTGCCGGCGGCGATGCGCGGCGCCCATGCCGCCGAACTCGCGCGGCGCTGGCGCCCGTGGTCGCTGCCGCCGTTGCGCGCGGGCGATGCGGTGCTGGTCAAGGGCAGCCTGGGCAGCGGCATGAAGCGCGTGGTCGAGGCGATCGACGCCGCCGCCTCGCGGACCGCTCCGGCGACCGCGGCGGGAGCCGGCTGATGCTCTACGTGATTTTCCGGCCGCTCGCGGATCAGTTCATCCTGTTCAACCTGTTCCGCTACATCACGTTCCGGGCTGGCGCGGCCTGCCTGACGGCGCTGGTGGTCAGCTTTCGTGCTGGGGCCGCAGTGTCATCCGCTGGCTGAAGTCGGTGCAGCGGCAGGGCCAGCCGATCCGCCTCGATGGTCCGGAACGGCATCTGATCGAGAAGAAGGGCACGCCGACCATGGGCGGCCTGCTGATCCTCGGCAGCCTGACCATTTCGACCCTGCTCTGGGTCGATTTGCACAACGGCTATGTCTGGGCGGTGCTGTTCGTCACGCTGGGCTATGGCGCGCTGGGGTTCTGGGACGACTACCTGAAGGTCACCAAGCGCAACACGCGCGGCGTGCTCGGGACGGATGAAGCTGATCGTGCAGGCGGTGGTCGGCCTGATCGCGGCGATCTGGATCGTCATCCTGGCGCGCGGTCCGCTGGGGACGGCGCTGACGTTTCCGGTGTTCAAGGAAGTCGCGATCCAGCTTGGCTTCTTCGTTCCCGGTGTTCGGCATGCTGGTGATGATGGGCGCGTCCAACGCGGTCAACCTGACCGACGGGCTGGATGGGCTGGCGATCGTGCCGACGATGATCACCGCCGGCGGTGTTCACGCTGATCGCCTATCTGGTCGGCAACCGCATCTTCGCCGACTACCTGCAACTGCACCCGGTGCCGGGCGCCGGCGAGCTGGCGGTGTTCTGCGCGGCCCTGATCGGCGCCGGCATGGGGTTCCTGTGGTTCAACGCGCCGCCGGCCGCGGTGTTCATGGGCGATATCGGCAGCCTCGCCATCGGCGGCGCGCTGGGCGCGGTGGCGGTGGTGACCAAGCACGAGATCGTGCTGATGATCGTCGGCGGCCTGTTCGTGGTCGAGACGGTGTCGGTGATCATCCAGGTGTTCTGGTACAAGCGCACCGGCAACCGCGTCTTCCTGATGGCGCCGCTGCACCACCATTTCGAGAAGAAGGGCTGGGCCGAGCCGACGATCGTCATTCGATTCTGGATCATCTCGATGATCCTGGCGCTGGTCGGTCTGGCGACCTTGAAGATCCGATGAGCGCGTTCTCCGCCTACGATTGTTCAGCGGCAAGCGATTCGCCGTCGTCGGCCTGGGCAAGAACGGCCTGCCCGCGGCGCGGGCGCTGCGCGCGATGGGGGCCGAGGTCGTCGCCTGGGACGACAATGCGGCCGCGCGCGCCGCGGTCGCCGGCGATGTCGCGACGCGTCGAACTGCGTGACCTCGCTGAGCGGGCCGTTCGATTTCGACGCCCTCGTGCTGTCGCCCGGCATTCCGCATCGTCTGCCGAAGCCGCATCCGGTCGGCGCAGCGGGCGATCGCGGCGGGCGTCCCGATCCTGTCGGACGTCGAACTGCTGTTCCAGGCCGTGCGCGGCGCCGGCTCGCGCGCGCGGTTCGTCGGCATCACCGGCACCAACGGCAAGTCCACCACCACCGCGCTGCTGGCGCACATCCTGGACGCAGGCCGGGCATCACCGCCGAGGCCGGCGCCAATCTCGGTCCGGCGGCGCTGTCGTTGCCGCTGCTGCCACATGATGGAGTGTACGTGCTGGAAATGTCCTCCTACATGTTGGAGCGACTCGCGACCGTGCGCTTTGATGCGGCGGCGATGCTCAACCTCAGCGCGGACCACATCGATCGCCATGGCGACATGGCCGGCTATGCCGCGGCCAAGCGCGCGATCTTCGACCGGCAGACGGCGGACGACCTGGCGGTGATCGGTGTCGACGACGCCGGACTCGCGCGACATGGCCGGCTGGCTCGAGCACGCGGCCGGCGCAGAGTCGTTCGGGTGTCCGGGCGCAGGACCGTGCCGCTGGCGCATGGGTCCGGCGCTGCCCGGGGCGCACAACGCGCAGAATGCCGCCGCGGCGACCGCCATGGCGCGGTTCTTCGGCGTCTCGGATGACCGCCATCGCCGCCGGGCTGCGTCAGCTATCCCGGGCCTGCCGCACCGCCAGCAGCGCATCGTCACCATCGACGGCGTCACCTTCATCAACGACAGCAAGGCGACCAACGCCGACGCGGCCGAGCGGGCGCTGATCTGCTACGACCGGCTGATCTGGATCGCCGGCGGCATGGCCAAGGAGGGCGGGATCGAGCCGCTGGTGCCGCTGTTCCCGCGCATCGCCCGCGCGCTGCTGATCGGGCGCGATGCGCCGCATTTTCGCCGAGACGCTGACGCGCGCACGGTGTGCCCGTTCGACATGGTCGGCACGCTCGACGCCGCCGTCCCCGCCGCCTTCGCCGCCGCGAAGGCGCGCGATGCGCCGGTCGTGCTGCTGTCGCCGGCCTGCGCCAGTTGGGACCAGTTCACCGGCTACGACCAGCGCGGCGAACGGTTCGCCGAACTCGCCCGCGATCTGGCGCCCGCCCGCGGCTCTCCGAGCCCGGGTGCACCGGCCGGGGGACGCGCTGATGACCGACCTCTGTCGCCGCGCCGACAATTCCCTGCTGGGCCGCTGGTGGTGGAGCGTCGACCGCTGGACGCTGGGCGCGATCTGCATGCTGATCGGCTTCGGCTACATCATGATGCTGGCGGCCAGCCCGGCGGTGGCGGAGCGCATCGGCACGTCGCGCGACATGTTCATCATCAAGCAGGTGGTGTTCCTGGCGATCGCCGGCGGCGTCGTGTGTTCTGGTGTCTCGCTGCTGTCGCCAAGGGACATCCGGCGGCTGGCGATCGTCGGCTGCCTGATCGCGCTGGCGCTGACCGCGGCGACGATGGTCATCGGCGTGGAGATCAAGGGCGCGCGGCGCTGGATCTCGCTTGCCGGGCATGACGCGTCCAGCCGAGCGAGTTCCTGAAGCCGTGCTTCGCGGTGATCGCGGCCTGGCTGCTGAGCGAGGCGCAAGAAGTCGCCGCGCTTCCCCGGCACGATCCTGGCCGTGCGCGATCTTCGCGGTTGATCCTGATGCTGCTGAAGTCGCAGCCGGATATCGGGATGCTGGCGGTGATCACGGTCGTGTTCCTGGCGCAGCTGTACGTCGACGGACTGCCGCTCGTCCTGGTCGGCGTGGCCGTGGGCATGATCGGCGGCGGGTCGGTCGCGGCCTATACGTTCTTCCCGCATGTGCGCGTCCGCGTCGACGCGGTTCTGGGACGGCGACCGGCGACAACTACCAGATCACACACGGCGCTGGAGGCGTTCGGCAATGGCGGCCTGCTGGGCCGCGGGCCGGGCGAGGGGCGGGTCAAGGACATCCTGCCCGACGCCCACGCCGACTTCGTCTTCGCCGTCGCCGGCGAGGAGTTCGGCATGATGATCTGTGCGTGGTGATCCTCGCCGTCTTCGCCTTCATCGTGCTGCGCGGCCTGCTGCGGCTGCTGCGGGAGCAGGACCTGTTCGTCGTGCTGTCCTGCACCGGCCTGGTCACCGGCTTCGGCCTGCAGGCGTTCGTCAACATGGCCTCGACGCTGGAGCTGATCCCGACCAAGGGGATGACGCTGCCGTTCATCTCCTACGGCGGGTCCTCGGTCGTCGCGGTGGCGCTGGGCATGGGCATGCTGCTGGCGCTGACCCGCCGGCGCGGGCCGGGATGAACCGGCGATGAGGGGCACCTGGCCGGTGCAGACCGATCGTCATCGCCGCCGGCGGAACGGGCGGACATTTCTTCCCGGCCGAGGCGCTCGCCGCGGAGCTGCTGGCGCGCGGCCATCGGATCGTGCTGATGACCGACTGCCCGGTCGCGGCGGCGCTGGCCAGAGCACGGTGTTCGCCGGGCGCGAGCAGTATGTGCTGCCGGGCGCCGGCATCGCCGGGCGCGGGGTGTGGCGCGGGATCAAGGCGGTGGATCGGCCTCGGCGCTGGTGTGGTGCAGGCGCGCGGCATTCTGGCGCGGATGGGTGCGCGGCTGTGTGGTCGGGTTCGGCGGCTATCCGTGCGTGGCGCCGGTGCTGGCGCGCCGGGTTGCTGCGGCGCCGTCCGGTGCTGGTCCTGCACGAGCAGAACGCGGTGCTGGGCCGGGCGAACCGGTTCCTGGCGCGGCGGGTCGGACGTGCTGGCGCTGAGTTTCGCGGGAACCGAGGATCCTCGGAGTCTGTCATGGCCGGGCTTGGCCCGGCTACGACTTCGGTCGCGTCAAGCCAGGCGTGGATGGCCGGGCAAGTCCGGCCATGACTGAAGCCGGCGATCGGCGCGTCTCGGCGACCCAGTACGCCAGCTATCACTGTCGCCCGCCTACGCGGACCGACCGACCGCATCCGGCTGCTGGTGCTCGGCGGCTCGCTCGGCGCCCGCGTGTTCAGCGACGTCGTGCCGGCCGCGCTTGCGTGCGCTGCCGGACGCCCTGCGCGGGCGCCTGATCGCTGTCGCGCAGCAATGCCGCGCCGAGGACCTCGAGCGGGTCCGCGCCGCCTACGCCGCCGACGGGCATCGAGGCGGAGCTTGTCGCCGTTCTTTCCCGACGTCGCCGACACGGCTTGCCGGCGGCGCATCTGGTGATCGCGCGTGCCGGTGCCTCGACGGTCGCGGAACTGGCGGTCGCGGGACGGCCGTCGATCCTGGTGCCGCTGCCGGGCGCGATCGACGACCATCAGTCCGCCAACGCCCGCGCCCTGGCGCAGGCCGGCGGCGCGTGGGTCATGCCGCAGCCGCAGTTCACCCCGGATGCTCGCTGGCCTGACGGCTGGCCGAACTTCTGTCCGCGGATCCGGCCGCGCTGGCCGGCCGTGGCCGCGCGGCCGCGCGCGACCCAGGCGCGGCCTGACGCCGCGGCGCGCCTGGCCGACCTGGTCGAGACCCAGATGGACCACAGCGCACGCGGAGATGCCGGCATGAGGGCGCTGCCGCTCTCCATCGGGACCATCCACTTCGTCGGCATCGGCGGCATCGGCATGTCCGGCATCGCCGAGGTGCTGCATACGCTTGGCTATTCCGTTCAGGGCAGCGACATCGCCGAATCCGCCAACGTGCTGCGCCTGCGGGAGGCGGGTATCCCGGTCGCGATCGGTCATGACGCCGCACAATCTGGGCGACGCGCAGGTCGTGGTCGTTTCGACCGCGGTGAAGCGCGACAACCCCGAGGTCGCCGCCGCCCGGGCGCGGCTGATCCCGGTGGTGCGGCGGGCCGAGATGCTGGCCGAGCTGATGCGGCTGAAATGGTCGGTCGCGGTCGGCGGCACGCATGGCAAGACCACGACCACCAGCCTGATCGCCTGCGTGCTGGAGGCGGCGCATCTCGATCCCACCGTGATCAACGGCGGCATCATCAATGCCTACGGCACCAACACCCGCATGGGCAGCGGCGACTGGATGGTCGTCGAGGCCGACGAAAGCGACGGATCCTTCCTGCGCCTGCCGGCGGTCATCGCCGTCGTCACCAACATGGACCCGGAGCACCTGGACCACTGGGGCAGCCGCGGAGGCGATGATCGCCGGCTACGATCAGTTCGTTGCCAACATTCCGTTCTACGGCTTCGCGGTGCTGTGCATCGACCATCCGGCGGTGCAGCAGATGATCCCTCGGCTGTCGGATCATCGCATCGTCACCTATGGATTTTCGCCGCAGGCGGATGTGCGCGCGGAACGTGTGGTGCCGGACAAGATCGGCTCGACCTTCGACGTCATCGTCACCGATCGGGCGCGCAACCGCTCGCGGCGATGGGGCCGTTCCGCCTGCCGATGCTGGGCGCGCACAACGTGCAGAACGCGCTCGGCGGCGATCGCCGTCGGCCATCGAGATGGAGATCGACGACAGCACGATCGCGCGACGCCTTCCTGGGCTTCAAGGGCGTCAAGCGCCGCTTCACCAAGACCGGCGAGGCCGGCGGCATCACCGTCATCGACGATTACGGCCACCATCCGGTGGAAATCGCCGCGGTGCTGAAGGCCGCGCGTCAGGCCGGCGCGCGCGATGTCGTCGCGGTGGTGCAGCCGCATCGCTTCACCCGGCTGCAGTCGCTGTTCAACGAGTTCTGCACCTGCATGAACGACGCCGGCACCGTGATCGTCGCCGATGTCTATCCGGCCGGTGAGCAGCCGATCCCCGGCGTGACGCGCGACGCGCTGGTCGAAGGGCTGCGCGCGCGTGGCCATCGCAGCGTCGTTGCGCTGCCGACACCCGGGCGTCTGGCGGAGATGGTCCATGCGATCGCCCGCAATGGCGATTTCGTCGTCTGTCTCGGTGCCGGATCGATCACGCAATGGGCGGCGGCGCTGCCCGGCGAACTGGCGGCGTTGCAGGCGGGCCGGCGCGGGCGTGCGGTCATGATGGCAGCGCCCCTGACCCCGCCTTTCGTCGAGACCCTGCCGCCGGTGCGCGGGCGGCTGCAGGCGGATGCGCCGCTGGCGCCGTTCACGTGGTTCCGCTGCGGCGGCCCGGCCGAGGTGCTGGTGCGGCCGGCCGATGTCGACGATCTGTCTGCGTTTCTGCGCGGCTCTGTCGCACGATGTGCCGGTGCATGTGATCGGCGCGTGCTCCAACCTGATCATTCGCGATGGCGGCCTGCCGGGCGTGACGATCCGTCTGGCGCGCGGCTTCTCGGCGATCAAGGCCGAGGACGGCGGGCATCACCGCCGGCGCGGCCGCGCTGGATGTCACGGTCGCGGAACATGCTGCCGCGGCCGGCCTGACGGGGCTGGAGTTCCTGTCCGGCATTCCCGGGTCGCATCGGCGGCGCGGTGGCGATGAATGCCGGCGCCTATGGCGGCGACATGGCGGGCGTTCTCGACTGGGCCGAGGTCGTGACGCGCACCGGCGAACAGCGGCGCCTGACGGTCGAGGAACTGGCCTTCGCCTATCGCCACGCCGCCTTGCCGCCCGGCGCGGTCGTCACGCGCGTGCGTCTCCGCGCGCAGCCTGGCGATCGCCGGACTGATCGCGCACGGATGGCCGATATCCGCGCGGCGCGCGAGGCGTCGCAGCCGGTGCGGGCGCGCACGGGCGGATCGACGTTCCGCAATCCGGACGGCATGAAGGCCTGGGAACTGATCGACGCCGCCGGCTGCCGCGGTCTGGTGCGCGGTGGCGCGCTGGTGTCGGAAAAGCACTGCAATTTCCTGATCAACACCGGGACCGCAACGGCTGCCGATATCGAGGGGCTGGGCGAGGAGGTGCGCCGCCGCGTGCTGGCCGACGACCGGCGTGAGGCTGGAGTGGGAGATCAAGCGCATCGGACTTCCCGCGAGGAAGCCGGAGGTGGTGGCGTGACCCGTGTCGTCGTCCTCTATGGCGGCATCTCCGCCGAACGCGAGGTCAGCCTGTCCACCGGCGTCCAGGTCATCGCGGCGCTGCGTCAGGCCGGGTTCGATGTCGATGCCGTCGACGTGGGGCATGACCTGTCGGCCGTGCTTGCAGCCCTGACGCCGGCGCCTGATGCCGTCTTCAACGCGCTGCACGGTCGTTTCGGTGAGGACGGTGCGATCCAGGGCGTGCTCGACTGGATGGGCATTCCCTACACCCATTCCGGCGTCCGCGCCTCGGCCATGGCGATGAACAAGCAGGCGGCGAAGGCGATGTTCGTGTCCGCCGGCCTGCCGGTGGCGATCGGCCGAACCGTGACGATCGCCGATCTGGAAGCCGGCGACCCGCTGCCGCTGCCCTATGTCGTCAAGCCGGTGAACGAAGGATCGTCGGTCGGCGTGCATTTCGTCCGCGGCGGCGACAACCGCCGCGCGGAGATCGCACAGACCTGGTCTTTCGGCGCGACGGCCCTGGTGGAGGAATACATCCCCGGCCGTGAACTGACCGTCGGCGTCATGGGCGACCGCGCCCTGGCGGTGACGGAAATCCGCGCGGTGGCCGGCTCGTTCTACGATTATGAATCGAAATACGCCGATGGCGGCTCCCGCCATATCATTCCGGCGACTATTCATCCTGACGCCTATGCCAAGGCCATGGACATCGCGGTGGCGGCGCATCGGGCGCTGGGCTGCCGTGGCGCTTCGCGCTGCGATTTTCGCTACGATGACACCGCCGGAGAGCCCGGCCGTCTGGTACTGCTTGAAATCAACACCCAACCGGGCCTGACGCCCACCTCCCTGCTGCCGGAACAGGCAGCGCATTGCGGCGTGACGTTCCCGGAACTCTGCGCCTGGATGGTGGAGAATGCCGCATGCCGCGTGTGAAGACGCGCCCCGCGGAATTCGGTGATGGACCGGCCGGCGCCGTGGCGGCTGATGCTGCGCCGTCAGCGCCGGCTGCTGCGCCCTGGGCTCTTGGTCGCCGCGGCCTCGGTCGTCGTCGTGTTGATCGTCGCCGCCATCCATTCGGCCAAACCCGGCGGCGCTGCCGCCGAGTCACTGGCCAGTCTGCGCGAACGTCTTGGTATCGTTACGGCTGCCTCCGGCCTGCGGGTGCAGGACGTCGTGATCGAAGGCCGAGCAAATACGCCCGAACCGTTGTTGCGGGCGGCGATCGGCGTCTCCAAGGGCGACCCCATCCTCGGCTTCTCGGTCGAGCAGGCTCGGTCTCGTATCGAAACATTGTCCTGGGTCGAGCATGCGACGGTGGAGCGCCGCCTGCCGGGCACGGTGGTGGTGTACCTGCAGGAGCGCCGCCCCTTCGCCATCTGGCAGAATCACGGGAAATTCCAACTGGTGGATCGTGCGGGCCAGGTGGTGAACCAGGATATCTCGCAGTTCCGCAAACTGCCGCTGATCGTCGGCATGGGCGCACCCGCCGCCGCCGCGCCGCTGCTGGACGCGCTGACCGACCGGCCGGCGCTGGCCGAGAAAGTCGTTGCAGCCGTGCGCGTCGGCGAACGGCGCTGGAATCTGCGCATGCACAACGGCGCCGATGTGATGCTGCCCGAAGGTCACGAGATCGCGGCGATCGACCGTCTGATGCAGTTGGAGCAGGAGCATGCGTTGCTGGAACGTCCGCTGGTGGCGATCGACATGCGCCTGCCGGACCGGCTGGTGCTGCGTCCGAAGGCGGATGCCGCGGCCGACAGCGCGCCGAACGCACCCCTGGCACTAAGGGACGACAGTCCCCGTGATCGCGAAGAAGCCGACATGAGCACGGCGCCAACTGCCGTCATCCGGCCTTGTTCCGGGTCGCGCAACGTAAGCCGTTGATGCCCATCAGCCGGCCATGACGATGAACAGACGTTGCGCCCGTAATCAACCCTCCGGCCCAGGATCCCGCCCATGGCCGATAACCCTCGTCGCATCCTGCCGCCGACCGAGACCGGACCGCCGGAACCCGAACCGATGCGGCATCACCGCGCCGGTCCGTTCGGCGTGCTGGACATCGGCACCACCAAGATCGCCTGCCTCATCGGCCGCGTCGAAAGCGACGGCTCGCTGCGCGTCCTTGGCTTCGGCTGGCAGAAGGGCCGCGGCCTCAACGGCGGCGACATCACCGATCTGGAAGCCGCGGAGAAAGCGATCCGCACCTGCGTCGGACAGGCCGAGGACATGGCCGATATCCGGCTGCGCTCCGTCACCGTCAATCTGACTTGCGGCCAGCCGGAATCGCGGCTGTTCAACGTGCAATGGCCGGTCGGCGGGCGCGCGGTGAACGAGAACGATATTCGCGTCGTCGTGCATGAAGGCCGGCGCCGGGCGGAGGTCGACGGACGCGAACCGATCCATGTCCTGCCGCTGAATTTCGCCGTCGACGCCACCGATCAGGTGGTCGATCCGCGCGGTCTGTTCTGCTCCACGCTCAATGCGCGCCTGCATGTCATCGACGCCACGGCGACATCGCTGCGCACCTGGAAGCCTGCATCGCGCGTTGCGACCTGGAGATCGAGGATATCGTTTCGGCCCCGCTGGCCGCCGGATTGTCCAGCCTGGTGCCGGAAGAACGCGAACTCGGCGCCACCGATCATCGACATGGGCGGCGGCACCACCAGCATGGCGGTCTATGCCGAGAAGCAGATGATGCATACCGCGCATCTGCCGATCGGCGGGCTGCACGTCACCAAGGATCTGGCGATCGGCCTGTCCACCACGCTGGCCCACGCCGAACGATTGAAGACGCTGTTCGGCAATGTCGAAGCCAGCCCCGACGACGATCGGGAATTGCTGCCGGTTCCACTTGTGGGTGAGGAAGACCATCACCTCGCGAAAGTGCCGCGCAGCATGGTGGTCAACATCATCCGCCCGCGTATCGAGGAAACCTTCGAATGCATCAAGGACCGTCTCGATACCGCCGGTCTGGGCAGGGCGGCGGGCAACCGCGTCGTGCTGACCGGCGGCGCGTGTCTGTTGCCGGGTGTGCGCGAACTTGCCGCGCGGATGCTGAGTCGTCAGGTTCGCGTCGGCCGGCCGACGGCGCTGCGCGGACTGCCGGAACTCGCGGCCGGACCGGCGTTTTCGGTGGCGGCCGGCTTGCTCGCCTGGGCCGCCGGCGACGGCCGCGGATTCCACGACATGGACCTGGAGGAAGAGCCGCCGTCAGGCCTGTTCCGGCGGCTGGTCAATTTTTTGAAGGAACGTGTCTGAACACGGCGCGAATCGAGACGTTTGTCGTATCACTCATCAGATAGCCGGCCCGTAAACTCGGGGGAGAGAGCAAAATGACCCTGAACCTGACCATCCCGCAAATGACCCACACCGATTTCTCGCCGCGGATCACCGTCATCGGCGTCGGCGGCGGCGGCACCAACGCTGTGGACAACATGATCGCCGCCAATCTGCAGGGCGTCGATTTCGTTGTCGCCAACACCGACGCGCAGCAATTGATGCACAGTCGCGCGGATCGCCGCATCCAGCTTGGCCCGCATATCACCCAGGGCCTGGGTGCCGGCGCGAAGCCCGAGATCGGCAAGGCCGCGGCCGAGGAAGCGTCGGACGAATTGTATCGCCATCTCGACGGCGCCCACATGGTGTTCATCACCGCCGGCATGGGCGGCGGCACCGGCACGGGCGCGGCGCCGGTCATCGCGCGCATGGCGAAGGAGCGCAACATCCTGACCGTCGGTGTCGTAACGAAACCATTCGGCTTCGAGGGCGCTCGCCGCGGCCGAGCGGCCGAGCAGGGGATCGAGGAGCTGCAGCAATACGTCGATACGCTGATCGTCATCCCCAATCAGAACCTGTTCCGTATGGCCAATGAACGCACCACCTGGAAGGATGCGTTCAAGATGGCCGACCAGGTGCTGTACATGGGCGTGCGCGGCGTCACCGACCTGATGATGGTGCATGGCCTGGTCAACCTCGACTTCGCCGATATCCGCACGGTCATGGCGGAGATGGGCAAGGCGATGATGGGCACCGGCGAGGCCGAGGGCGAGAATCGCGCCATCCGCGCCGCCGAGGCCGCGATCAACAACCCGCTGCTGGAAGACACCTGCATGTCCGGCGCGCGCGGCCTGCTGATCAACATCACCGGCGGCGACGACCTGACCCTGTTCGAGGTCGACGAGGCCGCCAACCGCATCCGCCAGGAAGTGGATGAGGAAGCCAACGTGATCTTCGGCTCCGCCGTCGATGAGACGCTTGTCTGGCCGCATCCGCGTCTCGGTCGTTGCGACCGGTATCGATTCGCAGAAGCTGGTGGAGCAGACGCGGCCGAAGCTGGTCGCCATGGGTGGTGGCGGCGGAGCGGCACCGGCGCCGCAGCCGATCGTCATGCGCGGCGCGTCACCGGCGGCGGCCGTTGCGCCGGTGACCCAGCCCAGTGCGGTGATCTCGGCGTTCCGGCAGGTTTCGGCGGCGCCGCAGATCCAGCCTGTCGCTCACCCGCTGGGGCAGCCGCAGCCTGTCCGCGCTGGCGGAACCGATCATCGATCCGTCCGTCGCCCATGAGGAACCGGTCGGGTCGGCTTCCGCGCAGGTGCATCCGATGCACGCAGCGTCGAAGACCGCGGTGCGGACGCCGCAGGGGCCGGTGCAGGGTTACGCACCGGCTCAGCCCGGTCGTGGTGGCCTGTTCGCCGAACAGCCGCGCGCACCGGCTCAGCCGGGCTTCGCGCCGGAGCCTCGGCCGAGCCTGTTCACGCAGATGACTGGGGCGTTTCGCCGGCGGACGACGGGCGTGGCGGCGCCGATGCAGGCGCCGGTCCAGGGCGTGGCTCAGCCGGAGCGTTCGGAACCGACAGCCGATCAGTCCAATCTGCGGGTCGCTGTACGGCAGACGTCGGCAGCGGAGGAGACGCTGGAGATTCCGGCGTTCCTGCGGCGGCAGCAGTCGACGCACTGATAGATTGGCGACAGCCCACCGATCCCGTTATGGCCCGGTTCGTCCGGGCCATTTCGTTTGGCCACGACGTCGCCGGTGTCGTTGTGACCAGACGGTGGCCCGTCGGCCGTCATGACGGAGCCCGGCATATGTCTTAGATGGTGGCCAGACAGCCGCCATGACGGAAGGCTCAGTCGGTAAACTTTCAGTTTAAACCGATAATGTTCACGTCCGTCAGCGTGACAACCTCATCATACGACGCCACGAACACCGGCACGTGACGCATGCGCAGGCCGGCGGCCAGATGGGGGCGGATCGTTTTCTTTGAAAGCAGAATCGGCCGCTGCGACTTCATCGCGGCCGTCGACACCAGGGCGTAGATCTTGTCGAACACGTCCTTCAGCTTGTCCCGACTCGTCAGATAAAGACCTTCGGAGTTGGCGTTGACGAAGATCTCCTCCAGCTCCCGCGTGGTCTGCGAACTGACGCTGATAGCGTTCACCTTGCCGATGCTGTCCCGATACCGGCCGATATGCTCCGCGGACAAGGTTCGGCGGATATGGCCGACAATGTCGTCGATGGACGACAGCGGGATCCGTCCGGCCTCGTAAACCGCGATCAGGATCTCGTTCAGGTTCGCCAGGGAGAAACCGCCCTCCAGCAGGTCCACAAGCACCTTGTGCAGCATGTGGTTCTGGAAATCGGAGGTGCGCAGTTGGTTGACCAGTTCCTGATTGGCGAACGACGCAAGCAGTCGCTGCGTTTCCGCCTGCAGCAGCATCTTCTGCGGATTGTCGCTGACGACCTTGGAAATATGCGTCAGCAGCACCCCGACCTCATCGGTCAGGACGCATCCGTCGCTCAGGGCGATCGGCCTTGTCCTTCTTGTCGATCCACACGCAGGGCAGGCCATAGACGGGGTCGGCCGCAGACAGTTCCTTTCTGCAACCGTCGGCCCTGGTCGTTCGGCACGGCCAGCAGCTTGCCCAGCACCATCTGCCCCTCCGCCAGCAGAACGCTGTTCAGGCAGATGCGGTATCGGCCGGGCTCCAGCGAGATACTGTCGATGATGGTGACTTGCGGAAACTGGAAGCCATACTCTTCGTATTTGACCCGACGCAACCGATCGATCTGCGTCGTGATACTGTCGGAGCTGGGCGAAATCTGCGCCGCCAGAAGCGGATCGACCTCCACCGTCAGCGGCGTGAGCGTCAGCCGCACCCCTGCCGGCTTGTCCCCGCCAGATTCAAGCCGCGGCCTGGCGAAAGCCGGAAGGTAACGAGCGTAGAGTCGGTGCGGCAGGAGAGACGCGACATTGAGCAGGAGCGGCCAGAACGACCCGAGGAAAAACGACAGCAACAGCGTCATCCCCAGCACCACCAGCCTGATCTGCGCGAACCGCACCCGCTCGGCTTTCTCCTGCTGAGAGCCGGTCGAGATGTTCAGCAGGATATAGCTATAGGCGCAGGCGCTCGTAAGCTGGGAAGCCTGCCACAGCAGCCCCGCACCGAAGATGGCGCTGAGATTCCAGTCACCGCCATGCTGTGACCAGTGGGTGAACGCGAAGCCCGCGCCGAACAGGATCAGCACCAGGATGCTGCAGGTATTCTCCGCAACCATGAATTTGCTGATACTGTCGAGCATACTATAGAGGCTGCTGCGCTCGTTGATTTCGAGCCGGCTTTGCTTGGCCGATACATAGTCCGTCAGGCCGGAAGCAAGGTCGGCGTCGATGGCGATCTGCCGGCCCGGAACCGAATCGAGATAGAACCGCGCCAGCACCTCCGACGCGCGGGAAATGCCCTTCGACGTGATGAAGAAGTTGAACACGACGAAGGAGAGATACATGAAAACCAGCACCGTAACGGACTGGCTGGATTCGACATAGGTGACCAGCCGGATCAACAGACCCAGCCGGCCGGGCGCCGGCGTGCCGGTGATGAGCAGCGAGTGGCTCCAGAGACCGCCCAGCCAGCGCAGCACGATGGAGCTGATCAGCGCCGCGGGAATCTTGCTCAGATGCGCGAGCGACCCGCGCTTGTTGCTGCGAGAGCACAGCAACCGTGATGACGACGTATGAAAGCGTGAAGAGGAAATCAACAAGCAAAGGTCGTGCCTCGCACCTGAATGGACGTGGCGCAACCGGAAGCGATGGGCGCTTGAGCTCCGGACCGGCGGCTACCCGGCCACGTCCGGAACATTCCCCATCGCTCCAGGCGCAATCAGCGGATCTTCACGATTTCGGTCATCGTCACGCCCAGGCGCGACCCGGCGATCGTTACGACCTCTCCACGCGCGATGCAGCGGTTATTGATGTGGATATCGATCGGCTCGCCGATTTTGCGGTCCAGTTCCACCACGGCGCCGCGACCCAGTTTCAGGAGTTGCGATATCGGAATGGCCGACGACCCCAGCACGGCGCTGAGCGTCACGTTGATATCGAGGACAGGCAGAAGCTGCTCTGTGACATTTTCGTCTTCCATTCGAAATAACCTCCATCAATGCCAGATTGTCAGGCCGAAACGGCGTCGTCGCTCGACTTATCCAGGTCGATCAGACCCTGTGCCGCCAATTCGCGTGCGTACCCCAGGATCTGGTTGCGCGCGAGATTAACGTCCTTGAGCTTCATCCGCCCGAGATTTGCGAATTGCGCCTCGAACGCCTTGGCCCCGCGTGTCGACATCTGCGACGTCATGATCTTGCGGCCGTCCGCCGATACGCCCTTCAAAGCGATGCAAAGCTGATCCTTATCCACGGATGCAACGATCGTCTGGATATATTCGGGCGCCAGGGACAGCAGGTCGTCGAAGGTGAACATATGCGCCTCAACCTGCTCCGTCAGTTCGACGCTGCGGGCCCGCAGCACATCGAGGTAACGCGTGGAATCGGCGCTATCGAGATTGTTGAGGATCGTGGCCACCAGTTTGGACGTGGTGTGCTTCGCCTTGCCCTGCAGCGGCGTGTAGATTTCCGCGCGCAGCGACACGGCGATGGAGGTCAGCAGGTCGGACTTCACCAACTCCAGATGCAGCAGCCGGTACAGCACGTCGGCGGTCAGGTCGTCCGGGAAATGACGGATGATCTTGGCCACGAGGTTGGCGTCGATCATCGACAGGATCACCGCGGCGGTCTGCGGATATTCGCCCTTCAGGTAGGATGCGAGGACCTCTTCGCCGACAGCGGCAACGGTCAGCCAGATATTCTTGTGATCGTTGATGCCATGCGACAGCGCGAGACTGTCCTCGCCGTCATAGCCCAAGGGGTCCTGCCGCAGCGCCTTGGCGAGCGATGAGAGCTGGCGCTGCTGCAACCCGAAGCGGGAGATGAAGTCGCGGCAGGCGGCGACCAGCATGGCGGGCTGGACATTGTGCGCCTTGGCCAGCCGAGCGATCAGCACGTCCGTCGACGTCGGGTCCAGGTTCGGGGCGAGCGCGCTGGCTTGCGTCTGATCGATCAGCGCACCCACCAGCGATGCATGTTGATATTTGCGCGGCGGAGGGGTGGGCGGCATGGAAACCATCGGGTCCGGTGCTGACGAAATTTCGCCGCCCTGGAATACGCCCCACATCTTAACGGAAGGTTAATGCTCGGAAGGGGGGACCGTGACGCCTCTGCCACGCCGGCCTTGCGGGGCCAGCAGGCAGCAGCCCCTCCCTAACTCTCGTGCCAGGTCCGCCCGTCGCGCTCGATCAGCGCGATCGCGGCTGTCGGCCCCCAGCTTCCGGCCGGGTAGGGGCGCGGCTGCTCGGGGCGAGACGACCAGGCTTCCAGGATCGGTTCCACCCAGGTCCACGCCGCCTCGACCTCGTCGCGCCGCATGAACAAGGTCGGATTGCCGCGCACCGTGTCCATCAGCAGCCGCTCATAGGCATCCGGGAAACGCTTGCCGAACGTCGTCTCGAACCGGATATCCAGCCCCGTCGGCGACAGCCGCAGGCCGCCGGGGCCGGGGTCCTTGGTCATCATCTCCAGCCGCATCCCCTCCTCGGGCTGCAGCCGGATGATCAGCGAGTTCGGCCGCCACTCCGCCGCGTCGGCCGGGAAGATCGAGAACGGCGGCGCGCGGAACTGGATGACGATCTCCGACACTTTCGACGGCAGCCGCTTGCCGGTGCGCAGGTAGAACGGCACGCCGGCCCAGCGCCAGGTCCGCACCTCGGCCTTCAGCGCCACGAAACGTCTCGGTGTGAGACGGCTCGTCCGCGCCGAGGTCCTGCAGGTAACCCGGCACCGGTTTCCCGTCGATCGCGCCCTGGGTGTACTGGCCGCGCACCGTCGTGCGCTGCGACCTCATGCGGCTCCAGCGGCTTCAGCGCCCGCAGCACCTTCAGCTTCTCGTCGCGCACCCGGTCGGCGTCCAGCGACACCGGCGGGTCCATGGCGATCAGGCACAGAAGCTGCAGCATGTGGTTCTGCAGCATGTCGCGCAGCGCGCCGGACTTGTCGTAATAGCCGCCGCGGCCTTCCAGCCCGACCGTCTCGGCCACCGTGATCTGCACGTGGTCGATCACGTCGGCGGTCCACAGCCGCTCGAAGATCGTGTTGGCGAAGCGCAGCGCCATCAGGTTCTGCACCGTCTCCTTGCCCAGGTAATGGTCGATGCGGAAGGTCTGCGCCTCGGTGAACACCTTGCCGACGCTTTCGATGATCGCGTGCGCGGACTCGAGGTCGTGACCGATCGGCTTCTCCAGCACCACCCGCGACGTCATCCGTCACCAGCCCGTTGGTCGCCAGCGCCCGGCAGATCGGGCCATACAGATCGGGCGAGGTCGCCAGATAGAAGACCCGCACCCGATCGGCATCCAGCACGTCGTGGAACGCCGCCCCAGTCCGCGTCCGCCGCGGTCGCATCGATGACGATGTAATGCAACCGCCCGAGGAAGCGGGAGACGATATCAGCCTCCCGATCGACCGCCGGCACGTGCTTTTCCAGGGCCTCCTGCGGCACGCTGGCGGAAATCCTCATCGGTCAGATGCGACCGAGCGGCGCCGATGATGCGGGATTCGGCGGGCCATCTGGCCGTCACGGAATCGGTAATACAGGGCGGGAAGCAGTTTCCGCAGAGTCAGATCGCCGGTTGCGCCGAAGACAACGCAATCGAAGTCGGCGACGGGAATGATCTTCGGCATACGCTCTCCTGAGCAGCTTTCACGCGCAGGTGCAGCAAACCCGACGCTCCGGCTGCGCGCAACAGCGGAATCGCCGAACAACCGCCGATCGGCGGTGAGGGGCAGGGTGACGGATCACTGTGTCGCAACCTCGACCATCCGTTGGCCAGGCAGCATCCTTCGCCAGATCACTCCGGCCGGAATCAGTTTCAACGACGCGCGCAAACGGGTACTTACCATCTCGGAGACATCCGACGTGCTGAAGCAACTACCCCTGCGCCTGCGATCCCTCGGCTACGCCCTGCGAGGCGGCTTCCTGATCCGCCCCCTGGTGATCGCCGTCATCCTGGGCTTGTGCGGGGCCGTTTTGTCCTGGGTCGAGGAGGCCTTCCCGGTCACTGCCAGTTGGTTGCCGACCGTGCTGTTTCCCTCTCGCGAAGACGCCCAGGTTGCTCAGGCCATCCTCAGCGTGATCGCGACCTCGATCATGACGGTCGTTTCGATCGTCTTCGCCATCCTGCTGATGACGCTGACGCTCGCGTCGATGCAGTTCTCCCCGCGCATTCTGATCAGCTTTGTGCGGGACCGCACGCACGCAGTGGACCCTGGGTATCTTTCTCGGCACGTTTTCCTATTGCCTTGCCGCGCTGCCGGCGGCTCGATCCCACCCGTTTCAATTCGCGCCGGTGCTGACGGTGCTGGGCGCGATGCTGCTCGCGCTGACCAGCGTCGGCTGGCTGATATTCTTCATCCATCACATCTCGCATGCGATCAGCGTCAACCACATCGTTGACCGGATCGCCCGTGAGACTGAGGACGTGATAGACGAGCTGATGCCGCATCCTCGTGAGCGGTATCATCAGCAGGAACAGCGGGTTGCGCCCACCGAGGGACCCGAGTTCCCTGTCATCAACGAGCTCTCCGGCTACATTCGGTTCATCGACACCACGCGGCTGCTCGCCTTCGCACGGATGTATCACCTGCGTATCCGCGTGCTGCGCCGTGTAGGCCAGTTCGTTCCGGCTGGCGTGCCGCTGTTCATGGTCTCGCGCCGCACGCGGCTGGACACCGATCATGCGGTGCAACTGACCGGCGCATTCGATATCGGCCCGATGCGCACGTTGCAGCAGGATGTGGAATTCGGTGTGCTGCAGATCGTGGATATCGCGTTGCGGGCAATCTCGCCTGCAGTGAACGATCCCAGCACAGCCATTGGCTGTATCGACCAGCTAACCCGGATCCTGATCCGCTTTGCCGGCCGAGCGTCACCCGCCAGTCTGCTGTATGGTCCGCCACATGTGCAGCGCGTGGTTCTGCCGTGGATCACCGTTGATCAACTGCTCAATACGGCGATCGAGCAGATTAGAGCCTACGCGACACGCGACACCGCTGTCAGCCTGAGGCTGATGCGTCTGTTACAGGACGTCGCGCGGACGGCGGAGGATGAAAGATTGCGCGCGCACCTGGCCGGTTGCGGAAGACGGATTGTCGAAGGCTGCCGCGAGCGGTTGCCGCCCGACGATCTGGCTTGGCTGGAGCGCCGGCAGGCCGAGTTGGAGGAGATTTGTGCGACGGTGCGGTAGTAGCGACAAACTTGGACGGCAATCATTCGAGAACATTTATCAACAGGCCCAGTCGGCGGATCAGCCAAGGCATCGTCAACCCTTGGACGAAGATCGAGAACGCGACCACGGCAAAGGCGACCACGATGATTTCCTGGCGCTCCGGCACGTCGCTGGGAAGTGCAAGCGCGAGAGCCAGTGCAAGGGCGCCGCGCAGACCGCCCCAGACGAGCACGTGCTGATAACGGCGGTCGAGGGCAAGCGCCGACCGTGAGAAGAGTGCGCAGATGGGATACACGGCCACTGCCCGGCCGAGAAGCACGAGAACGACGGCGAGAGCAGCCGCTCCGGCCACCAGGTTGATTGGCTGGTGGGCTTCATGCCCACCAATCAGGATGAAGACGACCGAATTCGAGAGGAAGGCCGCGTATTCCCAGAATGCGACGACGTGGCCGCGTCCGGCCTCCGAGATCACACGCGTTAGACCCACGTTACCGACAACAAGACCCGCCGTCATGGAGGCCAGCACACCCGACATCTCAAAGTGTTCGGCGAGCAGGAATGACCCGTAGGCGGCGATCGTGGTCAGCGTGATCTCGACCAGATGGTCTTCCGTCCGCCACGCCAGCAACAACAGCGGCAAGGTAACCGCAAGCCCCGCCGCAATCCCTCCCACCACCGTCCAGACCAACGCCCAGGCAATGGCGCCAGGCCCCGTGGACGCGCCCGCTGCAATGGCACCCACGAGCGTAAAGCCAACGGCGGCGGCACCGTCGTTCAATAGGCTTTCGGTCTCCACTGTCATACTCAACCGCCGATCGACTTTCACCTCCTTGAACGCGGCGATGACCGACACGGGGTCGGTGGCGGCGATGAGGACCCCAAACAACGACGCGCCGATCCAACTCCAGCCCACCAGGAAATGCATCCCGGCCGCAACGAAAGCCGCAGCGATAACAACACCCGGGAATGACAGGCTGGCGTTGAGCGGCAAATCACGGAGGAACGGCCGCCACTTCAGGTGCAACGCGGCCTCAAAGATGAGCGGTGGCAGGAACACGTCGAAAATGAGTTGGCGCGTCAGCGGCAACGTGATGCCGACCGGAAGCAGGGACAGGCCAATGCCAGCCACGACGAGCCCGACACTGTAAGGCAGCCTCAGGCGACGGGAGATGATCGCGGTCAGCGATGAAATCAGTAGAACCAGGCCGAGATTAACTAGGGTAAATTGCGTCAAACCAAACTCCAATGCGCAGCCGACGGTTCGGTCATAGTATAGGGGTAGGTTCAGGCTGCTGGCCCGCCTACCCGCCAAGCCGCATGGCGCTCTGGCCTTGTCCGCTTATCGTCGCCCGGCTGCGGGTCGATCGCAGCCCCCTACCGGCTCAGTTCCCGCGTCATCTCGTCGATCCCGTTCACCGTCAGCGGAAACATCCGGCCTTCCATCAGGTCGTTGATCATGCTGATCGACCGCACATGCCCCCAACTTTGCTTCGGCGTCGGATTCAGCCACGCCGCGCGGCGGTAGTGCGACGGTCAGCCGCTCCAGCCAGACCGTGCCGGCCTCGTCGTTCAAGTGCTCGACGGTGCCGCCCGGCATGGTGATCTCGTACGGGCTCATCGCCGCGTCGCCGACGAAGATCAGCTTGTAGTCCGGGCCGTAGGTGCGCAGCACCTGCCAGGTCGGGATGCCGCTCCTCATGCCGGCGGCGGTTGTTCTTCCACACCCGCTCGTAGGGGAAGTTGTGGAAGTAGTAGTATTCCAGATGCTTGAACTCCGACCGCGCCGCCGAGAACAGTTCCTCGGTCAGCTTGACGTAATCGTCCATCGAGCCGCCGACATCGAGGAACAGCAGCACCTTCACCGTGTTGTGCCGCTCCGGCACCATCTTCAGGTCCAGCGTGCCGGCGTTCGTTCGCGGTCGAGCGGATCGTGTCCGGCAGATCGAGTTCGGTCGCCGCGCCCTGCCGCGCGAACCGGCGCAGCCGGCGCAGCGCCAGCTTCATGTTGCGCGTGCCCAGTTCGACCGTGTCGTCCAGATCGCGGAAGTCGCGCCTGTCCCACACCTTCACCGCGCGCCGATGGCGCGATTCGTCCTGGCCGATGCGCACGCCCTCGGGGTTGTAGCCGTACGCGCCGAACGGCGACGTCCCCGCGGTGCCGATCCATTTCGAGCCGCCCTGGTGCCGGTCCTTCTGTTCCGCCAGCAGTTCCTTCAGCCGCTGCATCAGCGCCTCGAAGCCGCCCAGCGCCTCGATCTTCGCCATCTCCTCCGGCGTCAGCAGCTTCTCGGCCAGCTTGCGCAGCCATTCCTCCGGCAGTTCCTGCGGCCTTCACGCCCTCCGGCGGTTCCAGCCCCTTGAAGCACTGCGCGAACACGCGGTCGAACTGGTCCAGATGGCGCTCGTCCTTCACCAGCGTCGCGCGGCCAGATAGTAGAAATCATCGACGCTGTATTCCGCCACGCCGGCCTTCATCGCCGCCATCAGCGTCAGATACTCGGTGATCGAGGTCGGCAGCCCGGCCGGCCGCAGCCCCAGGATCAGGTGCGAGAACATCAGGCGCCGCGCCGCGCCAGGAACGCCAGCCGCTCGAACAGATGCACGTCCTGCTCGTTCTTCAGCAGCGCGCCGTACAGCGGCGGGATCACCAGGTGCTTCTCGTTGGTGCGCAGCGCCTCGACCGGCAGGTCCTCCACCATCAGCAGCTTCAGCCAGTCCAGCAGTTCCGACGTCGCTGGGCTTCTTCTTCAGGCCCGGCACCTCGCGGATCTGGAAGAACACGTTCAGCGCCTCGCGCGCCAGGTCCTTGCGGATGTCGGGATAGTGCGCCTGCACGATCCGCTCCATCGTCTCGCGATCGGGGAAGCGGATGTAGTGGAAGAAGCAGCGGCGCAGGAACGCGTCCGGCAGTTCCTTCTCGTTGTTCGAGGTGATGATCACGACCGGCCGATGCTTGGCCACGATCGTCTTGCGCGTCTCGTAGACGAAGAACTGCATGCGATCGAGTTCCAGCAGCAGATCGTTGGGGAACTCGATATCGGCCTTGTCCACCTCGTCGATCAGCACGACGACCGGCTCGTCGGCCTCGAACGCGTCCCACAGCTTGCCGCGCACGATGTAGTTGGCGATGTCGTGCACCCGCGGATCGCCCAGCTGGCCGTCGCGCAGGCGGGACACCGCGTCGTATTCGTAAAGCCCCTGCTGCGCCTTGGTGGTCGACTTGATGTGCCACTCGATCAGCGCGAGGCCGAGCGCCTGCGGCGACCTCATGCGCCAGCACGGTCTTGCCGGTGCCTGGCTCGCCCTTCACCAGCAGCGGGCGCTGCAGCGTCACGGCGGCGTTGACCGCGACTTCCAGATCGCGCGAGGCGATGTATCGTTCTCGGTACTCTTGAATCCGGCCACGGTCCCGCGGTTCCTTCTGTCTTCGGAAGCGAGTTTCGGGGCATTGGGCGGGTTGGGCAAGCGGATGCTGCGGCGCGGCTAAAACGGATCGGCACCCACCCGTGCGCGCCGGCCGATTTCCGGCAGGCTCGGCCGGCGCCTCTCACCCGTGCGGCAGAAGTTTCGCTGCCGCCAGTTGGGCAACCACGGCGGCAATGGCCGCCACAGCCGTCCCGACACCGAAGATAATCCCGAACCGTGCCGTTCCAAGGAATGCTCCGTAACCGGCCTTCGCAAGGGTGTTGGATGCGACCGCCAGCAGGATGGCCAAGGCGCCAGCCTGGGCATCCAGTTGATTCGGGACCAGACCAGCAGCCGACAGCGTGACCACATCGACATCCGCAAGCCCAGAGACAACCGAAACGACGTACAAGCCGGCAGTGCCGAAATAGCCGCGAGCCTGCTCGGCGAGAAGACCGACAACCGCAATCAGGAGTGCAAGTTTGAGGACCGACCAAAGCTCGAACGGATTGGCAGCGGCGGCTCCCGGTTGCGGCGACGCCTGGCGGGCCAGTAGCCCGGCGACGGCAACCTGCCCGCAGACGCCGGCTGCCAGAGCTGGGACCAGAAAGCGCCCCACCTGTGGTGCCAGGGCGACGGCGAGAACCGCAGTCCTGGCATAAGAGACCGCTCCGGCGACCAGGGCACCGGCGGCCGAAGCATTGGCCGTCTCGGGCGTTGCGCTCCGCGCGTTGCTAAGCACCACCGCCGTCGATGAGGCGAGACCGCCCGCGGCGCCGGCCAGCAGCAGACCGTGCCGCTCGCCCAGAATGCGCGTGGCGCCGTAACCAACGAACGATACGGTTGCGAGCGTGATCGCAAAAATCCACACTTTTGCCGGATTGAGGCCGCCCAGCAGAGGCACGGGCTGGCTCGGTAGCAAAGGCAGGATGACAAAGGTCATCGACAGCAAAAGGACCGCCGAACGCAGCTCCTGCCAGGAAATCCGCTCGACAAACCCGTGCAACAGCTCCCGGCTGGCCAGTACGGCTGCGACGGCCACGCCGGCAGCGGCCGCGACCCGCGCATCCCCGAGCACTGCCAGGCTGCCGAGGAGAAAGGTTGCCTGGGCGGCAACAACGCTCGTGACGCTGAATGTTCCTTCCACCACCGCCTCGCGCAAGCGAAACAGGATCACGGCAGCAGAGAAGCCCGTAAAACAAATCCCAATCAGGATCAAAAGAGCCCAGGGAGGCTGCGGCCCGGCCACCGCCGACATGCACGCCGCCAGACCACCGAGAAGCCCGATCAGACCGAAGGTGCGTACGCCGGCCGTGCGGTGGCCCTCGGTCTCGTCGCGCTCGCGCCAGTGCCGCTCGACGCCGATCAGAAGCCCCAGCGCCAACGACAGGCCGAGATGATAAAGCGTCTCGCGAAAATCCATGCCCAGACGACCGCACCTAACGCTCGGCGGACTAAGCCACAGACTTCGCTGCCATCCTAGTCAAGCTGTCGTATTCGTTTAAAGGCGACGGTTTCCCGAAGTAATCAGGAAGTGACGGCCTGCCTCGATTTCAGGAAACGCCTTCAGACGTTCTTGCCGCCGTACCGCCGCACCCGCAGGTCCGCCTGCTCCTTGTGCCCGGCAAAATTCTCGATGGCGCAAAGACGGGAACAGTATTCCCCGATCATCGCCGTCGCCTCCGGGCTGACCTCCTGATACGTGCACGGTCTTCAGAAACTTCCCCACCCACAGTCCGCCGGTATACCGAGCCGCCTTCTTCGTCGGCAGCGTGTGATTGGTGCCGATGACCTTGTCGCCGTAGGCGACATTGGTTTCCTTGCCAAGGAACAGCGCGCCGTAGTTGCGTCATCCGCTCCAGGAACCACCGCGGCTCCCGCGTCAGCACCTGCACGTGCTCGCTGGCGATGCGATCGGCCTCGGACAGCGAGTTCCTCATCCGTGTCGCACAGGATCACCTGACCGTAGTCGCGCCAGGCCACACTGGCGATGTCGGCGGTGGGCAGCACGGCCAACTGCCGGTCGATCTCCGCCTGGATCCCGTCGGCGATCTTGCGCGAGGTCGTCAGCAGCACCGCGGGTGAGGTCGGCCCATGCTCCGCCTGGCCCAGCAGATCGGTCGCGCACATCTCGACGTCGGCGGTGTCGTCGGCGATGATCAGCGTCTCGGTCGGGCCGGCCAGCAGGTCGATGCCGACGCGGCCGAACAACTGCCGCTTCGCCTCGGCCACGAAGGCGTTGCCGGGACCGACCAGCATGTCGACGGCCGGAATGCGTCTCGGTGCCCAGCCCCATCGCCGCGACCGCCTGGATGCCGCCCAGCAGATAGATCTCGTCCGCCCCGCCCAGTGCCATCGCCGCGACGTCGCGGCCGGAGGCACCCCGTTCAGCGGCGGCGTGCAGGCGGCGACGCGCGTCACGCCGGCGACCTTGGCGGTCAGCACCGACATGTGCGCCGACGGCGACCATCGGATAGCGCCCGCCGGGCACGTAGCAGCCGACGCTGGCGACCGGGATGTTCCTGTGGCCGAGCCGGATGCCGGGCAGCGTCTCGACCTCGATATCCGTCAGCGCCGCCTTCTGCGCCTCGGCGAAGCGGCGGATCTGCGTCTGAGCGAACTTGATGTCCTCGATCACCTGCGCCGGCAGCGTGGCGATCAGCGACTGGATCTCATCAGGCGCGCAGCCGGAAGACTCGGCGGCTCCCACTTGTCGAATTTCGCCGACAGTTCGCGGACCGCCGCGTCACCGCGCGCGGCGATATCCTCCAGGATCGCTCTCGACCGTCTGGCGCACCTTGCGGTCGGCCTCGGTCTTCTCGGCTTCCGTGGCTCCCTGCTTCAACACCCGTATCATCTGCGCCTCCCTTCGACCGGTCAGGGGCGATAGGCGGCCTGCGGGATTTTCGCAAGTTTCGCCGACCTAACCTTGGCCGACCTAACCTTGATTGAGGGGGCGATTTCAAACGGTGCCTTCCGGTTCCGCGCCTAGCACCACGGCATCCTCCGGCCGCCAGCGCAACCAGATTTTAGCGCCGGCGTCGAGTTGTCCTGGTAGGACATCGCGCGGTGGCACATACGCAAGCAGCGCCTGCCCCCCCTGTGACAGCGCGACCTGCACCGCGTGATGCGTGCCGCGGAAGACATGGCCGGTAACGACCGCGGCAAAGCTGTTGATCCCCGACAATGGCGCCGTCGAAACCGATATGCTCTCGGGACGCACCGCGACGTGCAGATGTTCGGCTACTACGCCGCTCCCCGGTGCGCCGGTTTCGATCGTCGCACCTCCTTGCAACAGGCGCGCTTCGAGGCGCCCCCCGGCGTGGCGCAGCTTCACGACCTCGATCACGTTGGAGGCGCCCAGGAACTCCGCAACAAAGCGAGATGCTGGCCGATGATAGACTTCTGACGGTGGGCCGAACTGGACCAGTTGCCCGTCGCGCATCACGGCGACCTGATCGCTCATGGTCAGGGCCTCCTCCTGGTCATGCGTGACGAGGACGGTGGTAATGCCCAGCGTCTGCTGCAATTGTCGCAGTTCGAACTGCATGCTCTCGCGCAGGTTCTTGTCCAGCGCTCCCAGCGGCTCGTCCAGCAGCAGCACCCTCGGGTTGGTGACCAGCGAGCGTGCCAGAGCGACGCGCTGCTGCTGGCCGCCGGAGAGCTGATTTGGATAGCGCGCGTCCATGCCGGCCAGGCGCACCGTGGCAAGCGCCTGAGCCACGCGCTCGCCGATCTGCGATTTCGGGCAGCCGGCCATCTTCAGGCCGAAGGCGACATTGTCGCCGATCGTCATATGCGGGAACAGGCTGTAGTTCTGGAACACCATGCCGAGACGGCGACGATTGGGCGGCAGGCGGGAAATATCCGCGCCACCGACCAGCACGCGGCCTGTGTCGGCGTGCTCGAATCCCGCGATGATTTGCAGCGTGGTGGTTTTGCCGCAGCCGGACGGTCCAAGCAGCGCCACCAGGGCGCCACCGGGCACGGTCAGGCGCAGCGGCTGCAACACCATTGTGCCACCGAAGCTTTTCGAAATTCCATCCAGAACCAGCTCTGCCGTACCACAAGTCGCCATACTGTCCTCGGCGGTCAGGCTCCTCACGCGATTGCTGATGTTCATGACGGCGCCCCAAGCTGGCGCAGACCATAAATGCGGTCGACGACCAGCAGTACGGCGAGCGCGAGGATCATCTGCACAGTGCTGACCGCCGCGATGGAAGGATCGAACTGGTCCTGGATATAGCTCAACATGACGACGGGCAGCGTGCTGGTGGACGGCGTGCCGAAGAAATACGAAATCGGTAAATTATCGAATGAAACCAAGAAGGCGAACAAGCCGCCGGCAAACACGCCTGGCCGGATCAGCGGCAGGGTGACGTGGATCATGGTGCTGCGCCGGTCGGCGCCGAGGATCGCGGCGGCCTCCTCAAAATCCGGAGGCAGCGAACGGTAGACGCCGATCACCGTGCGCAGCAGATAAGGAATGCCAATGACGGTGTGAGCGATCAGCAGCGGCATGAAGGACAGGCCGAAGCCCAGTGCCGACAGGTAGAACAGCAGCGCGAAGCCGAGCACGACCATTGGCATGGACAGGGGTGCCAAGAGGAATGTCGCGAGTGCATTGGCCCAGCCACTGCGGGCTCTACCAAGCGCCAGCGCCGCCGGCACACCCAGCACCGCGGCCAGCACGGTGGACGCGACCGCGAGTTTGATGCTGACCCACAGCCCGTCGAGAAACGGCGCGTATTCCCATACGCGACGAAACCATCTCAGCGTGTAGCTTGGAATTGGAAAGCCGATATAGCCGAGCGAGGAAAACGACACGACGACCACGATCAGGATCGGCGCCAGGAGGAAAAGGAAAAACGCCACGACGAATGCCACCAGCCCGGCCTGGCCGAGCTGGTCCGAGATGCTGCCCTTCATGCTGCGCGCACGCCCTGGCGGCGGATCAGCCGAAGCTGCACGAACATGCAGGCGGCGGCGGCAGCCAGCAGCACCATGCTCATGGCACTGGCGAGCGAAAAGTCCTGGGTGACACTGAATTGCTGGAAGATCAGCAACGGCAGAGTTTGCCAGCCGCCACCCAGCAATAGCAGCGTCACGAAACTACCGTTCGCCAGCATGAAGACCAGGATGAAGCCGGTTGCCACGCCGTCCAGCGTCAGCGGCAGCGTGATACGAAGGAAGGTGGATACCTGGCTGGCACCGAGAAGCCTGGCGGATTCCTCCAGCCTTCGGTCGACGCCTTGCAGCGAGGCGGCGATGGCCATCACCATAAACGGCACCAGGACGTGAATCAGCGCCATCACGGCGACGCCGGGCCAGCGCAGGAAGTCGACTGGCGAGGTGATCAAGCCGGCCGAGCGCAGCACGATATTCACAATGCCGAACCGCGCCAGCAGAACGCGCCAGCCGAAAGTGCGCATGATAATCGAGGTGAGCAATGGCGCGATCAGCATGAAGATCACCAGGCTTTGCCAGCGTCCGGCTTTGCGCACCATGAACCAGGCGACGGGATAGCCAATCACTGCACTGATCGCAGCGACCATCAGGCTGAGCAGCAATGTCTGGCCGAGCACCCCAAGGTAATAGGGATCGGTGAACAGCTTGGCGTAGTTGGCGATGCCAAAGCCCGTTTCGCCGCCGTTTGGGAAGAAGCTGCGCACCCCGTTCTGCAGCAGAGGCAGCAGGAAGAAACCGATCAGGAACAATGCGGCCGGTGCAGCCCACGCCATCGGGATGCCAGCGCCGCGCCAGACACCGAAGCCCAGCGGCCACTTGCCTCTCCGCGTCATAAATTCGGCCACGACACGGATGAGGAGCCGGCGCGCACCAGTGAAGCACCCATGAGGACACAAAGTATCAGGCGTTGATCTCCTTGTTCCAGCGCTCCACCCATGCGGATTTCACCGCATTGATCTTTTCGAACGGCGCCCAGCGGCAATCCTGCCAAGGCGTGATCCGCGCCTGCAGCGTCGGGGGCAGCTTTACCTTCGGATTGCTGGTGCCGTACTCGAGCCGATCCACCACCTGCGCCTGCAACACGGGATCGAGCATCGAATTGATGTAGGTCCAGCCGAGATCGGAGCCGTTGGTCACCTTCTGCACGATGCTGGGCAGATTGACCGCGCCCTCTTTTGGATTGAGGAAACGGATCCAGGTGGCGCCCGAATCGTAAGCCGCCCAGGTACGGCCATCCGGATACAGGCTGATATCCGCCTCGCCGCTTTGCAGCAGCGTCAGCGGATCGGTAATGCTGGAGAAGAATGCCGTGTTCGGCTTCATCTTTTTGATCGCATCGAAAGCCGGTGTGACATTGTCGACGGATCCGCCGAGCACATCAGCGAATGCCCAGATCAGTACCGCCGGCGTCCCGGTATAGCCTGCGTTCGGCAACGCGGTACGGTACTTGCCACTGATCGTGCCTTCGATCAGCTCGGCGTAAGTCTTCGGCGGCTCCTTCAGACGCTCATGATAGGCAAAGCCCCAGGAGCCGAACGTGAAGATCACGCCCCAACCTTCGACGATGTCGCTCAACTGCTTCGGAATGTCGGCGAAATTGGGGATCTTGGCGGCGTCCAGTTTCTCTACGATGCCCAGCCTGCCTGCCAGGATAGCGCCATCGACGTTGTTCAGCATGACGTCGATTGGCGGATGCGCGCGGTTTGCCTGAACCTGCGCCATCCATTGTTCCGGTTGGCCGCTCATCACCTGCGCCTTGCTACCGCTCTTCTTCTCGAAGTCGGCGACGATCACCTCACGGATCGTTTTTTCGAAGACGCCGCCAAACGCGGTGACAACAATCGGTGGCGCGGCGGCGAACGACAAGCGAGGCCCTGTCGCCAGCAACGCGGCTCCGCCACCCAATCCGCGCACCAGACTGCGTCGCCCGAATGAATTGCCCATCACGGCTGATACCCCATTGCGAATGAATTGCTTTTCGCCGCTTCGCTGCATGAGCGCCCGACGAATGATCCCGTAGCAGAGCCGCTGCTTACGACGTGCGGTTCACCCGTGCGCTGTCCAAAGCCGACTCGACGAGGTCCCGCGCATCCATCAAGCCGCCGACGACATGGTTGCAGCCGCGCTGCAATTGGGTCAGCGCAAAGCCGATCGCCGTGGGCGGGTAGCGATCGAGCTCCTCCGCGATCGCCAGCCAAGGCAACGGTGCCGGCGGCAATGCCATATCGCGCCGGAAGCGCGTGCCCTTGACGTAGTTCAGCGGCACCAGATGCCTCGATAGTAGCAGCAATATTCGATTGGCCTCAGCCGGCGCGATGCTGCCGGCTCGCATCGCACGCTCGAAGCGCGCGACGCTGTCCCGAAGCGCCGCCACAGCGTCCTGGGCCGGCGTCAGATCGAACCGGCTACCTGCTGCGCGCTGATAGGCACTAACGGTGTCGGCAAACTCGGCCAGCAGGGCGCTCCAGTCATAGGGCAGCAGAACCGCGTTGGCGTTGCGCCAGACCGCGAGGAGATAAACCTTGATGTCGTCGAGCAGGATGTTGGCGTCGGCGATTTCGAACTTGTCGAAGACGGTGTGCCACTCAATGTTCCCGCCATTGCCCATGACGTAGTAGTAGCCGCGTGCGGCTACCTCTGCGGCGGGGATGCGCGAAGACGACGAAAGATATCCGGTGATTCCGAGATTGGTGAAGGAGTAGTCGTTCGCCGCCGGCGGCCTGCGACCACTGGCCGGCTTGCCGACGGCATCGCGCACGACCTCGGCGACGAACGCCGCGTTCTCCGCCATCCAGGGGATGATCTCGTAGGACGTCGCCCAGCGGCAGCCTGGTGAATTGCAATTGATCTGCGCCACGCAGTTGCGCAGGAGATCGATGGCGAACCGATCGGCGTACCAGGTGCTGCCGGCAAAGCGGCCGGTGGAATGGCCCGGCCACCATGCGAGACGTACGCTGCGCTTAAGCTTGCCGCGGTGCTGCCACAACACGCGGGCGATCTCCAACATTGCCGCGTTGCCGGTGGCATTATCGCCAACGCCGACATCCCAGGAATTGTAGTGGCCGTGCAGCAGCACGAATTGTTCCGGCTGTTCGGTACCGCGGATTTCGACGACCGGGAGCTTGGTCTTGTACCATCCTTCGTCGAGTGCAGTGACGACACGTGCGGACCCGCCGGCCTTGGCGGCCGCGAGCAGCGGTTCGCCGGCGTGGCGGTTCACGGCGATGGCGGGAATGCCGAGCTTCGATGGGAGGTCATCGGTATCGGGCGTACCCCAGAACGCGCATCCGCCGCCCCAGTGGGGATTTTCGCCGGGATTGATCGCGACCACCGCCGCGGCGCCAAGCTTCTCGTATTGGGCGATCCGGTCGCCGTTGAGCGTACCGAAATAGGCGACAATGCAGCCGGTGGCATCGCCGACGCCTTCGATCGGCGCGAAGCCGTCGCCGAACAGATTGGCTGTGGCGGGGGCATAGCCTTCGATCAGCTTGTCGCTGCCCTGGACGACGATGACACGCGCTGCCACCCCGTTGGGCACGGATGGCGCGAAAGAGGGCGGTCTGGCCTCGAATTTCTGTCCTTCTACTTCAAGCCAGCTCGCTTTCGGTGTGCTCAGGAACAGTGTGGGCTCGTGCACGGTGCAGGGAACGCCAAGCCGGGTTAGTCGATCCGCGATCTCCGCACCGCCGCGATTTATTTCCTCGGGGGTTTCGCGCCTCATGTGGGCGAAACATTCGACCAAGGACCATGGTGCCTCGAGCGTCGCCGACGCCAGCAATTCGCGTTCCGCGACGTCCAGGTCGCCGTGATCGATATCCATTGCTTTGTCCTTCAGCCCACGCTGTCCGTCGCCACGCCGGCCATGCTTTAGCCATGCTTTAGCAACCAACGTGCCATGGCACCAGGGCGTCACGCGACGAATTGTGGCCGCTTCGCGGCTCACTAGGCCGGCTTGGCTGCCCCCGCCGGAACGACCACCCTGCGGACCGGAGCGGGACGCAACGCCAGGAACGCAGCGCCCAGCATCAGCGCCATGCCCATCGCGTCGCCCCAATCCAGCTTCTCACCGAACAGCATACAGCCGATCGCCACCGCGATCACCGGTGAGATGAACGCATAGGTTCCCGGCTTGCTCGGTCCCCAGTCCCGCACCAGCAGGAAATACATGGTCGTAGACATCAGCGACCCCGGCCCGAGCAGATAGAGCCAGGCAAAGAACGCCGGCCATCCCCAGTTCATGTGCAGAGACTGGACGGCCCCAGGTTCCAGCACGATGGAGGAGACCAGCAGGACCATGCCCCCGATCAGGTCCGTGAGCCCGGCCAGTTGCACAGGCTCCACGTTACGCATAATCGGCCGGGTGAGCACCGACCCGGCGCAGTAGCAGAGGCAGCCGACGGTGACGCCGGCCGCACCCACGACTTCCCA
Source organism: uncultured Alphaproteobacteria bacterium (assembly GCA_963771475.1). Classification (GTDB taxonomy): domain Bacteria; phylum Pseudomonadota; class Alphaproteobacteria; order Acetobacterales; family Acetobacteraceae; genus Rhodopila. The sequence continues at coordinate 325,075 of CAVYTN010000014.1, read as the reverse complement.
CAGATCGAGCGTGCCGGCGATCGCCGCCGGGCCGAACAGCATCAGCACGCCGATCACGCCGACACCCAGCGCGCCCAACTGGCGACGATTGAAACGTTCCTGCCCGGTGGCGACCGAGAACATCAGCAACGCGATCGGCGTCAGCGCCGAACTGATCACGGCAGCGAGACCGGCGGTGATCGTCTTCAGGCCGTAAAGCTGGATGATCTGGTTCAGCGTGATCAGCAACACCGACACGCCGATCACCCGCAGCCACAGCCTGGGCGGGGGCATCACCCGCTCCCCCCGAGCGCGGCGGATCAACAGGATGATAGCGCCGGCGAGGGTCCAGCGCAGGCCGGCGAAGATGCCGGGCGTCACGGTCGCGATGCCGATCTTCATGGCCAGCCAGGTGGTGCCCCAGACGAAGCAGATGAAGACGAACATCGCGCGTTGCGCAACGGTCTTGTTGACGGACATGGGGGTGACGGATGCGCCTTTCGAACAGGCGCGAGACCGTAACCCGATCGGGGCGGATCCAGCCAAGCCGATGTTACATGGCGCGTATGCAGGCAGGCTCCGTGCGCACCCACAATTTCGCCATGTGGGTGCCTGATCGTCGGGGCTCTCCCTACGCGATCAGGTCGCCGAGCTAGCGCAGCAGGGTGCTCGCCGACCGCGACCGGTCGCGAGAGCGGCTGTAATCGCCGGCAAGCCGGGCCAGGATGGGGCATCAATCATGTCATGAAACGTCAGATGCAGCGCCACGCCCTCCACCGGCGCCAGCGGCGGACGGCCGCGGATCATGTCCGACGCCTTCTCCGCGATCATCATCGTCGAACTGTAGGTATTGGCCGACGGCATGCTCGGCATGATCGAGGCATCGACGACGCGCAGCCCCTGCAACCCGTGCACCCGCAACTGGTCGTCCACCACCGCGGTCGGGTCGCTCGCCGGTCCCATCCGCGCGGTGCCGATCAGATGATACGCGGTGGAGCCGTACTGGCGCGCATAACCCAGCCACTCGTCGTCGCGTCTGCACGTCCGGGCCCGGCAGCTCGTCGCCATCGAAATACGGCGCCAGCGCCTGCGTGTGCAGCAGCTTGCGCGCCAGCTTCATGCCGTTCATCAGCACGCGCTGATCCATCGGGTCCGTCAGGTAGTTCGGCTGGATGATCGGATCCTCGAACGGATCGGTCGAGCGCGCGCGCACATAGCCGATGCTCTCCGGCCGATGCTGCCAGACGCCGCAGGTCATGCCGGGATAGTCGTCCAGCAGCCCGACAAAGCCCTGCTTGTAGCTGGCGGGGCTGAACACGCCCTGCAGGTCGGGCTGGTCCATCGTGTCCTCGGACTTCCAGAACCAGTGCACCAGCGACGGGCTGACCGCCAGGATGCTCGGCTTGCCCATTGCCCAGCGCGCGATCTGCCCGGCGAGGCCCATGCCGTTCGACATCTCGTTGATCGTCGTGATGTTCTTCACCCGCGCGACGATGCGGGTCGAGTAATGGTCGCGGAAATTCTCGCCCACCGGCAGATCGGCGACCACCGGCACGCCGAGCTCGCTGCAGCAGCCACGCCGGACCGACGCCGGACATCTGCAGCAGCTTCGCGGTGTTGGCGGTGCCGCAGGAGACGATCACCTCCTTGCGCGCGAACACCTCGCGCTGCGTCGTGCGGTCGCGGTCGTCGACGTAGCGCACGCCGTTCGCGCGCGTGCCGTCGAACAGGATGCGCGGCGGCGCGCGCATCGGTCCGCACCTCCAGCCGGCCGGTCGCCTGCGCCGGATGCAGGAACACGCGCGCCGCCGAATGCCGGTAGCCGCGATTGATCGCGCGCTGGAAATAGCCGACGCCGGCCTGGTCGTCGCCGCTGTTGTAGTCGTCGCAGCGCGGAATCCCCAGTTCCTGACGGCGCCGGCGATGAACGCCTCGCAGATCGGATGGATCCAGTCGATGTCGGTGACCGGCAGGTTGCCCTCGCGGCCGTGGATACGGTCGTCGGCGATGCCGATCCGCCGCTCGGTGCGCTTGAAATAGGGCAGCATGTCGACATAGCCCCAGCCGCGATTGCCGCGCTGCGCCCAACTGTCGAAATCCGCGCGCTGGCCGCGGTTGTAGATCATGCCGTTGATCGAGCTCGACCCGCCCAGCGTGCGGCCCTGCGTGGTGGGGATGCGGCGGCCGTTGATGCCCTCGCCCGGCTCGGTCTGGAACTGCCAGGTGTAGGTCGGGTTGAACAGCATCTTGATGAAGCCGGCCGGGATGTGGATGAACGGATGCCGGTCGGGCGGCCCGCATTCCAGCACGCAGACCGTGACGCCCGGGTCCTCGGTCAGGCGGCGCGCACAGCACCGAGCCCGCCGCGCCGCTGCCGACGATCACATAATCGAACGTATCCCCGCCGCGTTCCGCGCCTCGTTCCGCCATGCGTTCGCCCACCGTTTGCCTACGCGTTTGCATTGCTCGGCCGACATCCATCCTAAGCTGCGCCGGACACCAATCCAAGCCGAGCGGGAGGACCCGCATGGAGTATGTCTGCGACGCTCCGAATGATCGGACCTGGTTCCGCCTCGTGACCGAGGGCGAGGCGGTGGCCGAAGTCGCGAGGAGATGCGCCACGCGGTGGAGAAGCACTACCGGCGCGAACGGGAGAAGGCCGCCGAAAGCTTCCATCCGTTGACCATCGGTCTTCATCGAGCAGGACATCGGCAAGGAAGCGCATATCCAGCGCGCGATGCCGCTGTTCCTGACGCTGCGCGACGAGGACGGCAAGGCGCTGGTCACCGCCATGCTGCCGCCGGGCGGGCAACGGATCGGTCGGTCGGCTGCATCATCGTCGGGCCCGGCAACGCCGATCCCTACAGCGAACACGCCGATGCGATCGAGGCCCTGGCCGAACATTTCGGCATCACCGCTCGATCGCGCCATTGCTACCCGTATCGCCGGGATAACCACGCAGGAGGTATCCGCCATGGCCATCACACTCGAACAGTTCGCCGCCGAGTGCCGTGACGCGCTGAAGAGCCAGCCGGGCACCGCCGGGCCGCGAGAAAGTGCGCGACCTGGTGAAGCAGGTGCTGGCCGATCCGCGAGTTCGTCGCGACCTACATCCCGCGAAGGCACGCCGGAGCGGCAGGTGCTGTACGAAGATCCCGAACTCGGCTTCACCATTCTGGCGCACGGCTACATCGGCGCCGAAGAGCAGCAAGCCGCACGATCACGGTCCCTCCTGGGCGATCTACGGCCAGGCCGCCGGCGAAACGATCATGACCGACTGGGATTGCCTCGCGCGCCCGACCGACGGCAACCCCGGCAAGGCGAAGCGCGATCCGCGACTACGTGATGAAGCCCGGCGACGCGTATCTGTACGATATCGGCGTGCTGCACTCGCCCGAGCGCAAGGACGACACCCGGCTGCTGCGGATCGAGGGCATGAACATGGCGAAGGTGAAGCGCTTCCCGTACGAGGCGGTGGCAGCGCAACAGGCGGCGGAGTAACCGCCGCCGCTTACTTTCCAGTGGGCCGACGGTTGTGATAGTGCAACGGGCATGCACGCCGAAGGCCGCAACTGCGACAATGCCGGGACTGCCCCGCTGACGCGGGGCAGATGCGCGTCGTTACGCGGCCAAAATGCGACGTCCGCCCATGTCTGAGCGTGACATTCTTCGCCTGATCCTCGGCTACCAGGACGCGTGGTTCACCCATTTCCCCGCGCTGTCACGCCGAGCGGAGTGGCACATCCTGAATCATTTGGCGACCAAGGGGCGGAACGGTGCGCCCGCCGGGGAGCTGTACGGGCTGGTGAAGCAGGTTTTCCTGCTCGATGACGCAACTGTGAAGGAGCGGCTGATGTCGATCAGCCAGATGGGATACTGCCATCTGGACCCGCCCGGACAAGTCTTCGCCCGCACCGTCGTGACCCCGACCGCGGTCTTCCTCACCCGCTTCGATGCCCATCTGGCCGAGTTCGCCCGGATCGTCGCCGACGTCGCCGGCAATCCCGCCATTGCCATCCCGGCCGATGTCTCATCGCTGTGGCGATCGCAGATCCTGCGCCCGCTCGACGTCTATCAGGACTACTGGCAGACGGCGACGGATGCCATCTTCGACCATTCCGCCCTGTCCCCCGCCCGGCGCAGCGACGCCCGCCGCCACCTGCTGTCGCCGTCCCATTGGAACCTGATCCACACCGCACTCCGCTGGCACTACGACGCGATGCCGGAGCCATCGGCGATCCTCGCCGACCGCCTTGCCGCTCGGCTGCTCGACCTGACGGGGCAGACAGTGCAGACGGCGAAGGATCATATCGGTTATCTGATCGAAACTGGCCTGTTCCGGCGGATGGGCGGCCGCGCCCTGCATGTCGCGCCGTCCGACGTCGCGCTGCACTACATCGGCTGGGCGCTGAACCAGACCGCCGCCGCCCTTCCGCCGCTGTTCGCGACCCTGGCCACCGCCGCCCCACTGGCCGCCCCGCTGGCCGCCCCACTGGCCGCCCCACTGGCCGCGCCAGTCATCGACAAAACCGACGCGACCGAACGCACGCTGAACGTCAAGCCGGAGCCGGAGCGTCATAGCCTGGAGATCCTGGCGCCCGCCGCCTTCGCCCAGCGCCTCGACGTCCGCCCGCCCTTCACCATCGGCCGCGCCGCCCCCAGCGAGGTGGTGCTGGCTCGGTCCGACGTGTCGCGCATGCATTGCCGGATCGACATGGAGGGCGACCGCCTCATCGTCGCCGACCTGAATTCCACCAACGGCACCTTCCTCAACGATCGGCGGATTGCCGCACCGGCACGGTTGAGCCCGGGTGATCGCCTGCGGGTCGGCTCCTTCATCCTGCGCTACGACACCGACGCGGCGGCGGCAGAGCGCACCCAGCGCGGTCCGGCGCCTGATTTTGTGGCGCCCGCAGAGAACGAAAGCGGAAATTCCGGGATATAACCGGAGCATCTTTCGCCAAATTCCTACAGTTTTTCCGCCGAGACTTGCCGCCCTCGTTTACCGGGAAAAGCCCGCCATATGTCAGGATATTACACTGACAACGTTCACTGTTTCGCGTTGAAACATTAACAAGTAACAGTTTTCCCGGCACAGCGGACCACGCGGTTTCACCCACCGTCAACGCCGCCACAGCAGCGCCGTCCAGGACGGCGTGAAAGGGGAACACCATGCGCAACAGCGCCACGCCTTCGGTGATGGGGACGGCATCCTGCCGGACGAGAGCCTCAGACCGCGGCATCAACGGCACTGGCTTTGTTGCGAGCCTGACCGATCGCTGAACGCCGTAACGCCAGAGGAGGGATCGATGCGCCTGTTCGTCGGATTTATCCGTGCCGTGGTTGCGGGACTGGCCGTTGGCGGGCTCAGCGTTCTGCTCGCGCACCTGGCGGGCGCGGCGGAGCCGTCGCGGCGGATTTATACCGATACGCTAGAGCAGGATGACATCGCTTTCGCTCAGCCATACCGCTCTAGCTCTTTGTTTGATCGCGTGATTCAGACATCCGGCGATCCCACCTCCAGTCATCACGCTCTAGTCGTGGAGGACCTGTCCCACGAATTCCTGCGCCGTTTCATGGCCGCGCCGGTGATGACGACGGATTTCGGCGGCATCCGCCGGACAATTGATTTGCACAGGTCCGATGACGCGGCCTGGGCGCTGGCTTCTTGTGCTTCTGCGGCGGGGCTGACCGACGCGACCTGATCACGTCGCAGCCCCATTGCATCCACCGATAATCAACAACCACCACACTCACCTTGGCCCGGCTCGTCCGGGCCATTTTTTTCGCCGCGCTTTTGGATCTGGGCGACCCAGCCGCACCGCACCATCCGGGGACGCTTGCCCTGGGTCCGCCGCCCCGCCACTCTGGCCCGCGGAGGAGACCTGAACCATGCCGACATTCCAAAAGCGCCAGCTTGGCCGCACGAAACTGCACGTGACGACAATGGGCCTGGGCACCGCGACGATGGGCGGCAGCCGCTTCGTCGTCACGCCCGACACCCGCAACGGCATCGTCACCGCGGCGTGGGACGCCGGGGTGCGCTATGTCGATACCGCCCCGTTCTACGGCGTTGGCGCCTCCGAACGCGGGGTCGGCGATGCGCTGCGCGACAAGGACCGCGACGAATGGGTGCTGTCCACCAAGGTCGGGCGGCTTGCTGCGGCCGAAGACGGACAACGTGCCGTCGCCCGATGGCCGCCTGTCGCCGATGCCGTTCAACGTGGTCTACGACTATACCTATGACGGCATCATGCGGTCGGTGGAGGACAGCTATCAGCGCCTCGGCCTGGCGCGTATCGACATACTGTATGTGCATGATATCGGCGTCTACCAGCATGGCGCGGAACTCAACGCGCTTTACTTCGCGCAGTTGAAGGACAGCGGCTACAAGGCGCTGGATGAGCTGCGGCGGACCGGCGTCGTCAGCGCCATCGGCCTCGGCGTCAACGAGACCGCGATCCTGATGGACGCGCTGAAGATCGGCGACTGGGACGCGTTCCTGCTCGCCGGTCGCTACACGCTGCTGGAACAGGCGCCGCTGGATGATCTGCTGCCGGAATGTCAGAAGCGCCATACCTCGCTGGTCGTCGGCGGTCCGCTGAACTCCGGCATCCTGGCCGGTCGTGACACCTGGAACTATGAGAAGGCGCCGCCCGAGATCGTCACGCGTGTGCAGAAGCTGGAGGCCGTGTGCAAGGCGCACAACGTGCCGCTGGCCGCGGCGGCGCTGCAATTTCCGCTCGCGCATCCCGTCGTCGCCTGCGTCATCCCCGGCCCCCGTTCGGCGCGAGGAGTTCAACGCGAACCTGCCGCTGTTCACGATGAAAATCCCCGCCTCGCTCTGGTCCGACCTGCGCAACGAGGGCCTGCTGCACGACGCCGCGCCGGTGCCTGCCTGATGCCGATCCTGCAGACCGATCCCTGGCGCACCCAGTTCTTCACGGACGTCGCCTGCCCCGACACGGTGACGATCCCGACCAAGGACTGGGAGGCGTGGACGTTGCTTCCGCGGCACCGCTGGATCTACGACAAGCTGGCCGTTGCGCTGTCGCAAGGACTGGACGCGGCCCCGCACGGCGTGCCGCCGCCGCATTATCCGGTGTTCTCCAAGCCGATGATGAACCTGCGCAGCATGGGCGCCGGCAGCATGCCGATCCCGGATGAAGCGACCTATCGCGCCAGCATGCAGCCCGGGCATTTCTGGGCGACGCTGCTGACGGGCGCGCATGTCAGCACCGACGCGGCGGTGGTGAACGGCGAAGTCCGCTGGTGGCGCCACGCAACGGGCGCCACCGCCCCGGCCGGGACCTTCGACTACTGGCACATCCACTCGGAAGCGATGCCGGAGATCGAGGACTGGTGCGGCGCCTGGTCGCGCACGCATCTGGCCGGCTACAGCGGGATGATCAATTTCGAAACCATCGGCGGCCGCATCATCGAGGCGCATCTGCGCTTCGCCGATCAATGGCCGGATCTGTACGGCCCAGGGCTGGACCCAGGCGCTCGTCGGGACTTTACGCAGACGGCGCCTGGCGATTCGACGATTCAAACCGGACCGACGGCTACAGCGTCGTGCTGTTCGCCCCGCACGGCCCCGCCTATCGCCACCCGCCTGCCGAAACGGTCGCTCAGGCGCTGGCGGTCCCGGGTGTCAGCAGCGTGCAGATCTCGTTCCACGAGGACCGCGACCCGTCGCACCACTCGATGCCGCCCGGCGGGTTCCGTCTGGCGATCGTCAACGCGACGTCGCTGGACGGCGGCGCGGCGCGGGAGATCCTGCGGCGGGTGATGGTCGGGTAGGAGTCGTGCCTGTTAACGGGCCAGCGACACCGATGCAGCAGCGCCCCGGGCGCCCATTACTCGTGCGCCAGCACCCAGTCGTTGATAAAGCTCGCCAACCCGTTGGCATGGAAATCCCGCCGCAGCGCCGCTTCGTCGTAATCCTCCTGCACCCAGTCCAGGAACGCCTTCCGCCCCTCGGCCTCGCGCTGGTAGCGGAGAAAGAACGCGTCCAGGATCCCCGTCCGCGCCTGGCGGATATGGCCGAAGCGCAACGACAACTGCTGCAGCGCGTCCGCCGCCGTCCCGCCCTCGAACAGCACCATCAGTCCCGCGGCCAGCCCCGCGCGATCCGCGCCTGACTTGCAATGCATCACCACCGGCGTCTGCATACTTGTATAGATGGCATGCAGCCGCAGGATACGTTCCCGCTGCGGCGCACCGCGGCTTTCGAACGCCATGTCGTGGAAATCGAGGCCCAGTTCCCGAGCGGCTTCGCGTGACAGGGCATCGGAGCCGCTCTGGGTCTCGCCGCGCAGATTGATCAGCGTGCGCAGCCCCAGCGACCGCGTCACGCGCCGCAGCCGTCCCGGTGTCGGGTGGTTGCAGCGATAGATCTTGCCCGGCACGACCGCGGCCAGGTTGCTCCAGACCAGCCGGAAGACGGCGTGGTCGATGAAAAGCGAGTCAATCCAGGCGACCAATCGTCCGCGCGGTGTCGTCAGGTCGCCGTCGAAGATCGAGTTCATACAGGTGGCCGCACTACTCCAAACTCGGCGCATATGCTCATGCCCGGCGGGCCGGCGCAATTCCTTGAGCATGATGACATCGCTTTCGCTCAGCCATCCTGCTCAAGGTGTTTGTTTGATCGCGTAATTCAGACCTCCGGCGATTCCGCCTCCGGTCATCACGCTCTTTGTTTGATCGCGTGATTCAGACCTCCGGCGATTCCGCCTCCGGTCATCACGCTCTAGACACCCGATCCACACCCCTCAGCCAACCACCTTCGCCGGGTCCGTATTCGCCCCGCACACCACGACCCCGACGCGCGCGCCCTTCGGCGGCACCCATGCGCCCTGACAGCAGCGCGGCGGCGGCCGTTGCGCCGCCCGGTTCGGCGATCAGGCGGAATCGGTCCCACAGCATCCGCTGCGCCGCCAGGATCGCCTCATCGGTCACGAGTACGGACCTCGGCCACGTAGCGCTGCGCCACGGCGAACATCAGTGATCCGCAGCGGCGCGCGCCCAGGCTGTCGGCGGCAAGGCCGGACACCGCAACATCCACCGGCTCTCCGGACCGCAGCGCCGTGTGCAGCGTCGGGCAGCCCTCCGGCTCGACGCTGATGACCGCGGCACTGCCGGCGTACCAGGCCGCGACGCCGCCGATCAGGCCGCCGCCGCCCGTCGCAACCAGCACATGGGTCAGGTCCGGCGCCTGCATCTCGAATTCACGCCCCAGCGTGCCCTGCCCGCACAGCACATCCGCGTGGTCATAGGCATGGACCTCCAGCGCGCCGGTCTGGCGCTGGCGCTCCTGACGAGGCCAGCGCCGCCTCGGCATAGGCCGCACCACCGCGCACGACCTGCGCGCCATATCCGGCAATGCGATCCACCTTCGCCGCTGGAGTCGCTGCCGGCACGAAAATCTCCGCCGGGACCCCCAGCGCTCGGGCGGCATACGCCACCGCGGCCCCGTGGTTGCCACCCGAGGCCGCGATAACCCCGGCCTTTGGGATTGTCGGCCGACAGCATGCGATTGAATGCGCCGCGCGGCTTGAAGCTGCCGGCATGCTGCAGCAACTCCAGCTTCAGCGTCACCGGACACGTCCGCGGAGAAATCGCGTCGGGACGCTTGCAGCACGGGCGTATGGCGCACAAAGCCCTGGATGCGGGCGGCGGCGGCGGCGATGCCGGTTCGGTCGACAGACTGGTCTCTCATGACTGCGCCGACGCTGGCATGCCGAGGCGTCCGGTCACAAGGCGCTTTCCTTTTCTTGCGCGATGCGCTCAGATTGCGGCCCATGCACAGCCACCGGCGCCTGCACGGAAGCTGCGTTGCAAGGAACGGATGATGCGATCCTCCTGGTCGGTCCGCCGGGATCGGGCAAATCCGATCTCGTGCTGCGGCTGCTTTCCCGTGGCTTTGAGCTGGTCGCCGACGATCAGGTGGACGATCGCCGACGGCATCGCATCCTGCCCCGCGGAACTGCTCGGGCTTGCTCGAAGCACGCGGCCTCGGCATCGTGCGCCTGCCGTATCGGGCGCGGGCCCGGCTGGCCTTGATCGTCGAACTCGGACCACGCGCCCGATCGCATGCCGTTGCCGCGGCGTGATCCCGACCTCGATCTTCCGGTCATCGCGCCTCGACGCCGCGTCCGCCTCGGCGCGCTGACAAGGTCGTCGCTGGCGCTGGACTGCGCCACCGGCCGCATTGCCAGGTCGCCGGGGCGTTCGCGGCATGAGCGAGCACGCCCCGCCTTTCGGTCGTCATCGTCACCGGCCTGTCGGGCGGCGGCAAAGCCTCGATCCTGCGGGCGCTGGAGGACATCGGCTACGAAGCGGTGGACAATCCGCCGCTGCCGATGCTGGAGGAGATGGTCGCCCGCGGCGACCGCCGCCTGCGCCGTGGGCGTCGATCGCGCCGCACCCGCGGTTTCGACGCCGGCGCTGTCCTGGACGCGATCGCCCGGCTGCGCCTGAAACCCGGTCTGCGCGTCCAACTGGTCTATGCCTGGGCGGACGAGACGCACACTGCTGCGCCGCTATACCGAAATCACGCCGCCGCCACCCGCTGGCGCCGCAGGGCCTGGTGGCGCGACGGCATCGCCGCCGAAATCGCGCTGACCGAGCGGTCTGCGGGACGGCGCCGACCTGGTCGTCGACACCTCCGACCTGCCGATGGCCGACCTTCGCCGCCTGATCGAGCGGCATTTCGGCAGCGGCGGCGAAAGCGCGCAGGCGCGCATGGTCGTCTCGCTGATGTCCTTCGCCTATCCGAAGGGCCTGCCGCGGGAAGCAGATCTGGTATTCGACGCACGCTTTCTGCGAAACCCGCACTACGATCCCATATTACGGCCCAAGACCGGGATTGGAGCCTGAGGTCGGGGCCTACATCGAGGCCGATCCGGACTTCGCGAAATTTTTTTCACGCATCACGGATTTGGTTGGACTTGTCTTGCCGAGATTTGTGCAAGAGGGCAAAAAATACGCGACGATCACGATCGGGTGTACGGGCGGCCGACACAGATCCGTCCATCTGATTGAAAAACTGGCGAATCATCTCACCGCGCGGGCCGCGGCCGCGACTGGCCGGCGGTGACGGAGGAGGCTCCATGGCGCGTCTATGTGACCCATCGGGAGCTTGCGCGGGACGGTGCGGCGGACGCGTTTCTGATGGACCGCCCGGTTGCGCGCCGGGACGAAACGGACTTAGACAAGGGTGCGCAAGCCTTGTCGGTTCAGGCGTAGGAGGCCTGATACAACAGATGGTCACATCGCATTGGTCGCGAACCTGCTCGTCCGGCCACCTGCGGGACACTTCGGTACGCGCATGATCGGCATGGTCCTGGTGACGCACGGGCGGCTCGCGGATGAGCTGCGCTCCGCCATGGAGCACGTGGTCGGCGTCACAGCGGAACGTCGACACGGTCTGTATCGGACCGGAAGACGACATCGAAAACCGCCGCGCCGAAATCGAGGCCTGTATCGGTCGGTGCGACACCGGCGACGGCGTCGTGCTGCTGACCGATATGTTCGGCGGAACCCCCTGCAACCTCGCCATCTCCATGATGGAGCGCAAAGGGCGTGGAGGTGATCGCCGGCGTCAACCTGCCGATGCTGGTCAAGCTGGCGAAGGTCCGCTCCAAGCAGCCGCTGGCCGATGCGGTCAACTGCGCCGAGGATGCCGGCCGGAAATACATCGCCGCCGCGTCCCACGTGCTGCACGGCTGCAAGGCCTCGCAACGGGGCCTGCCTGGAAGCCGGCGCCGAACCGAAGGCGGAATGCCAGGAACGGTCCGTCGCGCCGGCCGTGAACGGCAACGGAATGGGCCATGAGCACCGCGGCGGGTGACAGCCCGTCCTCTCCCGCATCGTCACGATCTGCAACAAACGCGGCCTGCACGCCCGAGCGGCCGCCCGCTTCGTGACCCTGGCCGAACGCTTCGGCGCCTCGGTCGATGTCCTGAGGGACGGCCAGGTCATCTCCGCCCGCTCCATCATGGGCCTGATGATGCTTGGCGCGGCCAAGGGCGCCGATATAGAATTGCGGGCCGAGGGCTGGGATGCCAAGGAGGCGCTGGACGCCCTGGCAGCCCTGGTCGAGGCCGGCTTCGATGAACAGGATTGAGCCCCCGCCGCCCCAGCACAAGCGACTGGCCCGTTCCGCCCTCGCTGCCGCCGAACACACGCGCCGAACGCGCGGTTCACCGGCATCGCCGTCTCCGCCGGCATCGCGCATCGGGCCGGTCTTCGGCACCACCGAACCGGAAGCCGTCATCACCCGCCACAAGATCCAGGCCTCCGACATCGCCGCCGAGGGCGCTCGGCTGGAAGCCGCGATCGTCCAGTCGCGCAAGCAACTGGCGAAGCTGCGCGCCAAGCTGGCGGTGCTGCCGGAGGAGAGCCAGGCGGAAATCGCCCCGCTGATCGATGCCTACATCCGCATGCTGGGTCCGTCCCGCCTGATCCGCGGTGTCCGGCAGCGGATCGAGGAAACGCTGCTGTCCGCCGAATCCGCGGTCATGGCGGAGGCCGAGTCGATCGCCGACGCCATCATGGCGCAGGCGGAGCCGGACCTGTCGGCCGAGGACCGGCCGGCCTGCAGCGCCGGGCGGATGAGATCGGTGAGATCGCGCCGCCGCCTGGTGCGCAACCTGACCCGCTCGCCGTTCCGCAGCTTCGCCGGCCTGCCCGAGGGCGCCATCCTGGTGGCCGAGAGCGCTGCGCCCGGCCGATGCGGCGCTGCTCGATCCGTCGCGCCTGGCCGGCGTCGTCACCGAGGAAGGCGGCGCCGACGGCCATACCGCCGTGATGCTGCGGGCGCTGGGCGTGCCGGCGGTGCTGGGCGCGGCCGGGCTCGCGCACGCGATGCAGCCGGGCGACATCGCCGTGGTGGACGGCATCGTCCGGCCGGTGACGCTCAATCCCGCGCGCCACGACGCTGGCCGCCGCGCGAAACGCGCGGTGACGGCCTTCGCGCGGGAGCGGCAGCGTTATGCCCGGCTGCGCCGGCTGCCGGCGGAAACCCGGACGGCGAGCCGGTCGAACTGCAGGCCAATCTGGAACTGCCGATCGAGCTGCCGCTGATCGTGCAGTCCGGCGCGGTCGGGAATTGGTCTGCTGCGAACCGAGTTCCTGTTCATGAACCGTGAGACCATTCCCGACGAGGACGACCCAGACGGAGACCTATCGCAGCATCGTCGAGGCGATGCACGGCGATCCGGTCACCATCCGCGTCCTGGACTGGGGCGGCGAGAAGGAGATCGAGGCGCTGACCCTGGCCGGCATCGTGCCCGAAATCGCCGACACCAACCCGGCGCTGGGCCTGCGCGGCATCAGGCTGCTGCTGCGCCGGCCGGAACTGCTGGAGACCCAGTTCGCCGCCATCCTGCGCGCCTCGGTGTCCGGGCCGGTCCGGGTCCTGCTGCCGATGGTCACCAACGTCGCGCGAGGTGCGGGCGGCGCGCGAGATCTATGAACGTGTCGCTCGCCGCCTGCGCCGCCGCGGCGAGCGTATCCCGGAGAAACTGCCGCCGCTGGGCATCATGATCGAGACCCCCGGCGCCGCGCTGTCAGCCGACGCGCTGGCGCTGGAGGCGGACTTCTTCGCCATCGGCACCAACGACCTGACCGCCTACACGCTGGCGGTCGATCGGTCGGAGAGCGGATGTCGCCGAACTCTACGATCCCGTCCATCCCGCCGTGCTGCGCCTGGTCCAGTTCGCCACCGAGGCGGCGCTGCGCATGCGCATGCCGGTCTCGATCTGCGGCGAACTGGCCGCGGCACCGCGGCTGACGCCGCTGCTGCTGGGGCTGGGCGTGCGCTCGCTCAGCATGAACGCCTCGGCGGTGCCCAAGGTGAAGCAGGTCGATCCGGTCCGTCAAGATCGACGACTGCGTCCGGTTCGCTCGGCGGGTGATGGAGCAGGGCGACGCGGAACGGATCCGCCAGATGCTGGATACGTTTGGGGGAGAGGGGCGGTAGCGACTCCGCCCGTTGGGCTGCCGGTATTACTCCCGTTCAGGAAACAGCCGCAGCAGCCCGGCCTCGGTCGCCGGGCAGCGGCCGCGTTCGGTGATCAGGCCGGTCAGCAACCGGCCGGGCGTTACGTCAAACGCGGGATTGGCCGCGGGGCTGCCCTCGGCCGCAATCCGCACCGTGGCGATCGAGCCATCCGCCAGGCGGCCGGTCATCTCGGTCACCTCGGTTTCCGAACGCTCCTCGATCGGGATATCGGCCACGCCGTCCGACACGTTCCAGTCGATTGTCGACGACGGCATCGCCACCCAGAACGGCACGTCGTTGTCCTGCGCCGCCAGCGCCTTCAGATAGGTGCCGATCTTGTTGGCCGCGTCGCCCGTCCTTGTCACCCGGTCGGCGCCGACGATCGCGAGGTCGACCTTGCCGTGCTGCATCAGATGCCCGCCGGCGTTGTCCGCCACCACGGTGTGCGGCACGCCATGCTTGCCCAGTTCCCAGGCCGTCAGCGCCGCGCCCTGGTTGCGCGGTCGCGTCTCATCGACCCAGACATGCAGGGCGATCCCGGCATTGTGCGCCGTGTAGATCGGCGCCAGCGCGGTGCCCCAGTCGACCGTCGCCAGCCATCCGGCATTGCAATGGGTCAGCACATTGACCGTCCGGCCCGGCTTGGCGAAGGCCTCGATCAGCGGCAGGCCGTGGCGGCCGATCGCTTCGTTCTGCTTGACGTCTTCCTCGGCGATCAGCGCGGCCTCGGCATAGGCGACGGCGACGCGTTCGGCCTTCGGCGTGTTGCGCAGCCGCGTCAGCATACGGTCCAGCGCCCATTTCAGATTCACCGCCGTCGGCCGCGTGGCATTCAGCAGCGCCGCGTCCCGCTCCATCGCGTCGGTCGAGGCGTCGGCGCGCAACGCGAGGCACAGCCCATACGCGGCCACCGCGCCGATCAGCGGCGCGCCGCGCGTCTGCATGGACTTGATCGCGTGGGCCGCCTCATCGCGCGTGGTCATGCGGAGGACGTCCAGGGACCAAGGCAGCTTCGTCTGGTCCAGGATATGGACCGACCACCCGTCGTCCGGGTTCAACCAGACGCTGCGATAGGCAACACCATCAATTTTCATCGTGCGGAGACCCTTTGGGCCAGAACACAGACCAGAGTGAACAGGCGGCGGGCCGTATCGAAGTCGATGTCGATCTTCCCGGCCAGCCGTTGCGTCATCAATTCGGCGCCTTCGTTGTGCAGGCCTCTTCGGCCCATGTCGATCGCCTGGATTTTCGCCTCTCGCCCCTCCTGCACCGCCAGGATGTGGCTGTCGACCAGCATCTGGTAGTCCTTCACGAGGCGTCGGAACGGGCCGAGCGCAAGGCCGATGACGGTCAGCGGCGTGCCGCCGATGTCACGGACGTCGAAGATCAGGCGGCCTTCGACGATCGACAGATGCAGGGCATAGGGCCCCGGGCCGGCCGTGCCGACCAGCGGTGCGAAATGGTTCGTCGCTGCCAGGTCGGCGACAGCCTGCTCGCGATCCGCCTCGATATACGGGGACAGATTGGGCATGTCCCCTTCGAGGATGACGCGATCCAGACGCGCAACCAGGACGACGGCGTCCGTCATCGCTCGTTCAGATCGCTCTTGAGCATGTTCAGCGTGAGCATCAGCCCGACCGTCCCGCCCTTGATCGGCTGGATCAGGCCCAGTGCCAGGATCACCGTCAGCGGCAGGAAGATCGCCGACATCAGCCAGATCGGCGGCTCATCCATCCGGTCGACCATGAACATCAGCGGTACGATGAAATGGCCGACGATGAGGATGGTGAAATAGGGCGGTGCATCGTCGGCGCGCGCCAGACCCAGCGGCGCGGTGCAGTTCGGGCATTCCGGGATGACCTTGAGGAAGCGCCCGAACATGCGCGTCTTGCCGCAGCCGGGGCAGCGGCCAAGCAGACCGCGGCCGATTGCCGTCGGCATCGGCGGGTGCGGCCAGGTGTCCGTTGCGGCCTCCCGCTTCGGGCTGCCAGCGCGTGGGGGTCATGAGCTTTCCTTCCGGCCACCCGAGCGGCCACATATCGCGGCCGGTGCGTGGGGGCAGCCGATGCCGACGGCTGCGCAAGATACGCCTCGCCGCACTGCAATACCATATCGGGCGTCCGGCCCAGGATGGAATAGCCGGGGCCCTGCTATGCATCCCCTGACACCCCTGGAACGCTGGCCGCGTTATCCCAGGTTCGCCTATAGTCCTGCAAAACAGGGAGGAACGCATGACCCGCATCCTGGTGATCAACCCGAACGCGTCGCAGCCCTGTTCGGACGGCATCTCATCCGCGCTGGAGACGTTGCGCTTTCCCGGCGGGCCGGCGCTGGATGTGGTTACGCTGAATGAAGGACCGCCCGCCGTCGTCACCTGGCGCGACTGGTATCAGGTGGTCGAACCGATGTGCCGCCTCGTCGAACGGACCGAGGCTGACGCCTATATCATCGCCTGCGCCTCCGACCCCGGGATCGAGGCGGTGCGCACCGCGACGCCCAAGCCCGTCTTCGGCATCTTCCGCTGCGCTGTCGCCGCGGCCATCGCCCGCGCCGAACGGTTCGGCGTGATAGCGATGGTGGACTCCTCGATCGCCCGGCACCGCCAGGCGCTGCGCGCGATGGGGCTGGAAGATCGGCTGGCAGGCGAAATCCCGCTGAACCTGCCGATGGAAACGCTGCTCGATCCGGATGCGGCGCGGGCCGCGCTGATCGCGGTCGGACGGGAGCTGAAGGCGCGCGGGGCGGAGAGCCTGATCCTGGGCTGCACCGGCATGGCGCATCACCGGGCGTTCGTTCGGCAGGAGCTGGGTATCGCAGTCATCGAACCGAGCCAGGCCGCAGCGTCGGTGGCGATCGGCGCGGTGATCGGCGACGGGGCTTAGCGCCTTAACCCTTCCATACCTCCGGCTCGACCGCACCGACCTGACCGGTGATCCGGCCATACGCTTCCGGGCGCCGGTGCTTCTCGAACGCAAAGATCGTCGTCCGTCCCAGCTCGCACATCGCCAGATCGCAGTCGGCCGTGATCAGTTCGTCGTCCCAACTGGTTGCCATCGCCATGATCTCCCCCTGCGGGTTGACGATGATGGAATGGCCGAACAACTCGTTGCCGTCTTCCTTCCCCGCTTTCGCCGTCGCCACCGCGAAGGTCGCGTTCTGATAGCACCCGGCCTGGATCGACAGATGCGAGTGGAAGACCCGCAAATGATGCGCCTCGAATCCCGTCGCCTCCATATTCAGGCTCGGTGTGTTGTAGCCCAGCGCGACAAGTTCGACGGATTGCAGGCCGAGAACACGCCAGGCCTCGGGCCAGCGGCGGTCGTTACAGATCATCATACCCATGTTGACCCCGTCCAACCCGCCCATCGGCGCGCGGATCACCGGGAAGCCGAGATTGCCGACCTCGAAGTATCGCTTCTCCAGATGCTGGACCTTGCGCGCCGGCGCGTATTCGGCGTGGCCGGGCAGATGGACTTTCCTGTACTTCAGCACGATCTCGCCTGACGGGCCGACCAGGATCGCCGTGTTGAAGCGGCGCTTGCGCACGCGGCCCGTCTCATCGGCCTCATGCGCGATCTCGGCGTAGCCGAGGTGGAAGCCGATGCCGTAGCGCTTGGCGGCATTGAACAGAGGCGCGGTTTCGTTCGACGGCATCTCCGTCTCGAACCACATATCCGCCTCGGCGATGTCCTCATGATAGTGACGGGGAAAGAACGTTGTCAGCGCCAGTTCGGGGAAGACGACGAATTCGACGCCGCGCTTATGCGCGCGCTCCATCAGCCGGACCATCCGATCGACCGCCACCGATCGTGGTTCGGCCTTCTGGATTGGCCCAAGCTGCGCGGCGGCGACGGTGATGATACGAGCCATTCGGGCGCTCCCGGAACGATGCGGCGGTCAGCATCGCACAGTTGCCTGGCCGTTCGAAAGAACGCCGGCAGGTTCACCCCCGACGGCGCTGAATGAAATCGAGTGTCGCGTCAGCCGCGGCGTCGGCATGCGTCGCGGCGACATGATAGGAATTGCCGGGCAGCACGAGCAGTTCGGAGTCCGGGATCTGCTCCTGCCAGCGCCGCGTCTGCTCGACCGAACCGAGCGCGCTGCCCTCGGTGGTGATCACCAGCGTGGGGCAGGCGATGTTGGGCAGATCGGCGCGAATGTCGGCGGCACCGATCGGTCCCATGAAGCCGACCTGCGTGGAGACCGCGGTGCGGCCCATGAACTTGGTCCACCACTCCACACCCTCGGGCGGGAAATGACCGCCCAGGCGGCTGGCCATGTTCTGCCGCGCCCAATGCTCGACGCCGTGCGTTTCGAAGTCGCGGATCAGTTCCGGAACACGTTCCAGGACGCCATCGCGCAGCGGCGTCGGTGTCCCGACAACCGTCAATGTCAGAATCCGCTCCGGCCGCCGGCCCGCGAACGCGCGCGCGATGGTGCCGCCGAGCTTGGCGCCGACGAGGTGGAAACGATCGATGTGCAGATGATCCATCAGCGCGCAGAAATCGTCGATCAGGCCATCGACGCTCCACGCATAGTCACGCGGCATCGGCGTGGACTGGCCGAAGCCACGCATGTCGGGACGCACCACCTGGAAGTGCCGCGCGAGCTTCGGCGCCCAGGCGTACCAGGCGAGGCCGCTCTCGGCATTGCCGTGCAGCATCAGGATGGTTTCCGGCGTGCGCCACGGATCGCAGAAATTATCGACCTCGTAATGCATCGTCAGATCGGGCGTCGGCTTGAACGTCTGGCATCGGTTCGCTTCCCGCTGTTTCGCTAGTGCCCGCTTTGGCCTTCCTCACGCCAGCGCAGCATCACCCGTTCGCTCTGCTTCAGCAGCTCATGCAGCCCGGTCGCGATGATCATCAGCACGAACAGCGCCGCGAACACGCCGCCGGTATCGTATTGCCCCGCGGCCGCCTGGATCAGATAGCCGAGGCCCCGGTTCGACGCCATCATCTCGCCCACCACGGCGCCGATCAGCGCGTAGGGCACAGAGCTTTTCATGCCGGTGAAGATCCAGATCAGCGCCGACGGCAGGATGACCTTGCGGACGATCTGCCCGCGCGAGGCGCCCATCAGCCGCAGCACGTCCACCAGTTCGGACTCGACCGCGAGCGTGCCGGCATAGGTGTTGTAGAAGACCAGGAAGAACACGACGAACGTCGCCAGCACGACCTTGGACGTCAGGCCGACGCCGAACCACAGGATGAACAGCGGCGCCAGCGCGATCTTCGGCAGGCTGTAGAACGCGACGATGAACGGATCGAGCACCGCGGCGAGCCGGCGGTTCAATCCAAGCGCCAGCCCGAACAGCACGCCCGCGACGGCGCCGAAGCACGAAGCCCATGACCGTCTCGATCAGCGTCACCTCGAGATTGATCCAGAGATCGCCGGTCACGACCCAATCGACAAGCTGCCGCCAGATCTCCGACGGGCTGGAGATCCAGAACGACTTGATCAGCCGGCCGCTGGCGAACTGCCAGAAAGACAGCCCGACAACGACGATGCAGCAGGCGCCAGCCCAAGATCTGCAGCCACTCGATACCTGGATGCGGCAAACCGGTCGACGCCGCATCGTCGGCCACTGCCGCCTTGATCAATGCAGGCGTTGTTTCTGCTTCAGACATCTCAATTCACCATGATGTCGCTGCGCACGCTCGCTTCCAGATAGGACCACAGTCGATCATGCAGTTCACCGAAATGCGGGTCGAAGCGAATGCGGAACACATCGCGCGGCCGCGGCAAGTCGACAGTCTCGACCGCGCGGATGCGTCCAGGCCGCGCGGAGAAGATCGCGATGCGGTCGGCGAGGGTGATAGCCTCGGCGAGATCATGCGTAACGAAAATGATGGTCTTGTTCGTGCCAGTCCACAGCTTCAACAACTCTTCGTGCATCACCATGCGAAGCTGCGCATCCAGCGCGCCGAACGGCTCATCCATCAGGATCGTCTGGGGTTCATAGGCCAGCGTGCGCGCCAGGGAGACGCGACGGCGCATGCCGCCCGATAGTTGCGCGGGATAAGATTTCTCGAACCCCGTCAGCCCCATGCGGGCCAGCCATTCATGCGCCTGTCGCAGCCGGTCGGTGCGCGACGCGCCGCGAAGCTCCAGCGCGATGGCGACGTTGTCTTCCACCGTGCGCCAGGGCAGCAGCGTGTCGCGCTGCGTCAGGTAGCCGACATCGGTGTTCGGAGACGGCACCGGCACGCCGTCATAGAACACCTGCCCCATGCTGGGCGCCATCAATCCCGCCGCCATATTCAGCAACGTCGACTTCCCGCATCCGCTCGGTCCGACGACCGCGAGGAACTCGCCGCGCCGGACCGTCAGGTTGACGTCCTCGCACGCCACCACGCGTGCCGGAGCGGCCATGAAACCGACGGCCGACGCCGCGATATTCGATCAACCCATCGTCGCTCACTGTGACACGTCCTGCATGGCGCGTTTCACGAAGGAGGTGTCGACGACATCCTCATACCGCAACGAAGCAGTCGTCGTGCGGCGGCAGCACCGCCTTTTCGAAATTCCAGCTCCTTGTCGAAGCTGTCCTTGCTGATGTCGAGCGTGGTCGGCATGTCGGGAAAGTAGGTTTTCCACGCCGCATCGTACGTTGCCTGATCGAGTTCCTTGAGGAACGGCCGCGTGGCCTGCTTCGCCGCGTCCGGATCGCGGCTGATCAGCAGCGTGGCACGCGCCAGCGCGCGTGCCATGGCGTTGGTGACCTCGGGGTGCGCCTTGTTGTACGATGCAAGACCATACAGCGTGCCGTAGGTCACGCCGGAGAGCTGCGGAAAATCCTTGCAGCCGGTCGAGAACCTCCATCGTCAGTCCTTGCGCGCCCGCGATCACGTCGACCGGCGGCAAGCAGGAGCAGCCATCGACACGGCCGGCCTGCAGCGCGGCGATCTGCGCGCTGACGCCGCCGAGCGGAATGATCTGCAGGTCGCGGTCGGGGTTGAGGCCGTTCGCGCGGAAATATGTAGCGCATGAACATATCCGACGTGGCGCCCGGCGTCGTGATGCCGATCCGCAGGCCCTTCATCGCTTCCAGCCGCTGCTTCAGCGGCATGTCGAGGGTGATTCCGCGCTCCTTCGCGACGGTGTTCAGGACCGCCATCGGGTTCTGGAACAGCGAGAGCGTGGCGAGGGCACGCACATCGGTCAGGCCGCGGCGATGCGCCATCATGCCGTCGAAGAGCACCGACGCGGAGAACTGCCCACCGCCGCCGATCAGCGCCGTCATGGCCTTCGGACCGCCGCCGGCCAGCACCACGCTGAGGTCGATGCCTTCCTGTTTGAAGTAACCCGCGGTCTGGGCGATGTAGATCGGAACGAAGTTGAAGCTGATCGTGCTCTGCACGATGGTGACGGGCGTCAGGTCTGCGGCCCTGGCCCTGCGGACCACGAGAGGCGACAAGGACACGGCCGATCCGGCGAGCGCACGGCGGGTGATCATTCTCTCGTTTCCTCCGGGGTCGGCTTCGGACCCTCAACTCCGCCCTGGCATTCCCGAGCCGGCATGAGTTTCCGGTATCAATACAGTGCGTAGGTCATCCCGTCCATGGACCGCGGATTGTGCCGGTTTGCGGTCCGTCAATTTCATTTGAAAGCATGATACGCCGGTGCGGCGATCGGCTTGGGTGAAAATCTCACACGGAGCCGGCCCGCAAGCGGGCCTTGAACGGAGGATGTGAAGGGCACGGAGTCGTTGCAGAGCTGTTCCGGCGACAGGATTTGCTCTGGGGGTCTCCGATACAATTCACGTTTGCTGGCTTCGGCAGCCGGTCATGTCCCGTAGATGCGGTGCGGTTCGGAACTGCGCGAAGCGCCCCAAACTGTCCAACCCGGTCGAACGACCAACATCCCAATAACGCTGTGAAACAACGCCTCCGTGCCCTCTGGCTTCCTCCGTCCAGGCCCGCTTGCGGGCCGACTCCGTGTGAGATTTTCGCCGACCAGAAACCACCCCAGACCCTTGGGCGGCCCCATAAGCCCGCCCCACGCCCGGCACCGGAAACGACCAGCCTAGCCGGCCCCGCCTTCCCAGCCGATGAACTCCGAGACCCCTCGGCCCATCACCCATTCCTTGTCAGCGTCCGACAGCCAGGGCAGCTCCTCGGTAAACATCGTGACGGCCTGGCGATAGCTGCAATCAAGCCGCGTCAGGTCCGTGCCCCAGAACGTCCGCCGCGGGCCGAATGCGTCGAAGACCTGGTGCAGGTATCCATGCAGGTTTCGATACGGGTACGAGTCCGACGAATAACTGGGCAGCGCCGAGGCCTTCGCCGCGACGTTCGGAAGCCGCGCCAGCGCCAGCAGATCCGGCAGATCGGCAAACGCCTCGGCGTCTTTCGCGCGCCTCAACGCAAGATGATCCACGATCAACCTCAATCCCGGAAACCGTTCGGCCAGGCGCCCGAGGGTTCGTCACCTGCCCGGCGCAGGAGATCATCAGCGGAAGGCCCACGCGTTCCACCTCGCGCCACAGCCAGTCCGATGGACCCGTCGTCCGGCCCCTGATGATCCGGGCGGTAGGTGAAGCGCAGGCCCATCATGCCGGGCTGGTTCCGCCACGTTTCCAGCGCCGGCAGGTTGGCGGGGTCCGGAGCGATGCGCCCCATGATCGCGAACCGGTCCGGATGTTTCCGGCAGGCGTCGAGCGCGAGGTCGTTGCGTTCACCCTCCCACGACGGCGGGACGATGATCGCCCTGGCAACGCCAGCTTCATCCATCTCCCGCAGGAGGTCGTCGTGCGAAAACGCCGTGTCACGGTGCGGCTTGGCGCGGCCATGCTGTGGCCAGGGCCGTTCGGGGCTGTTCTTGGCCCAGATATGAACCTGGGCATCGGTTATTTTCATGGCTCCCCCTCCGTCGGATTGGCGCAAGGTCATTGGCTCGTGCCTTGGTGCGTCCGTGCACGACGTCCCGGCCCTAGCATGCGGGGTGCGTGGTTGCCAGTTCAGCGGTTCGCCGGTCGCTGCAGCCGGGGATTTACACCGCATCCCATGCAGGCGAAGCATCGCACGGTTGCATGGGCACCAAAATGCCGCTTCCACGCCCGTGAACCGGCGCCGCAACTTGCCGTTCCGCCTGCGCGACCTTACGAAGCAGCGCCAGGGCCTGAAGCCTGAGCCTGGACCGGGCGGCATTGGAGGGGACCATGATTTTACACGACGTCAAAGTCAGCCCGTCAAAGGCGGACCTGAAACGAGAGGATCAGCTCGCCTGGAAGATCGCCGGCGTCGCGGCCGACAAGGTCGCGGTGACCAGGACGTGCCGGCGATGATCATCAACCGCATCATCGACAACGCCTCGGTCGCGATCGCCGCGATCAATCGCCGCCCCGTCGTCTCGGCGCGCGACATGGCGCTGGCGCGTCCGAACAAGAACGGCGCGACCGTGTTCGGCGTGGCGCCCGGCAAGCGCGTCAGCCCGGAATGGGCCGCCTGGGCGAACGGCACGGCGGTGCGTGAACTGGACATGCACGACACGTTCCTCGCCGCCGACTACTCGCATCCCGGCGACAACATTCCGCCGATCCTGGCGGTGGCGCAGACGATGGAGAAGTCCGGGCGCGACCTGATCCGCGGCCTCGCGACCGGCTATGAGATCCAGATCGACCTGGTGCGCGCGATCTGCCTGCATCGAGCACAAGATCGACCACATCGCCCATCTGTGCCCGGCGCAGGCCGCCGGCATCGGCACGCTGCTCGGGCTTGAAGCAGGACGTCATCTACCAGGCGGTGCAGCAGGCGGTGCATGTCAGCTTCACCACGCGCCAGTCGCGCAAGGGCGAGATCAGTTCCTGGAAAGCCTACGCGCCGGCGCATTCGCGGCAAGCTGGCGGTCGAAGCGGTCGATCGCGTGATGCGCGGCGAGGGTGCGCCGAGCCCGATCTACGAAGGCGAGGACAGCGTGATCGCCTGGATGCTGCGATGGTCCGGACGGCGCACTATCAGGTGCCGCTGCCCGCCGCCGGCGAAGCCAAGCGCGCCATCATGGACAGCTACACGAAGGAGCACAGCGCCGAATATCAGTCGCAGGCGCTGATCGACCTGGCGTTCCGCATGCGCGAGAAGATCGATGACTTCGACGACGATCGAGAAGATCGTGATCCACACCAGCCATCACACGCACTACGTGATCGGCACCGGCGCCAACGATCCGCAGAAGATGGACCCGAAGGCGAGCCGCGAAACGCTGGACCACTCGATCATGTACATCTTCGCCGTCGCGCTGCAGGACGGCACCTGGCACCACGTCGACAGCTACGCGCCGAAACGTGCGGCCCGCGCCGACACCGTGCGGCTGTGGCACAAGATCGAAACGACCGAAGATCCGGAATGGACGCGCCGCTATCGCGCGACCGATCCGAACGAGCTGTCGTTCGGCGGCCGCGTCGAGATCTTCCTGCGCGACGGCACCAAGCTCGAAGACGAGATGGCTGTCGCCAACGCCCATCCGCTGGGTGCCAAGCCGTTCGGCCGTGACGACTACATCCGCAAGTTCCAGATCCTGACGGATGGCATCATCAGCACGCGTGAAGTCGAACCGCTTCCTGGAAGCCGCGCAGGACCTCGCGAAGCTGCCGGCGGGTGAACTGCACCGCTTGAACGTCGCGCTGCCCGACGGGCACGCTGGACAGTCGGCAAGCCCGGCATTTATCTGAGGAGGACACGAACCATGAGCGAGACCACCACTCTGCCCAACCGCGCCAAGAAGGGCGTCGGCCTGTCGGGCGTCACCGCCGGCAACACCGCGCTCTGCACCGTCGGCCGTTCCGGCAACGATCTGCACTATCGCGGCTATGACATCCTCGACGTCGCCGACACCTGCGAGTTCGAGGAGATCGCCTTCCTGCTGGTGCACGGCACGCTGCCGACGCGCGCCGAGCTCGCCGGCTACAAGGCGAAGCTGAAGGCGCTGCGCGGGCTGCCGGCGGCGGTGAAGGCGGCGCTGGAGGCTTTGCCGGCGGCGTCGCATCCGATGGATGTCATGCGCACCGGCGTGTCCGCGCTGGGCTGCGTGCTGCCGGAGAAGGACGATCAGAACCCGCCCGGCGCACGCGACATCGCCGACCGGCTGATGGCCTCCCTCGGCTCGATGCTGCTCTACTGGTTCCACTACGCGCATAACGGCAAGCGCATCGACGTCGAGACCGACGACGATTCCATCGGCGGCCACTTCCTGCATCTGCTGCATGGCAAGCCGCCGTCGGAGATGTTCGTGCGCGCGATGCATACGTCGCTGATCCTCTACGCGGAGCACGAGTTCAACGCGTCGACCTTCACCTGCCGCGTCGTGGCAGGCACCGGCGCGGACATGTATTCGGCGCTGACGGCGGGCATCGGCGCGCTGCGCGGGCCGAAACATGGCGGCGCCAATGAGGTTTCATTCGAAATCCAGAACCGCTACGCCTCGCCGGACGAAGCGGAAGCCGACATCCGCCGCCGCGTCGAAGCCAAGCAGGTCATCATCGGCTTCGGCCACGCCGTCTACACGATCGCCGATCCGCGCAACAAAGTCATCAAGGAGGTCGCGCGGCGTTTGTCGCAGCACGCCGGGATCGATGAGGATGTTCGACATCGCCGACCGGATCGAGGCGACGATGTGGGACGCGAAGAAGATGTTCGCCAACCTCGATTGGTTCAGCGCCATCAGCTACCACATGCTGGGCGTGCCGACGGCGATGTTCACGCCGCTGTTCGTCATCGCCCGCACCAGCGGCTGGGCGGCGCATGTGATGGAACAGCGTGTCGACAACAAGCTGATCCGCCCGACCGCGAACTACACCGGGCCGGAGAATCTGAAGTTCGTGCCGATCGATCAGCGCGGATAAATTCACGGGGTTTGGGTTTTGCCCAACAGCGAAAGACGTCGCGTCATGGCTCGGCTTGTCCGGGCCATTTCGTTTCGAGGCGACCGCATCGATGCTTGCCGGACGATCATGAACGGGATGCATCGTCGATCAAGACGTGCTTCAGGTGACGTCGTCATCACCCCGCAAAACCGCGCACGTAAATTTTTTGAAAAAAATTCGGGTTGAATGATCGCTTTTCGTTGACATGAATCCTTCCGACGCGGAATAGCGAATACTGTGTTCGCGAATCGATTCGCCGTTAAGGTTTGGCATCGATGCGCGGGGACGTTCAACAGAAGGACGGTCAAAGGACCGCGACCTTGGATAGCCGAAGACGAGTCAATGCCGCGATAAGACAAGTGCCTCGTTCGCACGCCGGTGGGCCGAGGGGACATAGGCTTTCGTTACCTCCGACGCCTGGCTTCCGATTTCTCTGTCGAAATAAACATCGGTCGGTCCAGCTCGTTATTCCAGCTTCGTCCAAAGCGCACGACAATCAGGCCAAGACCTACAAGGAGTTCCACAGGTGAGTACAGACGATTCCGCGACGGAGACCCCGCGCGCCGCTATCCCGATGGCAATGAAGGCTGCCGTCAAGAAAGCACCGGCGAAGAAGACGGCCGCGAAGAAGACGGCTGCGAAGAAGACGGCTGCGAAAAGAGCCGCTCCCAAGGTCGTGGCAAAGGCACCGGCGAAAAAGGCTGCCGCAAAAAAGGCCGCTCCCAAGAAGGCCGCTCCCGAAGAAGGCCGCTTCGAAAAAGGCAGCGCCGGCGAAGAAAGTAGCGGCCAAGAAAGCCGCCGCCCCGGCAAAGAAGACCGCGGTAAAGAAAGCCGCGCCGAAGAAGGCAGCACCAGCCAAGAAAGCCGCAGCGCCGAAGAAAGCCGCCGCAAAAAAGGCCGCTGTGAAGGCGCCGGCCAAGAAGATGGCGACGAAAAAGTCCGCTCCGCGCAAGGCGAAGGTTGGCGCCAGTCCCGGAGTGGGCGAAACGCCGGCCGTCGCTGCGAGCGAGTCGAAGGACTAAAGCGTTTTCACGCTGACTGACTGGAAAAAGCGGCATCGTCATGGTTCGGCTCAGCCGAACCATCTGACGCCAGAGTGGCGCGTTTGATCGGCGCCGGATTCCCCGCCGCACGTGATGGTCTGGTCAAACCGGGCCATGACGGGGGCGCTTCAGGTCAGCCCGAAATTGCTTTGATCGCAAGCCGTGCCTGCCTCCGGATCCTGACGGGGTCCGGAGTTCCGCCGAACCGGAGCAGGCCGGCGGCGCCTGCCACATTTGCGCTTGCCCCCTTGCGCACCCGTCATGGCCCGCCTTGTGCGGGCATCCGCAGAGTCCCCACGGAAAGAGATGGCCCGCACAAAGGCGGGCCATAACGGTGTGGAAGGAACGGGCGGTGTGGTTCAGTTCAACCGCAGATCGATCAGATGCTTCGGATCGGGCTTCAGTTCGCCCTTCTCGACGCGCTTGACGATATCCGTCAGCGCGGCGTTGGCCGGCGTCGGGATGCCGATCTCGTCGCCCTTGCGCGCGATCAGGCCGTTCAGGAACTCGATCTCCGTGCGGCGGCCCTTCACCATGTCCTGGCCCATCGATGGCCGGTGCTCGCCGCCGCCGGCCTTGCTCACCTCGGCCAGCCGGTGCTCGTCGTATTCCCGCGTCGCCGCCGGCATCGCCTTCGCCGGCGCGGGCGATGATCTCGGGATCGATGTGGTGGACTTCCTCCAGCTCATAGCCCAGCGCCTGGCCGACGCGGATCGCCTCGCAGCCAAGGCGCGCACCGAAGCGGCGCAGCGTGTCGTTGCGCAGGATGTCCTTGCTGATCAGGCCGGTGCTGGCGGACATGCCGTTGGCCATCGCATTGGTCACCAGCTTCGACCAGCGCTCGCCCCACAGGTTGGTGGTCACCAGCGCGGAGTCCGCCAGCGAGACCAGCCGGCGGATCTCCTTGACCCGGTCGGTGATGCGGCCGTGCACCTCGCCGGTGCGGAACACCGTGTGCTTGTCGCCGCTTTTGCCGGCGGCGCGGCGCACATGGCCCGGCTCGCACAGATCGACGGTGATCGAGCTGGCGATGCAGCCCACCACCTTGCCCCAGCCGACCACGCCGGCGATGGTCTCCTCGTTCATGCAGTTCTGCAACGAAACCATGAACCCGTTCGGGCGCGAGGTATTGCGAGATCATCGTCGTCGCCCACTCGGTGTCGTACGACTTCATGCAGACGAAGGCGATGTCGAACGGCTGCTCCTTGGCGGCCTGCTGCAGCTCCGTCAGGTGCAGCGCGCGCACCGGCGTGGTCCATTCCGGCACGTCGCGGATGTGCGAGACCTTCAGGCCGTCGGCCTTCATCGTCTCGACATTCGCCGGCCATGGGTCGATGAACGTGACGTCCTCGCCGGCCTGCGCCATGTGCGCTCCGGCATAGGCGCCGACGGCGCCCGTGCCCATGATCGCGATCTTGTAGCCCATCGTCCGTTTCCCCCTTGCTGCTGCGCGCCAGAATGCCCCGACGCGCGGGAAACGCAACCTTTGGCCCCACCTTTGGCCCCACGGGGTGGCACTTCGTCCGATATCGACGGCCGGCCCGCAATCAGGCACGATCGGTGCATGTTTTTCGATCTGAAGCTGTGGCGCCTGACCGTGGGGCTGCGAGGCCGCATCCTGCTCTCCGCCTTCCTCGGCCTGCTCGCGCTGGCCGTCGGCATCGCCCGCTTCGCCTTCCTTGGCCGCTTCCTCGCCGGCGTGTTCCAGCAGCAGGTTTCGTTCGTGCCTTTGGCCGGCGCCGCCGTGGCGATCCTGCTGCGCTCGGCGCTGGACCACACCCGCACCATGATCGCCCATCGCACCGCCGCGCAGGTGCAGGAGACGCTGCGCGCCAGGCTGTTCGACAAGATCATCGCCCTCGGCCCCGCCTGGTTCGGCGCGGAGCGCACCGGCGGCGTCATGCTGTCGATGGTCGATGGCGTCGAGCAGCTGCAGTCCTTCTTCGGCCAATACCTGCCGCAGGTGACGATCGCGATCTGCGCGCCGCGTCGCCATCTTCGCCTTCATCGCGTGGTGGGACGTTCCGGTCGCGCTGGTCATGCTGGGCGCAGCGCTGTTCACCCTGTTCCTGCCCGCGACGCGTGCACGCAACGCACCAGCGACGCCTCGCGCGCGCGGCAGTCGCGCCTTCAAGTCGTTCGGCGAGGAGTTCCTCGACGCCGTGCAGGGCCTGCCGACGCTGAAAGCCTTCGGCCAGAGCGCCGCGTATGGCCGGATGCTCGCCGACAAGGCGCGTGCGCTTGTCCGACAGCACGTTCTGGGTGCTGGCGCTGAACGTCATGACACGCGGCTTCACCGACCTCGGCACCGCCTTGGGCTCCGCCGCCGCGCTGGCGCTGGGCGCCTGGCGCGTCCGGCACGGCGACATGAGCCTGGAGGCGCTGCTGATCGTGCTGATGGCCGGCACCGAGATCTTCCGGCCGCTGCGCGACCTGCGCACCGTGCTGCACCAGGGCCTGAACGGCCAGGCGGCGGCCACCGGGATCAACGCGCTGCTGGACACGCCGGTCGCCGCGCGACAGCCGGCGATCGCCGTCGACGGGCTGCAGCCCGAGATCGCCTTCGATGACGTCGCCTTCGCCTATCCCGGCGGCCGGCGGCCGGCGCATACCGGCCTGTCCTTCCACATCGCCGCCGGGGAGCGCGTCGGCATCGTCGGGCCCAGCGGCTCCGGCAAGTCGACGATCGTGCGGCTGCTGTCGCGGCTGCATCGAGCCGCAAGCGCGGCGCCATCCGCATCGGCGGGCACGATCTGCGCGGCCTCGATCCCGACGCAGGTGCGCGGCATGATCGCGGTGGTGTCGCAGGACACCTACCTGTTCCACGGCTCCGTCGAGGACAACCTTCGCCTCGGCCGGCCCGACGCGACCGAGGCGCGAACTGGTCGCCGCCGCCAAGGCCGCCAACGCGCACGGCTTCATCATCGCCCTGCCGGACGGCTATCAGACCGCTGATCGGCGAGCGTGGCACGCAACTGTCCGGCGGCCAGCGGCAGCGCCTGGCGATCGCGCGCGCGCTGCTGCGCGACTGCGCCGATCCTGGTGCTGGACGAGGCGCTGTCCTCGGTCGACACCGAGAACGAGGCGATCATCCAGCAGGCGCTGGACCGGCTGATGACCGGCCGGACGACGCTGATCCTGGCGCACCGGCTGTCCAGCGTGATCGGCGCCGACCGCATCCTGGTGCTGGAGGACGGCGCGGTGGTGCAATCCGGCACGCCACCGCACGCTGATCGCCAGGACGGGCCCGTATCGCGACCTGATGGGTCCGCAATTGGCCGAGCGCGGACGCGAGTCGCGCCACGGCGACAGTGATCGACGTCCCGGCGGACTCCGAGGCGCCAGCGCGTCAGCGCGATGGTCAGCAGCCTGGCCGATGACGCCGCGTCGGTCACCTGGCCGGAGACGATCCGCACGCTGATGCGGGTCGTGCGGCCCTATCGCGGCCAGCTGGGCATCACCGTGGTGACCGGCATCGGGCGGGTCGTCGCGTTCATCGGCGTCAGCGTCCTCGGCGCGCTGGTCCTGGGGGCGGTGCGGCATGGCGACGCCGACCGGGCTGCTGGTCACCGCGCTGCTGATCACGCGCGCCGCTGGCCGGGCTGCTGCACTGGCTGGAGTCCTGGATCGCCCACGCGATGGCCTATGCGCTGCTGGCCGAGATGCGGATCGACCTGTTCCGCAAGCTGGATGCGCTGGCGCCGGCCTATCTGCTGCGCCGGCGCTCCGGCGATCTGGTCGCGCTGGCGACGCAGGACGTCGAGACGGTGGAGTATTTCTTCGCCCACACCATCGCCCCGGCCATCGTCGCGGTGCTGGTGCCGGCCGCGGTGCTGCTGGCGCTGGGCTGGATCGCCTGGCCGCTGGCGATCGTTCTGGCGCCGTTCCTGATCTATGCCGGCGCTGTCGCCGATGCTGGGGCGGCAAGCGGATCGATGCGCTGGGCTCGGCCGCGCGCGGCGCGCTGGGCGGGATCGGCGCCTATCGCCACCGAGACGATCCAGGGCCTGGCCGAACTGGTCGCTGTTCGACGCCGCCGACCGCCGGCGCGACGGCGTTCATGGACGCGGTCCGCGGCTATCAGGCGCTGCGGCTGACGCTGCTGGCCGACCTGTCGCTTCCAGACCGGCGCGCTGGAGGTGGCGACCGGTCTCGGCGGCCTCGCCGTGGCGGCGGTCGGCGCCATGCTGGTGACCGCACGGCGGGCTCGCGCCGACGCTGCTGCCGCTGGTCGTGCTGATCTCGGTCGCGGCGTTCCTGCCGGTCTCCGAGATCGCCCAGGTGGGGCGGCAACTGGCGGACACGATCGCCTCGACGCGGCGGCTGCATGTGGTGCACGCCGAGCCGGAGACGATCCCCGATGGCACGATGCAGCCGTCGCCCGGTGGCCGGCGGGTCCGCCGTGCGGTTCGAGCATGTGCGCTTCACCTATCCGGGCCGGTCGGTGCCGGCGCTGCGCGAGATGTCGTTCGTCGTGCCGGCCGGCGCGACGGTGGCGCTGGTCGGGCCGTCGGGCGCGGGCAAGACGACGGTGGCCAATCTGCTGCTGCGGTTCTGGGATCCGGAGGCGGGCGTCATCCGGCTGGACGGCGTCGATCTGCGGCGATCTGACGCTGGACGGGCTGCGCGGGCGGATCGCGCTGGTGGCGCAGGACACCTACCTGTTCAACGACACGCTGGAGGCGAATGTCCGCCTCGCCCGGCCCGATGCGACGGCGAGCAGAGATCGCGCTGGCGCTGTCTCGCGCGGCGCTGGCCGAGTTCGTCGCCGGGCTGCCGGAGGGGCTGGCGACGCAGGTGGGTGAGCGTGGCGTGCAGCTGTCCGGCGGGCAGCGGCAGCGCATCGCCATCGCGCGCGCGTTCCTGAAGGATGCGCCGCTGCTGATCCTGGACGAGGCGACCTCGCATCTCGATACGATCAGCGAGACAGGCGGTGCGCTGGGCGCTGGACGACCTGATGGTGGACCGGACGACGATCGTGGTGGCGCACCGGCTGTCGACGATCCGGGCGGCGGATCTGATCCTGGTGTTGCAGGCGGGGACGGTGGTCGAAGTCCGGCACGCACGAGACGTTGCTGGCCCGCGGCGGCCTCTATGCGCGGCTGATCGAACATCAGATGGCGAGCGTCGCGGCGTGATTGATCGTCACGCAGTTGTGGATGTTCCGGCCAGATCGGCAGCGCCATTGTTGCGGCAGGGCTGGTAGCTCAGCGACAGAGCACACGCTTGATAAGCGTGAGGTCGGACGGTTCAATTCCTCCCCGGCCCACCAGATTACACGGGGCCGCGATGCGATATCGCGGCCCCGTTACGCGTTCCCCCGGACATGATACTGCGCTATGGCCGCGTTACGATACTGCACCGTAACGTCGCATGTTATCGCGTTACGTTACAGCGTCGCGGCCCGGCTCGTCCGGGTTACCTCACGCCCACCACAAGCTGTGGCTGGCGGACCTGGAGCAGGATGACGTCGCTTTCGCTCAGCCATCCTGCTCCAGGTGTTTGTCTGATCGTGTGATTCAGACCTCCGGCGATTCCGCCTCCGGTCATCACACTCTAACCCGCGATGGCAGTGTCTTCGGCCGTAGCTGACCTCGCGGTCCTGCCCAACCGCATCTGCGTTCGCCTTCATCCCGGAGAATCGAAACGCCCCCTTGAAGATTACGACCCCTTCATCATATGCCGATATTCATAGAACGTTCTCAGAACTCTTTCGGTCGGATCCTTTTATTTCAATGTCCCAAATTGCGCACCCCGACCTCGATCCCTGGCACGGCCTCCTCTACGCCGTCATCGAACGCATCACCCCACTGTTCAAAGGGACGGAACGCGGCGCGACCTACGCCCGCTATGCCGCCGGGGAGGCCATCGCCGCCTTCAATCCGGAAAGTCGGGCGGATTACGCCTCCATTGGACGGATTCTGGCACTATCGCTGTCGTCGATCACGGCGGCTGCACAGAGTGTCGACCCGGACCTGGCGGAGGACCAGCAGATCCGCTTCCTGACCAAGGCGCAAAGTCTCAGCCGGACCGCCGATCAGGCGGAGCGCACGATGATGACGCGGCGCCGGCATGCCCCACAGGACGGCGCCGCCGACACGCTGATCCCGCGTCCGCCAGGGCGTCCCGCCCACTACCGTCCACTGCCCCCGGACGACCCCGCATCCGGCGCAGCCCTCGCCGCTCGGCAGGCCGAGGAGGCACGGCAAGCGGCCCAGTTGGCGCAGACCGAGCAGACCAGTTCTACGCTATCAGCAGAAAAATCGACGCAACATGATCAGACCAATCTAGCAGCGCCAACGGCTCCAGCCGAAACCGCGCAGAGAACCCCGACCCGTGTGTCGCAGCCGCTTCCGGACAAGGTCCGGCCCGACTGCCAGACCAATTTGGCACCGAAATCACCCCAAGCCACTCAGATTGACCAGACCAAACCCACAGTGCCAGAAACCGTCGTCGCCTCCTGGACCAGTCCGAAGAGTCAGGGGCGGCCCATCGTGGGTGAACAGACGGCAGAAGAACGAACGCTCGAAGCCTTCATCCGGACCGCGCTGGAATCAGGCGAACAGCCGGACCAAGGCACGCTCCAACGGCAACTCGGCGTTCCGGACAAGTCTGCGCCCTTGCCTGCGTCTGGTCGGAAGGACGGTTCGGTCCGCTGAAATAGGTTCGGGCCGGCTGGGATCGCCCGCCCCCGTCATAGTCCGGCTTGACCGGACCATTTCGCGCAGCGGAAGAACTCAGGGCGCATCAAACGTGCCACTCCGCCCCAAGACGGCTCGGCTAAGCCGATCCATAACGATGCAGCAAGACCCGTTCGGCCGGTCACATTGGGGATCACCCATAACAGAGAAGGGCCCGGTCAAGCCGAGCCCTCCCATCCAGCGGGACACCGATACCGGCGCGCCAACGGCCGCGTAGGCGTTATTCCATCGCGATCTGACCGGCGCCATACCAGTAGATGCAAGCGAACAGGAACAGCCAGACCACGTCGACGAAATGCCAGTACCAGGCGGCCGCCTCGAAGCCGAAATGCCGCTCCGGCGTCAGGCCACCCGCCCTGGCGCGGAACCAGCAGACGGCGAGGAAGCAGGTGCCGACGATCACGTGGAAGCCGTGGAATCCGGTCGCCAGGAAGAACGTCGACGCATACACGCCGCCGCCAACGAACTTGAACGGTGCGTGCGAGTATTCGATCGCCTGGCAGATGGTGAAGGTGATGCCCAGGAGGATGGTAATGCCCAGGCCGCGGATCAGGTTCTTCCGGTCGCCCTCCAGCAGCGCATGGTGCGCCCAGGTCACCGTGGTGCCGGACAGCAGCAGGATCATCGTATTGAGTAGCGGCAGGTGGAACGGATCGAAGGTATGGACGGTCGAGGGCGGCCAGACCGTCTGCCCGTTACCCTGGGTCTCCGGGAAGATCAGGAAGTTGAAATACGCCCAGAAGAAGCCGACGAAGAACATCACTTCACTGGCGATGAACAGCGTCATGCCATAGCGCAGGCCGAGGCGGACGATGGCGCTGTGGGCACCGGGCACAGCGCCTTCCTTCAGCACGTCCCGCCACCAGAAGAACATGGTCGCCAGCACCGTGAGCAAGCCCAGCACCAGGACGACGTAGTTGCCGAAATGCGCCGCCAGGATGATGCCGAAGACCGTCAGGAATCCGCCGAGAGATCCAAGGATGGGCCACGGACTGGGATCGGGTAGGTGATAGGGATGTTTCAACCCCGAGGACGCAACCGCACTCTCACCATGGACGCTCATGTGAAATCCCATACCGCAACGTTGAGGGTCGCTCCAACCCACCGGCCGGATAATCACCAATTCACCGGTCAGTTCAAGTGGCGTTTCCGCATTGATTCGGCTGCCGTCCGACGCACGGGGCCCCATGTAGGGGACCCAGCCAGCCGGAACACCCCGTCAGTCGTCGCGGTGCACCCGCTCCATCCGCTCGTGGCGTTCCTGTGCCTCGATCGACATGGTTGCGATGGGCCGGGCTTCGAGGCGCTTGATGCCGATGGGTTCATCGGTCTCCTCGCAGTAGCCATAAGTGCCGAGTTCGATCCGATGCAGCGCCTGATCGATCTTTGTGATCAATTTCCGGGCGCGATCGCGGGTGCGAAGCTCCAGGGCCCGGTCGGTCTCGACGCTCGCCCTGTCAGTGATGTCGGGTTCCAGGATGCCGCCTTCGGACAGGCTGGCGAGGGTGCCGTCGGCTTCCCGGAGAAGATCTGCACGCCAACGGAACAGTTTTTGTCGGAAATATTCCAACTGGACGGGGTTCATGAACTCCTCGTCCTCGGACGGGCGGTAATCGGGCGGCAGAGTAACCATCATGCGCGTCGGTCCTACTCATCCAAACGTGCCAACCCACGGCCAGGCCGTCTCGGTGGCCTCGCCCATTCCGGGAAGGGAACGCGCGGCCTTATAGCGACACGCAAACTCCAAGCCAAGGGCGCCCGCAATATTGTGTGGACAACAGTCCAGCGTGACAAAGTTGATTGTTCGCACCAAGGCTCTCAATAGAGCCGCCCATAATTCGAGCATTCGCCCGCATCCCGGGCGTGCGGCTGGCAACTCATACCGGCAGCCTCAGCCCTTAGGGCTGCCGGTATCAGACGTTGAAGCGGAACAGCAGCACGTCGCCGTCCTTCACGACGTACTCCTTGCCTTCGACGCGCATCTTGCCGGCTTCCTTGGCGCCCTGCTTCGCCCTTGCAGGCGACGATAGTCGTCATAGGCGATCGTTTCGCAGGCGATGAAGCCGCGCTCGAAATCGCCTGTGGATCGCCGCCGGCGGCCTGCGGCGCCTTGGTGCCGCGCGACGATGGTCCAGGCGCGCGTCTCCTTCGGCCCGCACGGTGAAGATACGTGATCAGCCCCAGCAGGTCGTAGCCGGCGCGGATCACCCGATCCAGGCCGCTGTCGTGCAGGCCCAGCCCTTCGAGGAACTCGGCGCGATCGGCTTCCGGCAGCTGCGCCACCTCGGCCTCGATCGCCGCCGAAACGACGACGACGCGCGCACCTTCCGCTGCGCGCACGCTCCTCCACCCGCGCGGAGAATGCATTGCCGGTGGCGGCCGCGCTCTCCTCGACGTTGCAGACATAGAGCACCGGCTTCGACGTCAGCAGTTGCAGCCGCTGCACCGCCTCCGCCTGGTCCGGCGGGATCGACGGTGCGCGCCGGCCTGCCGTCCTGCAGCGCGGCGACCAGCGGCTCCATCAGCGCGACCGGCGGCGATCGCTCTCCTTGTCGCCGCCGCGCGCGCGCTTCTGCGCCGCGATCAGCCGCTTCTCCAGGCTGTCGAGGTCGGCCAGCATCAGCTCGGTCTCCACCACCTCGGCGTCGCGCAGCGGATCGATGGTGCCCTCGACATGCGTGATGTCGGTGTCCTCGAAGCAGCGCAGCACGTGGATGATCGCGTCGACCTCGCGGATATTGGCGAGGAACTGGTTGCCCAGCCCCTCGCCCTTGCTAGGCGCCGCGCACCAGGCCGGCGATGTCGACGAATTCCAGCGCTGGTCGGCACGATCTTCGCCGACTTGCCGATCGTCGGCCAGCGCGTCCAGACGCTCGTCGGGCACCGCGACGCGGCCGACATTCGGCTCGATCGTGCAGAACGGATAGTTCGCCGCCTGCGCCGCCGCGGTCGCGGTCAGCGCGTTGAACAGCGTGGACTTGCCGACATTCGGCAGCCCGACGATGCCGCAGTTGAAGCCCATCTATTTCGTGTCCTGCGTCAGCAGCGCGACCTTGGTCATGAAATCCTCGGGCTTGCCCTGCGACCAGCAGCGGCGCCGCGTCGGCCACCGCATCCAGCAGCGGCAGCAGCCAGTCGCGGTCGTCCTTGCACGAAGTCGCCCAGCACGTGGCCCAGCACGCGCTCCTTCTGCCCGGGATGGCCGATGCCGAGCCGCACCCGCCAGTAATCCGGCGTGCCCAGCATGCGGTCCATGCTGCGCAGCCCGTTATGCCCGGCCGCGCCGCCGCCGCGCTTCACCCGCACCTTGCCCGGCACCAGGTCGAGTTCGTCATGGAACGCGGTGATCGCCTCGGGCGGCAGCTTGTAGAACGCGGCGGCCTGCCTGCACCGACTCGCCGGACTCGTTCATGTAGGTCTGCGGCTTCAGCGCCAGGATCTTCTCGCCGGCGACGCTGCCCTCGGCTGACCAGCCCCTTGAAGCGCTGCCGCCACGGCGAGAAGCCGTGGCGGATGGCGATCGTGTCGATCGCCATGAAGCCGATGTTGTGCCGGTTCCGGGCCATCCCCGGCTCCGGATTGCCGAGGCCGACCCAGAGCAGCATGACATCGGCGCCGATCAGGCCGCGTCGCTTCGCGCCGCCGCCGGCACCGCCGCGCGCCGGTGCCGCCAGCCGGCTGCCGGCGCCGCCGGCGCAGCCGGAGCCGCCGCCGCGTGCCGTCGCCTCGGCCGCGACCTCGGCCTGCTTGGTCGGCGGCGCGACGGTCGCGACGACGAAGTCGCGGTCGATCACCGGCGCGGACGTTCTCGGTGCCCTTCAGGTCGTGCCAGCGCACCGCGTCGTTGAAGTCGAGCGCGGCCGAGATCGGCGGTGAACTGCTCCGGGATGTGGTCCGGGTCGCAGTAGACCTCGACCGTGTGGCGCACGACGTTCAGCACGCCGCCGCGCTTCAGCCCGGGGCTGATGCCGTCATTCTCGAAATGCACCGGCACCGAGACGCGGATCCGCTCGCCGGCGGCCAGGCGCTGGAAATCGACATGCTCCGGCGCGTCGGTCACCGGATGGAACTGCACGTCGCGGATCAGCGCGCGGGTCGCGTCGCCGTTGATCTTGATCTCGTAGAGGCGCGACTGCCAGCCGGCGCGATGCAGCTCGCGCAGCACCGCGCGGGGGTCCAGCGCGATCAGGCTGGGCTCCTGCTTGCGCGCCGTAGATGACACCGGGCACCTTGCCCGCTCGCCGGGTCGCCCGCGCCGCCCCCTTACCGGCTCGCGCGCGTGCCTCGGCCTCGATTGTCACGACATTGGCCATGGTCCGCTCCTGCAAATGACAAGCGCCGGCCTCCAGGGGTGCCGGCGCGGGGCGGGGATGTAGCGTATGGGCGCCCGCGCGGCAAGGGGAATGGCGCAGGCGGCCGGACAAAGTCCGTATGCCGGCGGTTCAGGCCGGCCCGGTTCACAACTGCCCCGTTGTTCACACCCACCCAGTTCGCAGCCCCTTCGGTCACAAACTGGTCAATCGCGGTCTCGCGCGTTGACGAGGCCGATCGGATATCGCAACCGTCCGCTCTCTGGAACGGCTGGAGGGTAGCCGATGCGTCTCTTTGCCCTTTTCTTGGTTCTGTTCGCCGCCGCCACGGCAGCCCGAGCACAGGTGGATGCGGTGCTGCCGAAGGTCGCGTTCTCGGCGATGGCGGTGCAGGAGTCCGGCACCTTGCGGGTGAGCCAGACGATCCACTATTCGGATGGGCGGCTGCGGATCGACGGCCCCGCAGGCGGCACCAGCGGCTTCGCCACCACCATCCTGGACCTCAACACCGGCACCGAGTGTCTGCTGATGGCCAACCACACCTACCTTGTGCTGCCGCTCGACAACGAGCTGTTCCGCCGCTTCTTCGCGCCCGTGATGGCCGCGACCGGCGCCGGCCTGGGGCGCCAGCCGATCGCCGGGATCGAAACGACGAAATACCACTTCGAAGGCAACGGGGCACTCGAAGCCGGCGGCTTCTACTGGCTGAGCAACAGCGGCATCATGGTCCGCCGCACCTACGAGGACGGCGTCTACGGCGAGGCTCGGCTTCACCTGGAATTCCTGATGAACCTGAAGGTCGGGCCGCAGGACGAGCATCTGTTCCAGATTCCGGCAGGGTATCGCCGGGCCCGATAGGGGTTGGATTTCGCGGTAGGCGAAAGAAACTCTACCCTCCGATCAGGTCCCGCCACTCCTGCTCCGTCATCGTCCGCACGCCCAGCTCCACCGCCTTGCGTGCCTTTGACCCGGCATCAGCGCCGACAATCACGAAGTCCGTCTTCTTGGAGACCGAGTCGGTCACCTTCGCGCCCAAGGCCTCGGCGCGCGCCTTCGCCTCGGGCCGCGTCATGGTCTCCAGCGTGCCGGTGAACACCACGGTCTTGCCGGCCACCGGACTGTCATCGGCATCGGCCTTGGCCTCGTCCTCTATGTTCAGCAGCGCGGCGAGTTCGTCCACCGCCGCGATGTTCCGCGGTTCGCCGAAGAAATCCACCAGCTCCTCGGCGATGCTCGGACCGATGCCGGTGATGCTGCCCAGGGCGAGCCGCTCATCCGACCCGATCGTCA
Organism: uncultured Alphaproteobacteria bacterium; assembly: GCA_963771475.1. Lineage (GTDB taxonomy): Bacteria > Pseudomonadota > Alphaproteobacteria > Acetobacterales > Acetobacteraceae > Rhodopila. The sequence goes on along the minus strand of CAVYTN010000014.1, from coordinate 285,881 downwards.
CCGCCGCCAGCATCTGCGTGCGCCAGTTGGCGAAGCTGCCGTAATGGCGCGCGAGCAGCCTGGCGTTCGTTGCGCCGATCCGCCTTATGCCCAGGGCAAAGATGAAACGGGCCAGCGGGATGGTGCGGCGAGCCGCGATCGCCCGCGTCAGGTTGTAGGCGGACTGCTTGCCCCACCCTTCCCGTTCAGCAATCGCCGCTTCCCGCTCCGGCAGCCGGAAGATATCTGCGGCCCGGTGCAGCCAGCCCTCGTCGTAGAATTCCTGGATCGTCTTCTCGCCCAGCCCGTCGATGTCGAAGGCGGGGCGCGAAACGAAATGGACCAGCCGTTCAACTAGCTGAGCAGAGCAGATCAGGCCGCCGGTGCAACGCCGCACCACCTCCCCCGGCGGGCGAACCGCGTGACTGCCGCAGGCAGGACAGACGCTCGGGGAATTCGAACGGACTTGCATCGGGCGGACGGCGTTCGGTTACGACGGAAACGATTTGCGGGATCACGTCGCCGGCACGCTGCAGCACCACCGTATCGCCGACGCGGATATCCTTGCGGGCGATTTCATCCTCGTTATGCAGCGTAGCGCGGGAGACGAGCACGCCGCCGACATTGACGGGCTCCAGTTCCGCCACCGGCGTCAGCGCCCCGGTTCGGCCGACCTGGATGCGGATCTCCCGCAGCGTTGTGGTGGCTTGCTCCGCCGGAAACTTCCAGGCGATTGCCCAGCGCGGCGCCCGACCGACGAAGCCGAGGCGGCGCTGCAGGCCAAGGTCGTTGATTTTGTAAACAACCCCGTCGATGTCGTAGCCGAGGCTGGCGCGCGCCAGGCCGATTTCGGTTTGGAACGCCTCGGCCGCGTCTTCCGATTCCAGGCGGCGCGACAGCGGGTTGACAGTGAAGCCCCAGTCCTTCAGCCGCTGCAGGTAGTTCCAGTGAGTTTCCGCGACCGGCTCGCTGCTTTCGCCCTGAGCATAGGCGAACATCGACAAGGGCCGGCCTGCGGTGATCCGGACATCGAGCTGGCGGAGACTCCCGGCAGCGGCGTTGCGGGGATTGGCGAACACCTTGGCACCGGCGGCGGCCTGTGTGTCGTTCAACGTCAGGAAATCGCCCTTGGTCATGAAGACCTCGCCACGGATTTCGATCAGCGCGGGGGCCTTGCCATGCAACGTCTCAGGGATGGATTTCAGGGTGCGGAGATTGGCGGAGACGTCCTCGCCCTCGGTGCCGTCACCGCGAGTGGCGCCGCGGACAAAGTGACCGCGTTCATAGGTCAGACTGATCGAGAGCCCGTCAATCTTCGGTTCAGCAACGAATTCCAGCGGTTCGCTACGCCCGAGGAAGCGCTTGGCTCGGGCACTGAATTCAGCGAACTCACCGGCGCCAAAGGCATTGTCGAGCGACAGCATCGGCACGCGGTGGCGCAGCTTGGCGAAGCCGGATTCCGGTGCGGCGCCGATGCTGTTGGACGGCGAATCGGGCCGGATCAGGGCGGGAAACCGCGCCTCGATCGCCGCATTGCGGCGGCGCAGGGCGTCGTAATCGGCGTCGGAGATCTCGGGCGCGTCGCGAGTATGATAGGCCGCGTCGTGATGCGCGATCTCGTGCGCCAGACGCGCGAGTTCCCCCGCGGCGTCCTCCTCGGTGAGCTGGTCGGGAGGGGTGTGTGCCAGGGTGTCGGTCATGCCGGCCTGTATCGGTTTTCCAGAATAGATCGAGGGGGGCCGGCGGGTTGTCAACTGTCAGGTGTTGGCGGGAATGACAAGCTGGGTCTGCGTAACGAGGCCGATCAGCCGTCCGGCCTCGTTCGTGATGCGGGTCTGCCACACCATGGTGGTGCGGCCCCTATGCACCGGCGTCGCCTCGCCGATCAGGCGGCTGCCGGCGGGAGCGGCAGCGATGAAGTTGGTCTTGCTTTCCAGCGTGGTGGTTTGGGCGCCGTCAGGCAGGTTCGCGATCGTGCCAGCCGCGCCCAGCGTATCGGCAAAAGCCATGAGAGCGCCGCCATGCAGGACAGCCGGCCGGGTGCAGAGGTCATCGCGGACGATCAGTTCGGCCGAGACCCGGTCTGGCTCCGCCGACAGGAACCGCATGCCGATCAGGCGGGCGAAGGGGAGCATGGTGTCGTTGAGACGGGCGAGCAGTGCTTCGGTCATGACGGTTCTCCCTGGCCGGAGCGTAGCACGGACGGCGGCCGCCGTGATGTCCCCGTCAGACCAGCATCCCCTGGGTCGGGCGTTGCCCGTTCAGCAGATCATCCGCCGCCGCCCTCGCAGCATCGGAAATCGTTTCACCCGCAAGCATTCGTGCAATCTCCTCACGGCGGTCGCGGGCTTCCAGGGGCTGGACCGTGGTGGCAGTGCGATCCTTGGCGACCTGCTTGGCAACGCGCAGATGCGCCGTACCCCGAGCGGCGACCTGTGGGCTGTGGGTCACCACCAGCACCTGCACCTGTTCGGCGACGCGCGCCAGGCGCTCTCCGACCGCGGCCGCGGTGGCGCCCCCAATGCCGGAGTCGACCTCGTCAAACACGAGCGTCGGCACCGCGGAGCCGGCCGACAGCACCACCTTCATCGCCAGCATCAGCCGCGACAGTTCGCCACCCGAGGCAACACGGGCCAGCGGTCCCGGCTCCTGCCCCGGGTTTGTTGCGATCAGGAACCGCACTTGATCGATCCCGTTCGCCGACCAGGCGGACTCCGACAAGTCGCCGACGTCGACGAAGAACCGTGCCTTGTCCAGCCTCAGCGGCGGCAGTTCGGCGGCCACAGACTCGCGCAGCCGCTCCGCTGCCGCATGCCGAGCGGCGGAGAGTGCGCGGGCGAGTTCGATGTAGGCGAGGCGGGTCTCACGGGCGGCCTGTTCCAAGGCGGCGATGTGGGCAGCACCGGTCTCGAGATCAGCCAGGCGGGTCGCCAGAGAGTCCAGCAGCCCCGGCAGGTCCGCCACGGCGACACCATGCTTGCGCGCAGCGGCCCGCAGCGCGAACAACCGCTCCTCTGCCTGCTCCAACAAACGCGGGTCCAGGTCCGAATCGGCGGCCAGCCGGGTCAGGATGGTTTCGGCCTCGGCCAGCGCCTCCTCGGCGCGTTCCAGCGCAGTCAACGCCGGTTCGGCGGGGTTCGGCGCCTCCGGCTGGTTGCTGGGCACGAGGCGTTGCAGCGACCGGGCGGCGGCGCGCAGGGCGGCGGCGGGGCCATTGCCCCGTCGGTCGCGGGGGGTGAGTTCAACAAGGGCGGCGGCAATCGCCTCACCGCGCCGTTCGTGCTGCTGCAAGCGCTGGCGTTCGGCGGCCAGTGCGTCCTCCTCGTTCAGTTGCGGCGCCAGCGTGGCAAGTTCGTCCACGGCGTGGCGCAGCCATTCCTCGTCTCGCTCAGCCGCCGCCATTGCCTCCCGCGCTCTGTCGAGGTCGATGACGGCGCCCTGCCAGTCGCGCCAGGCAGTTTGGGTCAGCGCGCGCGGCGGGCCGAGGCCGCCGAACGCGTCCAGCAGACCGCCGTGGCGGGCGGGGTCGGCCAGGGACATCTGCTCGTGCTGGCCCTGCACTTCGACCAGCAATTCGCCGATGCGGCGGAGCAGGCCGATGCCGACCGGGTGGTCGTTGACGAAGGCGCGGGACCGCCCGTCCTTGCTGACGATGCGGCGCAGGACGATCTCGTCCTCGATGGCCAGGCCTTGCTCCTGTAGCACGGCATTCACGCCGTGGTCTTCCGGGCGGCGTGAAGCAGGCAGTGACGCTGGCCTGTTCCGCACCCGACCGCACCAGCCCGGTTTCCGCGCGCGCACCCAGGGCGAGGCCCAGACTGTCGAGCAGGATAGATTTGCCGGCGCCAGTCTCCCCGGTCAGGACGGTCAGGCCGCGATCAAAGGAGAGGTCGAGACGCTCGATCAGGACGACGTCGCGAATGGACAGCGTGGTCAGCATGGGCGGCTGCCTCTGCTGCACGCGGTCATGCTCCCGATGGGCATGATCCGAACGGGCCAGGCCACGACGCCGAACGGACGGTTGCGACGTCGCGCGTCAGAACACCGCATGCCAGGCACGCGAGAAGACGCCCGGGCGCTGGCCTTCCTCGGGCTGGCCTTTGGTGGGGATGGCGATCCCGTTGTTGGCGAGTTGCCTGTAGGTGTCCAGATACCAGGTGCTGCCCGGATAGTTGTAGCCAAGGACCGCGGCCGTCCTGCGCGCTTCATCCTTCAGGCCCAGCGCGAGGTAGACTTCGACGAGGCGGGCGAGGGCCTCGGGGACGTGATTAGTGGTCTGGAAGTCGTCCACCACGCGCTGGAAACGGCCGATCGCCGCGGTGTAGAGGTGCTGATTCTGATAGTAGCGGCCGATCTCCATCTCCTTGCCGGCGAGGTGGTCGATGCAGAGATCGATCTTCAGCTGCGCGTCACGGGCATAGGAGGAGTCCGGGAAGCGGTTCACGACCTCCCGCAACGCGTTCATAGCCTGCTCGGTTCCGCGCTGGTCACGCTGGATATCGGCGATCTGCTCGTAATAGCAGAGAGCGCGCAGGTAATAGGCATAGGCGATGTCGCGATGTGCCGGGTGCAACTGGATGAAGCGGTCCAGCGTGTTCAGCGCATCGGTGTATTTGTTCTGCAGATAGAGCGTGTAGCCCGACATCAACTGGGCGTTCACCGCCCAGGAGGAATACGGGTAGTTCTGCTCCACCGCGTTGAACTGATCGTTTGCCGAGACGTAGCGGCGCGCGTTCAGGGCGTCGAGACCGTTATTGTACAGCTCCTCGACCGGCGCGGCGGCGTCCGTGGTTTCCTTCGGCTGGGACGACCCGCAGGCGGACAGTGCCAGCAGGATGGCGAAGATCGGGTAAGAGCTGCAACGGAATCTGGTCATCCCGGCCACTATACCATGCCGGCGGTCGGCGCGAATATCCCTCTTGTCCTGCGTTTGTTGGAGCATCTTGCCCTAACGAGGGGTCGGCGGCGGCCTGACTGGACCCGGCGTCAGGCTGCCGCGATGGGTCAGGCGGCGGCGACGAGGGGCGCGGTCTCGGTTTCCTGGGAGGCGGCGTGCTCTGCGAACAGGGTCCGCAGCAGACGATTGTTCAGGGCATGACCGGTGCGGTGCGCGACGAAGCGGCCATGCAGCCGGGCACCGGCCAGCGCGAGGTCGCCCACGACGTCGAGCAGCTTGTGGCGGGCGAACTCATTGTCCATCCGCAGGCCGCCGGGATTCAGCACGCTATCCCCATCGACAACGACAGCGTTGTCGAGGCTGCCGCCCAAAGCGAGGCCGGCGGCCTGCAGCCGTTCCACATCGCCGGCGAGGGCGAAGGTGCGGGCCTGGGCAAGCTGCTGACGAAAGCTGTCCGGCGTCAGCCGCAGGGAGCAGGTCTGGCGTCCGATGGCGCCGGCCGTGAAGTCGATGGACAGGTCCATCTCCAGCACGGCACCCGTCGCCCGTGTCGCCACACCCATCGGACGAAGCTCGGCCCAGGCATCGCCTTCGGAGACGCGGATGGTATGGCGGACCTGGACGATCTGGCGGGCGGCCTCCTGCTCGACGGCGCCGGCGCAGTCCAGCAGGAACAGGAAGGGCGCGGCGGACCCGTCCAGGATCGGCACTTCGGGACCGTCAAGGGTGATGCGTGCGTTGTCGATTCCCGCGCCGGACAGGGCGGCGAGGATATGCTCGATGGTGCCGACGCGCGTGTCCGGATCAGTGGGATCACCCAGGACCGTGCAGAGGCGGGTGTCGACCACGTTGTCGTAGCGGGCAGCAATGGTGCGGCCGACATCGGAGCGGAGGAAGACGATGCCGGTGTCAGGGTCGGCAGGGCTGATGGTCAGTGTGACACGGCGGCCGGAATGGACTCCGATGCCAGTGCAGTCGATCGTAGATTTCAGGGTGCGCTGCCGCCAACCATAGGAACTGGCCTGTTCCGCAAGCGCGAGCCGGGTGAGGCCATCCATCGACAAAATCCATCCGGCCCGAACGGAATTGCCCAGGGCTCGACTGTGCATACCCTGGCGCGGCTGTCATGTGGAATCAATGATTGTTGCCCAATGTTACCCGTTAATGCATTGATTTTTCGCGTTTTGATGCATTGCGTTACGGAGGCGGCGGGAGGGTTTCTGCATGGCTTCGCGAGCAGGGCCGGTTCAACAGCCCAGCCCCCGCAATGAAAACCCCTCAGCCCAGGAACCCCAGCACCGCCCTGTCGGATATCCCGGGATCCGTCACGTTGCAGGCATGCCCGCCGCGTTCGAGCAGAGTCATTTCACCGTTCAGCGCCTTATCACCTCCGCGGTGAACTGGCGGCCTTTGAAAGCCTGATCTGGCCGTATGCATGCTGCTCGTCGCCATCTGGTCATGCCACGGCTTCTACCCAACCAGACCAGTAGCACAAGGATGCAACAGAGCCGGGTTCGGCGCCCTTCCCAGCCGGGGGAAAGGTCAGTTTGCCGGGTAGGTTCGTAATGAAGCCGTCGGTCGCCTTGATAGTTCTTGGCCTGCGGGCAGATGATCGACATCAAGCACTGCCTGTAGGGGCACCGCGCGATAAGTCATCGTACGCTTGTAGACAACATCCGCACGAACTTGGATGGTCCTCACGTCCGGGCGGTTCAGTCGTTCGCCGGTCGTCAGTGTTTTCCGAGGTCCCACGTCAATCACCAACTCGACCGCTACGACCAGCGAGACATTGGACAACATCAACTGGCTACACACCATCGGTAACAGCCATCGATTTGTATTCATAAGTATCGCATCTTTCGCGCAGCCAAAGCTGGTCCACAGTCGAATGGAGATGGCTTGAGGCCACTTGCATCGAGCGGAAAAGGACTTGTTAGAACGCAGTGGAACAATCCTCTCCCACAAACTTTTTCGTCAACTCGGAGCCAAGTTTGGGAACCTTAATCACCACACGCGCACGCGACGCGACGCTCACGATGGACGCGCGATGTGCATTTTGCAGGCCGGGCACCGATTAGGACAACTCAGCAGTGAAGGAGGTTTTGGCGGTTTCATTAAAAACCGACGAGATAGGGCTGAACCCATTGAGCCTTTCGGCCGGGTCTGTTGATGAGCACCCGCGCGTATCGTAGGCTTTCCCTTCACGCGGCTGACGACCACGGCCAACGCCCAAGGAACGCGGGAGAGCGACATGAAATTCGGGATTTTCTATGAGTTACAATTGCCGCGCCCCTGGGGCCCGAACGATGAACTGACGCTGTACCAGAACGCGCTGGAGCAGATCGAGCTCGCAGATAAATGCGGCTATGACTACGCGTGGCAAGTCGAGCATCATTTCCTGGAAGAATACTCTCATTCTCCCGCGCCGGAGTCCTTCCTAGCCGCTGCAAGCCAGCGCACAAAGCAGATCCGGCTTGGCCACGGCATCTGCCAGCTTACCACCAACCACCCGACGCGCGTCGCCGAACGTATCGCCACGCTCGACCTGCTGTCGAAGGGACGGGTCGAAATGGGCATGGGGGAAAGCTCTTCCTCCACTGAGCTCGAGCCATTTGGTATCGCCATCGACGAGAAGCGGGCGGTCTTCGAGGAAGCCGTCCAGGCGATCATACCGATGTTCAAGGATGGCGGCAGCGAGCATCACGGGAAGTATTTCGACCTGCCGCTGCGCAACGTGCTGCCCAAGCCCGTGCAGAGGCCGCACCCACCGCTGTGGGTAGCATGCTCTCAGCTCGACACGCTCTCCAAATGCGGAGAGTGGGGCATGGGTGCGCTGGGTTTCCAGTTCGTCTCGGCCGATGCAGCCCACGCCTGGGTGCATGCCTATTACAATGCGTTCGTGAAGCGGCAGAAGAAGCTGGCTGACTACCGGACCAATCCCAACATCGCCCTCGTATCGTTCTTCATGTGCGCGAAGACGGATGAAGAAGCGCGCGTCCGAGCCGATGGCGACACGTTCTTTCAGTTCTGTTTAAAATATTACAGCAGTACCAGCGGAGACCGAAAGCGTCCGCCGCCGGGGGCAGTGAACATGTGGGAGGAATACAATAAATGGAAGCGCGCCAACCCCGAGGCGCACGCTTCTGCGCTGCGCGGCGGCCTGATCGGATCACCTGAAACGCTCCGTCGCAAATTGAGGAAATTCCAAACCTCAAACATCGATCAGGTCGTGCTGCTGAACCAAGCCGGCAAGAACACGCACGAACATATCTGCGAATCGCTCGAGCTCTTCGCGCGGGAGGTCATGCCCGAATTCCAGGCCGCACATCCTGAACTGCTGAAATGGAAAGAGAAGGTGATCAACCGTGAGATCGAGCTGGAGGAAATCGACACCTCGGCCTTCAAGACCCGTTTCGGCGGCAACATGGCCAAGATCGCACCTGCACAGGCCGCGGAGTAGACATGGCAGCTCAATAAACCAATGATCTTCAGCCCTGCTGATTGAGTGGACGATCATAGCCGGACGGGACGGACGGGACGGACGGATACTCTTCTGCGCCATGGGCAGCATTCAACGCCACCCCGCCCCCCGTCGCTAACGTCACCACCTTTGCGGATGATCCGGAAGATCAGCTTCGGCCCTTAGAGACGCCAACGGAGCGTCCAGAACCTGGGGCTCTGCCGACCATTAGTCCGGACTGCCGACCTGGCGGAGCACAGGGAAAGCGAGATCATCAAAGTCGCGATGACTTACCGAGTTTGTTCTCCCCCAGGTTCTGGACGGTCTCCAAGCACACCTTGGAACGGCCGCCAATCGCGTCTCTGGCGTCGACCGGCAATTTCTGATTAGCTCCGCAGTATGACGGCACTGTGAAAGAAGTCCGTCCGGCGGATCGGCAAAATGGTCCACGCGCGCCATGCCGCCGTGTCCGGGATGGGCCCGATCCCAGCGATCGTCGCCCGGCCTGATCGCCTGATAAATAATAAAAGGGAGCGCCAATGAATAATACCGAGCTCACGCGCCGGCATCTCCTGGCGATTGCAGGCGCTGCCGGACTTACGGGGCGGGTCGCCGACGCGTTTGCCGCGGACGCCGACGCGGCCATCAGCCGCAGCCTGATCGGCAAACTGGAAGGGCCGGAGGTTGTGGTCAACCCCGATCTGTTGCCGAAACAATTCCAGGAGGCGCCGATGCTGGCGTCGCGCGTCGCCGCCGGTGCGCTTCCGAAACTTTCTGATCGGATCGGCAGCGATCCGTTGGTCATCAAGCCGGTGCATGAGATCGGCCGTTTCGGGGGCACCTGGCGGCAGGGCTTCACCGGCCCGGGCGATGTTTGGAATGCCTGGCGCGCGGCGACCGGTCCCGATTCACTGCTGGCATGGGACTGGACCGGCAACCGGATCGTGCCGAACATCGCCCGCGCCTGGTCCGTGAGCGAGGACGGCCGCGTCACCACAATCGAATTGCGCCGTGGCATGCGCTGGAGCGACGGCCACCCATTCACCGCCGACGACTTCGTCTTCTGGTTCGAGGACGTCTACAGCGACCCGCAACTGGTGCCGGTGAAGTCGATCTTCTTCCAAAGCAACGGCCAGCCGGGCCGGGTGGAAAAGGTGGACGACTATACCATTCACCTAACTTTCCCGATCGCGAATTTCATGCTCCCCGACCTACTGGCAGGCACCTGCGAGATCAGTGGACATGCAATGCGGCGGGCGCAATGGCTACGGGTTGTTTGCGCCGGCACACTACATGAAGCAGTTCCACCACAAATACGTCTCCGAGGACAAGCTGAACCAGATGGCCAAGGAGGCCGGTTTCCCGACCTGGACACGGATGTTCTTCATAAAGAATGACTGGGCATTGAACCCAGAAGTCTCCGGTCCTCACCCCCTGGGTGACCAAGGTTCCGATCAACCGGCCGGTCTTCACGCTTGGAACGTAATCCCTACAGCATCTGGGTCGACAGCGTCGGCAACCAGTTGCCCTATATCGACACTTTGCAGTTCACCCTCGGCGAAGACCTGGAGGTGATCAACCTCCGCGCCATCGCGGGCCAGTACGACTGGCAAGCCCGCCACATCCAGCTCGCGAAGCTTCCGGTGCTGCTGGAGAACCAGAAAGCCAACAACTACAAGGTCTATCTCGATCCGGGCACCTACGGCACGGACATGCAGACTGGCATTCAACCACAGCTTCGACAAGGATCCTGAAATCGCGAAGTGGATCGGCACGGTCGACTTCCGCCGCGCGTTGTCGCTTGGCGATCGATCGCGAGGAGCTCAACCAGATCTTCTGGCTGGGCATCGGTGAGCCGCGCACCATCGTTCCCGCCGACGACAATCCGTACAACCCCGGACCCGAATACGGAACAATGTGGGCGACGCATGAGCCGAACAAGGCAAACGCCCTGCTCGACAAGCTCGGCCTGAGCAAGAAAGACGGCGACGGCTTCCGGCTGCGCACCGACGGCAAAGGGCGCCTGACACTGGAGGTGATGGTGTTTGCTGCCTCGGGCATGCCGTACACCCAGATCGCCGAACTGGTGCGCGTCGCACTGGCGCGACATCGGGATCGACCTGCAGGTCAACGAGGTCGAGCGCAGCCTTGGCGAATCTCGTATCGCCGGCCAACGAACATCAGATGATGGCCTGGGTTGGTGACGGCATCGACCACATCTTCAGCTTTCCCAACACCGTCCTGCCGATGTCGGCCGGTGCGCTGTCGGGTCCGGAATGGGGCAAGTGGAACGCCACCAACGGTCAGCAAGGCAAGACGCCCGAGCCGTGGATGATCAAGGTGATGGAGAACTACAAGCGCGCCTTCACCCTGAAAGCAGGCGGACCGCATCCCCGTCGTCAAGGAGCTGTGGGCACTGCTGATCGACAACGTGCATGCGATCGGCACGGTCGGACTGTCGCCGGCGTTCATGGGCGTGCGGGTGGTCAAGAACACCATGGGCAATGTCCCGGCCCGCCAATACAACAGTCCCGACGTTCGCACGCCCAGCGTGTCGAAGGTCATGACCGTCTATTTCAAGGCCTGACGCGATGGTCGCTTACCTCATGCCGGCGGCTGATGCTGGCGCTGCTGACCTGCGTGTTCATCTCGGTCGCCACCTTCGCGATCATCCACCTGCCACCGGGCGATTACGTGTCGTCCTATGTGGCACAGATGGCGGCCTCCGGCAGTTCGATGACGCAGGAGGAGGCCGACGTCCTGCGCCACCAGTACGGCCTCGACCAGCCGCTGGCGGTGCAATATCTGAAATGGATTTCCCTCGCTCTCCAGGGCAACTTCGGCATGTCCATGGAATGGCATCGCTCGGTCTACGACGTGATCGGCGACCGGCTGCTGCTGACCATGGTGGTGTCTGCTGCCGCGGTCCTGACGACCTGGGTGCTGGCGTTGCCGATCGGAATCTACACCGCGGTCCGCCAGCACTCGGTCAGCGACTATGTCTTTACGCTGCTGGGGTTCATCGGCCTGGCGGTGCCGAGTTTCCTGATCGCGCTGGTGCTGATGTATATCGGCTTCCGATACTTCGGTACGACCGTCGGCGGCTTGTTTTCCCCGGAATATGCCGAAGCGCCCTGGAGCTGGGGCCGGGTCGGCGACCTCGCCTGGCACCTGCCGCTGCCGGCGATCATCCTTGGCCTGGGCAGCACCGCCCAGGTCATGCGGGTGATGCGGGCGAACCTGCTGGACGAATTGCGCAAGCCGTATTTGGTCACCGCGCTGGCGCGGGGCATGCCGCTGTGGCGGGCTATTCTGAAATACCCCGTGCGCGTCGCGCTCAATCCGTTCATCAGCACGATCGGCTACATCCTGCCGTACGTCGTGTCGGGCAGCGTCATCGTCTCCCTCGTTCTCGGACTGCCCACGGTCGGACCGGTGCTCTATAAATCGCTGGTCGCGCAAGACCTGTTTCTGGCCGGCTCGATCGTCCTTATGTTGGGCACGCTGACCGTGATCGGGACTTTGCTGTCGGACTTGCTGCTGGTCGCGATCGATCCGCGCATCCGGCTGGGTGGCTCTCGATGAACGACGGAGAGACGGCGCCCCCCGATCCACCACCCTCGCTCGACAAGGCGCGCAGCCTCGCTGCGGCCGGCCAGTGGCGTCTGACCTGGCGACGCTTCCGTCGGCACCGCCTGGCGATGATCTGTGGGGTCATTATCTTGCTGTTCTACCTGGTCGCCGCCTTCGCGGAGTTCTTCGCGACCACCGATCCAAACCGCCCCAGCGCGCAGGTGTCGCTGGTGCCGCCGCAGCAGATCCACTGGTTCGACGATGGTGCGTTGCGACCCTACGTCAACAAGATGGAGCGGAAACGGGACGCGTTCTTCAACCTCGTCTACACGCCCAATGCGGCGGCGAAGATCCCGGTGACGTTTTTCGCCCACGGCTTCGAATGGAAACTGCTCGGCCTTTTCCCGACCGACCGGCATCTGATCGGGGTGACCGGCGCGGATGCCGGGAAGACGTTGTTCGTGCTGGGGACCGACGTGCAGGGCCGTGACCTGTGGTCGCGCATGGTCTACGCCACCCGCGTGTCGCTCACCGTTGGCCTGACCGGCGTCACGCTAAGCCTGGTCCTGGGGGTATTGCTGGGCGGCGTCTCCGGTCTGTACGGCGGCGTTATCGACGAATGCATCCAGCGCGTGATCGAGGTGGTGCGCTCCGTGCCGACCATCCCGCTCTGGATGGGGCTCGCCGCCGCCGTTCCGCGCGACTGGTCGCGTGACCCAGGTCTACTTCGCCATCACCATCATCATTTCGCTGGTGAGCTGGACTGAGCTGGCGCGGGTCGTCCGCGGACGGTTCCTGGCGCTGCGTGAGGAGGATTTCATCGTCTCCGCCGAACTCGACGGCTGCAGCAAGCTGCGGATCATCTTCCGTCACATGGTGCCGTCATTCCTGTCCCACATCATCGCGGTCACGACCTTGACGCTGCCTGTCATGGTGCTGAGTGAGACGGCCTTGAGTTTCCTCGGCCTCGGCCTGCGTCCCCCGGCGATCAGTTGGGGCGTGTTGCTGCAGGCGGCGCAGAACGTCCAGGCGGTGGCGGTCACGCCCTGGCTGTTGTTGCCGGCGATACCGGTGATCGTCGCCGTGCTGGCCTTCAACTTCCTCGGCGATGGTCTGCGCGACGCGGCTGACCCGTACGGCACGGGCCTGACCGGTGGACACGTCTGTAACGACCCAGAGCCTGCTCCGCGTGCGCGGCTTGCGCACCCATATCGACGTGCCCGGCGGCGTGCTGCGCGTGCTGGACGGCGTCGACCTCGAGGTCGGTCAGGGCCGCACCGTCTGCATCGTGGGTGAAAGCGGCTGCGGCAAGAGCATGACCGCTCGCTCGATCCTGCGCCTCGTGCCGCCGCCGCTGCGGATGGTCGGCGGCGAAATCCTGCTGCCGCGGCAAGGACGGTCTGGAGGTCGACCTCGCACGCCTCGATCCGTACGGAGGCGCGATGCGGGCGATCCGCGGCCGCGACATCGGCATGATCTTCCAGGAGCCGATGACCGCGCTGTCGCCGGTCCACACCATCGGCAACCAGATGGCCGAAGCGATCACGCTGCACGAAAAGGTCAGTCGCAAGGAAGTGCGCGACCGCTCGATCGAGATGCTGCAGCGGGTCGGCCTGCCGCGCCCGGCCGAACGGCTGGACGCGTACAGCTTTCAACTGTCAGGCGGCATGCGACAGCGAGCGATGATCGCAATGGCGCTGATGTGCGGCCCGTCTTTGCTGATTGCCGATGAGCCGACCACCGCGCTCGACGTCACCACCCAGGCTCAGATCTTGGATCTGATGCGCTCGTTGCGGGCCGATTTCGGCATGAGCATCCTGTTCATCACCCACGACCTGGGAGTCGTGGCCGAAATGGCCGACGAGGTGGTGGTGATGTACCTCGGCATCGGTGGTCGAGCGTGGGCCAGTGGCGCAGGTGTTCCATGACCCGCGGCATCCCTACACGCGCGCGCTGCTGCGATCGAACCCGCGGCACGATGGCGGTCCGCGCCGGCGGCTGCGGGTGATCGAGGGTGGTGTGCCGGATCTGCTGAACCGGCCGATGGGGTGCCCATTCCACAACCGGTGCGACGAGGCGATCGCCGGCACCTGCGACCAGCGCATGCCCGAACCGGACGCGGTCGGGGTCGACCATGTGGCGCGGTGCTGGGTTGCCGACCGACCGCGCGTTCCCGAACCCGTCGTGGCGGCGGCATCCGAGGCTCCGCGAGCTTGCGTCGAAAACCGCCGAGCCGTTGCTGGAAATCGACGACCTGTCGATGCACTTCTCGCAGCGACGCGGTCTGCTGCGACGCAACGTCACGACAATCCGAGCCGTGAACAACCTGTCACTGTCGGTGCTTCCGGGGCGAAACGCTGGGCCTCGTCGGCGAGTCCGGCTGCGGCAAGACCACGACCGGCCGCTGTATCATCCGCACGCTGGACCCGACCGGCGGCAGCATCCGCTTCCGGCAGGAAGATGGATCGATGCAGGACGTCGCGCGGTCTGCCACGCTCCGCGCTCAAGTCCTATCGGCGCCAGGTGCGGATGATCTTCCAGGACCCGTACTCCTCGCTCGATCCGCGCATGACGGTCGCCGACATCGTCGGCGAGCCGCTGTTGGTGAACGGCCTCGCCAAGGGCAGCGAGTTGCAGGACCGGGTCGCGAGCCTGGTTCGTCGCGTCGGCCTGCGAACGGAACATCTGCGCCGCTATCCGCACGCCTTCAGCGGCGGCGAGCGGCAGCGCATCGGCATTGCGCGGGCCCTGTCGGTCAATCCACGGGTGGTGATCTGCGACGAGGCGGTTTCCGCACTGGATGTTTCGGTGCAGGCACAAATTCTGAACCTGCTGCGCGACCTGCAGGAGCAGTTGCATCTGACCTACCTGTTCATCGGCCACGACCTCAGCGTGGTGCGCCACATCTGCGACCGCGTCGCGGTCATGTACGCCGGACGGATCGTCGAACTCGGCGAGACGCGGCAGGTGTTCGAGGCGCCGTCGCATCCCTACACCTCCGCCCTGCTGTCGGCCGCACCGGTGTTCGACCCGCAGGAGCGTGCCCGCCGCCAACGGATGATCCTGTCAGGGCGAAGTGCCGGATCCGGCGCGACTGCCGGGCGGCTGCCCTTTCCATCCGCGATGCCCGCATAGCGACGGGGACCGTTGCACAATCGATCCACCCGCGCTGCGTTCGGTGCGAGACACGCCCGAGGCTTTTGCGGCGTGCCATTATGCCGATACGCTCAAGCTACCGGGCATACAAACATGTGACGAGGAGTGCCTGAAATGACTGTATCGATCCTGCCGATCTATCCCACATTCGCCGGCGAAGTCACCGGCATCGACTGCAGCAAATCTCTGTCGCCGGACGAGGCCGCCGCGGTCGAGGCCGGCATGGACCGCCACGCCGTCCTGGTATTTCGCGACCAGCCGCTGACCGACCAGGAGCAGATCGGCTTCACCCGGCATTTCGGCGAACTCGAGGGTTACAACACACCGGGCCACATCCGGAAAAAGGACGACTCGCGCCTGGGTGCGGGCATCGCCGATTTCTCCAACCTCGACAAGTCAGGCAACATCATGTCGGACCAGGACCGGGTCTGGTTCTTCAAGCTCGGGCGCGGATCGGCGCACGCGCGCCGCCTGAGTCCAGCCAGGCGTGCAAGCCACGGGCCGCCGCGAGCATCGGCGTGTCGTTCGGCTCCACGTACCCATCGAGGTGCTTTTCAGCCTGCTGCACCGATGATCACGAAGGGGCAAGTTCGGAACATTGGTGGGGACGCCATCAGGGCTCAGGCGACGTTCGTCACCGCGCTGTTCCAAGTCGCCGCTTGAGTCGCGATCTGGCTCCTCTCTCGGACGATCCGCGACCCACATCAAAGGTTGCAACGGAACCCTCGGATTGCGTGCCGGGCTCTCGCGCTGGATCGGCTACGAGGCATATGGGGCCAAGGAAACAGAGAGATTGGCGGCCTGACGACAACCTGAACCGAGCTTATCAAAGCCGCCAAACTATCCAACCAGACGGGACCACCTCTGTCCGAATTTCGGGGACCACCTCAGACGGTGAAAGGAGTTGGGCTCTGACGTCATCCTGGCAGCTTCGGCTGACAGGCCTCCAGGCGCCAGCCACGGTTAACTTGTCAATGCCGAAACGGGCCGTTCGTTAGTTCGGGCCCTCATGCCGCCGCTGTCTGTCGTGCCGCCAGGGGAGCGTTCGGCGAGGATCACTCCGGCGCTCGCGGTCAGACAGCCACCGCGCGTCCTCCGGCCGACAGTACCGGGCCGTTACGGCCGTTTGGCGACGAATGTCGCATCGGATGAGCCTCCGCCGAGGAAGATAAAGCTGGCCTTTCAATGCTGACACCGTGCCGTCCGATCAAGCTTGGAATGTGGGAATTTGTGGTAGCTTAGATACAAGCGAGCCTATATAGCCAAACTGCAATTGGATCACGCTGCTGTGAGTGCGAAAGGTTTGGCATGGCGACAACAAGTTTTCGGCCAACGCTGTCGCCCCCTGTCGCAAGGGCAGTCGGTGCCCCCCTTCCGCTCGCCGGCATACGCATTGCGGACTTCAGCCACTTCATCGCCGGTCCGCTTTGTACCATGATCCTGGCAGACCTGGGAGCTGAGGTCATAAAGGTGGAAAAGCCAAACGGCGGTGACGATTTTCGACGTCTTCGCCCCCCGGTCACCGAGGAGGAGGGCGCGCCCTTTATATGGTGCAATCGCAACAAAAAAAGCATCGTCATTGATCTCAAGCGGCCTGAGGGGATAGAGGTTGCTCATGATATCGTCTTGAAGTCGGACATCCTTGTCGAAAACTTTGCAACGGGCGTTATGGCCAGGCTAGGTCTAGATTACGAGGCGACGCGTCCGATAAACCCGCGACTGATCTATGCGTCAATTTCGGCCTATGGCCGAAACGGTCATTTGTCGGACCGAGTTGGTTTTGATCCCATCGCTCAGGCCGAATCGGGCTTCATGTCCATGAACGGTGAAGCGGATCGTATGGCCGTTCGGGCCGGCCCTTCAATTATGGACATCAGCACGGCATCTTTCACTGCAACGGCTATCCTGGCTGCCCTGGTCGCCCGTGAGCGGTCCGGGGAAGGCCAATACATTGAAAGCGCCCTCTTCGATACCGCCGTCAACATGCTTGGTTTCCACGCGATCAGCTATCTGGCGACTGGAATCGAGCCCACCCGGTTCGGCAACAATAGCCGCGATTCCGTTCCCTGCAATGCCTTTGAGACCGCAGATGGGGCCATCTTTCTGGATTGCGCCAACGACAGGACCTGGCACCGCTATGCCATCGACGTCCTTGGCCGGCCTGAGCTTGCAAAAGACCCGCGCTATGCGCAGACGGCCGAACGGATACAGAATCGGGATTTCCTGATGCCCATCCTTCAGGAGATAATGAGAACGGAAACCAGTGCTTACTGGCTTGAAGGCCTCCGCAAAGCGGGGGTGCCGGCGGGTGAGATCAACTCCGTCGGCCAGGCATTCCGTTCCGGCGAATTGGCGAGCCGGGAGCTTGTTCACGCCATCCCTCATCCGGTTGCGGGCGTGATCCCGAACATGCGGTTGCCGTTCAGCATGACCGGTACCCCGCTCGCCGATCCGGTTGCTGCTCCGACCCTAAGTCAGCACGCCCTTCACGTTCTTACGGACGTGCTTCATTACACGCCAAAACAGATCAAAGCGCTCGCCGACGGGGGTGTTGTCAGCTTTCCATCGCTCTAATCTCGTTTGGAGCGACAGGATGGGCGGCCGTGAGCTGAGCTTGCGATCGCGTTGTAAGCTTGCTCAGCAGGCGAAGGCACTGGATCATTTAGCCCAAACAGCCACCAGCGTCAGCTTTGCCGCTGGTGCCGCCGCCTCTTGCCGGCTGCAGAGCTTGCTTTGACAAGCCATCCAAGCGTCTGGCCGTAATCGCATCATGAATGCAGCCCCAGGTCCCTGAATGCCGCGATGGTGCAAGCCAGTTAAACCAGGCCAGGACGACAGAGGTTCATTTCAGCCGCCCCCGTTGCGATTAGGAACCTGTGCTTCAAGGCCGATGCACCACACTGGTCGAGAAGAGAGAAGGTTATCCCCATGAGCATGGGCGAGGGCATGTCCCACCAGAGCGATCGAGCCCAGGACGCCAACGAGCGGCGTCTTGAATGCGAGCAGCGTGCTTCGCGCGCGGGTGGCATGAAGGCGAATGCCGCGCGGCTGAAGCCGCATCGGCACGATCGAATTGTTGAGCTTGATATTCACTTGATAGGTCTCCTTGCCGAGGGACCATCCCTCTGCAAGGAGACTGGCGGGATCTGGGGCGAAGAGACGGAAAAAATAAAAGTGGGCGAGAACTCAATCCGACAACGGGTTGCCGGCGATTGTTTGAACTGAAAGGGTCAGCTCTGAACGGGTCCGGGAAGAGAGGGCGTTCGTAAATAGTGCAGCCAGAACTCAGCATGGTTGTCCTTGCGATCGAGGCC
Organism: uncultured Alphaproteobacteria bacterium; assembly: GCA_963771475.1. Lineage (GTDB taxonomy): Bacteria > Pseudomonadota > Alphaproteobacteria > Acetobacterales > Acetobacteraceae > Rhodopila. The sequence goes on along the minus strand of CAVYTN010000014.1, from coordinate 267,502 downwards.
AAGCATCGCCAACCCGAGGAGATGACGGACGTGGAGTGGTGCCGGGGACGGCGGGCGAGCCTGTCAGGGATCTTGTGTGAGGGATTGGTTGCATTTGATCCCTCTACGCGATGCTGAACCGGTCGGCGGGCGGGAGCATCGGCAGACTTATGGCCGATGCATCCCATCCTACGTCGTGAAGATTCCGACTAACCATTGCGATATCGTGTAAATGTTCATCAGCATCGCACCAAAGACGAACTGGACGCCGCACCCACCCCACTGGCGGTTGCTGCGTCCCCATAGGAAGACACACCGTGCCGATAGCGCTCCGTCAGCCGGCCGAAGAAGACCAGCAGCGCCGCATAGGCGATGGCATAGCCGTTCAATAGCCATGACATGCCGTCGAGACGCGTTCCCGACGCCGGTGACTATGTCGGGAACGCAACATTCGCGATGAACATGTCCAGGCTGGCGAGGATATTCGCCAGACAGGCAACAGCCAGGACGCCGCCCGTAGATGCAGGCACATCACGCGCCTTTTCCGGCGCGCCTAACCCCGTATCGGAATCACACAGCTCCGGCTGGCTTTGCGCTGACAACGGGGCGTTCTCGGCACAGGACGTTATGCCGCTGCAGTCGCGATCTCCAGGCGGATGCCGCTCGGGATTGCGATGATACAGTGGCACATCGTTGAACCTTCCCACATCGGTCCCGGCGCATACTCGACCGTGACACCAGGATGGGCTTTGACCTTCGCGAAGGCCGTATCAAGCGCCGCGCGATCGGCAACCTTCAACGCCAGGTGGTGCAAACCGATATTGCTGCGACGATCGAAGGAAACAGCCTTTTCCGGCTCCTTGACCTGCCACAATGTCAGCATGGTCGTACCGTCCGATACGAACACCGCCGGATAATCGGGATTGCCGCCGACGACCTTGTAGCCGAGCGCATCGACAAAGAAGCTCTGCGCCGCCTCGAGATCGGGCACGGACAGGCCGACATGATGAACACCTAGTGTCAGAGCGTCGGTCAACGTCATCTCCTCTTGGCGCCCGCGCAGCACGGGGGCGAACGTCCTGAGCTCTTGTTACGACAGCCTTCAGGCTGCTAACCGAACCTTTGCTCCTACGACGGATGCTAGCTCCGTCGGGTGGTAGTGTTAATCTGTGGTGGGCGGAGTACAGTATTCCGGTTGAAGGAATAATCTGATAGACCGGTTCGAGGCACTTTCTACCTTTGTCGCCGTCGCCGAACTAGGGTCTGTCGTCAAATAGGCGAACCTGTTGGGATCGGTGAGTGAGTTGGATTTGTAACATCCGGGCGTGAAGCCTCCCGAGGCCCTAAATAGCCCGGTTCCGGCTCGCCCGCGCGCCACCTCATCGAGAATTTCTTCGCCAGGCTCAAGCAATACCGAGCCATTGCGACGCGATACGATAAGACGGCGCGCAACTTCCTGGCCGCCGTTCACCTGGCCGCCGCTGTCGTTTGGCTGAATTGACGACAGGCCCTAATTTGACAATTCCGATGCGACAGACCGATGACTGGGGGGCGATGCAGTACCAAGATCTGTTAGTGCGACGGCTTTGGCAAGGCCCACCTTGATGATCGTGTCGTTTGCGACGTCGGTCGTGCCGGACGGCTGAGAAAGTGGGGAATTGCCGGAGCTGTTCCGGCGTGATAGGCGACGATCTCCATGTCTTGGCCAAGCAGCACCATGGCATCCACGGGAACGGCGATCGGCCGGGTGCCGAAGCCCAGAAAACCGCCGAAATCCACCACCACCATGATCTGACCGTCGCGGTCGCGAACAAGGCGACGAACCCGGCCGAGAACGTCCTGACTCTCGACGGGACGGAGGACCTCCCTGCCAATGAGATCGCCGACCCGAACCGGCTGCGGGAACCGCATCGCAGTTGGATTGCGGCCAGGCTCATGCCCGGCGGTGGCGGCATACCCCCTGGCGTGGTGCTCTGCGCATGGACCGGGTTCTCGGCCGCCGCCAGCAAGCACGACACCGAGCAGAACCCGGATTGCCGACACGCGTGTCATAGGCCGGCAAACCAGGGGAAGCCTTTCTCTTCCCAATATCCGCCGGGGTACGTGTTCGTGACCTCGATGGCCGTGATCCACTTTGGGATTCTTGTATCCGAGCTTTGTCGCCATGCGCAGGCGCACCGGATAACCGAACGGATCGGCCAACGTGTCGCCGCCGTACTGAGGTCGCCAGCAACGTCTGCGGATGCAGCGCCGTCGCCATGTCGATGCTGCTCGGGTAGTCGTCGGCCGTCTTGAAGGCCACGTATTTGGCGCGGAGATCCGCGCCGACGTGCTCCAGGAAGCTGCGCAGCGTGGGCCCGCTCCAGCCGCCGATATAGCTCCAGCCCTCGACGCAGATATGCTTGATGACCATTGAGGTCTGCGGCAACGCCCGCAGATCCTGCAGCGTCCAGGGGCGCTTGTCAGTGACGAGGCCCGACACCTCCAGGCGCCACGTCGCCCCGTTCACCGGCTTCACATCCATCACGTCGTAATATGCGTTGAACTTGGGCGGGCGCAGGATCATCGAGGCGGGATAGGTCGGTGCCAGTCTATTCGGATCGAACAGCAGCGCCTGCACGCCGTCGTTGAATCGGGAGATCGCCAGCAGGGCGGATTCGACGGCTTCCGGACGCTCGACGTCGCATCCTGTCAGCATGACGAGCGCGCCGAGAGAGAGGCTCGCCGCGGATCAGCCCGCGCCGCTCCAGCGAGCGGATGAGCGGCTTGTGATCGTCAAGGATCGCGGCGTCCGGGACGACGTCCGGTCGAAACGGCGATCTCATGCCACGTCGTCCTTGCCTGGACATGGTGTTTCTCAGCGTGGCCGCGCCCGGTGACACGCGGGCCTGCCGGCGACCATCGCCCACAAGGTTTTCGGCACGAGCAGGGCAAGCGCAACATGGACGATCAGGAAGCCAACGATGACCGCCATCCCGGCGAAATGCAGCACGCGCGCGGTCTGGAAACCGCCGAGCAGCGAAACCAGGCCGGAGAATTGCACGGGCTTCCAGATGGCGAGCCCGGTGACCACCTGCGCGATGCCGGCAAGGATGACGATGATGTAAAGCAGCTTCTGGACGGCGTTGTAGACGGTGATGTCGTCGTGCGCGATTTTGAAGTGCAAGGTGTCGAGGATCGTCTGCACGACCTCGGATGGCCGGATCGGCAGCAATTTCTCGCGGAAGCGGCCAGTGACGAACCCATAGGTGAGGTAGATCAGGCCGTTGATAACAAGAAACCACATGCCGGCGAAGTGCCAGTTAAGGCTCCAGGCCGCCCAGTCGCCGAGGCGCCAGAAAGAGCTGAAGTGGAAGCCCCGGATGATCACGTCGTCGTCGTAGATGCCCCAGCCTGACGTGATCATGACGAGCATGACCACGGCGTTGACCCAATGCATGATCCTGAGAGGCCAGGGATGCAGCCGGCGGCCCGAGCGTGGCGGGCTGTCGGGAAGCGCGGATGTCGGGTTTCCAGTTCGGTTCATGAACTCGATCTCGTCGCAGACAGCGGCACGTAAGTGGTCAAAGCACCGGGGTAAAGGAGGGCATCCGGGTTGGATGAAGGTAGTGGCGTCACCATCGCGACAACCGCATTAAAATTGCACGCCCCAACAAGGTGACGATCGAGCATCCGACTGTGTACCAAACCGCGATGTAGAGCGGATCGTCGGAGGGGCAGGCAAAGACAAAGACGAATGCTCCCCAGGCGGCCGAGGAGAGTCCAGCGGCAAGCGCCGTCCCGGATCGATCGGTTGGGGCCCCGCGGCGTATTAGCCCGACCCAACGCAACCGCCGGAGGGATGGACAGCACCACCATCTTCCAGACGCACCGCAGGCCCTGAGTCCAATCGAGACGGCGGACCAAGCCTCCCAATCCGTTACCCGCCGCGTCGATCAGCCAGCCGCTGGCGAAGATCACAACGATGCAGACGAGTATCCAGCGCAATCCGCGGCGAGGCGATCGGACGGGATCCGCCGACAGGATTGCGACGCCGGCCCCCAGAACGGCGATGAGCCCCATGCTGGTCAGCTTCCACCAGAAGGAAGGAGCTCCCATCGCGACAGGCATATCCGGACGCATGAACCCCATGCCGAGGAACGCCGCGATCTCAACACCAGCGAGGAGAAGCAGGAGCAAAGCCTCCCGCTTGATACTCCGTGGGCGCACCGGCCGGAGATCTAGGGTGAGGCGATCGACGAGGGAGTCAGTCCGCATCGCGGGTCGCCTTGATGATGCTGGCGAGACGCTTCAGGCCGCGGTGGATATTCACCTTCACTAGCGAGATCGACTGACCCGTCGCCTGCGATGCTTCCTCGATGCTGTAGCCTTCGAGCTTCACCAGCCGAATCGCTTCCGCCTGCGGCGGCTTGAGCTCGGCCAGCAACTGCTGGAACGTCGAGCCGGCAATGACGGAATTCGCATGGTCCGGCACGCCGATGTTCTCGTCGAGCGGTTCCGATGCTTCCGCCTTGAGCGAACGCAGCCGATCGATCCATTTGTACCGTGCAATTGCGGCGAGCCACGGTCCGAAGGGTCGCGCTGGGTCATAGGTATGACGCTTCTCGTGGATTGCCAACAAGACATCCTGAACCGCATCGTCGGTCATGGCCGGCGGAAGACGCCTTGCGTAGTAGCGGCGCAACCATACTGCCAGTTCGCCGAGTAAGGTTCTGTACGCATTTGCATCTCCAACCTGCGTGGCGGCCATCAACCGATCCCATCCTTGACCGGAAGCATCGTCGGGCTTGGTGCTCACGATCGGGGCCAATCCGGATCGGCCCTTTTCGCCGGCGGCCGGCTAGCTCGACACATGCTCGTTCCGCCAACTTCGTACATCATGTTCGACGCCGACCTGGGTCGGGTTACACGCCTGGACAATGCCGTGCGCAAAATCCGGTCGCGGGAAGGAAGCCGGAAGCGTGCCGAGTGCATCGCGCAAGTCGCCTCGATCGACCGTTGACCAGCCTGCCAGGATTCGGGCGCTCCAGTACACGGATATTCCGGCATTGTCCCCGTGGCTCTGTTGCTATCGTGATCACCCGCCCACCCTCCGATTGGAGCGAGATGCAGGGCAGTGGCCGCAGGTGGGACCTCCAGCCATTCGGTATTTTAGAATGTACGGGCTAGAATGACCAGCACCACAACCGAAAGTGGCTAACGGAGCGCACACGTACCCAGGGCAATCGCTTGAACTGACAGGTGGGAGATTCCGGCGCGGTCAAAAGTAACGATTCATAGAGAACCTCACCGTTCGAGGTTCCGATGCCGCAGCCGTTGTCTCCGTCGATGCTGGCCCATTTCGCCGGCCTTGAAGACCCGCGTCAGCATGCGAAAGTGCTGTATCCGCTGGTCGGGCATTGCCAAGTTAACCCTGGCTGGTGCCTGCAGGGGAGACAGGCGAAGCTGGCGAGATGACGCCAGAGCCCAGTTTGTATCACCGCCATCGCTTCGCGGCCGAGATCATCCGCCATGCCGTGTGGCTGTATCACGTGTTCAGCCTCAGCCTGCGCGACGTCGAGCTGATCCTGGCCGAGCGTGGCGTGGTGGTCACCCCTGAAAGCATCCGAAACTGGTGCCAGAAGTTCGGCGCCGAGTTTGCCAAACGACTGCGCCGCCGCCGACCGCGGCCTGGGGGCACCTGGCATTTGGATGAGGTGTTCATTCGGATCCGGGGCGTGCTGCATTATCTCTGGCGTGCCGTGGATCAGCACGGGGTCGTGCTGGACATCCTGGTGCAGGAGAAACGCGATGGCGCGGCCGCCAAGCGCTTCTTCCGGCGCTTGCTAAGTGGGTTGCAATACAAACCGAAGCGCCTGATCACCGACGGTCTGCGCAGCTCTGGCGTGGCACGCCGTGCCCTGCTGCCCGATGTCAAACACCGGACCAGCCGGTATCTGAACAACCGGGCGGAGAACTCGCATCGGCCGACGCGACGGCGGGAGCGGCAGATGCAAAGGTTCAAGTCACCCGGCCAGGCACAGGACTTTCTCTCGGCACACGCCATCATCTACGGTCACTTCCGGCCACGGCGTCATCGCCTCAGCGCCGTCGGCTATCGGCGGGCTCGGACCAAAGCGTTTTGGACCTGGCGACAGGAGACGTCTGTCCAACAGGCGGGATGAGGCTTGGTGCATTGGCATCATCGGCGCCAATTCGTTCTGCAATCGGTTAACTTGGCAATGCCGATCGCTCGGCAGCCCAGGAAACGGCGAAATCATCTGAAGCCGAGGTTGAAAAGCTGCGCGCGAAGATCGGCCAATTGCTGGTGGAGCGGGATTTTTTGGCGAAAGCCTCCGGTCGATGAGCCTGGAGCCCAGACGGCAAATGATCGAGCCAGGGAATCCGGACTTGTCGATCATTCGACAATGCGCACTGGTAACGATCAGCCGGTCGGGGTTCTACTACCCCCGACTGGTGAGACACCACTGACCCTGGCCGGGCGCAAACCTGACGAGGCGTACGGGGCAACAGAGACGGAGAGGTTAGCGGCCTGACGACAACCGGAACCGAGTTTATCCAAGGCGCCATGCTGAACAAAAGGGAGCCACCTCAGCCCAACTCTACCGCACGACGGCCGGTCCCCACGACTTTGCATGCTCTCGATTGCGACAATCGAAGCGAAGGAAGCGGAATATATTGGTGTTCTGCCCGAGGTAGATCGAGCCGTGGACTTGCAGCGCCTTTGGGGCGAGCTGGCACCACTGCCGATCAGGTCATCGACATAAGGTGAACAGCTATGGTACCCTAAACAAACAGCTAATCCTGCTCAGTGATGCCGCTGCACACCACGGCACGGGACACGATCTCCCGTAACTGTCAAATTCAGGGCGTTTCGTTACTTCTGGCCGGTATGGGAACCGAATTAAAATGGGGTGGGTTGGCATGGAGTTAGCTGGTAGGCGCGGTGGAGCAACTAGACGGTCAATTCTGCAGTTGATCGTGGTGGCCGGCCTCGCCCCGAAATCCGCCTTTCCGCAGAGCCCGGACATCTCTGCTGAGCAGCGGGTGCACGACCTCGGGCTTCAGCTCCCGCGGTTCAGCACACCGGCAGCTGGGAACAACCCGGCTCTGGTGCAAACCGGTAAACTCGTATTTCTCGCAGGTCTCGGCCCGCGCAACCCGGATGGCAGCTATGTCAGCGGGCGGCTCGGACAAGATACCTCCGTCGAGCAGGCTTACCAGCACGCTCGGTTGTCAGGCTTGCGCGCGCTCGCGGCGTTGCAGGACGGGCTGGGTAGTCTCGATCGGGTCAGCCGCATCGTGAAGCTGCTGGGGATGGTCCGCGCCACCCCGGACTTCTCTGATCTTGGGCGCGTGATCGACGGCTGTTCCGACCTCTTCGTGGAGGTATTTGGCCCGCAGCGCGGTCGCCATGCTCGGACGGTCGTCGGCGTGGCGTCCCTGCCGGCCAACCTTACCGTCGTCATCGACCTGGTGGTCGAAGCGGTTTAGCAGGTTGCGGAAAAAGGGCTGGTGAGCTGGGCTCTGTCGTGATTCGATTTCCTCTTGGGCGATGCGGAGGGAACGATATGCGCGGCACGGACGATCGGGCGGATCAGCTATTCAGCTACGTTAGCTACGAAGCTCGTGTACCGGCGGATCACCCGCTCCGGCCGATCCGTTTGCCGTGACGCGCTTGAGAGAGCGGCTGGCGTCCCTATGAGGCGCGAGGTCGCTTCTGGTGGTGAAGCGAAGCTTCGGCATCCTCACGCGGAAGCCGTTGGAATTGATGAGATCCGCTTCCGCCGGCAAGCACACAAGCTTCACATGATGACCGCCGAACATCATCTTAGACGCCAACAGCGAGCAGTACGAGGCACCCAGAATAAGAACGTTATATTTGGGCATCGGCTTAGGCTCCCTGTTTTTGTCAGTATCGCTCTTGATACCGGGGTGGACTGGCGGGTTGTCCGACGCAAGTGGTCATCCTCACCAATTCTCCGCGATAATAAGCGGCTTGTCGGGACGTAGAGTGCCAGCGACGGCGGCACCGACCAGAAGTATCCCAATTCCCGTCGTGAACGGCACATTCCAGTTTCCCGTCTTGTCGATCAGCCAGCCGAACACGACCGGCGATATAATGCCCGCAATCGCCACTCCCATGATGATATAGGCGCTGCCGAGACCGGCGAACTCCTTGGAAATGTCCATTGGGATCGCATACATCGGGGCGATCGTCAGCTCGAGGAAGAACATGGCGGCCGCCAGCAACATAACGATCGTCGGGAGATCCTTGACGTAGAGGCAAGGGACAAGGAATGCCGCCGCCCCGATCAGTGAAAGGAAAACGACGCTGCAGCGTGCCAGGCGGTTACGACCGGTTCTCTTGAGAATCACGTCCGAAGCGACGCCACCAACCGTGTTGCCAATCAGTCCGGCAAAGAACGGAACGCTGGTCAGAAGCGCGGAATTTTTCAGGTTAACGCCATGCTGGTTGGCGAAATACAGCGGCAACCATGACACGAAGACCCAGTATGTCCACCCATACGAGAACATCACGATTGTGACTGGAAACATTCGCTTGGTCAGTATCCACAGCGGCGTTTTCGCCTTCCGGTTTGGGAGCGAAATGGAAAGGCCTTCGAGGTGGCGCTGATCGACGGCCGAATGCGACCGCGGGTCGTCCTGAAAATAGAACCACCACACGATTGCCCAGACCAACGCGGCTGCGCCGCAAGCGATGAACGACACGCGCCAATCGGACATGACGATCAAGATGGCGACCACCGGCGGCGCGAGGGCTGCGCCGAGGCGCGATGCACTGTGCGTAATCCCCTGAATGTAGCCAAAACGATGAGCCGGATACCAGTTGCGCATCGCCTGCGTCGCAGCGGGGAACGCCGGTCCCTCGCCCAAGCCGACCGCAAGACGTGCCAGAAACAGCGTCACCAATCCGCCGACAAGGCCGGTGAAGATGGTTCCAAGTCCAACCATAATAACCGCCACGAAAAGCGTGACCTTCGCGCCGTACTTTCGCGCCCCCCAGCCACCGAATAATACAGAGGCCAGATACGCCCAGGAGAATGCGCTAAACGCGAGTCCCATCTCCGTATTCGACAAGCCGAAGTGCGCCTTGAGAGAACTCGCCGCGGCCGAAATGTTCACGCGATCGAGATACATGATCGCGAACAGAACACAGAACATCATGGTTACGACGAAATGCGCATTGAACCGCCGCTTCCCGAGCGACACCGCGGGCTGTAGCGGTATAGCCCGCTCGACTTCTCGCGTAAGCGCCATCTTCTGTCCTCCCAGGATTTTAATTATTGGTGGCGTGACTTTCGCTTCTTTCAGCTCTCTTGCTGGAGCTTGAAAGTCGTGCGCGCTATTCCGCGGCTTGAACCGTGGGCTCCGAATTGCCGGCAAGAACGTCCATTGCCGCTTCAACTCCACCATGGCGATAGGGTATGCTCCGAGTCTTGAGTTCCCATTTCCACACCAGACAGTGTCCCGAGGACAGAGACGTTGTTGAAATCGCCCAGATGACCGATTCGAAAGACGCGGTCCGCCAACGGTCCGAGTCCGTTCCCGAGTGACATGTTTGCGCCGTTGAGAATCTCCTTGCGGAGCGCGTCTGCGGAATGTCCCTCCGGTAGCCTGACCGCCGTCAGCGACGATGAATATTCCGCTTCGTTACGGCACTGAATCTCAAATCCCCAATGCTGAACGGCCCGGCGCGTGGCCGCCGCGGCACACCTGTGCCTCTTGAAGATCTGCTCCAACCCTTCCGCGTTCATTATGTCGAGCGCGACTTTCAGGCCTTGCAAAAGATTGGTTGACGGCGTGTAGGGAAAGAAGCCGGTCTTGTTGCTTGCCAGCATTTCATCCCAGCCCAGGAAGGAACGCGGAAACTTGGCCGTTTTGGAAGCAGTCAGCGCCTTCTCAGAGATGGCGTTGAAAGAGAGACCCGGCGGCAACATCAGTCCCTTCTGCGAACCGCCGACCGTCACGTCCACACCCCACTCGTCGTGACGATAGTCGATCGACCCCAGTGACGAAATTGTATCGACCAGCAACAAAGCCGGATGGCCTGCATGATCGATGGCGCGCCGCACGGCTGCGATGTCAGAGGTAACGCCGGTGGACGTTTCGTTATGTACGACGGCGACCGCCTTGATCACTTGTTTCTTGTCGGCGCGGAGTCGTTCTTCGATGGCATTAGCGTCGACGCCCGACCGCCAGTCGCCTTTGATGATCTCGGCGTCGAGGCCGAGCGCCTTGGTCATTTTGCTCCACAGTGTGGAGAACCAGCCGGTCTCGTACATCAGCACATGGTCGCCGGGTGACAGTGTGTTGACCAGCGCGGCCTCCCACGCTCCTGTGCCGGAGGTCGGGTAGATAATGACGGGCTGGGTGGTTTTGAAAACAGCCCGAATGCCCGTGAGAACTTCGAGGCCCAGAAGCGCGAATTCGGGGCCGCGATGATCGATGGTCGGTTTGGCGATCGCCGCCAAGACAGGCAGTGGCGTATTAGTCGGTCCTGGAATTTGCAGGAAATGACGCCCAGTTAGGTTCCGCACCTTGTTTCCCCCGCACTAAAGGATGGTATTTGCAATGCCGCCGGCGGGCTGCATCTCAAGGGAGCCCGTTTCGGCCGTGCTTGCGGAAACCGGGACGCTCAGTCATCAACTCGTAATATGCAGCGACCGCGGAATAGTCGGGACGCTTCAGGTCAGGATCGGTCAGCATGAACCAACGATTGACGACCAGACCCATCGGAATATCGGCGATGGTGAATTGATCCCCCATGACGTAGGGCCCGTTTGCGATCAGATGCTTGTTCAGCAATCCGATGACGTGGATCAATTCCTTTTGGCCCTGCTCCACATACCAAGGGTGGTCGTAGGGAAATTCCTTGAGTTGCCCGCCGAGAAACGCTCCGCGCAAGGCATGCGTCACGTCGTAAGCGACCCAATCCATCCACTGCTCGATGGCTTGCCGGCCGGCGGGGTCTTCGGGGTAAAGGTCGATAGCCCTGTGCTTGGCAGCGAGGTAACGTACGACGGTGTTCGACTCGCGCATAACGCGACCGTCGTCGATAACGACCGGAACCTGACCGGTCAGATTCAATTCCAGAAATTCGGGCGTGTCGGTCGGCTTGAAGCCGCGACCGAAATCTTCCCGGATAAACGGAATGCCGATCTCCTCGCAAACCCAAAGTACCTTCCTGACGTTGAAGGAATTGGCGCGGCCGAGGATCCGCAAGGGACCGTTCGACGATAACCCGCCCTCCCGGCTTGTTTCCGGTTTGGCCACGGCTGCTTCTGACATCCACTTCTCCCGCTCGCATTTCTTGATTGCCGTCATTGAACGCAGGTTGGATTCCGATGTAAAATTGAAAGATCAGATGGATTTATGAGGATTTCATATGAATGTCGCCTTACGTCAGCTCAGAGCGTTTCTTGCCGTGGCGCGACGTGGGAGTTTCAGCCGCGCCGCTGAAGACATCGGCGTCTCTCAAAGCGCGCTCAGTCTTTCAGTCCGGCAACTTGAAACCGAACTGGGCCTGAAACTTTTCGACCGAACAACCCGGCTGGTTACGCTTACAGCCGCCGGACAAACGCTCCTTGCTACCGGATCGCGTCTGATCGATGAGATCGACGTAACTCTGCGAGAACTGCGAGACATCGGAGAGCAGCGCCGAGGGCGCGTCATGATGGCGTGCGTGCCCTCAGTCGCGCGAGGATTGATGCCGCGATGCTTAGAGTATTGCGCGGAGACATGGCCGAACGTGTCTCTGAGCATCAATGATATTGCCGACAGCGAGGTCATCCGCCGGGTATCCCTGGGTGAGATGGAATTTGGCTTGGCGAGCGGCGATATCCATGGCGCCGAGCTCGATACCCACTCTCTGATGCAGGACCCATTTCGTCTTGTTTGTCGAAGAGACGATCCGTGGGCAAAGAAAGAAAGCATCGCATGGGCGCAATTGTCGAGCCGCCGACTCCTGATGCTCAACAACACGTCGGGCAGTCAGTGGGTCATCGAGACGACGATTCGTCAAATCGGAATTGCGGTCGATGTTTTTCTTGAGCTCGCCCAGCCCAGCACAATCCACGCAATGGTAGAAGCGAACCTTGGTGTTGCCGTCATTCCTGAACTTGCCGCGCCCCGTTCTAACGATCCTGTCCTTGCAACCCTTCGGCTCACGAAACCTGAAGTGACGCGAACAATAATCCTGTTCCGGCGAAAAGACCGTTCGTTATCGCCCGCGGCCGCAGCCGTCTGGGCGGCGCTCATTCATATCTATGGCGGCAAGGTATCAGGAAGGTCAGCGTCAATGTGAAGGCGATAGCTCATGTCATATGCATGCAGGATCCCCGGATCTCGGGAAGCACGACCGGCCGGTTCTGTCAGCGCTCGCGCCAGTAAGTATGGCTGCCGCGCGCCAGACTGCTGCGTCTCCAGCAGCCGCGCGTAGATCGTCTCGACAGGTAGGCCGGCAAATCGTCCCTCTCGATCGAACAATCCATCTTGCGGAAGGGCGAAGTGATCGCTCTCCAGTATACGATTGACCATCAGATCGGCGGCGCGGTTCCAGAGATCCGGGTCGCGGACACCCCGCCGAAGGTGATGCTTGTTCACGACGTGCAGCACTTCATGGGCGATGACACCCATGATGTTCTCGACGCCATGATGTTCGCACCAGTCCGGGCTGAACCAGACGTGCCGGCCATCGGTCGCCATAGTCCCGATTTCCGGTGCGCTGATCCAGGTCAAGCCGAGCGCGATCGACCCAAAGAAGGGCGCGCGGACCAGAAGCCGGGCCCGGGCCTTTGCGATAGTCGGGGGAAGAGCTGTCATGGCAACCTCACGCGAAAGCGCCGTGCATGCGCTTGAGGATCGCTTCCGCCTCATCGGCGACGGTCTCGCGCAACCTGGCTGAATTGCGCAGCTGATCCGCGCATCTAGGCAACGCCGATGTGACCTGAGAACTGACGCTTATTTTCCCGCCGGTCCGATCCGATCGAAGTGACCCGACCACACCGTGGTCCATGGTCCGTCTTCGCCCCTGCGCGAGGCATATTCGGCGTCGACACGATCGGGCCGGATGTTCCGGTAGGTATACCGCCACCGCGTTCCGCCGCCTTTTGGTTCGGACGTGAGGACGAATGTCCCGTCCGGGGCCGAACCGCCCAAATAAACCGTTACGATCCGGTCCTTGTCCGCCCAAAGCTGTCGCCATTGCTTGCGCTCGCTGTCCCAGCCGGCAACGCCGATACCCTGCACCTGGCCGTCTCCGCCGGTCAGCACTTCCTCGATCGCGCAGCCGCCGGCGGTGCGCCTGACCGCGTAGTGTTCGGCCGCCGGAGCCATCGGGTCATGCCATGCGCCCAACCAGAAATCGAACGTGTCGTAGGGCGCCCCGGTGCAGGCGGCCCGGGCCGGCCCCCAGCCAGGCAAGGCGCAAAACACCACGGCCAGCCAGCTTCGGCGAATCGTTGCGGCGATCACACTGGGTCTGATCACGTCAGGTCCACCTCCGTCGGCTATGCGGGTCGGAGCAAGATCCGGGGCGACTCTTTCCCCCGACCGTGCAAGACAAGAGCGCTCCAGGTCTTTGTTCTGTCGCGTGATTCACACCCTGTCGACGTTCCGCCCAGGGTGACCACGCTTGTGTCCCGTATCTGAAGTTCGCCATCGTCGGCGAACCCCAGAGCCGGACCACTATCTCTTTGTTTTCAGTGGCCTGCTCGTCCCTGAAGGCCGCCGCAAAATGCGGCGAACTTCTGGGCCAGGACACTAGCGGTCCTACACATGGACCTGCCGCCATAATCCGGCAATCATTGGCTCATGTGCCCCCGCCATTCGCTACGCTGGCTGGGCGGCAGCCACTCAGGGTGTCGAGGTACCGCATGTTCGCTTCTGGCTTGTCGAGACGGGATTTGCTGCTTTCGGGCGCCGCCGGCGTCATGGCTGCCACCACACCCTATCGGGCGGTGCGGGCCGCTTCGATGCCGTTCACCATTGTGCTGGAATCGGAAGTGGTGATCCTCGACCCGCATATGACGACTGCGGCGATAACCCGCACCTTCGGCTATCATATCTTCGATACTCTGTTCTCGATGGACTCGAAGGGCCGCATCCATCCGCAGATGGTCGGTGACTACCACGCGGCGCAGGATGGCCTCTCGTGGTCGTTCACGCTGCGTGACGGCCTGAAATGGCATGACGGCACCGATGTCACCGCGTCCGATTGCGTGGCGTCGCTGCAGCGCTGGGGGAAGCAGGACAGTCTGGGGCGCATGCTGCTCGCCGCCACCGACAGGATCACCGCCGACGATCCGCATCGCTTCAGCATTGCCCTGCACCAGCCGTTCCCGCTGATGCTGGATGTCCTGGGCAAGCCGAACGCGCCGGTGCCGTTCATGATGCCGGCGCGCATCATGCAGGCTGCCGGGGCTGGGCGCATCAGCGAAATCATCGGGTCAGGCCCGTTCGTGTTCCGCCCGGACCAGTGGCGCGCGGGGGACTCGATGGTGCTGGGGCGCAACCCAGCCTATGTGCCGCGCCAGGAGCCGCCCGATTTCCTTTCCGGCGGCAAGGTGGTGCATGTGGATCAGGTGGTGCTGCGCGTCATGCCCGACCAGGCGACGGGTGCCAATGCGCTGATGGCCGGCGAGATCGACTACATGCAGTTCCTGCCCTTCGACCTGCTCGGCCCGCTCGCCAAGGCGGACGGGGTCAGGCTGATGGAACTGGGCGGGCCCGACATGTACCAGGGCAACTTCCGGCTCAATCACGCCAGCGGACCGTTTGCCGATCCCGCGGTCCGGCGGGTGCTGTGGAAGCTGGTCAACCAGGACGACATCCTGACGGCAATCGGCGTGCCGGACCGCTTCCGCCTCAAATCCTGTCCGTCCTACTTCATGTGCGGCACGCCGCTCGAGACCAGTGCCGGGGCAGAGCCGGCGCGATTTTCCATCGCGGACGCCAGGGCGGAACTGGCGCGCACCAAGGTACGCCGGCGAACCGGTGGTGATGCTGGAGGTCAGCGGCTCGATCAGCCAGACCGCCGGCAACGTGCTGGCGCAGAACATGAAGCAGGCCGGGTTCACCGTGGACGAGCAGCTGATGGACTGGGGCACGGTGCTGTCCCGCCGCGGCAAGCGCGAGGGCTGGAGTCTGTTCCCGGTCTATTCGAACGGCGCCGACATGGCTTCGCCGCTGACGCATTTCTATATTACCAACAACTGCGGCGACTATCCGGGCTGGAGCTGTGATCCGGCGATTACGACGCTGCTCAAACAGTTCGCAGGCGCCGGCACCGAAGCTGACCGGCAGGCGATCGCCGCGAAGATCCAGGCGGCGGCGTACGCGTCGGTCCCGTCGGTGATGTGGGGCCAGTTCGCAATCCCGGTCGGCTACCGCTCCCGCGTCCGCAACCTGATCCAATCGGCCTTTCCCATGCTCTGGAACGTGCAGATCGCGGCCTGATTATAAGCCGCTACGCCACCGCCCGAAACGCCGCATCCGCCGCCGCCAGTGCCTGGTCGATGTCGGCTTCGGTATGGGCGCAGGACAGGAACATGTTGTGCCTGGGATGAAAATACGCACCGTGACGCAGCGCTTCGGCACAGAAGGCGAAACCGCGGCGCCATTCCGGGTCATCGGCGAACAGCAGGCTTGGCATCTGCACCGGGCCGGTCTGGCGGATGCCGATCCCGTGCCGTGACGCGAGCGCATCCAGCCCGTCGCGCAGACAGCTGGCCCATCGCCCGCATGCGGGAAGGTCCGTCGATCCGGCGCAGTTCCGTCAGGGTGGCGACGGCGGCGGCCATGGCAACCGAACTGCACCAGAACGATCCGGTGGTGAAGACCTGCGTCGCGGCGCCGCGGAAGCGTTCGGTTCCGGTGACGGCGGCAAGCGCATAGCCATTGGCGATGGCCTTGCTCCAGGCTGACAAATCGGGGCGGACCGCGAGGTCTTCCCAGCTGCCGCCAAGGTTCAGGCGGAAGCCGGCACGCACGTCATCGAGGATCATGGCCGCGCCCGTCGCATCGCAGATCGCCCGAACGGCATGGGCGAAACCGGGTGTCGGCATCTCCTGCTCGCGGCCGATATCATGCCGAAATGCCGTCACGATGATCGCCGCCAGGTCGCCCTTCGCCGCCGCCGCTGCACGCTCCAGGCAGGCGATATCGTTGTAGTCGAAGCTCAGCAGATGGGCGCGGTCTTCGGCGGTGACACCGGCGAGGGAGGGGGAGCACCAGGGCACCGCCCCATGGTAGCTGCCGCGTGCCACCAGCACCTTGCGCCGGCTGGTCTGGGCGCGGGCGATGGTGACGCAACTGGTCGTCGCATCGGTGCCGTTTTTGGCGAACAAGCACCAGTCCGCGTGCGGGATCATCGCCACCATCAGTTCGGCCAGCTCCACCAGCACCGGACCGGGGCCGTTCATGCAGTCGCCGCGTTCGGCCTGGCGCCTCGCCGCCTGCTCGACTTCGGGGTGGCGGTGGCCAAGCACGACCGGGCCCCAGGCGCACATCAGATCGACATATTCGCGGCCGTTCACATCGCGGATGCGGCCTCCGTCGCCCTCCGCGAAAAACTGCGGGTAGCCGGCCGGTAGCAACGCGGCGTTCATATGGCCCCACAGGCCGCCAGGAATGACGCGTTGCGCCCGCCGGCGAAGCGCCAGGTCGTTGCTGTCATCGCCGCTCATCATCCCGTTCCCCCGACATTGCGTATCGGTGCGTCATAGCATCAGATTGGCGGCGCTCCAGGAGGCATCTGCATGACGATGATTGACGAAGCGGTGTTGCGGGCGGCGTTGCCGCCGGTGTCGGGTGACCTGCGTGTCGCCGGGCTGGTCGCGCCGGTTGCGGTTTACCGCGATCGCTGGGGCATCCCGCATATCCGCGCGTCCGGTAGCGGCGATGCCTGGTTCGCGCTGGGTTTCGTTCACGCTCAGGACCGGCTGTTCCAGATGGATCTGAACCGGTTCCGTGCGCTTGGGCGCAGCGCGGAGTGGCTGGGCGAAGCCGCGCTGGATGCCGATATTCTGGTGCGGCGCCTGGGGATGCACGCCGCCTGCCAGCGGGACTATGCGGCACTGGGCGACGAAGCGCGCGTCATGCTTGATCGTTACGCTGCCGGCGTCAATGCCTTCCTGGGTTCGGGGGCGCCGCTGCCGATCGAGTACCGGCTGCTGCGGGTGGAACCCGAGATTTGGGAACCCTGGCACGCGATCGCGGTAATGCGACGGCTGGGCCTGCTGATGGGGTCGGTGTGGTTCAAGCTGTGGCGCATGCTGGCATTGCCGGTGGTCGGCGCGGAGGTTGCGATGACACTGCGCTATGACGATGCCGGCGCCGACCTGCTGACGGTGCCGCCAGGGGTGACGGCGACGCGGTGGGAGGCCGACCTTGCCGCCCTGGCGCCGTCGGTGACCGCGTTGCTGCTGGCCATGGGGCAGGAGGAGACTGGTGGCGGCAGCAACAACTGGGCGGTTGGGCCCGAGCGCAGCGCCACCGGTCGTCCGGTGCTGTCCGGCGATCCGCACCGGGTGTTCGAGATTCCGGGGATGTATGCGCAGCACCATTTGGCCTGTGACGATTTCGACATGATCGGTCTGTCGGTTCCCGGCGTGCCTGGGTTTCCGCACTATGGCCACAACGGCAAGGTTGCGTATTGCGTCACCCACGCGTTCGTCGACATCCATGACCTGTTCCTGGAGCGTTTCGACGACACCGGCACGCGGGCGCTGTTCGGTGCGGCATGGGAACCGGCGGCGACGCGCGTTGAACGCCTCGATGTGCGCGGCGGCGCCTCGCGGGAGATCGAGGTGGTGGTCACCCGCCACGGCCCGATCGTCGCCGGCGATCCGCGCAGCGGTTCGGCCCTGGCGCTTCGTTCGGTGCAGTTCGCCGAAACCGATCTCAGCTTCGACTGCCTGCCGCGGATGATCCGCGCCGACAGCGTCGCGTCGCTGTACGAGGCTACGCGGGGCTGGGGGTTGATCGACCATAACCTTGTCGCCGGTGACATTGCCGGCGCGATCGGGCAGCGCGTCCGCGCCCTGGTTCCGCGGCGGCCGCGCGCGAATGGCTGGCTGCCGGTGCCCGGCTGGACCGGCGCGCATGAGTGGGACGGATGGGTGCCGCACGAGGCGATGCCTTGTGTGATCGATCCGCCATCAGGCGTGATCGTGACCGCCAACAACCGCGTTGCGGCGGATGATGGTCGGTACTACCTCTGCACCGATTGCCACCCGCCGTACCGGGCGCAGCGCATCCAGCAGCGCCTCGAGGCATTGGGGACGGTCTCACCCGGCGACGCCGCTGCCATCCATGCCGACGTGCTGTCCCCGCATGTCACGCTGCTGCACGACTGGCTGGCGCGGGTTGCGCCGCTGGCCGAGACGGAAGCCGAGGCGCTGCGCAATGAATTGCTGGCTTGGGACGGGCAGATGCGCGCCGATGCGTCCGCACCCACCTCCTATATGGAATTGCGGCGTATGATCACGATGCTGGTCGCATCCCGCAGCGGCCTTTCCGGCGCGGCGAAACACGCCTGGGCGGCGGTGCCTCCGGGCGTGCTGCCGATGAACCAGTTGTGGTGGGCGGTGCCGAACCTGATGCGGCGCAATGATACGCGGTTGCTGAACGGATGGAGCTGGGAGCAGATATTGACCGAAGCGCTGCAACAGGCCGCATCCACGCCGCGGAGCTGGGGGCAGGTGCATCAGCCGCGATTTGTGCACCCGTTGTCCGGGCTTTTTCCAGAGGCCGCTGCTTTACTTGATCCTCGGTCGATGCCGATCGGGGGTGACACCGACACGGTGCAGGCAAACGGTATCGCCGCTGCCGCCGGATT
Source organism: uncultured Alphaproteobacteria bacterium (assembly GCA_963771475.1). GTDB lineage: Bacteria > Pseudomonadota > Alphaproteobacteria > Acetobacterales > Acetobacteraceae > Rhodopila. Next base: position 248,661 of record CAVYTN010000014.1, on the reverse strand, counting down.
GCAGGCGACTTACGGCGCGATCGCACGCTATGTCTATGATGTCGGCAACTGGGACGCGTGCCGGTGGGCGGTGTTTCACGGCACCTCTGGCCATCCCGGCAGCGCCCACTATGCGGATCAGAACCCGATATGGAGCCGATGTGAAATGATCCCGATGCTCTACAGCTGGGCGCGGATAGCAGCCGAAGCGAAACTCGTGCAGAATTTGCACCCCTGATACGACGGACTTCAGGCGCGCGACAGCGCCGGAGCGTGATCGCCCTGGGCGGGACGCCGACAGGAACTGCACCGCGCACGCTCGATCATCAGCAAGGGGCTCACGGTTCGAGAGGCGGCAACGCGCCTCAAAATCGGAAAGACCGCACTCTATGAAGCGTTGCGCGAACAGAAGGCGCGCGCGGCATGAGTGAACCCCGCGTATCGGGAAAAGACCCGTTACAACGAGTCTTCGCGCCACTGATCGGCTTACCGGCATGGTGCGTCCGCAAAGGCCAGGGCAGCTTTTTGACGATGGAATTTGGAAATCCTCATCTGAGGATTTCCAACCGATAGTCGCTTCTCCCAACTCGTCTGAGCGAGTTCCGACAGCTGCTCGCATGCCGACAGGTATTACCTTGTGGGGAATGGCATCTTTGGATTTACTGTTGCCACTGGCGGGTAATCCATGAAGATAGGGAGATCGCCTGTAGCGAGTTGTCTGACCTGGAAATCATAGACGCAGCCAGGAGGATTGATGGGCAACTGCTCACGAACGTCAAAGCCAATCCCGCTAAAGGAACATCAGCATTTGATTTTGATCTCGGCGCCGTAATTCACACGTGGCCTGGGGATGAAAGCGACGACGAACAATGGATGCTCTACCAGACGGGTGGTGACGTCTTCGCCTACCGTGCTGACGGCCACTATAGCCTGGGCCCGGGAAACGAGCCCTCGGCCGACGCGGCATGGCAAGAGCTGTAACCGGTACTTTCTATAGGACACTTCCTTTTCCTGAGCCCATTTGGTTCGCCGTTCCTGAAACGTTCGACCTTAGCGTTGTTTAGCTGACAACCGACGCTCTGCCCTCTACCAGGGACGCTCGTTCGAGGTCCTGCTTGCCCAGGTCAGCAACGACGAGGGAAAACAGGTAGCGTTCGCCAGCGTGCCGGCAGAGGCGCACTCACAGACACGACAGTTGCGCGGTGTGCTTCATGGGCTGGGGGCGACGCCGATCACACCGGTCACCATCCTGAGTGATGGGGCCGACGGGGCCCGCAGTCCCTTGGCGAAGCCGCCAGTCCCGGGCCAACCTATCACGTGCTCGACTGGTTCCATCTCGCGATGCGGGTTCAGCACGTCGCACAGGCGGCCATGAACTGGCCCGATACGACGGAGACCGAGCGTCAGGCCGGTGCTCGCCTCGCCGCGACCATCGAACGGATCCGTTGGCGTCTCTGGCATGGTCAGGTCAAGCGCGCGCGTCTTCTGCGCGATCTCGAGACCTGCGTATCCGGGCAATCCGACCTCATCACGTCAGGTAAGCCAGGAGGAGCCCCCGTTCATGGGGTTGCAGCGCTGCTAGATTGAAGCATGAAACCGTCGAAGAAATCCGCGAGTTGCTCATGCGCATCGAGCGGGAGAACATGCGCGATGTACTGGTCGGGCCGGACGACGACCATGCAGCCGTGTTCCCGGTCGATGCCACGCATGTCGAAAATGTCGTTTCCGTTCTTTAAGTCGGCACAGAACATCTTTTCGTAGTCGCGAAGGCCTAGACGTCCTTTCCGGGGCAGGAGGAAGGTCGGCATGGCCTCGAGAGCCAGCTCATGGTGACCTTGCTGGAAGACCGCACGGACATCGATCACCGAGTCGATATTCGCGCCGGCGGGCGTGTACCGCCGGACCGGTGACATCGGGGAATCCGCGAGAAAGTCGCACAGGGCGCGCAGGCGCGAGGTCGGCGCGGCAGGGTCCTCCGCGCCGACGAAGACGAAGAGCCGCCAGCAACCGTCGGCCTGCGCCACATGGCCGAGGTGAACAGGCTTCGCGTCCGCCAGGCGGATCACCGGAGCCGAATGGAAGCGCGCGCCGATCGTCAGGCCCTTGACCAGAAGCGCGTGGGTCGCTTCGCCTGTCAGCGTCGAAGAAGCATAATGGGTCGCCGTGCCGGCGGTATAACGACCGTGCCGGACAAAATACTGCTGAACCTCCGCTGGATCGACCCCATCGTCGTCTGGCGAGGATTTTAGGGGCGTGCTGAGCATCTTGGCCCATTCGCGATCGAAATCGATCAACTCTCTGGCGATGGCCTGCCGCTCGGCCGAGTAGCTGTGCAGAAGCTCGGGCGCGCACCGCCCTTGGAGTACGGACACCAGTTTCCATCCGAGGTTGAAACTGTCCTGCATGGAGACGTTCATGCCCTGACCCGCTTTCGGGCTATGCGTGTGGCAGGCGTCGCCCGCGATGAACACGCGGGGCAGGCGCTGCCTCTCTTCCTGTTCGGGCACGTCATCGAACTTGTCGCAAAGGCGTTGGCCGATCTCATAGACCGACCACCAGGCAATCTCCTTCACCTCGATCATATAGGGATGCAGGATTCGCTGTACCGCCGCGATCAGGTGCTCGACGGTGATGTTCCGGCTGGCGACCCGCTCGTTCTCGTTGAGCTTGTCCATCTCGACATAGATGCGGACGAGATAGCCGCCCTCACGAGGGATGAGCAGGATGCTGCCTTCGCTGGCAGACTGAATAAGCGCCTTGAGGCGGATGTCGGGAAAATCGGTGACAGCCAGCACATCCATCACGCCCCAGGCGTAATTGGCCGAATCGCCATACAGGACACGGCCGATGGACTTGCGGACGGCGCTGCGCGCACCGTCGCAGCCAACTACGTAACGAGCTCTCACCGTCTCGACCTGTCCTTCATGCGCGGCGTCGAGCCGCTCCAACCGGGCGCTCACCGGATAACTGTCGAGAGGGGACGCTGCCGGGTCGCTCTGGAGGTCGAGCAGACGCCGCGCATAGTGCGGCTCAAGCCGGACTCGATGAGTTGCGCATGACGTCCAGGAAGAAGTCATGCACCCGCGCCTGGTTCAGGATCATATGCGGAAACTCGGAGAGCCCGTCCTCGACATCCTGGATCCTGCCGTGGCGGATGATCTTCTCGCGCTCGGCTGTCGTCGGGCTTCCAGAACGCGGTCTCGTTGACCCAGTAACCCTCCTTCATCACGCGCTCGGCAAATCCGAAGGCTTCGAACATCTCCATGGTGCGGCAAGCGATGCCGTCGGCCTGGCCCAATTCCAGCGGACCGGGTTTCTGATCGACGATTACCGTTTTGATGGCGGGAAAGGCCGCCAGTTGTGCCGCCAACGTCAGACCGGCCGGGCCGCAGCCGACGATCAGGACATCGACTTCGTCGGGAAGAGAATCCAAGTTGGACGATGCCCTGTACTGTTCGGATGGTTCGGCAACGCCCGGATCGCCTGTCCGGAACCCGTTGAGATGGAATTGCATGGAAACCCCGCCCTAAGCCAGGAAAGTGTCGTGGCACTATTTCGCGAGTGCCGGAGAACCGGCGACGATAAGTTTCTTGAGCCGTTCGGGTTCCAACGGCGACGGCAGGTAACGATACGTTACCGCATCTACCATCGACGCGTCGATGCCGTTGACCGTATCGGGATCGAGGTTCTTCTTGGGATAGAACTCGTCCCGCACTCGCTTCGCCAGTGCCGGCGTGACGCCGGCCCAGACGCCATAGGCATCGAGCGCGGCAGGATCGGCATAGAGCCAGTCAAGAGCCTCGCGATACGCCTTCATAAACCGTCCATAGGCCTCCGCCCGATGCTCGAACGACGACGCATTGGCGATCATCACGCGCACGGACTGATTGGCGAAGTCCGGCACCTCGCCGCCGCGTGCGATGATGCGGATGCGGCCGGCATCGACGTCGGCAACCGCGAAGGGCGGCGAACTCCAGCCGACATCGATCGCGCCAGACATCACCTGCGTGAAGGTCGAGGCGGGACTGCCCGTCGCCGTTGGCTTGAACTGGATGCCGAGCGTCTTCTGCAAGCCCAGCACGACGAGGTTGGTCGATGAGCCGTTGGTGGAATAGGCGACAGTCTTGCCGGCCGCGTCCTTGATCGTCCTGATCGGCCCATCGGCCTTGGCGTACCAATAGAGATCGTTCGCGCCGGTCATGGAAGAGCCGATGATGCGCTAGAGGCGCGCCCTTGGCGAACGCGCCCATGACGCCATAGGTGCCGACGCCGATGCCGATGTCCGCGCTGCCGGCGATCACCGCCTGCAGAGTCTGGCCCCCGCCTTCCGTGTAGAGCAGTTCGAGCGTGATGCCGTGCTTCTTGAAGAAGCCCGCGTTCTGGCCCAGTTCGCAGACCGAATTCTCCCAGTTCCCGCGCTGGCCGATGGCTAGCTTGAATTTGTCCTCGGCCGCGAGGGCGCGACCCGACTCAAGGACGATGGCCGGAACGGCCGCGCCGATTAGGCGCAGGGCAACTCGACGTCTCATGGCGCTTTCCTCTCAATCTGGATGATCTGCGCAAGTTGATCCTGCGTCAGAGGGGCCTGGAGAAACTTGAACTGGACGCCCTCGGCCATCATTTCGGGCAGCTCGGTGATGGTGGACGGATCGAGCGCCGCCTTGGAGAAGAACTCGTCGCGAGTACGTTTCGTTGCGGCTTCGCTGATTCCGGCGAACTCGGCGAATATCGTGACCGCTTCAGGGCCGGCATACATCCAGTCGATCGTCTCGCGATAGGCGGCGAGAAACCTCTCGATCGTCGCCTTCTTCTGCGCGAGAACCTCCGCATGCGTGATCAGCACGCGCGTCGTCAGTCGTCGCGCCCCGGCAACGTCGCTGCCACGGGCGACAATTCGGATTGTCTTGTCCACCTGGTCGAGGCCAAAGGGCGCAACCGCCCAACCGACGTCGATCTGGCCGGACATCACCTGCGTCAGCGTCGCAGCCAGAGCGCCCGTCGCGATCGGCTTGAGCGCGAGCTTGTGCTCCTTCGCGAGCAACAGGAGAGGCGTGTGGCTGGAGGAGCCGTTCGTCGAATAACCGATCGTGTGGCCGGCCATGTCATCCACCGTCTTGATCGGCGAGACCATCGGCACATACCAATAAAGTTCGCCAACGCCGGTCGCCTCGCCGCCGATGATACGGAGCGGCGCGCCCCTCGCCGCGACGCCGAGCGCACCAAGTGTGCCGACTGCGACGCCGACATCGACGCTGCGCGAGAGGACGGCCTGCTGGGTCTCCGCGCCGCCTTGCGTGTAAAGAATCTCCAGGTCGATACCGTGCTTTTTGAAGATCCCGGCGCGATTGCCAAGCTCGGCGATGGCCGTATCCCAGGCCCCGCGCTGCCCGACCGCGAGCTTCAACTCATCTGCCTGCGCGGAGCCACCGATGATGAGAGCCAGAAGAGCGAGGAGCGCGTATTTTGCTTTCAGCATGCCGTTTTCCTCAAACCGTCCGCGCACCGAAGCGCCGCGCCATGTGCACGGCGAAGGCGTTGATGAACGCGGCGAATGCGATGGTGACGATGAGCAACGCGTACATCTGCGGCATATCGAACCGCGTATAGGCGTTGATGATCATGAATCCGATGCCCTGGTTGGAGAGTTTCGTCTCCGCCAGCAGCACGCCGATCATAGCCACACCAAAACCGAGCCGGAAACCGTTGACCAGCGGCGCGGTCATGGCCGGAAGCTCGATCTTGAGGAATGTCTGCCAGGCACTGGCCTGGAGCGATCGGCCGACACGGCGCAGCGTCGGATCGACACCTCGCATGCCCGACGCCACGCTGATGGCGATCGGGAAGAAGCACGAGACCGCACCCATCGCGACCTTGGAGCCCGAGCCCACGCCGAACAACATGATCATCACCGGAAACAGGATAATCTTGGGCGTCGGCCCGAGATAGTTCAGCCAGCGTTCGTAGGCATCCGAGAGCAGCTGACTACCGCCGAGGAGAAGGCCAACCACCAGGCCGGCAAGGCCGCCGATAATCAGCGCCAGCAACAGTTCACCACCGGTGACCGCAAGGTTGGCGTAGAAGGCGCTGATGCCGAAAAGGGTTGATAGGCCGTAGACGATTTTCTGCAGCGGCGGCACCACGTCGCGGAAGAAGAAGCCGGACAGCGCCAGCCCTTCCCAGATGCCGAGCAGCACCAGTGCGCCGACCACGCGGATGGTCCAGACGCTGAAATCGACCGTCGTCGGCCCACCCGCTACCTGCGACGTTGCAGCCATTTTTCACCCCAATCGAGAACGGCGAAGAAGAGGATGCTGACCAGCACGACGAAGCAGATCGCGGCATAGGTGCCGGGCAGATCGTATCGCTCGGCGAGATCGTTGATCAGCTGGCCGAGGCCACCGAGATTGATCAAGAACTCGACGCCGACGACATTGATCAGGCAGAAGATCAACCCGAGCCTCAATCCCACGAAGATCTGCGGCACCGCTGCCGGCAACAGGATCTGCCGGAATTCCTGGGCGGGCGTCAGCCGGAAGCTGCGGCCGACATCGATCAGCACGCGCCGCGTGGAGGCGAAACCCTCGATGGTCTTCAGCGCGACGGGCGCGACGCCGGAGGCGAAGCCGATGACGATGATCGTCAGCGAGCTGCGTCCGAACAGCACCAGGAACAGAGGATAGGCCAGCACCAGCGGGGCGGCCGCGATCGTCGCCAGCCAAGGCTCGAACGCGGCGCGCAGCCGCCCGAAACGATAGAGCAGGAGGCCGACCGGAATGCCGACCAGCATGATCAGGATGCCGGCGGCAAGCGTTTCGCCGACCGTGACAGCGAAGCGGCCGAGAATGCCCTCTTCGACCACCACACGCTCGAAGCTGGCGAAAATTTCGGTCGGCAGCGGCACGATGTAGGCGCTGATGATCCCGGTCGTGATCAGCGCCTGCGCCAGGACCAGCGCGCCGATGATGGTGCCGAGGCTGATCGCGGGAGCAAGACACGGGGATCGCGCGCTCATGCTGCGGCTCATCCCGATCCGCGTTCGGATTCAGCGAGACCTCGGCTCGCCTCCTCGCGCAAGTCGGCCCAGATATCGGCGACATAGCCGCCGAATTCGCGGCTGCTGATCATATCCGATGTGCGCGGGCGCGGCAGGTCGACCTTAACGATGCGTTTCACCCGACCCGGCCGATAGCTCATGACCAGGATGCGATCGGAGAGCTGGACGGCTTCCGTGATCGAGTGGGTGATCAGCAGCGTCGTCTGCTTGAGCTGCTGCTGGATTTGCAGAACCTTGTCGCCGAGCAGCAGGCGCGTCTGCTCGTCGAGCGCGGCAAAGGGTTCGTCCATCAGCAGGATACGCGGCTTGGCCGCGAGCGTCCTCGCGATCGAGACGCGCTGGCGCATGCCACCAGACAGTTCGGAAGGGTGCCGCTTCTCAAAACCGTGCAGCCCCACCATGTCGATATAGCGCAAAGCGGCGGCATAGCGCTCCTCGCGGCCAACGCCGCGCAACTCCAGCGGGAAGGCCACATTGTCGATGACGCTGCGCCAGGGGAAGGTCGATTCCTCCTGGAACACGATCCCGACCGCGGGGTGCGGCCCGTTGATGGTCTCGTTCTCGACCCGGACACGACCGAGCGTCGCGTCCGTGAGGCCGCCAATAATGTGGAAGAGCGTGGACTTGCCGCAGCCGGAAGGTCCGATCACCGAGACGAATTCGCCCGAGGCCACCGAAAACGAGACCGAAATCGACGGCGGTGAGTGCGCCAGCCCCCTCGCCGAAACGCTTGGTGATGTTTTCGACGGTCAGCGGCGGTGGTTCGGCGGGTGCAGGCGTGCCGGACTGCGCGGTCACCACCCGATCCGTCTCGGTAATCATGCCTTGACTCTCGTCAGGGCGCTGGCCATGGCGGGCGTATAGCCAGTGATGACACGGACATCGACGACCGCCACCCCGCCAGCATCGACCGCCGCGACCGCGTCCTTGAAGGCGGCTTCGAGCTGATCCATCGACTTCACCGGTCCGATGCCGGTGGCTCCTTGCGCCCGCGCGATGCCCGCAAGATCGATCTCAGGATCGGTCATGCGCATGCCGATCCACTTGTTCTCGACGGGCCGATCACGCATGCGCGCTACGCGCTCCTGATGCACCTCGTCGTTGAAGAAGGACTGGTTGTTGGCGATCACGAAAAGCGCGGGGATGCGGTAATGCGTGGCGGTCCAGAGCGCTGTCGCGCCCATCAGGAAATCGCCGTCGCCACAGATCGCGATCGGCAGGCGGCCGGAGCCGCGCAACGCCAGCGCCGCGCCGACGGCGATGCCCGGGCCGCCGCCGATCCCGCCGCCGCCATCCGAACCGAGGAAATCGAGCGGATGCCGGAACGGCCAGGACGTACCATCCCAGGAAAGCGGCAAGTGGAGCAGCGAGACGGCACGCTCGCCAACGACGTGACGGAGCACCGCCGCCATCGCGGGCACAGCTATCGGGCCAGCCCTTTTTGGAGCCTCCGGCGGTGCGCTGGCGGCCTGCTGCGATGACGGCTCGGTCTTGCCGAGCTTTGCGGCCAGGCTCGCGACAACCTGATCGGGGTCCGCGGCTAGGAACAGATCGACCGGCGGCAGGCCTTGATGATCCGCGCTCCAGCCGTTGTGCAGGACATGATCGAGCGTGACCTGCACGATCTTGGCGGCCGGCGCGCCCTTGCAAGCCATGCGCAAGGTGCCGGCGAGATCGACCCAGTCGAGGCTGACGATGACATCCGCTCCGACAAGCGCTTCCATCGCCTCGGGCAGCGGAAACACGCCCGGGCCGCCGACATGCAGGGGATGGTCGGTCGGGAAGGCCGCGCCAACCTTGAGATCGGTCACGACACGGGCGTTGAACGCTTCGGCTAACGCGATGCGCTGCCACCAGCCATCTTCGCTGCGGCTGACCCGCCCCATCAGGACTACGGGGCTTCTTGCCTGCTTCAGGAGGTCGAGGACTTCGTCGATCTGGCTTTCCGACACGGTCGCCGCAACCGGTGGCATGAAGCGTTTCGGATCGATCTCCGGCAGAGCCATCTCCAGCAGCTCTTCCTGCAATCCGGCATCGAGATTGATGTAGACTGGTCCCCGCGGCGCGGTTTTCGCAAGCCAGGCACCGCGTAGCAGCGCTTCCCGTGCAGCCTCGGGCGAAGCGGGCTGCGCATCCCATTTCACGTAAGGGCGCACGATCGCGCCCTGGTCCTGCGCGGTGTGGATCCACTCGATCCAGGGACGGCGCTTGGCGGCGTCGACCGGGCCGGTCGCGCCAAGCACGATGACGGGCATGCGGTCGCACCAAGCGTTGAAGATTGCCATGGTGGCGTGGAACAGGCCGACATTCGAATGCACGCCCACCAGCATTGGCTTGCCGGTCACCTTGGCCCAACCCTGCGCGATCGCAACGGCATGTTCCTCATGCAGGCAAAGCAACATTTGCGGTCGCACATTGCCGAGATGGTTGACGAGACTGTCGTGCAGCCCGCGATAGCTCGCGCCCGGATTGAGCGCGATATAGGGGATATCGAGCGAGCGCAGCGTTTCGGCGATTGCGTCGCTACCGAACAGCGCATTGCCCTTCGCCGGTAGCGCCTCCGGCTGTTCGATGCCGGACAAATCGGCGACGTCGGCCTTGATGTCGCTCATTGCGGGTCCCCTCCCCGACGCAGGCTGATGTGGATATTTTTTTCCTGGGTAAAGGCGATCAACTCCTCCAGGCATTCCTCGCGCCCGATACCGGATTGCTTGAAGCCGCCGAAGGGTGCGCCGAGTAAATGCTTGCTGGTCTCGTTGACCCAGATGTAGCCAGCCTGCACTTCGAGCGCCGTTCGGTGGGCCTTCGTCAGGTCGTTGGTCCAGATCGAGCAGGTGAGGCCGTATTCCGGCCGGTTGACCTGTTCGATCATGGCAGCCTCGTCGCGCCAGCGCAGCACGGACAGCACCGGCCCGAAAATCTCCTCTCGGGCAATGGTCATATCCATCGTAACGTCGGCGAAGATCGTCGGCTCGACGAAATTGCCGTCCGCCAATTCAAGCGCGTCCGGCCGCTTGCCGCCGCAGACGAGGCGCGCGCCTTCTACTTTAGCCGTCTCGATATAACGCAGCACGCGCTCGTATTGCGCCTTGCTGGCGATCGCGCCCATGGTCGTTGCGGGGTCGGTCGGAATGCCCGGCTTGAAGCGTGCGGCGCGCTCCTTCACCTTCGAGACGACCGCGTCGTGGATATCCTCATGCAGGAAGGCGCGGCTGGTTGAGCCGCAGGACTGGCCGCACCAGGTAAAGTTCATGCCGCTGACGACCGCTGTCGCGACCTCCTCCGGATCGGCGTCGCCAAAGGCGATCAGCGCGTTCTTGCCACCGAGTTCCAGCAGCACCGGTTTGATTGTATCGGCTGCGGCCCGCATCACGGCGCGGCCCGTTGGAACGCTGCCGATCAGCGCGACCATGTCGACCTGGGGATGGCTGGTTAGCGCCGCGCCGACCTCGCGCCCACCGGGGAGGACGTTGAAGACACCGGCCGGCAGCATGCCGCCGATCAGTTCGGCGAGGCGCAGCGCCGAGAGCGGCGCCTGTTCTGGCGGTTTGATGATGACAGCGTTGCCGGCCGCGAGCGGCGCGGCGGACTTGCCGGCGCAGAACATGAAAGGATGGTTGAACGGAATGATACGTGCCACCACCCCGCGCGGCTCGCGCACCGAGAAATTGACGGCATTCGGCCCCATCGGGATCGAGTTGCCCTTCATTTCGGTAACGAGACCGGCGAAGAATTCCATCTGGGCTGCCGCGATCATCACGTCGCCCTGCATCTCGGTATAGGGATTGCCGCCATCGGCCGCATCGAGCATGGCGAGGTCGCGGCCGTTGCGGCGCAGCACCTCGGCCATGGCCTTGAGGATCTTGGCGCGCTCCAGTGGCGCCACCTTGCGCCACGCCTCGAAACCTTTTCGCGCTGCCGCGACAGCCGCATCGACATCGGCGGCGTCCGCATCGGCGACAGTGCCGAGCAGCTTGCCGGTCGCCGGGCTGTTTACATCGACGCGCCGTTTGCTCAGCGCCTCGTGCCAGTGCCCGCCGTAATAAAGATCGGTTTTTGTCGGCAGGATCACCTCGGCCTTGTCGGATTGGGTTGCCACTCTCTCGTTCATCGCGCTTCCTCGATTTTGTGACGATGATTCATCGACCGACCCCGTTTCGCCGACTGAGAGGAGTCAGCTCCGGCGCGCCCGCGCTTGTTCCAGCCACATGTCCCAGGGACGCTGGACCTGGCCCTCGACATTCTGGACGCAAGCTTGGCTCTCCCCTTCCGTCAGGAAGGTCACCTCGCCAAGCTGCATCGCCTGCAACTGGTAGCGCGCGTTGAGCTCGGCATAGACGGCCCGGTAGACCGCCTGCTTGATGGACCCACCGACGACGGTCGAGCCGTGGCCGCGCATCAGCACGATGTCGTGCCCGTCAAGATGCTCTGCCAATGCCCGGCCCAGATGATTGTTGCTGATCAGGAGATCGGTTGCATCGCCGCCGGCCTCACGGATTTCGAAGACCGGCGCGCCCTGCCCAATGAAACCAGCCATATGGAAGATCGCCTTCAGCCGAACGCCCTTGACGACACTGAGCGGCACGACGGAATGCGAATGGCTGTGGATCACCGCCATCACATCAGACCGCTTCCGGAAAATCTCGGCGTGGATGAAGCGTTCCAGATAGACCTTGCGGCCGTTCGCGTTCACTGCCTCGCCATCGAGCGTGAACTCGACGATGTCCTCCGCCGTCACCCGGCTTGGCGCCATGTTACGCGCGAGCAAGAAACGATCCGGCCGCTTGTCGTGCCGCACGCTGATATGACCAAAGGCATCGACGACGCCCTGATCGAACAGGATCTGGTTGGCGATGACAAGTTCTTCGATCAACTCACGCGAAGGCGCGGCGGAGGCATCGGCCGTATCGGCGATATCGACGGCGATCGGTTGGGAATGGCTGTGCTGGCCTGAAGGGCACATGGTGCTTACCTCTTACAAGATCACTTGGTTCGTGTGTGGTCACGCGACGACGGCAGCCGATGTGGCGCGGCGTGGGGATATTCGAGAGTGCGGAAAGTAGCAGAGTGGCGCAGGCGAGGGGTGCGCAGCGTGTCGTACACGAGGTGGCGCAGGGGCCGTTGAAGCCTAAATCTGACATATCGCTCCTCCCATTTTCCAACTCGCCCGGTCTTTCTGCCAGATCATCTGTATACTGACTAACAGAATACATACTATCGGAATTCCGTCAATACCGCGACCGCTTTGGCACTGGCAGCCAAGGCATGCACGAGTTGGATGCGTGGTGCGGGAGAACGGCTATGACGTGTGAGAAGGCGAAAATCTTTGACCGTTGCTCCGCGCATGCAGGGTAAGTTCAGTGCGACGACTCGCGTCGAGCGACGCAGCCATATCCGTGGCTTGGCGCGAGGTCGAGGGCAGCGAGAGCTGATCTCCGTTACAAGGTGTCAAGGGCGCGTATTGTCCGACAATGCTATGATATCGGCGTGCCTGTCGGACATTTGACAGCGTACAGAATGACCGTATGCTTTCCATCGTGGCGATCGAGCCTGTCAGGCCGGCTCTCCATTTGCATGGATTGGTGAAATGGCGGACGCCCAGGATTCGAAGTTTCTGAATGCAATCAAGCCATGTGACGCCAAAAGGGGCAATTGTCCGATGTCGATGGAAGATGTCTATCAGAAGCCAGGCCACCTCATTCGCCGAGCTCAACAAATCGCGGTGTCAATTTTTCTCGAAGAATGCGCTCCATTCGACATAACGCCGGTGCAATATGCAGCGTTGGTAGCCGTCCGAGACAATCCAGGTATTGACGCCACCCGTCTTTCTGCGCTGGTGGCTTTCGACCGCTCGACGCTCGGCAATGTGCTGGAGCGAATGGAGAGCAAAGGTCTCATTTTGCGTATCGGCAATAAGGACGATAAGCGAATCAAGATCTTATATCTATCCCCAAGAGGCGCAACGGCACTCAAAGAGGTCGAGCCCTTGGCGAGGCGAGCTCAAGAACGCATCCTTGCGCCGCTTGCACCGAAAGACCGCGAGGTTTTCATGCAAATGTTGTCACAACTTGTCGAGTTGAACAACGACGCATCGCGAGTTCCATTGAGGGCTGGAGCAGCGCGATAGCAACTCCTGACGCTCAATTTTAAGCATCCAATTAATTCATATCCAAATGAGCGATATTTTCCGTATTTTATTTGGGTTTCTTCATAAAAAGATAAAATAGCATAAAAATGGTCAAAAATCTCTGCAATTTCCAATGGTCGTGATCAGCATGGCACGCGGGCACGACGTGCATTGCGAATGCGATTGGACTCCGCCTGGAAATCCCTCCCCTGCCCCAGCACCACCGTGCCTTGCTTGCCCAATTCCAACCCGGCAACAGGGCACGCTGTTGCCGGCCACGCGTGCCATCGCCCACGATCAGGGATGACGTTCGCGGTTGGCGATAAGCCCGCCTGCACCAGCTTCAACGCCGCGGCGATCCTGTCGGCATCGAGCGGCTGACGGTCTGGTCGCTTGCCGCGCGCACGCGCCGCTGCAATCCCGTCCTTGGCCACCCGATACCTCGGATCTCGCGCAGCAGGTGCTCAAGGATCCCTACCAGTTCGACTTCCTGACGCTGCGGCAGGCTGCGCACGAGCGCGACGTCGAACGCGCCCTGATCGCCCGCGTCAAGGACCTGCTACTCGAACTCGGCAAGGGCTTCATCCCGCTTTTCCTGTGCTCCACCCGGTCGGCAGCCCGGACTAATGGCCGGCAGCCCCCCACGTTTTGGACGGTCTCTTCAGCGCGATGCACATGGACCCCCAGGTAGATAGTGACCGTCAACGGGGCGCCGCCGGCGCAAGTCGTCGTTTATGCTCCAGATCAAGGCGCGTCATTGAGGATCGGCGTAACAAGCCGCTGCCCTTACGATTTGGGTTATCCGCTGGAGGTCCCGAGAATGCTCGCCTCTGAAATCATGACATCCGATGTCGTTACCGTTTCGCCCGAGGCGAGTATCGCCGAGCTCGCGTCGCTGTTGATTGCACGGCTGATCAGCGGCGTTCCAGTGGTGAGCAGCGGCCGCGTGGTAGGGATGGTCAGCGAAGGGGATCTGCTCCGACGCGCGGAGCTCGGCAGCGAGCATGTCCGATCCCACTGGCTCGAGCTTACAATCCCGAGCGACCGTTTGGCCCTTGAGTATGTTCGTGAGCATAGTGGCAAAGTGGCGGACGTGATGACGCGCGACGTTGTGGCCGTCCAGCACGACAACGACATCGCCGATATCGCCGAACTGTTGGAACGCCGCGGCATCAAGCGCGTGCCCGTTTTGCGGGACGGAGTGCTGGTCGGCATCATCAGTCGGGCAAACCTCGTCCAGGCGCTGGCACTCCGGGCACAGGACCATGCGACTGACCAGATCCCGAGTGACCTGGACGTTCGCAGAGCCATTTCTGAGGAACTGGCCAAGCATAAGTGGGGCGGATTTCCGTCCGACGTGAACGTTATCGTTCGCGGTGGCGTCGCCCATCTGTTCGGATCGTTGCGTTCGCCAGCGGAACATCAAGCGCTGTTGGTTGCTGTCGAGACGAGGCCAGGGGTGCTCGAAGTAAAAGACCACATGACCTATCCCGGCCTGCGGCCTCGTGCGAGCGAAGCCTCGCCTGACGTGGCCTTGCCTCCGATGACGAGTTCGCGCGACGGGCCCTGAAGGTGATCGCTTGGCGCGCCTTCTTTCCGGAGGGCGCCGCCAAGGTGAAGCTGCAAGGCGGCAGGTCGACGTATGCGATAAACTTATCGCCCGATAGGGAGAATGCCGATGTTCGCGGCCGTCTATCTGCTCGCCTTTTCACTCGCCGCATTGCCGCTCGGTTTTACTTTGTTGCGACCGCGCCGTGGCGGCGATCCCGCGGCACTGCTGCACCGGATCTACCGTGATCTCGGCTACGTCGCCGCTGTCGGCCTGGGTATGATCGCGCTGGAGACCGCCTTCAGGATCTCTTTGCAGAACTATTGGTTCAGCGAGCTCGGACAGCAGTACCGTTACTGGCTGGCGCTCGGGGTCTCCGCGGCGATCTTCGCCGTCGTATGCCTCGTGGTTGGGCTGTTCGCCGGCGCCAATCTGCACGCTTTGTGCCGCCCTTTGCCGATCGTTCCGCGCAGCGCCCCGTGGGTCGGGGGGTTCGTATTCTCGGCCATTGTCGGCCTGATTGCGGCCGAATGGTGGACGTCACTGCTCGCCTTTCTCGGCGCGACACAAGCTGGCGTCGTGGATCCGGTGTTCGGCCGGGACGTCTCTTTCTATCTCCTCGCACTGCCGTTCTATGATGGGGTCCTTGGTTTCGTCACCACCGTCCTCGTGCTCACTCTGATGGCCTGGGCGATGATCGGCCTCAGCTGCTATCCGTGGGCCACCCGGGTGTGGCGCGGCAGCGAGCCCACAATCGAGTCAGATCACGCACCTGCGCTCATGCTGCCCGCCCTCATGCTGCCCGACATCGCGCTTCCCTTCCCGTTCGCGCGCCTTGTCTGGGACGGCTGGCTACGCCAGGGCGCCGTCCTTGCCCTGCTGTTCTGCCTGGCGGCGGCGGCCGGCCGCTTTCTGGCGCGCTATCATCTGGTGATCAACGGGCATTCCAGTGTCGTCGCTGGCGCTTCGTTTGCCGATATTCATGTCTCGCTGCCGGCCTACGCCGCGATCATCATCACTTGGCTTGCCGCCGCTTGCGTGTTCGCGTCGCTCGCCATGCTGCCGCGACTGCGCGCGTGGTTTGTCGCCGTGCCGGCCCGTTGGCGCGCGGCGGGCGGGATCTTTGCCGCGATCTACCTCGTCGCCCTCATCACGCCGAGTGTTGTCGAGCACCTGTACGTCGGGCCGAACCAGATCACCCTCGAACAGCCGTATCTGACGCGTAGCATTGCCGGCACGCGAGAAGCGTACAATCTCGACGGAGCATCGATGGAGGAGCGCGAATTCGCCGTCTCAGCCGCGCCGCTCAGCCGCGCCGATCTGGACGCGAACAGCACGACCTTGCAGGACGCCCGCATCTGGGATTGGCGGGCGCTCGAAGCCACAGCTCCAGCAGATCCAGGGGCTGCGGCCGTACTACACGTTCGCCGGCGTCGATATCGACCGCTACATGATCGACGGCATCGAGCGACAGGTGATGATCACCGCGCGCGAGCTCGATGTCGAGAAGCTGCCTGACGCGGCCAAGGTGTGGGTCAATCTCGCCCTCAAATACACCCATGGCTACGGCGCCGTCGCGGTCCCGGTCAATGAAATGGACAGCCGCGGCAATCCGGTTCTCTGGGCGCACGATATTCCGCTCAACGCCAAGGGCGATCTCGCGGTGACGCACGGCGCGATCTACTACGGCAGCCTCACCCGCGATCGAGTCTATGTCCGCACCACGGAAAAGGAATTCGACTTCCCGCAGGGTCAGGCCAACGCCGAGACCGTGTATGACGGCAAGGGCGGCATTACGCTGTCCAACTTCTGGCGCGGCTCGTCGTCGCGCATGAAGTCGATGGATTGCGGCTGTTCATCTCCGGCTATTTCCGCCCGACAGTCGCGTACTGCTACGGCGCAACATCATCGAGCGGGTAGAACGGCTCGCGCCATTTCTAACCTTCGACCGCGATCCCTATATCGTCGCCGACGGCGATCACTACTCCTACATCATCGACGCCTACACCAGCTCGGCAAACTATCCCTACAGCGAGGCCTATCAAGGCTCGCTGCTGAGATTTCAGGGCCGCAACTACCTGCGCAATTCGGTCAAGGCCGTGATCGACGCCTATAACGGGTCCGTGACGTTCTACGTCTTCGACCACCGCGATCCGATCGTCGCAGCGTATCGGCGGATGCTGCCTGGTCTGTTCAAGGACCGCAGCGAGATGCCGGCAAATCTGCAGCGTCACATCCGCTATCCGGAGGATTTGTTCACCGTCCAGGCAGAGATGTACGGCACCTACCACATGACCAATCCGACCACCTTCTACAACCGAGAGGACCGGTGGGAAGTGCCGCACGAACTCTATCACGACCGCGAAATCGAGATGCCGCCGTATTATGTCATCACCCAGCTGCCTGATGCGGCCGCAATCCGGAGTTCCTGCTGATGCTGCCGCTGTCGGTCGCCGGCAAGAACCAGATGGCGGGCTGGCTTGCCGGCCTGTCGGACGGTGACAATTACGGCAAGATGGTTGCGTTCCGCTTTCCGAAGGGAATTTTCATCGACGGGCCAGCGCAGATCGAATCGCGGATCAATTCGGACAGCCGGTTTTCCGGTGATCTGACGCTGTGGGACCAGCACGGCTCACGGGTGATCCGCGGCAATCTGATCGTGCTGCCGCTCAACGGCAATCAGCTGGTCGCGATCGAGCCGGTCTACATCGAGGCCGAGCAGACCAAGATGCCGACCCTCGCCCGCGTCGTCTTTGCACAGCTGCTGCCCGACGACCGCAAGATCGAATGGGCACCGACCTTGCCCCAGGCGGAAGACCTTGTTGCAAGGACGACAACCGGACAGGCGAACGTGTCGACCAAGGCCGGTTCTGATCGGCTTGCCGCTGCACGCGCCGTGTTCCGGGAGATGCAGGAGCAATATGCGATCGGCAATTTCGCGCGGTATGGCGAACTGCTTCAGCAACTGGGGCAAATCTTGCACGAGCCGTGACGCGCGCATCGTCGGAGCTGGTTCACAGTAGGCCCCCGAATCAACGGTCAGCTTCATCGCCCGTTCCCTTATCGAACGCCGACGGCGCTGCTGGCTAGTTCGACCACCTCGGCGGTGATCTCGTCCTGACGGATCTGCCGTTCGAGCGTCTGCAGGTCCGAGAGCATGTTTTCCAGATTGCCCTTGGCCGACAGCATGGTCGCAACGCGCGCTTCGTTCTCGGCGGCGAAGGCCGTCAGCGCTGCTTCGCACACTTCGGCGAAGACATATTCCTCGGCTAGGCGGGACAGTAGGAGGTCGGGTGGCAAAGTGATCAGCGGTGCCTGACCCGACGCCTCCACGGCGAAGCGGCGGAAGTCGAACGGCAATAGCGAACGGCGTTCGGCTACCACGCCGGCGGCCGCCGACCAAGTCGGTACGATCACGTCCAGCCGGTAGGCCGCATGGTCGGCAAGCCAGTCGTACAACGCGTCGGCGACGCGTGCGGCCAGGGCTGGCACAAGATTAGCGTGCGGCACCATGGCGGCATGCCATATTGGGCGAAGACCTCGCTCAGCGGCCAGCGAGGCGCCCCGCGTGCCGATCAGGAACAGGTCGTGCAACCCGGCCTCGTGTTGCGCGGCTTCAAGCATACGGTCGCTGAAGGCGCCCGCGAAACCCTGTTCGGCACAGAAAAGGATGGTCCCGCTACGGCCGGGATGTGTCGACATTGGTTGGTGGTCCGGGGGAACCAGCGGCAGCGCCTGGCCGATGGCACGTGCGATCACCGAGGCATGCGCGCGCACCGCGGGTATCAGGGCATGAGCCTGCTGGACGCGGCTGGCGGAAATGGCGCGCATGGCTGTTACCACAGCTTCCAACTGGTGGACGTTCTCAATGCGTCGGGTTGCCTCGGCCAGCCGTTCTGTCACGTGGCGCCCCCCGCATACTGTTGCGCGAGCGTCTGGACGGAAGCGGACAGGATCGCACCGTTTGCCGGCTCCATAATGCCGGTTTTCTCCAGGTCGCGCACGACGGCGCCGGCATGCTCGTCAAGCCAGGCCGGCAGCTTGGTTCGGAACTCGCTGATTCTGCCGGGCGCCAGGCGTTCCAGTACGCCGCCCTCCCGTGCCGTCGCCAGTGCCACTTCGTCCGACAATCGGAGGGGCGCATATTGCGGTTGCGACAGCAGCGCGCGTAGCCGGGTGCCGCGATCGAGTTGCGCCTTCACGCGGACATCCGGCACACCGCCGAAACGGGAGAACATCTCCAGTTCCAGAAACTGCGCGTAGTCGAGCCGCATGGAACCTGTGGCCTGGCGCAAGGCGGGTGCCTGGGTCTTTCCACCGACCCGGCTGACACTGGTGCCAATGTCGATCGCCGGTTTCTGTCCCTCCTGGAACAGCCGTGAATTCATGACCAACTGGCCGTCGGTGATGGAGATCAGGTTGGTCGGGATATAGGCGCTCAGGTTGCCTGCGTCGGTTTCAGCGATCGGCAGTGCGGTCAGCGATCCGCCGCCGCGATCCGGCGACAGTTTCGCGGCGCGCTCCAGCAGCCGTGCGTGCAGGTAGAACACGTCGGCCGGATAGGCTTCCCGCCCTGGCGGCTGGCGGGTCAGCAAGGCGATCTCCCGATGCGTGGCGGCATGCTTGGTCAGATCATCGATGACCACCAGGGCGTGCTGGCCGCGATCGCGGAAGTACTCCGCCATGCTCATGCCGGCGAACGGAGCGATCCACTGCAGGCCCGGCGATGCAGTCGCTACGGCGATCACAAAAATGCAGCGTTCCGGCGCGCCATGCAGACGTATCGCGTCGATGACGTGCGCCACCGTCGAGGATTTCTGGCCGACCGCGATGTAAACGCAGATCAGGTCGGAGGTCCGCTGATTGATAACCGTATCGACTGCGATCGCCGTCTTGCCGATGCCGCGATCGCCGATGATCAGTTCCCGCTGGCCGCGGCCCAGCGCAAACAGCGCATCAATGCTCAGGATCCCTGTCTGCACCCGTTCCGTGACCAGATCGCGCTCGGTAATCGATGGTGCCGGAACGTCGATCGGTTCGTACGCAGCAGCCTCGACCGGCGGTCCGCCGTCCAGCGGGCGGCCCAGCGGATCGACCACCCGGCCCAGCAAGCCGGGACCGACAGGCGCGCGGACAACCTCCCCGGTGCCGCGGACTTCGTCGCCAGCCTGGATCGTTTCGGCATCGTCCAGCAACACACAGCCGATCAGGTCGGCGTCGAGGGTCTGGGCAAACCCCAACTGCCCGCGCTGGAATCGCAGCACCTCATCCAGCCGCGCGGAAGGCAGGCCCGACACCATGGCGATGCCGTCGCCGATACTCTGCACGCGGCCGAGTTCCTCGACCGCAGGACCCAGCGGCACCGCTGCCACCCGGGCTGTTCCGTGCTCAAGCCATTGCGACATGCTGGTCATCCCGGCTCAATTCCTCGGCGATGCGGTCCAGATCCGCGCGCCAGCTGTTGCGCAACGTGGCATGGGGTCCGCGCAATTCGACTCCCGCGAGCAGAGACGGGTCGGTCTCGAAGCGGAGCGACAAGTTATCACCCAGACGCCGGCGCAGCATGTCGGCGCAGGACGACTGGGTCGCCGTGTCCAGCACCGTGGGCGTCACCACTGCCAGGGTTTCCCCAGAGGTTGCCAAGTTGTGCAACTCGGCCACAGGCAAGGTCGTCAGCCAACCGTCGAGTGCCTGCAACAGCGCGGTGCTGGACGCCTGGCCGGGAACACGGGCCAACAGGCGCGAGGCGATCGTCACAGCCAGCTGGTGCGCCTCCGTCTCGAGTTCGCGCCGTATCTGCGCCCGCTCCTGTTCCAGGCTCGCCTGTGCCGCTTCCCGTGCCTTGTCGATTTCGTCCTTCGTGTGTCGGAGTAACGCTGCCTGTTCAGCTTTGGCGGTGGCGTGGGCATCTGCCAGGATACGATCACTCTCCGCCACCAGGTCCTTTTCCCGATGGTCTACCTTGTTGGCTTCCACCCGGGCGGCTTCGTGTGAAGCGGCTGCGTCCGACAGCAGTCTTTCGGCGGCGCGCCGGCGTTCGGCGATGATGGCGACGACCGGGCGGAACAGGAAGCGCCGCAGCAGCCAGACCAGAACGAGGACGTTGACCGTCTGCAGCACCAGCGTCGTCCAGTCGAAGTGCATCAGTGCACGAACGGATTGGCGAACAGCAGCAGCAGCGCGATCACCAGACAGTAGATCGCCATGGTCTCGATCATGGCCAAGCCGACGAATAAGGTGCGCGAGATCGTGTTTGCGGCCTCGGGCTGGCGAGCGATGGCGTCCATTGCGGCGGCAACGGCGCGGCCCTCGCCCAGGGCGGGGCCGATCGCGCCGAAGGACACCGCGATGGCGGCGCCCAGAATGCTGGCGATCTGATCCAGTTCATGGCTTCACCGCCCTTGTTGTTTCGTTTCTGATCCGTTGCCCAGTGCGCCGGCAATGAACACCATGGCCAGGACACTGAAGATGTAGGCCTGCACCGCACCCGTCAGCAAATCCAGCGCCATCAGCGGCACCGGCACCAGCAGACCGACCAGCGACAGCATAATGCCGATAACGAATACCCCGCTCATGACATTCCCGAACAAACGGACGACGAGCGAGAATGTGCGGGTCAGCGTCTCGACCACATTGAGCGGGATCATAAGGATGGTCGGTTCCGCGAAGGTTGTCAGATAGCCGCGCAACCCGCGGAACTTGATGCCGAAATACGACACAGCAACGAACACGATCAGCGCCAGCGCTGCGTCCGTTTCGAGATGCGCCGTCGGCGGCTCGACCCCTGGCACCAGGGATGACCAGTTGGCGGTGAAGATGAACAGAAACAGCGTACCGATCAGCGGAAGAAAGGGCGCCGGTTCGACCCGCATGGTGTCGCGGATCTGGGTCTCGATGGTTTCGACCACCAGTTCCAGCGCCGCCTGCCGGCGTGACGGATGCAAAGACAGGCGCCGCGTGATCAGCCAGCTGCCGCCGGCCAGCAGCAGCATGATTCCCCAGGTCGTCACCACAGGTGTCGTGACGGCAACCGGACCGACACGGAATGCAACCTCAACGGTCAGCGGAGATCCCGTCATCGTGCCACGCCACCCGCACGACAAGCGGGCGCGCGACCAGCACGCCGAGGGCAGTGAGCAGCAAGGGCAGCGCGCCCTGCACGGCGATCACCGCCAATACACCGCCGAGGCCCGCCAGCCGGATGAGCGGCAGGCCAGCGGCCAACCCAATGCTCCCCGGCCGGGTGTAGAGCGATGTATTCCACCGCAGCAGGGCGAAGTAGCAGCATGCCCATCACCAGGCCCGTGCCCGAAGAATACCGCATCGCCCATCATCGGCCGTGCATCCAGTTCCAGGCGGTCCAGCAGCCAGCGCCGAGGCCAATCAGCATCAGCGGTCCGGTCCAGAAGATACCGGTGCCAAGGTTCCGATCGATCCACCGGCCGAGGAACACGCCCGAGCAGCGTCGGCACCACGATCGTCCAGCCGAGAACGCCAACCTGCGCGAGGTAGCGCCCGAGGGACGGCTCGCCCTGGCGCAGCCAATCATGATACCGCTCGCGGCGGTGGCGGACCGAGCGTAGCAAGTCCATCCGGTTCGATCGGTCACCCGCCGACCTCCCTGCCGCCCGTCGGAGCGCAGTGCGTCGACGATCCGCCGGACGGCCTGCGTGTGAAGTCGCATCGCCGCGTACGCGCCCGCCCGTTCGGCCTCCACATCCGCGCGAAAGCGGGTCAGGACGGATGTTTCGAGAGTGTCCAGGTCATCGCCGAGCTGCGCTTCCCGCGTGGCGATAGCGATCTCGTTGCCGCCTCGCACGGTCAGCACGCCGCGCCGCACGGCGCAGCACCCGCGGCTGGCCGTCCGCATGGCGCCACGAGACCACCGACACGGTCAGAACCGTCAGCAGGTCGGCATGGCCAAGCAGGATGCCGAAGCAGCCGCTTTCATCCTCGGCGTGCACGCTGTCGACATCGGCGTGGTCGGCGACGACCGCCGTGGGATCGGTGATCAGCAGTCTCATGCCGTTCGCCGCGCCTTCTGCCGCGCCTCCTCAATGGCGCCGATCATGTAAAGGGCACTTTCCGGCCAGTCGTCCGCCTCGCCGTCGAGAATGGCACGACAGCCGGCCAGTGTGTCCGCCAGTGTGACGGATTTGCCTGCCATGCCGGTGAAGGCCTCGGTGACTGCGAAAGGCTGCGTCAGGAAGCGCTGCAGCCGTCTGGCCCGCGAGACGATCAGGCGGTCCTGTGCGCCCAGTTCCTCGATGCCCAGCAGCGCGATCACATCGCGCAATTCCCGCCAATGCGCCAGCGTCTCGCGCACCCGTTCTGCCGTTTCGTAGTGCTCAGCGCCCACGACCAGCGGATCGAGTAGCACGGAGGACGAGGCGAGCGGATCGACCGCAGGATAGATTCCCTCGGCCGCCATGCCGCGGGACAGCACGATGGCGCTCTCCAGATGGCTGGAGATCGCCGTCACCGCCGGGTCGGTGAAGTCGTCCGCCGGCACGTAGACGGCCTCGATCGCGGTGATCGGAGGCGCCGGCCACCGATGCGATACGCTCCTGCAACGCTGCAACCTCGGTGGCCAGCGTTGGCTGGTAGCCCACACGCGACGGCAGCCGGCCCAGCAGCCCGGAGACCTCGCTGCCGGCCTGGACGAAGCGGAACACGTTGTCCATCAGCAACAGCACGTGCTGGTGCTTCTGATCGCGGAAGTACTCGGCGATGGTGAGCGCGCTCAGGCCCACCCGCCAGCGTGCGCCGGGCGGTTCGTTCATCTGGCCATAGACCAGCACCGTGCGGCCGAGCACGCCGGAGCCGCTGCATGTCGTGCAGCAGTTCGTGGCCTTCGCGAGACCGCTCCCCAATGCCGGCAAAGACCGAGATGCCCTGGTATTTTTCGACCATGGCGTGGATCAGTTCCATCACCAGCACCGTCTTGCCGACGCCGGCGCCGCCGAACATCGCCGCCTTGCCGCCCTGGGCGAGCGGCACCAGCAGGTCGATCACCTTGATGCCGGTTTCGAACACGGCCCCGGTACCGGTCTGCACGGCCAGCGGGGGCGGCTGGCGATGGATGGGCCAGCGGATGATGTCGGCGGGCAAAGGCGGGCCATGGTCGCGCGACATCGCCCATCACGTCCAGCAAGCGGCCGAGCACCGCATCGCCCACCGGCACCGTGACCGGCCCGCCAGTGGCTCGAACTGTTGTGCCGCGACGAAGACCGGCGGTCGGCTGGAGGGCGACGGCGCGCACGGTCGCTTCGTCCAGATGACGCTGAACCTCCGCCGTCAGGTGGCCTGGCTGATCCCAGGCGACTTCCAGCGCTTCCTGGATCTGCGGCAGGACTCCCGTTTGGAAGGCGACGTCGATTACCGGCCCGCGCAAGGCGATGATCCGACCCGGGTTTGGCCGACCCGGGTTTGAGAGGAGCATCGGGGACACCGCCGTCATTTGTCCCGTTACAATCCTTCCGCGATGGCATCCGGTGTGCGCGCAAAAGCGTGGATCAGGTCTGCCCGGCTGACGACACCTACCAGCTTGCCGCCGCTGACCACCGGCAGCCGCTTGATGTGGTGCTTCATGAGCAAGTCTGCCAACTCCCCAACGGTCATGGAGAGTGCTGCCGTGATGACCGGGGTGACCATCAGGTCGGCCACCCGCCGGTTCTCAACCTTGATGCAGTCCAGGAAAGACGGCGCAAGATCCGTGCCCTCGGCCAACAGATTGAGCCACCAGGAGCGCTTGGTGCTGCTCGTGGTACCGACCGGTCCGATCAGGTCACCTTCGCTCACCATTCCGACCACCGCGCCCGCAGCGTCGCAGACCGGCACGGCGCTGATGCCGTGGTCGCTGAGCAACCTGGCGACCTTCGCGACGGTATCGTCGGGTTTTGCCGTTACGACGTTCGTGGTCATAATCTCTGCGGCTGTTAGCGACATTGGCTCCTCCTTCGTATCGCCTGACGGTTCGCCTCGTTGACATTTTCGATCGAGGTGTCGGAACTCAGCTCGCAGGTGTCCCCAGGGTCACGGCCGACGGCGGGACAGAAATTACGTGTAAGGTTGTTCCCAATTCTGAGTGTCATGCGGCAACGATGCTGCGCAGATTCTTGCGTGTAGGCTTCGGTGGCATTGAGCCACCTCAATCGCCGGGACGGGTTGCCGCGTTCTCCCTTCACAGAGCCGTGCGGTGGGGCTCGCGCCGGCGCAGCGCGTTGCGCATCCCATTCCAGGGGAAAGGGTTCCAGCAGGCGCGGCAAGCTCAGGTCAGCGGCCTGCCCATTCAAGGTCGCCTCGACGATATCCGGGGCGAGCAGGGTCAACCGCAGACAACCAGAAGACTGCATCAGCTGCATTGCGGACTTTCCCAGCTCTCAGCGAGAAGTTCGGCATTGGCCGGAAGGAGATGGTCCGCTTTCGGCAGCTGGCACGCCAGAGCGGAAAACTGGAAGCCCAACAAGGTGCATAGAGCAAAGACATGATCGGAATCGCCGCCACCATCGGTGTGGTGACGCCGGGACGAGACCTCGCTTTGATGGTAGAGCAGCGCGTCCAGCACATGCAGCGCCTCGCTTGCCGTGGCTGCGATCAGCTTGCTGTAGAAGGGCCCGTAGCGGTCCGATAGGTGGGTATAAACCTTGAACCCGGGCCTCTGGCTGTAATGGGCGTTGACGCGACCTGCGTCCCGGCCGAATCCCGCGGCCATGAAGAACTGGCCATCGGATGACGAAGCGGTGCCACTGCCGAACATGGCTGCAAGCGGCTCGCGCTGTAGCTGGTTAACCAGGCGGCGCAGCGCCAGGGCGTAGGTCTCATCACGGATATACCAGTCCGATGTCCAAGCAAGCTGGCCGAGGCTGGCGATGCTGCATGCCTCAGCCATCCGAGTCAGGCCGAGATTGAGCCCGTCGGAGAGCAGCCCCGCCATCAGAATGCGGCTGTCGGTCGCGATCTCGCCGGTGCGCAGGTGGGTGAAGCAACTCGGGAACAGCGTCCAGTTCGCCACTTCGGTCAGCAGGTCGGTGATACGGATCCGCGGCAGCATGTTATAGAGCCGCGCGACCAGAGCTTCGGCCTCTGGCGGCGTCGACTTCTCGATCGGTGTGACCTTCAGCACGCCCTTGTCGATCGTCACGTCGGGTAGCAGGCCGTCCTTTGCGCGGATGTCGACCAATTTCAGCCGCTCCTCCAGCAGGGTGCGGCGACCCTCAATGAAACGCTCAAAATCCGCTTCGACTGCGACCGGTAGGGCGCCGGACTGTTGTAGGTCCTGCAGGGTCTCTTTGGAGATTAGTCGTTCCTCGAAGGAACGGTATGCCGACTACCTACCACCCATACGTCGCCGGCACGCAGCCGGTCCCGCAGCTCCGACAGCACGCAGAGTTCGTAGTGGCGTCGGTCGACGGTTCCGCTTGGCAGGACGTAAGGCGCCCAGCGCTGCCGAACAAATCCGGTCGGCGCGGATTTTGGCAGCGCGGGATTGTCTGCACGGTTCACCTCACGCAGCACTTCGATGGCACGCATGAGTGAGGCAGATGCCGGCACACTCTCGAACTTGAACGCTTCGAGGAAGGCGGGGGACCAGCGTCGGATGCCGGCGTAGTGCTCGCCCAGTTTCTGGTAAGCATCGAACCCCGCCGGCTGCGCCAACGCTTCAGCCTCGGCGACCGTGGTGCGGAACCGCTCCCAGGAAATCACGTCCGTGATCGCCCCGAACGCATCCCGCTTGTCCGCGTGAGCCGAGATCACCACTCGAATCGAGACCTTCCTTTGTCGCGCGGAGGTCAGAGAGCCTCACTCTTATCGGGGAGACGCCATGTGGCTCAGCGAACCGAGCATTCCGCGCCGATCTCGTCGTTGACGAAGACGGCGACGTGGTCGCCCGATAGGACGGGATAGAGCCCGAGGGGTGTGCCGGCCAAAACGATCTGTCCCGGGAGAAGCGCCAGGCCGGCTTCAGCCAAGTGATTGCGAAGCCATTCAAGCGAGGCGCGCACGCCGCCTGGCAGCGGCCATAGCTCGCCGGAGGCGATCAGGCGCCCGTTGATCCGGACACTCAGCACGCCTCGTCTCTCGACGTAATCCTGCGACGAGAGCCAACCCTCTAAGGGCAGGACGAAGCCGCCATTGAGGCCATTGTTGGCGATAAGTTCGCCGAGGGTCTTCCGGACCCCCCTGAAGACGAAGTGGTGCAACTCGATGACGGGGAAGACAGCCGCGATCGTGCCATCTGTCCCCAGCCGTAAGGCCATCTCGCCTTCGATCGCCAAACTTGCGAAGTCATGGAAATCCAGCGTCTCGCGGTGTCGCCGCACCTCACTTTCGAAGAGGCAGCCGCGGATCGGACCCTCCACGCCGAACTGCTGTACGGTCCCTGCCCCCGTACAGCCGACCTTGTAGCCAACGAGGCGATCGCCGGCGGAAATACGGAGCGTCGTCACGGCGTCCTGCAGCTCATACGCGCGGGCGAGATCCAGGGTGAAACCAAGATCCGAAAAACATGTCCCCGGTTCGCGGCCACGGTAGTCGCGCAATTGGCGATCCGCCAACGCCTGGAGTTCACTGGTCATGGCGTGATGCGTCCCACCTAGATGCACCAGGTCCCGGCCACGCTCGCCGCAGTTTGGCCGAATAGCAGCTTCTTGCCCTCCTCGGTCACCGCCGGCTGCGTCGAGAACGGCTCCCCTTTTGCGGTGTTTTGGTATGTGTGTTCTATAATGACCGACGCCGTGGGAGATGGCAATATGCCTACGGCGAGTGGAGTGGATGGCAGGATGGCAAGACCGAGGGAATTCAACGAAGAGGCCGTGTTGGATGCAGCGGTCCAATGTTTTTGGGCGCGCGGCTATGAATCAACCTCCGTCAAGGATCTGAGGGAGGGGACCGGCCTTACCGCCGCAAGCCTGTACAACGCATATGGCGACAAGCGCGCGATGTTTCGGACGGCCCTCGATCGCTACATCGAAAACAGCATTGGCGTGCGTATCCGGCGTAGCGAGGCGCTGCCACCCCGCGACGCCATACGGTCATTTTTTGACGACATCCTGCGCCGTTCGCTCAACGACCGCGAGCGCAAGGGCTGCATGGTCGTGAACTCTGCCTTGGAGATGGCGCCACACGACCCGGAGTTTCGGGAGACGATTGCCGAGACGCTCGAGCGGATCGAATCATTCTTCCTGGCTTGCGTGGAAAAGGGTCAGGCCGATGGGACGATCACGTCTTCCCGACCGGCAGTCGGCCTGGCGCAGCATCTGCTCGGCGTGCTGATGGGTGTCCGCGTCCTGGCCCGTGTACGTCCCGAGCGCGCGCTCCTCAACGGTGCGATCCGCACGGCGCTCAGCTTTCTTGACGGTCCATAGGATACACGACAGGTTACGGACGCCCATTGGCGGAGGAGGATGCCAATCCGCCTCCGTCCGGGCCATCGAATCCGAGCCTGATCCGCCGTCTTCGAGACCACGTGCTCCGACGCCCCATCGGAGATCGCGCAAGCTGTAACCCGGTCGAGCTTTCTTCCGAAGAAGCTCATCGAGACATCTTCAGAGATGTGACGATGACCAAGCGACGCGAATTACCGGGATGATTCTTGGTCATGTGTTTCGCGATGGCCCGCCTCCCACCGGTCTTCGCTATTGCATGAACGGTGTGGGCTCACTTTCAAAGCAGTGTGAAAAATGGAGCGAGACGTGATTTGGAACCCCAAGCTTCTGTTGCGCGCTTCGGCCGTCTCGGCGGCCGCTCTTCTCGGCATCTACCTGCTGGGCCCCTTCGGTGGCACCGTCGCCAGTGGCGCCGATCTTGACCGAACCCTGCCCGCCCCGCTCGTGGACGAGACGCCGAAGGGTTCCGGCACGGAGACGCTTATTCTCGCCGGCGGATGCTTCTGGGGTGTCCAGGGTGTGTTTCAGCATGTCCGCGGTGTCGCGGATGCAGTTTCCGGCTACGACGGCGGTGCGGCCAGCACGGCTCAGTACGAGGTCGTGAGTACCCGGAACCACAGGACATGCTGAAGCGGTGCGGATTACCTACGATCCTCACGTCATCTCCTACGGCCGTCTGTTACAAATCTTCTTCTCGGTCACCACGGACCCAACACAGCTTAACCAGCAATATCCGGACGAAGGGACGCAATACCGGTCGGAGATCTTCGCAGGTACTCCCGAGCAGGTCCGGATAGCCAAGGCATATATTGCCCAGCTCGATCAGGCCAAAGTGTTCCCGAAAGCGATCGCCACAATAGTTGGGCAGGATACCGGTTTCTATCCGGCGGAGGCCTATCATCAGAACTTCCTGACCCTGCATCCCGAGAGCCCCTATATCGCGACGTTCGATCTTCCGAAGATCGCGGCCTTGCAGAAGGTCTTCCCCACTGAGTTCCGCCCGGATCCCGTTCTGGCGACCGGGCGGAGTTTCTGAGGAGCTATCATGTTTCTCATCCTCGCTGCTTATCTGGGTGGGGTTCTCACCATCCTGAGCCCTTGCATCCTGCCCGTACTGCCGTTCGTGTTCGCGCGGCCGGATCAGCCCTTCACGCGGAGCGGTTTGCCAATCCTGCTCGGCATGGCGATCACGTTCGCCGCCGCTTGATGGCGGCAAACGTGGTCGATTTCGTTCAACCGAGCCCCGCCAAGATGGGCGGCATCACGGAACTGGCCAAAGTGTTCGCGCTCGCCGCCTCCTAGGACAGGAGCTTGATTGAGCTAAATCCGTCGGGCAGATGCTTGCTGATTCGAAATATGACGCCCTTCGCACGGCGGTCGTGGGCAATCTCCTCATCGATCCGGACCGTGGAGGACGAAGTGCCGGCTCGGTGTAATGTTATCAATCCAGCCACTCAGCCAGGACGTGGCCGATTGTGACCATGCGCGCCACCTGGCTGGGACTTGTGACATAGCCAGTGATCGTGGTGAGCGCCTGGCGAGACAGCGCCGACAACGTCAGACGCAGATGCGCCATACCCGCGCCTTCCGCCGCGCCGAACGCGACCAGCCGAGCGTTCGCCTCCTCGATCAGTCCGCGTGATTGCAGCGGCGCGAACGCGCCGTGGATCAGCGCGAGAAGCGCCGGCCAATGCGCCAGATGGCGCCAGAGCGTCGCTACCCCCGCATCGACACCTGACGAACCGAACGCATTCACATGCCGGATCATATTCCAGGTGTCCGCTCCGATCGCCTCACGTGGCAGCAGCGGCGGCAGCGGCGCCCAGTGTGGCGGTGATGCCGCCGCATCGGCGGCCGGCGCATCGGCGGCCGGCGCTCTGGCCGCGCCCGTCGCCGAAGGCGCGACCAGAGCGGCCAGTGCCATCAGGTTCAGGCCGTTGGAGCGATTGTAAGCAGCGACGACAGCGCGCACCGCGACGATATCACCTTCTGAAGTCCCACGCAGGCAAGTGCGGTGGGCGCCAACGGTTCCGGGCGGGGCAGACCGACCGCAGCAACACTGCGCGCTAGCGCGTGCTCGGGCTCGCCGCTTTCATAGATCGGCTTCGCGGCGGCCCAGGCTAGGCGCAGGCTGTCATCCATGCCCGCCAACCCACGCCAGATGGAGGTGACCAGAGGGATGCGCATGGTCTGGCGAATGGCTGCAAACAATGCGGCGGTTTCTCCGGTGGCCTTCTCCTCATCGATTGCCGTTACAGGATCGTACGCGAAATCCGCGGTCATGCCCCGAGTTTTTCCGCAAGTTCGGGAAAGCTTGCGACGACGAGGTCGTGCTGTGGATGAGGCTCCGGATCGGGCGGCCCTTCCGCGCCCCATTCGTCGGGCCGGCGCACGAAAGCCGTCCGGTAGCCGCAGGCCTTCGCGGCGTTGAGATCGAAATTATGGCAGGCGACCATGCAACATTCGCTGGGATCGAGCTGAAGAAACCTGGCGCACGTCTTGTACGCTTCGGGCAGGACCTTGTATTTGCCGATTGCCTCGCAGGAGATGACGGCATCCCAGGAAATTCCGTTTTGCCTGGCCGTATCCATGACGATGCGGAAGCTCAGCAGCGTGAAGGAAACGCACATGAACTTGCCGCGCAACCGCGCGAGTGAATTGGGGAAGTCGGGCCAGCATTTCAGGCCATGGATCGTGTCCCACCACAACGTGCGGCGCTCTTGATCGCTGAATACGCCAAGCCCGTTGTCGGCGAGCACTTGATCGAGCGCGTCACGATGCGCGTCATCGAACGTCATCGTGGCCGGCGCGTGTTCGCCATGGTTCACGATCAGTTTGAGGGCACGACGGCGGAATTCGTTGGCGAGCCCGGCCCAGTCGCGCTCGACACCGTGCCGCGCGCCAACCGCGGCAAGCGCCGTCCGCATGCCGGTATGCCAGTCAAGAATGGTGCCACCGGTATCGAAACAAAGCGCTTTGACATTGCTCATGCTCATGATGTCGTTCCTCCCTTCGCAAATGCATCGCGTGTGCGTGACGGTTCCAACGGCGCACCAGACGGTTTCATGTGATATCTTCTTGGTCGTTCCAACCAGATCGGGTCATCCCGCCGCCGGAATGCGATACAGCCGGCCGGTCGCGTGAAGGTCCTCCACCGTCCACGGCGCGCCCACGCCGCCGATCATCCAGCCGAGGATCGCCCACAGGTCCTTGTCGACCACCGCATCGTCGAGCGGTTCCAGCGCCTCGACGATCGCGTGGATCTCCAGCCCCGACGGGAACGGCTCGCCGCTCCGCCCGACGAACACCAAGCGCATAGGCCATCCCGGATGGCGCGCGGACGAAACCCGGTTCGGACAGCCCCACCCGATCGAGATCGAAGGTTCGCACGAAGAAAGCGCGGAATTCCGGATAGTGGCCAAGCCGGTCTTCCGTCAGCACCAGCGCCTGGCGGGTGCCTTCGGTGACGGGCCTGGCGATGATCGCGACGTCAGCCATCACACGCCTCCCTGCCTGTCGAGGAAGGCGGCGATCAGCCCGGCGATCTCCGGGCCGGAATCTTCCTGCAGGAAATGCCGGCCGGTCACCATGTGCGGCCCCTCGGCGTGCGGCAGCAGACGCTTGAAGCGTTCGGCGAAGGTCGCGGCGTCGAACACCTCATCCTCGCGTCCCCAGATGATCAGCGTCGGCAACTTGGACTTTGCCAGCTCCGCCTCCAGCCAGGCGAAGCGGGCCTGGGCGCGGGCCGTGTCATCCAGGGGGATCCAGCGCGGCCACACCCAGGTCAGCAGACGGGTCTCGGCATCGGGCAGGACGGCCTCGTAAGCGGCCTGCGCCTCGCGCCGGAATTTGTCGCGGTCGACGACCGACAGATACACCCCGCGCCGCGCGAGGACGTTGTGACGGCCCAGCAGATAGGGTCCGACCAACGGCGCGTGCATCATGCGCCACGGGAACAGGCGGGTGTGGAATTCGGCCGGCGGCGTCGGCCACGCCCAGGTGCTCATGACGGTCAGCGCGCGCACCCGATGCGGGATTGCTCATCGCGAAGCCCAGGCCGGTCGGGCCGCCCCAGTCGTGGCAGACCACCGTCAGGCGTTGCAGGTCGAGCTGGCGGACAAGGCCCGTCAGGTTCGCGATATGCCCGTCGAGGCTGTGCGCCTGCTCGCGGGCCGGCTTCTCGGACAGGCCGAAGCCGATCATGTCGGGGACGATGACGCGGTGTCCGGCGTTCACCAGCGGCGGGATGACGTCGCGGTAAAGGAAACCCCAGGTCGGATTGCCGTGCAGCAGCAGGATCGGATCGCCGGCACCCTCATCGACGTAGTGCATCCGCCAGCCATTGACCCGCGCGTAGCGGGCGGCGAAAGGCCACTTGTCGCGAAACCCTTCGATGTTTTCCAGAACTCTCGCGGTCATGTCCTGCCCCCTCATGCCGTGACGCGACGCAGGAAGGCGCAGATCACCAACATCTTCACGATCACGTCCCCGGCGAACGGCTCGATGGCGGTGCTGATCTCCGCGGCCTGCGCCGGCGGCGGCGGTGAAGCGGCCAGCCGGACCAGCAGCCGGTCCGCCCGAACCGATGCCGCGCGCTGCGCCTGCTGGATCGCGGACGCGAGCCGCCCGTCGCTGTCCAGCGGCGCAAGCAGCAGCCAGGCAAACGACAGATACGGCGGCCAGTGGGCAAGATGCCGATACATGCTCGCCAGGACCGCCCCTGGGCGCCGCGTGCCGAACCCGTTCAGCGCGGTCACCAGCGCGGCGGTCCCGGCTTGCATGTCGGCCAGATCGAGCAGCTTCGGCAACCCGATCTGCGCCGCGGCGGCCACCGGCGCCGCTTCGGCGGCGGCAGCAGGGTCATGCGGCGTCCGCCCATCCAGCCGCGCGCGCAGAGCGGTCAGTGCCACCGCCGCCATCGCATTGGTATGGTCGTAGGCGGCCAGGACGCCCCGGATAGCCGCCAGGTCCTCCGGGGACAGGGCCAGCCCCGCGAAGACCTCCGCTGGGATCACAGGCATCGGCGGCAGCGCCAGCTCCTTGTGCAGCGCCGTTGCCTCGCTGATCACCGACCCGTCGGTATAGAGCGGACGCAGTGTCCCCCAGGCCCAGGGCAAGGCTCCATCGATCGTCGCCAGGCGACGCCAGATCAGGTTGACGACGTCCACGCCCAGCACCTGGCGGATATCGGCGAAGATCGCCGCGGTCTCGCCGGTCGCGGCGGCTTCGGTGATGGCGGGAACCGGGTCGGTCATGCTGGCCTCATGCGATGCGATAGTGTTTGACGGCGTCGTCGTCCCAGGACACGCCCGACCCCGGCCGATCCGGCACCTGCGCCATGCCGTCGACGATGCGCAGCGGCTCCGCCAGGATCGGCGCCGCCCAGTCGACATATTCCAGCCAATGGCAGGTCGGCGTGGCGGCAAGCAGATGCGCGCTGACTTCTGGGAAGATATGCGAGGACATTTCGATCCCCGCGGCCGAAGCCAGCGCCGCGGCGCGCAGCCATCCCGTGACGCCGCCGATCCTTTCCAGGTCGGGCATCACGTAATCGCAGGCCGCGGCCGCCAGCGCAGTGGCCATGGCCGGAGCGCCGGCGAAGTTCTCGCCGATCTGCACCGGCGTCTTCAGCACGGCGGCGATCCGCGCGCAGCCGGCATAATCGTCGTGGCGGGTGGGTTCCTCGATCCAGTACACGCCCTCGCCGTCCAGCGCCTGGCCGCGCCGGATCGCCTCGGTGACCGTCAGGGCCTGGTTGTAGTCGGTCATTAGCGCGACCGTGTCCGGCAGCCGGCGCCGCACCGCGCACACGACGGCCAGATCCTGCTCCGCCGTCACCCGCCCCAGGCGCAGCTTGACCGCTCGAATTCCATGTTCCAGCAGCGCTTCCGCCTCGTCGGCTGCCTGCTCCGGCGGCATCAGGCCGAGGCCGTTGCTATTGTAGGCCGGAATGGGACGTGGCTGAGACCCGATATAGCTGGCCAGCGGCAGCCCGGCGGCCAAGGATAACGCGTCCCAGCACGCGACGTCGAAGCCAGCCAGCGCCATGCGAACGATGCCCTGCGCCCCAAGCAGCCGATAACGTTGCAGCAGGCGTGTCGAAAAATCGACGGGCGCGATGCGTTCACCGCGCAGGGCGTCCTGGATGTCGGCCAGCACAGCCGCGATCAGTCCCGGCGCCAAACGCGTGTAGCAGAACAGATAGGCGTGGCCCGTGATCCCTTCTTCGGTCTCCAGATCAATCAGCAGGATCGGCGCCGTGCGCATCGTCTGCGCACTGGTGCTCAACGGCCGAGCCATCGGGACCTCGACGGCAGTGGCGCGGATGGTGCTAAGGGTGAGGAGAGCCGTCATCTCAGGCCGTCGCCAGGCCAGAACGCCGCCCTTGCCCGGCAGGCATGAAATGCTTGGTCTCCGCTCCCCATCATTCACCACGCTCCATTCTATATCGTTCGTACTAGAATGGACCGGATGGTCATCGGAGGCAATCCCGTCCCCGCCCTTCCGGTCGGAAATGCCTGTTCCGACGCAATGATCCAGTGCCTTCTGGTAAAGCGCGCGCTTATTGCCGAAAGCATTGTAGAGACTGGCTGCCGTGACGCCAGTATGGGCTACGAGATCCTTGACCGAAGTCGCGTCGTAGCCTTGCGCCCAGAAACATAGGACGGCGGTGTTCAGCACCGCATCTTTGTCTAATACCAGGCGGCGTTGACCCCGACTCTCCCGTCATGGTGGGCGAAGGCCCTGGGAGAAGGCCCACCATGACGAGGTGGACGCTTCCGAGGGTCAAAATCAACGGCGCTTGGTATAACTCCCTCGGTCTCACCATTTCGTCATCTACCCGTTGACACGGCATCCTGGCATCCATGTTCGTTGTTGCATTTTAGAATGGCCATACTATTATGCGAGGCATGGGTAGCTCAGCAGAGATTCGTGGCTTGGCCAACGGTACCGCCATACACTCGTTATTTAGCGCGCTCACTGCGTGGTGGATTGCACGCTCGAGCTGAGCGGTGGACCCTCA
This sequence comes from uncultured Alphaproteobacteria bacterium, assembly GCA_963771475.1. GTDB lineage: Bacteria > Pseudomonadota > Alphaproteobacteria > Acetobacterales > Acetobacteraceae > Rhodopila. The sequence continues at coordinate 213,540 of CAVYTN010000014.1, read as the reverse complement.
GAGCAATTGCGCGAGCGCCATGACGCCAGTGACTTCGGCACCTTCTCGGCATGAAGCCGGTGCATGAAGATGCAGTCAAAGATCATTCAGCGCTCTGAGCGAGGAATGCCCCAAAACGTAAGTCCATTTCTAATTTCAGGAGAGATACCATGACCAGTGTTTCGCTCTACGTTGAACTCAAGGCAAAGCCAGGCAAGGAAGAAGCGGTTGCCGCTTTCCTGGCGAGCGCTCAAAGCTTGGTGGCGGCCGAGCCCGGCACGGTCGCTTGGTTTGCTGTGCGTTACGACAAGGACACCTTCGCGATCTTCGACGCCTTCAATAACGAGGCGGGCCGCATGGCGCATCTCGCCGGCCAGGTCGCCGAAGCCCTCATGGCGCATGCCGACGAACTCCTCGCCACAGCACCTCAAATCCGCAAGGCGGACGTACTCGCGGATAAGCTTTCGTCGTGAACGTCGAATAACTCGGCTGCGGTGGTCGTATTGAGGCACAAGACCGGGACGGCGTGATCGATTTCTCGGTCACGCACCGTCCCGACCTGATCCCCCTTCAAGCCGCCAGGGTGGCTGGGTGGAAACCGCGACGCAATACATCTGGGCGTTTGCGGTGGCTGCCATCTCATGTGCCGCAGGAGAGGTGGTCCGGAAAATTCGGACAGCGCGATAAGTGGATTTCCCAGCATCACTGCGGCTCGATGGGTGCAGAGAGGAGCGGGACTGATGACGAGACGAGCACGCCGGACGCATTCACCGGCCTTCAAGGTCAAGGTGCAAATAAAGTGTACGGCTAAGGCCTTGATAAGGCGGATTCTGACGTTGCAGATTTAGATGCTGCGCTACACAGACGGCTGGATGCGGAATATCCGGCGGGTATGGAAGGCGAGGGCCGTGCGGGCGAATGTGCGGCGGTCGCTACAGAGGACGGACGGAATCAGGCTTCCGGCTATGACGAAGCCGGAGATGACAAAGAAGATGAGCCGGTGCAGCGCCCAGGGTCCCGATAGTAGGCCGCAGACTGTCGTCGAGTTTCGCGATCAACAGAACGATTTGCTGCTGCCGGCCCTGCTCCCCACGTTCGCGCCGTCGACGCCGTGGCGACGGCCTGGTACTCGGCCTTGATGGAGGAGATGTCTTTCGCCTGTTCTGGCCCCTCGAAAGTCGGCCTGAACAACGCCTCGGGCATGTGCCCAATCGCGCGTTGTCAGCCAAGTGACCGCGAAGCCGTGCGCTCTGGCCATTTAGGGCGCGGTAGCCTCCGCAGGCCGGCCAGGAGGCAATCTGAGGGGCCTGACTTTTAACAGGTCGCTGGATCCGGCGTCAGTGAACGATCCACCGATCATCACAGGACCGCCGAGCAACGTCGGCGTCCCGAACCAGACCGATACGACACCGTTCGCCGGCCTTGCCATCATCGATCCGGATGCTGGTCATATCGATAGCGTGACCGTTACGTCATCCAATGCCGCAGGCGGGACGCTGTCGAACCTGGGCGGAGGCCGCTATGACGCCGAAAACGGCGTCTACACTGTCATGGGCTCCGCCGACGCCGTGACCGCGGCATTGCAGGGTCTCATCTTCACGCCGGCAGCATTGACCGAGGGGCTTGTCGGCACAACGAGTTTCACTGTCGTCGTAATCGGCTCAGGCGGCAGTGCGACGAACAGCGGCATCACCGTCACCTCGGTCGAGCAGGTGCTCGGGCTCGCGGGAACACCGCTTGGCGATGTTGCGATCTCGGTCAGTCCGGACGGCAGCGACTTCGCCATACCTGCCCAGGGGAAGACCAATGAGGCCGTGGTCAGCGCTCCCTCCGACGGCGCCAGCTACACCTTGCCCGACGGCTACCAGGCTGAGTTCCTCGGCGGTACGGCCAGTGCCACGTTGACCGATATGACCGGTGGCAATGCAGTGCTGGTCGGCAACACCGGTAACGACACCATCACGTCATCCGCCGCGAACGATACCATTCTCGGCGGAGCGGGGCAGAATGTCCTGTCTGCATCCGGAACGAACGACGTGATCGGCGCCAGCGGCATTTCGATGGTGAACACATCGAGGGCGAACGCCACGGTTTTTGGTGGCACGATGGCGCTGACTGCGATCGACACGGGGACGGGCGATGTGCTCGGGCTCAGCACAGGGACATCCAATGTGACGTTGGCCGGCAGCGGCGCGACCCTCTATGCCAGTACCGGCCCTGCGACCGTCATGGACTCGGGCACGGACGACGCAATTGGTGGTTACACCGGCGTCCTGTCGCTCACCCTGAACGGAACCGGGACGAGCGTCTTTGGCGGTTCAGGCACGCTTTCCGTCGACATGACGAGCCGCGCGTCCGGGGTCGTGATCGGCACCGGAGACTGTGCAGCGGCGATCACCGTCGGTGGTGCCAATGCGTCGGTCTACGGAGGCTCCGGCAGCCTCAATATCGATGTGACCGGGCCCAACGCCCTGATCGGTTCGGGTGTCGGTACGGCGACCATCTCGATCAACGGCAGCAACACGACAGTTTTCGGTGGCACTGGCGCTCTGAGTGTGGACGTGGAGGCCGGGGCCACCGGGGCGCTGATTGGCCTCGGCTCGGCGCAGGCCTCCGTGACGCTGGCCGGGACCGGGACGGAGATATTCGGCGGCTCCGGATCGTTCACTGTCAATGATGCCGGGTCGGCCGATACGATCGCCGCCGGCGCCGGTACGACCACGATCACGGAAAATGGCAGTGATGGGGTCATTGTCGGCAGCAGCGGCAACCTCTCGGTCACTGGCGGTGCAGGCGTCGCCACCGTCTTTGGCGGAACCGGCCATGCCACGGTGAATGGCGGGATGGGAGCGACCACGCTCTTTGGCAGCAACGGCGGCGACCTGACGTTTCGCGGTAGTGTCGGTGGCACCACCTACCAGGCGGGTCTTGGGAACGAGACGCTCGATGCCAGCCTGTCGACCACGGCCAACATTATCAACGGCGGTATCGACGCGACCGGTCGCAACGCCCTCGTTGGCGGTTCCGGGAACGACAGCATATTTGCGGGCACTGGCGCCGATACCTTCACGGGCGGAGGCGGCAACAATGAATTCGTGTTCTACAAGACCGTCGTCGCCGGAACGACACCAACGGACGTGATCACCGACTTCAATTCCAACGACATCGTCATCCTCGCCGGATACGGTACCAACGAGGCAGCCAATGCATTGGGTGGCGCAGTCTCCAGCGGCGGATCTACGACGATCATATTGTCGGATCAAACCAGGATCACGTTCAGTAACATCTCGAGTGTTTCCGGTCTAAGTAGCCACCTGTTCTCGACATAGTATGGGCAATGACCTTGTCCGAGTAGAAGCAAAGTGGATGGGCAGGTTAGGCTAATGATTTCAGGAAATCCTGTAATCAAACGCGGCGCGCACCTGATGGTCAACTACGACCTGCCCTGGAATCCCAACCGGCTGGAACAGCGCTTCGGGCGTATCCATCGGATCGGTCAGATAGAAGTCTGCCACCTCTGGAACCTATGCGCGACCAACACCCGCGGTCTTCGCCGGCGTGCTGGCGACGCTGATCCCCCAGGTCACCGGCCAGCTTGCCCGCGGCATCGGCGAGTGCGTGCGGTCGATCGATTCCACCACCGTGCGCCTGAACCGCCTAAAGCGGGACATGGTCGCGCTTCTCCGCCAACCTCTGTGGCGTGAAGGCGCATGTCGTCTACGATCCCGACGCCAAAAAACGATCCGCAATGAGTAGAATCAACGCCGTGTGGTTCGCACAGTAAAATGAACCGGACAGCAGTGGTGCATGGCTGAGAAGGGCCACATGGGCTGGCAGAAAGTTTCAGGCTACACCAGCCGTGCCAAAGTGGAGACGGGCCATCCCGCGATGGAAACGGGCGATCGGTGACGGGCCACTCGGCGCTGTGCCAGCGGATGTCCTCAAGTCAGCGGACACTGGCACTTGCCAATCGCCCGAATGTTTTATAGCGTCCGCTCCAATATGACGCAAGCTGGATGGATTGAGATTGCCCCGACCTCGTGAGTTCGATGAAGACGTTGCGCTTGAGGCCGCGATGCGGCGCTTTTGGGCGGCCGGCTATGCCGCCACCTCCGTGCGCGATCTCGGCGATGCGATGGGGCTTGGTCAGGCGAGCGTCTACAACGCCTTCGGCGACAAACGGACGCTCTTCACGCAATGCCTCGATCGCTATCTGGACGCCAACATGCGAGCCCGCATCGCGCGCGTGGAAAAGACGCTGCCGCCACGTCAGGCGATCGAAACCTTCCTGACCGAGATCGTCGAGCGCTCGCTCGAAAGTCGCCTCGGTTGCCTGCTGGCCAACGCGGCGCTGGAGGTGGCGCCGCACGATCCGGAGATCGCCGACGTCGTGGCGGAGCGCATGGGCGAACTGGAGGCATTCTTTCGCCGATGCGTTGTCGCGGCCAGAGCGACGGCAGCATATCGCCTGACGTCGACCCGGCTGATGCCGCGCGACTACTCCTGACCACGGTGATGGGGCTGCGCGTTCTCGCACGCGGCTTTCCAAATCGAGCGGTGCTCGAAGGCGCTGTCCGTCAGGCGCTCAGCGTACTTGGCAAACCCGGCCGCAAGCGAAAGACCGCCCGCCGCGCAAATAACGGAGAGGAAGACCCAAGATGATCCGCTTTTACTACCACCCGACGCCGAACCCGCTGAAAATCTCGCTCTTTCTCGAAGAGACGGGTCTGCCATACGAAGTGGTGCCTGTCGACACGAGCAAAGGCGAGCAGCATTTGCCGGCGTTCAGGAAGATCAATCCGAACGGCAAAGTTCCGGCGATCGTCGACACCGACGGGCCTGGCGGTAAAGAGGCGCGGGTGTTCGATTCCAGCGCGATCCTGCTCTACCTCGCCGACAAGACCGGCAAGTTTGGCGGTTCGCCCGAAGACCGGCCGGAACTCCTGTCCTGGCTCTTCTTCATCGCGTCCGGCCTCGGCCCATTCTCCGGCCAGGCGGTGCACTTCCAGTTGTTCGCACCCGCCGGCTCCGACTACGCCGTCAACCGCTACCGGCGCGAGGCGGAGCGGCATTATCAGGTGGTCGAAGACCATCTTGCTGGCCGCGATTTCATTGTCGGCGACAGTTACACGATCGCCGACATGTCGCTCTGGGGCTGGATCGATCGCGCGTCCCGCGTGATGCACGGCGCGGCCGAACCGCTTGGCGCTTATCCGAATATCAAGCGCTGGTTCGCGTCGATAGACGCGCGTCCGGCCGTCGCGCGCGCCCGCGCGGTCGGGACCGATCATGCATTCAAGACGGAGCGGGACGAGCAAGCGCTGCGGGCGCTGTTCCCCTCGAACTATCCGCGCACGGCCTGACCTCACGAAATCGGGTCCCGGAAGCCGCGATGCTTCCGGAACAGCTTCTGGAGCTTCGAACATGACAAATCAGGCCGAATACACCCCGCCCAGGATCTGGACCTGGAACCAGGAAAACGGCGGCGCCTGGGCAAGCATCAATCGTCCGGTCTCCGGCGCAACGCACGACAAGGAGCTGCCGGTCGGTCGCCATCCGCTGCAGCTTTACTCACTGGGCACGCCGAACGGCGTCAAGGTCACGGTGATGCTGGAGGAACTGCTGGCTCTCGGCCATAAGGGCGCCGAGTACGACGCATGGCTCATCAAGATCGGCGACGGCGATCAGTTCGGCAGCGGTTTCGTGTCGGTGAACCCGAACTCCAAGATACCGGCGCTGCTGGATCGCAGCGGCCCGAAGCCGATCCGCGTTTTTGAATCCGGCGCGATCCTGATGCATCTCGCCGAAAAGTTCGGCGCGTTCCTGCCGACCGAGATCGCGGCGCGCGCCGAGTGCCTGTCATGGTTGTTCTGGCAGATGGGCAGCGCGCCGTATCTCGGCGGGGGCTTCGGTCATTTCTACGCCTATGCCCCGACGAAAATCGAATATGCGATCGACCGGTTTGCCATGGAAACGAAGCGTCAGCTCGACGTGCTCGACAAGCGGCTGGCAGACAATGAATACCTTGGCGGGGGCGAGTACACGATCGCCGATATCGCGGTCTTTCCCTGGTATGGCGGGCTTGTAAAGGGCTGGAGCTACGACGCCGCCGAATTCCTGCAAGTGCACGACTATAAGCACGTCCAACGCTGGGCCGATGCCATTCTGGAGCGCCCGGCTGTGCGGCGTGGGCGCATGGTCAATCGTGTTCGTGGCGAGCTGTCGAGCCAGCTGCACGAGCGTCACGACGCCAGCGATTTTGAGACGAAGACGCAGGACAAGCTGACGACCGTGAAATAGGCACTCCCGATGCGCCACGCCAGGTCCGCGTCAGCCGCGACTGTCTCCACCTCAACACCAAACGACAAAGGATAAGGAAATGACCGAGACTCTCTCAGAACAGCTGGCGGACTATCGCGCCAATTGGCGTGCCCGCGTGCCGGCCGACAAACAGACGTTGATGGATCAACACGTCGCGCACCTCGCCGCGACGGGAATCGACCGCGCCGCGAAGCAGGTTGGCGATCGCGCGCCGGCCATTCGCCTGCGCGACCAGCATGGCGCGACTTTCGATGTCGGGACCTTGCTGGCCAAAGGCCCTGTCGTCGTCACATTTTATCGCGGCGGCTGGTGCCCATTCTGCAATCTGGAACTCAAGGCCTATCAGGCCGTGCTACCGCGTATCGCGGCAGCAGGAGCGAGCCTGGTGGCGATCAGTCCCGAGAAGCCGGATGATACCGTTAGCACCGCCGAGAAGAACGCGCTGAGTTTTCCCGTGCTCAGCGATGTCGGCCACGCGACAGGCAAGGCGTTCGGTGTCGTCTACGCTTTCACCGATGACGTTCGTCAGGTCTATGACGGGTTTAAGCTGGATATTCCGTCGAAGAACGGCACGCCGGATGACTGGTCGCTGCCACTGTCGGCAACATATGTGATCGGCACGGACGGAGTAATCCTGTTCGCCGATACTAGGGTCGACTACCGTGAACGCACGGATCCGTTGGACGTATTGCGGGTGCTGGAGCACCGTGCCGCGGCGGAATGACAGCGTAATATAAACAACCGAACGCTTCGGACAATTGCTCTAACGGGATAATCGGTGATGGATGAACCTGTCTCACGGTCGTCAGCTGAGTGCCCTTAGAAGCGTGCTCAAGTTACGAACGATTTGGCGTCGGCGGAAGGCGTTATAGTTGGCTTAGTTATGGGAGCCGGCCTGTGGGTATGCCTGGTCGCCATCTTGGCTGCCCTTTGAGTCACATGACGGGTTGGAGCAGGTGCTTCACCACCGGTTGACGCCCAGCGGAGCGGCTGAGGCAATGGGTGCGGACGACAACTTTGATGGCGGCTGCCTCCACGAGTGGCGCGGGCGCGAATAGCGAGAACAGGCCTGGCACGGCTCCCCCAATGGCATACGTTACCTGGATGATTACGCCGAGCCGTTCAGCTATCATCCCGTGGTGCCAGTTTACTATGTCCCGGCCAGATCGGGCGAGTATTTCGGCAGGCATTGCCAAGTTAACCGATTGCGGAACAAGTTGGGGCTGATGATGCCGGCGTGCCGAACCTCATCCTACCTGCTGGACAGACGTCTCCTGTCGCCAGGTCCGAAGACGCTTTGGTCCGAGCACGCCGATAGCCGACAGCCCTGAGGCGATGACGCCGTGGCCGGAGGCCGTAGATGATGGCGTGCGCCGAGAGTTCAGGCCGAGCAGGCTGATAATCGAGCCAATCAGTCCTTCAGCTTGCCGATAGGCAAGACGGAAAACAGCGCGCAGGGTCAATGCCGTCAGGATCGCCAGCGGCGAATAGAAGGGTTGGCGTCCGCGCGTCGTGCGTGGCGCCGCTGTCCATGCCGTGATCGCCTCATCGGTAAACCACACCGTCAGGCTGCCGCGCTGACGCAAGCCGGCTTCGTAGGCGGGCCAGTTCGTGACCTTGTGCTGCTGCCGCGGGATGTGATGGCGATGATCCTGGTTGAGCTTGAACGGCAAGGCAGGCATCCGAGGTTACAAACGGGCACCCTTCCTATGCCAGCTGGCTTTCCAGCATCAATGAGCTGATCCGTGCACCACGCTGCCCGAGGTCAGCAGCACGGGTGTGCCCCGAAGGTCGCGTACGCGTTCGGCCAGTTGCAGACCGCTGACACGCCCCGGCAAGACGATGTCCGTAAAGACCAGATCGGCCGGATACCGGTTCAAGATCGCCAGCGCTGTCTCGGCTTCGGTGGCCGTCATGACGACGTATCCCAGAGACTCCAGCTGCTGGCGCGTCAGCGCCAGGACGTCCGCATCGTTCTCAACCACCAGAATCGTCTCGCCGGCCTCGACGCGGCCCCCCGGCCGCTCGCCCCCGCGATGATGAACTGCCGGGCTCGAGACCGCAGCGTGTGACAGCGGCAGGAATATCCGAATGCTGCTCCCCGCACCAGGCACGCTGTCGATCTCGACGCGCCCATCGGCGGCGGTCACGAACCCGTAGACCTGGCCCAGTGACCGCGAAGCTGTGCGATTTGGCCATCTGGGGTGACGTGTTCCGTTTTCAATCCGTAAGGTCGCTAGCTTGAGGGCTGGTAGAGGCGGGCTGGATGCAGCGGACATGGTCGGGGGACGAGTTGAGCGAGCGCTGGTCGCTGCTGGCGGATGATTTGGCGTTGCTGGCTGGACGCATTGATGCTGACAAGCTCGGCTTTGCGGTTCAGCTAGCGTTCTGGCGTCAGCATGGCCGCTTTCCCGACGAGGAGGCGGACATGGTGATCGCTCATCTTGCTGCCCAGATCGGGGTCGGCATTGAGGCGCTGGACGGTTACGCCTGGGCGGGCCGCAGCGGGCGCCGGCACCGGGCGGCGATCATCGACCACCTCGCGGTCGCCGTGTTCGAAGAGGCGGCCGAGGCACGATTCCGGCGCTGGCTGACCGATGACGTGCTGCCGCGTGAATTCAATCCCGCCGCGCTGGACGAGGAGCTCAGCGGCTGGTTTGCCCGCAGCCGCGTGACCCGGCCAAGTGCCTACCGGCTGGGCCGCATCATGCGCTCGGCCCAGGCCGCTTACGACGACGCGGCATTGCAGCGCGTGGCCGACCGCCTCGATGCTGGGATGCGCGAGCGGCTCAGCGCCTTGCTGGCCGATGACGGCGAGGGCACTGCCTACGCCCGGCTTGCCAGCTGATCCCGGCCGGGTCGGATTGGAAAGCCTGCTGGCCGAGATCGCCAAGCTTGAACAACTCCGGGCGCTGGCGCTGCCGTCGGACCTACTGCGCGGTCTGCACCCGGACCAGGCCAAGCGGTTTCGGCGCCGGGCAGCGGTCGAAACCGCCTGGGAACTGCGCCGGCATCCCGAGCGCATCCGCCTTCCGTTGCTAGCCTTCTGGTGCGTGCCGCGTCAGGCCGATGTGGTGGATGGCCTGGTCGAGTTGCTGATCCAGGTGACGCACCGCATCACCGTCAAGGCTGAGCGCCGCGTCGTGGATGAATTGATCGAGGAGGCGCGCGAGGTGCGCGGCAAGGCCGGCATCCTGTTTCGCGTGGTCGAAGCGGCGTCAGGCAGCCCAGAGGGCGTGGTGCGCGAGGTGATCTTTCCCGTCATCGGGACGCAGACCTTCGAGGCGCTGGTGCGGGAGGCGCGGGCGCTTGGCACCCCGCAGAGCCGGCGCGTGCATACGGCGGTCCGTGCCTCGTATGGGTCCTACTACCGGCGGATGATGCCCAAGCTGCTGGCCGCGTTGGAGTTCCGCTCCAACAACGGCACGCATCGCCCCCTGCTCGACGCGTTGGACGCGATCCGGCAGGCGGAGGGCGAGGGTCGGCAGTTTTTCAAGGCGGAAAAGGTGACCATCGAGGGCGTCATTCGCCCCAAGTGGCGCGACATCGTGCTGGAGGATGCGCCCGGCGGACAGCGGGTGAACCGGATCAACTACGAAATCTGCGTCCTGCAGACCCTGCGCGAGCGGCTGCGCTGTAAGGAGGTGTGGGTGGCGGGCGCGGACCGGTTCCGCAATCCCGATGACGACCTGCCGGCCGACTTCGCTGAGCGCCGCGCAGAGTGCTACGAGCGGCTCGGCCTGCCTACGGATGCACGCGCCTACACGGACGCGCTGCGCACCGAAATGACCAGAGCGCTGCAACAGCTCGACCGCGGGATGCCGCGCAACCCTGGCGTAAGGCTCGACCCTCGGCAGCGTCACCCCATCATCGTCAGCCCGTTGGAGCCGCAGCCGGAGCCGTCCGGACTGGCGGCGTTGAAGACCGAATTGGTCCGGCGCTGGTCAATGACAGGACTGCTCGATGTGTTCAAGGAGGCGGACCCTCGGATCGGCTTCACCGAGTCGTTCACGACGGCAGCGTCACGCGAGGCGACCAGCCGCGACGAGGTGCGGCGCCGGCTGCTGCTGTGCCTATAGGGGCTTGGCACCAATGCCGGGCTGAAGCGCCTGGCCGTCGGACCGCATGGCTTCAGCTACAAGGAACTGCTGCACACCTGGCGCCGCTACATCGACGCAGAGTCACTGCGCGATGCGACAAGGCGGGTGGTCAAATGCCACCCTGGCCATGCGCGACCCCCGGATATGGGGCGAGGGCACGACGGCCTGCGCCTCGGACAGCAAGCATTTCGGCGCCTTCGACCAAAACCTGATGACGGAATGGCACGTCCGCTACGGCGGGCGCGGCGTGATGATCTACTGGCACGTTGAGCGCGGCTCGGTGTGCATCCATTCCTCGGCTGCGGCGCTGCTCGTCGTCGGAGGTGGCCGCCATGATCGAGGGCGTACTACGCCACGACACCGAGATGGAGGTCGAGCGCCAATACGTGGACAGCCACGGCCAGAGCGAGGTGGCGTTTGCCTTCTGCCAGCTGCTCGGATTCCAGCTCCTGCCGCGGCTAAAAGCCATCTCCGGTCAGCGGCTCTACCTGCCTGGGGCCGGCGGTGTTGTAGCCTACCCTAACCTAGCCGTCATCCTGGCACGGCCGATCGACTGGGCGCTGGTAGAGCAGCAATACGATGAGTTCGTGCGCTACTCGACGGCCATGACGGAGAGAACCGCCGATCCGGAGGCGATCCTTCGCCGCTTCACGCGCGGCAACGTGCAGCACCCGACCTATAAGGCGCTGGCCGAGCTGGGCAAGGCGGTCAAGACCATCTTTCTGTGCCGCTACCTTGGCGACGAGTCCCTCCGGCGCGAGATCCACGAGGGGCTTAACGTGGTCGAGACCTGGAACTCGGCCAACGGGTTCATCTTCTTCGGCAAGGGCGGCGAGGTGGCCAGCAATCGGCTGGACGACCAGGAAGTATCCGTCCACGCGCTGCACCTGCTGCAATCCTGCCTGGTGTCGTGAACACGCTGATGCTGCAACGAGTGCTGGCCGAGCCTGCCTGGATGGCGCGCATGTCGTCCGCAGACCGGCGCGGACTGACGCCCTTGGTGTGGGGCCATGTCAGCCCGTACGGCACCTTTGACCTGGACATGGAAGCCCGGCTCGATCTGGAGCAAGCGGCATGAGATCCATCCGACACGTTGATCTCTGGTTCTCGGATTTCTCAGCGGACCCTTACGAGTTCGCCACAACTCTCCCGATCCCCCCAGTTCTCATTGCTTGGAAAGGTGAGCCTACCGGGAAGCGTCGCCTGCCAGCACGTCGAAACCTCGTCATCGTCAGTCATGACTTCAGCATCGAGTGTGCTTGGGATCATGCCATTGGAGAGCTAGTGCAACGACTTGGCGAATGGCAGGCAGTCGAACGTGTGACGACCGAGTTGGCGCCTTGCGAAGCGATGATTCAGTTCACGCTGCCAATCAATGGCTCCCCGCATCAGGAGAACAATTTCATTACGGCTTCCCTGCTTGGCCAACTCAGTCGTCTTCGTCTTGCCCTCGGCTTTGAGTTTGGCAACCACGATCCTTAGGACGGGATGTCCCGAGCATTGAGGGATAGCCCGAGACACTCTTTTCAGAAGGCGCATTTCGTAAAGAGTGTGGTAGCTTGTTTGTCTAAATAGCAAGGGGATTGCGGGCGTGCCCGCGACCTCGACCAAAGGGCGAAAAGTAAAGAGTAGCCCGAATACCTCGGCTGATGCCGCCGACCAGCACGAACGTGCCAAGGACTACCTGTCCCCCGGCGAGGTAGCCAAGCTGCTGGATGCTGCCAAGGCCGGGCGACACGGCGTGCGCGACAACTTGCTGCTGCTCATGATGTATCGCCATGGGCTGCGCGTCAGCGAGGCAGTCGACTTGCGCCGCGACGAGTTGGACCTCGACCGCGCCCGTTTATGGGTGCGCCGGCTTAAGGGCGGCCTGTCCGTCGAGCAGCCGATCGCCGCCGACGAGTTGCGCGCCATCAAACGCCACCTTGCCGCCCGCACCTATGCGCTGCCCTGGCTGTTCATCTCCGAACGTGGCCAGCCGCTCACCCGTCAAGCAGTCAATTACCTCATTGGCGCGGCAGCAGAGCGCGCCGGCCTGCTCAGTGTGCATCCGCATACGCTGCGGCATTCCTGTGGGTTCGTGCTGGCCGACAAGGGCCACGACCTGCGGCTGATCCAGGACTACCTGGGCCATCGCGATCCCCGGCACACCGTCCACTACACCCGGACGGCAGGTCGGCGCTTCGAGGGGCTATGGCGACGATGCCAAATGGCCAAATCGCACAGCTTCGCGGTCACTGGGCCGTGTACGCCTGTTGCGCCTTCCAGCATCAGGAGTACTCCATATTCTGCAGCGACCAAGCTCAGCAACCGATCCAGGCCTGAGTCCTGATGCAGCAACCGTTGAGAGCCATAAGCACCGAGCCTCGCGATCAACAGACGTTCGAGTTCCGGCCCTGGCCTATGTTCGGGACTCAAAATCGGCTCCGAAATGAGATCCCGCCAATGGATGATCGCCTGCTTGGAGAGTGGATCGTGCATAAAGTGCGGCTATGACTCTCTCGCTCCATAACGGGAGTATTCGATCGTCCCAACCAGATCGGCTGGTTGTCATTATAGCTATATCGACAGAACTATTGGCCAGAGCGCAAAGAAGCTGAGCATGGCTTCCGTCGACAGTATGGATTTCGGCTTGGGGGAAGCGGCTGTGGTGCTCCAGGAGGCTGGCAAACATATTTCCGGTCGAAAGAGAGGCATAGATGCCGATCGTTAATCGTCCATTTTCTCCGCGGCTCTGCGTCTGAAGCTTGCGCAGTACAGAATCCGTTTTCGCAAGAATACAACGAGCACTGTCCAGAAATTCGCGGCCGGCGATAGTCGGGCGAGTGCCCCCATTTGTCCGCTCAAAAAGTTCCGCCCCAAGGCGGCTCTCCAAATCTCGCAGCCGCCGACTGAGCGTTGATTGGCGGACGTTCAAACTTTCCGCTGCCTGTCGTAGACTTCGGTGCTGCGAGGCGACGACTGCCCATCTAAAGTCGCGAAGTTCAACGATCATGTCCAACTTCCCAAGAACCGGGACCGGAGCACAGTCCAATAGTAACTTCTATGTTGTATGTTCCCCTATCCGATGGAATTATGCTCTAATCCCAGGGGTATGTCTTGTATTGAAAGCTCCATGTCGATTTTGCCGAAGCCCGGAGCCCAGCCGTTCTCTAGCCGGCGGCCCCCGGCGGGAGCGTCTCCAGGAGCGGCTTTGCGAGGTGCAGAATCTCGTAGCTTGTGCCAGCTTCGCGGGCGGTCGGCTCGTGCTCCGACAGCAGAATGCGCGTGAACTTCCAGTTCTGTGTGTCCACGCCGACCGCGGCGGCAACCGTTCCGGGTCGCTCGGCAACCTCGCGGATCCGTTCGATCTCGCTGGCGAATACCGCCGTCAAATCGGCGTCCAGAGGAATGTCCAGCTCCTCCTTGGTGGCGAAGCGGGCGTTGCGTCCGTGCCCTTTCCGGGCGTCGAGTGCGAACCGGGTTTGAATTTCGGCCCGGCCGAACGCGTCCGTCACGACCTGGTAGCGGCCGCTCACCAAGAAGTCGCGGAATGCCTCATCCTGACGCCACAGATACAGCGACGAATAGTCGTTCGCGATGGACCCGTAGCGTCCTTTCTCGCGTAGCAAGAACCCTTTGAAGTAAAGCGCCGGAACCGCGTCCCAGAGCGGCCCGCGTTCCTTTGCCCGCGCACGGATTGATGCAATATCGTGATTGGCCGGCAGGCGATGGGCATAGTGGGCGATGATCATGGAAGAAGCTCCTTACTGTCTACCGAGGATGAAATTTCTTAGCGCTTGCCGCGTGCGTCGATCTTCCAGATGTCGATGAGCGTGTCTCCGTCGACGACATGGTAGACATCGTGGAGGTTGACGGTCGGGTCGCAGTGCGGCGTCACGAACTCGATGCACGCGCCAAGATCAGGTCGCGGGCCGATCGGCATCAGCTTGCCGTGCTCATCCCCGAAGAACGCATAACGGCTCGCTAGATCGACCCCGCGTGCGACGACGGGCACGCCGCCGTCGGTGGCGAAGGATTTCGTGCCACCGTCAACCGTCACCCAGTCCGGGTTGTTGACACTGACGACTGCTGTCTGCACGAACAGTGCAATCTCAAACGGTGATGCGTTCACGCCCTCCGTCAGAACCCCGGCATACTCGGCATCCATGAACACGTAGGAGCCGGTCTGCAGCTCCGTGAACACATGATCTTCACTGTCGATATCATAGGTGCCGGTCCCGGCGCCGGTGACGATGTCGAACGGGAGTCCGGTCCGCGCCACCCCCGCGACCATGTTGGCGACCCTCGCTCGAACTTCGGCTGCAGCCACGCCGCGCCGAGTTCGGTCTGTGATGTGCTGCAGATTGCCGGCATAGGCTTGCAATCCGCGTAACCTCAAACGCGGTTCACTGTGAACAAGTGTTGCGAAATCGAGCACGGCGGCCTCGCTCGTCACGCCTGTGCGGTGCTGCCCGGCATCAAAGTCGATGAGGATATCAAGCGGATGGTCCAGGCCCGCTGCGGCGCGCACCAGATCGGCGACGTTGCGCGGGTGATCGACCACGATCAGAACGCCACCCGGGCTCGCGCGGCGCGCGAGAGTGATCAGGCGTGAAATCTTCCCTGCGGTCACCACAGGTGACGTGATGAGCACGCCGGGAATGCCTCCGCCGACCATGACCTCCGCTTCGCCCAAAGTGGCACAGGACACGCCGATGGCGCCCGCCGCGATCTGGCGGCTGGCAATCTCGATCGATTTGTGAGTTCTGACGTGAGGCCGCAGCTTAACGCCACGCGTCGCACTGAATTCCGCCATGCGCGCGATGTTGCGGGTCAACGCCTGCAACTCGACGATGAGCGCCGGCGTGTCCAGTTGGTTGCGGCCACCTGCTACACCGACGAACCGCGCGTTGGGGCTCGACGCGATATCGACTGCGCCAACACACCCTCGAGCGTTCAACTGTCCGTCTACGGGCATGGGGTCAGGACTTTTTGGTTGCGTATTGCGCGATGCCGTGCCCGAACGACCAATTCTCGGGCGCCACCTCGACGAGGTTGATGAAGATGTCCTCCGGACGCAGGCCGGGACTGTCGGACAAGCGCTCGACGATCCCGCGGTAGAGCGCTTTCTTCTGGTCGACTGTCCGGGTCTTGCTGACCGTGAGCTGGATGAGGACGAGATCGTCGCTGCGCAAGATGCCAAGGTAATCAGCGCCATAGCTGAAGTCGGGGTCATCATGCTCGGAGATCGTCATGAAGCGATCATCCTCGGGCACGTCGAAGGTCTCGTGCATCGCCTGATAAACGCTGTCGAGAATGGCTTTGCGGTAGACGGCGGATTTGCCGCGCCGCAGGGAAACGCGCGTCAGCGGCATGCCTGGCTCCTGTCTTCGCTTGTGAATGCTCGACGAGAATAGCTGCCTATTGACCATTGTAAAATCGTATGAAACAATATTTCAATGATTGGTTTTAACAATGGTGAGTTATGAGGACGCTCGATGTCGAGGCGGTGCAGGCTTTCGTCCTGGTTGCAACTCGGGCTGCCGCCGCTTCCGTCTCGCGACGTGATGCTCTACTCAAACCTAACCGACCGCCAAGCGCGCAATTCGCTCAGGACGCTGTCCGCTGCGATCCGGTCGACGGCGAACTGAGAAGCGAACGATTCCGGCAGCCTGAGCTCGCTTCGCTCGACCAGATCACCAGTCAAAGGCGCACCGACCGAAGCGGTTCAGGCTTCGCGGCCAATAAGGAGGTCTGGTTGATTTTCGCTAATCAACATTCCTGCTTGGACAGGAGAAGCCCGAGCGATAGGCGGCGATCACAATTCTAAGTGCTTGTTGCTGCCGAGATCCTGATGTTGCGAAAGTGCCCGTAGGCGAACATCAGCAGGAAAAGGAAGCTCAGGAGGAAACACGTTCCGCCGAGCAGCAATAGCCCACTTTCTCCAAAAAGCGGCAGCAAGTTGGTGAGAAAGCCGGTGATGACCCACGCGATGGCCATAACGGGCATTGCCAAGTTAACCCTGGCTGGTGCCTGCAGGGGAGACAGGCGAAGCTGGCGAGATGACGCCAGAGCCCAGTTTGTATCACCGCCATCGCTTCGCGGCCGAGATCATCCGCCATGCCGTGTGGCTGTATCACGTGTTCAGCCTCAGCTTGCGCGATGTCGAGCTGATCCTCGCCGAGCGTGGGGTGGTGGTCACCCATGAAAGCATCCGAAACTGGTGCCAGAAGTTCGGCGCCAAGAATTGGCGCCGATGATGCCAATGCACCAAGCCTCATCCCGCCTGTTGGACAGACGTCTCCTGTCGCCAGGTCCAAAACGCTTTGGTCCGAGCCCGCCGATAGCCGACGGCGCTGAGGCGATGACGCCGTGGCCGGAAGTGACCGTAGATGATGGCGTGTGCCGAGAGAAAGTCCTGTGCCTGGCCGGGTGACTTGAACCGTTGCATCTGCCGCTCCCGCCGTCGCGTCGGCCGATGCGAGTTCTCCGCCCGGTTGTTCAGATACCGGCCGGTCCGGTGTTTGACATCGGGCAGCAGGGCACGGCGTGCCACGCCAGAGCTGCGCAGACCGTCGATGATCAGGCGCTTCGGTTTGTATTGCAACCCACTTAGCAAGCGCCGGAAGAAGCGCTTGGCGGCCGCGCCATCGCGTTTCTCCTGCACCGCCTCGGATCCGGATGAACACCTCATCCAAATGCCAGGTGTCCCCAGGCCGCGGTCGGCGGCGGCGCATTCGTCGGGCAAATTCGGCGCCGAACTTCTGGCACCAGTGCCGGATGCTTTCAGGGGTGACCACCACCCCACGCTCGGCCAGGATCAGCTCGACATCGCGCAAGCTGAGGCTGAACACGTGATACAGCCACACGGCATGGCGAATGCCGCGAAGCGATGGCGGTGATACAAACTGGGCTCTGGCGTCATCTCGCCAGCTTCGCCTGTCTCCCCTGCAGGCACCAACCAGGGTTAACTTGGCAATGCCTAGAGGAGCGGTGGGAACAGATAGTGGTTGCGCCGGTCGACGAGCGTGATCCGGCAGGCGGTCCATCGCAGCCCGCGCACAGCCGCGATCCCGCCGAACCCACCTCCCACGACGACAACGTGTGGGACCAGCTGATCGCGACTCGGCATTCGGAGGTAACTGCCGACAATGCAGGTAACGGCGCCATCGAGCGACAACCGCGCTGCCCCCCTTTGCCGCGAGTAGCAAGAGCAGCAGAGCGACTTCAAACCGATCGAGGACAGCTCCGGGAATGACGATCGGAGGGGCGACCGCGCACAGAATGAGCGCCGCGGGCCGTGTCCCCAGCCCGAGCAAGAGGGCCCAACACAGCAGGAGCAAAGGCCACCGGACGGGTCACCGGGCCTGCGGCGAGGAGAAGCGGGGCGATGCTCTGGACCAGCGTCGCCCCGACCGATGGGGCCGCTGAAAATCCGTCGGCACGCATCATCATCATGATTTGGAGGACGACAATCGTCTGGCTGAGCCAGATCCGCACCGCCAGGAGAAGGGCGGCTTCAGCGACGCCTCCGGCGACCGCGGCCCAGCGTCCGACGGCTATCCAGGCCTCGACCACAGCCGAAGCATGTCCGACACCGAGCGACCGGATCGCGGGGGCCGCTGACGCCGCGGCCCCCGTAGCCTCGAGGCAATCGGGATGAGACGGATCCCTCTCATTTAGGACGCAGCCGCAATCGCGCGGGCGAGAAGCCCATCACGGGGCAGGCCCGGAATCAGACGCTTAGCCAGCAGGTTGTCGATGCCGAGGCTCCGGCCGCCCTGGGCCGCTGCGAACATGCCGTGGGCACAGATGACGCCGACATAGGTCCACGGCCATTCCGTCGGGATCGTTGTAGAGGCCGATCAGCAGATTGAAGATGAACAGCACCCCCACGATGCCCGCCAGGCGCACGGCGACGCCCAGCATCAGCGACACCGCAAGTGCGGTCTCCAGCAGGTAGACCAGCGGTTGCACGACAGCGATATGGTCCAGGAACACCTGCATGATCGACGCATGTACGTCGAAAGAGCTGTATTTTACGGTGTTCTCCAGCCAGTACTTGAAGCCCGCCGATATCGGCAGCGGCAGTTTCCAGAGTGTGCCCAGATACCACATGCCGGCACTGACCAGCCGCATCGCGTAAATGCTGAGATGTGTGCCGGTGCGCTGGGTCGAATCCAGACGCCAGTTTGTATAGGCGATTGTGAGGCTTCCGATCAGAAGCACCCAGTAAAATGCGACTTCGAACCAGCGGAATCCGCCAAGGTTCAGCTGGTCCGGGATGTTGCCACCCAGAACTTGGAAGAAAGTATGAATCGGGTTGTCATGCATGCCGATTACCTCATCGGGTTCTTGGGTGTGATTCCCGATGTTCGTGAAATTTCGTGAGTCGGTTACGACGTCTGTGCATGCCAACCCAAACGACATTGCGTGCTGACGACATTTGTTGTCGCGCGAGGGTGTAACCGTTGGCCTGTTCTCCCCGAACGAAGGCACCAGGAACGGCGGTCGGGATTGCGGTCTGAGGAGACCGCCGCCGAGTGGCCGTATATTCGGGAGCGTGACATGCGTTTTTGGTTGGCCGGCGCGATCGGAATCCTGGTGCCGGCACTCGCCGTTGCGCAGCCGGCTCCACGGCCGGTCGTGGGTGAACTATTCACCTCGGAGGGCTGCTCATCCTGTCCACCCGCGGACGCCAAGATCGCCGAGCTGGCGCAGACACGTCCGGACCTGCTGCTGCTGACCTTTCACGTGACGTACTGGAACAACCTCGGTTGGCGCGATCCCTATTCGTTCGAAGCCGCGACCCAGAGGCAACAACGCTATGTCGCGCTCGGGGTGAGCCCCGAGGTCTACACCCCGGCTCTGATCGTGGACGGCAAGCTCGACGCGGTGGGGTCAGACGGACCGGCGGTCGACCACACGCTGCGACAGGCGGCGTCGAGTGAGGACACGGCCGCATCGATCGACGTCCAGCGAAGCCCGGCGGGGCTGACCGTGTCCGTCGGCGCCGGCAGCGGCAACGGGACGCTGCTCCTCATTGGTTATGATCGCCTGCATCAGACGGCTGTGGGCCGCGGGGAGAACGGCGGACGCACGCTCACGGAAGCAAATATCGTCCGCTCCATGTCGGTGCTCGGCGCCTGGTCAGGCAAGCCGATTCGGCTGCAAGTGCCAAACCCGGACGGGCAAGAGGTCGCCGTCCTCCTGCAGCGTGATGACGGACATATCGTCGGTGCAGGAGTTGCGCGTCCCGCATCCAACTCGTCGTGATTCGCGGGACCTTGTCGGAAGTCTTCGCTCCCTTGGCGGGTGCACGGGTTCGACGTACCGCGCCTCCACACCTGCCTCGTCGGTCGGCCCACCTGATCCCATCGACCGAATTCTTTGCCGGATCGATTTGATCATGCGAATGGATGACCGAAACCTCCGCGTTCTGCCACCTATCCTGCGGAATAAGCACTACGGCATAGCTTCGGCCTTCACGCCGGAGAGCCTGTTGCGTGAGGCCCGTCGTCAAAAGGACGTCCCGAACACACCAGTTCCGGAGATCTGCGTCCTCGACCCGGACGGCGACATCGTGCGTCATCTGCGCGCAGTAGGCCGCTCGCGGCCGGTTGCCGGCTGGGCCTGCTATCACAGCATGATGGACCGCTTTGACCAAGGCGATCGGGAGTACGGGATCGTCGGCTGCGCAGTTGGAGCATCTTACGCCGTTCTCGTAGCTGAGCAGCTGTTCGCCTCCGGTTGCCGCCTGCTTCTCAGCATTACCTCGTCAGGCCAGGTCACCATCCTGGGTCCACCGCCCTACTTCATCTTGATCGAGCGGGCGCTTCGGGACGAGGGTACGAGCTACCACTACTTGCCGCCCGACTCTCGAGTACGCAGAGGCGGATCCGGGCCTGCTCGTGATTGCTGAGAGTGGGCTCGCCAACGTGAATGATCCGGTGGAGCGCGGGGCGACCTGGACGACTGACGCGACCCTATCGGGAGACGCCGCAGGCAATCGGCGCAGCACGGGCCGAGGGGATCCTGGCTGTCGAAATGGAGGCGGCCGCCCTCTATGCATTCGCTGGGGCACGACGAAAGGCAGTTCTCTGCTTCGCGCAGGTGACCAACCAGATGGGCCAAACCGGGGATTTCGAGAAAGGAGAGGCCAACGGCGCGACAGCCTCACTCTCGCTCATTCGCGCAGTCGCGGAGGCTTACCTTGCCGTCCAGTCATAACTTTCGTTCCCATTGCGGTCGGCGCATCACTAGACGGCACTCAACCGATGGGCAGCGCGACAAGCATGCGAACGCTTGGTCCGCTGCCAACAAACTTTCACCCTGATATCGGCATCCACTTTGAGGAGGATCCTAACCATGACGAAACTGTCCGTTGTCGCGGGGCTTGCCCTGACCATGGGTATCGGGGCATTTGGCGCGGCTTACGCCGCAACCGTCCAACCGTATCAGCAGGCCGCCTTTGACGCGGCGCAGAAGAGCGGCGAACCCGTGCTGATCTTCGTCGAAGCGTCCTGGTGTCCGGTCTGCGCCAAGGAGCGGCCGATACTCCAGCAGCTCTACGGAACGCCGGAGTTTGCGAACCTTAAGGTGTTCGACGTCGATTTCGACACCAACAAGCCCCTTCTCCGCCAACTGGGCGTGCAAATGCAGAGCACTTTGATCGTCTATCATGGCGCCAAGGAAACCGGCCGCATGACCGGGGCGACGGACCCGGCGGTGATCAAGCGGTTGTTGGAAACCTCCGCGAGCTGAGTTGGATCGTGCCGCTCGCCAGTATTGGCGCAGGGCTGCTGGCCGGCATCCTGTCGACCCTCTCACCCTGCGTTTTTCCCCTCCTTCCACTCGTCATAGGCGCCGCAGCAACGGCACATCGCTCCGGTGCCTACTGGTTGGCGGGAGGAGTCGCGACTTCGTTCACTGCCGCAGGGCTCTTCGTCGCCACAATTGGCTTCGCCCTCGGGCTTGATGGCGATTTGTTCCGGACCATCTCCGCGGTCCTTTTGATTCTGCTAGGGCTCGTCCTGATCAGCTCGACAATCCAAGCCCATCTTGGCGTTGCCACCGGCGGCCTCACCGGAGCAGGGGACCGCCTCATCCGGCGCCTGGCTCTGACAGGCGCGAGCGGACAGTTCATTGTCGGGGCCTTACTCGGCCTGGTGTGGAGCCCATGTGTTGGACCCACGCTCGGGGCCGCTTCGGTTCTGGCGGCTCAGCGCAAGGATTTGGGTGCTGTCGCGGCGGTGATGTTCGCTTTTGGCGTGGGTACGACCCTGCCGATGCTGACAGTCGCCGTCCTCTCCCGAACAGCCCTGCATCGCTGGCGCCAGCGGATGCTCACAGCCGGTCATTTTGGGAAGGTCGCCATGGGTCTCAGTGCGGTCGCCGTTGGCGCGATGATTCTTACCGGAGTTGACCGCTCAGTAGAGACCGCCTTAGTCAGTGCCTCGCCCGCGTGGCTGACCGATCTGACGACGCAGTTCTAACGCTCGCAGAGTACGCCTGGTCGCTAGCTTTATCGACGACAGGGCGGGACGTGGCACAACAGCTGCAAGCCGAGCTAATGCACCACCTGCCGTAATAGCTGTTGATTTCAAAGAATGTCGGCCACCGCGTCGTGATAACGGCAAATCGCGGTCAGATGGTCGCCGAGATGTTTCTCACCGCTGCGATAAAAGTGTCGCTTGTGGAAGGCCGTCGTCAGGCAAAGATGCGATACCCCAACGGCCTTCCAAAACAGAGCTTCAGCCCGCCAATCTGCCTCGTCACCACGACCACACGAGGTCCAGACTTCGATTCCAACCGACTGCGGATCGCGCCCCTCGCCTTCGATCATGCGCCGCAATTCACCGAATATCTTCACTGTCGACGCATCAGGCGGAAAATTATTCTGGATCCAGCCATCTCCCCATTTGGCTATCCGCGGCATCGTCTTTTCGTGATGTCCACCATACCACACGGGCAAATCTCCAGATGCCGGCCGAGGATTAATACCTGCATCATCGATCGTGTGGTACTTGCCTTTGAACGTGACATGTTCGTCTTTCCAGAGCGCCCGCATCACCGCCACCTGCTCCTCGGATCGGCGCCCACGATTCCTGAAATTCTCGTTCAAACCAACGAACTCGACCTCGTTCCAGCCGACACCAATGCCCAACCGGAACCGCCCTTTGCACAGCACGTCCAGACACGCTGCCTGTTTGGCAATCAGCGCAGTCTGGCGTTGCGCCATGATTAGGACGCCTGTGGAAAGCGCCAGCTTTGGGGCTATGCCAGACACATAGCTCAATAGAACGAACGGGTCATGGAAGAGGTCCTGGGACGTGTTACGGTCAGGATCCCAGCCCGGCCGGGAGACCACGTTGGCGCCGAGCACATGATCTGGCGCTTCCAGAAAGTCGTAACCGGCTGATTCCAGCGCTTGCGCATACTCACGCACCGTGTCCGGATCGCCACCAGTGTCGTGAAAAGGCACGAGCGCACCGAGGAGCATGAGGGTTCCCTCCAACAAGGTTTCAATTGTTCCCAGCCGACTCTGAGAAGCCGGTGTCGCAGCATTGATCTAATTGCCTCCCCGCAGACCCTGATCAAGGCAACCAGTAAGCCGGCACGAAAAACCGCCCACCAACAGTTCTCAGTGCATTGTTTTCGCTCGCCATCGCCGCGGCCCGCAATGCTATCAACAGCTGACCGGCGACGGTTCAGAACCATTCGTCAATCTGGTGCGCTGAAGGTGCCGGGCCGTCGGCCTGGGCTGCTTCACCGTAGAGCGCCTTGATATCGTCACACAGCATGCGCAGAGCGAGCGCGGGGGTCGCAATTTCGGGCACCACTGGCAACTCGCCGGCAAGGAAACCAGTCGCAAACCCCGGCCAGGCTACCGGTGACTGAAAACTCAGTCCGACAGTCGTGCGCCCGAACCGGGCCTGCGCGATCCGCCACAACGGCAGCAGCGCAGACAGCTCGGCCGCGAATGCCGCGGACCATGCATCGGGTGTCTCCAGCGGATCAGAGACTTGTACCAACGTGGGCGCTCGCCAGGCCGGTGTGTCCTGCCACTCGGGCGGGTCTTTGATGAAGTCCTCCAGGATCACCGGCCCGTCTATCCGCTCCAGGAGACCAAGAGCCGCCATTAGCACGCGCCGCTGGAATGGCGCATCAACCGGTTCGCCCAGCGGCCGACCGAGCTGGGATGTCGTCCACAGTTCTCGGCTTGTGCGCGAACCGAGGCAATCGCCACGGTCGAGAGCCCGCGTTGTTCCAGGATATGAGCGAGCGCGCACACGGCGCATGTACAGACGGGTCAGACAGCGCTCAGTAAAACGGAATCGATCCGCTCTTGCCGCAGTTGCCTTGCGATTTGGTCGGCCGTCTCGGTCATGCCCGAGGGATCGGTCGATCCCATCACGGTGAAATGGGTCTCAGCCATACCGCCGATCACGCCCTCAGCTACCAGCTCGCGCAGCCGGTCGATTGGGTAGACGACGTTGAGATCGCGTTGGAATCACGCGCGATCGAAGTTGATAGAGATATGGCTCATCAGGACGTCGTCGGCAGACATGAAAGCGGGCAGGAAACGACATTCGGCGCTACCGAAGCCGAAAGGTTGGTCGCCGCGCCGGATCAATGCGGCGCTGGATACGATTGCCAGCCTCCGCTGCGCCAGTGGCGGACCAAGGACGAACGGCTGAATGTCAAAGGTGGGACACGGAGCTGCAACCACGGCATCTCGTGTCGGCTGCGGTATGTCCTCAAGTCGCGCCATCACCTCACCTCCGCGTAAACGCCACCCGGATGTCTCGCCACTTGCCAGGGTCTACAGGGTTTTATAACGTCCACTCCAATATCGCGCAAGCTGGATGACCACTGGCCTGCGGGACAACTTCTGGAGCGTCGAACATGGTGGATCGAGTTGAATACACTCCACCCAGAGTATGGACCTGGGACCAGGCAAACGGCGGCGCCTGGGCAAACATCAATCTTCCTATTTCTGGCCCAACGCATGACAAGCCATTGCCGATCGGCCGTCATCCGCTGCAACTGTATTCGCTTGGCACGCCGAACGGCGTGAAGGTGACAGTCATGCTTGAGGAGCTGCTGGCCCTTGGCCATGCCGGTGCCGAATACGACGCATGGCTCATCAAAATCGGCGATGGAGATCAGTTCGGCAGCGGCTTTGTAAGTGTTAATCCCAACTCCAAAATCCCGGCCTTGCTGGATCGTAGCGGCCCAACACCGATACGCGTCTTCGAGTCCGGCGCGATCCTAATGTATCTCGCCGCGAAATTCGGGGCGTTCCTGCCAACGGAGCGTGCGGCCCGAGCCGAGTGCCTGTCATGGCTCTTCTGGCCACTAGGCGGAGCGGCGGCCGAGGGCTGACGAAGAATGGCTTGCCGCGACCCAGCACGACGGGGTGGAGGTAGAGTCGATACTCATCAATAAGACCAAGGTCGGACAGGCTTCGCGCCAGGTCTGGTCCGCCGACCCGATCTCTCTGACGCGCTGAGCCTTCAGCCCACGTATCGCCGCCTCGAGGTCATCCTCGACCAGGGTGGCGTTGGGGCCGACTGACTTCAGCGAGCGCGACACGACCCACTTCGGTTGGCTCCGCCACCCCGCCGCGAATTCGCGTTCCTCAGCGACCCACTCAGGAAGGTCTTCGTCCCAGTAGCGCATGACCTCGTACATGCGGCGGCCGTACAAGCTGCCCGTCAGGCCGCGCATCTGTTCGATGATGTGGCGAAACAGCGCCGGGCTTGGGCAGAAATTCAGGGTGGTCGACGTAGCCGTCCAGGGACTGGTTCATTCCAAAGACGAGCTTCGCCACGCTGCAAAACCCTCCCCAGGGCCTTCAGAATAGCTTGAGCCGCCGTGACGTGGAAGTGAGGTTGGCATCGCGAAAACATGACATCTGCCGCCAAAGGCGTCGCCATGTTTCACCTCGCGACGATGACCCTAAGCAACGAAGCCCGCCTGGTAGAGGCGGTACTTACCGGATGGCTACAGTGTCCGTGCGCACTTCAGTTGTTCCCAGACCGGTCTGATCGCAGGGCGTGGTCAATTGTGATTCTGCTATTGAGCAAGCCACCGGGCCAAAGCGTGGCCAATCGTGACCATGTGCGTAGGACTTCTGACATAGCCAGTGACCGCATCGAGAACACGGGGTGGCAGTGCCGACAACGTCGGACGCAGATGCGCCATTCGGGCACCTTCCGCTCACTGAGGGCAACCAGTCGGGCACTCGTATCATCGATCAAACCACGCGATTGCAGCGGCGCGAACGCGCAGTGGATCAGAGCGAGAAGAGCCGGCCAATGCGCTAAATGACGCCAGAGCGTTGCGATTACCGCATCGATGCCTGACGCACTGAAGGCATTCACGCGTCGAATGATATCCCAGGTATCGGCCTCAATCGCCTCACGCGGCAGCAACGATGGCAGTGGTGGCCACGGTGCCGGCATTGCCTCGCGATCCGCCCCCAGGACAGCAGCTTACTCCGTTGCCTCCGGTGCGATCAAGGCCGTGAGCGCCATTAAATTCAGACCGTTGGACCGATTATAGGCGGCGATGACAGCTTGCACCGAACGGACGTCGCCTTCCGCCATCCCGATGCAGGTCAACGCGGTAGGCGCGAGCGGCTCCGGATGGGGCAGGTTGATCGCAGCGATGCTGCGTGCAAGCGCCCGCTCGGGTTCACCGCTCATGTAGATCGGCTTAGCAGCATCCCAAATGAGCCGCAGGCTGTCATCCATGCCCGCGAGCCCGCACCAGATTGAGGTGACCAGTGGAATGCCCATGGTTCGGCGGATCTCGGCAAAGCGCAGAGCGGTTTCTCCAACGGCCGTCGCCTCATCGATCGCCGTGACGGGGTCGTACGCGAAATCCGACCTCATGCTCCCAACTCTTCTGCTAGGGCTTGTCGTCAAATCGCTGCCCACTTCGCGACCACCAATGGGACCGGATCAAGGATCTTCTGCCCGGGCGAGAGGGCTCGGTCGGGGCGACCGCAGCCGATAACCGCGTGTTCGTCGAGGCGGTGTTGTACCGCTATCGGGCCGGCATTCCCTGGCGCGACCTTCCGGAACGCTTTGGCGATCCGATCAATGTCCATCGCCGTTTCAGCCGCTGGGCCAAATCTGGCGTCTGGGCGCGTGTCTTCCAGCATCTCGCACTCGACGCCGACAACGAATACGCGATGATCGACAGCACCATTGTGCGGGCCCATCAGCACAGCGCCGGCGCCCAAAAAAAGCCGGCGAGGACCAAGCCATCGGCCGCTCACGCGGCGGATTGAGCACCAAGATCCACGCAATGGTCGATGCCCTTGGCAACCCGATCGGCTTCCACCTGACCGGTGGCGAGGCTCACGATCTGGTCGGCGCCGACCACCTCCTGCCGGATATGCGGGCCGACACCCTGATCGCCGACAAGGCGTTCGATGCCGACGGACGCGTCATCAAGCCGCTGACCACCGCCGGCAAGGCAGCAGTGATCCCGCCAAGGGCCAACCGCCGATCACCCCGCGAGTTCGATCGCGACCTCTACAAGGCGCGCCACCTGATCGAGAATTTCTTCGCCAAGCTCAAGCAATTTCGTGCCATCGCCACCCGCTACGACAAGACCGCACGTAACTTCCTCGCCATCCATCTCCTCGCTAGCCTCGTCTGACGAACCTCCGCCTTGTCCGGCATTAGGCGAAGACAGCCTGCCGACGTAGCACCCGAACCTCACGCGGCAGCCGCTCCATCCGGTCCAGGATATCACGCTGCACGTCGATGCCCGGCGCGACCTCGATCAACTCGAGCGTGCCGCCAATCGCTCGAAAGAGACAGCGCTCGGTCACGAAGACGGCGATGCGTCCCTCGCGCTCCGCGAATGGTGCGTTGTAGCAAACCTGCTCTATGGCGTTGACGAACTTACCGTGCCGTCCTTCGGACACGATCCGCAACTGGCCGTTCTCGCACGCGACTTCCAGCCCGCCCGCCGTGAGCGTGCCGCTGAAGACCACCTTGCGCGCGTTCTGGCTGATATTGATGAAGCCGCCGATTCCTACGATCTTGGAGCCGAAGCGGCTGATGTTAACATTGCCAGCCGGGTCGACCTCGGCGGCAGACAGCGACGTCGAGGCCACCGCCATCGTAAAAGTCGAACTGGTTGGTCTACGACCGCGTCGTAGTTCTGCGCCGCGCCCGGAGTCCGGGTCGGTGACCGGAGCGCCGCCGATGAAACCCTGCTCGTTGGTGAGCACGATCAGGTCGATTATGTCCTCCTCGGCGGCGACGGCAGATATGCCGGTGCTGATCCCCGCGCCCAGATTGCAGATCGCGCCTGGCACCAGCTCCATGGCAGCCCGTCTCGCGATGATCTTGCGGTGATCAAACGGAAGCCGGCGCATCCCCTCCGTGGGCATTGTCGTTAACCGCGGCTGATGCCAGGACGAGAGGTGGGCGAAGCTGGCTAGAGCCCAGTTCGTACCCGCGCCATCGCTTCCCGGCCGAGATCATCAGCCATGCCGTGTGGCTGTATCACGTGTTCAGCCTCAGCCTGCGCGACGTCGAGCTGATCCTGGCCGAGCCCGAGGCGGCCAATGCGTGGCTGCGCGAGACGGGCATCCGCGCAGCCGAATGCTTTGCTTTAACCCTGGGAAGAGGAAAATCACGCGTGCGTTCAATCCTTCATTTGGGCAGGGACAATCCTATCTCCAACCTATTTCTGCCCAAGCACTTAGCTTTATACAAGGCCGTATCTGCCGCATGCAATAGAGACGCTGGGGATTGACGTTCGATTGTGTTAGAGGTCACGCCAATACTGATACTCAACGTTAATTGCTCGGGCGCTTCCATGCGGTGGGGCAAAGATCTTACTTCCACCAGAAGTCGATTGGCGATCTGTACTGCCTCTTTCATATTCGTACCCGGCAGTAGGATTGCAAATTCTTCACCCCCGTATCGAGAAACAGTGTCGAAAGATCTTGTATTCGAGAGCAGAACACTCGATATCACGCGTAATACGGAGTCTCCGAAAATATGTCCGAAGCGATCGTTGATCGATTTGAAATGATCAATGTCTATCATCAGCAAGGATACATCTGTATCTCCTCCGGTGGAGAATAATGTATGCAGATGCTTATCCAAGTAGCGCCTGTTATACAGTCCTGTTAGAGGATCGACTGCAACCAATTGAATTGTCCTATCAATGTGGTCTTGGAGCCTGTCTTGATAAAGCTTTCTTCTTAAGAAGATTTCTGCATCTTGCTGCAAGCTCATTACAATCTATTGGAACAGTAATCCAGTCACTCGCACCAATCTCGAATGCAGTTGCTAGGCGATTTCGATCGGCAAAGTGATCTGAAATCACTAGAATGGGTATCTGCTGGGAGTGTGTTTCGGACCGTATCCGAGATATGACCTCTAAAGAATCTGCTGATTTAAAGGAGAGGTTCACCAATACTAAATTATACAGCTCGACCCGCGAGATGGCTTCTTCTAATTCGGTCGCCGAACTAACAAACGTATTTTTGCAAAGTGCTAAGGAATTGATTATAGTGGATTGATTTTCATTGATGTCGTCGACAACAAGTATCTCGCTATCTACATTCAAATCATGGGCCATCGATTGTTGCTCAATACCGAAGGAAACCGCAGTATTGCTCCTAGCGCGCCATTCATCTAGAATTCTCTTAAGGCGTATTAAACTTTTCACCCTTATCATTAACGTTACGTAATCGATGGGCTTTGTCAGAAAATCATCTGCCCCCACTCCCAAACCTTTCACTCGCTCGCCAATCTCACCGAGAGCCGTGAGCATGATAATAGGGATATGCTGTGTATCGTCAGCGCACTTTAGACGCCGGCAGCACTCGAAACCATCCATGCCTGGCATCATAATGTCCAATAAAATAAGGTCAGGCTGCCAAATGCTCGCTTGCTTTATAGCAGAAAATCCATCCAACACTGACATAACTTGATAATATTCGGCTTTTAGCCGTGCTGTAAGGAGCCGAGTGTTAGCAGCTACGTCATCTACTATCAGGATTTTTGCTGTCATAATTTAGTTCAACTCGTGTGTCATCTGGCCGCGACTAGAACTACACGTATTATGCGCATCAAATCAATAATTAGGATAGTATACCTATTGCGGCGATGTAATACCAAGCGGCCGACGTGATGACTCATCTCGCCCTACCCCCCGGAGATAAACCTGCAGGAAAACATCCGGCAGTTCCTCCGGCAGAACTGCCGCGTCTACGAGACTTGCAAGGCTTGGCCTCGTCGAGGGGCTTGGTGCGATGCGACGCCATGACGGTGCGTCGATCAAAATCACAGACGAGTCGATCGCGTCGGGCAGTTGGTGTCAGCCGTTCTGCTGGTCTCACCCCAAGCATACACTTACCAACTGGTGAAAAGGCCATGGCAGATAATACCCTTTCGAAGTCTCCGCCGGTGTTTAGCAAATGGAGCGGGAGACCCGCTACTACGTGTCTTCGGCGGCGCTGAGCGCAGAGATGTTCGGCCGCGTCGTGCGAGGGCACTGGGGGATCGAGAACCGCTTACACTGGGTTCTGGACGTCGTCTTCCGTGAGGACCTGGCCAGGCTACGCAGCGGAAACGCACCCGCCAACATGGCGATCGTCCGCCACACCGCACTCAACCTGCTGTCCGGCGCACGGCCCACCACAAGCTTCAAGAACCGGCGCAAGAAGGCAGGCTGGAATGTCGATTATCTGGAAACAGTGCTCCGACAAACCGCATGACCGTTCAAGCAATTCGCCTGAGCAAATGGACCTTGACTATAACTTCTCAACCTGTGTGTATTCCAACTCCACGGGAGTTGACCTTCCGAAAATAGAAACCGTCACCCTTAGGCGGCCACGCTCCTCGTCCAATTCTTCAATTATACCGTTAAAACTCGCGAATGGGCCATCCGCGACACGAATGCTTTCGCCGACCTGAAATGCTTCAACTGTCCTCCGACGCTCCTTCAGTTCGCTAGTCTGGGATAGTATTCGCTCGGCCTCCGCGTCAGAAATAGGAGTAGGCTTGGTCTTTCCACCTAAAAAGCCAGTGACCTTTGGCGCATTACGAATTAAATGCCATGCTTCGTCTGTCATGTCCATTTTAACCAAAACGTAACCCGGGAAGAATTTCTGCTCGGTTATGATTTTGCGTCCACGTCTAATGTCCACAACGCTCTCGGACGGCACCAAGACAGAGGATATCACACTATTTAGCGCAAGCCGCTCGGCTTGATCGAGGATGTGCTCAGCAACCTTCTTTTCAAAGCCCGAGTATACATGAATGACATACCATTTCTGCGCCACTGTCACAAATCCCCTACACTAGAACGTAAGCAAAAGTCGGTCGACAGCACCAAGACAGTAGTCGATTGCCCAGAGTGCTACTCCCGCAATGCTCATGAGGGATAACACGATCGCTGAAGACACCAGAGCTTCCCGATAAGACGGCCAAGAGACCTTGGTCGCCTCTTGTCTTACTAATTTGAGTCGATAAAAGATCATACCATATTCCTCTGTTGATTCCGCCGCGTCTTATATCCAGATCAAGCTCCATGGTTCTTATACACAACGGCCATTCAAGAGAATACGCAACCTATACTGTGAGAGATGCCGAACCAGGAGAGAGACGTGCTAAGCCGCATTCAACAAAAAAAACATCTTGGAACTACGTTTCGGCAAACGTCGATAAGGACAAGGAATGAGGCGCACATTTCGCAAATCGGTCATCGTCTGGGACGTGGAGATAGCGTAATCTCTGTCGAACGTCGAGCCCATCAGAACCCGGAACGTCCATTCGGCGACCTGCTTTAGGCTCCAGACTCAATCAGGTCCACCAGATGACGCATTGAGACAAGTGCGATGGTGGACCTGAAGTTCCTCGCCAGCTTGTCGTAGCGTGTTGCGACCCGCCTCCAGTCCATCAGACGGGAGAAGGCTCGTTCGATGATGTTGCGTCCCTTGTAGGCGCTCTTATCGAACGGTTGGAGCTGCTTACGCGTCCGGTTCTGTTTGATGATCGGCAGCGTGCCGCGTTCGATCAGAAGCGCGCGAAATGCGTCACTGTCGTAGGCTGCGTCAGCGAGAAGCGTCACCGCCGGCGGCAGCGACGCGATCAAGCCGGGGGCTGGCCGAATATCGCCTCGCTGACCTGGTGTCAGTTGGAAGGCGATCAACCGGCCTTCGTTGTCGACGACGGCGTGGATTTTCGTGGTTCTGCCGCCGCGACTTCGACCGATTGCCTGTTCATCCGCCCCCCTTTTCCGCCGGCGCTGCAGCGGTGGGCCTTGGCCGTGGTGCTATCGATGCACTGAACCTCCAACGCATCATGGACGACGAGCTGTTCTGCCATACGCTGCCAGATCCCCGCCTTCGACCAGCGGTTGAAGCGGTTATAGACCGTCGTCGAGGGGCCGTAGTCCCGGGGACAGTCGCACCAGCGGCACCCAACCTTCAAAACATGCAGAATACCGCTGATGATCCGCCGCTCTCCTGGAGAAGACGACCGATAGTGACTTTCTGCGCGAGATGATCGGTTACACGGCCCAGCGGCTGATGGACCTGGAGGTCGAGGGCCTGACCGGCGCGCCGCACGATAGCCGCAGCGCCGATCGGCGGGCCCAGCGCAACGGCTACCGCGACCGCACCTGGGAAACCCGCGCCGGAACCGTCGCACTGCGCATTCCGAAGCTGCGCAAGGGCAGTTACTTCCCCGGCTTCCTCGAACCCCGCCGCATGGCGGAGAAGGCCCTGACCGCCATGGTCCAGGAAGCTTACGTCCAAGGGGTTTCCACCCGCTCGGTCGATGAGCTCGTGCAGGCGATGGGGATGAGCGGCATCTTCCAGTCGCAAGTCAGCCGTCTGTGCGGCGAGATCGACGACAAGGTGAAGGCGTTCCTTGAGCGCCCGCTGGAGGGCAACTGGCCCTATGTCTGGCTGGACGCCACCTATGTCAAAGTCCGCCAGGCCGGACGCATTGTCTCGGTCGCTGTGATCATCGCCGTCGGTGTCAATGATGACGGCCGCCGCGAGGCGTTGGGCATGACCATCGGCGCCTCGGAGGCGGAGACCTTCTGGACCGACTTCCTGCGCTCGCTTGCCCGCCGCGGCCTGCGCGGGGTGAAGCTGGTCGTCTCGGATGCGCATGAAGGGTTGAAGGCCGCCATCGCAAAGGTCCTGCATGCCACCTGGCAGCGCTGCCGCGTGCATACCATGCGCAACTTGCTGATGCATGCCAGGCGACAGGGGCCTGGTGTCGCGTCTGCCTTCATCGCGACCGCCTTTGCCCAGGACACCGCCGCCGCGGACGCTGGGCGGTCTCGAACTTTTTTGAGCGTGTATTCAGTGTCTTGCGAGATGATCCCGATTTTGAATACGTGATTGCAGACGGCACCATCGTCCGGGTCCACCAGAAGGGCACCGGCGCAAAAGGGGGACTTCGCCATCAGGCGATTGGGCGCGTTCTCGCGGCGAGCTGACCACCAAGATCATGGCGTTCGTGGACAGTCTGGGTAACGTGATCGACCCGTCTCATGCCTTCGGTGCTTTCCTGGGCGACAAGGCCTTCGACAATGACCGCCTCAGGGCGGTTTTGCAGGCACGCGAAACGCGCAGGCGGTCATTCCCCCTCGCCGTAACCGCCTCCTACCGATCGCGTATGACAAAGCAATCTTTCAAGGGCGGCACTTGATCGGAAACTTCTTCGCCAACATCAAGGAATTCCGGCGCATCGCCACACTCTGTGACAAGACAGACGTCAGCTACTCGGCCATGATCTATCTCACAAGCACCGCTCTCGCTTTGCGATGAATGTCAACGGGCCCTAGCAGCCTAACGCTACGCGGCCTCCGGGCTAGGATCGTAACGACGCTTCGCACTTCACCCCGGATATCGCTTCATGACGAACTTCCACCCTACCGACCGGCTGACGGCTGACCACGTCATCATCGCCTCGATCTTGCTCTGGTGGACAGATTGAGCCTGGAGCCTAATCCGAACGGGATATCCTGGCAGTTAGAAATCACTGAGAATCCAGTGCTGTTGGTCGTGAAGCCACAATTCTGCGTCCGACGAGGGCGGCTGGCTAAGGACAACCGCGCTACCACCGTGCCGTCGGTCAGGTGACGGGTCGAACAGCCCACACACGCACTTCCGGCTCAGATGGCAGCCCACCATGGCTAAATATGCGACTGGATCGCCGAATGCAAATATACCCGAACAGATGGCGTTTCTGAATTCTGAGCTGTCAACGCGAAGTAGGTATGCCCGCAGGGGAATTGCATTTGGAATCAAACTTGACATTCGTTGTGCCAGGCTTGCGGCGCGCGATCGGATCGACTCTACCCGGCTATCGAACGATCCGAGGGGAGAGCCATGGAGGGATTTGCCGCCTGCTTTGCGGAGCTGGACGATCCGCGCACGGGCAATGCCGCCCGCCACAACCTGCTGGAGATGCTGGTCATCGCCCTCTGCTCGGTGCTGACCGGCGGTGAGGGCTGCACCGACATGGCGGAGTTCGCCGAGACCAAGATCGACTTCCTGCGCGGGCTTCCTCGACCTGAAGCACGGCGCGCCCAGCCACGACACGTTCAGCCGCTTGTTCCGCCTGCTCGACCCCGAGCAGTTCCGCGCCTGCTTCCAGCGCTTCATGGCGCGGTTTGCCGAAGCCGCCCAGGGCGTCATCGCCCTCGACGGCAAGGTGCTGCGCCGCTCCTTCGACACCGCCAGCGGTCAATCGCCCCTGCATATGGTCGTCCGCCTGGGCCTGTGAGCAGCAATTGGTCCTCGGGCAAATCGCCACCGAGGCGAAGTCGAATGAGATCACCGCGGTGCCGAAGCTGCTGAAGCTGCTCCGCCGGAAGGGCTGCACTGTCACCGTCGATGCGCTCAACTGCCAGCGCATCATCGCCCGGCAGATGGTCGAGCAGCAAGGCGACTACGTCATGGCCCTGAAGGGCAATCAGGGCACCCTTCATGACGATGTGTGCCGGTTCCTCGACGATCCGGACAGTCAGACCATAAGCGCCAAGCCGGTGGTCGATGGCGATCACGGCCGGATCGAAACACGCACCGCGACAGTGTCAACCGACATCGCCTGGTTGCAGGCGCAGCACGACTAGCCGGGCCTTGTGGCCGTCGGCAAGATGCTGCGCATGCGCGAGACCCCGGGCAAGATCACCGAGAGACAGCGTATTATCTGCTGAGCGCGGCGATGACGCCGGAGCGCTTCGGCGCGGTCACACGCTCGCACTGGGGGATCGAGAACCGGCTGCACTGGCGGCTCGATGTCAGCATGAACGAGGACCAGGCGCGCAACGGGCTGGGATATGGGCCGGAGAACCTCACGGTTCTGCCGCATATGGCTCTCAACCTCCTGCGCAAAGAACCATCCAAGGGTCTTTGCCAAAGAAGCCCAGCCGGGCCGCTCTCAGCGAGGCCTTCCTGGTCAGGACTTTGGCTCTGCTCTGAAATGTGATTGCCCTGGGTATGTCCCTTTGTTACGCCACAAAAAAGTCCCCCGTGCCCTTACGCATGGTCGCGGTGGCATAACGGCCATTACGGTGGCCACAGGCGTTGCGGGCAGCACGATCAATCGCGGCATCAGGGAACTGCGGGCAGGACATAACCCGATCGGCAGCCGGCTTCGCCGTGGGGGCGGTGGCCGCAATACGCGCGCCCAAGGGGGCTTGCCGGTGGTATTGGAGGCACTGATCGTGGACGCGATCCGCGACGGCCCCCCACCTGCCGCCGGGCATCGGCAAGTGGAATGAGAGCATCGCCCGTTCGTTTCATTGCTCGAACTGGCGGGGCAAGCCGCGTGCAAGTCATCAGGTAATACCAGAGGCCTTATATTTTGACCTGTGCCTATACCCTGGTGCCGATAGAGGTAATGGTTTGAGGCGTGGCGATCAGGCATTCCAGGCGTGTCGCTAGCTCGTAAACCTGTCCGGTTTATGTAGCGCGTGATCTGTCCGCTTCGTTCATGGTCTGGTCTGGGGCATGCCCCAGACCAGACCCACTACCTTGGAAGCGTGTCATGCGGCGACCTGAGCGGGTTCGATGAGACAGCCGAGGGCATCGTAATCGGCCAACCGGTGTGGTCCCCAGAAGACCGCGAGCTGTCCATCTGGGCATGCGCCCGCACCGTCGTCCTGACGAAATGCGGCCGCGGCCGGCTCGGCGGCAGTTGCAGGCTCAACCGGCCTCATTTCACGGTATTGTCGTTGCCCACCATCCGATCCTCCTGGATGCACAGGCTCTCCCGCCATGCACCGGCGGCGTCAGACACAAACGCCGAGCCTTCCTGTTCCGCGGCGACCGCAAAGCGCTTGTTGTGCTCGGCGATGAACGTCTCGCGCAGCCACGCATTGGCCGCTTCGAGCGTGCTGATCCCAGCCAGCCTGAACTCCTTCGGCAGACGGTCCTGCAGCGTCTGGAAGACCCGCTCCGAGCGGCCCCGGGCCTGCGGCGTACGCCGCGATGTGCTTGATGCCGAGCTGGCTTAAGCCGAACTTTGCCGTATTTTTTGGTCAGACATTTGAATTTCCGATGAACCTGACGTTTCTGTAGTCAAGTGTCAGGTTGGAATCTAGTTGACAGCGGCCGAATCGATTTGATTCGCTGCCTTATGCACATCGCCACCATCCCCAACCGAAAGGCCAAACCGTCCTACCTGCTGCGGGAGACCTACCGTGAGGACGGCAAGGTCAAGAACCGCACCCTCGCCAATCTCTCCAAACTTCCCCCCGACCGGATCGACACGCTCCGCGCCGCGCTGCGCGGCGACGTCCTGGTGCCGCTCACGTCGGAAGGCTTCGAAATCCAGCGCACCCTGCCGCACGGCCACGTGCTCGCCGCGCTCGCCGCTGCCCGCGTCGCCAAGCTCGACGACCTCTTCCCCCGTCGTGCCCCGCAACGCCGCCGTGACCTGGCGCTGGCCCTGGTCATCGCCAGGCTGCTCGACCCCGCCGCCAAGCTCGCCACCGCGCGCATGCTCGACCGCGAGACCGCCAGCCATTCGCTCGGCGAGACCCTGGGTCTGGGCCGCGTCACTACTCGCGAGGTCTATGCCACGCTCGACTGGCTCGGCGGCGAGCAGGCCTTCATCGAAACCAGCCTCGCACGCCGTCATCTGCAGAACGGCATGCTGGTGCTTTACGACGTCACCTCAACCTATCTCGAAGGCCGCTGCTGCGAACTGGCCAGGCATGGCTACAGCCGCGATGGCCGCCCCGACCGGGCGCAACTGGTCATCGGCCTGCTCTGTGCTGCCGATGGCTGCCCGGTGGCGGTGGAAGTGTTTGACGGCAACACTGCCGATCCGGCCACCGTGGCGACACAGATCACCAAGCTGAAGCAACGCTTCCGGCTGCGCCATGTCGTGCTGGTCGGTGATCGCGGCATGATCACCAGCGCGCGCATCGAGCAGACGCTGAAGCCGGCCGGCCTCGACTGGATCACCGCGCTGCGCGCGCCGGCCATCCGCCAACTCGCCGCCCAGGGCGGGCCGCTGCAACTGTCGCTGTTCGACAGCCGCGACATGGCCGAGATCCGCAGTCCCGACTACCCCGGCGAACGGCTGGTGGTCTGCAAGAACCCCCCTGCTGGCCGAGGAGCGTCGCCATCATCGCGCAGACCTGCTGGCGGCGACCGAGAAAGACCTTGCGCGCATCAGGCAGCGTGTCGAACGGCCGAAGAACCCGCTACGCGGGGCGGCGGCCATCGGCCATCGGCCAGGCGGTCGGCGCGGTGCAGGACCGGCACAAGGTTGCCAAGCACTTCGAGCTGGTGATCGGCGACGACAGCTTCGCCTTCGCCCGCAAGACCGACGCCATCGCTGAAGAAGCGAGGCTGGACGGGATCTACGTGCTGCGCACCAGCCTGCCCGCGGCCCGCACGGATGCCGCGGCCACCGTGCGGGCCTACAAAAGCCTCGCCCAGGTCGAGCGCGCCTTCAGGCCGCAGCGGCTGGCGGTCATTGCGGACCCCGGTAGGGTTTGGTTGCGACACCGCAATCCCAACCAACGGACCCGACGATGACCACCAGCACCACAATGGACCTGCAGGCTCTCCTGGAGAAGGCGACCGATAGTGACTTTCTGCGCGAGATGATCGGTTACACGGCCCAGCGCCTGATGGACCTGGAGGTCGAGGGCCTGACCGGCGCGCCGCACGATAGCCGCAGCGCCGATCGGCGGGCCCAGCGCAACGGCTACCGCGACCGCACCTGGGAAACCCGCGCCGGAACCGTCGCACTGCGCATTCCGAAGCTGCGCAAGGGCAGTTACTTCCCCGGCTTCCTCGAACCCCGCCGCATGGCGGAGAAGGCCCTGACCGCCATGGTCCAGGAAGCTTACGTCCAAGGGGTTTCCACCCGCTCGGTCGATGAGCTCGTGCAGGCGATGGGGATGAGCGGCATCTTCCAGTCGCAAGTCAGCCGTCTGTGCGGCGAGATCGACGACAAGGTGAAGGCGTTCCTTGAGCGCCCGCTGGAGGGCAACTGGCCCTATGTCTGGCTGGACGCCACCTATGTCAAAGTCCGCCAGGCCGGACGCATTGTCTCGGTCGCTGTGATCATCGCCGTCGGTGTCAATGATGACGGCCGCCGCGAGGCGTTGGGCATGACCATCGGCGCCTCGGAGGCGGAGACCTTCTGGACCGACTTCCTGCGCTCGCTTGCCCGTTCGACGCTCGCTTCAACAGATTTACCGCCTACGCCGCACCTACCCAGTTTATTACGATATACGGCCCGTTGGCGTTTCGCATCTTATCCTTCAAGCTCATTTGACGGAATTTTCACGAGAGATTACCGTATCGCGAGATTGATGATGGAGAAAGCAAATGGAAGGTGACTTTCCTCAAGCGTACAGGCAAGTCAGGGCCCAATACTCGGAGAAGGCTTGGTGTAGCCTTTCGATCCAAGAAATCGCCAAGGCAGTTTATGCGGAACTGGAAGCCTTGGATCTCTCATACAGTAATCGTTGGTATAAGACGGAGTTTGACCTGAACAGGATGGCAGCGGAATAAATCTACGTCCGCGTCGATGTATTTTTGCTGTCAGAGCAAACCTATCGCGTCAATCTTTAGGAGTGAATGTCCGTTTGTCATGCTGAGTCGATACGCGTTGGAATTCGGTTTAACCGACGCAGGAAGTGATCGCTTTTGCGTAGAAGCGATGGAATGGATGCGATCTGGCGTCGCGCATAGAGACGAGGGCGTTCCAGACGTCGCAGCAAGCGCCGACGATCGGCTGGTAATTTTCGACGCTGCCAGATATTCTCAACCGGATTGAGATCGAGCGAATAGGGCGGCGCGTGCCTCTGGCGTCACCAGGGCGCTGAATTCCTTCAGGTGCAGGTTCGTGGCGTAGGTATTGGAGTGCGGTAACACCAAGCCGGCACCGCGGGTTGGGCAGACCCACGCCAAAGATACTAGGTCCAACGGTAGGGCTCGTCGCGTGGTGCAGCCGGCCGGGTTCCTCGCTCCGCCCAAATGTAGGTCAGACTGCCCTGCTGACCGATCTTAGCTTCGTCCTGCCTCCATAATTCGTACGGCTTGTCCTGAGCGTCTGGCGGGATCGTAGCTGCAACGAGATCAGCGAAGTTTTTTATGGACGACCCATTGGTCACCAAAAAATGAAACTGTCAATTTAAGGCTCCGATTTCGTAACCCATCATCTAGAATGAGATACTTTGCACCAGCGTGACAGGCGAGACGTGCTGAGCGCTCTCTATCACCGCATAGCCACACAGGGGCTACAGCAGCATGGAGTAATGCTTCGTCGCCAACAGCAGAATAGGTGTCCACATCTTGCACCAACCTAAGCGCGAACTAGGGCCTGTCGTCAATTGAGCCAAATGAGGCTGGCGGCCAGGTGGATGGCGGCGAGGAAGTTGCGCGCGGTCTTGTCGTAGCGGGTGGCGATGGCACGAAACTGCTTGAGTTTGGCGAAGAAGTTCTCGATCAGGTGACGCGCCTGGTAGAGGTCTTGGTCGTAGTCGCGAGGCGGTCGGCGGTTTGCCTTGGGCGGGATCACCGCCGTTTTGCCGGCCGCGGCCAGCGGCGCGATGACCCGCTCGTCGGCATCGAACGCTTTGTCGGCGATCAGCGTGTCGGCTTGCATCGACGGCAGGAGGTGGTCGGCGCCGACCAGATCGTGCGCCTCTCCGCCGGTCAGGAGGAAGTCGACCGGGTTGCCGAGCGCATCGACCAGGGCGTGGATTTTGGTGCTCAACCCGCCGCGTGAGCGGCCGATCGCCTGGTCCTCGCCGGCTTTTTTTGGGCGCCGGCGCTGTGCTGATGGGCACGCACAATGGTGCTGTCGATCATCGCGTATTCATTGTCGGCGTCGAGCGGCGAGATGCTGGAAGACCTTCTCCCATACACCCGATTTGGCCCAGCGGCTGAAGCGTTGATGCACGTTCTTCCAGTCGCCGAAGCGCTCCGGCAGATCGCGCCACGGAATGCCGGCGCGGTAGCGGTACAGCACCGCCTCGACGAACAGCCGGTTGTCTGCCGCCGTCACTCCCACCAGCCCTCCCGACCAGGCAGCAGGTCCTTGATCCGCTCCCATTGATCGTCGCGTAGGCCATAACGTCGCATCGGTCAGCCTCCAAGCTGACCCCCTATGAATCGAAGAACCGGGCGAGCCAGAACCGGGCTATTTAGGGCCTCGGGAGGCTTCGCGCCCGGATGTTGCAAATCCGACTCACTCACCGATACCAACAGGTTCGCCTATTTGACGACAAACCCTAGAATAAAACCCATAGCCACATATCAAGATATGCGCCCAGCCACCCACTGGGCAAGGTCCTTGCCCATCGTTTGTTGGTGCCGCATTTGTTGTCCGCCTTTCGTAGCGCGTGATTTGTCCGAAACGTTCGCAGCCTGTTCTGGAGGCTGCGGATGCGTCGGACACGATTGCTATGGGAGGCGTATGTGACGCGTTTCGCGGATGCGTTTGACCGTTACAAGAAGGGCCGTCTGACAGCGGAGGAAGCGGGCGAACTGCTTGGCCTGTCAGGCCGGCACTTCCGCCGCCAATGTGCGCGTTACGCCGAGGAAGGTGCCGATGGTCTGCGCGACAAGCGTCTTGGCCGGGTTTCGGCTCGCCGCGCGCCGGAGACCGAACTGGAACGGATGCGCCGGCTGTATTGCGAGGAATACGTTGACTTCACCGTCAAGCACTTCCACGAGGAGATCCGCAAGCAGCACGGCTATACGCTGGGCTACACGGTGACCCGGCTGGGCCTGCAATCGGCAGGCCTGGTGAAGCCGGCGCCCAGGCGTGGCCAGCACCGCAAGAAGCGCCCACGCCGGCCGATGCCGGGGATGATGCTGTTTCAGGACGGCTCGACGCATCGCTGGATCGCCGCGCTGGGCCACGATCTCGACCTCGTGGTCACGCTGGATGACGCCACGGGCTGCATCTACTCGGCGATCCTGGTCGAGCAGGAAGGCAGCATGTCGAGCTTCCTGGGCTTGCAGGAGACGATCGCCGCGGACGGCCTGTTCGGCTCGCTCTACACCGATCGGGGTTCGCATTACTTCGTCACGCCGAAGGCTGGCGACAAAGTCGACAAGACGCACCTGACGCAGGTGGGCCGGGCGCTGGCGCAGTTGGGGATCCGTCACATCCCCTCCTACTCGCCGGAGGCGCGCGGCCGGATGGAGCGGGTGTTTGGCACCTTGCAGCAGCGCCTGCCGCCGGAACTCCGTCGCGCCGGGGTGACGACCGGGGAGGCGGGCAATGCTTATCTGCGCGAGACCTTCGTGCCGGCCTACAACGCCCGCTTCGGCAAGGAACCGAGTGAACCAGGCAATGCCTTCGTCGCCTATGCCGGAGCCACCCTGGCGGACGTGCTGTGCGTGCAGGTCGATCGCCAGGTCGGCAAGGACAACGGCGTCTCCTGGAGGGTAGGTGCCAGGCGAATCGCTTGAACGGTCATGCGGTGTCGTCGGAGCACTGTTTCCAGGTAATCGACATTCCAGCCTGCCTTCTTGCGCCGGTTCTTGAAGCTTGTGGTGGGCCTTGCGCCGGACAGCAGGTTGAGTGCGGTGTGGCGGACGATCGCCATGTTCGCGGGTGCGTTTCCGCTGCGTAGCCGCGCCAGGTCCTCACGGAAGACGACGTCCAGAACCCAGTGTAAGCGGTTCTCGATCCCCCAGTGACCTCGCACGACGCGGCCGAACATCTCCGCGCTCAGCGCCGCCGAAGACACGTAATAGCGGGTCTCCCGCTCGATCTTGCCGTCGCGTTCGACCTCGCTTTCCACCCGTCCGATCATCGCCAGATCCGGGAAGCGCGGCTCGCCGGGATAACGGCGATCCGAGGTCAGCCATGCGATCTCCCGGCAGACGGTGTGACGGCGGGTCGCGATCCGGCCGTTGCATCCGTCCACCGTCTCGCTGCATTTCGAACGCCAGGCCGGGCGGCGGTTGGTTGAACAGCGCCTCGACCTCGGCGAATGTGGCCGGCCAGTTCTCCTTCAACGACAAAACATAGTCGCCGCCACCATCGCGGATCGCCTGGGCGATCTTTGTCTGCGTTCCCATCGCATCAATCGTCACCAGGGCGCCCTTCAGGTCGAGGTTCTTCAACAGCAACGGGATGGCGGTGATCTCGTTGGATTTCTCCTCGCACGCCTGTTGTCCCAGCACGATCCGCTGGCCGGTGGCCCAGGCGGAAACCATGTGCAGCGGCTTGCGTCCCTTTGGCGCGGTCGTGGCTGCGCCGCGAGGTCTTTCCATCGATCGCGATCAGTCTCCGGCGGCACCATCGCGAAGGTCTTCGACCCAGGCGTGAAAGCAAGCCCTGAACAACTCCGGATCGATGGCCGCGAACACGTCGCACAGGGTGTCGTGGCTGGGGATGCCGTTCGCATAGGGGAAAAAACGGCGGAGGAACGCCTGATTCTCCTCACCCCAAAGCGTGATCTCCACGAAATCGTCCGCTCCGGCGATCGTCGCGGACAGCGCCAGAAGCAGGATTTCCACCAGCGGATACAGCACTTTCGCATGCTGGCGCGGGTCTTCGAGGGCGGCGAAATGGGTCAGGATCGAGCGGGGGCAGGCTGCGACATGGAACCTCCGGTCGTGAGGTTCTCCATGAATCGTACTTCTTGACCGCGCCGGAATCTCCCACACCATCAATTCAAGCGATTGCCCTGGGTACCTACCCTTTGGGCGGTTGACAGGTACCCTGACCCTGACATGTTATGTTCTTTCGGGGGTCAAAATGAGCAATAAAGCAGTTGCTTTGGCGACGCTCGCACTGGGCTTAATGGTGGCGGGTGCTGCAGCTAACGCGACAACGTTCGACTGGAGCTTCTCTGGCGAACCGAGTTTCGGCATCACGGGAAGCGGTACGCTCACGGCAAACGAATCTTGGAGAGGTCGAAACGATCTCGGGGTTGGTCTCCTATACTTGCACCGGCACTCCATGCGTCCCTCAATATCGTAGTATCTTAGGACTTCTCACACCCCATCAGACATTTGGCGGTCTTGGCGATATTGGTGGCGATAACCTGATTTTTCCAGGCGCCTCATCAGCATTCCTAGATAACCAAGGCATAGTGTTTTCAATAGGCGGGGTGGGCTCCGATCCGTGCGCTTTTGTAGGAGGTTGCTACATGAACATTTTTGCCAAAGCGGGTGGGGCTCCCCCGTATGAGCTGTTCGTGAGTAATGGTGGCGCGAATGGCGTAGATTTCGTGCTGACTGCGGCCGCCGTGCCCGAACCCTCCACGTTGGCGATGATGCTCCTTGGCTTCCTCGGTCTCGGCGTCCTAACGTATCGGCGTAAGAACCAACCAGCGCTACGCGCTGTATAAAGATTGCAGCCTCCAATGACTTTGAGATGACCGCCCTGGGGCGGTCTTTCGTTTGTCGCGCACATCGCCACCATCCCCAACCGAAAGGCCAAACCGTCCTACCTGCTGCGGGAGACCTACCGTGAGGACGGCAAGGTCAAGAACCGCACCCTCGCCAATCTCTCCAAACTTCCCCCCGACCGGATCGACACGCTCCGCGCCGCGCTGCGCGGCGACGTCCTGGTGCCGCTCACGTCGGAAGGCTTCGAAATCCAGCGCACCCTGCCGCACGGCCACGTGCTCGCCGCGCTCGCCGCTGCCCGCGTCGCCAAGCTCGACGACCTCTTCCCCCGTCGTGCCCCGCAACGCCGCCGTGACCTGGCGCTAGCCCTGGTCATCGCCAGGCTGCTCGACCCCGCCGCCAAGCTCGCCACCGCGCGCATGCTCGACCGCGAGACCGCCAGCCATTCGCTCGGCGAGACCCTGGGTCTGGGCCGCGTCACTACTCGCGAGGTCTATGCCACGCTCGACTGGCTCGGCGGCGAGCAGGCCTTCATCGAAACCAGCCTCGCACGCCGTCATCTGCAGAACGGCATGCTGGTGCTTTACGACGTCACCTCAACCTATCTCGAAGGCCGCTGCTGCGAACTGGCCAGGCATGGCTACAGCCGCGATGGCCGCCCCGACCGGGCGCAACTGGTCATCGGCCTGCTCTGTGCTGCCGATGGCTGCCCGGTGGCGGTGGACGTGTTTTCCAGGCCTTCCCAGCACTCGCCAAACACCTCCACGGCATGCTCCCGGGGCGGATTTCAAACGCCGCTGGGTAGAA
Source organism: uncultured Alphaproteobacteria bacterium (assembly GCA_963771475.1). GTDB lineage: Bacteria > Pseudomonadota > Alphaproteobacteria > Acetobacterales > Acetobacteraceae > Rhodopila. Next base: position 169,497 of record CAVYTN010000014.1, on the reverse strand, counting down.
TCGATGCGTTCGAGCCGGGCATGTGGGAAGCGGCAATCAAGTTATTTCGAAGTGCAAGTTCCCTATCATTGGAAATGGTTGCCTCTGAGTGTCCCACAAGCTAATCTATATACATAAATTCTTGTGTGAGTGCATTGATGATGATAGCGTCGTTGACCAGCCTTGCTTCCAATTTAATTCCTAAATTGCTGCAATCTTTACTATTGAAAGTATCACGCAGTACTCTTTGGTGCGGAGTTGGATTCGAACATTTAGATCCCTACGTTGGCGAAAATCCAGTAGTTATTACGCTGTGGCATGAGTATTTGGCGGTAACCCCGGCGTTTCTCCCGTTGATCGCAAAACGGAGAGGGCGAAACTCGATGTCGATGTGTGCATTGGTTAGCCTGCACAAAGACGGACAAATGGCCGGTCGAGTTGCTAACAAATTCGGGGTGATCCCTGTCGCAGGCTCAACCACACGCGGTGGGTTAAGCGCATTGAGGAAATTGTCCCAACTCACGAAACACCTAAAACTTTCCGTCTTGATTACGCCCGATGGACCGAGAGGCCCACGGAGGACCTCTGAGCATGGACTGCCCATAAGTCTGCTTAGTGATCTGCCAATTCTACCTGCTTCCGCAGCGAGCCAAAAGGCGGTTCGTCTTTCATCATGGGATAATATGATGCTTCCTTCACCCTTAAATACTGGTGTCGCGTTATACACCACAGCAATGATGTTCACCCCGTTTTGCAAAGGGGAGACGAAAGCGATGGTCGTGATTCGCCTCAACGGTACCGCTAGTCGTGCCGAGTAGGTACGCTGAACGAAAAAATATGTTCTATCGATACATCGTACAAACTATAATTTCTATGTTGCGTCCTGCGATTTCTATCATCCTTTATCGAAAGTATTTGGATCAAAACTATAGGATTAAGCTTGCACGACAACGCAGGGGGATCTATCAAGTTCAACGACCTGCAGGCCCTTTAGTGTGGTTGCATGCAGCAAGTATTGGCGAAATGAAGTCCGCGCTCCCTCTAGTTGATAGTCTACGAGGTGATTACAAGGTACTATTTACTACGGCGACCACATCGTCCCAAAAGCTCCTAAAATATTGGTTACGGGATAAAATGGCTTCACAATGCACTATCTGTGCTCTCAATGCTGTTGACATTCCGGCGTGGAACAGGCGATTTCTCGACTGGTGGTCGCCGACCATCATGGTTTCTATCGAAAGCGAAATTTGGCCTAACCTATTGACGTGTTGCCGTGCCAGATCAATACCAGCAATTCTATTAAATGGCCGGCTATCGATGCGGAGTTTTACTCGCTGGCGTCTTGCTGCTGACACATTTAAGGTGATTGCGTCCAGTTTCAGCGCAATTCATGCCCGGTCATTTGTTGATTGCGCACGCTTCCAACTATTGGGGGGGGCGACGGTATTGATGGTTGCTGGTGACTTGAAATTTATGGCGCCACCGTTGGATTATAACATGGCCGAATTGCAACGGACGGCACCTTCACTGCTATGCCGGCCCGTTTGGTTGGCGGCCAGCACGCACCCTGGCGAGGAGGGGATAATCTTGCGAGTGCATGAAGCGCTGTGTGTGAAACATCCTGATTTAATATCTATAATCGTGCCAAGACATCCGGAGCGGGGAGCGGAGCTTGGTCGTCTGTTGGGGGCGAGGCGGCGTTCGCTGGGAGAGGCCCCCCCTCCGGCGGGAATTTGGATTGCGGATACTTATGGGGAACTCGGCGTATGGTATCGATTAATATCAGTTGTTTTTGTGGGGCGTAGTCTTATTCCAAAAGGGGGGGGCCAAAATATGCTGGAACCGGCTCGGGTCGGTTGCGCGCTCGTTGTGGGGCGCGACACGTCGAATTTTGTCGACCATGTGAGAATTTTGAAGAAATCAAACGCTATCCAAGAGGTAAGGGATGCAAATGAATTAGAAGCCTTTGTTGAATTGATGCTATCAGAGTCTGTATTTCCGTCTAAAAAAGGGAGAGCATGCTGCAGAAATAATAACGGATTTGGAGAAGCCCTCTACCGATATTTTTTCACGGATGATCCAAGCATCGATTGGGTAAAAAATTTGCTAAAAGGCACCGCGATTTTGGCACAAGGAAGCTCGTCGCGCCTTTAGTAAGATGGGTAATTGTTCGATTTTGCACCTGTCGAAAGCCGTGCGGTCGTTGCCTCTTTTGACGGCGGTCGCATCACGACGGACGCGGGCGCGCTGCTGCTGGGTGCGACCGATCGCGTCATCGGGCTGACCCGCCGCTTCGCCGCCTGCTTCAAGGACAGCCGCGATCCGTGCCTTCGTCGAGCACACGTGTCGCAGACACTGGTGACGCAGCGCATTGTCGGCATTGCGCTGGGCTACGAAGACCTCAACGACCACGACGAACTGCGCCATGATCCGGTGATGGCGGTGCTGGCCGGCAAGCTCGACCGCCGGCCGCACCGATTGCGCGCCGCTGGCCGGCAAGAGCACGCTGAACCGCCTGGAACTGCAGCCGGGCCGAACCGACCCGCTACGACAAGATCGCCGCCGATACCGACGCCATCGAGGCGCTGTTCGTCGATCTGTTCCTCGACGCCCATGCCAAGGCCGCCGACGCAGATCACGCTCGACCTCGATGCCACCGACGATCCGCTGCACGGCCATCAGGAAGGCCGCTTCTTCCACGGCTACTACGACGGCTACTGCTATCTGCCGCTGTACGTCTTCTGCGGCCGCCATCTGCTGGCGGCGAAGCTGCGGCGCTCCAACATCGATGCCGCCGCCGGCGCGGTCGAGGAGATCGACGCGCATCGTCGGCCAGATCCGCGCCCGCTGGCCGCGCGTGCGCATTCTGCTGCGCGCCGACAGCGGCTTCTGCCGCGAGGAGCTGATGGCGTGGTGCGAGGCCAACCGCGTGGACTTACGTCTTCGGCCTGGCGCGCAACGCGCGGCTGGCGGCGGAGATCGCGGCGGAGACTGGCCGCCGCGCGCGCCGCGGCCGAGGCGACCGGCAAGCCCGCCCGCCGGTTCAAGGACTTTCGCTGGTCCACACGCGACGAGTTGGAGCCGCAGCCGGCGCGTCATCGGCAAGGCGGAGTGGACCGCAAGGCGAGGCCAATCCGCGCTTCGTCGTCACCTCGCTGCCGGCCGGCCGAGGTCGGCGGCCAGGCGCTGTACGAAGCGATCTACTGCGCGCGCGGCGAGATGGAGAACCGGATCAAGGAATGCCAACTCGATCTGTTCGCCGACCGCACCTCGGCGGCGACCATGCGGGCCAACCAGTTGCGGCTGTGGTTCGCATCGGTCGGCCTACGTGCTGCTGTGCGCGCTGCGCCGGATCGGGCTGGCGCACACCCAGTTCGCCGACGCCACCTGCGGCACGATCCGGCTGAAGCTGTTGAAGATCGGCGCGCTGGTGAAGATCAGCGTGCGCCGGGTCGCCGTCGCCATGGCCTCGGCCTGCCCATGGCAGCACGAGTTCGCCCTGGCGCACGCCATGCTGCGTCGAGCCGGCGGCCTGAGCCGGCACGAACCAGACACCGCAAGCCGCCATATCGCCTCGCCAATGTGGTTTGCACACCGCGAGGGAAAGCTGTGTCCGGCGCAGCACCAAAAACACCACACACCAGGCGACGATGCCCCACGCATGACGAACTCGAAACAAACGCCCCGTGATCGGTTCCTACTGTGAGAAATGCGGGCTAGGGCGTCATCACGCTCCCCGGCGGAGTTGGCTCGGGTGTCAGTCGGCCATGGCTGGCAGGCTGACGACGCCATCATCGCTGAGGGCGGTGATGGTTTCCAGGGTCATGTAGCGGGCTCGCTGTACAGCCCATTCGTCGTTCTGCTCCATCAGGATGGCCCCGTCCAGGCGATAGATGGCTTCGTCATTGGGAAAGATGCCGACCACATCGGTGCGGCGTTTGACTTCGCCGTTGAGGCGTTCGAGCGAGTTGGTGGAGTGCAGCTTGGTGCGGTGCGCGGCCGGGAAGTCCATGTAGGCCAGGACGTCGGTCTCGGCTTCGTCCATGGCGGCGGCGAGCCTGGGCAGCTTGGGCCGGAGCTGATCGGCAACCTTACGCCACTGCGCTTTCGCCGCGGCGGCGGTGTCCTGGGCAAAGGCGGTCGCGATGAAGGCAGACGCGATACCACGCCCCTGTCACCTGGCATGCGCCAGCAAGTTGCGCATGGTATGCACGCGGCAGCGCTGCCAGGTGGCATGCAGGACCTTTGCGATGGCGGCCTTCAACCCTTCATGCGCATCCGAGACGACCAGCTTCACCCCGCGCAGGCCGCGGCGGGCAAGCGAGCGCAGGAAGTCGGTCCAGAAGGTCTCCGCCTCCGAGGCGCCGATGGTCATGCCCAACGCCTCGCGGCGGCCGTCATCATTGACACCGACGGCGATGATCACAGCGACCGAGACAATGCGTCCGGCCTGGCGGACTTTGACATAGGTGGCGTCCAGCCAGACATAGGGCCAGTTGCCCTCCAGCGGGCGCTCAAGGAACGCCTTCACCTTGTCGTCGATCTCGCCGCACAGACGGCTGACTTGCGACTGGAAGATGCCGCTCATCCCCATCGCCTGCACGAGCTCATCGACCGAGCGGGTGGAAACCCCTTGGACGTAAGCTTCCTGGACCATGGCGGTCAGGGCCTTCTCCGCCATGCGGCGGGGTTCGAGGAAGCCGGGGAAGTAAGCGGCAACGATGGGCAAGGACCTGTCGGTGACGCGTAAAGATGTCCGGGTTACGTAGGTCAATGATGGCCGGAGGCCACCGCCGCAGGCGGCGCGTAGCGTCATTGACGCCGGCGAGCACGCTGGTCTGCTCGGCCGGCCGGGGCACTCAGGCGGCAGCATGCGGCACCGGCGGTTCCATCAGGCTCGCCGTGGCGGCGTAACGTGCGAGGCAACGGGGACCATCGAAGATGGCCAGCCGGCCATCGGGATATTCATGCACCCGCATGGTCGCCTTGACGTAGTGGTGGCGGTGAGCCTGCGCCGGTATCTGCAAGGACTTTCCGGACCAGGAGACGCCGTTGTCCTTGCCGACCTGGCGATCGACCTGCACGCACAGCACGTCCGCCAGGGTGGCTCCGGCATAGGCGACGAAGGCATTGCCTGGTTCACTCGGTTCCTTGCCGAAGCGGGCGTTGTAGGCCGGCACGAAGGTCTCGCGCAGATAAGCATTGCCCGCCTCCCCGGTCGTCACCCCGGCGCGACGGAGTTCCGGCGGCAGGCGCTGCTGCAAGGTGCCAAACACCCGCTCCATCCGGCGTAACGCGCACATTGGCGGCGGAAGTGCCGGCCTGACAGGCCAAGCAGTTCGCCCGCTTCCTCCGCTGTCAGACGGCCCTTCTTGTAACGGTCAAACGCATCCGCGAAACGCGTCACATACGCCTCCCATAGCAATCGTGTCCGACGCATCCGCAGCCTCCAGAACAGGCTGCGAACGTTTCGGACAAATCACGCGCTACGAAAGGCGGACAACAAATGCGGCACCAACAGCGCCCAAAGGGTAGGATGTCGATAGCTAATTAACTTGTCCGGTTTACGTACCTCATCAGTTGACTTTTTGTTGCTATTTTGTACTGGGACATGCCCCAGTACAAAACGGTGGCCGCTCTGGCGGTAGGTCAGGCGACCCACCCTGTGCATCGTATCGCCCGATGCAGCGAGGCCCGTGGAAGATCGCATGACTGCAAAGGATCTCCGTCAGTTCGACCCCTGAGATCGCCACAAACGCCGATCCTTCCTGCTCCGCCTTCACCATGAACCGCGTATTGTGGTGCGGCGCGCCGGTCAGGCCCTCGACCTCCAGGTCCATCAGCCGCTGGGCCGTGAAGCCGATCGTTGGTCCGTTGGTTGGGATTGCGGTGTCGCAACCAAACCCTACCGGGATCCGCAATGACCGCCAGCCGCTGAGGCCTGCTTCGCTTCGGCCTGCGGCCTACGCTCCGCAGGCCGAAGCGGCTCTCCTACTCCACTCTCGGGGACACGACCCGACCCCGCGGGATACGAATATTTGGAAAGCGGGCGCTAACCCATCTTCGCGGATTCATCCTCATTTTCCGTGGCGCCTGTCGGAACTGACCCTGCGCCGCCCCAGACAATGGGGGGCATGCTGGCTTGCCCAGCATCTGTGGCAGGAACTGCACCTCGACCGGTTCTGGTCGGAACGCCTGCCGGCCAGCCGCAAGGGCACACGCTGGGAGCAGGTGCTGTTCGTGCTGACCGCCTACCGGCTGATCGCCCCGGGCAGCGAATGGCAGCTCTACCGCCAGTGGTTCGACCACACGGCGCTGCCGGACCTGCTTGGCTGCGACACCACCCTCGCCACCCGCTCTACGCCGCCATGACCGTCGCGGCGCACAACGCCCCCCTCTGCGGCAGCGCTGGCAGGACCTGTTCAACGCCCGCTTCGACGTCCTGCTCTATGACCTGACCAGCACCTATTTCGAGGCTAACCCCCCGTTCCCGGAAGGCGACAAGCGCCGCTTCGGCTACTCCCGCGATCATCGCCCCGTCTCGCAGGTGGTCATCGCCCTGGTGGTCACACCGGAGGGACTGCCGCTGGCCTATGAGGTGATGGCCGGCAACACATCCGACAGCACGACGTTGCGCGGCTTCCTGGCCCGGATCGAGCGGCTGCATGGCAAGGCGCGCCGCGTCGGCTGATGGATCGCGGTATCCCCACCGAGGCGGTGCTGGCCGAGATGCGCCGCCGACCCGCCGGTGCGGTATCTGGTCGGTACCCCCAAGGGCCGGCTGACCAGGCTGCAACAGCGCCGCGCGCAGCTGGAATGGCAGCAGGCCAGGCCCGGCGTGCAGGTCAAACTGCTGAGCGAGGACAACGAACTCTACGTCTTCGCGGAAAGCCGCGACCGCATCGCCAAGGAACGATCGATGCGCCTGCGGCAACTGAAATGGCTGTGGGCGCGGTTGAAGCAACTGCATGCGATGGACCTCTCGCGCGAGGAACTGCTGATGCGTCTCGGCGCTGCCCAGGCGCACGCACCGACGGCCTGGCGGCTGGTCGATGTGACGGTCGAGGCCGACGCCGCGCGCTTCAGCTACCGGCTGGACCGGGCGAAGTTGCGCAAGGCCCGGCCGCGCGAGGGGCGATATCTGCTGCGTACCAACATGGCCAAGGAGGATCCGGCGACGCTCTGGGAATACTACATCCGTCTGGTCGAGGTGGAGCAGGCGTTCAAGACGCTAAAAGGCGATCTGGCGATCCGGCCGGTCTATCATGAGCGCGAGGCGCGGATCGAGGCGCATATCTTCATCGCCTTCCTGGCCTTCAGCCTGCACGCGACGCTGCGCCAAAGGCTGCGGGCCCTGGCACCAGGCCTGACGCCACGGGCGGTCACCGACAGCTTCGCCGCCATGCAAATGATCGACGTGCACATTCCCACCACCGACGGGCGCGAGATGCTGCTGACCCGTCACACCGAGCCGGACAAGGATCTGCGGCTGCTGCTTGAGCGGCTGAAACCCACACTGCCAGATCAGCCGCAACCCCGGATCTACGCAACTGCCGCTCAGAGAACAACGCCGATGTAGTGAAGACCTTACGTCCGGCAGTCCATAAAAAACAACGCGTTAATCCGATCGATTCACGCCAATCCGCGAAGGTGGGCTAAGTCCGCCTCTCGCCTCGTCCCAGATACAGGTCTGCTGCGCGGGTGTCCGCCAGAAGTTCGGCCGCCCCGCCACCAAGCGCCACCTGCCCGCCATCGAGGATGAAGCCTCGGTCAGACACCGCGAGCGACTGGCGTGCCCGCTGCTCGACAATCAGCACTGACACACCGAGCCTGGGCAGGCCCTGGATCAGCGCGAATGCTTCGGTGACCTTGCGCGGCGCCAAAGCCGCCGTCGGCTCGTCGAGCACCAACAAACGCGGCGATGGCATCAGTGCACGGGCGAAGGCAAGCTGCTGCCGCTCCCCGCCCGACAAGCTGCCGGCGCGAGCGCGACGGCGTTCGGCCAACAGCGGGAACGCAGCGAACAACTCCGCCATCCGCACCCGCGGTCGCGTCACGCCGGCCACCACGAGCAGGTTCTCCTGCACCGTCAACGACGGGAACACGTTGGCCACCTGCGGCACGTAACCGATACCGCGCGCGACCCGCATCTCCGCAGATAGGGGCATCAGGTCGGTACCGACGAAGCGCAGAACGCCGCACACCCGCGGCAATAGTCCGACCACCGCCTTCGCCAGCGTGGACTTGCCCGCACCGTTAGGTCCCGGCGACCGTGACGATCTCGCCCTCCGCCACGTCCAGAGTAATGCCGTTCAGGATGTCGGCGTCATCGTAGCCGCCGCGCAGATTTGAGACCTCAAGCAAGCTCATCCCGTGCCCCCGAGATAGGCTTCGCGCACTATGGGGTCGGCAAGCACCGCCTCTGGCTCACCGGAGGCTATGATGCGGCCGCGGTCCATGACCGCGAGCCAGGGAACCAGCCGGTTCAACGCCTCCAGGTCGTGCTCGATGATGAGGAAGCCGATGCCCTGCGCGTTCAACTCGCGGATGCGCTCAGCAATGTGGCCGATCAGCACCGGGTTTACACCCGCGAAAGGCTCGTCCAGCAGCACGAATTTCGGCTTCAGCATCAGCGCGCGCCCGAGCTCCAGCAGCTTTTTCTGTCCGCCGGAGAGTTGGCGCGCCGGCTGCTCTGCTACCGCGGAAAGGCGCAGCAGATGCAGCACCTCCTCTGCGCGCTGTGCAATCGCTGCCTCCTCCCGCCTCACGCGGCGAGGCTGCAGGAACAGCCCGAGCAGCCCCTCTCCGGTCTGGCCCGGCGCGGCGGCGTGCAGATTCTCCCGCACCGTCAGGTGACGGAACTCGCGCGGCACCTGGAAGGTGCGCACCAGTCCCGCCCTCGCCCGAGCCGGCGCCGCGAGCCGGTTGAGTGTCCGGCCGTCTAGTGCCACGCTGCCGGCATCAGGAAGCTGGAAGCCCGAGATCACGGCGAACAGCGTGGACTTGCCGGCGCCGTTTGGGCCAATCAACCCGGCCAGCCCGCCCCGAGGCACGGCGAAGGATACACCGTCCAGTGCACGGAAGCCGCCGAAGTCGTGCACGATGCCGCAGATTTCGAGAGTCATCGCTGCGCGTCGTCGTCGAGCAGGCCCTGCGGGCGCCAGATTACGAAAAGGATTAGCAGCGACCCCACTAGCCCGAGCCGGACCGAGGCCATCTGCACGTCTGATACCGCCGGCACGAAGTCATGCACGAACCGCGTCCCCTCCAGGAACAGCATCAGGATCACGGTCCCGAGCACTGCGCCAGCGACCCGTGCGGCGCCGCCGAGGATGATTGCCATCCAGATATAGAAGGTGACTAACGGAACGAACTGGTCGGGCACGACATACGTGATGTAGTGTGCATAGAAAGCCCCGGCGATCCCAGCCAGCGCGGCGCCCACGACGAGCACCTGCACCTTGAAGCGCGCCGGGTCCTTGCCGAGCGCGGCAACCGCCACTTCGTTGTCACGGATCGCCTGGATCATCCGGCCGAAAGGCGAGCGTGCGATGCGGGCAATCATCCACACTGCTGCCAGCGCCGCCCCGGTCAGCGTTGCAAGAACGGCGAAATCCGCCAAGCCGCCCAACAGGTCAGGATAAAGGCGCGGGATTCCGGGCAGGCCCTGCGTGCCATTGGTCAGACCCCGCGCGTTGGTAATGACGATCCGCACGACCTCGGAAAAACCGAGCGTGACAATGGCAAAGTAGTCGTCGCGCAGTCGGAGCGCCACCAGCCCGATCGGCAGCGCCGCCAAGCCTGCCAGCAACGCGGCGGCGGCGAAGCCAAGCGGCGCCGGCATACCGTGGAGCGCTAACAGCGCAGCGGCGTAGGCGCCGATGGCGAAGAAGCCAACATGTCCGAAATTGATCAGTCCGGTCAGTCCGAACTGCAACGTCAGCCCAAGCGAGAGCAGCACATTGACCAACGTCAGGATCAACAAGGCGACGAGATAGGCACCCATCAGCGCACGCTCTCCCGACGGCCCAGCAGACCGGCCGGGCGCAGCAACAACACTGCCAGCATCACCGCAAAGGCAATCGCGATCTTGTAGGAGAAGCCAACCAGCGGGGTGGAAATTTCCTGCGCGACGCCGAGCAGCAGACCGGCCAGGATCGCCCCAGGCGCCGAGCCGATCCCACCCAGGATCGCCGCGGTGAAGGCGGGCAGCAACATGGACCAGCCGAGCTCCGGCTCCACCACGGTCTTCAGCCCCAGCATCATCCCGGCTAGCCCGGTGACCGCACCCGCCATCAGCCACATCGCCCCCATCACACGCCCCGGCCGAATGCCGCTGACGCGCGCGAGATCGCTGTTGTCGGCGACGGCGCGCATTCGTCGCCCGATCGGCGTCAGGTAGAGCACCGCGAGCGAGGCAGCGAGTGCCACAACCACCAAAGCGGAGACCTGAAACTCCAGCGGGCTCAGCCGGACACCCCAGTAGAGCTGCGCACGTGTCAGTGGCAGGCTGAACACCGCTTGCGCCTGGCCGAAGATGAGGCCGAGCATGGCACGAATGAAAAAACCGACACCGATGGAGGCGACAAGGGAAGCAACCACGGACCGTCCGGCGAGGCGGCGGAAAACGAGCCGGTCGCAGAGCACGCCGGCTGCGGCCCCGGCTGCGATCGCAGCCACCCCAGCCAGCACCAGCGAGCCGCTCAGACGCTGCGCCGCGAGACCGGCATAGGCGCCTAGTGTCATCATGTCACCGGTCGCCGCATTCGGGAATCGTGCAATCCCAAACACCAGCGTGATCGCCAGTGCCCCCATGCCGATGAACAGCCCCTGCACGAGGCCGTTCGCGACAAGCTGCGGCAGATGCATCATCGGTGTGGCGCTGAGCTTCGCGACTTAGATCTTGACCACATAGTGCGGCACGATCTTGCCGCCCTCCATGAAGGAAACGCCGAAATCCGGCGTCACGTCGCCGTACTCGTCGAAGTCGAGCACCGAGGACGCGCCCTGGTAGTTGATCTTCTTTCCCAGCTTCATAGCTGCCTTGCCATCGGCGAAGCTATACACCTCCTCCCCCGGTGGACTGGCAATCACGCGGATCTTGTCCTTCACGACCGCCGTGTCCGTTCGCCCTGCGGATTCGATGGAGAGGGCGAGCACTGTGACCATGTCCCAGGTCATCGCCGCGTATACGTTCGACGCACCGGGCTGGCCTGACGCCTTGCGATACGCCTCGTCAAAGAGTTTGAATGACGGCGCGCCGACATTGGAAACGGAATCCACAGAGATCACGCCCTCCACCACCGCCGGGCCTACGGCCTTCACCAGGTCGGTGTTTCCCGCCCAGCCCGGCAGGATCCACTTCAGCGGGACGCCGGATTGATACCACTCGCGCATCAGGATCGTGGTGTCGGCGAGGTAGGATCCCGTGACGATCACGTCGGGATTGGCGTCCAGCACCTGCTGCAATTCAGATTGGTAGCTAATTTGGTTGGGCTCGTAGACGACAGAGGCGACGACCTTGCCCCCCTTTTCCTCCCACGCCTTGCGGAAGCCCTCGGCATTGCCGATGCCGGAAGCGTTGTTGAAGGCCATCGTCGCTGGCCGCTTGAAGCCCTCACGTACACAGACCTCGGCGAAGGCGCGACCGAACCGGTCGTTCGTCGCCTGATAACGGAACCCGAGCCCCTTGGCGTTGGCGGGCGGCACTGAGAGTGCCGGGGCACCGGAGGCATGCATCAGGATTACGTTGCCGGCGTTGGTCATCGGAATCACCGCTAGCGACACGCCCGAAGACCAGGTGCCGAGGATCGCCTGCACCTTATTAACCTCCAGCAGCTTCTTCGCTGCCAACACGCCGGCCTGCGGACTTGTCTGCGAGTCCTCGGCAATTATCTCGAGCTGCTGTCCCGCAGCGCCCCCTGCCGCGTTCACCGCATCCGCCGCCGCCTGTATCGCTTTCAGCATGCCGGTGCCGAAGGTGCTGCCCGATCCGGTGATCGGGTTAAGCGCGCCAATCCGGTAAGTTCCCGGTGTCTGCGCACGAGGGGCGATGGGCATTGCGAGCAGCGCCGCGCCGGCGCATGTGCCCCCGATCAGCCGACGGCGGGATGTGGTTATCATTTGGCTCTCCTGCGCTTCAGGCCTGCAGATCATTCTTCACAAACACGCCGTCCTGCATGATCGCGCAGAGATGTCGGCCCTGCCCTGTCAACAGTGAGAGGTCCGCCAGCGGGTCACCATCCACCACAATCAGATCGGCGCGGGCGCCGGGCGCGACCACGCCAATCTCGCCCTCCATCCGCAGCAACCGCGCCGCGTTCATTGTCGTGGAACGGATCACCTCGATCGCCGGGAGCACGCGGCCGCGTATCACGAACTCCTCCGACTGGTGGCGGTGCATATCGGTTAACAGATCGGTGCCGTAGGCCATCGTCACGCCGGCCGCCTGCATAATCTCCAGCGATTCGAGCCCACGAAGGCGGACATCGTCCACCTTGGCAACCGAGACTGGCGGCAGTCCCAACGACGCTCCCTCGTTTTTCAGCGCCTCGAACGTGACCAATGTCGGGCAGACGATCGCGCCGGATTCACGCACCAGCACGGCGGTCGGCGGCTCGATCAGGTTCCCGTGCTCCACCGAGCGCACGCCGCAGCGGACCGCTCGGGCGATCGCCTGATCGGTATAGAGGTGCGCGGCGACATAGGTCTGGGCGTTGCGTGCCTCCTCGACCACGGCGCGGATCTCGTCATCGGAGAAGCCCAGGAATGCGATCGGGTCGGTAGGTGAGGCAACGCCCCCGTTGGCCATAATCTTGATGAAAACCGCCCCCTGCCGCAGCTCATCGCGTGCGGCCGCGCGGCATGCGTCTGTCCCGTCGACCACGCGGCCGAGCGCACCTAGTCGCAGCGTCTGGTAATCAGGATCTCGATTGTCGTAGCGGCCGCGGAAGTCGGTGTGCCCGCCGGTCTGCGACAGCGCCTTCCCGCAGATTACCAGACGCGGCCCGGTGATCAGCCCTTGCGCCAACGCATCCACCAGCGCCTGTGTCGCGCCGCCGACGTCACGCACTGTGGTAAAGCCGCGCTGCAGCATCCCCTGCATGATACGTGCGGCGTGATAGGCCACCAGCGCATCAGGTAACATCGCGTTCTGGCCGAGGTGGGCAAGCGCGGCGACGACATGGACGTGGCAGTCGATCAGGCCAGGCATCAAGGTGCGGCCGCGCAGATCGATGCGCCACGCTGTCGTGGACGCGATCGGCCGGTCCGCGACTTCCTGAATGGTACCGCCTTCTACACGGACGGACACCCCGTGTTCGCCCTGCGCGCTACGTCCGTCAAGCACCCGTGCATTGTCGAAAATGATAGACGCAGACACAGCAGCAGTTCCCCCTTACCTCCGGGCGAGCAGCAGACTGCACGCGGACACCCTGGAATAATTACCGAGATTGTGACCAGGATTGGCCCGATTGCAACTGGGGGGCAGATGCCGACCATGAATCTCAATGGCGAGAGCTTTAGCGTGCAGGTCGATGGCCCGGATAGCGCCCCGGCCCTGCTCGTTTCCAACTCACTCAGCTCAGACCTAGAGATGTGGGAGGACCAGGTTCCGCACTGGGCAAAGCGGTTCCGCGTGGTGCGCTATGACCAGCGCGGCCACGGGCGCAGCGTGGCCTCCCCCGGCCCCTACACGATGGAGCAGCTCGGTCGGGACGCTCTTGCCGTGCTCGATCGGCTCGGCATTAGCCGCGCACATTTCTGCGGCCTCTCTATGGGCGGCATGGTTGGAATGTGGCTGCTGACCCATGCGCGCGAGCGGATCGACCGCGCGGTGCTCGCGAACACAGCGGCCCATATGGGCCCCCGCTCGCTGTGGGATGGGCGGGTCGCGTTGGCCCGCTCCGGCGGTATGGAGGCAACGGTGGAACCCACCGTCACGCGCTGGTTTCCCGCTGAGTTCCATGCCACCGCGCCGCAGACTGTCGACCGAATGCGCGCGATGATCCGCCGCACGCCGCTCGAAGGCTATGTCGGATGCTGCGAAGCAATCCGCGACATGGACCAGCGCGAGTCCATCCGTAGCATCGACAACCCGGTCCTGGTCGTGATCGGCGCCAAGGACCCAGCAACGACGCCGGAGGCTGGCGCCCTAATCCACGCCGCCATCCGTGGTTCCAGCACGGCTGTGCTGGATGCGGCTCATATCTCCAATGTTGAGCAGCCAGACGCCTTCACCTCGGCCGTGTTGAACTTTTTGATAGGGTGACCGGTGAGACTAACCCGTTAGGCAGAATTACATTCGCTTCGTGTACCCCTTTCGTAGCTCGCAGCCTCCTATCCGGCTATCCACGGGGCCTGGGTGTAATTCGAGTGCACATTTGGGACGACTACAAAAAGACGCCGCACGCTCAGCAGCGGCAGCAGAGCGTGAGGACCAGGTTCGCAACCGGAAAAGAAATGCAGTGCGTTCAAAGGGGTCCATCTTCGATCCGGGCGGTCGCGCCAGCCATTGGGCTCATATCGGAAGTCCATGCTCCAATAGGACCAATTAAGGACTTCCACATCGTCCCCGTTCGAAATGAGAAGTGCGGCGTGTTGTTCCCAGGTGGTCGCCGTCGTCGGTCCGGAAAAACCATGACCGATCACCTCCTTCGCCTGAGCTCGCCAGGCAGTCAGGTCGAATAAAGTCTCCGGTGCGCGATATCGGCGTGGCGGTTCCCCGCGCGGAACGACGAGGCAATAAGGATGATCGCCCGCTCGGGCTTCGGCCCGCCAGATGATCAGGCCGGCGGTGCCTAGTGACAGCAAGACCAGCAGGCAAAGCGAGATGTCGCACCCTAGCCGAGCCGCTTTGACGTCCGCCGCTGACCTGATTCCCGCGAGCACCCCCAGCAACAAAAGGTCGAGCAGGACGGCTTCGAGCGGAAGCACGAGCGCCGGTAGGCGGCGTCTTGGCTGTACATGAATTCCCACAGACCGGTCAGCGAACCGGTCACCTGCACGAGAAAGCGTAGGGCAGTTGCTACCGCCGCCGGCTCGAAAGATGTGCCGTGCCTCGGTCGGAGAACCGCTCCGACGATGAGCATCAACCCAACCTAAAGATACAGGGATGCGGCGATGGCCATGTGCCATTTCAAGACCCGGCGCATCCGGCGGATAGTCCCGATCGACGCCAGCCAAGGCACGATCAGCACCAACCCGACCGCGAGCATTGGCATCAGCAGGTAGAAGAACAGCCACGGGTTATGGAGCCAGACCGTCGGCGGCAGTCCCAACACGGGCATTGCCAAGTTAACCGATTGCGGAACAAGTTGGGGCTGATGATGCCAGCGTGCCGAGCCTTATCGCACCTGCTGGATAGACGTCTCCTGTCGCCAGGTCCGAAACGCCTTGGTCCGAACTCGCCGATAGCCGACAGCCCTGAGGCGATGACGCCGTGGCCGGAAGTGACCGTAGATGATGGCGTGTGCCGAGAGAAAGTCCTGTGCCTGGTCGCGCGACTTGAACCGTTGCATCTGCCGCTCCCGCCGTCGCGTCGGCCGATGCGAGTTCTCCGCCCGGTCATTCAAGTAGCGGCTAGTCCGGTGTTTGACATCGGGCAGCAGGGCGCGGAGCGCAACGCCAGAGCTGCGCAGACCGTCGGTGACGAGGCGCTTCGGCTTTCACAAACGGCTTGACGCATTGCGGCGGGATCAGCGGTACCCGGTGGCCCAGCCGGCTCAGCGTGCGGCCCCAGTGATGCGAACTGCCGCACGCTTCCAGCAGCACTTCGGGCTGTCCAGCTTGCTGAAGTATGCCTCAACCTCGCTGCGCTTGAGATTGCGGCGCAGTACCGGGCGTTCTTGCTCACCAACGCCATGCAGCGTGAAGACGTGCTTGGAGGTGTCGATGGCGATGCGCTTAAACTTCATGGGGACGGTCCTTTGTTGGCTTGTGACAACCCAACTTTGGCAGGCGATGCCGCGGGGCCGTCCACCCCAACAGCGGTCCGACTTCTTGACTCGTTTCGAGGTAGGCGAACCGGTGAATCTTCTTAATTCCACGCGCAGCCGCCACCCAACCCTGTGCGCATACCGGTCAGCTCGTCGGCTGCCAGTATCAGGCCGCTTTCGCCAGCTCCATTGCACGCCACACGCGCTCCGGCGTCGCCGGCATGTCGATATGGGTCACGCCGTCCTCGCTCAGCGCATCGATGATGGCGTTGATCACCGCCGGCGGGCTGCCGACCGCGCCCGCCTCGCCGGCGCCCTTCACACCCAGCGGGTTGGTGACGCAGGGAATTTCCAGCAGATCGACCTCGACATCCGGGAAATCGTCGGCGCGCGGCAGCGCGTAATCCATGAAACTGCCGGACAGCAGCTGGCCGAGGACGGGATCGAACACGGTGTGCTCCAGCATCGCCTGGCCGAAGCCCTGCGCCACGCCGCCGGCGACCTGGCCGCGCACGATCAGCGGGTTGATCGTCTTGCCGAAGTCGTCACAAACGATGTAGCGAACCAGCTCGATCGACGCCGGTTTCCGGATCGATCTCGACCTCGGCCATGTGGCAGCCGTTGGGGAAGGTGTGGTCGTCGATCGCGGCGATCTCGGCGGTGTCGAGCAGTGATCGCGTTCTGCCCGGCGGCCGCTTCTTCCGCTGCCGTTCCGCCAGCGTCAGGATGTCGATGCCGCGGTCGGTGCCGACAATGGACGAACCGGCCGTCGGCGAAGGTGATGTCGGCGACCGCCGCCTCCAGTTCCTCCGCCGCCGCCTGTTTGCCCTTCTCGATGACCGAGTCGCGGTCTTCACGATCGCCTGGCCTTCCGAGTAAAGGCTGCGCGCGCCGCCGGTGCCGCCGCCGACCGGGATCGTGTCGGTGTCGCCCTGGCGGATCCGGATCTTTTCGCCGTCGATGCCAAGGTTCGTTGGCGGTCAACTGGACATAGGCCGTCTCGTGCCCCTGCCCGGTCGACTGGGTGCCGACATAGACATCGACGAAGCCATCGTCGGCGAAACGGATCTCCGCGCGCTCGGTCGGATCGCCGCCGGTCGCTTCCAGATAATAGGCGAGGCCGAGGCCGCGGCGCTTGCCGCGCGCCGGCGGCCGCCTTGCGGGCGGCGAAGCCGGCATAGTCCATTTCGCTGAGTCGCCGCGTCCAGAACGATCCGGAAATCGCCGCTGTCGTAGGTCTTGCCGACCGGCGTCGCGTGCGGCATCGCAGAGGGCGGAACCATGTTGCGGCGGCGCAAGTCGACGCGGTCGATCTTCAGTTCGCGCGCGGCGGCGTCGACCAGGCGCTCGACCAGATAATTGCTCTCGGGCCGACCGGCGCCGCGATAGGCATCGACCGGTACGGTATTGGTGAACACGCCGAGAATGTTGGCGTAGATCGCCTTGAAGCCATAGACGCTGGACAGCACGCTGGTGCCGGCATAGGTCGGGATATAGGGCGCGAAAGTCGAGAGGTACGCGCCCATGTTGGAGATGTTGCGCGTCCGCAGCGCGATGAACTTGTTGCTCGGCGTCGATCGCCAGTTCGCCGAGCGTGACATTGTCGCGGCCCTGGGTGTCGCACAGGAAGGCCTCGGCCCGATCGGCGGCCCATTTCACCGGGCGCCCCAACTTGCGGGCGGCGAAACAGGTCAGCACATGCTCGGCGTAAAGGAACAGTTTCATGCCGAAGCCGCCGCCGACATCGGGGGTGACGATGCGGAATTTCTCCGGATCGGTGTTGAACAGCGGACCGATCAGGTTTTTCACCAGCCAGCCGCCCTGCGTGTTGGCGTAAAGCGTCCAGCGTCCGGTCGCCGGTCGTAATCGGCCAGCGCGGCGCGCGCCTCCAGGCTGATGCACGACGATCCGATTGTTCACGACGGTCAGTCGGGTGACGTGCGCGGCCCGGGCGAACTGTGCCTCGGTCGCGGCCTTGTCGCCGATTTCCCAGTCGAAGACGATGTTGTTCGTCACGTCCGGCCAGACCTGGGCTGCGCCCTTGTCCATCGCGGTCGCCAGATCGGTCGCCGAGGGCAGGATGTCGTAATCCACCTGCATCGGTTCCGCCGCGTCGCGTGCCTGTTTGACCGTGTCGGCGACGATGAAGGCGACCGGGATCGCCGACATGACGGACAGTGCCGTCCGCCAGCACCGGATGCGGCGGCGCTGGCCTGGTCGGTGCCGTCCCGGTTCTGCACCGGCGCGGCACAGGGCAGCGTGCCCAGCCCCGTCGGCCTTGAGATCCGCGCGGTATAGATGCCGCGCACGCCTGGCATGGCCGTCGCAGCCGCGGTGCTCGATTGCCTGATCTTCGCGGCAGCGTGAGGGCTGCGCAGCACGATCCCATGCAGCATGCCGGGCAGGACGATGTCGTCGGTGTAGCGTCCCACGCCTTTCAGCAGCCGCGGGTCCTCGACGCGACGGACTGGTTGCGCGAGGCCGAATTTCGTCGTCATTATCCTGAATCTCCCGTCAATACCTGAATTATGAGAGAAGATGTACCGTCAGGCCGGTAAAGGCCAAGAGGGGATTCGCGCGCTTTAGAGTCCTCGTCCGATACCGGGTGCCCGACCTCCCGTTGTGATTGCCACCAACGAAGAATGGGTGATCGGTAACGCCACCTGCGATCTGATCGAGACCTAAACGGTTACGCCAGTTCGGCAACTCCGAATGGCTGAGCGATTTCAATTGCGCGCGCGGCCCGCAGGACAAGATCGTCACGGAACTGCGCGGCCGCGATCTGCACCGAATTCGGCAATCCGTCGGACCGCTGTCCCATCGGAACCGAAATGGCCGGCTGTCGGGACAGGTTGAAGGTAAAGGTCCAGGGAGCCCATTCTGTCCACAACGCGCGCACCGGATCCGCAATTGGTGCATCCGCCAGCGGCGGGCCGGCCGGAACCGTTGGGCAAAGGATAAGATCGAAGCGCTGGTGCAGCCTTGCCATCGCGTGGCCGACCGCCGCCCGGGTTGCTTCGGCATCCATAAATTCGATGGCCGTCATTCCGCCCAAGGCTTCGGCGACCTTGAGAATGCCCGGATCGAGCAGCGCCGCGTTACTTCCCGAGGACACTGCACGACTCGAGCCAGCGCCGCGCCCCACACTCGCCCGAAAACGGCACTGGTGTCCGGCAGTTCGGCCTCAGCCTGCGCAACGAAAGCGCCCGCGTCAGCGAGGAGTTGCGCGGCGCGTTCGACGGCGGCGACCCCGTCGGCGTCCACCGGCGCGTCGAAACCCGGTCGGCTAAGGACCCCGACGCTAAGCCCCGCCACACCCGTCCTCGATCCCGTCCAGCCAATCACGCGAATCATCCGGCAGGCAGAACGGATCGCGGAGATCCCAACGTGCCATTGCCCCGAACATGAGAGCGGCGTCCCGGACTGATCGAGTCATGGGTCCGGCGCAGGATACGCTGGCGAAAGCGCTGGCCGGCCATTGTGGAACACGGCCAAATGTTGGTTTGAGGCCGACGAGCCCACACCAGGCGGCAGGAATCCGCACCGAACCGCCGGCATCCGTGCCAACGTGCAGTGGACCGAAACCGGCTGCACCGGCAGCACCCGCGCCAGATGAAGAGCCGCCCGTCGTATAGGCCGCATTCCACGGGTTCCGTGTGATCCCGTGCAGTGGGCAGTCTCCGGGCGATTTCCAGCCGAATTCGGTGGTCGTGGTTTTGCCAATGATGATAGCGCCAGCAGCCTTGAGGCCAGCGACCAAAGGCGCGTCGTCAGCCAGGGGATCGGCACTTGTTGTGCGGCTGCCGCGGCGGGTGGGGAATCCGGCAAGGTCCACAAGATCCTTGACGGTGCAGGGCACGCCATCCAGGGAGCCGATAGGCCGCCCTGCACGCCAGCGGGCGGCGCTCTCATGCGCCGCGCTCAGCGCGTCCGGATTCATGACTGCGAATGCGTTGAGCCGTGGATTGAATTGGGCAACTCGTTCAGTGACGGCTTGCAAGACGTCGACCGGCGTCAACTGCAAACGCGAAAACGCTGCAATCATATCCTCAGCCGAGAGCCGGGCTGGATCTGTGACAGGCATTGGTCTCTTCTCCTGCTTTTGCGTCGGTGAATGCGGGTCTCACCCTAACTCTCTGCCCGAGACCTTAAGGCTTTACCGAGATCAGACGCTGGGTGCAGCATGGCGGTGACCTGGCAGGAAGGGAACCCGCGATGAATGATCAGCAGCCATGGCAGTGGCCAGAGACAACCTGGCGCGAGATGGTCGGGCGCGCTCGAGCCGGACGCAGCCTACGCCCTGCCACTTGGCCAAATGGTGCAAGATGCGCCGTAGCCATCAGCTTCGATGCGGATCACGAAACCATCCCCCTTCGTGACAACGATCCGAGCCCTATGCGGATCAGCCAAGGTCAATATGGCAATCGGCAGGCAACGCCGCGTATCCGCAAACTGCTGGAGAGGGAGTCGGTCCCAGCAACCTTCTTCTATCCCGCCGTCTCGGCGTTGATCCATCCAGAGGAAGTTCGTGCTATCGCCGACGACGGGCACGAGATCGGCATTCACTCATGGATTCATGAGGTGAACACGACGCTGCCACGGGAGGCTGAGCGGGAACTGACCATGCGGGCTCGCGACACCCTTGCGAAGATCAGCGGTCGAGAACCCATCGGGATGCGAACGGCCAGTTGGGACTTCTCCGTGAACACGCTGGACATCATCCGGGAAATGAAACTGCTCTACGACAGCAGCCTGATGGCGGACGACGACCCATACGAACTGGAGGATCAAGGGGTTCCGACCGGCATAGTCGAGTTGCCGCCCGAATGGATCCGCGACGACGCCGTCTACTTCAATATGCTACGGTTTTCAGGTCTGCGGCCCTATACCCCGCCGTCCGCCGTGGAGGAGATCTTCACCGCTGAGTTCGATGGTGCCTGGAGTGAGGGCGGTCTGTTCCTGCTCACGATGCACCCGCACATAACAGGTCATAGATCCCGCCTACCGCTGCTGGAGCGGCTGATCGCGCACATCAAGGCAAAGGGGCATTGCTGGTTCGCGACCCATGCGCAGATTGCGCAGTGGTGCAAAGACCGGGCCGCGCCGGAGCAGCGATAGGCTCGCGCGGCTGATCGGGAGCTGCGTGACCAACCGTAAGAAAGCGGGTTCGTCGCGGCCTAGTACCCAGAATCGCTAAGCCGCGAAACATGGCTTCATTCGCGTCTGGTGGACAACGCTTTTAGTCCAGAGGAAGGGGCGGGAATCTTCGTTGTAGCTGTTGATGACAAGGTCGATGTGGGCGACCAACTCCACGACACTGCCGAATGAGGCACCGTTGAGCAACTGACCCGCCAAGATCGAGAACCAGATTTCGATCTGGTTCATCCACGACATATGGGTCGGAGTGTAATGGAAATGCACGTTCGGATGTCGCGCCAGCCAGAGGTACCGCTTCGGCTTGTGGGTCGATAGATTGTCAAGGATGACATGGATTTCTCCTTGCCCTCGTATTGCTCGACGATGCGGTTCATGAAGTCGCGGAACTCCACCCGGCGCCGGCGTTTGTAGTGCCGGCCGGTGATTTGGCCGGTGCCGACGTTGAGTGCGGCGAATAGCGTCGAGGTGCCGTGTCGCTTGTAGTCATGCGATTGACCAATCATCGCCCGGCCATTCGGCAGCTTCAGGTATCCCTGCGCCCGTTCCAGCGCCTGGATCGATGGCTTTTCATCCACCGAAGCACCACGGCATTGGTCGGAGGGGCATTGCCAAGTTAACCGATTGCGGAACAAGTTGGGGCTGATGATGCCGGCGTGCCGAGCCTTATCCCACCTGCTGGACAGACGTCTCCTGTCGCCAGGTCCGAAACGCTTTGGTCCGAGCACGCCGATAGCCGACAGCACTGAGGCGATGACGCCGTGGCCGGAAGTGACCGTAGATGATGGCGTGCGCCGAGAGAAAGTCCTGCGCCTGGCCGGGTGACTTGAACCGTTGCATCTGCCGCTCCCGCCGTCGCGTCGGTCGATGCGAATTCTCCGCCCGGTTGTTCAAATAGCGGCTGGTCCGGTGTTTGACATCGGGCAGCAGGGCACGGCGTGCAACGCCATAGCTGCGCAGACCGTCGGTGATCAGGCGCTTCGGTTTGTATTGCAACCCACTGCAGCAAGCGCCGGAAGAAGCGCTTGGCGGCCGCGCCATCGCGTTTCTCCTGCACCAGGATGTCCAGCACGACCCCGTGCTGATCCACCGCACGCCAGAGGTAATGCAGCACGCCTCGGATCCGGATGAACACCTCATCGAGATGCCAGGTGTCCCCAGGCCGCGGTCGGCGGCGGCGCAGCCGTTTGGCAAACTCGGCGCCGAACTTCTGGCACCAGTTTCGGATGCTTTCGTGGGTGACCACCACGCCACGCTCGGCCAGGATCAGCTCGACATCGCGCAGGCTGAGGCTGAACACGTGATACAGCCACACGGCATGGCTGATGATCTCGGCCGGGAAGCGATGGCGATGGTACGAACTGGGCTCTGGCGTCATCCGGCCAGCTTCGCCCACCTCTCGGCCTAGCACCAGCCGCGGTTAACTTGGCAATGCCCGCTCAAGAGTCCTACCCATGTCGTCGGCACGATCTCCCGCCCAGAGAGTTGGCAAGGCTCTGCGCCATGTCGATATCCGTCCCGCATAGGTGTCCGAGGCATCCTTCAGCGAGAACGGGCGGTAGTCGCCGGTCAGCCCGACCCGCAGCACGCCGCGATCGGTGATCTCATCCAGGCGAGAAGGGGCGGGGCGGGACGGGTCGGGGCGGGATTGGGCCAGCGCCTGATCGGCGCCGAAAAGAACCCAGACGAGCGACAGCAGCAGCACGAACCGGCGCATTCCAGACTTCCCCCATTACATTTCATCCGCTAAGCGGCATAGGGTTGGCTCCTGCCACCACAGATTGTTGCGCGGTTCCGCCTGCGCCCTAAGATCACCGCGCAAGACATAGGAGTTCCGGCGTGAAACTGCAGCGGTGGCTGGCGACGGCTTTCGTGTTCCTTCTGGCTGCCGCGCCGACCTGCCTGGCCGACGATGTGTTGCGCGCCACGCTGCCCAACGGGCTTCGGGTCGTCATCGTGCCCGACCACCTCGCGCCCGTGGTGACGACCGAGATGAACTACCTCGCGGGGTCCAACGACGCACCGCCTGGCTTTCCCGGCACCGCGCATGCGCTGGAGCATATGATGTTCCGCGGCAGTGAGGGCCTGGACCGCGACCAACTGGCGCTGGTCGGTGCGCTGCTGGGCGGCACCTACAACGCCAATACGACCGAAACGGTCACGCAATATACCTACACCGCGCCCGCGGCCGACCTGGCGATGCCGCTGAAGATTGAAGCGCTACGCATGCGCGGCCTGACGCTTAATCAGCCCGACTGGGAGCAGGAGCGGGGCGCGATCGAGCAGGAGGTGGCGCGCGACCTGTCCAGCCCATTCTACACCTTCCTGACCCAGGCACAGTCGATCCTGTTCGAGGGCACGCCCTATGAGCACGATGCGCTGGGCACGCGCCCATCCTTCGATGCCACCGATGCGACGTTGCTGCGGCGGTTTTACGACACCTGGTACGCGCCGAACAACGCCATCCTGGTGATCGTCGGCGATGTCGATCCGCCGGCCGTACTGGCGCAGGTGCGCGATACGTTTGATGCGGTTCCGTCGCATGCCCTGCCCGAGCACGCCGCGGTCAGCGCTCAGACCCGTACAGGCAAAGACGCTGACGTTGCCGACAGATTTTCCGGTCGGGCTGGTGGCATTGGCGTATCGCATGCCGGGCTTGCAGAGCGCGGATTTCGCCGCCGCCGATATCCTGGGTGATGTCCTCGGCAGTGAGCGCGGATCGCTTTACGCCCTGGTGCCGGACGGCAAGGCGCTGATGGCGCGATTCTCCTATCAGGCGAAGCCGGGCGTCGGCTTCGGCCTCGCGCTCGCCGCCTTCCCGACTGGTGAAGACCCAACCGCGCTGCTGGCGGAGGTCCGCCGGGTCATCGCCGATATCGCAAAGAACGGCGCCCCGCCGGCACTGGTGGAGGCGGCCAAGCGGCGTGAGGTGGCGCAGATCGGTTTCGAGGCGAACAGCATCTCCGGGCTTGCGTCCAACTGGTCGGAGGCTCTGGCGTTCCGCGCTGCCTCCTCGCCCGACGACGTCGCGAAGGTCTACGAGTCCGTCACCGTCGATGACGTGAACCGCCTCGCTCGCCAGCTATTGGATCCCGACCAATCGGTGACCGCGATCCTGACGCCGCGCGGAAACGGCGCGCCGGTCAGCCAGTCCGCGTTCGGCGGGGCCGAATCCTTCGCCGCCGCACCGGACCACCCGGTCACGCTGCCGTCCTGGGCCGAAGCTGCGTTGGGGACGCCCCACATCCCCGATCCAGGCAAGCCGCCGGTGACCGAGATCTTGCCGAACGGAATCCACCTGATCGTGCAGCCGGAGTATGTCAGCCAAACCGTCTCCCTGTTCGGTCGTGTGCGGACCGTTGCGGATACGCAGCAGCCACACGGCAAGGACGGCGTATCCGGTATTATGCGCCAGTTGTTCGACTACGGCACGACGACGCATGACCGGCTGGGGTTCCGGGCCGACCGTCGACGACATCGCCGCCTTCGTCAAGGCCGGCCCGAATTTCTCGGTGCAGGCGCAGACGCCCGAGTTCGGCAAGGCGGTGAAACTGCTGGCCGAGAACGTGCTGCACCCCGCCTTCCCCGAGGACGCGTTCAAGGTCGTGCGCAGCCAACTGGCCCGGAGCGTCGCCGGACAGCTACGCTCACCCGACTATCTTTTCCGTCAGGCGATCGAGAAGGCGATCTTGCCGCCGGCTGACCCGGCATTGCGCGAGACGACGCCCGCCAGCGTCAACGGCGTCAGCCTTGATGACGTCCGATCCTATTACGCAACGGTGATGCGCCCCGACCAGACGACGATCGTCGTGATTGGCGACATCACGCCCGAGGCGGCGAAGCAGGTCGTGGAGGCGAATTTTGGCGGCTGGACGGCCAAAGGACCGAAGCCCGGCGATCGACCTCCCGCCGGTGCCGCTGAGCGGACCGTCGAACGGACGGATTCGACGACGAAAGCGACCAGCAGAACAGTGTCATGTTGGCCGAGACAGTCGGGCTGCCGATCTCCAGCCCCGACCGTTACAGTCTGCTGCTGGGGAACACGATTCTCAGCAGTGGGTTTTCCTCGCGGCTGTATCGGGACCTACGGCTGCGGACCGGATATGTCTATTCGATCAGCAGCGATTTCGACTGGTCGCGCGCGCGGGCCGATTACAGCATCTCGTTCGGCGCCGATCCCGACAATGTACCGAAGGCGCGTGCGCTGGTGCTGAGCAACCTGAAGGCGATGCAGACGGAACTGGTCAGCGAACCGGAACTGACGCGCGCAAAGGCGGAGCTGCTGCGTCAGTTGCCGATGCAGCGAGCGAGCGTCAGGGCGATTGCCGCGCTGTATCTGCGGATCGCGGAACTCGGCCTGCCGCTGGATGCGGCAAACCGCGCCGCGCAGGCCTATGCAGGAATGACGGCGGAGAAGGTACGGGAGGCGTTTGCACATTGGGTGCGGCCGGGTGATCTGGCGGTGGTGGTGAAAGGGCCGTGAACTGGCGGTCACTTGTTGTGGTAGCAGAAGCGCGACGGGTTGCGACCATTTGTCGTACCGGGATGAGAACAAAGGATCCATGACCCATGGTTCGAATTGATCGCGTGACGACCAGGACTGGCGATGCGGGCAGCACCGCCCTGGGCGACGGCAGCCGCCTGTCGAAAGGCGATGACAAGATCGAGGCCCTGGGCGCCGTCGACGAAGCCAATGCCTGCATCGGCATTCTCCGTCTGCACACGCGTCAGGACACCGGGACCGACGGCATGTTGGCTCGTATCCAGAACGATCTGTTCGATGTCGGTGCCGATCTGTGCATGCCCCACCGCGAAGGCCGCCTTCGCGTCACCGAAACCGCCATCGCCCGATTGGAGCAGGAGGTGACGGCCATGAACGCCAGCCTGCCGCCTCTGACCAGTTTCGTTCTGCCTGGCGGCTCGCCGGCCGGCGCCTATGCGCATCTGGCGCGCACGGTCGCACGCAAGGCGGAACGGGCGGTGGTGAAGTCGGGTGGCGGCGGGTCGGCCGTGCAGCGCTACCTCAATCGCCTGTCGGACCACCTGTTCGTGCTGGCGCGGCGGCTGAATGCCGACGGCGCCGAAATCCTTTGGGTGCCGGGCGCCAACCAAGGCAGTTGAGTTGCCGCGTTTTCCGAGCGCGAAACCATGCTACACACGCCGCCATGAACATGGTCAAAGCCGGCACGCGGGGCTCACCGCTTGCCTTGATCCAGACACGCGAATTCCTCGGCCTGCTGGGCCACGGGCAGGAGGTCGTCATCGCCACCACCGGCGATGCGGTGCAGGACCGGCCACTCGCCGCGATCGGCGGCAAGGGCCTGTTCGCAAAGGAGATTCACGAGGCGCTGCTGAACAGGCGCATCGACTGCGCCGTGCACAGCCTGAAGGACCTGGAGACGGAACTGCCACCCGGCATCGTGCTGGGCTGCGTGCTGAAGCGTGAGGATCCGCGCGATGTCCTGATCCTGGCGGAGACCGTCGCCGCCACCGATGATCCGCTGGCGGTGCTCCCGCCCGGTTCGGTCGTCGGCACATCGTCGGTCCGCCGGCAGGCGCAACTGTTACACCGGCGTCCGGACCTCAGAGTCGCCTCGATCCGCGGCAATGTGCAGACAAGGCTGCGCAAACTACGGGAGGGCGCGTGCCAGGCGACCCTGCTGGCCCTGGCCGGGCTGAACCGGCTGGAGTTGCGGCTGCCGCAGGCGGTAACGCTGGAGCCCGACATCATGCTGCCCGCCGCCGCGCAGGGCATTATCGGGATCACCGCGCGGGCTGCGGATACCGATCTGCTGGCGGCCCTGGCAGCCATCGACGACCCGCCGGCGCGGATCGCTGCCACGGCAGAGCGGGCGGTCCTTGCGGTTCTCGACGGATCGTGCCGCACGCCGATCGGCGCCCATGCGGAGTTGCTTGCAGACGGCACAATCAAGCTGAACGGCCTTGTCGCACGGGCAGATGGTAGCTTCTTGCTGCGGCGCAGCCTTGCGGGCCCCGCCAACGACGCCGTTCGCTTGGGCGAGGCCCTTGGGCACAGCCTGCGTGCGGACTCCCCGGCCGACTTGTTCGGCTGATATACCCCGGTTCGGTCGCGGAACAACCACCGCCCCACCATGGCGGGGCGGTGGCCAAGCGTCAGCTTGAGCTGGCGCCTTCGATCACGTCGCCGAAGCGGGCCCAGGTCATTCCCGTCCCACTTCTGTAGCTGCATCGCGCGGATCGGGTGATAGTTGGTCAGCGAGGTGCTGATCGTGATCCCTGGCAGCAGGATCGGGTCGTAGACGTCATGCAGATGCGTCGCCTGCTTCATGATGTTCTCGCGCGAGAAGTCGCCGTTGCAGGCTTTCAGCGTGTGCAGCATCACCATGCTGACGCCATAGGCGAAGGCATAGTTGGCGTCCGTCATGTCGGCGCCCGGCATGTACTTCGTCATGAACGACCGCCATTCGTTCATCCCCTTGTCGTCCTTGAAGGCAGGGTCCGTCGGGTCCTTCATATAGCCCGTGGTGATGATGCCGACGCCGTTCTCGGCCCCAGCCGGGGTCATGACCGACCCGACCGAGATCGACACGTTCGTCAGGAAGAACATCGGGTGCCAGTCGAGGTCGTGCACCCGCTTGATAGCCTGGGCGGCGAATTTCGGCGTCGCGGCGACCAGCAGCACATCGGCGCCGGATGCCTTCAGCGTCGCGATCTGGCTGTCAATCGTCGGGTCGGAGGTCTCATAGCTCGCCTCGGCGACGACTGTCTTGGAATACGTGTCTTTCAGAACGTCCTTGACGCCAGCCGGATAGTCCTTACCGAAATCGTCGTTCTGATACAGGATCGCCAGTTTCGCGGCGGGCTTCTGCTGCAGCATGTACTTTGTGTAGATCTGCGCCTCGGTCCGATAGGATGGCTGATAGCCCATCGTGTAGGGGAAGTGTTGATAGTCGCCCCATTTGTCCGCGCCCGTGGAGATGAACAGGTGCGGCACTTTCTTCATGTTCACGTATTTCTGGATTGCCGAATTGGTCGGCGTACCCAGCGAGTTGAACAACAGCGCAACCTGGTCCTCCTCGATCAGCTTGCGGGTCATCTCAACCGTCTTGGGCGGACTGTAACCGTCATCATAGGAAATGAAATCGATCTTGTGCCCGGCGACACCCCCCTGGTCGTTCACCATCTTGAAGAAGGCGGTTTCGGTCTTGGCAATGACGCCATAGGCCGACGCAGGGCCGCTATAGGCATCGGTATTGCCGATCTTGATTTCGGTCGCCGTAACGCCCGGCAGGTCCTTTGCCGGCGCCGCTCCGGCACCGAGGAGCAGCACGCCGGCCAACAGCGAACCCAGAACAGGTCTTGAAGCCATCGGTTATCCTCCCTTTGATCTTGGTTATGTGCCTTATTCGGTCGTCAAACGGAAGCTACCTTTGGTCTCGTGTCCGCCTGCGGCATTTTTCCGCGCATGGTCGGTTGGGGCCTCTCAGCGGCCACGTCCGCCGTGCTAGGTGATCGGCATGCACACACAGCCCAGCAGCGCCCTAACGGACTGATGGTTTCGGATCACCCGATCCCCGTTGCCGCCCCGATGCCCGGCGCGAACGCGATGACGGCCCCGAAGCTGCACGAATGCCCGGATTGCGGACAGATGCAGATCCTGCCGTCCATGCCGCCGCGCAGGCGGGCCGTCTGCGTGCGCTGCGATGCCGTGCTGCGCCACACGCGGCGAGCTCGATCGGCGTCTGCATCGCACTCAATCTTGCCGAGTTGGTGCTTTTCGCCATCGCCGGCACGTTGACAGTCATGTCGGTCAATACCGGCGGGCAGGAGCGTGCGGCGAGCCTGATCACCGGGCCGGCCGAGTTGGAATACTATGGCGTGTGGGAATTGTCGGTCGTGGTGCTGATCACCACCTTCGTCGCGCCGCTCGCCAGGACGCTGTGCACGCTCAGGGTGCTGCTCGGCCTGAGGGCATGGCCCGGCCGTCGGAGTTGCGCTCGATCTTCGCCTGGGTTGAGCATCTGCGCCCGTGGTCTATGATAGAGATCTACCTGCTAGGCCTGTTCGTCGCCTATGTCCGGCTCAGCAACATGGCGCGGATCGAGCTGGGGCCGGCTGTGTTCCGACAGGCGCAGCCGGACGATGGAGGCATCCGGCGCCAGCGCTTCGGCCCGGTCCTCGGGGAACAGCGACAGGGTGCGGGGCTGGGGGGAACCATCTTCCAGCACGGCGATCGATTTGCGCCAGGCGGCGGCCTCGCTGTCGTTGATCTCGCCGAGGTAGAGCAGCGGGCGTTGCACAACCCGCTTGCCGGCAACACGGCGGTTTTCCACAACGCTCCAGTAGCGGTGGGGCTTGCCGTCTTTGTGGCGAATCGTCGATCGGAGGAACATGACGATGCGTAACTATCCACAGGCCGAACGGGCTGGGAACAGGTTTGGTCTTCACTACACCCGGTTTCAGAGGGCAGATTGTGGATACAACTGCGGATTTTCGAGACCGGCCACGGAAAATGAGGGTGAATCCGCGAAGATGGGCTAAGACATGCCCCTGTCCCGCCGCCGCCTGCTGCTCGGCTTGGCCGCTCTGCCCGTTGCCTGCTCCTCACCCTACCCGAACCTCTATGTCCTTGCGGATCGTCCCGGGATCATCCGCCACGCGGCGCCGAAATCGATCGTGGTGCAGCGGATCGCGCTAGCCCGCTATCTGGAGCGGTTGCAGATCGTGCGGTCGACCGACGGCTATCGGATCGACATGCTGCCCAACGACTGGTGGGGCGAGCCGCTCGACGCAATGATCCTGCGCATCCTGGTCGGGGAACTGGGCGAGCGGCTGCCCGAAAGCGCCGTCTTCGCGGATACGGGTGCGATCTCTGCGCCGTCGGACGTGGCGGTGGAGGTAAACCTGCAGCGTATGGACCTCGACAGCCAGGGCACGCTGAACCTGGCGACGCAGATCGCCACCGACGCTCGCACCATCCGCAGCCGCGGTGTGTCACTGTCGGTCCGGCCTGAGAACAGCTCCACCACCGCTTTGGTCGCTGCGATGAGTGAGGCGGTGGGACAGCTTGCCGACGCGATCGCCGGGCTGCTGACCGGGCGCCGAACAGGTCCGCTACGGGGGGCGGGCAGACCGGCATTTCACCCCGTAGATGTAACATCTAAGCAGAGATTCGTGGCTTGGCCAACGGATTCGCCATACGCTCGTTTTGACCCCTTCCGTCACCCACCGGTGTCGGACATCGGGCTGCCGATTCGCGCGATGTCGACGGTGACGGCATGGTTCAGCGGGCCATGGCCACCGCCGAAGCCGGGTGCGGAGGCGATAGCGGCGCGCACGAAGCGGCGTGCTTGGATCACCGCCTGGCGTAGGTCAAGGCCCTGGGCCATGCCCGCGGCGATCGCCGAGGCCGTCGTACAGCCCGTGCCATGCGTATGGCGCGTGCGAATCCGGCTGTCGGAGAACGCCTCGGCCGAGGCTCCGCTGACCATGAGATCCGTCAGCGTATCGCCCTCGAGATGGCCGCCCTTCATCAGGACGGCCCGTGCGCCGAACCCGCGCATGGCCTCAGCCGCGATTGCCATGTCGGCGACTGAACGGATCCGCAGGCCGGTGAGTGCTTCGGCTTCGGGGAGGTTAGGGGTGATGAGAGCGGCCACCGGCAGCAGGCGTTGCGTCAGCGTGGCGACCGCGTTATCGGCCATCAGCGCTTGGCCGCCTTTCGCCACCATCACCGGGTCCAGTACCACCGGCACATCCGGCGCGAGCTCCTGGAGCACTTCCGCAACCGTCTCGATGACGGAGGCATCGCCTAGCATACCGATCTTGATGACATCGGCGCCAAGGTCCTGCAGCACGACCTCGATCTGGCGGCGGATGAAGTCCGTTGGGACAGGCAGCACCGCCTGCACGCCCAACGTGTTCTGTGCCGTCAGCGCGGTGATCGCGGTCATCGCGAAGCCGCCCAACGCGGTGATCGTCTTGACATCGGCCTGGATGCCGGCCCCGCCGCCGGAATCGGACCCGGCGATGACCAGGACTCGGCCGTTCATCCGGAGACGATTTCAGCCCGAGGGGCGCTGGCGTGTGTCCCACCGGTCCGGGCGGCATCGCCTCGGGTGGCGTCGGCGATGACCTCGCAGAGGCTATCGACGACGGTAGCGACAAGGTCGGCATCCTCACCTTCCGCCATCACACGCACGAGCGGTTCGGTGCCACTTTCGCGGATCAGCACCCGGCCGTGGGCGGCCAGTCGAATCTCGGCGTCGAGGATGGCGGCCTGGACCGGTGCGGTGCGCAGCGGAGAGGCACCGCTGAAGCGGACATTCTTCAGCCGCTGGGGCAGGCGCTGGAAGACCTGCAGCACCTCCGACGCCGGGCGGTTGCGCTGGACCAACACGGTCAACACCTGTAGTGCGGCCAGCAACCCGTCGCCTGTCGTTGCGAAATCCGACAGGATGACGTGGCCCGACTGCTCACCACCAACATTGATGCCGCTCGCGCGCATCTGTTCGGCAACATAGCGGTCCCCGACCTTGGTCCGGTACAGCGCCAGACCCATGCCGGCAAGGTGCCGTTCCAAGCCGAGATTGGACATCACAGTCGCCACGACGCCGTCGCCAAGCAGCGCGCCGGTACGGTGCCAACTGCCGGCGATTAGCGCGAGGATCTGATCGCCATCGACGAGTTCCCCGTCTCGTCGGCGAGGACCAACCGATCGGCGTCGCCATCCAAGGCGATGCCCAGATGCGCGCCATGCTCGACAACCTGGGCGCAGAGATAGTCCGGTTCGGTCGAGCCGCACCCTTTGTTGATGTTGAAACCGTCCGGCGCGGTGCCGACGGCGATAACGGTCGCGCCCAGTTCCCACAGCACGGTCGGGGCGACCTTGTAGGCAGCGCCGTTGGCGCAATCCAGCACGATGCGCAGTCCATCAAGCCGCAGGCCACGCGGGAAGCTGGCTTTCGCAGCCTCGATATACCGCCCTGCCGCATCGTCCAGACGGGCAGCGCGGCCGAGCGCGTGGGGTTCGGCGAGGCGTTCGGCGAAGCCCTGATCCATCAGGGCCTCGATCTCCATTTCCATCTCATCGGACAGCTTGGTGCCGTCGGGACCGAACAGCTTGATGCCGTTATCCTCGAACGGATTGTGCGACGCAGAGATCATCACGCCGAGATCGGCACGCAGCGAGCGCGTCAGCATCGCGACCGCCGGGGTCGGCAGCGGGCCCAACAGCGTGACGTCCATGCCGGCACCGATGAAACCGGCGGTCAGTGCCGGCTCGATCATGTAGCCGGACAGCCGTGTGTCCTTGCCGATCACTACACGGTGGCGATGCGCGCCGCGCGTGAACAGCAGGCCGGCGGCCTGTCCGAGTCGCAGCGCGATGCCTGCCGTCATGGGATCCGAATTTGCCTTGCCCCGGATTCCATCCGTTCCAAACAGCCGCCGCGTCTTGGTCATGCATCAACCCGTCTCATGCGGAGTGCACCCATAAGTCCTGTCCCCCGGTTAGGAAAGCGAAACCGTGCCTGATTCGCACAGGGTCTGCCACACACGAATCGCTTGAACGGTCTCCGCCACGTCGTGCACGCGGAGAATGGCCGCCCCGCGAGAGAGGGCGAAGAGACCGGCGGCAAGCGAGCCGCCGAGGCGTAGCGCCGGGTCCGGCTGCTGCGACAATTGGCCGATGAAGGACTTGCGGGAAACCCCGATCAGCAGGGGATAACCGAGGTCTGACAGGGCCGGCAGACCGCGCAGCAAGGGCGACGGATTGCGGCCCGAACTTGGCGAATCCGATGCCGGGATCCAGCACGATACGCTCGGGGTCTATGCCGGCCGCCAGGGCCTGGTTGAGGACCGACGACAATTCTTCGCGAACCTCGGCGATGACATCGCGATACCGCGCCAGCCTATTCATTGTCTCGGGCGTGCCGCGCATATGCATCAGCACGACGGCGCAATCCGCGGCAGCGACGAGGGGCCGAGCGCAGGGGTCGTGGGTGAGACCGGAGACGTCGTTGACGATTCGCGCGCCAGCATCCGAAGCCGCCCGCATGGTACCGGCGTGACGGGTATCGATCGAAACGACGCAGCCTGCCACGGCCAGCGACTCGACCACACGCAGGGTGCGTCGCTGTTCCTCGGCACCGTTGACGGATTCGGCGCCGGGGCGGGTGCTTTCGCCGCCGACATCAATGATATCGGCGCCGTCCTCGGCCATGCGCAAACCCGCGGCGATGGCGGCGTCTGGCGCGGCGAACTGGCCGGCGATCGCTGAAACTGTCGGGCGTGACGTTGAGGATGCCCATGACGCGGGGACGATCCAGGCTGAGACCTCGCCCAAGGCGCCGGAGTCGAGGAATTGCCAGCGACATCAGCGCGGCTGGGCATATCGTTCGCAATCACATCCAGTTCCCGATCAGCGCCATCCCAGGGCAGGTGCCTGTCGTTTCGGCAAAACCTGCCCATGCGCACATCATAAAAAGATTTTCAACCATTGGCGCTTGCGCCCATGTAGAATTTGGAATGCGGACCGCTGCAGAGTTGGGAGCATTAACCAAATCTTTAGAACATCATCGTACGTTTCTGACATTCGGGCGCCACAAACCGGCGCTCGCCCGGCTTGGAGGGTCGCATGACGCACCTGGCAGCCAGACCGTTCGCCGCACTGTCGGCGTTGTGCGCCGAGCGTGGAAATCGCGCGCTGGTTGCGCGGCTTCTCCACCCCTGCGCGACTGGTTCTGCATTACGCAAACCGACTCAGATTTTTCTTGAAAACGCTGAGCGCTGCCTCTCACTATTGCGTGATGGGTGCAGGCGATGCCGTCGGACCGGCAAGGGATCGACCACCGACCGTTGATCGCAAATCACGGAACACTCTCGACATCCGTGTCGCTTCGTCCATCTGCCAAATAACACGGACCAATGCGTGACCGGTCGCAACTCGATCCAAAGCGCGGACCGGAAGAAGCCGCGCCGATGGAAGAAAATTCACTGTCGAGATCGACCTTGTTGAACATACGATGATAGGAAATCTCCCCATCGCGAACACCCAGCACTATCGCTTCAGCGAAAACATTCTCGCGAAATACCGGAAATCTGCCGCGGTAGCACCCATCTTGCATAATTGCGCCCTGGATCGCTGTGCACCGCACAGCGACTCCACGCATGACGGCGGGTGGGGCGGCCTACGGCACCGCGGCATCACCCCTAACGAACGGAGCGGCCGATAATGCAGACGGTCGATGACATCTTTTCCGCCTACGTCCGCGGCTTCGAGGCTCATCGCGAAGCCGAGATGTCGCTGGCTGAATACCTCGAAGCCTGCCGCAACGACCCGATGGTCTATTCGACCGCGACCGAACGCCTGCTCGCCGCGATCGGTGAGCCGGAAATGGTCGATACCTCGAAGGACGCGCGGCTCGGCCGCATCTTCATGAACCGGACGATCCGGGTCTATCCGGCGTTCAACGAATTCTACGGCATGGAAGAGACGATCGAGCGGATCGTCGGCTTCCTGCGCCACGCCGCCCAGGGCCTGGAAGAGCGCAAGCAGATCATGTATCTGCTGGGCCCGGTCGGCGGCGGCAAGTCGTCGCTGGCGGAACGGCTGAAGGCGCTGATGGAGACCTATCCCCATCTACGTCCTGAAGGCCGGGCGACGACCTCTCCCCGGTCTTCGAAAGTCCCGCTCGGCCTGTTCGATCCGGACCGCATGGGGGCGATGCTGGAAGACCGCTACGGCATCCCGCAGCCGGCGGCTGACCGGCCTGATGAGCCCTGGTGCATCAAGCGCCTGGATGAGTTCAACGGCGACATCTCCAAGTTCCGCGTGCAGAAGCTGATGCCGTCGCGGCTGCGCCAGATCGCCGTCGCCAAGACCGAACCGGGCGACGAGAACAACCAGGACATCTCGTCCCTGGTCGGCAAGGTCGATATCCGCAAGCTGGAGATGCACGCGCAGAACGATCCCGATGCCTACAGCTACTCGGGCGGCCTGAACCGAGCGAACCAGGGCATGCTCGAATTCGTCGAGATGTTCAAAGCGCCGATCAAGATGCTGCATCCGTTGCTGACCGCGACGCAGGAAGGCAACTACATCGGCACCGAAAACATCGGCGCGATCCCGTTCCAGGGGATCATCATGGCGCACTCCAACGAGTCGGAGTGGCAGTCGTTCAAGAACAACAAGAACAACGAAGCCTTCATCGACCGCATCTACGTCATCAAGGTGCCGTACTGCCTGCGCGTGACCGAAGAGCAGAAGATCTACGAAAAGCTGGTCTCCCGTTCAGAGCTCGGTACCGCACCCTGCGCCCCGGCGACGTTGGAGATGCTGGCGCGTTTCAGCGTGCTGACGCCGGCTGAAGCGGCATGAAAACTCGACGCTGTTCGCCAAGATGCGGGTCTATGACGGCGAAAGCCTGAAGGAAACCGATCCGCGTGCCCGCTCGTTGCAGGAATACAAGGACACCGCCGGCGTCGAGGAAGGCATGGACGGGGCGTCCACCCGCTTCGCCTTCAAGGTGCTGGCGGCGACGTTCAACCACGACACGACCGAAATCGCGGCCGATCCGGTGCATCTGATGTATGTGCTGGAGCAGTCGATCCGCCGCGAGCAGATGCCGCAGGACACCGAGAAGCGGTATCTGGAGTTCATCAAGGGCGAACTTGCCCCGCGCTACGCCGAATTCATCGGCAACGAGATCCAGAAAGCCTATCTGGAATCGTATCACGACTACGGCCAGAACCTGTTCGACCGCTACGTGTCCTATGCCGACGCCTGGATCGAGGACATCGACTTCAAGGACGCCGACACCGGACAGTTGCTGAACCGGGAATTGCTCAATCAGGAATTGACGAAGGTCGAAAAGCCGGCCGGCATCGCCAATCCGAAGGATTTCCGCAACGAGGTGGTGAAGTTCTGCCTTCGCGCCCGCGCGAACAACAACGGTAAGAATCCGTCCTGGACCAGCTACGAGAAGATCCGCGACGTGATCGAACGGCGTATGTTCAGCCAGGTTGAGGAATTGCTGCCCGTCATCAGCTTCGGCTCGAAGAAGGACAGTGATACCGAAAAGAAACACACCGAGTTCGTCGATCGCATGACGGCTCGTGGCTACACGGAACGTCAGGTCAGGCGGCTCGTGGAGTGGTATATGCGTGTGAAGCAGGCGGGCTAAGCACCTGCCCGCCAGACCTGAAAGGTCTGACAGGCACGCTATGCACATAGTCGATCGCCGCCTGAACCCGAGTGGCAAGAACCTGGCGAACCGCCAGCGCTTCATGCGCCGTGCCAAGGCGCAGATCCGCAAGGCGGTGCATGAAAGCGCTGGCAGCCGCAGCATCAAGGACGCCGACGAAGGCGGCGAGGTCGTCCTGCCGGCCCAGGGTGTGCACGAGCCGTCCTTCCGGCGCAGCGGTTCGCGGCGGCATTCGCGACCATCTGCTGCCCGGCAACAAGGAATACATCGCCGGCGACACGATCCCGCGGCCGCCCCAGGGCGGCGGCGGATCGGGGTCGGAAGGCAGCCCGGACGGGGAGGGCGAGGACGATTTCCGCTTCGCCCTGTCGCGCGACGAATTCGTCGACCTGTTCCTGGAAGACCTGGAACTTCCCGACCTGGCCAAGCGCCGGGTGGTGAACGCCGAGGCCATGGTCTATCACCGAGCGGGCTATTCGGTGACGGGGTCGCCGGCCAATCTGGCGCTGAACCGGACGGTGCGGAATTCCCTGTCCCGCCGCATCGCGCTGCGCCGGCCGAAGCCCGAGGAGCTGCAGGCGCTGCTCGACGAGATCGAAGCGCTCGAGGGCGGACGGCAGGGACGAAGCCCGCGTCGTCGCGCTGGAGGAGGAATATGCGCGCAAGAAGCGCCGCACCGGGCTGATCCCCTATATCGATCCGCTGGATGTCCGCTACAAGCGCTTCGAGGCGCAGCCGAAGCCGGTCGCGCAGGCGGTGATGTTCTGCCTGATGGACGTCTCCGGTTCCATGACAGAGCACATGAAGGACCTGGCGAAGCGGTTCTACGTGCTGCTCTATATCTTCCTGAAGCGCCGCTACAAGAACGTCGACGTGGTGTTCATCCGCCACACGCATCAGGCGTCCGAGGTGGACGAGGACACATTCTTCAACAGCCCGGAAACCGGCGGCACCGTCGTGTCCACGGCGCTGGAGGAGATGCAGCGCGTCATCGACGAGCGCTACAGCCCCGACAACTGGAACATCTACGCGGCCCAGGCGTCGGATGGCGACAACACCGCCAGCGACAACGACAAGACGGCGGCCCTGCTGACCAAGGTGATCCTGCCGGCCTGCCAGTACTACGCCTATCTGGAAGTCGGACGCGATTCGGAGCATTTCCCGCCGGGCTTCATCCGCCGCGACAGCGATCTGTGGCAGACCTACTCGAGCATCATCCGCGACGGCGCGCCGATGGCGATGCGAAAGGTCGGTCATCGCCGCGATATCTATCCCGTGTTCCGCGAACTTTTCGCCAAGAAGACGGGGTCCGAAGCCGCCGCAGAACAGTTCCATCCCTGATCCTCCCCGCCGATCCGCGCCGAACGCCCGCTATTCGAAGGCGCCGACTGGGAGTTCGGCACCATCCAGCGCTGCCATGACGAGATCGCCAAGATCGCGCATCGAGGAGATGGGGCTGGACGTCTATCCCAACCAGATCGAGGTCATCGGCACCGAACAGATGCTCGATGCCTATTCCTCGATCGGCATGCCGCTGTTCTACAAGCACTGGTCGTTCGGCAAGCATTTCGCCCGCAACGAGGCGATGTATCGCGCCGGCATGCAGGGCCTCGCGTACGAGATCGTCATCAACTCGAACCCATGCATCAGCTACATCATGGAGGAGAACACCGCCACGATGCAGACGCTGGTGATTGCGCACGCGGCGTTCGGGCACAATCATTTCTTCAAGAACAACTATCTGTTCCAGCAATGGACCGATGCCAACGGCATCCTCGATTACCTGGAATTCGCCCGCGACTACATCATGTCGTGCGAGGAACGCTACGGCGAAGCGAATGTCGAGCGCCTGCTGGATGCCGCGCACGCGCTGATGAACCAGGCAGTGCATCGCTATCCGCGCCGGCGCGCCACCGATCTGCGGTCGGAGGAGAAGCGCGAGCGCGAACGGCGCGAACACGACGAGAAAGTGTTCAACGACCTGTGGCGCACGGTGCCCGGCAAGGAAAACGTCCGCCACGACCCGACGGCCGAGGAACGCCGCCGCGCGCTGCTGCAACTGCCGCAGGAAAACATCCTGTATTTCCTGGAAAAGACGGCGCCGCGCCTGGCGCCCTGGCAGCGGGAGGTCCTGCGCATCGTCCGGATCATCGCACAGTATTTCTACCCGCAGTCGCAGACCAAGCTGATGAACGAGGGCTGCGCGACCTACTGCCACTACAAGATCATGAACCGGCTGCACGAAAAGGGCCTGCTGACCGACGGCGCGATGGTCGAGTTCCTGACGTCGCACACCAACGTCGTGTTTCAGCCGGATTTCGACGACCGCCGCTATTCCGGCATCAACCCCTACGCTCTGGGATTTGCGATGATGCAGGACATCGAGCGGATCTGCACCGAACCGACGGCCGAGGATCATCAGTGGTTCCCGCACATCGCCGGCAATGGCGACCCGATGGCACGTCTGCGCGACGTCTGGGCGAACTACCGGGACGAGAGCTTCATCCTGCAATTCCTCAGCCCGCAAGCTGGTGCGGCATTTCGGCCTGTTCCACGTCATGGACGACTCGAACGAACCGAACCTGCGGGTCGAGGCGATCCACGACGAGCGCGGCTACCGCAAGATCAAGCAGGCGCTGGCGCGGCATTACGATGTCTCGTGGACGGCGCCGGACATCCAGGTCGTCGACGTCAACCTTGCCGGCGACCGCCGCCTGATCCTGCATCACCGCGCGCTGAACCGCGTCCTGCTGGACGAAAAGGACGCGCGGATGGTGCTGCAGCACTTGGCCGATCTCTGGGGCTATGACGTGCTGATGAAGGAGATCGATCCGGGAACGGAGGCGGTGCTGAAGGAACACAGCGCGTCACCCCGGCCAGGGATCGTGCAGGTGGAAGGGCACTAATCGGGGCGGTATCGGTCCCGCGTCCCTGTGACGGCGCCCCCATGCCGTCAATCCGTTGCAGCCTGAGAGTGGTCGATAGCCACGACAATCCTCGCCAGGAGACTTGGGTAGGCGACCGGGAACTGATTCCGGCCATTGTCAATGTCATACAGCCGCCTAAAGTGCGCATTCCGTTGGTGCCCTGGGAGGTGCTGTTACCCCCAGGTGAGAGATACTGTCATCCGCTCTGAGGTCCGATATCCCGCAACGATGCGTGCAGGCACGGAAGGATCGCTCCAGGACCCAGGCGCCAAAGACTTGACAGGGACCAGGGTCCGGTTTCGCATCTGCGGCATCAAGGAGCCTAGACCTGTGCCTCAGCTATCCATGCACTCTCCCGTCGGCGACCTAACGGTCTTTGAGGATGAGGCGGCCATTGTTGCTCTTGAATGGGGTTGGGTCGCAGAGCAATCTCAAACGACCCTGCTCAACCGCGCTGTCGAGCAATTGGACGCCTACATGAACAGCGAATTGCAACATTTCGATTTACCGCTTGCACTGCACGGCACCGCATACCAGAAGGTGGTGTGGCAGGCACTCCTTGAGATCCCGTTCGGCGCAACCTGCTCGTACCGTGCCATTGCGGCACGAATTGGTGGCAGTCCCCGTTCTGTTGGTCAAGCGAACGGGCGCAACCCTATACCTATCATAATTCCCTGCCACCGCGTCGTTGCCGAGTCGCACATCGGTGGCTACTCAGGCGGCGACGGGCTATCCACCAAGCATTGGCTGCTGGCACTTGAAAATCCACTAGGGTCGCTCTTTGCAGCAAGAGTGACGAACGGAGACACGAGATGACGAAAGCCGTCCGCATCCATTCCATTGGCGGTCCAGAGGTGATGGTGTGGGAGGACGTTCCGACCCCCGAACCCGGTCCGACCGAAGCCTTAATCAAGCATGGAGCAATCGGCCTGAACTTCATTGACGTCTATTTCCGCACGGGGCTCTATAAGGCACCCAGCATGCCTCTGATCATCGGCCAAGAGGGCGCAGGTACCGTTTTGGCGGTGGGATCCAACGTCACTACCGTCGCGCCCGGCGATCGGGTTGCTTATGCAGGCCCCTTGGGTGGCTATGCGACGGAACGCGTGATCGCGGCTGATCGGTTGGTCAAGTTGCCTGATACGATCGACTTCAAGACTGCCGCAGCAATGATGCTTCAGGGAATGACGGCGCAGTATCTGCTCCGACGCACCTATGCTGTTAAGCCAGGCGATACGATCGTGGTTCACGCGGCCGCAGGCGGCGTCGGCCTGATCATCTGTCAATGGGCCAGACATTTAGGCTGTACCGTGATCGGCGTCGTTTCAAGCGAAGAGAAGGCGGCCCTTGCGAAATCCTATGGCGCCGCACATGCCGTCGTCGGTCACGCAAATCTGGCGAGCGAAGTTAAGCGGATTACCGGGGGGGGCATGGTTCCGGTCGTATACGACAGCGTCGGCAAGGATTCCTTTCGCTGCAAGCCTCAACTCACTCGCGCCTCTTGGCCTCATGGTCAGTTATGGCAACGCGTCGGGACCTGTAGCGCCTTTCGACCTGAGTTTGCTGGCGGCAAAGGGTAGTCTTTATCTTACGAGGCCCACCCTCGCGACATACACGGCGAAGCGCGAGGACCTTCTTAAGGTGGCGACGGATCTCTTCGACGTTGTCGAGAGCGGCGCAGTGAAGATTCAGGTCAACCAGATTTTCGCTCTGAAGGAAGCAGGCGCTGCGCATATTGCCCTCGAATCCCGCAAAACGACAGGAAGCACGGTCCTGATGCCCTGATGTCACCCGCGAGGTATCTGGGACCGTGACCCGTCCTCAGCCGCCTTCTATGGCCGTTTGGATTCGGAAATACCTCTCAGATTGGTAATGATGACACCTCATTCCACGGTGGACGTATACCTGCTTCCTGAGGCAGCATGGCTCTGACCATGTGTGATCGAGTTTCTGTTGCGGCGCGTCCAGCCTTTTCCGGGTTCGCAGGGCCGAGGGTGATTGAAATATGAAATTCCGTTTCAAGCAGTGGCGCTACAGCCTCTTAGTCGCTGCTGCATTCGCGTCAGGCCTTGCGGTCGGCGGTGCTGATCAATGGCCGTTGCGTCCCGCATTTGCGGAGGACAGCAGTCGCACCGATATGTACCAACTGCTGAAAATTTTCGGAGATGTGTTGCAGCGGGCGCGTGCGGAATATGTCGATCCAGTTGATGATAAAGAATTGATCGAAAACGCAATCAACGGCATGCTGACGGGCCTTGATGCGCATAGTTCTTATATGAACGCCAAGTCTTTCAAGGACATGCAAATTCAGACCCGAGGAGAATTCGGAGGCCTCGGGATCGAGGTAAACGAAGATAAAGGGCTGCATCAAGGTCGTCTCACCAATCGACGACACGCCTGCTGCTCGAGCGGGAATAAAGCCTGGCGACATCATCACCGCTCTGGATGGGAAGAGCGTCATCGGACTTTCGCTGAACGATGCCGTCGACCGCATGCGTGGTCCACCCAACTCCAAGATCCTCCTGACCATAAAGCGCCAATCAGTGGATAAACCCATCGAGGTGTCGCTGATCCGGGAGACTATTCACATTCAGGTCGTCAAATCGCGTATGGAACCCGATGGAGTCGGCTATGTGCGCCTAACCCAGTTTACTGAGCAAGCCGACGCGAGCATCAAGGCAGCTGTCAAAAAGCTGCAGCAGGAGAATAACGGCAAGCTTACCGGCCTCGTCCTCGATCTTCGCAATAATCCGGGGGGGCTTTTGGATCAGGCGGTCGCAGTCTCCTCTGACTTTATTCCGGAAGGTGAGATCGTCTCCACCCGTGCACGACATCCTGAAGACAGCCAGCGATGGGACGCTCGGGGTCGTGACATCCTCAATGGTGCCCCCCTCGTCGTTTTGATCAATGCAGGTTCCGCCTCAGCATCCGAGATTGTTTCGGGTGCGCTCCAGGACCATCACCGCGCCGTCCTGCTGGGCACGCGCAGCTTTGGCAAGGGATCGGTCCAAACGGTCATTCCGCTACCGGGTAATACCGCGATGCGCCTGACGACGGCCCGGTACTACACGCCGTCCGGCC
This sequence comes from uncultured Alphaproteobacteria bacterium, assembly GCA_963771475.1. Lineage (GTDB taxonomy): Bacteria > Pseudomonadota > Alphaproteobacteria > Acetobacterales > Acetobacteraceae > Rhodopila. Next base: position 127,233 of record CAVYTN010000014.1, on the reverse strand, counting down.
GGTCCATCCAGGCACGAGGAATTAGCCCGGACGTCACCGTGCGCGAAACACGGGACGCACCTGCGAACTTTGGCGGCGAACGGGAAGCGGACTACAGCAAAGCCCTCACGAATCTGGGAGGGACGAACCCGGATGCCGACGTTGCACGGACTGACTTGCCGCCGGCGCTAAAGCAGCTTCGAGAAAAGCCGCCAGAGGATTTCCCGGCTTTCGATCCCGCGAAGCCGGATACAACAGACTTTCAGCTTATAGAAGCGCGGGAAGCAATCAAAATTCTGGCGTCCGGCAAAACCGTCAGCCAGGACTAAATCGACAAGAAGCGGGTTTTAGCAGACGCTCACACTAATGAGCGTCTGCCCACGTAGTCCCTACGCCCGTTTCAACGACCAGAGGGACCGAGAGCACCGCCGCGCTCTCCATCACCTGCCGTGCAACCGATATCAACCTCTCGACTTCACTCTCTGGCGCTTCGAACAGCAATTCGTCATGTACCTGCAAGAGCAGTCGTGATTTCAGCCCAGCGTGTTTCAAGGCGGCTGGAAGGCGGACCATCGCCCGCTTGATCACATCGGCCGCTCCACCCTGCAACGGCGCGTTGATCGCCTGCCGCTCGGCATAAGCACGCCGTGCCGGATTTTTGTCGGCAATGCCAGGGACCCAGCATCGTCGGCCCAACGGTGAGACGACATAGCCCCTACTACGCGCCTCTTCCCGCATCCGGCTCATATAGTCGCGGATCCCTGGATAGCGTTGGAAATAGCGGTCTATGTAGTCCCGCGCTTCCCCGGGCGTGATGCCCAACTGCCTTGCCAGGCCGAAGCCCGAAATGCCGTAGATGATGCCGAAATTGATGGCCTTGGCGCGTCGCCGCGTCATGGCATCCATGCCTTCCATCGGAATTCCAAACACCTCGCTCGCGGTCCGGGCATGGATATCCTCGCCGTTGGCAAAGCTTTCTTTCAGCGGCGCCAGATCTGCAACGTGGGCGAGGAGCCGAAGCTCGATCTGCGAATAGTCGGCACTCACCAGGAACATGCCCCGGTTCGGCGATGAAAGCGCCCCTGATCCGGCTGCCCTCCTCCGTCCGGATTGGAATATTCTGAAGATTGGGGTCCGTCGAAGAGAGGCGTCCCGTCGACGCGATAGCCATCGCGAAACAGGTGTGAACGCGGCCTGTCTCTGGATTGATGTCATCCACGAGGGAATCGGCATACGTCGATTTCAACTTTTGTAGTTGCCGCCATTCCAGCACACGATTGGGCAATTCATGCCCCTGATCGGCCAAAGACTGTAGCACTGAGGAATCCGTCCCCCAGGCACCCGTCTTCATCCGTTTCCCGCCCGGCAGCTTCTGCTCGTCAAACAGCACCTCCCCCAACTGCTTGGGGCTGCCAACATTGAACGCGTGCCCTGCTAGCCGGTGGCAGTCCCTCTCGATCACAGCCATACGGCCTTCGAACTCAACCGACATTTTACGGAGATCGTCAGCGTCAACCTTTATGCCGGCTCGCTCCATATCCAGCAGGACGGGAAGGAGCGGCCGCTCCACATGCTCGTAAAGACGCAAAGCCCCGCTAAGCCGCAGGCGTGGTTTCAGCGTTTCCCAAAGCCGTAAGGCCGCATCGGCATCTTCGGCCGCGTAGGCCGTAGCGCGATCAATCGGCACCTGCGAAAACGAAATGCGGTTCCGTCCCGTTCCGGTAACCTCGTCGTAGCTGATCATGCTGTGGCCGAGGTGCAATCGGACCAGTTCATCGAGCCCGTGGCCGTGAAGACCGGCTTCCTGAGTGTATGAAATCAGCATGGGATCGTCGATCGGCGCCGGCGGTGGAAAGCCGGCGCGGATCAACATCATCATGTCGAACTTGGCATTCTGGAAAATCTTCAGGATCGAGGCATCAGCCAGGACCGGCCCAATGATTGCGATTGCGTCGGCGATCGCCACCTGCTCCGTCAGCGCCTCATGCGCCAAGGGGACATAGCATGCCCTCCCCTTTTCAGTAGCGAGCGACAAACCGATAAGTCGCGCTCGCATGGGATCGAGGCCATCTGTCTCAGTATCAACCGCTACATGGCCGACGGTCTTCGCCTCTGCCGCCCACGCGCGTAACGCGTCCGAGGTCGTAACCGCCTCGTACGGGTCCGAAACCTGAAGCCGTCTCGGTCAAGCTGCCGAAACCGAATTCTCCTTGCGAAGGCTGTACGGCGATCGCCGCCTTCTCCACCATCGGGTCCGCCGACGTCTGAGCCGTCGGGGTTGGCGTGCGTGAAACACCGTCAAGCCCTAGCCGCGCGATCAGCGACCGGAACCCTTGCTGTACCAGCCAAGCGGCCAGGGCGCTGCGATCAGGCTCACGACAAACAAGGGCCTCGATAGGAAGCGGACGAGGAGTGTCCGCCCGAAGCTCAACGAGTTCGCGCGAAACGCGGGCCTTGTCGGCGTGCTCGATCAGCATGTCGCGCCGCTTCGATGCCTTCATCGACGGCGCCGCCGCCAAGACTGCATCCAGCGTGCCGTACTCGTTGATTAGCTGCGCCGCACCTTTTGGTCCGATGCCTGGTACCCCAGGAACATTGTCTGTGGCATCACCGATCAGCGCCTGCACCTCAACCATCTTCTCAGGCGGCACACCGAACTTCTCGACAACTTCCTGAGGGCCAATGACCTTCTGCTTGATCGGATCGAGCATATCGACGCCCGGCCGGATGAGCTGCATCAGATCCTTGTCGGAGGAAACGATCGTTGTCAGACCGCCGGATTGCTCGGCCGCCGACGCGTAAGATGCGATCAGGTCATCAGCCTCCCAGTCCGGCAACTCGATCGCAGGCACGCCGAAGGCTTCGGTGGCTTCTCGCACCAGCGCAAACTGAGGGATCATCTCATCCGGCGGAGGAGGACGATGTGCCTTGTAGTCTTCATACAGCCTGTTCCGGAATGTTATCCGGCCGGCATCGAAGATGACCGCAATATGCGTGCCGACATGCTCCCGCAGCAGGCGCGACAACATATTGCAGAACCCGAACACCGCATTCACCGGTGTGCCATCCGGACGGGTCATCGGCGGCAAGGCATGAAAGGCACGGAAGATGAAACCCGATCCGTCGATCAGGATCAGATGCAGCTTGGGCGGGGTGCTGTCCGGAGCGTCCGGTATCTCGCTTGCCGGAGCAGCAGCCATTTCAATGTCCGCTGTCGTGGCCGGCTCCTGGACGCAAAACGAAAATCCGTGAGCAATAGGGACACATCACACGGTCGTTCACGATGGTCATGAAAACGCGGGGATGGCCGAGCGGGCCGACGCCGCCGTCGCAAGCAACGGTGCGTTGGCTTGCGACGATGACCTCGGCAGTCGCAGTGTCTGGGGCAGTGCCCTCCGGCATGGGATCCTCTGGCATGTACGGCGTTTAACTAGTGCAAAGTTGGCGGCAATGATAGCAGTGCAGAATATGCTTTCAACCATGCCGCTCAAACGCACCGCCTCGGTAGGCTGGCGCCTCAGGGTTGGACTATCACTGCTCGCGCTGACATTCCTGAGCAGTTGTGTGAACCCGCCGCTCCGCCATATCCGGCCCACCGCCCGTGACCACCGGCACCTTCGTCATGCCCGACGAAACAACCATTCCATACCGCGCCTGGCTACCAGAGGAAGCCCCAAGCCGCCGTCGTATTGGCATTGCATGGCATGAACGACAGCCGCGATGCGTGGGAGTATCCCGCGCCGGACTTCACCTCTGCGGGCATCGCACTTTATTCCCCCGATCTTCGCGGTTTTGGCGCGACGCCAAACAGGGGCCATTGGCCCGGCACTCAAATGCTCGTCGACGATGCTCGGACCGAGATACGGATACTGCGCGCTCATTATCCTCACACCCGTCTGATCCTGATGGCAGAGAGCATGGGTGCAGCGGTGTTGATGGTGATGGCAACCGCAACCCAACCCACCGTCAGTGAATGGCTATGTGCTAATCGCACCTGCCGTGTGGGGCCGCGCGGAAATAAATCTTCCGACGCGCGCACTGCTCTGGATCGCAGATGCGATCGCCCCTGGTGTGCGACTGACCGGCGGCGGCCTGGTAAAGGTCACCGCCAGCGATAACCGCGAAGCGCTGATTCGCCTGTCGAACGATCCACTAACGATCCACGCGACGCGGGTAGACGCCGTTAAGGGCTTGGTCGACTTAATGGACAAAGCCCTTGCCGCCGCGCCGCACATGCCGGCGCCGTCCCTCTTTTTATATGGCGGGCACGACGAATTGATCCCGCCCAACGCCACGGCCGCAACCTGGCGAGATCTACCGTCCAACGTCGATCGTGCCTTCTACCCGGATGGTTATCACCTCATGCTCCGAGACAAAGACCGCGCTCGGCCGATCGGTGATATCCTCGCTTGGATCCATGATCCGAACGCACCCCTGCCCTCGGGCGCGGACCAGGCAGCACAAGCCTGGTTGCGTAAGCAGGAGCGGAAGGACCAGTAGGAGAAGCCTTACTTCCCCCTCGCTTGCTTGCCGTGCGGGTCAAAAAAGGGTCAATTCCGGGGGGAAGGGGAAACGACGATGCGAACGTTCGAGCGTTGCGCGGCATGAGCAAGGAAATCCGCCTGCTGTCGACCAGTGCCATCCTGGGCTACGGGTTTCCGGAAGCCTCGCTGCGCGCCGGGCATGGACCGGCGTCCCGATGTCATCGGCGTCGATGGCGGCAGTGTCGATCCGGGCCGCATTACCTGGGTTCGGGCAAACCGTTCTGCTCGCCGATCGCGATCCGCCGCGACCTGCGGCTGATGCTGCATGCCGCGATCGAGGCAAAAATTCCGCTGGTGATCGGCACCTGTGGCGGCGCCGGCGGCGCGCCGCATCTGGAACTCGTCGCTGGCATGGCGCGCGAGATCGCGCGCGAGGACGGGCTGCACTTCAAGATGGCCCTGATCCACGCCGAGCAGGACAAGGACAGCGTGAAGCGCCGGGTCGCCGCCGGCCGGGTCAAGCCTCTCGCGCAACCAGCCGCCGCTGACCGATGCGACGATCGATCGCGCTGACCGGATCGTCGGCATGATGGGGCCGGAGCCGTTCATCGCCGCGCTGGATGCCGGCGCGCAGGTCGTGCTGGCGGGCCGGGCGAGCGATCCGGCCTCATGGGCCGCCGCGGCGACGCGGGCGCAACTGCCGCCCGCCCCGTCCTGGTATGCCGGCAAGATGCTGGAATGCGGCGCGACGCCGTCGATCCCGAAAGGCCACGACTGCCTGTTCGTCACGGTCCGCGACGATCATGTCGAATGCGAGCCGACCAATCCCGCCCGCCGCTGCACGCCGCTGTCGATCGCCAATCACTCCCTGCACGAAAACAGCAGCCCGATCCATCACATCGAGCCGGGCGGCATGCTCGACACCTCCGATTGCCGGTTCGACGCGGTCAGCGACCGCGCGGTGCGGATCTCCGGCATGCGCTGGACACCCGGCCGATCGCTACACGGTCAAGCTGGAGGGCGTGGAGCTGGCGGGCTATCGCGCGATCTGCGTCTGCGGCACGCGCGATCCGCTGCTGATCGGCCGGCTGGACGATTTCCTCGACCAGCGTCCGGCGGGAGGTCGCGACGAAAGCCGCGCAGTTCGGCGCCGATCCGGACAGCTACCAGCTCGGCATCCGGGTCTACGGCCGTGACGGCGTGATGGGCGAGCGCGAGCCGTCACGCGGGGCGTTGCCGCACGAGCTGGGCTTCGTGATCGAGGTCGTCTCGCGCCACAGCCAGGAAATGGCCAGCGCCGTGCTGGGCATGGCACGAACCAACATGCTGCACACCGACTTCCCCGGACGTTTGTGCCGGGAAGGCAACATGGCATTTCCGTTCTCGCCATCGGACATCGAGGTCGGGCCGGTCTATCGTTTCAGCGTCTATCACATGGCGCGAACTGGACGATCCGACTGAACCGTTCCCCATCGAATACGAGACGCTTTGACATGGCCCTGATCAGCGACGTCGCGAGCGTCTGCAAAAGCAAGAACGCCGGGCCGTTCGAACTGACCATCGACGTGGTGTTCGACGACGCCGAGACGTTCCGCCGGGTCAAGGCGACCGGCGTGCTGTGCCCGGCGCTGTTCGCCCGGCTGTACAACGTGCCGACCGAACACGGTTCTGTTCACGCCCTATGACGCCGCGTTTGCCTTCAAGGCGACGCTGCCCGCGTCTGGTGCCGGCCGGCGATTTCGGCGACACCGATGTCTATGGCTGCCAGCAGCACGCGCCGCTGCTGGATGTCGATCTGCCGATCTGAAAAGGTACGATTCCATGAATCGCATGATGACCTTGGTCGCCGTTCCTGCAGGCGCAGAACTGTTCCAACCTGCCGGGCTCGTGGCGGCATCCGTCGACGATGCTCGGATTTCCTGACCCCGGAATACTACCAGCGCATCGCCCGCATTCTGGAGGACGGCAAGATCCAGATGGCGTTCTTCGACGACCGTCTGGCGCTGCCCGACCTCTATACCGGCCACCATGCCGAAGCGATCGCGGCGCGGCGTGCGCGCGGTGAAACTGGATCCGTCCACCATCGCTGATGGCGATGGGCATGGCGACGCACGCAGCTCGGTCTCGGGACGACGTATTCGACGACCTATTACGAGCCGTACCACGTCGCGCGCGTGTTCGCGACGATGGATCTGATGCTGAAGGGCCGCGTCGCCTGGAACATCGTCACCTCGCTGAACAGCGCCGAGGCGCTGAATTTCGGCCACGACGAGCACATGGAGCACGACGCGCGCTACGACCGCGCCGATGAGTTCATGGACGTCGTCATGGGCCACTGGAACACCTGGGAAGACGACGCGCTGATCCTGGACAAGGAGAACAATCGCTTCGCCGATCCGGCGAAGGTGCATCGGCTGGACCATGTCGGGCGCCTATTTTCAGTTCGCGCGGGCCGTTCAGCGTGCCGCGCTCGCCGCAAGGGCATCCGGTGCTGATCCAGGCCGGCCAATCCGGCCGCGGCCAGGCCTTCGCCGCGCGATGGGCCGAACTGGTGTTCGTCATCCACCACAACCTCGAAGCCGGCAAGCAGCACTACGCCGACGTTCAAGGAGCGCGGTCGCCGCCGACGGGCGCGATCCCGACCACGGTGCACGTCGCGCCGGCCTGCTACGTCTTTGTCGCGGAATCCGAGGAGGCCGCCCAGGAAAAGCGCGCGATCGTCGAGGCGTCGGCGCGGCCGGTCGATGCGCTGGTGCTGATCTCTGAAGTGCTGAACTACGATTTTGGCTCGAAAGGCTACGATGAGCCGTTCAGCGACGAGGAACTGGCCGAGCTTCTCCTGGCACGGCTTCCGCGAACGCGTGGTGCAGTATTCCGGCAAGAAAAATCCGACCGTGCGCGATTTCGTCGAAGTCTCCGGCCGCGGCACGATCAAGGAGCACAAGATGTTCTGCGGCACGCCGAAATCGGTCGCCGATCAGATGGAAGAATGGTTCACCGCGCCGGCCTGCGACGGCTTCGTTCTGGCCGCGACGCAGATGCCGGGCTGCCTATGAGGACGTGGTGCGGCTGCTGGTGCCCGAACTGCAGCGCCGCGGCCTGTTCCACAAGGACTATCGCGGCGCCACTCTGCGCGAAAACCTGGGACTGCCGATCCCGCGTGCCGCCGACTGGCACGCCATGCAGAGGGCGGCAGAATAATGAGTCGTTATCGCAGCCTTCTGTTCGCACCGGCCAATCATGCGCGCCGCGTCGAGAAAGCCCTGACCCTCCCCGCCGACGGCGTCATCCTCGATCTCGAAGACGCTGTCGCCGTCTGCGGAAAAAGTCGCCACCCGCGCGCTCGTCGTGGCCAGGCGCTGATCGCAGCCGCGCACTGGCAAGCTTTATGTCCGGGTCAACGGCCTGACCACCGCCTGGTGCCACGGTGACCTGACAGCCGTCGTGCGCGCCGGCCTGGACGGCATCATCCTGCCCAAGATCGAACACGCGCATGACCTGAAGATTGCCGAGTGGATGATCGCCAATCTCGAACGCGAACACGGCCTGCCTGCCGGCTCTGTCGATCTGATCCCGATCATCGAGACCGCACTCGGCATCAGCAATCTGGCCGCAATCTGCCGCTCCGGCACGCGTGCGCGGCGTCTGGCCTTTGGCGCCGGCGACTTCACCCTGGACATGGGCATGGTCTGGTCGCGCTCCGAAGCCGAACTGCTCCCGGCCCGCACAGCCTGCGTGATGGAATCGCGTGCCGCAGGGATGGAGCCGCCGCTCGACACCGTCTGGGCCGACCTGCGCGATGCGGACGGTTTCGTCGCCTCTGCCCGCCATGCTGCGCAACTCGGCTTTCAGGGCAAAATGTGCATCCACCCCGACCAGATCGCCGATGCCAATGCCGCTTTCTCACCTGACGAGGCGGCGATCGCCCGCGCACGGCGAATCGTAGAGGCGTTTGACCGGGCGGAAAAAGAAGGTCTCGCCTCGATCCAGCTGGACGGACAATTCATCGACTACCCGATCGTGGAGCGTGCGCGACGGATCCTGCGAACAGGGAGGCGCGTGATGCTCGACGTCCAGGCACTGGAGGGATGCAAGGTCCTCGACGTCTCCACCTTCCTGGCCGGCCCATTCTGCGCCACCCAACTTGGCGAATTCGGTGCCGATGTGATCAAGATCGAACTGCCCGAGATCGGCGACGCAACACGGCGTTTCGGCACGATGACCGAATGCGGCGACTCGCTCCCCTGGCTTTCGGAATCCCGCAACAAGCGTTGCATCACGCTCGACTTGCGCAAGCCGGAGGGCGCCGAGCTGCTGAAGCGCCTGGTGGCACAGTCCGATGTCATGGTGGAGAATTTCCAGCCTGGCACGCTCGAACGCTGGGGCCTGGGCTACGACGTGCTGAGCGCTGTCAATCCACGGCTCATCCTGGTGCGCATTTCCGGCTACGGACAGACAGGGCCCTACAAGGATCGACCCGGCTTCGGGCGCATCGGGAACGCGTTTGGCGGCCTGTCCTTCTTGGCCGGCTATCCGGACAGGGCACCGGTCACGCCCGGATCTGCAACGATACCTGACTACATGGCCGGCATTTACGGTGCCCTTGGCGCCCTGCTCGCGCTTCAGGCACGGCAGAAAACCGGCCGCGGTCAGATCGTCGATATCGGGCTGTACGAACCGATATTCCGCATTCTGGATGAGCTGGCCCCGGCCTTCGCCTACAAAGGCTATGTCCGTCAGCGCATGGGACCAGGCACCGTCAACGTCGTGCCGCACAGTCATTACCCGACCAAGGACGGACGCTGGATCGCAATCGCCTGCACCAACGACAAGATCTTCGCCCGCCTGGCCGAGGCCATGGGCCGTCCCGACCTGGCCGAACCCGCTACCTGGGGTACGCTCGCAGCCCGCGAACGCGACAGGGCCCAGGTCGACGAGACAGTCGCCGCCTGGACGGCGACGCTGCCGCGCGTTGACCTGCTGAAGCTTTGCGAGGCTGGGCAGGTACCGTGCGGCCCGGTCTATGCGATCGATGAGATTTTTGAAGACCCGCAATACGAGGCGCGTGGCAATATCCTGCATCTGGAAGATCCACGGGTTGGCAAACTGGCCCTGCCAAACCTTGTGCCGCGGCTCACCGAAACCCCTGGCCGAGTCCACTGGGCCGGGGCACAGTTGGGTGCGCATAATGAGGAAATCTACCAGGGACGGTTGGGGCTGTCAGAGCAGGAAATAGAGCGCCTGCGCGATCTGGGCGTCATCTGATACCGGCAGCCTTTAGGGCTGACCGGTATGCGCGCAGGGTTGCCAGGGGAGGCAGGTTTGCGGCTGCGCGCGAAATCAATACCATACCAGCGGCCCGTTCATCTCAACACGAGTGAAGACTTCGGGCCGCTGGTATGAGACGAACGCCCGCAGCCGCGTCTTGGCCGCTCAACGGCTCCCACTAAAATCCGGCATCGACCTGAACGTTACGCAGCGATTCAGTCCCGAGTTTGCCATCGTAACGTTGCTATCGGCGATGAGATCGATATCGTCCCAGCGTTGACGCTCTCTGTCGACGCGCCTAGCGTCCCACTCACACGCCACTAACGGGAAACGGTTCCATGTCGAACAAACTCAAGGCACGTCTGGCTGCCGGGAAGGCCGCAGTCAACGGTTGGCTTGCCATTCCATCTGGCTTCTCCGCTGAAGTCATGGCCCAATGCGGCTGGGACAGCGTCACTGTCGACATGCAGCACGGCGTGCAGGACTACCAGTCAATGGTGATGTGCTTCCAGGCAATGCAGGCGCACCCCGTTACGCCGCTGGTGCGCGTGCCATGGAATGAACCCGGCATCATTGGCAAATGTCTCGACGGCGGGGCGATGGGCATCATCTGCCCGATGGTCAACAACCGTGCCGAGGCGCAGGCGTTGGCCGATGCCTGCCTCTACCCGCCCATGGGCAAGCGCAGCAACGGCCCGATCCGCGCCGCCATGTATGGTGAAGCGAGCAGCTATCAAGCCACGGCGAACGACGAGATTCTCATCATCCCGATGATCGAGACCCAGGCGGGCATCGACAACATTGAAGAAATTCTGACCGTTCCCGGCATCTCCGGCATCTATATCGGTCCATCCGACATGGGCCTTTCGCTCGGCATGATCCCGATCCTGGATCGTGAGGAACCGGTCATTCTCGGCATTTACGAGAAGCTGCTGGCCGCCTGCAAGAAGCACGGCAAATTCGCCGGGCTGCATAACGGCAGCGCCTCCTATGCCGCGCGGATGATCAAGATGGGCTTCCAGTTCACCACCGTCGCCAACGATAGCGGCCTGATGGCTCGCGCGGCGCGGGAGGCTGTTGCGACGTTCCGCAAGGCAGTCGGCGACACCGCAAACTGATGGTTATCGCCCGGCGCCGGTCGCAAGCCGGCGCCGGGATCGCCGTCAAGCCGCCATCCCCCTGACACCCCGCCAGCCTTGGCCCCGCAATCCCTGGCATTCATCGATACATGCGGGCTCGGTGCAGACGGGGGCCCAACCGGCACGCTCAGTCGGCCGCCTCGACAAGGCCGTCTTCCGTCATAGCCTCTAGTCCCAAGGCCTGCGCCAGGCGCTCCAGCCGCCGAATGACGCTCTCACCGGCGAATACGCCGCTGTCCACCCGCAATTGGAGCACTAGCCGCGATCCCTGAACCCGCAAACGTGTTCCTGCCAGGAGGTCTTTCGTCCCGGCGGACAGCGTATAGGCCAGACGCAACGCAGTCCCCAGTACTTCCGCCCGCTTGGCGGCCTGCAGATCGAGCAAAAGCCACGCAGGCGAAAGGAAAGCGGCGTCCAGATCAGCTTCATAGCGAATGGCGACGGCAAGAGCGAGGAACGCCCTCGCATGATGATCCAAACCGATCCCCGGTTGTCGCAAAGCCCGCAAAAACGCCTGCTCCGCGCGGAATTCCGGATGGTCATGGCTGCCGATGTCGGAAACCCAGCATGCCGCCTCCCGCAGCTTCGCTTCCACCAGCGTTTCGCGCGTGAACAAAGGGTTGGTCCAGGCGACCAGAGCAGGCGGCAAGGACGGATCGCGACCGTGACGCTCCGCCAGCTCTTGCACAGCGCTCAGAAGTGGATCCTGCATGCCGATCTCAGCGGGCATGCGGCGCATGAACCAGCCTTCCCGCAGTCCGCTGGCACTGAACACGACGCGGCGCACGTTGGTCAGACGCAGCAGGCGGCGCAGCACGACGGCGGCGAACGGCAGGTCGTCGATCCGCCGCCGTCGGCGCGCCAGGCAGCTTCTCCAGCGCCTTGCGCGGGGACGTGGAGATCAGGCCCGCAAGGTCGCGCGCCTCCTCCCGGCCGATCACGTAGTGATGCACCATTTGCAGTGGGTATCCGGTCTGCAGCAGGTGAATGCGCGCCAGGGCACGCCAGGCGCCCCCGACCAGGTAAAGATCGCTGCCGGCTATCTTCGCCCAGCCACGGGACGCTCTGCAGATCCTCCTCGGCCATCGCCCGAGCCTTGACCATGATCTCCGCCTGAACGTTCCGAAAGCCGGATCACCCCCAGACGTAGGGTCTGCGACGGACCGCGGGCGCCATCGACCAGTCGCACCAGTTCCATCGAGCCGCCGCCGATATCCGCCAGTACACCATCGGCTGCGGGGATGCCGCACAGCACGCCATCCGCCGAATACGCTGCCTCCTCAGCGCCCGACAGGATATGGATCGGCACGCCCGGCATGCGCGCTTGCAGCGTGGCCACGAAGTCCCGCCCATTGCGCGCGTCGCGTACCGCCGCGGTTGCCAGGACCTCGAATGGCGAGGCCCCCATCGCACGGGCGATCAGGTGGTAACGGTGCATGACCATCAAGGCCTGCGCCATGCCGTCTTCGTTCAGTCGCCCGGTCGTCTGCATACCCTGGCCGAGCCGGAGCACCGCCTTTTCGTTGAAGATCGGCACCGGGTTTCGGGTATGGCCCTCGTAGACCACCAACCGTACGGAGTTGGAGCCGAGATCAACGACACCGCAACGCGGCAGGGCAGCGGGCGGGATGCGACAGCCGGCATAGTGGAAGTCCTGGGGCTAGTCCTGATTGACCCGATCCTGACGCCGCCGTGTTACCCCCACTGCCGCCACCCCGGCAACGGGGGATGGCACGCCGGCGATCACCGGCGTCGGTCCGTGCAAGGCCGATACCGCGGCCGGACAGGGACGGGTTGGTCATGAAATAGTCGTGCGCAGACACCGGCCGACGACCGGGCGCCATCCGCTGCCAGGTGCCGCTCTGCGCTCAATTCCCAGGATTGCAGCGTGTCTTTCAGATTGATCACCATGATCTGGTCCAGCACCTGGGCATGCACGGTCGGGTTATGGATCGGCACCAAGCGTTTCAACGCGCCAGTCCATGTTCCGCTCCATCCAGTCGGCGGAACTGATGAACACGAGCGCATTGCGGCCGGGCAGCGCGTGGCCGTTGCCAAAGACGATGATGCGCCCGTGCTCCAGAAAGCGGCCGACGATCGACTTGACGCGGATATTCTCCGACAGCCCGGGCACGCCTGGGCGCAGGCAGCAGATGCCGCGCACCACCGCCATGACCTTCACGCCGGCATTGGAGGCGGCATACAGCGCGTCGATCAGCTGCACGTCGGTCAGGCTGTTCATCTTCAGCCAGATCGCCGCCGGCTTGCCCTCGCGCGCGAACGCGATCTCCCGGTCGATCAGCTCCAGCAGCTTGGTCGCGCGTGGTCAGCGGGCTGAAACTCAGCTCCTCCATCGTGTCCGGCCGGGCGTAGCCGGTCATGAAGTTGAACAACCGGGCCGAATCGCGCGTCAGGGCCGGGTCGGAGGTGAAGAAGCTCAGGTCGGTGTAAATACGCGCGGTGATCGGATGATAGTTGCCGGTGCCGAAATGCGCATAGGACCGGATCGCGCCAGCCTCGCGACGCACCACCAGAGACAATTTGGCGTGCGTCTTCAGGCCGGTGAAGCCGAAGACGACCTGAACGCCGGCGGCCTCCATCCGGCGGGCGAGGCGGATATTGGCTTCCTCGTCGAACCGGGCGCGCAATTCGACCATGGCGGTAACCGACTTGCCCGCCTCGGCCGCCTCGATCAGCGCATTGACGATCGTGCTGTCGCGGCTGGTGCGGTACAGCGTCTGCTTGATCGCGATCACCGCCGGGTCCTGCGCCGCCTGCCGCAGGAACTGCACCACGACGTCGAAACTCTCGTACGGGTGGTGGACGATGATATCCTTCGCCCGGATGGCCGCGAAGCAGTCGCCGCCGAAATCGCGGATGCGCTCCGGAAAGCGCGGCGTGTAGGGCGCGAACAGCAGATCGTGGCGATCGTCGACGATCAGTTGCTTGGTGTCGACCAGCCCGAGCAGGCGCTGATCTTCGTGGATTTCGTCTGGCGCCGCGTCCAGCTCATCGACAACGAGTTCGCGCAGTTCGCGCGGCATCGCCCTCAGCGATCTCCAGATGGATCGCGACCCCGCGCCGGCGGCGCTTCAAGCGCCGATCTCGTAGGACCGCACCAGGTCCTCGGCCTCTTCCTCGAATTCCACGTCGGTGTCGCGGATCAGCCGGAACATGCCGTGACCGCTCAGGCGGAACCCGGGAAACACCCGGTCCAGGAACAGGACGACGAGTGTCCTCCAGCAGGATGAAGCGGATTGGTCGCACTGGGCTCGGCGCTGGGCAGGCGAATGAAGCGCTCCACCTGGGTCGGACAGCGGCAGCAGGCCGCGCATGCCCTGCGCCATCTTCCTCCCGCACCAGCAGCAGCGCCAGGACAAGGCCGAAATTCGGAATGAACGGAAACGGATGAGCCGGATCGATGGCGAGCGGCGTCACCACCGGGAAGACGCGCTCCATGAACCAGGCGTCCAGCCAAGCCCTGTCGGCCTCCGGTCAGCGCACTCGATCGTGCACAGCTCGATCCCGGCGACGCTCAGCAGGCTCAGCAGAGTCCCGCAGAATCCGCTGCTGATCCGCCAGCAGCTCCTCCGCTCGCCGCTTGATCACAGCCAATTGCTGTGCCGGCGGTGCGCCCGTCGGCCGAGGTGACCGTGGCGTCCGCCTTTGCCTGGCCGATCAGCCCGGCGACGCGGACCGAGTAGAATTCGTCCAGGTTCGAGGCACTGATCGACAGGAAGCGCAGCCGTTCCAGCAGCGGATGGCGCGCGATTCTCCGCTTCCTCCAGGACGCGGTGGTTGAAGTCCAGCCAGGACAGTTCGCGGTTGATGAAGCGTGACGCGCTATCGAGCGGGCTGGGATGAGCGGGATGCTCATCGGCCTTCAACTCAGCTCGGTATCGCCGCCGAGGCTGTCAGCTGCGCCGCATGCTGCTTGGTCGCCATGCATGCCGATCCTTCGCAATCGACGCGAGTTTACAGCCCATCCGATCCTTCCGGCGAGGGCCGAAGGTCCGGTCCAGGCGCACGACATCGAAACTTCATCGAGCCGTTTCGGTGGCCGAGAACGCGTGCGGCGAAAGCCCGCGTGATTGGCTTGCGTTGCAACAGGCTTTCGCGCATCCAGGCGCCTGACGGCTTCCAGCACACCGGACGCCGTGCGCGGCAGATGGTGCAGCAGCCAGTCCTGCACCGACACCGGCGACATCGAGCTGACGCTGCGACAACGCCCTGACCAGCAGCAGATGCAAAAGATCGTCGTCCGGGACGACCAATCTCCACGGCGCTGATCGCCCGCAGCCGGCTCGACAGGTCGGGCAGGGAGACGGGCCAGCGTGCCGGCGGGGAACGGGCCGCCAAGCAGCACGCGCAGGCCGCGGTCGCGCGCCATGTTCAGCAGGTGCAGCAGAAGTTCCTCGCCGGTGATCCGATCGGCATCGTCGATCGCGACACAGCCGGCCTGGGGCAGCGCCGTCCAGGTCGTGCAGCGCCAGGCCCGGACAGAAGAGTCCGCGCCGAACCGCTCAGTCCAGATGATGCAGCAGATGGGTCTTGCCGCAGCCGCTCCGGTCCCCAGAGCGCCAACCGCCGCGTCCGGCCACTCGTTCGCGCGCCAGCCAGGCTTGTGCCGCCGCGTTCGATGGCGACTGGATGAAGTCCGCTGCGACATAGGTTTGCGCCTCGGCAAACGGCAGCGGCAGTTGCACCGGGCCGGCAGTCACGCGGCGGGCGGGTCCAGATAGAGCGGGCTGGCCAGATAGCGCCGCAGCCAGAAGCGGCACAGCACGCCGATGGTCGCCGCCACCGGGACGGCCAGCATGACGCCCAGGAAGCCGAACGCCGCACCGCCGGCGAACAGCGCGAAGATGACCCAGACCGCCGGCAGTTCGACCCGATCGCCCAGGAACCGCGGATAGATCACGTAGCCTTCCAGGATCTGGCCGATCGACCAGCACCGCGGCGACGACGATCACGCCGCGCCAATGCGGGAACTGCGCCATCGCCAGGCCGATGGCCGTAACGCCGCCCGTGATCGAGCCAACATAGGGAATGAAGGACAACAGTCCTGCCGTCAGGCCGACGATCAGGCCAAGGTCCAGCCCGGCGACGGTCAGCGCCAGCGCGTAATAGAGCGCCAGCAGCAGGCAGCACAGCGCCTGGCCGCGCACCCAGGCGGACAGGATGCGATCGACCTCCTGCGCCTGCGCGCGCATCACGCCGCGATAGCGGTAGGGCAGCCAGGAGTTCGACCATGCGCACGACCGTGGGCCAGTCGCGCAGCAGATAGAAGCCCACGACCGGGGTCACGACCATCAGCGACAGCAGGTTGAAAATGGCGAAGCCGCCGCCGATCAGGCCGGTGACGGTGGACAGCAGGATGCTCAGCATCGACCCGGCCTGGCCGCTGACGAGGTCGCGCAGCTTGTCGTTGACCACCTCGGTGCCGAAATTCTCCTGCAGGTGGGTCAGCACCTCCCGCGCCCAGCCCTGCAACAGCGTGGCGTATTGCGGAATGCGGTTCACCAGCAGGCCGATCTGGCACGATCACCAGCGGATACAGCAGCAGGGCGAAGAGCAGCGCCGAAGCGATCAGCGCCACGACCATGATCAGCGCTGCACCGCCCGCGGCGAATGCCCAGCCGCGTCAGCTGCGTCGTCGGCGGGTCGAGCGCATAGGCAATGACCGCCGCCGCCACGAACGGCGCCAGGACCGAGGCGAACAGTTGCAGCGCCAGCCAGAACGCGACCAGAAGCCCGATGATCAGCGCGAACCGCTGCACGCGGGTCGCGTGATAAACCGGGGCGGAGAGCTCCCCGAGCTGGTCCGGTAACGGCTTCGGGCCGTCGCGGCGGCAACTTATTCTCCACGCGCGGTATTCCAGACATACGCGGCACCCGACGCCAGCGTTGTCGATGCCACGCACCAGATCAATACGACTGTCAGGACCGGAATGCCCAGCCCAAAACCGCTCTCCAGCAGCGCTGACCGCGACAAGCACGATCTGCAGCACGGTGTTGAGCTTCGAGATATAGAGCGGCCGGATGGTCATTTCATGGCCAAGCACGGCCATCAGCGAGAATTCCGCCGACGATCAGCACGTCGCGGAACACGACAAGGATCGCCAGCCAGTCGGGCAGCACATCCACCGCGGCGAGGGTGACATACATCGTCACCAGCAACGCCTTGTCGGCAACCGGGTCCATCACCGCACCCAGCGGTTGCCGCCGCACCGCCGCGCGAGCCAGCCATCCAGCGCGTCCGACAGCCCGGCCGCGACGAAAATGCAAGAATGCCTCATCCATCCGGTGGCGCAGCACGAGCCAGAACGCCAGCGGCACGGCGCAGACGCGGCCGAAGGTGATGATGATTGGGCAAAGTGAACAGCATGGCTGCTGCACCGGCCTGGCGCGTCGAGCCATCAGGCATCGACCGACCCGCATCATGGCGCGCATTCGATCCGCATTGAGATTCTCCCCACTCCGGTATAGCGCGGTTTGTGCGCCAGTCGCTTCGCGATATAGGGATTTGTCATGACCAAGTCCGATCACCAATGCCGAACAATCGCGCCACAGCGCTCGCAGGGTGGCCTCAGTTACCGCGCCGCCGGCGTGGATATCGATGCCGGCGATGCTCTGGTAGAGGCGATCAAGCCGCTGGCCAAGGCCACGGCCCGGACGGGCGTGATGGGCGGATTGGGCGGCTTCGGCGCGCTGTTCGACCTGAAAGCGGCCGGATTCTCCGACCCGGTGCTGGTGTCCACCACGGACGGCGTCGGCACCAAGCTGAAAATCGCCATCGACACCGGGCTGCACGACGGCGTCGGCATCGACCTGGTGGCGATGTGCGTCAACGACCTGGTGGTGCAGGGCGCCGAACCACTGTTCTTCCTGGACTATTTCGCCACGGGCCAGCTCTCGGTCGAACAGGCGCGGATGGTCATCGCCGGCATCGCCGACGGCTGCCGCCAGGCCGGCTGTGCACTGGTCGGCGGCGAGACGGCCGAAATGCCCGGCATGTATGCCGCCGGCGACTACGACCTCGCCGGTTTTGCCGTCGGCGCGGCGGAGCGGGGGCGGCTGCTGCCCGCGGGCAGTCGGGCCTGGCGATACGGTGCTGGGCCTGGGCAGCTCGGGCGTTCACTCCAACGGCTATTCGCTGGTGCGGCGCGTGGTCGCCGCGTCCGGCCTGGCCTGGACCGACCCGGCACCCTTCGCGCCCGGACAATCGCTGGCCGAGGCGCTGATGACGCCGACGCGGATCTATGTGCGCTCGCTGCTGGCCCTGCACCGGGCGGGACTGCTGAAAGGCGGCGGCGCACATCACCGGCGGCGGCCTGCCCGGCAACCTGCCGCGCGTGCTGCCCGCGGATACCGGGCCGCGCTTGCGCCCGACTGGCCGATGCCGCCGGTATTCCGCTGGCTCGCCACCACCGGCCGCGTCGCCGCCGATGAGATGCTGCGGGTGTTCAACTGCGGCATCGGCATGGCGGTGATCGTGTCCGATGCCGATGCGGCCACGAACCTGCTGCGCGCCGATGGCGAAGGTTGTGCACGATATCGGCCAGATCGAGGCCGCCGTCGGGCCCCGCCACGATCACCATCGCTCCGCCTTCCGGATGGTTCGCGGCATGACCGACGACCGGAAGCGCGTCGCGGTGCTGATCAGCGGCCGCGGCACCAACATGTCGGCGCTGATCGCCGCCGCCGCCGATCCGGCCTTTCCCGCCCGCATCGTCCTCGTCCTTTCCAACAACCCCGATGCCCCCGGCCTCGGCCTCGCTCGGGCGGCCGGCATCGCGGCGGAGGCGATCGATCACCGGCCGTTCAGACGCGACCGGGCGGCGCATGAGGCGGCGATCGATACCCGCCTGCGGGAAGTCGGAACGGATTATGTCTGCCTCGCCGGCTATATGCGGCTGCTGACGCCGTTCCTGGTCAACGCCTGGCAGGGCCGGATGCTGAACATCCACCCCAGCCTGCTGCCGGCCTTTCCGGGCCTGCATACGCATGCCCGAGCGCTGGAAGCGGGGGTGCGGCTGCACGGTTGCACGGTGCATCTGGTGACCGAGGACATGGACGCCGGCCCCATCCTCGCCCAGGCGGCCGTGCCGGTGCTGCCCGACGATTCCGAGGATGGTCTCGCCGCCCGGGTGCTGCGGCTGGAAAACGCGCTCTACCCTGCCGCCCTGGCAGCACTTGTTTCCGGGAAAGCGATGCGTCCCGACGCGGGGGCCTGGCTGGCGAACCCCTTGCCCAAGCCGGGCGCCCTGCCATAAGAACACGCAACGCATTCTTCTGGGTGAGCTACGATGGCCGACCATGGCATTGCTCGGTACGACGGACCTGAATCGATCGAGGAACTGACCGAGGATCGGCAGCGGATGTGGTCGGGGTTCACCTCGGCGATCGTCTTCGCGGTCGTCTTCATCATCCTGTTGCTGATCGGGATGGGTATCTTCCTGCTCTGACCGGCCACCCCCTGCGCGTCCTTACCCGACGTCTCCTGGCCGGCAACGGCAGCGGAACGCAAAAGCACGACGTCAGGTCCGCGATGCCCGATACGGTCGTTACGTCTGATACCGGCAGCCCTTAGGGCTGACCGGTATGCGCGCAGGGTTGCCAGGGGAGGCAGGTTTGCGGCTGCGCGCGAAATCAATACCATACCAGCGGCCCGTTCGTCTCAGCACGAGTGAAGACTTCGGGCCGCTGGTATGACCCCATGGTTGTAGCGGAAGCTGTATTTCTGTCGTAGCGTTTCCCGGCTGAATGGGGAGGAACGCTGTGCCGCAGCTCACAAGGCGGAAGGCGCTGGCCGTCGGTGCCGCGGGTCTCGTGGCCCGCAATGCGCGCGCCGCGATCGGCGATCTGGAGATCGCTGCGCGCTCTGAAGGCGCCCTTACCTGGTATGTCGCGCAAATGAGCGGCGAGGCTGCCGAAGCGATCGGCCGCCGCTTCACTCAGCGTTATCCCGGCATCACGGTTTCCGTCATCCGCACCACGGGTCAGGTGGCGTATGAACGGTTGCAACAGGAATTGAAGAACAACACCCCCAACTGCGATGTTTTCAGTTCCACCGATCTCGCGCACTACCCGGCTTTGATAAAGCGCAATGCGCTGATGAAATACGATGCGATCAGCGCCGGCGACCTCGCTGCCCCGTACCAAGGCCTGGGCGAACCTGGCTATTATTATCCGACGACCGGCTCATTACAGATCCTGGTCTATCAGACCGCGATGGTCTCGCCCGCCGATCTGCCCAGGCGCTGCACCGATCTGTACGATCTCAAATACAAGAATCGCGTCGCCATCGCGCATCCCGCTTTCAGTGGCTACTTCGGCCAATGGGTGCTGGCAATGCGCCGCCAATATGGGTGGGCGTTCTTCGAGAAACTGGCATCGAACAACCCGCGCATCGGCCGGTCCGGCAACGACCCGATCAGCATGCTCAATGCCCGCGAATGCGTCGTCGGCACCGGCCCGGCCAGCACCGCGACGGTCAATGCCAAGCGCGGCAATCCGATCGGCATCATCTATCCCGAGGACGGCACGGTGCTATGCGTCGGCCCCTCCGCCATCATCGCGTCCGCGCCGCATCCGAACGCAGCCAAGCTGTTCCTGGAATGGCTGCTCAGTCCCGACTATGCCGCCGCCAGCCGTGAATGGGCGCTGGAGCCGGTGCGGGCCGACGCCGAACCGCTGCCAGGCATGAAGCGCATCGTCGATATCAAGACGATGACCGTATCGGCCGCCGAAATCGCCCGCGAACTGCCCGAGGCCATCGAGCAGTGGCGGGACACGTTCGGCAACTGACACCGCCCATCCGGCACCACCCATCCGGTTTCTGACGAAAGGACTTTGTATGCTGACTCGACGTACGCTCTTTGCCGCCGCGGCCGCCGCGGCGCTGCCATGGGGCGCCCGAGCGAATGGGATCACGCCGGAATTGGTGGAGGCAGCGAAGAAGGAGGGGTCGGTCACCTGGTATATCGCTCAGGTCGATACAGAAACAGCCGAGGCCATGGGGCGTGCCTTCACGACACAGTTTCCGGGCGTCGCCGTATCAGTGATCCGCACCACGGGACAGGTCGCCTATGAGCGGCTGCTGCAGGACCTGAAGAACAATGCGCCGCAATGCGACGTGTTCAGCTCCACCGACATTTCGCAGTATCCGGCTTTGAAAAAGCGTGGCGCCCTGGCCGACTACACGCCGGCCGGCGCGGCAACGCTGCTCGCACCGTTCGCCAAGGCCTCCGACCCCGGATACATGTATCCGTCCAGCGCGACGGCGCATTTGCTGATTTACAACAGCCAGAAGATCAAGCCAGAAGACGCGCCGACGAAATGGACGGACCTGCTCGATCCGAAATACAAGGGCCGCGTCGCCACCGGCCATCCGGCATTCAGCGGCTGCACCGGCATCTGGGTGCTGGCTCTGACGAAGAAATATGGCTGGGACTTTTTCGAGAAGCTGGCGAAGAACAATCCCCGTGTCGGCCGCTCCGGCAACGATCCGGTGACGCTGATCAACGCCGGAGAAGCGCTGATCGGCCCCGCACCCGGCAACACCGCCTTCCAGCAGGTGGACAAGGGCAATCCGATCAAGCCGGTTTACACCGAGGACGGATCGACGCTCTGTCTCGGTCCGTCCTCTGTCATGGCGTCCGCCCCGCATCCCAACGCCGCGCGTCTCTTTATGGAATGGCTGATGAGCGATGATTTCGCCAAGCTCTCGGTCGCCAATCACGGCGATCCGGTGCATCCGGGCCTGACGTTGACCTCGGGTCAGAAACCGCTCGATCAGGTGCCGCTGCTGACCCTGACGGTCGAAGAAGTCGGCAAGGGTATTCCCGACATCGTCGAGCGCTGGCGCGACACCTTCGGGAGTTGATCTTTTCCCCCTTGTGACTGCCAAATAGCGGTCACAAGGGGGAACAATGTCCAAAGACATGACACGCCGGACCGCCGTGGCTGGCCTGGCGACGCTGGCGGCGGCGAGACCGGCGCTATCGGATGAAACTTCGCTGACGGCGGATGCCAAAATTGAGGGCACGCTGACCTGGTACAGCGCCCAGGTCGACGCCCAGACATCGGAGAACCTGGGCCGGACGTTCACCAAGCGGTATCCCGGCGTGGATGTCGCGGTGATCCGCACCACCGGCCAGGTCGCGTATCAGCGGCTGCTGATGGACATCAAGAATCGTACGCCGAACTGCGACGTCTTCAGCGCGACCGACATCTCCCATCTGCCGATCCTGAAGGAGAAGGGGGAGCTGACGGAATACAAGCCGGCGAACGCCGCATCCCTGCTACCCGCGTTCCAGTCGCTGTCCGATCCCGGCTGGTCCTATATCACCAACGCCTCACGCTATTTCCTGATCTACAACAAGGATCTGGTGAAACCCGAGGACGCGCCGAAATCCTGGCTCGATCTCCTCGATCCGCGCTGGAAAGGCCGCGTCGCCACAGGCCATCCGGCGTTCAGCGGCTGCACCGGCACCTGGGCCGTAGGGGTGAAGAAACTCTACGGGTGGGACTATTTCGAGAAGCTGGCGAAGAACAACCCACGGGTCGGCCGTTCTGCTGTCGATCCGAACACGCTGATCAATGCCGGCGAATGCCTCGTCGGTGTCGGCTCCGCGAACAACGTCTATGCCTCGATCGACAAGGGCAATCCGCTGATGCCGGTGCATCCGTCGGATGGCCTCGTGCTGTGTGTCACGCCGTCGGGGATTCCCGCCCATGCGCCGCATCCGCACGCTGCGCGCCTGTATATGGAGTGGCTGCTCAGCCAGGAATACGGTCGGCTGATCGCCGCGGACGGCAGCGAGCCGATCGTCGCGGGCGTCGATCCAAGACCGGGCATGCCGCCTTTGGCTTCCGTCAAAATGGTGCCGCTGACTGTCGCCGAAATCCGCAACGGCATTCCCGAAATCATCGAGCAATGGCGCGATACCTTCGGCAGTTGACCGGACGGGCGATCGGATGGGCCACTGGATGGGCTCTGGCCAGGAGCCGCGCGGGTGCCTAAACTGTCGTAACGGATAAGGGGGACGGAACGACAATCGATCATGAGCAAATCGATCGAGGGGCCCATGTGCCCATGAGTGCTGCCGCGCCGCGCCGGTCCGGCTTGAATTTCGATCCTCTGATCCTGTTATGGATTGCCATCGCACTGGTGCTGATCGTGATGGTGGTCAATCCGCTGTTCCGGCTGGTGCAAACCAGCCTGCAGGACACGGACACCGGTGCCTTCACCTGGATGAACTACGTCACCGCGTATTCGCGGCCGCGCTATGTGACGGCGCTGCTGAATTCGCTGTGGCTCGGGGTGAGTGTCACGGCGATCTGCCTGGTGCTGGCGGTGCCGATCGCCTGGGCGGTGTCACGCACGGACATGCCGTTCAAGGGCACGATCCGGATCCTTGTCCTGGGCGCTTTCGTCACGCCGCCCTATCTCGGCGCGATCGCCTGGATCCTGCTGGCGGGACCCAATTCCGGCTGGCTGAACCGCATCTGGATGGGGTTGACCGGCGCGCAGGAAGGCCTGTTCAACATCTACTCGTTCACCGGCCTGGCCTTCAACATCGCGATCTATTCGTTCCCCTACCTGTTCATCTTCACGTCCGCCGCGCTCGATCTGGTTTCATCGGAAATGGAGGACGCGGCGAACATCCTCGGCGCCGGCGTGCTGCGGACCACGTTCCGCGTGACCCTGCCGATGGCGTTCCCGGCGATCCTGGGCGGTGCCATCATCACCTTCCTGGAGGCGATCGCCCTGTTCGGCTCGCCCGCGCTGATCGCCATCCCGGCGCGCTTCAACGTCGTCACCACCCAGTTGCTGCAGTTCTTCAGCCAGCCGATCCGCGCCGAGGTGGCCGCCGCCTATGCCCTGCCGCTGCTGCTGATCACCGTGGTCCTGTTCGGGTTCCAGCGCCGCCTGGTGCACCGCCGCGGCTTCGTCGCGCTGACCGGCAAAGGCGGCGAGCGCCGGATCATGGAGCTAGGCCCCTGGCGCTGGGTCGCTCTCGGTTACGCCATCTTCGTTCTCAGTCTGGCGGTGGTGCTGCCTTATATCGTGCTGGGCCAGGCAGCCTTGTCGAAGGCCTGGGGCAGGGGCTTCAGCTGGGACAACTTCACCCTGCACAACTTCACCTACCTGCTGTTCGAACATGACACCGCGGCTCGGTCCGTGATGAACAGCTTCACCTATGCCGGCGCAGCCGCCTGCATCGCCATCGCGCTGGGCCTGTCGATCGCCTACATCAACAGCCGCCGCCTGCTGCCGGGTGCGAGTGTCCTCAGCTTCCTCTGCCTCGCCCCCTTTGTCGTGCCGGGCATCGTACTGGCGATCGCCTTCTATGCCGCCTATGCCCCGCCGCCCTTCTCGCTGTACGGCACCGCCACCATCCTGATCCTGGCCTTCGCCACGCGGTTCCTGCCGATCGGCTATTCCAATGCCGACGCCGCCATCCGAGCGATCAATCCGGAAATGGAGGAGGCGGTGCGCATCCTCGGCGGCGGCCGCCTGATCGCCATCCGCCGCGTCATCGCACCCCTGATGAAGCGCAACCTGATGGGCGCCTGGCTGCTGGTCTTCATCCCCGCCACCCGGGAGCTTTCGACTGCCATGTTCCTCTATGGGCCGAAGACCCGGACCATGTCGGTGATGCTGATGGACATGAGCGAGGAAGGGAATTTCGAAAACCTCGCCGCCCTGGGCTTCATGCTGCTGCTGTCATCGCTGGTGATCGTCGGCCTCGCTTCGGCGCTGCTGGGTCGGGATTTCATGCTGCGCCGGGAACGCCAATGAGCAAACTCTCTCTGATCGGCCTGGGCAAAAGCTTCGGTCCCGTGCCCGCCGTCTCCGATGTCACGCTGTCGCTGCGCCAGGGGGAGTTCGTGTCTCTGCTGGGCCCGTCGGGCTGCGGCAAGACCACGACGCTGCGCATGATCGCCGGCTTCATGAAACCCTCGGCCGGACGGATCGAGGTGAACGGGCAGGTCGTGTCCTCGCCATCGAGCGTGGTTGTCGCCGGAAAAGCGCGGCATGTCGATGATCTTCCAGAGCTACGCGATCTGGCCGAACATGACGGTGGGGGAGAATGTCGCCTTCGGCCTGAAGCTGCGCAAACTCTCTGCCGCCGTGATCGCCGAACGGCTGGACCGGATCCTCGATGTCGTGCGCCTGCGCGGCCTGAAGGACCGCTACCCGGCGGAATTGTCCGGCGGCCAGCAGCAGCGCGTCGCCCTGGCGCGTGCCATCGTCATCGAGCCCGAGGTGCTGCTGCTGGACGAGCCGCTGTCCAACCTGGACGCCAATCTGCGCGAGGAGATGCGCAGCGAGATCCGCCGCCTGCACGACCAGTACCAGATCACCACCGTCTACGTGACCCACGACCAGGCCGAGGCGATGGTCACCAGCGACCGTATCGTGGTGATGAACCACGGCCGGATCGAGCAGGTGGACGATCCGGTCACCCTTTATCGCGCCCCGAAATCCCGCTTTGTCGCCGGCTTCATCGGCCGGACCAATCTGCTGGACGGCACGCGAGACGGCGACCGCATCGTTTTCCCGGGCTTCACGGTCCCGGCTGCGGGCGTGGCCGGCGACGGCGCCAGCTTCTCGGTGCGGCCACAGAATATCATCCTGCGCCGCGACGGAAACGCAGCGGGAAAATGGTGCATCCCGGGCCGGCTTGAGGAGCGCGCCTACCTGGGCGAATATTGGGAATACGAGGTGCGCGCCGCGGGTTCGGAAATCCGCTTGCGTGTGAACGCATCGCCCGACGATATGCATGCCGTTGGCGAAGACATTTGGATGGAGATCGATCCCGCGCGGATCGCCCCCGTCCCCGCACCGGAGGGAGACCAGAGATGAACGCGCCCGTCAGCCTGCCGTTGAGCACCCAGAACATGGTCGCCGAGGTCGATGGCGCGATCGGCTGGATGATCTTCAACAAGCCGGCGCGACGCAATGCGGTGTCGCTGGACATGTGGGCCGCCATTCCGGAAATACTCGACAAGTTCGAACAGAACCCCGCGGTCCGCGTCATCGTACTGAAGGGCGCCGGCGAACAGGCGTTCGTATCCGGCGCGGATATCTCGGAATTCGAGCAGCAGCGCGCCTCCAGCGCCGGCAACGAGCACTACGATCGGGTTTCGGATCAGGCGAGCCGCCGGCTGATCAACTGCGGCAAGCCGACGATCGCGATGATCAACGGCTGGTGCATCGGCGGCGGCCTGGCGATCGCCTTGGAATGCGACCTGCGGATCGCGTCCGACGCCTCCCGCTTCGGCATCCCCGCCGCTCGGCTTGGCCTTGGCTATGGCGCACCTGGGGTGAAAAAGCTGATGGAGGTGGTCGGGCCGTCCTTCACCAAGGAGATCTTCTTTACCGCGCGGCATTTCAATGCGGCTGAGGCCTTGGCCATGGGTCTGGTGAACCGCGTACTGCCGGTTGCAGAGCTGGAGTCGTATACCCGTGGTTATTGCGCCACAATCGCCGAGAATGCGCCGATGACGATGCATACCTTAAAGCGGACGGTGGGTGAATTGCTGAAAGGGCCCGACGGTGATTCGAGCTTGTGCGACAAACTGGTGAAAGCGTGTTTCGAGAGCGAGGATTACATTGAAGGTCGGCGGGCGTTCATGGAGAAGCGTCGTCCGGTGTTCCGTGGACGCTAAAGCGTGATGACCGGAGGCGGAATCGCCGGAGGTATGAATCACGCGATCAAACAAACACCTGGAGCAGGATGGCTGAGCGAAAGCGATGTCATCCTGCTCCAGGCTTGGCTGGCGGCAAGTGTGCTCTCATGCCATGGGATAGTGTCGAAAAAGCCCGCACATGTCGATGGATCGGGTTAGTCCGGCAACTTTTGCCCAAACGCCATTATCGGTGCATTTTATTGGGGTTGTTGTTTTTGAGTTGCAATTGGCAATTTTAAAAGGACTGCGTCGATGCTGCATTGCAGCGCGAACTGATCGAACAGAACTTCCAATGTCAGAAATGCAGATTTTGCCAACTGCGATGGAGACCCGATAAAACGATACTTTATATTCGCCGGATTTACTATCCTCTACATCAGATTCGATGATTTGATTGTGCTTTTTCTGGTCTTGACCGGTGGAGCACCGCCGTAACAATTCAACTCCTCGTTGTGCGGCGAAACGTGATCCAACGCAGGCGGTTGTTTCGTTACATTCCGTTGCAGAAATGCGATTACATGCGGTGGTATTCCTAACAAAATTTAGGATATTTAGCGTCAGGCCGGGAAATTTTCGGCAGACCGCTTGGGTGTACATTTGAATATGCCGTGAGACCCGCCAACCCGCGGAACACCCTAAATTGCGCTTGCGCAAGCGGATCATTCCTCAGGGGAATATCTTACAAAAGCGTGAAGAAAAAGATTGCGTAACCCCATCGGAACCCGATAATAGTTGCCTTAACCACGGCGCCCCGTCGCGCTTAGCTGGTGCGCGACGGAGAAGGCAATGGCCACGATTACAATCCCGGGCTCCTCGACTGGAGCAGTTACGATTGGTTCCGGCACCAACAACCTAGCCAGCGCCATTGGATATGCGCTTTCGACAATTGCAGGTGGCGTTACGGCCCAGACGTTGAACGGGAGTCAGTCCCTTACGACGTTGCCGGCTTCATCGCTGTCGGGCGGATCGTCGGTCGCGGAACTGCTCATCACCGGCAATGAAACGGTCAACGCGAGCATTCCGTCCGGCTTCTCGGCGGTGGGGGTTTTCGGTAATGCGCTAGCCACGCTAACCGGTTCGAACGTCGAGATCGTCGCCGGCAGCGTCGGCGGCACTTTCAATGTGTCGGGCAATGCCACCGTCGCCTCCCTCGGTCCGACGACCGTTAACGCTTCGGGTAATTTCCTTATCGATTTGTCCGGCGGGCCAAGCTCCGTAGATGCAGGCGGCAATGGCTCGGTTTCCGTGGCTGGTTTAAGCACTGTCGTAGCATCCGGTGGCCAGGGAACGTCAACGAACATCGATGCGACAGGATCGAGTGACGTCATCGCCATCGGCGCTGGCAACGCAGCAGTGACCCTCTCCGCTTCGAACTCGACCGTGTTCGCTGGGTCGGGGAGCTTGACGGCGTCGGTCGGCGGCTCCGGGTCGGCAATCGGGCTGAGCACCGGCGCGGCGCAGATAACGGTGTCCGGGACTAACAATACGGTCTTCGGTGGTTCGGGCGTCACTCAGGCGGTGATCACCGGCAGCAATGCGGCACTCGGTGGTTCGACGGGCAATATCTCGGCGACAATTACCGGGAACAACTCGCAGATTTTTGCTGACAGCGGCGTCATACAGGCCCTGGCAACAGGCGATGGCGATATCATCCATGGCAGCTTCGGCAATATCAATGCCACATTGACCGGCAGCAATGACGTTGTCGGCGGGTCATCCGGATCAGCCGTCGTCACCAACGTTTTGATTACCGGGTCGGGTGCCAGTGTCTTCTCCGGCGGCAACAACGCCCTCTTGGTCGCTGATCTCGAAGGTGCGAACGCCGTTGTCGGCATGGATACGACGGGAGGCAGTGGCTTCGTCACATTGGGTGGCGGCGGTGCTCTGCTGAACGGTGGCAATGGCCTCCTGAATATCAATGTGCTGCACGGGGGTGGTGTAGATACCGTCAACCTCTTCACAGGGACGGCCAATGTTACCGTCGATGGATCCAGCAGCCTTCTCCTTGGGGCGCCGTCAGCCAACATTATGCTGACGTTCCTGGACGGCGGCGGAAGCGCCACCGTCTTCGGGAATACGGGTAACACCACGTTGCTTGGTGCTTCCGGTAGCAACGTGGTCTTCAACGGCGATACTGGCAATACGTTCTACAAAGCCGGAGCCGGCAATGAAACCCTCGACGCATCAAACGCCGGCAACACCGGCCTATCCATCGTGGGCAGCTCAATCACCGGCAGCAACTTTGTTGCCCAGGGCGGTGCCGGCGCGGATACGATCTCCAGCGGTGTGGGTGCCGAAACAATATTCGGTGGTGCCGGCGCGAACGTGTTCGTCTTCAACTCCATCGTGGGCGGATCAGCGTCACAGACCACGGTGGAGGACTTTAACAGCAGCGATATCGTCCAATTCAAAGGTTATGGCGCCACCCCGGTGGCCGATTCCGCACAGAGCGGACAGAATGTCACGCTTACCCTGACTGACAACACGCAGATCACCTTCTTGAACACCACGCTCTCCGCTGTGAACGGCGCGATACACACGTCGGTCCCCGGTTGAAAAGACACTTTTTCTCCGCGATAGAAATGTCACTATGTCCCAGTGACATTTCTATCGGTGATCTACAACACACCAGCTCGTTTCGGTCAGACCGGCCGGCCCCTCCAAGGTCGGCCGAGTCACCTCCCCTGCAAGTGTCACGCCTCCCCAGGCCCGAAATGGCGGTTCGCTTGTCACCGCTGTAGCGGCGTGAGGTCGGCATTCACACTATGCCACCCCCCAAAGACGAATTGGTTGCGACCGTGTCGGACCGTGTGTTACCGGTGAATCAAAGGCAGGGGAACTCCTTTGACTGAATCCAAAGCCGGGCCGTTGTTGTTTTTGAATCGCGAAGATGTCGTCAGTGAGCTGGATACCCTGGAAGCAAAACCATCTTGCTCCAGTCCGTATCAGCCGTTCGAAACTGTCCATTGCCCCGTCTGTGCGGCTGAATGCACCGCGCACACCGTACAGAACCTCACCGCTTGCCTAGCTTGCGATCATATTTTCCAGACGGACCTGACCATCACGGTCTCATACGACGGCACCTATGCCCGGCAATACGACCACCGTCCGGTGCGAGAGATGTCGGAGGTGCGGTGGCGCTTCATCCAGTCGCACCTCGCCCTGCCCATCAACAGTAAGGTTCTGGATATCGGGTATGGGAACGGGGCGTTCCTGAAGCGCGCCCGGGAAGCCGGGATGGAGGTATACGGGATCGACGTCCATACTGAAGATTTCGGTATCCCGACGACCACTTTCGATACCAATCTGCATTTCGATCTGGTTTGCTTTTTCGAACTCGTTGGAGCATTTCACCAACTTCGACCCGATCTTCCGCCTGAGCGCACACACCGCGATCATATCGATTCCGAATAGACCCGACACACTGCTGGAATCGCCGCGGTCCTGGCGGCATTTTAAGCCGGGCGAGCATTTGCACTATTTTTCCGCCAATAGCCTGGACCGAATCATGCGGAGATGGGGATTCACTCAAAGGCTGACCGAAGGCTTCCCCGAAGACGCGCTCCGCGGCAAATTGCTGATCGACGCGGAAACTGACGGACAACATCTACACCGCCATCTATACGCGTGGAAAAGCGCCCTTCGCGTGACCATCCTCGGCACGCTGTCCCGCATCTATCGTAAAATCGGCATCCATGCTGCGCCGCCAGGCACCTTGCTTCATGGTGTCCACGCAACAGTCCACTCTATCATCCATCGCCGAGCTCGGGCCTTCGCCTCAGTCGACAAGATTGCGCGCGGGGATTTCGGCGGTATCCCCTATTACAACCTCTCCCGCCTGCGCCGCACCCGCCCAGTCAACGGCATTGCCCTGGTCTTCTTCATCGGTGCGGGCGACTACCTGATGGCCACGCCGATGATCAAGGCGTTGCACGAAGCTCACCCGGATCTGCCGATCTGGGCCTACGTCTCCTCCAACGCCGATTCGGTGAACTCACCCCTCGTTCAGCACCTGCTGAGGGTCAACCCGCTGATTAGCCGGGTCGAGACCTACCGCGGTCGCCCACGCGCCGTTTGGACGGAATACGATTTCTCCGAAGCGCTGAAGGACATTCCGCGCGATTTCGCGATCCTGCCGGTAATCTATGACACCGACGTCACCGTCCTCCACCGCGGTACCTCGCTGCTGGAAACCTTCGGCCTGCGTGTCGAACTGCCGATCCCCGTCCCGATCGCCTATAAGGCCGAGTTGTCGGCAGCCGGCCAGGAAATCCTCAACTCGATCCTGGAGCGCTACACGGCAAATCCGCCCCGCGGCGTGATCTGCACGCATTTCGGCGCCCGTTCCTCCGGCTATGACTACCCGCATGTCGCGCGGCTGATCTCGCTGCTGATCCAGCGTGGATTCCGCATCGTCAGCTTCACACCCACAGGTCTAGGCAGCGAAAACCTGACCGAGATCGACATCACGAAGCTGAACGTCACCGATTCGATCGAGCTGTTGCGTGGCCTGAAGGCTGCCATCCCCGACCTGACGATGATCTCGGTCAACTCCCTGATGTGGCCGATCTCGGCCGCCCTCAATATCCCGAATCTCGGGATGCACACGTTCTGGGATATGTCGATCCACCAATACCTGTATCCGAACATTTACGTCATGACGCAGCACCTGTATCGCGACATTTCACCATGCCGGCTGTTCCTGGCCCCGATCACCACCTATGAAGAGCGTCAACCGCCGGGTGGCCCCACCAAATTCACGGACTACAAGCCGGAATTCGTGGCCGACAGCCTCGAAACCATGTTGGGCCGCCAACAAATCTGAACGGCCGCCACCAGGCAATCCCCCCACGTCAACCGATGACGCAGCACGTCACCGATGATAAAACACCACAACAATGAACCCTCAATCCGGGAATAAGATCTTGATCGCCGATCGCGGCACGATACGGCTTGCATGGCACTGATTTCGGCGCTCAATCGCGCGCGCGCCCGGCGCCTGTCGCAAACCTTCCAAGAGGTTTACGCAGAAACCGGCAGCCTGCCGCGTGCGCTGTCGCATATGCTGCGCTTCATCGGCAAGAAACTGCTGCCGCTGTTCCGCCACTTCTCCTTCACCATCGTCCGCCTTTTCGCCGTCAGCCGGCTGCGGCGCCGCAACGATCGCGTCTGCCCCGGCACACCAACGATCGCCGTTCGAATCCTGGGTGGCGTCGGCGACTACATCGTCATCGCCCGCTACCTGCGCGACCTTGCCGCCAGCGTGGAGCCGATCGTCTTCGACATCTATTCCAACCGGCCGAACCTCGCGTCCTGGATCTTCGCCGCCATCCCCGGTTTCCGCGTCAGCTACGATGAGGCGATCTTTTCCCCGGCCGGCGCCGGCTACACGCTGGCCATGCAGATCAGCCAGTTCATCGTTATCGAGGACCACTGGATCTCGGCCCGCCTGACGCCGAACCACCCGCGCCTCGCGCAGGTCGTTGACGCCATCCGGCAGGTCCGCCCCTCGATCGAGTCGATCATTGCGGAACATCCGCGCCTCGACAGTTTCCTCGCGCAGAAGGCGGTCTACGCCAATCGTACCCGCCGCGACTATCTGCATCTTCATGTCCGGCCTGGAATACGGCGGAGACGCGATCGACGTCGCATGGTCCGACAGCGCCCGCCAGCGCTACGGGCTCGAATCGCGGCCTTATGTCACGGTGCACAATGGCTACGACCCGAACATGGTCGTGTCACACGCGCGTGCAACGAAGTGCTATCCGCATTTCGACCAGGTCATCGACCAGTTGCGTGCGTCGCATCCCGACGTGACGTTCGTGCAGATTGGCATCCACACCAGTGAGAAAATAGAAACGACCGATATCAACCTGATCAGCAAGACCACCTTGCCGGAAGCCGCCGGCCTGATCCGCGGCGCTTTGTTCCATATCGACAATGAGAGTGGACTGGTGCATCTCGCCGCCGCCATGGGCACGCGCTAGCTGCGTCGTCTTCGGCCCAACCTCGGCTCGCTATTTCGGTTATCCCGCGAATATCAACGTCGACCCCAGCTTCTGCGGCGGCTGCTGGTGGATCACCGAGACCTGGATGAACCATTGCCCGCGCGGCTTCGCCACAGCGCGATGCATGACGGAACAACCAGCAGTCGTAGTGGCTCGCGCAGCACAAGCGTTGTTTCCACGACAACGGTCCGCCGGTGCGGATGACAACATTGACGCCGCACCACAATCGCACCCACGCGATCGGCTGATTACAAAAAACCCACTCGACGTGTCGATTTGTCACGCATAAAGTCCCGGTCCATAGCGGATTCAAAACACACCGCATGTCAGGGAGTAATGTTCATGTCGACCAACCTCGGCCCAAACCTGGGCCGTCGCCAGCTTTTGCAAACCAGCCTGCTTGCCACCGCGCTTGCCGCGCCACCCCTCATCGCGGCCCGCGGCGAAACGCCGGTCCGCATCGGCATGGTCGATCCGCTGACCGGCATCCTCTCGGCACTGGCCGCCAGTGAAGTCGAAGGTGCCAAATACGCCGTTGAAATCGTTAACAAGACAGGCGGTATCCTGGGACGCCCGGTGGAGCTTCTGGTCGAGGATTCCGCGAACGACGTCGGCACCGGCGTGCAGAAAACCCGCAAGCTGATCGAGCGCGACAAGGTCGACGTGATCTTCGGCGACGTGAACTCCGGCATCGCCTACGCCATGGCGCAGGTGACCGGCGAGCTGAAGGTCTTCCACATCGTCCCGGGCGGTCACACCGATCCGATCACCGGCACCGATTGCAAATGGAACGTCTTTCGCATCTGCAACACAACGTCGATGGACGCCGCCGCGATCACCGGCGACCTGGTCAAGCGCTTCGGCAAGAAGTTCTTCTTCATTACGCCCGACTATGCGTATGGCCATACGCTGCAGGATGCATTCATCAAGAACCTGAAAGCCGCGGGCGGCGAGTTTCAGGCGGAAATGCTGCCGATCAACACCGTCGGAATTCTCCGCCACGCTGATCAAGGCCAAGGCCTACAAGCCGAACGTCCTGCTGAACAACATGG
Source organism: uncultured Alphaproteobacteria bacterium (assembly GCA_963771475.1). Taxonomy (GTDB): domain Bacteria; phylum Pseudomonadota; class Alphaproteobacteria; order Acetobacterales; family Acetobacteraceae; genus Rhodopila. The sequence goes on along the minus strand of CAVYTN010000014.1, from coordinate 93,598 downwards.
GCGGCCTGGCGCAGATCAACTGCATGAAGCAGTTCGTCCAGTTCGGCATGCAGAAGGAAATGGCCCTCGGCGGCGCGCTGTTCGAACTCGAAACCATCAAGGCCGTGCCGAAGGAAGCGCAGACCGGCTCCTGGGAGATGGAATGGTGGTGGGACCAGCCGAACGTGCCGGAGGTCACGGCCTTCGTCGCCGATTTCCGCAAGGCCACGGGCAAGACCCCCACCGCCCGCCACTGGTTCGGCTATGTCGCCGTCCAATCCGTCCGCCTCGGCGCCGAGAAGGCCAAGTCGCTGGAAGGCCCGAAACTGTCGATGGCGATGGAGGGGATGGAGCTGCCGCCCGACGTCGCGCTGCAGCCCGGCAAGATTTCCTACCGCGCCGGCGACCATCGAGCTGATGTGCGAACATCTTCGTCGGTGACGTTCATCCGCCGGCGCCGACGGCAATCCGGACGACGTGTTCAAGGTCGCCACCACTGGTAGCCGGGGAAAAGGCCGCCGGGACCGTCGCGCGACACCGGCTGCAAGATGGTCCACCCCGCCTAGACCCTGTCACGTTCAAAGGGTTAGGCCGATGCTCCAACTCATCCTGTTCAACGTCACCAACGGGCTGATCATCGGCACGTTCTACGTGCTGATGGCGCTGGGCCTGTCGCTGATCCTGAACCTGTCCAACGTCATCAACTTTGCCCACGGCAATTTCCTGGCGCTGGGCGGCTACATCGCGTTCGTGCTGACCCCGTTCATCGGCTTCTGGGGGGCACTTCTGGTGTCCCCCATCCTCACCGCGGTGTTCGGCTTCATCATCGAGCGGCTGATGATCCGCCGGGTCTATGCCCGCGATCCGGTCTACAGTCTGCTGCTGACGTTCGGTCTCGCCTTCATCATGCAGGACGTCTGTCGCTACATCTGGGGGCCGAACGGGCTGCCGATGACGATCCCGGATGTCCTGTCGACTCCGCTGTCGCCGGATCTGTTCTTCATCACCTGGTACCGCATCTTCATGATGGTGATCGTCATCGTCGCGGTCGTCGGCCTGTTCGCGTTCCTGCGCTACACGCGCGTCGGCATCCGCATCCGGGCCGGCACGCTCGACCTCGATACGGTCGCGGCGCTTGGGCGTGAACGTCGGGATGCTGCGCTCGTTCAACTTCGCCGTCGGCTCGCTGCTGGCCGGGCTTGCCGGCGTGCTGGCCGCCGGACAGATCGGCCTCAATCCCAACATGGGCGACGACCTGCTGATGCCCAGCTTCATCGCGATCATCGTCGGCGGCGTCGGCAGCCTGACCGGCACGCTGCTGGGCGGCCTGCTGATCGGCGTCGCCGCCGCCGCTGACCACCGTCGTCTGGCCCGCCGCCAGCGAGGCGGTCATCTACGTCATCATGCTCGTTGTCCTGATCATTCGTCCGCGCGGCCTGATGGGCGAGGAAGGAATGCTGACATGAGCGTCTCGACCACCGCCCGGCCGCAACGGTGACCGCCCAGGCGGGCGCACCGTCTCGTCCCTGGCTGACGGCGGCTCATCATCTGGGCCCTGCTGCTGACCGTCCCGCTCTGGCTGCCGCATGCTCGGTGGCTACACCGCGTTGGCCGGCCGCGTGCTGGTCCTCGGTCTCGCCGCAATGTCGTTCAACCTGCTGCTGGGCTTCACCGGCGTCATGAGCTTCGGTCATGCCGCCTATTTCGGCCTGGGCGCGTATGGGGCCGGCCTGACGCTGAAATATCTCGCCGCCAGCACGCCGCTGGCGATGCTGGACGGGATTCTGCTGGGCGGCCTGGCCGGCACGCTGTTCGGCCTGCTGATCGTGCGCCGCCGCGGCGTCTATTTCGCCATGGTCACCGTCGCCTTCGGCCAGATCGCCTTCTACATCGCCTATAGCTGGAACAGTCTGACCGGCGGCTACGACGGTCTGCGCGGCTTTTCCCGCGCGCCGATCGACCTCGGGTTCACCACGATCGACATCGCCAACAACGGCACGCTGTTCTACTATTTCCTGCTGGTCGTCTTCGGCGTCGCCACCGGGTTGCAGGCGCTGCTGCTTGCCTCGCCCTTCGGCCGCACCCTGGTGGCGATCCGCGAGAACGAACGACGAGCGCGCTTCCTCGGCATCCCGATCGAGCGGCATATCTGGCTGTCCTTCTCGATCTCCTGCGCCTTCACCGCGCTGGCCGGCGCGCTGTATGCGCTGCTGAACAACTTCGCCGACCCGATGGGCCTGCACTACTCGCTGTCGGGCGAGATCGTGATCATGACGGTGATGGGCGGCATGCGCGCCTTCTGGGGCCCGCTGGTCGGCGCCGCGCTGTTCGTGGTGCTGCAGGACTACATCTCGTCCATGACGGTCAACTGGATGTCCTTCGTCGGCCTGATCTTCGTGCTGGTGGTGCTGTTCTTCCCCCGCGGCCTGCTGGGCATGCTGCAACGGAGGGCGGCGAAATGACCATGCTCGACGTCCGCAACGTCACCAAGCAGTTCGGCAGCCTGGTCGCCGTCGGCGATGTGTCGATGCAGGTGGCGCCGGGCGAGCTGCGCGCCATCATCGGCCCCAACGGCGCCGGCAAGACGACGTTCTTCAACATGATCTCCGGCTTCTTTGCGCCGACCGCGGGTGAGATCGTGTTCGACGGCGAGATCGTCACGAAGATGCCGGTCACCGGACGCGTCGCCATGGGCATGGCGCGCACCTTCCAGATCACCGAGATCTTTCCGGAACTGACGGTGCGCGAGAACATCCGCATCGGCGTCGAAAGCGCGCAAGGCCTGCGCCTGCGCTTCTGGCTGGGTCGCCGCCGCACGCGCCGAGGTGGACCGCGGGATCGAGGAGGCGCTGACCCAGACCGGCCTGACCGGCAAGGCGGACCGGCTGGTCGGCGAACTCTCCCACGGCGACCAGCGCGCCGCGGAGATCGCCACCGCGCTGACGCTGAAGCCTCGGCTGCTGCTGCTGGACGAACCGACCGCCGGCATGGGCGAGCACGAAACCTATGCCGTCGCCAACCTGATCCGCCGCCTGCACAAGAACAGCGCCTATACGATCGTCCTGATCGAGCACGACATGCGCGTGGTGTTCAACCTCGCCGACCGCATCACCGTGCTGGCCGAAGGCAAGCTGCTGGCCGAGGGCACGCCGGCCGAGATCGCCGAAAACCCGGTCGTGCAGGAAGCCTATCTGGGGAAAGCCGAATGAGCGCGCTGACCGCCGAGGGCCTGAACACCTTCTACGGCAAGAGCCACATCCTGCACGATGTCGGCCTGACCGTCGCCGAGGGCCGCATCACCACGCTGCTGGGCCGCAATGGCGCCGGCAAGACCACGACCCTGCGCAGCCTGGTCGGCCTGACGCCGCCGCGCTCCGGCCGCGTGACGCTGTTCGGCCAGGACATCACCGGCCTGCCGCCCTATCGCATCGCCGCGTCCGGCGTCGGCTACGTCCCCGAAGGCCGCCGGGTCTTCGCCAACCTGACGGTCGACGAAAACCTCCGCGTGCCGATCGAGCGCCCCGGCCCGTTCGACATCGACCGCGTCTACAAGCTGTTCCCCCGTCTGGGGGAGCGCAAGCAGAACCTCGGCCGCCAGCTGTCCGGCGGCGAGCAGGAAATGCTGTCGATCGGCCGCGCCCTGCTGCTGAACCCGAGGCTGCTGATCCTGGACGAACCGCAGCCAGGGGCTGGCGCCGTTGATCGTCAAGGAGGTGTTCCGCATCGTCGCGCAGATGCGCAGCGAAGGGATCTCGGTCCTGCTGGTCGAGCAGAACGTGCGCATGAGCCTGGAGATCTCCGACCATGCCTACGTGCTGGAGAACGGCCAGATGGTCTATTCCGGCCCGGCCGCGGAACTGCGGGCGGACGAAGCCCGCATCCAGGCCTTGGCCGGCGCCTCGGCCGAGGAATGGAAGCTGGAGGACATACTGGCGTAAGCGGACCGATCCCAAAGCCCCCGCCCCGTCGTGGCCCGGCTCGTCCGGGCCAATGGGCGCCAACCCCTTCCCACCATCGCCGACCCGACCTCGCTTTCGGTCGGCATGCCGGTGCGGATCGGGCTCGAGCCAGTGACGCAGACCCCTGCCCGTCTTCGAGCCCGCCTGAACTCAGCCCTTGCGGCAGGCCGCCAGCGTCGCGGCCAGGTCGAGGGCTGCCAGCAGGCTGGTCGGGTCGGCCACGCCCTTGCCGGCGATGTCGAACGCCGTGCCGTGGTCGGGTGATGTCCGCACGATCGGCAGTCCCAGCGTCACGTTGACGCCGTGGTCCATGTCCAGCGTCTTCAGCGGGATCAGCGCCTGGTCGTGATACATGCAGATCGCCACGTCGTAGCGCTGCGCGGGCTGCCGCCGTGAACATCGTGTCGGGCGGCCAGGGGCCGGAGACGTCGATCCCCTCTGCGCGCAGCGTGTCGATCGCCGGCTGGATCAGCGTGGTTTCCTCGGTGCCCAGCGCGCCCTGCTCGCCGGCATGCGGGTTGAGGCCGGCGATCGCCAGCCGCGGCGCCGCCAGGCCGAAATCCCGCCGTCAGTGCCGCGGCCGTCGTGCGGGCGGCGGCGACGATCATCTCGGTCGTCAGCATGGCGATCGAAGTCACGCAGCGAGGCATGCACGGTGACCGGCACCACCCGCAGCATCGGGCTGGCCAGCATCATGATCTGCTGCCCGGTGGCGCCGGTCAGATGCGGCCAGGAACTCGGTATGACCGGGATAGGAGAACCCGGCCTGATACAGCGCCGCCTTGTTGATCGGGTTGGTGACGACCGCGCCCGCCTGCCCGGTCAGCGCCAGCTTCGTCGCCTGCTCGATCGACGCCACCACCGCCTTGGCATTCGCCGGATTGGGCTTGCCGGGGACGGGCGCCTCTGCCAGCGGAACGGGCAGGACGGGCAGGGCGTCCGGGAAGACTGCCTGCGGCTTCGGCAGGGCGTGGTAACGGTGCGGATCGGGACGGTCCAGACCCAGCGTGTCCGCGCAGGCGTGCAAGACGGGCAGGGTCGTCGAGCGTGACGAACGCGGGCCCACTCGCGCGGCGCAGGTGCCACGCTTTCAGCGTCAGTTCACCGCCAATGCCGGCCGGGTCGCCCATGGTGAGTGCGATTGGGGGCATGGGGGACTAACGCTCCTGTCGCTGCGCGGTGCGATCCATGCCCGCCGCGACCGCTGTCGCCGCACCCGTCATGGCCCACACCTCTGCATGGATCTTGACCGGGCCATCTCCCGAAACAGACGCACGAACGACGATCCAAGCAACAGTAAGGCGGCCGGTGCCATCGCGGATGGGGATGGCCTGGTCAAGCCGTGCCATGACGGTGGGGGCGATTCCTGCGGCCAGGGCGGCGGTCGCTGCATTCGCGGCCATCGGAGCGGGCGCGGCAGCCTGCGTGCCTCCCGTCCGATCCCGACCTGGGTTCATCTCGCCCATCAGATATGCAACGCCCGCTTCTCGACCGCCAGCGCGGCTTCCTTCACCGCCTCGCTCAGCGTCGGATGGGCGTGGCAGATGCGCGCCACATCCTCGGCCGAGGCGCCGAATTCGATCGCCGTGGTCAGCTCCGCGATCAGCGTGCCCGGCGTCGGGCCCCAGGACGTGCGCGCCCAGCAACCGGTCCGTCGTCTTGTCCGCGAGCAGCTTCACGAACCCATCGGTATCGCCCATCGCACGTGCTCGGCCATTCGCGGTGAACGGGAACTTGCCGACGTTGTAGGCGATGCCGGCGGCCTTCAGCTCATCCTCGGTCTTGCCGACGGAGGCGACCTCCGGCCACGTGTAGACCACGCTCGGGATCGCGTCGTAGTTCACATGACCCGCCTGCCCGGCGAGGATTTCGGCCACCGCGACGCCCTCATCCTCGCCCTTGTGCGCCAGCATCGGCCCGGCGATCACGTCGCCGATCGCATAGATGCCGGGGACGTTGGTCGGCGTAATGGCCGTCGACCTTGACCCGCTTGCGCTCATCCAGCGCGACGCCGGCCGCTTCGAGGCCGAGGCCCTCGGTGTAGGGCCGGCGGCCGATCGCCACCAGCACGACATCGGCCTGCAGACGTCTCCGCCGCGCCGCCCTTCACCGGCTCGATCGTCAGCGTCACGCCGTCGGCGCCCGTGCGTCGCGCCGGTAACCTTCGTCGCCGAGGCGGAAGGTCATCCCCTGCTTCTGCAGGATGCGCTGGAAGGCGGTGGCGATTTCGGTGTCCATCCCGGCGGCGATGCGATCGAGGAACTCCACCACCGTGACCTTCGCGCCCAGACGCTGCCAGACGCTGCCAAGCTCCAGCCCGATGACGCCGGCGCCGATCACGACCAGATGGCCCGGCACCTTGTCGAGCTCCAGCGCGCCGGTCGAGGTGACGATCTGCTTCTCGTCGACCGTCACGCCGGGCAGCGGGACGCTCTCGCTGCCGGTGGCGATGACGATGTTCTTCGTCTCGTAGACGGTGCCGTCGACATCGACCTGGCCGGGTGCCGGCGATCCGGCCGGTGCCTTTCAGCCAGGTGACCTTGTTCTTGCGGAACAGGAACTCGACGCCCTTGGTGTTGGCGGTCACGACCTCCTGTCTTGCGGGCCTGCATGCGAGCCAGATCGAGCTTCACGCCGTCGACCAGGATGCCGTGATCCTTCAGGGCGTGGACGGTCTTCTCGAACTCCTCGGACGACTGCAGCAGCGCCTTGGAGGGGATGCAGCCGATATTCAGGCACGTGCCGCCGAGGTGGCGCGCTTCTCCACGCAGGCGGTCTTCAGGCCGAGCTGCGCGGCGCGGATGGCGCAGACATAGCCGCCGGGGCCGGAGCCGATGACGATGACGTCGAAGGATTCACTCATCCGAATAGCCCCTTCATGAGCCAACCAGTGTTTCCCCGTCATGCCCGGCTCGACCGGGCCATCTCCTGGAACCTGAGGCACGAGATGGCCCGGTCGAGCCGGGCCATGACGGGGGTTTTTTGCCGACGGCTCCTGCGCAAATCCGTTCCGATCACAGATCCAGCAGCAACCGCCGCGGATCCTCGACGCCTTCCTTGACCCGGACCAGGAACGACACCGCCTCCTTACCGTCGACGATCCGGTGATCGTAGGACACCGCCAGATACATCATCGGCCGGATCTCGATCTTGCCGCCGACGACCATCGGCCGCTCCTGGATCTTGTGCATCCCCAGGATCGCCGATTGCGGCGGGTTCAGGATCGGCGTGGACATCAGCGAGCCGTAGATCCCGCCGTTGGTGATGCTGAACGTGCCGCCGGTCAGGTCATCCAGCTTCAGCTGCCCGTCGCGCGCGCGCTTGCCGAAATCGGCGATCGCGCCCTCGATCCCGGCGAAACCCGAGTTGATCGGCGTCGCGGATCACCGGCACCACAAGCCCGGACGGACCGCCGACCGCGATGCCCATGTTGACGAAGTTCTTGTAGACGATGTCGTCGCCGTCGATCTCGGCATTGACGGCGGGGAATTCCTTCAGCGCGACGCAGCAGGCGCGCACGAAGACGCTCATGAAGCCGAGGCGGACGCCGTTGTGCTTCTTCTCGAACGCGTCGCGGTATTCCGCGCGCAGAGCCATCACCGCCGACATGTCCACCTCGTTGAAGGTGGTCAGCATCGCGGCGTTGTTCTGCGCCTCCTTCAGCCGCGCGGCGATGGTGCGGCGCAGGCGGGTCATCTTCACCCGCTGCTCGCGCGGGTCATCCTGGCGCGGGCGCCTTGGCGGCGGCCGGAGCCGCGGCGGGCGCCGGGGCGGGCCGGTTCAGGAACGCCAGCACGTCGCCCTTGGTGATCCGGCCGTCCTTGCCCGATCCCGGCGCCGATCGCGGCCGGCGCCGACCTTGTTCTCCGTCATGCATCTGGGCGGCGGCGGGCGAAGGGCGCATGCGGCCGGTTCCGCGACGCCGGCCGGCGGCGGCCGGCCGGCGACCGGACCCAACGGGCGCGGCGGCGGATTGACGCCGGCGGGCGGGTTCGCCGCGGTCCGAGCGCCGGCGGGATCGGCGGCGCGCGACGCGGTTGCGGCGGCGGCGCGCGGCGCCGGCGCGGCGGCAGCCGGCACCGTCGCCATCCAGCATCCCAAGCATCGCGCCGACCTCGACCTCGGTGCCCTCCGGGCACGTCGATCGCGGTCAGCACGCCGGCGGCGGGCGCGGTGACCTCGACCGTTACCTTGTCGGTCTCCAGTTCGACCAGCGGTTCGTCGGCCGCGACGGTGTCACCCGGCTGCTTGATCCAGCGCGCGATCGTCGCGGTCGTGACGCTTTCGCCCAGAGTGGGCACTATGATTTCGGTCGCCACGGCGATCTGTCTCCAATCGGCGAAAGTATGCGGCTCCTATCGCGCTCCGGCGGAACGCGATATGCCGCTGTGTGAAATGATCGAATCACGCGATCCGTGTCACCTCGGCCAGCCTTCAGCCCAGGCCCAGGGCGGTCGTGACCAGCCGTGCCTGCTGCGCCATATGGGTCCTCGCAAGACCGGTCGCCGGGCTGGCCGCGGCCTCCCGCCCGACATAGACCGGGCGGTGCGACTTTCATGTCCAGCTGCATGCAGCACCTTCTCGATCCGCCGGTCGACGAAGTTCCAGGCGCCCATGTTCTCGGGCTCCTCCTGGCACCAGACGACGTCGGCGTTGACGTAGGGGGCGCAGGATCCGGCCCAGGGTGTTTTCCGGGAACGGATAGATCTGCTCCAGCCGGATGATGGCGACGTCCTTGATGTCCTTGGCGCGGCGCTCCTGCAGCAGATCGTAATAGACCTTGCCGGAGCAGATGATGACGCGGCGCACCTGCTCCGGCGGCGGCGATCTCGTCGATCTCCGGGATGACGTACTGGAAGCGGCTGCCGTCGGCGATATCGCCAGCGGCGAGACCGCCAGCTTGTGGCGCAGCAGCGATTTCGGCTCGAACACGATCAGCGGCTTGCGGAAGTTGCGGTGCAACTGCCGGCGCAGCGCGTGGAAGTAATTCGCCGGCGTGGTCAGGTTGCAAACCCACATGTTGCGTTCGGCGCAGAGTTGCAGATAGCGCTCGATCCGCGCCGAGGAGTGCTCCGGCCCCTGCCCTTCGTAGCCATGCGGCAGCAGCATCACCAGGCCGGACATGCGCAGCCACTTGGTCTCGCCGCTGCGCGATGAACTGGTCGATGATCACCTGCGCGCCGTTGGCGAAATCGCCGAACTGCGCCTCCCACAGCACCAGCGTGCGCGGATCGGCCAGCGAGTAGCCGTATTCGAAGCCGAGCACGCCGGCTTCCGACAGCAGCGAATTGTAGATCTCGATCTTCGCCTGATCGGGCGCGATGTTGTTCAGCGGAACGTATTCGTTCTGGTTGATCTGATCGATCAGCACCGCGTGGCGCTGGCTGAACGTGCCGCGCTGGGTGTCCTCGCCCGACAGGCGGACGCGGCTGCCTTCCAGCAGCAGGCTGCCGAAAGCCAGCGCCTCGCCGGTCGCCCAGTCGATGCCCTCGCCGGTGTCGATCGCCTGCTTCTTGGCCTCGAGCTGGCGGGCGATCTTCGGATTGAGGTTGAAGCCGTCCGGCACCCGCGACAGGGCCGCGCCGATTTGCTTCAGCGTCTCGAGTCGGGACCGCGGTGGCTTCCTCGGCATGCTCGAGTTCCTCCTGCTCCGGCGGCGTGGAAGCCGGACCAATGGCCTTCCAGCCAGTCCGCCTTGTTCGGCTTGTAGGATTTGGCGGCGGCGTTGGCGTCCTCCAGCGTCTTGGTGAAGTCATCCAACATCGCCTGCGCGTCGTCGGCCGGCACCATGCCCTCGGCGGCGAGTTGTTCGGCGTACAGCGTGCGCGTGGTCTTCAGCTGCGTTGATCGCCTGGTACATGAGCGGCTGGGTGAAGGCCGGCTCGTCGGTTTCGTTGTGGCCGTGGCGGCGGTAGCAGACGATGTCCAGCACGATGTCGCTGGCGAAGCGCATGCGGAATTCGGCGGCCATGCGGGCGCAGAAGATCACCGCCTCGGGGTCGTCGCCGTTGACGTGCAGGATCGGCGCCTGGATCGATTTCGCCACGTCGGTGCAGTACAGTCCCGAATAGGCGTGCGCCGGAACCGTGGTGAAGCCGATCTGGTTGTTGACGATCAGATGGATCGTGCCGCCGGTGCGGTAGCCGATCAACTGGCTCATCGCCAGCGTTTCGTACACCAGGCCCTGGCCGGCGAAGGCCGCGTCGCCGTGCATCAGGATCGCCATCACCGAGACCGCGTTGCTGCGTATCGCCGGCGCTGTCCTGGCGCGCCCGCACCTTGCCGACCACGACCGGATCGACCGCTTCCAGATGCGACGGGTTGGGTTGCAGCGACAGATGCACGTTGTGGCCGGCGATCTCCACGTCGGTCGAGGTGCCGAGATGGTATTTGACGTCGCCGGAGCCCTGCACGTCGTCGGGCTTGAAGCTCTCGCCGCCGAACTCGCTGAACAGCGCGGTCAGCGGCTTCTTGACGATGTTGACCAGGGTGTTCAGGCGGCCGCGATGCGGCATGCCGATGGCGACCTCGTTCACGCCGCCGGCGGCAGCGGTCTCGATCATCGCGTGCAGCGCGGGGATGGTGACCTCGCCGCCTTCCAGGCCGAAGCGCTTGGTCGTGACGTAGCGCTTCTGGCAGAACGCCTCGAAGCCCTCGGCCTCGGTCAGTTGCTGCAGGATGGTGCGCTTTTCGTCCTGGGTCGAGCGTGCTCAGCCAGGGCGCGCCTTCGACCGGCGCTGGATCCAGGATTTCTGGTCCGGGTCCTGGATGTGCATGAACTCGACGCCGATCGGGCCGCAATAGGCTGGCGCGCAGGATCTGCGACGATCTCGCGCAGGGTCGCGGTCTCGCGGCCCAGCACGTTGTCGATGAAGATCGGCTTGTCGAGGTCGGCTTCGGTGAAGCCGTAGGATGCCGGATCGAGCTCGGCGTGCGGGGCCGGGACCTGCAGGCCAAGCGGATCGAGCCGCGCCTCCAGATGGCCGCGCACGCGGTAGGAGCGGATCAGCATCAGCGCGCGCAGCGAGGCGATCGTCGCCGCGCGCACCTGTGCCGGGTCCAGCCCGCCCCGGCGGCCGCCACGGTTTTCGGGACCGGCTGCTCGTCTTCGCCGAAGGCGGGGCGGGGGGCCCAGGACGCGCCGGTCGCGTCCTCGAGCACCGCTCGCGCCTCGTCGTTCATGGCGGCGAAGAGGTCGGCGAAGCTGGGATCGACCGAGGTCGGGTTGGCCACCCAGCGCGCGTACAGATCGGCCAGAAATGCCGCGTTGGCGCCACTGAATGCCGACGCGAGGATGTCGATACCGGCCATTTGTTACGATCCTCTATGCGTCCGGGCCCGCCTCATAGAGAAGCCGCCTCCGTGCGGGAAGCTCTTTAGAGCGCCGCAGGGTTGCTTGTCTCGCATGTCCATGAGGGTTCCGGAAGTTTTTCCATCCCAGGTTGCAAAATGACGCGTCTTTCGATGCAAGCAACACGCCAACCGAGGGCGTGCTGCGCAAGAGGGCTCCGGCTGTCAGCCGGCGGGTTGGCCTTGGGAACGACCCTCGGAACGTCCTTGGGAAAGGCCCTGGTCCGGTACCACCCGAGGCGGCGCGCCGCTCTGCCATGAACTGATCGAATTCGGCCTTGTCGCGGGCAAATCGGAGACGCTCGACAAACGCGGCGAATTCCTGCTGTTCCACCTCCATCCGCCGCAGCGTTTCGGCGCGGTATTCATCGAAGGCCTGGTTGCCGTCGGAGGCCGCGGGATTCCAGGGATTCCAACTTGCTTCGGCACCCCGTCCTCGCCGCCGTGCGGCTGGTATGCTGACTGACGCGACTGTCGTCTGACGCGACCCATGCGACCTGTTCCCAACATATAGAGAAGAATTGCCACACCGGCGGGCCACCAGAACAGGAAGCCCAGAACGATCAGCAAAACAGCGAGCGGGCGGTTGATCCCGCCTGGCTGCCAATAGGGAACGCCCGCTCCCCAGCCGCCCGAATCCAGGCCCTTGGAATGCAGCCGGACCGCGGCCCCAACTGCGGTATCCGAAAGCATCGCGACCCGTCGCGTATGGCATTTCCAGCCCCTGAACTTCGAAGACGACCTCACAGTGGGGTGCTATCCGGAGGGGTTCAAGGATCGCGGGGTTCGGGCGTTGGTTGTTCAGGCCTGCGGCAGAGTGATATCCGGTCCGGCCACGATGTTCTTGCTTTATCCCACAACCTTGAGTAGTCTCATGGATGACAAACACACCAGGAACAATCCAAACGATCACCCGGAGGATCACCAATGTCCGACCAAGCCACAGCCGCGCCGATGCCACCCAACATGACCGACGCCGGAGCCTTCACCCCTCACCCGTCCGACCTGCTGATCGACCTCGTCGCGGCGTTGCTGACCCCGATGTTCCTCGGCACCACACGCGGCGATCCCCGCCTTGCTCGGCTTGCGGCGCTGGAGACGGTGCATGCCTACCAGGTCACCAACCAGGCCGACCTGCTGAACGTGCTGCAGATCATCGCCCTGGGCCTTGCATCGGCCCAGGCCGCCTGCCTGTCGCTGACGCCGGACCTGCCGATCGCGCAGGTGATGCGTCTGTTCGGCCATGCCGACCGGCTCAATCGTTCCGGCATGGCGCGAAGCCGGTTCCGCGAGCAGGAACGGCGCCAGTCGCCGCCGGCCTCCGCCCAGAGGGAGTCCCAGAGGGAGCCCCAGAGGGAGCCCCACAGGGAGCCAGAGGGAGCCCCAGAGGGAGCCACCGCGTCCGGCGGCCGAAACCAGAGTGCCGGCGCCAAGGGTGGCGAATACGCCACCAACCGCCATGGCGGCAAAACCGGCCGCCGCTCCGGCGCCAGCCCGGTCCGCCGACCCGCAGCCGCGGCCTGCGCGCGTGCCGGAGATCATGACGGCCCAACCCACCGCCCAACCCACCGCCCAACCTTGGCCGCCGCCTTCGCGGAGCTGACGGCGCTGCTGTCGCCGGACCAGACCTTCGATCCGATCGCCCTGCCGGCACAGGTGCGGCGGGAGGCCACGCTGCGCGCCAAAGCGCTCAACGGCGTGGCCCGCAACCTGCTGGACGGCATGCCGATGCAGAGCGCCCCGTTGGGGATAGGGTCAACCTGAGCCGATCATTCTGCAGCGCGATTACAGTCCGGCGCGACTTGCCCTAAACTGTGCGGCCCGCAAAAGGAGCCGCCCATGCCTTATCCCCAGACCATGCACTACGTCCAGGCCAGTGGCCCCGGCGTACCGGATGTACTGAGCCTCGGCACCGGGCCCGTGCCGGAACCCAAGGCGGATGAGGTGCTGATCCGCGTCCAGGCCGCCGGCATCAACCGGCCGGATGTGCTGCAGCGCCAGGGCTCCTACCCGCCGCCGCCGGGCGCGAGCCCGATCCTGGGGCTGGAGGTCGCCGGCGAGGTGGTGGCGGCCGGGCCGGAGGCAGCGCCATGGAAGATCGGCGACAAGGTCTGCGCCCTGGCCAATGGCGGCGGCTATGCCGAATACTGCGCCGTCGCCGCCGCGCAATGCCTGCCCTGGCCCAAGGGCTACGATGCGATCCAGGCCGGCGCGCTGCCGGAGACGGCCTTCACCGTCTGGGCCAACCTGTTCCAGGCCGGTCATCTGGCGAAGGGCGAGACGGCACTGATCCACGGCGGCACCAGCGGCATCGGCGTCACCGCCATCCAACTGGCGCGCGAATTCGGCGCCCGCGTCTTCGCCACCGCCGGGTCGGTGGCGAAATGCGACGCCTGCCTGCGCCTGGGTGCCGACGTGGCGATCAACTACCGCACGCAGGATTTCGCCGCCGAGGTGAAGACCCTGACCGGCGGCAAGGGCGTCGACGTCATCCTCGATATGGTCGGCGCACCTTATATGACCCGTAACATCCGCAGCCTTGGGATGGACGGGCGGCTGGTGCATCATCGCCTTCCTGGAGGGCAGCAAGGTCGACGGATTTCGACTTCCTGCCGGTGATGGTACGGCGTCTGACGATCACCGGATCGACCATGCGCCCGCGCACCACGGCGCAGAAAGGCGCCATCGCCGCCGACCTGCGGGCGAAGGTCTGGCCGATCCTGGACGCCGGCCGCTGCGCCCCGGTGATCCACGCCACCTTCCCGCTGGCCCAGGCGGCCGAGGCGCATCGCCTGATGGAGGCAAGCACCCATATCGGCAAGATCGTGCTGACCGTCGGGTGACGGCATGACCGGTTGGGGCACCGCGTTCGAAGGTCGGAAATACCTGAACCTGGAGACGGTCCGCCGGTCGGGTGAGGGCGTGCGTACGCCCATCTGGTTCGCGGCAGCCCCAGACGGCACGCTGTACGTCTACTCGCTGATGCAGTCCGGAAAAGTGAAGCGCATCCGGCGATCCTCCCAGGTCCGGATCGCCCCCTGCGATATGCGTGGCGACGTCACCGGCCCCTGGCTGGACGCCATCGCACGGCTGGTGTCCGGCGCGGAGTTCGAGAAAGGCATGGAACTGATCAACCGGAAATACAGGCCGATCAAACTGCTGCTCGACCTGGGCTCCCTGCTTTCCAGGCGGGAGCGGGCTGTAATTGCGCTCTCCGCTCCCTAATCACCGTCGCCGCTCTGGCCCAGAGCGCTGACGGCATCCGACCGACCCTCTACACGAACCCACAGCCAACCGGGGCGTACTGGCGCCGAGGCCCTATCTCAGTGATCACAGTGCCTCCGCAAGGTCGCGCAGCGACCGCCTCCGTGCGAGAACGACCCAGGCTCAATCCCGCAACAGGCCTTGCCAATGACGCATCCAACCGACGACTCTCAAGTCCGAACCCCTTGACTCCGTCCCTGAAAAACGCCACTTCCGCCAAATCAGGACCCTGTCAGTCCTGTTAGTCGCCAATCATCCAACCCAGGGTTGTAGGCCGTATGCTCCGGCTGTCAAAACTCGCCGACTACGCCGTCGTGGTTCTGGTCCGTCTGTCGCATCAGGCAGGCGTGCAGACCGCCCCCGGCATCGCCGCCTCCACCGGTATTCCCGAACCGACGGTCGCCAAGGTGCTGAAGATTCTCGCCAGCGCCGAGCTGGTGGTGTCGCAGCGCGGGGCGAAGGGCGGGTACCGGCTTAACCGGACCCTGGCCGAGATCGGCGTGACGGAGGTGATCTCCGCCGTCGACGGGCCGATCGCCCTGACCGCCTGCGTCGACGGCTACAGCAGTACGGAATGCGAGTCCCTGAACCTGTGCCCGATGCGTGGACGCTGGAATCCGGTCAATGCAGCCGTGCAGCGTGCGGTGGCTGCGATCACCCTGGCAGACATGCAAAACTCCATACCTCCGATGCGCCCCGGACCGTCTATGTCTCCTGGGAAATCGGATACGACGGTGGCGCCTGACCAGCGCACCGCCGCAGAATAGGACATCGAATGGCCGCCACCACCGAAACCCTCGACACCGTCCAGTCCGTCACGCAGTCCGGCTACAAATGGGGCTTCGAGACGTCGATCGAGATGGAGTTCGCCCCGAAAGGGCTGAACGAGGACATCATCCGCCTGATCTCCGCCCGCAAGGAGGAGCCGGAATGGATGCTCGACTGGCGCCTGAAGGCCTTCGCCGCCTGGCTGGCGATGGAGGAGCCGCACTGGGCGCGTGTCGATCATCCGCCGATCGACTACCAGGACCTGCACTACTATGCCGCGCCGAAGAAGAAGGCCGGGCCCACGCAGCCTCGACGAGGTCGATCCCGAACTCCTGGCGATGTACGAGAAGCTCGGCATTCCCGCTGAAGGAACGTGCCATCCTGGCCGGCGTCGATCCGGGCGAGGTTCCCGGGGAATCACAGGCGCCAGATCGCCGTCGATGCCGTGTTCGACAGCGTCTCGGTCGCCACCACGTTTCAGACGACACTGCAAAGAGGCCGGCGTCATCTTCTGCCCGATCAGCGAGGCGGTGACGCGAACACCCCGACCTGGTGCGCAATACCTCGGCACCGTCGTGCCGACCGGCGACAACTTCTTCGCCGCGCTGAACAGCGCCGTCTTCACCGATGGCAGCTTCGTCTACATCCCCAAGGGCGTGCGCTGCCCGATGGAGCTGTCGACCTATTTCCGCATCAATGCCCGCAACACCGGGCAGTTCGAGCGGACGCTGATCATCGCCGAGGCCGGCAGCCATGTCAGCTACCTGGAAGGCTGCACCGCGCCGCAACGCGACGAGAACCAGTTGCACGCCGCGGTCGTCGAACTGGTCGCCATGGACGACGCGCAAATCAAGTATTCCACGGTGCAGAACTGGTACCCCGGCGACGCCAACGGCAAAGGCGGCATCTACAACTTCGTCACCAAGCGCGGCGCCTGCCGCGGTGCGCGGTCCAAGATCTCCTGGACCCAGGTCGAAACCGGGTCCGCCATCACCTGGAAATATCCATCCTGCGTGCTGCAGGGCGAGGACAGCGTCGGCGAGTTCTACTCCGTCGCGGTGACCAACAATCACCAGCAGGCCGATACCGGAACGAAGATGATCCATATCGGCAAGGGCTCGCGCAGCACGATCATCTCAAAGGGCATCAGCGCCGGCCAGTCGAACAACACCTATCGCGGCCTGGTGAAGATGCTGCCGACGCGCGGCGAACGCGCGCAACTTCACCCAGTGCGACAGCCTGCTGATCGGCGACAATGCGGCGCACACACCGTGCCGTACATCGAAAGCCGCAACCGCACGGCAAAGGTCGAACACGAGGCGACGACGTCGAAAATCGCCGACGACCAGTTGTTCTACTGCCGCCAGCGCGGCCTGTCCGAGGAAGACGCCGTCGGCCTGATCGTCAACGGCTTCTGCAAGGACGTTCTGAAGGAACTGCCGATGGAGTTCGCGGTGGAGGCGCAGAAGCTGCTGGCCGTGTCGCTCGAAGGGTCGGTGGGATAAATCACATGCTGGAAATTCGCGGCCTGGCCGCCTCAATCGACGACAAGCCGATCCTCAAGGGCATCGACATCACGGTGCCGTCCGGAGAGGTGCATGCCATCATGGGCCCGAACGGGTCCGGCAAATCCACCCTGGGCTACGTGCTGGCGGGGCGGGAGGACTACACCGTCACCGAAGGCAGCGTGACCTTCAACGGCATCGACCTGCTGGAGATGGAGCCCGAGGAACGCGCCGTCGCCGGCATCTTCCTGGCGTTCCAGGCGCCGATCGAACTGCCCGGCGTCAACAACGCCAACTTCCTGCGCACCGCGCTGAACGCGATCCGCCGCGCGCGCGGCGAGGACGAACTCGACGCGGTGCAGTTCCTGAAGCTGGCACGCGCCGCGACGAAGACGCTGGCGATGAAGGACGACCTGCTGAAGCGCAACGTGAATGTCGGATTCTCGGGCGGCGAGAAGAAGCGCAACGAAGTGCTGCAGATGGCGATCCTGCAGCCGAAGCTGGCGATCCTGGATGAGACCGACAGCGGCCTGGACATCGACGCGCTGCGTATCGTCGCCGACGGCGTCAACGCGCTGCGCGGTCCGGATTTCTCCGCCCTGGTGATCACCCATCACCAGCGCCTGCTGGATCTGCTGGTGCCGAACCGCGTCCATGTCCTCGTGCATGGCAGGATCGTCCGCAGCGGCGGCCCGGAACTGGCGCTGGAGCTGGAAAAGAGCGGCTACGGCGCGATGGTGCGGAGGCGGCGTGAGACAGCTTCCTCGAGCGCTACGAAGCCTTGGTCGGGACGCCTGCCTGGCGACTCGCGCCTGCGTGCCGACGCGGCGGCCGCGTTCCGCACCGCCGGCATTCCCGGCGAGCAGCGGCGGCGGATCGAGGCCTGGAAATACACCAGCCTGCGCCCGGTCGCCGAAACCGCGTTCCGCGCCACCGGCCCGGTGCATGAGGCGGAAACGATCCTGCGCCGGCTGCCGTCCCTGGACGCGCCGCGCGCGGTCTTCGTCGATGGCGTGCTGCGTGCCGATCTTTCAACGCTGCCGAGCTTCGTCGCGCGCTTTGCCGAGCGGCCGGATTTCGGCACACTGACCCGGCCCGACCAGGAACCGCTGGTCGCGCTGAACACGATGCTGGCCGAAGACGGCGTGTCGATCGACATTCCCGCCGGCCAGGATGCCGGTCTGCTGCAGATCGTGCAGCATCGCCGCCAGCAACGGCGACTTCCACCCGCGCCATCGCATCCGCCTGGGCGAAGGCGCTCGGCTGGCCGCTGGTCGAAACCTCGGCGGGCGACGGCACCTACCTGACCAACACCGTGGCCGAGATCCATGTCGCGCCCGGTGCGCATCTGACGCATATCCGCGTCCAGCAGGAAGCCGCGACGGCGTTCCATGTCTCCACCGTCTATGCGGATGTCGGGACAGGCGGGACGTATGACAGCTTCACCCTGAACCTGGGCGGCCGCCTGTCGCGCACCGAGGTGCATGTCGGGCTGAACGGCGCCAAGGCCATCGCGCATCTGAACGGCGCCAACATCCTGGCCGGATCGCAGCACGCCGACTTCACCTCGGTCGTCGGCCATATCGCGCCGAACTGCACCTCCCGCCAGACGGTGAAGAACGTGCTCGCCGGCCGGTCCCGCGGCGTGTTCCAGGGCCGGATCGAGGTCGCCCGCGACGCGCAGAAGACCGACGGCTACCAGATGAACCAGGCGCTGCTGCTGTCGCCCGACGCCGAGATCGATTCCAAGCCGGAACTCGAGATCTTCGCCGACGACGTCAAATGCAGCCACGGCGCGACGGTCGGCGAGCTGGATGCAGAGCAGATGTTCTACCTCCGCAGCCGCGGCGTTCCCGAAGCCGAGGCCCGCTCCATCCTGGTGCGCGCCTTCCTGGCCGAAGCTCTCGATGCCATTGCCGATGAAACCATCCGGACCCATCTGGATGGTCGTCGTCGAATCGTGGTGGGAGAGCCTGATCGCATGAACGCTGAAACACTCGCCCTCGCTTTGGATGTCGAGCGCATCCGCAAGGATTTCCCGATCCTGACGCAGACCATCCGCGGCAAACCGCTGGTGTTCCTCGACAGCGCCGCCTCGGCGCAGAAGCCGCGCGCCGTGATCGACGCCATGGTGCACGCGATGGAGACGCAATACGCCAACGTCCATCGCGGCCTGCACTGGATGAGCGAGCGGACCACGGAAGCCTATGAGGCCGCGCGCGATGCCGTCGCCGCGCTGATGAACGCCGCCGACCGGTCGGAGATCGTCTTCACCCGCAACAGCACCGAATCGCTGAACCTGATGGCGCACAGCTACGGCCGCGGCGTGATGAAGCGCGGCCAGGCGGTGCTGATCTCGGGCATGGAGCACCATTCCAACATCGTGCCCTGGCAAATGCTGCGCGACAGCCACGGGATCGAGCTGCGCGTCGCGCCGATCACCGACACCGGCGAACTCGACATGGCGGCGTTCGAGGCGCTGCTGGCCGACGGCAAGGTCGGGCTCGTCGCCATCACCCATATGTCCAACGTGCTGGGCACCGTCACGCCGGCGGAGCGGATCGTCGCGATCGCCCATGCGCATGGCGCCAAGGTGCTGTTCGACGGCTCCCAGGCCATCGTGCATCGCAAGATCGACGTGCGGGCGCTGGACTGCGACTTCTACGCCTGGACCGGCCACAAGCTGTACGGTCCGACCGGCATCGGCGTGCTGTACGGCAAGCGGGAGCTGCTGGAGCGGATGCCGCCCTTCCTCGGCGGCGGCGACATGATTTCATCCGTCACCTATGAGCAGATCCACCTGGGCCGCAGGTGCCGCACAAGTTCGAGGCCGGCACGCCGCCGATCCTGGAAGGCATCGGCCTGAAAGCGGCGATCGATTACGTGCAGGCGATCGGCTACGACGCGCATCGCCGCGCATGAGGCCTCGCTGACCGAACACGCCCTGGCACGCCTGGCCGCGATCGAGGGCGTGCGCATCATCGGCCAGGCGCAGGATCGCGGCGGCGTGATTTCGTTCACCGTGGACGAGCGCCCATGCGCACGACGTCGCGACGCTGCTCGACCGCCAGGGCATCGCCGTCCGCGCCGGGCATCACTGCGCCGAACCGCTGATGCACCGCCTCAACCTGGACAGCACCGCGCGCGCCAGTTTCGGCGTCTATACGACGCACGGCTGAAATCGACGCGCTGGCCGACGGGCTGGACCGCGTGCAGGACGTTCTTCGCATGACGCAGACAGACAGTTTCGACGATCTGCGCGATCTGTATCAGGAAGTGATCCTCGATCACGGCCGCAGGCCGCGCCATGGCAAGCGTCTGGACACATTCGACGCCACCGCCAAGGGCGACAACCCGATGTGCGGCGACCGCGTGCAGGTCTGGGTTCGCCGTGACGCCGACACGATCGCCGATATCGGCTTCGAGGCGCGGGGCTGCGCGATCAGCGTCGCCTCGGCCGACCTGATGGCCGAAACCGTGCAGGGCCGCGACACCGGCAGACACGCAAGGCACTGTTCGAGACGTTCCGCGAACATGGTGAAGACCGGTTCCTGCCCGCACTGCGAGGCGGCCCTGCACGAACCGATGGAGCGCCTCGCGCCGCTGGCGGGCGTGCATGAATACCCGTCGCGGGTGAAATGCGCGACGCTGCCCTGGCATGCGCTGATGGCCGCGCTCGATGGCTCGAAGGAGGCTAGCAGTGAATGATATGAACGGGCCTGCAACCACCTGGACACCTGACGGCGAGACGCCCGTGCGACTCCGAGACGCTGACCGAAGAGAAGCTGATCGAGGCCATCGCCACCGTCTATGACCCGGAAATCCCGGTGAATATCTACGAACTCGGCCTGATATACGCGATCGAGATCGATGACGACGGCGGCGTGAAGGTGGAAATGACCTTGACCGCGCCAGCCTGCCCGAGCGCGCAGGAACTGCCGGAGCAGGTGCAGAACGCGATCCTGGCGGTGCCGGGGGTGACGTCCTGCCACGTCGAAACCGTCTGGGATCCCCCTTGGGACCCCTCCCGCATGTCCGAGGAAGCTCGGCTTCAGTTGAATATGTTCTGATCGTGCATGAGGATTGGTTGAGATCATGAGTGCAACAACCACCGCCCCGCGCAAGAAGCGGGAACTGCCGCCGCTGATGACGCTGACCGATGCCGCGGCGGAACGGCTGCGTGCGCTGTATGAGAAAGGCGAGGAGAGCAAGCTGCTCCGCATCGCCGTGAAGACCAAGGGCTGTTCGGGCCTGTCCTATGACATGTCCTGGACCGAGGAGCCGGCGCCGACCGATGAAGTGGTGAAGGACAAGGGCCTGACCGTGCTGGTTGACCGGAAGGCGTCGCTGTTCCTGATCGGCACGGTGATGGATTACGAGACGAAGTCGCTGACCGCGGGCTTCACCTTCACCAACCCGAACGAGAAAGGCCGCTGCGGCTGCGGGGAAAGCTTCCACGTCTAAGGGGTTCGGCTCCTCTTCACCCCGTCATGGCCCGGCTAGACCGGGCCATCTCGTGTCTCAGGGGAGGGAGATGGCCCGATCGAGCCGGGCCATGACGGGTCTATAAACAGTTACAAACTCAACCTAAGGGGAAACGCAGAATGGAAGTACGTCTCGACGGCCGGACGGCCATCATCACCGGCGCCAGCAAGGGCCTGGGCCTCGCCATGGCGAAGGAATTCGCCGCATCCGGCGCCAATGTCGCCATCCTGGCCCGCAGCCCAGACGGCCTGGCTGAGGCCAAGGCGGTCGTATCCGATGGCGCATCCGGCAAGGTCGCGACCTTCCAGTGCGACGTTTCCAAGGCCGAGGACATCACCAAGACCTTCGACGCCGTCGTCAAGACCTTCGGCAAGGTCGACATCCTGATCAACAACGCCGGCACCTCGCGCGCGATGCCGTCGGACACAGATCACCGACGAAATCTGGCAGGAAGATCTGGACCTGAAGCTGTTTGCCGCGATCCGCCTGACCCGCCTCGTCTGGCCGGGGATGAAGGAGCGGAAATGGGGCCGCATCATCAACGTGCTGAACCTGGGCGCCAAGGCGCCGAAGGCGAACGGCGCACCGACCGCGGTGTCGCGGGCCGCCGGCATGGCGCTGATGAAGATCCTGGCGAATGAGGGCGCACCGCACGGCATCCTGGTCAACGGCATGCTGGTCGGCCTGATCGACTCCGACCAGCACCGCCGCCGCCACGCAACCGCCGGCTCCAACGCGCCCTATGAGGAATTCACGGCGAAGATGGGCGCCAACGTCCCGCTGGGCCGCATCGGCAAAGCCGAGGAGTTCGCCGCCATGGCCTGCTTCCTGTGCAGCGACCTGCCGGTTTCACCACCGGAACGGCGATCAACATGGACGGCGGCGCCAGCCCGGTCGTCTGAACGCTGGTTGTCGAGCTTGTCCCGCACCGGCGTTACATGGACCGGCTGACCGGCCGATTTCGTCGTGTCGGCGGAGGCCGACCTCCACGACTGACGGTGCTGGCAGAGAGGAATCCGTGGATGGCCGGCCGCGCCGACCATGACGGGATAGGGGCTGGTCCCCACTTTGGATCGTCTGAGCGCCTACTGACGCCAGGAAAGCCTCGACCGGCGGCAGCGACGCCGCGGGGTCTTCCTCCTGCGGCATATGGCCAAGGCCAGGAAGCAGCGCCAGGGACACCTGCGGCAGCGTCCTGAGATAGCCTTCAGCCAGGGCGGGCGGCATCAGCCGGTCCTTGTCGCCCCAAAGCAGCAAGGTGGGTGCTACGACTTTCTCCAGGACCGGTCGCGCGAAGCGCAGCACCGTCAGCCAGATGCGGATCAGCCAGGCCTTGCGGTTGCCCTCTCCCAGCATCAGGTCGTGATAGCGCCGGACCGTCTCCGCCGTCAGGCGCCGCGGATCGCCGTAAGCGCGCTTCAGTTCCCGCCGCACCACCCAGACCGGCATGGAAAACGGCAGGAGGCGCAGAAGGATCGAAACCTTCGGCTTGCGCGTATAGCCCAGCGGAGCTGGCGCGATCAGCACCAGCTTCTGCACGCGTTCCGGAAAGCGGGAGGCGAACTGCCAGGCCAGCTCGCCGCCCAGCCCGTTGCCGATCAGGCTGGCGCGACGGATGCCCCACATGTCCATGATCCACGACAGGACCGCGATGGATCGCAACGGGCTGTAGTTCACATTGGCATCCGGGCCCGTCAGGCCGAAGCCCGGCAGGTCATATCGTATCACTCGATATTTCCCGGACAGCGCCTGCGCCCACGGCTCCCACGTATGCAGGCTGGAGCCCATGCCGTGCAGCATGATGAGGACGGGCGCGTCCCGCGGGCCGGTGTCGCGGATATGCAGGCGCAGCGCCGTTGAGTTCAGGAACTTCGAGGGCGGCGGGGCATAGATCGCCTCCAGTTCGGCAGCCGGCTTGTCGCGCGTCCACAGGGTCGCCCACAGCGACACGAGGCCCAGCAGGATCAGCAGCGTTGTCACGATCTACGCCGCCAGAACGCCCGCGATACGCTCGCCGAGACGGTCGTAGTCCCCCGGTTCGTTATACGCGAAGGCCGAGAGGCGCAGCCACAGGGCGCCATCCAGCGCATGCACCGGCGCATCGGTTCCGGCCTGCATCAGCGCTGTCCGGATGGCCTGGGCACGCTCGGGGGTCGGGTCGGCGACCGGCAGGCGGACCGTGCCCATCGCCCCGCTGACCACCGGCGCGCCACCGCGTTCGGTGCCCAGGCGCTGCGCCAGCCGAAGCGTCGCCTCGGCGGCAAGGTCGTGGTTGCGCCGGCGCAGTTGCGCGCCACCCAGGCGCTGATGGACCGCGATGGCCGCCTCCACCGCCAGGAAGCGGCTGGGATCGGTCGTGCCGGTCCAGTCGAACTCCGCCAGGAAGCCCTGGCCATAGCCGTGGGAGATCACGGTCGGATGCAGGTCCGTCTGGTCCAAGGCGTGGATGAAGGCGCAGCCTTTCGGGGCGCAGAGCCATTTGTGGCAGTTGCCGACATACCAGTCGGCGCCGATCGCGGTCAGGCTGAGGTCGATCTGCCCCGGCGCATGGGCACCGTCGATCAGCACCTTCGCCCCCGCGGCATGGGCCAGCGGGACGATCTCCTGCACCGGGATCACCAGGGCGCTGGCCGAGGTGATGTGGTCCAGCACCACCAGCCGCGTCATCGGGCTGAGAACGGCAGCAACGGCCGCGGTGATGGCTTCCGATGACGGATCGGGGAAGGGAATGCGCGCCTCGACGATCCGAGCGCCGACCGAACCGGCGGCATGGCGGACGGCATTGCGGACGGCACCATAGGCGTGGCTGAGGATGACGATCTCGTCCTCCGCGCCGAGCGCCAGAGACCGCAGCACGGCGTTGCAGCCGGTCGTGGCATTGTCGACGAAGGCGACGTCCTCGGGTCGTGCATCGAGGAAGCCGGCGAGGGTGCCAGCCGCATGCCGGATGGCGGGACCGAGTTCGGTGGTCATGAAGCGGCTGGGCTGGCGCTCCATCCGGTCCTGCCAGGTCCGCTGCGCCTCCCGCACCGCGCGCGGGGTGGCGCCGAAGGAGCCGTGGTTGACGGTCAGGAAGTCGGGATCGAGGTCCCAGTCCGGATGCCGGCTGACATTGCCCCGGCTGTTCGAAAGATCGGGCACGGGCTTCTATTCGGCGGTCCAGCCGCCATCGACGACCAGGGCGGTGCCGGTGATCAGGGCGGCGGCGTCGCCGGCGAGGAAGACGACGGCGCCCATCAGGTCCTCCACGGTGCCGAGGCGGCCCAGCTTGATCTTGCCCAGGACGAAGTCGCTGAACGCCTTGTTCTCGAAGAAGGGCCGGGTCAGTGGGGTGTCGATGAAGGTGGGGCCGATGGAGTTCACCCGTATGCCCAGCGGCGCGAGATCGACGGCCATAGCCTTGGTCAGGCCCTCGATGCCGTGCTTGGTCATGCAATAAACGGTGCGGTTCGGGCCGCCGACATGTCCCATCTGGGAGGAGATGTGGATCACCGATCCCTTGATCCCGGCCCCCGCCATCTTCCGCACGACCGCCTGGGCGACGAAGAAGGCGGCGCGAAGGTTCAGGTCAGAAATGACGTCGTAATCGTCCTCGGTGACATCCAGAAAGGTGCGGGGCCGGTTGGTGCCGGCGTTGTTGACCAGGATATCGAACGGTGCGGCAGCCTCGATGGCGGCTTTGACGGCGGCCTGGTCGGTGACGTCCAGGACCAGCGGTTCGGCCAGACCCCCGGCAGCGCGGATCTCGGCGGCAACTTCGGTGATCTCCGTCGCAGTGCGGGCAACCAGGGTGACATGCGCTCCGGCCTCTGCCAGCGCGGCGGCGGCGGCGAGGCCGATGCCCCGGCCCGCACCGGTGACCAAAGCGCGGCGGTTGTCGAGACGCAGGGAGGGCGTGCGGGGCAAGGTCATTGCGGCACTTTACCGGCAGGCGGGACGATCTGCCAGGGCGGGTGTGGCGCAGAGTGCCGTCACTCCATGACGGCTCCATGGTCGCCGGCGGTCGCCGCGGCGGCCTTTGACCGGATCAGCAGGATGAAAGGCAGGGTCGCGATGACCAGGATGAGCATCAGTTTGAAATCGTTGATATACGCAATGATGCTCGCCTGCCGCGTGACTTCCAGGTTCAGCGCCGCCGCGCCATGGGGCTCCGCCGGGTCCCAGAACCGTAGGACTCGGGCGGCGTACAGGGCGTGGTTGAACGGCGTCACCCCCTCCGCAATGTCAGCGTGATTGATCTGCGTGTTACTCTGAAGCAGCGACCCGGTGACCGAGATCCCGATCGCGCTGCCGATGTTGCGCATCAGGCTGTAGATACCGGTGGCCTGGGTCCGCAATTCGGCGGGCAGTGTCGCGAAGGTGGTAGTCGACAGCGGAACGAACACGAACCCGATGCTCAGACCTTGGACGAAGCCGGTCGTGATCACCGTCCATTGCGAAACATCCGGCGTCCAGGAGGTCATCTCGTACAAGGCATAGGCGGTGGCGGCAAAGCCGATAGACACCAGCAACCGCGTGCTGACCTTTCCGACCAGCCGCCCGCAGATCATCATCGCAAGCATGGTTCCAGCGCCACGTGGTGCCAACACGATGCCGGCGGTGACCACGGGATAATTCATCAGCGTCTGCAGATACGGCGTCAGCAGCGCCAGCGTCGCATACAGGATCAGTCCGACGATAAAGATGAAGATGATACCAATGACGAAGTTCAGGTCGGTGAACAGCCGCGGCGAGAGAAACGGCCGCGACGCCATCGAGGTCTGGACGATGAAGACATAGAAACCGAGGCCTGCAAGACAGGCTTCGACGATGATTTCGCGCGAACTGAACCAGTCCAGAACCTCGCCGCGATCAAGCATGGTCTGGAACGCACCGATCGCGAGACTGAGCGCGCCGAAGCCGATCCAGTCGAGCATGACGGACCCGCTGCGGGAGGTCTCCTTCAGGAAGGTCAGCACGCCGAAGGCCGCAAGCACGCCGAACGGGACGTTGATGTAGAAAACCCAGCGCCAGTTGTAGTTTTCCGTGAGCCAGCCGCCCAGCGTCGGGCCGAGGATCGGCCCGATCATCACCCCCATGCCCCACAGCGCCATTGCCGAACCGCGCCGCTCCGCCGGGTAGATGTCGAACATCACCGCCTGGGACAGCGGCACCAGGGCGGCCCCGAAAACGCCCTGTATGACACGGAAAACGACGATCTGGCCGAGCGACTGGGCCAGGCCGCAGAGGATCGATGCCACCGTGAACCCGACGATCGAGGTGACAAACAGCCGCGTCCGGCCAAAGCGCGCCGCGAGGAAGCCGGTGGGGGCGGTCATGATCGCGGCGGCGACGATATAGCTGGTCAGCACCCAGTTGATCTGGTCCTGGCTCGCACCCATCGAGCCTTGCATATAGGGCAGCGCGACATTGGCGATCGTGCTGTCGAGGGACTGCATCAGGGTGGCGAGGATGGTGCAGACCGTCAGGATGGTGCGGCGCGCCCCGGCCTCCTCGGTCGGCGGAACCTCGGCCGGGGTTGTTTGCGGTCTGGCCATGAATCTTCTACCACCTTGCCAGTCGGCGAGCGCATCTCGCCCCCTGCTGCACATAGAGCACGTTATTGACACCAACCGGTATCATTCTTCCGCGACAGACGGAAGAGGGCGAACATCCTGATCCACGCAATGCAGGGCGTCCGACACGGCATGCCGCGGCTGCACTGCCTGATCGTATCCTGGATGCGGCGCAGGATCTGTTCCTGGCTCAGGGTTTCGAGGCAACGAGCCTCAATCAGATCGCCGCACGCGCAGGGTCGACCAAGCGAACGCTCTACGTCAAGGTCGGCGACAAGGCGGAGCTGTTTGCCGCCGTCGTGCGCCGCATGCTGAACGACCGGCGGCAACGGCTGAGCCACTCCGACGCGGCCGGCACCCCGAGCGAGCGGCTGACCCGGTTTGGAGAGGAGCTGCTGACGATCGGACTGGATCCGGACGTGCTGCTACTCTACCGCCTGATCGTCGCGGAGGCGCCTCGCTTTCCGGCGCTCGCGAACCTGATGGAAGAACAACTGACGCACGGCGCGCGACGCCATCTCGCGGACCTGCTGCGCGATGAAGTGGCGCGGGGGCGGCTTCGACCGATGGACCTGGAAACTGCGGCGCAGCTCTTCGTCGCCATGGTGCTTGGACCGCCGCAGCAGGCGGTGCTGTTCGGGTTGAAGCCGTGGGGGCAGGCGCGGCGAGCAGCGTGGGTGGTGGCGGCGGTTGAGGCGTTTCTGGATGGAATTGGGACGGCTCGGTAGGTCGGCGTTGGGCGGGTTGTTTCTACCCGAAATCCCCCGTCAGCTCCGCCCGCACCGCTTCCGCCATCACCGTCATGTGGCGATAGGCCGGGTGGTTGAAGCCTGGCACCACCTCTGCATTCGGGGACGAAAACGCGGCGATCTGTTCCGCGGTGAATGGAAAATGCACGAACTGCACCGATGACGCCTTGCCCTCGGCCGAGGTGCGGTCCTGATCAGCCTTCGGCGACCCCGTCGATCGTTTCGCCGCCAACGCGGATAAAGGCGGCGATCTGGTTCAGGCGATTTCCTTCTGCACCACGCCTAGCAGCCGCGCCTGAAGCGCGTGGTCGTCCTCCAGCGCCTTGGCAGATCCCTCGAACGCGACCTGGCCGTTGACCAGCACATAGGCGCGATCGACTAACGGCAAAACGCTTTCGGCGTGGTGCTCGACGATCACCATCGCGACCCGGCCGCGTAGCTGGGCCAGCGCGTCCATGACCTCCTTGACGATGGTCGGCGCCAGGCCTTCAAACGGCTCATCCAGCAAAATCAGCTTCGCCGGCACCATCAGCGCTCGGGCGATCGCCAGCATCTGCCGTTCGCCGCCGGACAGGCTCTCGGCCTTGGATTTCTGCAGCAAGCGGAGCTTGGGAAACAGCGTGTAGACGTCCTCCAGCGACGCGCCGCCGGGACGCATCGCCAGACGCAAGTTGTCGATCACCGTCAGATTGGGGAACAGCCGCCGCCCCTCCGGCACCAGGGAGATGCCACGCTGGTTGATCTCGTAGGACCGAGCGTTGGTGATGGGGGTATTGTCGAGGGTGATGGAGCCGGCGGAGGCGCGGACCGTGCCTGTGATCGCCTTCAGCGTCGTCGACTTGCCGACGCCGTTGCGGCCCAGCAGCGCCACGGCCTCGCCTTCGTGGACCACCAGCGACAGGTCCTCCAGCACCACACTGCCGGCGTAACCGGCACGCAGCTTGTCGACCGCCAGCAGCACCTTGCGCGCGGCGTGCTCCGCCTGTTCGGCATCGGTCGGCGCCGGCGGGGGAATGATGCGGTCGGCGCCGAGATAGGCGGTGACGACGTCGGGGTTGGCGGCGACCTCGGCCGGCTTGCCGTCGGCGATCAGGCGGCCCTGATGCAGCACGGTGATGCGGTCGGACAGCGCCAGCACGCGGTCGATATCGTGCTCGATCAGCAGCACGGCGTGGCTGTCGGCCAGCTTGCGGATCAGCGCGCCGACCACCTGCCGGTCGGCCTCGGCCAGACCTGCCAGCGGCTCATCCAGCAGCAGCAGCTTGGCGTCGGTGGCGAGCGAGATGGCGATCTCCAGCAGGCGCTGCTGGCCGTGGGCGAGGTTGGCGCAGGGTTCGGCGGCACGATCCTCCAGCCCGACGGCGGCGAGCAGCGACCAGGTGCGGGCGTTGAGGTCGTCATAGCCATACGCGTCGCGCCAGAGACCCCAGGCGCGCTTGTCCTGGGCCTGCACGGCAACACGGACATTC
This sequence comes from uncultured Alphaproteobacteria bacterium, assembly GCA_963771475.1. Taxonomy (GTDB): domain Bacteria; phylum Pseudomonadota; class Alphaproteobacteria; order Acetobacterales; family Acetobacteraceae; genus Rhodopila. Next base: position 64,515 of record CAVYTN010000014.1, on the reverse strand, counting down.
TCGAACACCGTCAGGTTGCGGAAGACAGACAGGATCTGGAACGACCGCGACAGGCCGAGGCGGATGCGCTTGTGGACAGGCAGGTGGGTGATGTCGTTCCCGTCGAAGATAATGGTCCCGGCGTTGGGACGCAGGATGCCGGTCAGGACGTTGAAGAATGTGGTCTTGCCGGCGCCGTTGGGGCCGATGAAGCTGTGCAGCCGGTAGGGGAAGACCTCCAGGCCGATATCGTTGGCGACAACCAGCGAGCCGAAGCGCTTCGACAGGCCGGTTACGGTCAGGAGCGGCTTGTTCGGATCCAGTTTTGCGCGGCTGGCGGCGTAGGGTTCGATGTTGGCGGGACGGGGCGGGATCTGCTTGCGGGTCAGCGTCCAGTCCTCCCGCCCGCGCAGGCGGAACACCAGGCCCTGCATGCCCTCGGGCGAGGCGAGGGCGAACAGGATGACGATCGGCGCGAAGATCAGCCACCAGCTCTCGGTGATGGCGGATAGCCGGTCCTCCAGCAGGATGAAGGCGATGGCGCCCCAGAGCGGCCCGAGGAAGTGATGCACGCCGCCCAGAACCGCCATCAGCAGGGAGTCGCCCGCGTGCTGCCACGACAGGTTGTCGGCGTAGGCGCCCTTGATCATGAAGGCGAGCAGACCGCCGGCGTAACCCACGAAGCCGCCCATCAGGACGAAGGAGACGAATTTCAGCCGGAACGTGTCGTAGCCGAGGCTCTGCGCGCGCTGTTCGTTGTCGCGCAGGGCCTGGAGCGAGCGGCCGAACGGCGAATGGGCGATGCGCCACAACTTGTACAGACCGATGGCGACGGTGACGATGGTGAACGCGTGGAACGCCCCGGCGCTGGGGAACAGCGGGCGCGGCACGCCCTGCAACCCGTTCTCGCCGCCAGTGACGTCGGTCCATTTATAGGCGATCTCGAAGGCGATCTGGGAGAAGGCCAGCGTCAACAACGAGAAATAGAGACCGCGCCGGCGCAGGATGATCAGCGCGATGGCCGCGGCCAGCACCAACGAGAAGGCGACGCAGAACAGCAGCCCGACGATCTCATTCCCCGCGCCGCGGACCATGATAAAGGCGACCGCGTAGCTGGCGCAGCCGAAGAAGACCGAAGCGCCAAAGGGCACGAGGCCCGTGTAGCTGACCAGCATGCAGACGCCGGCGCCATACAGCGTGTAGATGGCGATCTGGGTGATCAGCGTGATCGGCGCACCGATCATGTGCCAGAGGCCGGTCAGCGCGACCAGGACAACGACGAACCACAGGACGGGGTGCCAAAGGGGGAGATAACGCAGGGGGAGATAACGCAGGCTCATTCGAAGCGCTCCCACCGCTCGCCCAGCAGGCCGCGGGGTCGCAGCAGCAGCATGAGCGCCATGAACAGATACATCACCGCGCCGGATGCCTCGGGGTAGAACTGGATCGTCAACGCAATGACGACGCCGACCAGCAGCCCGGCGATGACGGCGCCTGCGAAGGACCCCAGGCCGCCGATGGCGACGACGACGAAGGCCGGCATGATGGCGTTGGTGGCCATGGCGGGGGTGATGGTCCAGAGCGGCGCGGCCAGCACGCCGGCGATGCCGGAGATGGCGCAGCCGAGGCCGAAGACCCAGGTCAGCACGCGGGGCAGGTTGATGCCCAGCAACCCGACCATCTCGGGGTCGCGGGAGCCGGCGCGCAGGATGCGGCCAAACGGCGTGTGTTCAAGGAACAGCCACAGCGCGATCAGCACGGCGGCCGTCGTCAGCAGCACGGCGAAGCGGTATTTGGTGATCAGGATCGGGCCCCAGATCAGGAAGCCGGACAGGATGGGCGGCGGGCTGAAGGGTTGGCCGATGCCACCGTAGATCAGGCGGATCGTGGCCTCGATGCAGAGGGCGAGGGCGAAGGTGACGATCAGGCTGACCAGCGGTTCCTTGTCATAGAGACGTTTGATCAGCAGGATTTCCGCCAGCATGCCGAAGGCCCCGACGATGATGGGGGCGAAGATCACGGCGGGCCAGCCGAAATACTGGAACAGCGTCAGCGCGAGATAGGCACCCAGCGTGAAGAAGGTTCCGTGGGCGAAATTGACGATGCCCAGCAGACCGAAAATGATCGAGAGGCCGATGGCGATCAGGACGTAGAGGCCGCCGAGCACGAGGCCGCTGGCCACCTGGGAGAGAATGATCTCGGGATCGAGCACGTCTGGCAGCCTCCCCGTCGTGGCCGGCCGGGCCGGCGGTTTTTTGTTTCGAGTACGTCCGGCATTTCGTCATGGTGGGCGACCAGGCCGTCGCAAGTCGTGGGTGGCCGGGTCAAGCCCGGCCATGACGATAGGGTAGAGACCACCTGCCCAGCCTTGCCGGACAGCTACGCCCCCATCTTGCAGCCGATTTCCTCTTCCGACCCGAACGTCTTGTCGAGGTCCGCCGGGTTCTCCGGCAGCGTTGCCTTGACGTCGAAATAGTCCCACTTGTCGGTGATCTTGTCCTTCACCTGCACCGCCAGGTTCCGCACCAGCATCTGGTGGTCGAACCGGCGATAGCTGTAGGACGTCGATCCAGACTGCACTTTCCACGCCTCCAGCGCCTCGACGATCTTCATCGGGTCGGTGGATTTGGCGGCGTCGATCGACTCGAACACGGAACGGGCGGTGATCCAGCCCATCCAGGCCTTGTCGGCGGCCGGCTTGCCGAATTTCTTTTCGTATGACGTCGCGAAGGCCTTTTCCTCCGGCGTGTTGTCCGGGTTCTTATAGTACCACAACTTGGTAAAGATACCGGTCGCCGCCTCGGGTCCGACGGCCCAGATGTCGGTGTCGCCGATCGCGATCTCCACGAACGGGATCTTCCCCTTCATGCCGAGCTCGTTCCATTGCTTCAGGAACGTCGACAGATCGCCTGCCGACAGACCGCCCACCACCACATCCGGCTTCGCCTGCCGGATCTTCAGGATGAAGCTGGAGAAGTCCGCGGTGTTCAGCGGCACCTCATCGACACCGACCTCGGTGCCGCCGATCGCCTTCAGGTTCTCCCGCGACGCGCGCAGGATATCCTGGCCGAAGGCGTAGGATGCGGTGATATGATACCATTTCTTGCCGAACTTCGCGGCATAGGGGGAGATCATCCGCTGCTGAACGGCAACCGGCGTGTTCAGCCGGAAGGTGAAACGATTGCAGTTCTTGCCGGAGATTTCCGTCGCCGCCGCATTGTCGCAGACGAAGGGGATTTTGAGCTGCGCGGCGGTGGCTTCCTCGGCCAACGCGTTGGATGACAGCGAACCGCCCAGGATGGCGACGACCTTATTCTCCTGCACCAGCTTCTGCATGTTCTGCGTCGCTGCCTGCGGGCTGGGCTCATCCAGCCAGACCAGTTCGGCGGGCTGGCCCATCAGCATATTGTTACGCTCCTCCATCGCCATGAACGTGCCGTTGGCGAGGTATTCCGTCTGCGCCGCGATCTGCCCGGTCTTTGCCAGCAGCACGCCGACGCGGATCGGCTCCGCCGCACGTGCAACATACGGCGCCGCCAGCAGCGACGCCCCGCCCAGCAGAGCCGCTCGGCGTGGCAAAATCAGATTCGAGGCACGCGACGTCATGATGTTTCCCCCCAAGACTTTTGTAGCGATTATAGACGCCCGATTAGCCCGTTTCGTTGGCCCCTGCAATCGATCGGCCCAGTGGGCGTCACAAGGGGCGTCACAAGGGGCGTCTAGATGAACGGCGCGCGGCCTGAGCCGCCATGCGGATCGCCGCGTTGGCAGCACCGAATTGCTGGTAGCCGCCGATGCGCTGGACGATTTCGAAGAAGAAGCGGTCGTCGAACGGATCGGTATAGGCGTGCAGGAAATCGCCATTGTTATCCCGGTCGAACAGGATGTTGTGCGCCTGCAACGCCGCGATCTCCGCATCATCGAAGCCCCAGCGCGCCGCGATATCGTCGTAGTAGTTGGCCGGGATCGGCAGGAAGCGGGCACCCCGAGCGGTGAGTTGCTCGATGGTGTGGCGGATATCGTGGCTGGATAGGGCGATATGCTGCACGCCGGCGCCGGAGAACGTCGTCAGGAACCGGCCCGTCGTGGTTTCCCGGCTTTCCGAGATGTTCAGCGGCAGGCGGATCGTACGACCCTTGCTGACCATTGCGCGGCTTTGCACCAGGCCCATGGCATCCGGAATCTCCCAGAGCTGTTCCGCTCTGAAATCGAACAGCGCCTTGTAGAACAACACGAAATTGTCCATCCGCCCGACCGGCAGCGCCTGGGCGATGTGATCGATCGTGCCGATCAGCGCGCCGGGTTCCAACGAGTTCAACATATCGAAATCGTCGTCGTAGATGGTCTCATTCGAAACAGCCGGTTCGATCAGGTAGATCAGCGTGCCGTCGGGTGCACGCACGGCGGGGATCTGACGCTCCCCCGGGCCGATCCGCTCCCGCCATTCCGGGCACAGCAAGGCCTCGGCCCGCCGCACGGCGCGTTTGGCGTCATCGACGCGGAACGCCATGGCGCAGACCGAGGGGCCGTGGAACTGGAAATGTTCCGCAGCGGCACTGTCGGGTTCGCTGTTGAGGATCAGGTTGACCTGGCCCTGGCGAAACAGGTCGACGGATTTCGACCGATGCCTGCCGGCGTAATGAAACCCCAGGCCGCGCAGCGTTTCCCCCAGGCGGCGGCCGGAGGCATCATCGACGGCGAACTCCAGGAACTCGACCCCGTCGAACTGCGGCGGCGCCGGCAGCGTCGTGGCGCCTGCACCGGCTTCGGTCAACAGCAGCGAACGCAGGCCATCCCGTGCCATGAGGCGGGCGGGGGCGGCACGGAATTCATCGTTGAAGACTTCCAGGGAGAGCGGGCCGCGATAGCCGGCGGCAATGACGTCACGGACGAAATCATCGACGGGAAGCGCGCCCTGACCGGGGAAGTTACGGAAGTGACGACTCCAGGACAACACATCCATCGACAGTTTCGGTGCATCGGCGATCTGCACGAAGAAGATCTTGTCAGCCGGGACGTCATTCAGGCCGGCCAGGTCGTCGCCCGGCGCAAGCGTGTGAAAACTGTCGAGAATGAGGCCGAGGGAAGAATGGGAAGCGCTGTTGACGATACGCCAGGCATGACGCCATCGGTTGATGTTCCTGCCCCAGGCCAGCGCCTCGAACCCGACGCGCAGCCCACGCCTGGCGGCGCGTTCCGCCATCTCCGCCAGGTCCGCCGCCGCTCGTGCGTCGTCGTCGATCGCATCGGGGGAGATGTTGCTGCACACCAGCAGCAGATCCGTCCCCAGCGCCGCCATCACATCGAACTTCCGCTCCGCCCGGTCCATATTCCGAGCGCGCCGGGGCTCCGGCATGGCTTCGAAGTCGCGGAACGGCTGGAAACAGACGATCTTCAGCCCGAGGCTTTCGGCGAGGTAGCGTATATCGGCCGGCGATCCATCGAAGGTCAGCAGATCGTTCTCGAAGATCTCCACCGCATCGAAACCGATCGCCGCCGCCGCCTCCAGCTTCTCAGCGAGAGTGCCGCTGATGGAAACCGTTGCGATCGATTTCGGCAGAGGCTGCGGCAGAAGCATCAGATCTCCATGAACACGGTCTCGTTCTCACCTTGCAGGCAGATATCCAGATGCCACGTTGCGGGGCCGGACGGTCGCGCGATCAGGGTCTGACGCGCGGCCGGATCCTCGATCAACGACAGCACCGGATCGGTCTCGTTCAACGGTTCATCGGCGAAATAGAGCCGCGTGGTCAGTGGGCGCAGAAGACCACGGGCATGGATGATGATCGCGACATGCGGTGCCTGCATTGCATTGCCCAGGCCGGCGACGGGTCCGGGTTTCAGCGTGCGGAACCGGAAGCTGCCCTGGGCATCCGTCCGAGTGCGGCCATAACCGGTGAAATGATCGGTTGCCGCTGGGCTGGATTGCCAGATCTCGATCGCCGCATCGCTGATCTTCGCGCCCGCGCCGTCGGCCAAGGTGCCGGTCAGCGCAATCGCCTCGCCTTCGGCGCCGAAGCGGGTCAGATCGGACCAGGACGGATCCTCGATCAGGTGCCAATAGGGGCCGATCGTCTGGCTGGCAGTGGCAACCGTCATGTCAGGCGTTCTCCACCGGCGTGGCGTTCCGGCCGCGCAGGACGAAATCGAAACGATACCCCAGCGCCCATTCCGGTTGCGTGATGTCGATGTCGAAGGCAGCGACCAGGCGATTGCGGGCGGCCTCATCCGGCGTGGCGAGGAAGATCGGATCCAGCGACAGCAACGGGTCGCCGGGGAAATACATCTGGGTGATCAGCCGCTGGGCGAAGCCGTTGCCGAACAGAGAATAATGGATGTGGTTGGGGCGCCAGGCGTTCTTGTGGTTGCGCCACGGATAGGCGCCCGGCTTGATCGTGGTGAACTGGTACCAGCCTTCGGCATCGGTGAAGACGCGCCCACCGCCATGGAAATTCGGATCGAGCGGCGCATCATGCGTGTCGCCTGGATGGTCGTAGCGGCCGCCGGCATTGGCCTGCCAGATTTCGATCATCGTATGCGGAATGGGGCGGTCATTCTCATCGACCACACGGCCGCGGACGATGATACGCTCCCCCTGCGCCTGGTGGCCGTTCCGGACGGACAGGTCTGTCATTGCCGGAAACCGCGATGGCGCGAAGATAGGACCGGTCGTCTCGGTCATTGTCTGCGGGATGCGCAAAGCGGGGCGTTTCGGATGACGCAAATGCGTGCTGCCATACGACGGCGTGTCGTTCGATGGCTGTGTATGTGCCGTCACCGGGCGGAACGGCGCGATGTCCGTCATGATCTCCCCCTTCTCGGTCCACCGTCGTTGACGTGGATTAACTGGTTAGTTACTACAGATGGGCGCCACGGAGCAATCGCTATCGCGGCGCCCCAAAGCTCTTCGCACAGCTTCGAATGAGCAGTATCTCGCCGAAGATGCCTCTGACGCAACGGCAGACCACGGATAAGGATGCCCCTGATGCCGCAAGAATTTCTGATCGGCCTGATCGGCAGCGGAATCCAGGCGTCGCTGACGCCGGCGATGCATATGCGGGAAGCGGAGGCGCTGGGATTTCGCCACATCTACCGGCTGATCGACCTGACTGAGCTTGGGCTGGGACCACAGGACCTGCCCGAGCTTCTGACGGCGGCGGAGCGGATGGGGTTCAACGGGCTAAACATTACGCACCCGTGCAAACAGACGGTGCTGCCGCTGCTGCACGAGCTGTCGGATGATGCCAGGGCGATCGGCGCGGTGAATACCGTTGTGCTGCGTGACGGCAAGCGGATCGGGCACAACACCGATGCATCCGGTTTCGCCGCAGCATTCCGCCGAGGATTGCCGGATGCGATGCTGGATCATGTGGTTCAGTTTGGCGCCGGCGGAGCGGGCAGCGCTGTGGCGCATGCGATCCTGGGCCTGGGTGTGGGGCGGCTGACGCTGGTCGATACCGACGCCTCCAAGACCCACCCTCTCGTCGCTGCCCTCTGCGCTCGGTTTGGTTCGGGACGGGCGGTGGCGGGCAGCGTGGAGGATGTCTCCGGCGCGGATGGGGTAATCAACGCGACACCTCTGGGCATGGCCAAATACCCCGGCCAGGCGGTGGAGGCGGAGCAGCTTCGACCGTCCCATTGGGTGGCGGATATTGTCTATTTCCCGCTGGAGACCGCGCTGCTCAAGAACGCGAAGGCGAAAAGGCTGCCTTGTGTTGAACGGCGGCGGCATGGCGGTCTTCCAGGCCGTGGAGGCATTCCGCCTGTTCACCGGCCACGCCCCGTCGGCGGAGAGGATGCTGACGCATTTCGGTGACCTGACGCGGGGCGGGAACGGGTAATCACCCGACCACCGACCCCTGTATCGATCCCTGTACCGATCCCGTACCGATCCTCTGGGGGGAAATCGCGGATAGCGAGGATTATGGGGATATCTTCACGGGTGCTTGAGGTAACCTACCACTGCATCCACCACCATCTGTCGGTGACGCAACCGGATATCCGGAGCCGACAGGTCGCAACCGAACACAGTTCCGAACGAATAGCGGTTCGAAACTCTGTGGAAACACAAGCCACTGATCATCAGGTGTACGTCCAGCGCTTCGGTCCGCCGACGAAATATCCCCGCCGCAAGGCCCCTCTCTAGAATCCCATCTAAAGCTTTTAGGATATCCGCATTCACGGTTTGAATGTTCTTCATCTGCGCCATGTATTGACCCTGATGGATGTTTTCGACGGCCACCAGGCGGACGAAATCGGCATGTTCATCGTGGTAATCGAAGGTGAACTCGATCATCCGGCGCAGGGCGGCCTCAGGCGCCTCCTCGTCTAGCTGGAGCGTTGCTTCGGCGGTGCGGATTCCAGCATAAGCCTGCTCCAGCACGGCGGCGTAGAGGCCCTCCTTGCTGCCGAAATAGTAGTAGATCATGCGCTTGGTGGTGCGCGTCTTCTCGGCGATCGCGTCGACGCGTGCGCCGGACAGGCCGTGTTCGGTGAATTCGGTGCGCGCGACAGTGAGGATGTCCTGCCGGGTCCGCGCCGCGTCCGCCTTGCGGCCACCCTCTGTTGTCCGCGCCATGCGGTTTCCTCCCTGCTTCTGCGGCAGGATAGACTATGGGCTAACTGGTTAGTCTAGTAGCCTGTCGGATTGGGTTATTCCCTTGATCGGCCATGACTGGGTAGAATCAGGCATGTCGAACTTCGTGCCGTTCAACCGTGAGCAGTCGTTACTTCTTCTGCCTGACCTGAAGAAATGGCTGCCGGCGACTCCTTGCAGTCCAGACCGAATTGCCTAAAGATTGCAAGGAGCCAAAGCGAATGCCTATTTGCAGGCCGTGACCATGATTTCTACCAATACTTCCGGGGCTGCCATCTCAGCTTGGACGCATGCGCGCACCGGGGCGCCATCTTTTGGCAACCAAGGTGTCCAAACTTCATTCATCGCCGCGCGGTCCTTGATATCTTTGACCCAAATGACGGCCTGGAGAAGGCGCGTTTTATCGGTCCCATGCTGCTCCAGCATACTGTCGATCTGTGCCAGAACGTCAGCAGTTTGTGCCTTGATGTCTTTGCTTGTGTCCTTCGCCGTGATGCCAGGCAGATAAACGAAACCGTGGTATTCGACGGCCTTCGACAAAATAGCCCCGGGTTCAGTTCGGATAATCTTGCTCATGGTGGTGTACTCCCTTCCGTAGCGGATGGTGACAGATTACTGCCACGTCGCGCAAAGGGCGAGTCGGTGCTTCGCCATGACAATCTCAATCCTCGTAGGATCGACCCGGGAGCGCGTATAGGCAGGGCTCGTGGCCGCACACCGTCGCGGACCTGACGGATTTTTCCCGGTCAGGGTGAAACTGTTGGCTCACCTAGAGCGTGATGACCGGAGGTGGGATCACCGGAGGTCTGAATCACGCGATCAAACAAGGAGCTAGAGCGGGATGGCTGAGCGAAAGCGATGTCATCCTGCTCTACGCCGGTTGGGGTCCGTCATAGCCTTCGATGATGATCAGGTCCGCCACCGAATTCCCCTCTCGCAGCGCTTTCGCCGCGGCGTATTCGGGGGAGTGGTAGCAGGCGCGCGCCGTTTCGTAGTCCTTGAACTCCAGCACGACGCTGCGTGAGCGGTGCTGCCCCTCTTGTGCCTCGAACCGGCCGCCGCGGACGACGAACCGGGCGCCGTATTTGCTGAAGGCGGCGGCGTTGGCGGCGACGTATTTCTGGTAGGCTTCGGGATTGGTGACGTCGACCTGCACGATCCAATAGCCCTTAGGCATTTTGTTCTCCCGGGGTTGTCTTTTGCGGCACGCTTAGTTGTGGGGCCGATCCTTCATCATGGCCGACAGCAGCGGCTCGATCGCCCGAGCGATGAGGACCTGTCCTTGAACGGTGGGGTGCAGCGGCGGTTCGGGCGGCGTCAGTTTCGGATCGTAGAACAGGTCGCGGTCCAGCACGCCGTTGCGCATGAACAGGGCAGAGACGTCCATATAGCTGACTCCTCGTGTCCCCTCGTAGCGCTGCGCCAGCATGGCGTTGATCTGACGGGTCGTCTCGGTGACCCAGGGGGAGCGGTCGGACGGCAGCACGCCCAGCAGCAGCAACTGCGTATGGGGCAGGCGGTGCTGAAGCTCCTGGATGATCGTGTCGATGCCGGTGACGGTGTCTTCGGCCGACCAGTGGGGACGGCCCAGGTTGTTGGCGCCGATCAGGATCACGGCGGCTTTCGGGTCGATGCCCGAGACTTCTCCATGTTGGATGCGCCAGAGCAGGCTGGCGGTGGTGTCACCTTTGAAGCCCAGGTTCACCGCGTTGCGGTCGCCGTAGAAATGCTGCCATTGCGGCGCGAAATCCGTCCAGGGCGGCGGTCCCTTGGTCTCCCAGTTCTCGGTGATCGAGTCACCCAGAAAGATCAGCGCGGGTTGCTTCGCGGCGATCTCTTTCAGCTTGGCTTCGTGGCGGGTGCGCCACCACGGCAGATCGGTGCGGCCGATCGGTACGGCGGCCAGGATCGTGTGGGCGGGCGCCGCGACGATGCCGCGGACAGGTGCGGCGAACATCAGCAGGCCGGCCGACAACAGCAGCAGGCGGCGAAGATTCGATCGGATCATGCAGGGCCCACCCGGTGATTGCCGGCGGACACTCCCCGATCAGGCGTCAGGTCGCAAGGTGATGATGTTGTGCCCAGGCCCTGCTGCGGGCGAGCAGGCAGCGCGGCGACAGGTACCGGCTGGATCAGGATGACGCCGAAGCCCCACATCAGGTTGGCGATGAGAGACAGTACCATCGGGCGGCTCTGCCATCCAAAGGCGATCGGGTGCCCGGCCAGGGGGCGGACGACGAACCAGGCCATCATCAGCGCGAACAGACCCGCCACCACGGCGCGCACCGGCCACGAAAGCGAGTTGCTGCGGCACGAAAAGGCTGACGGTGGCACCGAAGATCGCACCCCAGAAGGTGATGCTGACGATCATCGGCACGTTGAACGGCGGCACTACGGACAGTCGGAACGCCGGGTGTGCCGCGGCGCCGATCCAATACAGGATCTGCAGCGTCGTCTGATGGAACAGCAGCATCGACAAGGCGCCAGCGACGAGGCCCAGGAAAAGGCGGGTCGAGATGGCATTGGCGGAGGTCGAAATCATGAGCTGATAGCTGTACCTTTGACAGGCTGGACGTCTGGGATCACGCGGGATGAAATCACCACAAGAGAAGCCAAGTCAATCCTGCACTGCACAATTTGCATATCGGGAAATTCCGGCCGGTGCCAGCCCCAGGTAATGGTCCATGCGGGCATTTTATAGTGTGCGCGGCAAGCGGTTGCATCATCGTTACCGCTGGCTGTGAGGGGCCGATCTGGCGGGACAGCGGAAGTTTGCTCTGGACTTCTGGTCGCTGTCGCGCCTATACGCGCCGCTCTTTGGAACGTGGGAGATCGGGGCCGCGGTGGTTGCGGCTGCGCTCGTTTGCACCGCGGTCCCTTGGATCAGGACCAGGGATCATGGCGAAGAAAATCGTCGGCTACATCAAGCTGCAGATACCCGCCGGCAAGGCCAATCCGTCGCCGCCGGTGGGCCCGGCGCTGGGTCAGCGCGGCCTGAACATCATGAATTTCGTTAAGGAATTCAACGCGGTGACGCAGAACATGGAGCCCGGCATGCCGGTGCCGGTGGTGATCACCGCGTTCGCCGACCGCAGCTTCACCTTCATCACCAAGACGCCGCCGAACACCTATTTCCTGAAGAAGGCGGCCAAGATCGACAAGGGCAGCCCGACCGTCGGCAAGGGTGCCGCGGTGGGCCGGGTCACCACGACCCAGTTGCGCGAGATCGCCGAGCAGAAGATGAAGGACATGAACGCCAACGACGTCGAGGCGCGGTGCGCATGCTGGCCGGTTCCGCGAAGTCGATGGGCCTGACCGTGGTGGAGGGCTGAGCGATGGCGAAGAACAAACGTCTGAAGGCCGCCTACGCGGCCGTCGATACGACCAAGTCCTACCCGCTGGACGAGGCGATCCGGCTGATCAAGTCGATCGCCAAGGCGAAGTTCGACGAGACGGTCGAGCTGTCGCTGAACCTCGGCATCGATCCGCGCCACGCCGACCAGATGGTGCGCGGGCTGACCAACCTGCCGAACGGCACCGGCAAGACGGTGCGCGTCGGCGTGTTCGCGCGCGGCCCGAAGGCCGATGAAGCGACTGCCGCCGGTGCCGATGTGGTCGGCGCCGAGGACCTGGCGGAGAAGATCCAGGCCGGCAAGATCGACTTCGACCGCTGCATCGCGACGCCCGACATGATGGGCATCGTCGGCCGGCTGGGCAAGATCCTCGGCCCGCGCGGCCTGATGCCGAACCCGCGGCTGGGCACCGTGACCATGGACGTCAAGGGCGCGGTCACCGCGGCCAAGGGCGGCCAGGTCGAGTTCCGCGCCGAGAAGGCCGGCATCATCCACGCCGGCATCGGCAAGGTCAGCTTCGACGAGGACAAGCTGCTGGAGAACGCCAGCGCGCTGGCCGACGCGGTGCAGAAGGCGCGCCGACCGGGGCGAAGGGTACCTATATGCAGAAGGTCGCCGTGAGCAGCACGATGGGGCCCGGCATCCGGGTCGAGATCAGCTCGCTGGGCGTTTGACCGAGATACGCCGTCCCTGACAGGGAGCGGCGGGCAGGGCGCGTTCGCAGATGACGTCGTCCCGAACCTGTCCGAGACCGCACGTCCTCTCTCGGGGGAATTAATGGACCTTCGGGTCCGCGGGTGGGAGACGGGGTGCCAAAGGATAATCCCGGGATTTTCCCGGCGGGAGTTTGGTGGTTCCGGGACAGGCGAACCGGACCGGCGCCGCAAGGGGCGTTCTCCATGGGCAACCAGGCCGCAGCGCCTTTCGGGGTGCCGGGTCAAACGGAGACGATGCGTGGACCGTACGGAAAAGCGCGAATTCGTCGCTGAGCTCAATCAGGCGTTGCAAGCCACCACGATGGTCGTGGTCGCCCGTAATGGGGGACTGACGGTCGCCGAGGCCTCGGATTTGCGGCGCAAGATGCGAGCTTCAGGATCGACGTACAAGGTCGCGAAAAACCGGCTGGCCCATCTCGCTCTGGAGGGGACCCAATTCGGCGGCCTCATGCCACTCCTGAAAGGCCCGACCGCGCTCGCGTGGTCGACCGATCCGGTGTCGGTGGCGAAAGACGGCCGTCGAGTTCGCCAAGACCAACGAGAAGTTCCAGGTGATGGGCGGTTCCTTGGGAACCCGGACGCTGAATGCGGACGGGATCAAGGCGCTCGCCGATCTGCCGAGCCTGGATGCGCTGCGTGCCGGTCTGCTGGGGATGATTTCGACCCCGGCGACCCGGATCGCGGGCATTCTGCAGGCGCCAGGGGGACAACTCGCCCGGGTCTTCGGGGCCTTCGCCAGAAAGGATGAGGCACAGCCGAGGCTGCCTGAGTTGCCGCCGATCGCGATCGGGGCATGGCCTGCCGGCTTGCCCAAGGGCTTGCCCAACCGTGGGCTTGCGAGGAACAAACCAAACTCTAAGTTAAAGGACGCACGAAAATGGCTGATCTACAGAAACTGGCCGAGGAGCTGTCCGGCCTGACCGTGCTGGAAGCCGCTGAGCTGTCGAAGCTGCTCGAGGAGAAGTGGGGCGTCTCCGCCGCCGCGCCGGTCGCCGTGGCCGCTGCTCCGGCCTGCCGCCGCTGCGCCGCTGCTCCGGTCGAGGAACAGACCGAGTTCACCGTCATCCTGACCGCGGCGGGTGACAAGAAGATCAACGTCATCAAGGAAGTCCGCACCATCACCGGCCTGGGCCTGAAGGAAGCCAAGGATCTGGTCGAGGCCGCGCCGAAGCCGGTCAAGGAAGGCGTCGGCAAGGACGAGGTGGCGAAGATCAAGAAAATGCTCGAGGACGCGGGCGCGACCGTGGAGGTCAAGTAACGCTTTCCACGGCAGAACATGCAGGTCGGCCGTCCTCAGCCGGGACGGCCTGGCCTTTCGGTCCGGGATGGGTGGGAATCGAGCGATTTCCGCCCGAATCCCTGTTTCGGCTGAGAGTTTCGTCTCACCCGACGGGTGAGTTTCGTCCGCGCGCCCAGGCTTCGTGCGAGGCAGCGGATGGTCGGGTTAACGGCAAGTGGGTCTCCATGAACGCGATCAACGGTCCTTTACCGGGCGCAAGAGCATCCGCAAGAGCTTCGGGCGGATTCCGGAAGTGGCGCCGATGCCAAACCTGATCGATGTGCAGCGCTCCAGCTACGAAGCGTTCCTGCAGATGGACATCAAGCCGGACAACCGGACGCATACCGGCCTGCAGGAAGTGTTCAAGTCGGTGTTCCCGATCGACGATTTCGCCGGCCGCGGCCGGCTGGAGTTCGTCGACTACGAGCTGGAAGAGCCGAAATACGACGTCGAGGAATGCATCCAGCGCGGCCTGACCTATGCCGCGCCGCTGAAGGTCGACGCTGCGTCTGATCGTCTGGGACGTCGATGAAGATACCGGCGCCCGCTCGATCCGCGACATCAAGGAACAGCCCGTCTACATGGGCGACATGCCGCTGATGACCGACAACGGCACGTTCATCATCAACGGCACCGAACGCGTCATCGTCTGCCAGATGCATCGCTCGCCCGGCGTGTTCTTCGACCACGACAAGGGCAAGACGCACTCCTCCGGCAAGTATCTGTTCGCCGCGCGCGTGATCCCCTATCGCGGCTCCTGGCTGGACTTCGAGTTCGACAGCAAGGACCTCGTCTATGTCCGCATCGACCGGAAGCGGAAGCTGCCGGTGACCACGCTGCTCTACGCGCTGGAAGGCGCGGCGACCGAGGCGCTGCGCGCCGCCCGCGAAGCGCAGGGCGAGACGCTCGATGTCGGCGAAGTCCGCGGCATGGACCAGGAGGAGATCCTGTCCCGCTTCTACGGCAAGGTGGTCTTCGAGCAGACCCCCAAGGGCTGGGCGCGTCCGTTCGACTCCGAGGCGTTCCGCGGCCTGAAGCTGCTGGAGCCGCTGGTCGACGCCGCAACCGGCGAGGTCGTGGCCGAGGCGGATGCCAAACTGACCGTGCGCCAGGTGCGCCGGATCGCCGAGAACACCAAGGAAGTGCTGGTTGGCCGCGCCGATCTGCTGGGCCGCTTCATGGCCGAGGACCTGGTCAACCTCGACACCGGTGAGATCTACGCCGAAGCCGGCGAAGAACTCGCCGAGGCTCGGCTCGCCGCGCTGGAGGAAGCCGGCATCACCAAGCTGCCGACGCTGGCGGTCGATCAGTCGAACGGCCCGTGGATCCGCAACACGCTGGCGGTGGACAAGAACACCAACCGCGACGAAGCGCTGATCGACATCTATCGCATCATGCGTCCCGGCGAGCCGCCGACGCCGGAGACGGCCGAGGCACTGTTCCGCGGCCTGTTCTTCGATCCGGACCGCTACGACCTGTCGGCGGTGGGCCGGGTCAAGATGAACATGCGCCTTGGCCTCACCGATGTTCCGGACACGCATGCGGATGCTGCGCAAGGACGACCTGCTCAAGACGGTCAAGACGCTGTGCGACCTGAAGGACGGCCGCGGCCAGATCGACGACATCGACAACCTCGGCAACCGGCGCGTCCGTTCGGTCGGCGAGCTGATGGAAAATCAGTACCGCATCGGCCTGCTGCGCATGGAGCGCGCGATCCGCGAGCGCATGGGCAGCGTCGATATCGACACCGTCATGCCGCACGACCTGATCAACGCCAAGCCGGCGGCGGCGGCGGTGCGCGAGTTCTTCGGCTCCTCCCAGCTTTCGCAGTTCATGGATCAGACCAACCCGCTGTCGGAAGTGACGCATAAGCGCCGCCTGTCGGCGCTTGGGCCCGGGCGGTCTGACGCGTGAGCGTGCCGGCTTCGAGGTGCGCGACGTGCATCCGACGCATTACGGCCGCATCTGCCCGATCGAGACGCCGGAAGGCCCGAACATCGGCCTGATCAACTCGCTGGCGACCTATGCGAAGGTCAACAAATACGGCTTCATCGAGACGCCGTACATGCTGGTCAAGAACGGCGTCGTGCAGAAGGAGCCGCGCTATCTCTCGGCGATGGAGGAAGAGCGTCTGGTCGTGGCGCAGGCCGACGCGCCGATGGACAGCGGACGGCCGCTTCACCCAGGAACTGGTGTCGGTGCGCAGGCAGGGCGACTTCCGCCTGGTGAAGCCGGAGGACGTGACCGCGATCGACGTGTCGCCGAAGCAGCTCGTTTCGGTCGCGGCGGCGCTGATCCCGTTCCTGGAGAACGACGACGCCAACCGCGCGCTGATGGGCTCGAACATGCAGCGTCAGGCGGTGCCGCTGATCCGCGCCGACGCGCCGCTGGTCGGCACCGGCATGGAGGCCGCGGTCGCGCGTGACTCCGGGGCGACGATCGTGGCCCGCCGGCCGGGCGTGGTCGATCAGATCGACGGCGCGCGCATCGTCGTGCGGGCCACCAGCGACGACGGCACGACCAAGGGCGTCGATATCTACCGGCTGCGGAAATTCATGCGCTCCAATCAGTCGACCTGCATCAACCAGCGGCCGCTGGTGCGGGTCGGCGACAGGGTGGACGAAGGCGACATCATCGCCGACGGCCCGTCGACGGAGCTCGGCGAACTGGCGCTGGGCCGCAACGTGCTGTGCGCGTTCATGCCCTGGAACGGCTACAACTTCGAAGACTCGATCCTGATCAGCGAGCGGATCGCGCGCGACGACGTGTTCACCTCCATCCACATCGAGGAATTCGAGGTGATGGCGCGCGACACCAAGCTGGGTCAGGAGGAAATCACCCGCGACATCCCGAACGTGGGTGAAGAGGCGCTGAAGAACCTCGACGAGGCCGGCATCGTCTATATCGGCGCGGAAGTGAACCCGGGCGACATCCTGGTCGGCAAGGTCACGCCGAAGGGCGAAAGCCCGATGACGCCGGAGGAAAAGCTGCTGCGCGCGATCTTCGGCGAGAAAGCGTCGGACGTGCGCGATACCTCGCTGAAGCTGCCGCCCGGCGTGACCGGCACGGTGGTCGATGTGCGCGTGTTCAGCCGCCGCGGCGTCGACAAGGACGAGCGCGCGATGGCGATCGAGCGCGCCGAGATCGAACGCCTCGCCAAGGACCGCGACGACGAGCAGGCGATCCAGGAGCGGTCGTTCCTGAACCGGTTGCGCGAGAAACTGCTGGGCCGCAAGGCCGCCGGCGGGTTCAAGGGCATCAAGGCCGGCACGGTCATCGACGAGGCGGTGCTGGCCGAACATCCGCGCGGCGCCTGGCGCCATATCGGCGTGCAGGACGACGCGGTGATGGCAGGAGATGGAGACGTTGCGCCGCGAATACGACGTCGCGATCAGAAGCCTGCAGGACCGGTTCGACTGCAAGGTGGAAAAGCTGCAGCGCGGCGACGAGCTGCCGCCCGGCGTGATGAAGATGGTCAAAGTCTTCATCGCGGTGAAGCGCAAGCTGCAGCCCGGCGACAAGATGGCCGGCCGCCATGGCAACAAGGGTGTCGTCTCGCGCGTCGTGCCGGTCGAGGACATGCCGTTCCTGGAAGACGGCACCTCGGTCGATCTCGTGCTGAACCCGCTGGGCGTGCCGTCGCGCATGAACGTGGGGCAGATCCTGGAGACCCATCTCGGTTGGGCCTGCGCCACTCTGGGCAAGCAGATCGGCGAACTGGTCGAGGAATACCGCCGCACCGGCGCGCGGCGTCACGACCTGCTCGATCGGTTGCAGGACATCTATGGCGAGGAGGTCTACGCCAGCAGATCGCCAATCTGAACACCGAACAACTGGTCGAACTGTCCGAGAACCTGAAGAAGGGCATCCCGATCGCGACGCCGGTGTTCGACGGTGCCCGCATGTCGGATATCGAGGGCATGCTGACCCGCGCCGGTCTGAATACCTCGGGTCAGGTGTTTCTGACCGACGGCCGCACCGGCGAGTCGTTCGAGCGCAAGGTGACGGTCGGCTACATCTACATGCTGAAGCTGCACCATCTGGTCGACGACAAGATCCACGCGCGCTCGATCGGGCCGTACTCGCTGGTCACCCAGCAGCCGCTGGGCGGCAAGGCGCAGTTCGGCGGCCAGCGCTTCGGCGAGATGGAGGTGTGGGCGCTGGAGGCTTACGGCGCCGCCTACACGTTGCAGGAAATGCTGACGGTGAAGTCGGACGACGTGTCCGGCCGCACCAAGGTCTACGAGGCGATCGTGCGCGAGCAGGACAACTTCGAGGCCGGCATTCCGGAGAGCTTCAACGTGCTGGTCAAGGAGCTGAAGTCCCTTGGCCTGAACGTGGATCTGGACAACCGGGCGGCGTGATGACCACGTTACCGTCATGGTCGGGCTTGGCCCGACCACCCGCGGCTTGCCGGTGCTGATCCGCGCAGAGTCGTGGATGGCCGGGACGGCGCCCGGCCATGACATGGGATGCTGCCAGACGACGACAAGACGCGACGAACCCGATTATGAAAAGGGTATCAGTCGCATGAATGAACTGATGAAAATCCTCGGCCAGACCGGCCAGGCGATGACCTTCGACCAGATCCGCATTCAGATCGCGTCCCCGGAGCAAATCCGCTCCTGGTCGTTTGGCGAGATCAAGAAGCCCGAAACGATCAACTACCGCACGTTCAAGCCGGAGCGCGACGGGCTGTTCTGCGCCCGCATCTTTGGCCCGATCAAGGACTACGAGTGCCTGTGCGGCAAGTACAAGCGGATGAAGTTCCGCGGCATCATCTGCGAGAAGTGCGGCGTCGAGGTCACCCTGGCGAAGGTGCGCCGCGAGCGGATGGGCCATATCGAACTGGCCTCGCCCGTCGCGCATATCTGGTTCCTGAAGTCCCTGCCGAGCCGCATCGGCCTGATGGTCGACCTGACGCTGAAGGAGCTTGAGAAGATCCTGTATTTCGAGAGCTACGTCGTTCTCGAACCCGGCACCACCGATCTGAAGCTGCTGCAGTTGCTGACCGAAGATCAGTTGCTCGCCAAGCAGGACGAGTTCGGCGACGACCAGTTCGACGTCGGCATCGGCGCCGAGGCGATCAAGAAGGTGCTCAACCGCATCGACCTCGACGCGGAAAAGGTCAAGCTGCGCGCCGACCTGAAGGAAACCACCTCCGAGGCCAAGCGCAAGAAGCTGGTCAAGCGCCTGAAGCTGATCGAGGCGTTCGGTGAATCCGGCAGCCGCCCGGACTGGATGATCCTGGACGTCGTGCCGGTCATTCCGCCCGAACTGCGTCCGCTGGTGCCGTTGGATGGCGGCCGCTTCGCGACGTCGGACCTGAACGACCTGTATCGCCGCGTGATCAACCGCAACAACCGCCTGAAGCGGCTGATCGAGCTGCGCGCGCCGGACATCATCGTGCGCAACGAAAAGCGCATGCTGCAGGAATCGGTCGATGCGCTGTTCGACAACGGCCGCCGCGGCCGCGCCATCACGGGTGCCAACAAGCGTCCGCTGAAGTCGCTGTCCGACATGCTGAAGGGCAAGCAGGGCCGCTTCCGGCAGAACCTGCTCGGCAAGCGCGTCGATTACTCCGGCCGTTCGGTCATCGTCGTCGGTCCGGAACTGAAGCTGCACCAGTGCGGCCTGCCGAAGAAGATGGCGCTCGAGCTGTTCAAGCCGTTCATCTACTCCAAGCTGGAGAAATACGGCCACGCCACGACCATCAAGGCCGCCAAGCGGATGGTGGAGAAAGAGCGGCCCGAAGTCTGGGACATCCTGGAAGAGGTGATCCGCGAGCACCCGGTGATGCTGAACCGCGCACCGACCTTGCACCGCCTTGGCATCCAGGCGTTCGAGCCGGTGCTGATCGAAGGCAAGGCGATCCAGCTTCATCCGCTGGTCTGCACCGCCTTCAACGCCGACTTCGACGGCGACCAGATGGCGGTGCACGTGCCGCTGTCGCTGGAAGCGCAGCTCGAAGGCCGCGTGCTGATGATGTCGACCAACAACATCCTCAGCCCCGCCAACGGCAAGCCGATCATCGTGCCGTCGCAGGACATCGTTCTGGGCATCTACTACCTGTCGCTGGAAACCGCTGAGTTCCGCGACACGCCCGACCAGAATGCCCCGGCCTTCGGCCAGATCGGCGAGATCGAACACGCCCTGTTCGCCAAGGCCGTCACCCTGCACAGCAAGATCCGCGCGCGTTATGAAACCGTCGATCGCGGCGGCAACAATATCCGTCTGCAGGTGGTGACGACTCCGGGCCGCATGCTGATCGCGCAGATCCTGCCGAAGTCATCCGGACGTGCCGTTCAGCCTGATCAACCGCCAGTTGACGAAGAAGAACGTGTCGGACGTCATCGACATGGTCTATCGCCACTGCGGCCAGAAGGAATGCGTGATCTTCGCCGACCGGCTGATGGGCCTCGGGTTCGCCCAGGCGGCGAAGGCGGGCATCTCCTTCGGCAAGGACGACATGGTCATTCCGGGCGAGAAGAAGCAACTGATCGCCGACACCCAGACCGAGGTGAAGGATTTCGAGCAGCAGTATCAGGACGGTCTGATCACCGCCGGCGAACGCTACAACAAGGTCGTCGACGCCTGGTCGCGCTGCACCGACGAAGTCGCCAAGGCGATGATGAAGGAGATCAGCAAGCAGGAGGCCGGCGTCCCCACCAACTCGGTGTGGATGATGTCGCACTCCGGCGCGCGTGGGTCGCCGGCACAGATGCGTCAGCTCGCCGGCATGCGCGGCCTGATGGCCAAGCCGTCGGGTGAGATCATCGAGCAGCCGATCATCGCCAACTTCAAGGAAGGCCTCTCCGTCCTTGAGTACTTCAACTCCACCCACGGCGCTCGCAAGGGTCTGGCGGATACGGCGTTGAAGACGGCGAACTCGGGCTACCTGACCCGCCGTCTGGTCGACGTCGCGCAGGACTGCATCATCGTCGAGGAAGATTGCGGCACCGAACGCGGCCTGACCGTGCGTGCGGTCATGGATGGCGGTGAGGTGGTTTCGTCTCTGTCGGAACGAATCCTCGGCCGCACCACGGCGGAGGATGTGCTCGATCCCACCACCAACAAGATCATCCTGGCCAGCAACCAGTTGATCGAGGAGCTTGAGGCCGAGACGATCGAGAAGTCCGGCGTCGAGGCGGTGAAGATCCGCTCCGTGCTGACCTGTGAAGCTCCGGTCGGCGTCTGCGGTCATTGCTACGGTCGCGATCTGGCCCGCGGCACGCCGGTGAATATCGGCGAGGCGGTTGGTGTTATCGCCGCTCAGTCGATCGGCGAGCCGGGCACGCAGTTGACGATGCGCACCTTCCATATCGGTGGCGCGGCGCAGCGCGGAGCGGAGCAGTCGAGCGTCGAGGCGAGCCACGACGGCTTCGTCACGATCAGGAACCGCAACGTCATCGCCAACAGCACCGGCGCGATGGTCGTCATGTCGCGCAACTGCGAAATCGTCCTGACCGACGACAAGCAGCGCGAGCGTGCCCGCTTCCGTGTCCCCTACGGTGCGCGCCTGCTGGCCGAGGAAAACCAGCAGGTCACGCGTGGCCAGAAGCTGGCGGAATGGGATCCGTTCACCCTGCCCATCATCACGGAGCGTGCCGGTAAGGTCGAATATATCGACCTGATCGACAGCATCACGTTGGTGGAGCGGATGGACGAGGTGACCGGCCTGACCTCCAGGGTCGTCGTCGACTACAAGTCCGGATCGAAGAGCGTTGATCTGCGTCCCCGCCTGCAGTTAAAGGACGAAAGCAACGAGGTTATCCGCCTGACGAACGGTGGTGACGCGCGTTACTTCCTGGCGCCGAACTCGATCCTCTCGGTCGATAACGGGGCGGTGGTGCAGGCCGGCGATGTGCTGGCGCGTATCCCGCGTGAAGGCTCCAAGACCCGTGACATCACCGGCGGTCTGCCGCGTGTGGCGGAACTGTTCGAGGCACGGCGTCCAAAGGATCACGCGGTCATCGCCGAGTGCGACGGCCGGGTGGAATTCGGCAAGGACTACAAGGCGAAGCGCCGCATCATCGTGAAGAATGATGAGACCGGCGAGGAAACCGAGTACCTGATCCAGAAGGGCAAGCACGTCTCGGTGCAGGAAGGCGACTTCGTGCGCCGTGGAGACCCGCTGGTCGACGGCCCGCGCGTCCCGCACGACATCCTGAAGGTGCTGGGTGTGGAGGCGCTGTCCGACTATCTGGTGAACGAAATCCAGGATGTGTACCGCCTGCAGGGCGTGAAGATTAACGACAAGCACATCGAGGTCATCGTTCGGCAGATGCTGCAGAAGGTCGAGATCATGGATCCGGGTGACACCACCTTCCTGATCGGCGAGCAGGTGGATCGGACCGAATACGACCAGGTCAACTCCAAGCTGTTGAAGGACGAGCGTCCGGCGGTTGCCATGCCGGTGCTGCAGGGCATCACCAAGGCGTCGCTGCAGACAACCAGCTTCATCAGTGCCGCGTCGTTCCAGGAGACGACCCGCGTGCTGACCGAGGCAGCAACGGCCGGCAAGACGGACAACCTGATGGGTCTGAAGGAAAACGTGATCGTCGGCCGCCTGATCCCGGCCGGCACGGGTGCGGTGATGAACCGCCTGCGTGCCGTCGCCGCGGGCCGGGAAGGGCGGGCGTTGTTTACCGAGACGCCGCAGATCACGGATACGGCGGCCGAGTAACATCGGTCGATTGGCTCAGGGAAGGCCGGCGGGTGAAAGCCCAGCCGGCCTTCTTCGTTTGAGGTGCCTTCTTCTGGCCGGGCCGTTGTCGTCCGGCCTGCGAGGGTCGTGGTGCCGCTGGTCAAAGCGGGGTCGTTCGGGCGGCGCGCCGCACGACTACATCCGACATTCAACATCGATGACCAACAGGGGGTGAAGCGACCCACTTGATCGCCGCCACTCGGCGCTGGGAAAGCGTGTCACGTCGCTGATGCAAGAACGGGACACCATTATCAACGCGATCGACGTCATACTCTCTGGGGTCTAGTTCAACCCGCGTCGCGCAGCGCCACCGCGACCGCTTCCCTCAGCACCGGCAGCAACTCCTCTGCGAACCAGGGATTCCGCCGCTCCCACGCCGTCGTCCGCCAGGACGGATGCGGCAGCGGCATCACCGCGGGCCGAAATCGCGGAACCGCCTGCACCCGCTCCGTCATCGCGCCTTTGCCCAGCCGCCGCTCCTGCGCATAGGTCCCGACCAGCA
Organism: uncultured Alphaproteobacteria bacterium; assembly: GCA_963771475.1. Taxonomy (GTDB): domain Bacteria; phylum Pseudomonadota; class Alphaproteobacteria; order Acetobacterales; family Acetobacteraceae; genus Rhodopila. The sequence continues at coordinate 41,383 of CAVYTN010000014.1, read as the reverse complement.
ACGTCAGCCGGATCTCCGGCATCAGCCGCACGAACCGGTCCATGCCACAGCGGCGCGCATTCCGGACGTGGCGGCGCGTCGCCGCCATTCGGCAAACGGCCCGGATAGCACAGTCCCATCGGCACGATCGCGATCCGGCTCTCGTCGTAGAACGTGTCCCGATCCATCGCCAGCCAGCCGCGCAGCCGTTCGCCGGACGGATCGTTCCACGGAATCCCGGTCTCATGCACTTTGGTCCCCGGCGCCTGCCCGATGATCAGCAGCCGAGCGGTGGTGGAGACGCGGAAGACGGGCCGCGGACCGAGGGGCAGGTGAGGCGCGCAGACCGGGCAGGCCAGCGCCTCGGCCGAGACTGTCTCCAGCGTGTCCGTCAGGCGATGATGCCACGTGCGCAGTTCGGCGACACCTGGTCCGGCCAGGTCCTCGGCGGAGCCTTCCAGCGTGCGCAGGCGAATTTCCGGATCGAGCGGTTCCTCGTACGGCGCGTCGACACCGGTGAAATTGCGGATCTGGCCGGCATAGGCCTTCTGATACAGGCCTTTCGGATCGCGGCGGCAGCATTCCTCGATCGGCGTGTCGACGAAGATCTCCAGGAACTCGCCCTCGTCGACACAATCCCGCGCCAGCATGCGTTCGCTGCGGTACGGTGAGATGAAGGAGACCAGAACGATCACGCCGGCTTCGACGAACAGGTGGGAGACTTCGGCGATGCGGCGGATATTCTCCACGCGGTCGGCTTCGGTGAAACCCAGATCGCGGTTCAGCCCGTGGCGGACATTGTCGCCGTCCAGGATCATCGTGTGATGACCCAGCGCCTGCAACTGCTTTTCCACGAGGTTGGCGATGGTGGATTTGCCGGCGCCGGACAGGCCGGTGAACCACAGCACCGCCGGCTTCTGATGCTTCAGTCGCCGACCGCGCGGCTTTGTCGACGTCCAGGCGGTGCCAGACGATGTCGGCGTTGCGGGTCGGACTGCCGGTGACCATGCCGGCGCCGACGGTGCCGCGGGTCAGCCGGTCGATCAGGATGAAGCCGCCGAGGTCGCGGCTTGCCTCGTACGGTTCGCACACCACCGGATGGGACAGGGAAATCGACACGCGGCCGATCTCGTTCAGCGCCGAGTTCCCGGACGCCGATCTCGTCCAGCGTCTCCATATCGAGCCGGTTGGTGATATCGGTGATCGTGCCACCGCCGATCCGCGTCCCCAGCATGAACTGATAAGCGCGGCCGCGGAACAGCGGCGTTTCGTCCATCCAGACGACCCAGGCGTTCGATCTGGTCGGCGAGCATCGGCGCCGGGTCGGCGGCCAGCACATCGCCGCGGGAGACGTCGATCTCCCGATCGAGCACCAGCGTCACCGGGTCGCCGGCGCCGGCTTCGCGCAGATCGCCATCCATGGTGACGATGCGAGCGACCTTCGCCTCGGTGCGCGAGGCGGCGTTGACCAGCGTGTCGCCGGCCGGATCGTTCCGGAGGCGATGGTGCCGGCATAGCCGCGGAACGATTGATCGGGGCGGTTGACGTATTGCACCGGAAAGCGGAACGGGCTGATCTGGTCGCGTGTGCGGGCTCGGCCTTTTCCAGCGCGTGCAGCAGCGTGCCGCCGTGTACCAGGGCATGCGGGTGCTGTGTTCGGTGACGTTGTCGCCATCGCGGGCGCAGATCGGGATCGCGGTGACGGGTCGAACGCGCAGCTTGCCGCGCAGGATGTTCGGAAATCCGTGCACGATGCGGCGAACACCGCCTGGTCGAAGTCGACCAGGTCCATCTTGTTGACCGCCAGCACGACCTGGCGGATGCCCAGCAGCGAGGCGATGGCGGCGTGGCGGCGCGTCTGCGGCAGGATGCCCTTGCGCGCGTCGACCAGCAGGATCGCCAGATCGGCGGTCGATGCGCCGGTCACCATGTTGCGCGTGTATTGCTGGTGGCCGGGCGTATCGGCCAGAATGAAACGGCGCGCTGGTGTTTCGAAGAACCGATAGGCGACGTCGATCGTGACGCCCTGCTCGCGCTCCGCCTCCAGGCCATCGACCAGCAGCGCGTAATCGACGCCGCCTTCGACGGTGCCGAAACGCCGGGAATCCCGTTCCAGGGCCGCCATGACGTCGTCGGGGATCGAGCCGCATTCGAACAGCAGGCGTCCGATCAGGGTCGATTTGCCGTCATCGACACTGCCGCAGGTCAGGACGCGCAGAAGGGAGTCGGGCATCAGAAATACCCCTCGCGCTTCTTGCGCTCCATCGACGAGTCCTGCTCCTGATCGATCAGCCGGCCGGCGCGCTCGGACATGCGGGTCGTGGCGCATTTCGGCAACAATGCGTCCATGATCGGCAGCGTCGGATTCCACGGCGGCGGACAGCGGATAGCAGCCCAGCGAGCGGAACCGCACCATGCGTTCGGCGCGGGTGTTCGCCCGGATCGAAGCGCATCCGGTCGTCATCGACGACGATGATCTGGCCGTCGCGCATCACGGTCGGGCGCACGGCGGCGAAATACAGCGGCACGACATCGATCTCTTCCGCCTGCATATAAGTCCACACATCCAGTTCGGTCCAGTTCGACAACGGAAACACGCGCAACGTTTCGCCCGGCGCGAGATTGCCGTTGTAGAGATGCCAAAGTTCCGGACGCTGCCGCTTCGGCTCCCAGGTATGGCCGGGCCCGCGGACGGAAAAAATCCGCTCCTTGGCGCGCGAGCGTTCCTCGTCGCGGCGGGCGCCGCCGATCGCGGTGTCGTAGTTGCCTTCGGTCAGCGCCTGTTTCAGCGCGTCGGTCTTCATGATCTGCGTGTAGGCGCCGCCATGATCGAACGGATTGATGCTCTTGCCGCAGTCCCTCGGGATTGGTGTGCAACCGCAGATCCAGCCCGAGCCGTTTCGCACGTCGCATCGCGAAACGTGATCATGTCGCGGAATTTCCAGGTCGTATCGATATGCAGGAGCGGAAACGGCGGCCGGCGGGATAGAACGCCTTGCGCGCGAGATGCAGCAGCACCGAGGAATCCTTGCCGATCGAATACAGCAGCACCGGCCGGGCCGCCTGTGCCGCGACTTCACGGAAGATGTAGATGCTTTCGGCTTCCAGTGTCGTCAAGATGCGACGGGCGCGTCAGTCATCGGAAGGTCCGTGCTTCGATCCAGCCAGAGCAGAAGCTCGCTACTGGTCACGCCTGGTAACTGATCGAGCGACCAATGTTACGTTGTCGCTCAACGACTATCACACCCGCCGAACGATGTAGGTTCGTTCCAGCGCCTCGATGATCGTCGCTGCATGCGCGGGTCGCGCGCCTCCACCATCACCTCCAGTTCCGCCGCCTGCACCGAGGACGACGGCGAACAGCCGCTGGTGCGAGACCTCGATGATGTTGCCGCCCGATGTCGCCGATCTTGCCGGCGATGTCCGCCAGCACGCCGGGCCGGTCGGGGATCTGCAGATGCAGCCGCAGCAGCCGCCCGTCGCGCAGCAGGTTGCGCAGCAGCACGTTGGACAGGATGCGCGCGTCGATGTTGCCGCCGGTGATCGGCGACGCCGACCTTCTTGCCGCGGAACTGCTCGGGGTAGGTCAGCAGCGCGGCGATCGCCGGCCGCGCCGGCGCCCTCGGCCACCGTCTTGGCGCCTTCGACCAGCAGGCCGATCGCTTCCTCGATGGCGTGTTCCGGCACGACCAGCACGTCGGCGATGCGGCGGCGGACGATTTCGAACGGCATCTCGCCGATGTCGCGCACGGCGATGCCCTCGGCGATCGTCGCGCCGCCGACCGACACCGTCTCGGCCGGCGAGGCGCTGCGCCATCGGCGGCATAGGTCTCGACCTCGACGCCATAGACCGCGATGCCCGGCTTCATCGCCGTCGCCGCGATCGAGGCAGCCGGCGAGCAGGCCGCCGCCGCCGACCGGGATGACCAGCGCGTCGAGATCGGGCGCATCCTGCAGCAGCTCCAGCGCCAGCGTGCCCTGGCCGGCGATCATCGCCGAGGTCGTCGTAGGGATGCACGAAGATCAGCTGATCGCGTTTGCCGCCAGAGTCGCGGGCGTGCGCGGCGGCCTCGGCCAGGGTCTCGCCGTGCAGCACGACCTTGGCGCCCCAGGCCGCGGTGCGGGTCACCTTCGTCGCCGGCGTGAATTTCGGCATCACGATCGTGGCGGCGATGCCGAGCAGGCTGGCATGCCGCGCCACCGCCTGGGCGTGGTTGCCGGCCGACATGGCGATCACGCCGCGCTCGCGCTCCGCCTCGGTCAGCAGCGCCAGCCGGTTGGCCGCGCCGCGCTCCTTGAAGGCGCCGGTGACCTGCAGGTTGTCGAGCTTCAGCACGACCTCGGCGCCGGTCGCCGCGAGATGGCGTGCTGGAACAGCGGCGTGCGACACCGTCCGGCGATGCGTCGGCCGCCTGGACGTCTGAAGGTGATCATCCGGTGCCGGACAGGCGCTTCGCCAGCCCCGGCCTCAACTGCAGCGGTCGGCGAGCGTGATGGCGAGGTGGCCGGCGCGATGGCCGTCCTGTCACACGGAACGCCGCCATGACGGTCAGCTGACGTCAGACGAACTTGATGCCGAGGATCTCGTACGAACGGTCGCCGCCGGGCGCCGGCACCGAAATGGTGTCGCCGACCTTCTTGCCGATCAGCGCCTTGGCCAGCGGCGAGGAGATCGACAGCCGTGCCGCCTTGATGTCGGCCTCGTGCACGCCGACGATCTGATAGGTGGCTTCCTTCTCGGTCTCCTCGTCGACCAGCCAGACATGCGCGCCGAACTTCACGTGGTCGCCGGACAGCGTGGACGGGTCGATCACCTCGACGGCGGAGACGATCTCCTCGAGTTCGGCGATGCGGCCCTCGATGAAGGACTGGCGTTCTCGCGCGGCGTGATATTCGGCGTTTTCCGACAGATCGCCATGCGTCGCGCGCCTCGGCGATCGCGCGAATGATCGACGGACGCTCCTGCGACTTCAGCTGGCGAAGCTCGTCTTCCAACCGCTGCAGACCTGGGGCGGTCATCGGGAACTTCTGCACGTCAGTGGTCCTTCGATCGTCGGTGAACCGAGTGGCCGATATGGCTCACGCTGCGCAAGCGCCGCGACAGGGCGACCCCGGCCGCGGCGCATGTGTTCAGAACGAACCGCGAAAGTAGGACTGCAGAGGCGCGACTTCAAGCGTTCCCGTCTTCAAGGCGGCGATTGCGTGCACCGCGGCCCGGGCGCCGGCCATCGTCGTGTAGTGCGGAACGAAGTGGGTCAGCGCGCTGCGGCGGATCGCGAAGCTGTCGGCGATCGACTGCGGCGTGGAGGCGGTGTTGATCACCAGCTGCACCTCGCCCGAGCGGATCGCGTCGACGCAATGCGGCCGGCCCTCCAGCACCTTGTTGACGACGGTGACCGGGAAGCCGGCCTCGCGGATGCGCGCGGCGGTGCCGCGGGTCGCCATGATGGAGAAGCCCATCTCGGTCAGGCGGCGGGCCAGCGCCGGCAGGCCCTTCTTGTCGGCGTCCTTGACCGACAGGAACACCGTGCCCGCCTCCGGCAGCACCATGCCGGCGCCGAGCTGCGACTTGGCGAAGGCGCGCTCGAAGCTGGTGTCGAGGCCCATCACCTCGCCGGTGGATTTCATTTCCGGACCGAGGATCGTGTCGACGTTCGGGAAGCGGGCGAACGGGAACACCGCCTCCTTCACCGCGACGTGCGGCGCGATCGAGTCGTCGTCCAGATTGAAGTCGGTGGCGAGCTTCGCGCCGGCCATGACCCGCGCGCCGATCTTGGCCACCGGCACGCCGGTCGCCTTGGCGACGAACGGCACGGTGCGCGAGGCGCGCGGGTTCACCTCCAGCACGTAGATCGTGTCGTCCTTGATCGCGTACTGCACGTTCATCAGGCCGACGACGCCGAGCGCCTTGGCCATCGCCTCGGTCTCGGCCTTCAGCTCGGTGATCATGGCGGGCGACAGCGAATAGGGCGGCAGCGAGCAGGCGCTGTCGCCGGAATGGATGCCGGCTTCCTCGATATGCTCCATGACGCCGGCGACGTAGACGGTCTCGCCGTCGGCGATGCAGTCGACATCGACCTCGATCGCGTCGTTCAGATAGCGGTCGATCAGCACCGGGTTGTCGCCGGAGACGCGCACCGCCTCGCGCATGTAGCGATGCAGGCCGGCGCGGTCGTAGACGATCTCCATCGCGCGGCCGCCCAGCACGTAGCTGGGGCGGATCACCACCGGGATAGCCGATGCGGTCGGCGATCGCCTCGGCTTCCTCGGCCGAGCGGGCGATGCCGTTGTCCGGCTGCGCAGGCCGAGGCGGTGCAGCAGCAGCTGGAAGCGCTCGCGGTCCTCGGCGATGTCGATCGCGTCGGCGGAGGTGCCGAGGATGGGGATGCCCGCGCGCGACAGCGCCTGCGACAGTTTCAGCGGCGTCTGCCCGCCGTACTGCACGATGCAGCCCAGCAGCGTGCCGTTCTGCTGCTCGCGGCGGACCAGGGCGATGACGTCCTCGGCGGTCAGCGGCTCGAAATACAGCCGGTCGGAGGTGTCGTAGTCGGTGCTGACGGTTTCCGGATTGCAGTTGACCATGATGGTCTCGAACCCGGCCTCCTTCAGCGCGTAGGCGGCGTGGACGCAGCAATAGTCGAACTCGATGCCCTGGCCGATGCGGTTCGGACCGCCGCCGAGGATGATGATCTTCTGGCGATCGGTGGGATCGGCCTCGCAGACCGGCGTGCCGTAGCCGCCTTCGTAGGTCGAATACATGTAGGGCGTGGCGGAGGCGAACTCGGCGGCGCAGGTGTCGATACGTTTGTAGACCGGGACGCACGCCGAGGCGCGGCGCGCAGCGCGGCGATGTCGGGTTCCTTGCTTGCCGGTGAGTTCGGCCAGGCGCTTGTCGGAGAAGCCCAGCGCCTTGAGGCGGCGGAGGGCGCCGGCCTCGCTGCGGCAGGCCGATGGCGGTGATGGCGCGTTCGGCGTCGACGATGCGTTCCAGTTCGCGCAGGAACCAGGGGTCGAACTTGCAGCAGTCGTGGATGTCCTCGACCGACAGGCCGGCGCGCAACGCCTGCGCCGCCATCAGCAGCCGGTCGGGCGCGGGCGCGGACAGCGCGGCGCGGAATGCGTCGGGGCCGCCGTCGCCGGGCGGCTCGATCGCGTCGAGGCCGGACAGCCCGGTCTCCATGCTGCGCAGGCCCTTCTGCAGCGCCTCGGCGAAGCTGCGGCCGATCGCCATCGCCTCGCCGACCGATTTCATCGACGTGGTCAGCAGCGCCGGCGTGCCGGGGAATTTCTCGAAGGTGAAGCGCGGGATCTTCACCACGACGTAGTCGATGGTCGGCTCGAAGCTGGCCGGCGTGACGCGGGTGATGTCGTTGGCCAGTTCGTCCAGCGTGTAGCCGACGGCGAGCTTGGCGGCGATCTTGGCGATCGGGAAGCCGGTGGCCTTCGACGCCAGCGCGGAGGAGCGCGACACGCGCGGGTTCATCTCGATGATGACCATGCGGCCGTCGGCCGGGTTCAGCGCGAACTGCACGTTCGAGCCGCCGGTATCGACGCCGATCTTGCGCAGGCAGGCGATCGAGGCGTCGCGCATCCGCTGATATTCTTTGTCGGTCAGCGTCAGCGCCGGGGCGACGGTGACGCAAGTCGCCGGTGTGGATGCCCATCGGATCGACGTTCTCGATCGAGCAGACGATGATGCAGTTGTCCGCGCGGTCGCGGACCACCTCCATCTCGAATTCCTTCCAGCCGAGCACGGATTCCTCGATCAGCACTTCGGTGGTCGGCGAGGCTTCCAGGCCGCCGGCGACGATCTGCTCGAACTCCTCGCGGTTGTAGGCGATGCCGCCGCCGGTGCCGCCCAGGGTGAAGCTGGGGCGGATGACGGCGGGCAGGCCGGTGCTGGCGAGCGCGGCGCGCGCTTCCTCCAGCGAGTGCGCGATGGCGGAGCGCGGCGATTCGATGCCGATCTCGGCCATGGCGTCGCGGAATTTCAGCCGGTCCTCGGCGCGGTCGATGACGTCGGCCCGGGCGCCGATCAGTTCGACGTCGTGGCGTTCCAGCGCGCCGTTGGCGGCGAGCTGCATCGCGGTGTTGAGCGCGGTCTGGCCGCCCATGGTCGGCAGCAGGGCGTCGGGCTTCTCGCGGGCGATGATCTTCTCGACGATCTCGGGCGTGATCGGCTCGATGTAGGTGGCGTCGGCGAGGCCGGGATCGGTCATGATCGTGGCGGGATTGGAGTTCACCAGGATGACGCGATAGCCCTCGGCCTTCAGCGCCTTGCAGGCCTGGGCGCCGGAGTAGTCGAACTCGCAGGCCTGGCCGATGACGATCGGGCCGGCGCCGATGATCAGGATGGAGTGGATGTCGGTGCGTTTGGGCATGGGTCAGCCGTCTGCTACGGTCGTCGGAGCGATGTCGGATCGTCAGGCAGCGGACGGCTAGCGGCGTCGTGCGGCGGCCACGCCCGTCGGGCGTCAGTTCCAGATGCCAGTGGCATTGCAGCGCGCCCTCCGGCAGGCGGATCGGCTCGCGGATCAGACCGTCGCGCAGGCAGGCGGCGACTGCGTCGCGGAATGCGTCGTAGCTGATCGCGCTGATCGCCGGCGAGCGCGTGCGAAACGGTCGAACCCGGCCTCGATGTTCGGTTCGTTGATCCGTGTGGCGGAAGCGCGGTGGTCAGCAGCACTGCGACTTCGGCATCCATGTCACACGCCGCCGCTCCATCATCTCGACGAACCGCTCGAACAGATAATGGCTGTCGCTCGGTCCCGGGCTCGCCTCCGGATGGTACTGCACCGAGAACGCCGGCCGGTCGGTGCACGCCAGCCCCTCGTTCGAGCCGTCGAACAGCGACACATGCGTCACCTTCGCGGTCGCCGGCAGCGTTCCGCGTCCACCGCGAAACCGTGGTTCTGGCTGGTGATCTCCACCTTCCCGGTCGTCAGATCCTTCACCGGCTGGTTGGCGCCGCGATGGCCGCGGTCCAGCTTGTAGGTCTTCGCGCCCAGCGCCAGCGCCAGCAACTGATGGCCGAGGCAGATGCCGAACACCGGCATCCCCGCTTCCAGCACGCCGCGGATCGCCGGCACCGCGTATTCGCCGGTCGCCGCCGGATCGCCTGGGCCGTTGGACAGGAACACGCCGTCCGGCTTGTGGCGCAGGATGTCCTCGGCCGTCGCGGTCGCCGGCACCACCGTGACCCGGCAGCCGGCCGACGGCGAGGCAGCGCAGGATGTTGCGCTTCGCCCCGTAATCCACCGCCACGACGTGGTGCCGCGGCGTCCGTCTGCCGGCCGAAGCCGTCGGGCCAGGCCCAGGTGGTCTCGTCCCAGTCATAGGACTGGCGGCAGGTGACCTCCTTGGCGAGGTCCATGCCCTCCAGCCCCGGCCAGGCCTCGGCCTGCGCGCGCAGCGCGGCAGGTCGAAGCGCCCGTCGGCGGGAAACGCCAGCACGCCGGTCGGTGCGCCGCCGTCGCGGATGCGGATGGTCAGCGCGCGGGTGTCCACGCCGGCGATGCCGGCGATGCCGCGCGCGCGCAGCCAGGCGTCCAGAGTCTGCGTGGCGCGCCAGTTGGACGGTTCGGTGACGTCCTGCTTCACCACCAGGCCGCGGGCGGCGATGGTGGTGGCCTCGATGTCCTCGACGTTGGTGCCGACATTGCCGATATGCGGGAAGGTGAAGGTGATGATCTGGCCGGCGTAGGACGGGTCGGTCAGCGTCTCCTGATAGCCGGTCATGCCGGTGTTGAAGCAGACCTCGCCCACCGGACGCGAGGCGCGGTGCGGTATGGGCGCCGAAGCCGCGGCCCCAGAACACCGATGCCGTCGGCCAGCACCAGCGCGGCGGTCGCGCCCGGCGGGCACACCGTCGGCGGCCGCTCGTGGTAGCGAGCGGTCTCGCCGGTCGGCAGGTCGGCCAGCGTCAGGCCGGTGGCGGCGATCACCGCCGGCCAGTGGCGGGACGGGATCGCGCCGGCCTGGCGCCATTTGCGCACGGCCTCGGTTCCCACGCCGGTCAGCCGGGCGGCGGCGTCGGCACCGCCGAGGCGGTCGATGATAGAGTCGATCGAGTGCGGCATGGGCTGACTATATGGGAAGAAACTTCCCACGACAACCGCATGCCCGATGGGAAATATTTCCCAGTTCGGAGGCTCCATGACGATGCGAGTCCACGATGACCGGCGGCTGCCAATGCGGCGCCGTCCGCTACGCGCTGTCGGCCGACCGGAGTCGACGTCTGCCATTGCCGGATGTGCCAGAAGGCGGTCGGCGGCCCGTTCGCCGCGCTGGCAAGGTGCGCAACGAGGCTTTGCCTGGACCCGCGGCCAGCCGGCCGTTTCGCAGCTCCTCGGCGGCCGAACGGCATTTCTGCCGGACTGCGGCACGCCGCTGACCTTCCGCTTCCTGGACGGCGATGCGATCGAGGTCACGACCGGAAGCCTGACGATCCCGCAGCTGCCGCCGACAAAGCTTCGGCGTCGAGTCGAACTGCCGTGGATCGCGTGCTGCTCCGGGCGTTGCAGAGTGCCGACGGCGAACGAGGCGACGGGTGGTCGGCCGCAGCATCCGATACGCCGGCCGCTGGCAGCCGACCGCGATTTCACCGCCAACCCGGATCACGCCCAGCTCGGCATGACTTTGCCGCAGGCATGTATAAAGACAGTCTGACGGGAGCGACGATGACACTGAGGGACAATTCACCGATCAATGAAGACCGCGATGAAGGCCGGCGACGCCGCCAGGACCTCCACCCTGCGCATGATCATGGCCAAGCTGAAGGACACCGACATCGCCTCTCGCCCCAAGGGCATCGACAAGGTGCCCGACGAGGAAATCGTTTCGATGCTGCGCGGCATGGTGAAGTCCCGGCGCGAATCGGTGGAACTGTACCGCCAGGGCAACCGTCCGGAACTGGTCGCCAAGGAGGAAGCCGAGATCGCCGTGATCGAAAGCTTCCTGCCCAGCCAGATGGACGAGGCGGCGACGGAGCAGGCGGTGACGGACGCGGTGGCGGAGACCGGTGCGACCAGCATCAAGGACATGGGCAAGGTGATGGCGGCGCTGAAGGCGAAGCACGCCGCCACGCTGGACATGGCCAAGGCCGGGCCGATGGTGAAAGCCGCGCCTTTCGGCCTGACCACGGTGACACACTAACGCAATGGCCCTGCCCGGCGGCTTCCTCGACGAACTGCGAGCCCGCGTTCCCGTCGCGGGCGTGATCGGCCGGCGCGTGCGGCTGGCGCGCTCGGGCAAGCAATGGAAGGGCTGCTGCCCGTTCCACGGCGAGAAAACCCCGAGCTTCTACGTCTACGACGACCACTACCACTGCTTCGGCTGCGGCGCGCATGGCGACGTCGATCACCTTCGTCATGCAGAGCCAGGGCCTCGGCTTCATGGACGCCGTCGACCCAGCTCGCCGGCGAAGCGGGCTTGGAGGTGCCGAAGCCCTCACCCGAAGCGGCCGAGGCGGAACGCCGCCGGCTGGACGTGATCGAGGTGCTGGAGGCGGCGCAGGCGCACTATCAGCGCCGGCTGCGATCTGCCGGAAGGCCGAGCGGCGCGTGACTATCTGGTGGGGCGCGGGCTGACGGAGGAGACGATCGCCCGCTACGGCCTCGGCTGGGCCGGCGAGCGCGGCGGGCTGACCGCGGAACTGGCGCGGCACGGTGTCGACCCACGACCAGCTTGGAGGCGGCAGGATTACTTCGTCGTGACGAGGAAACCGGCTCGGACCTTCGAATTGTTCTCCAACCGCGTGATGTTTCCGATCCGCGACCGCCGCGGTGCGATCATCAGCTTCGGCGGCCGGATCCTCGGGTCCGGTCAGCCGAAATACGTCAACGGGCCGGAGACGGCGGTGTTTTCCAAGCGCCGCAATCTCTACGGCCTCGATGTGGCGCGAGACGGTGTGCGGAGCGGGAAAACGCTGATCGTCGTGGAAGGCTATATGGACGTCATCGCCGCCGCTCAGGCCGGCTTCACCGGCGCCGTCGCCCCGCTCGGCACCGCGCTGACGCAGGAGCAGCTGGAGGAACTCTGGCGCATCTCGCCGAGCCCGGTGCTCTGTTTCGACGGCGACGAGGCCGGGGCGCGGGCGGCGGCGCGGGCGATGGAACTGGCGCTGCCGATGCTGACGCCGGACCGAACGCTGCGATTTGCGACGCTGCCGGGGGGTGAGGACCCCGACAGCCTGGTGCGCAAGGGCGGCGCTCCCGCGTTCCAGGCGGTGCTGGATGCTGCCCAGGCGCCGACCGAGGCGCTGTACGGCATGCTGCGGCAGGAAGTCGGAGACGCCACCGCCGAACAGCGCGCCGCGTTGCGCACCCGCCTGACGGAAGCCGCCAACCGGATCGCCGACAAGGCGCTGGCCAGCGAATATCGCAGCGCCTTGCTGGACCGGTTCTTCGCCAGCCGGCCGCGGTCAGGCAAATCCAACGGCAGCAACGGGTCGGCGGGCGAGATGCGCTTCGGGGCTGCGGCGGACGGGCGCGCTGTTGCGGGTGCCGCGGCCGGTGCTGCGACCAGGATGGCACCGTCGCCGAAAGACTGACGGATTCTGACGGCAATTTTGTTGCGCCACCCCGCTCTTGTTGCACGATCGTGACGCACGCTTTTGCGACCTTGCCGCTTGACGAACGACTGACGCGGCTGCGAGATGCGATGGAGTCCTACGCAAATACCGCTGAAACCCTTGACTCTGCTGGCCTGATGGACCACCTCACGCAGTCTGGATTTGAACTTGACGTGAAGCACGTGCTGGCGGAGGCGCCGATGCCTCTGCCGGCCTGCGCCGCGTCTCACTGCGATGCCGGCTGAGGCAGAATCAGGATGGTGGCACATTTTCGGCTTTCTCAATGTCGAACATCTGCGCGAGGAAGTCGCTTTGGCTGAAGCCGACGCGACGCGAAACCTGACCCCTGAAACGCAACGGCGCCACCAGGCGCTGGTTGAGGCGTTGTGGAAAGTCCGCACCGGTGAGCCCGACGGCGTCGCGTCGCTCGATGCCTGATGCTTAATATGTATGATGTTTGACGATGTTCGGCGGTCACACCCGACGGACGAAGGAGAGACCTGAACGATGGCCACGAAGCCCATGGTCGCAGGTGATACCGCCACGGCGGAGCAGGATGTCGAAACCACCCTGCTGGACGTGCAGACCGCCGCGGTCAAGCGGCTGGTCGCGAAGGGCAAGGAGCGTGGCTACATCACCTTCGATGAGCTGAACGCGATTCTGCCGCCGGATCAGAACAGTTCCGAACAGATCGAAGACGTGATGGCCAATTTCTCCGAAATGGGCATCCAGGTCGTCGAGAGCGAGGAACACGAGGAAGGCGAGGCCCCGGTCGCCAAGGTCGAAAAGGCCGAGGAGGCGGAGGAAGAGGAGCAGACCGGCAACGTCGACGAGGCGAGCCTCGGCCGCACCGACGACCCGGTGCGCATGTATCTGCGCGAGATGGGCAGCGTCGAGCTGCTGTCGCGTGAGGGCGAGATCGCCATCGCCAAGCGGATCGAAGCCGGCCGCGACATGATGATCAACGGGCTGTGCGAAAGCCCGCTGACCTTCACGGCGATCATCACCTGGCACGACCAGCTCAAGGCCGGCCGGATGCTGCTGCGCGACATCGTCGACCTGGAAGCGACCGACGGCGCCGGCGCCGCGCCGGCGTCGAGACGCCGAAGCCGCGCCGAGCCGGCCGACGGCTTCGCCGCCAACGACGACATGGACCCCGACGACGAGGACGGCGGCCCCAGCATGTCGCTGTCGGCGCTGGAGGAGAAGCTGAAGCCGGAGGTGCTGGCGAACTTCGAGGAAATCGAGAACCTGTACAAGAAGCTGCACAAGATGCAGCACCGCCGGCTGGAGACCATGACCAGCGGCGAGGAAATGACCTCGCGGTCGGAGAAAGGCTACGACAAGATCGCGTGAGGAACTGGTCGAGAAGGTCGGCCAGGTGCGGCTGCACAACAACCGCATCGAGGAACTGGTCAGCCAGCTGAAGCTGCTCAACCAGCGGCTGACGACGCTGGAAGGCCAGTTGCATGCGCATGGCCGAGGGCTGCAAGGTCAACCGCGAGGAGTTCCTGAAGCACTACCGCGGCCAGGAACTCGATCCGAACTGGGTGGAGCGGGTGGGCAGCTGCCCGGCAAGGGCTGGAAGCTGTTCGTCGTCAAGCACCCGGACGACATCGGCAAGGTGCGCGGCCAGATCTCCGCCGTGGCGACCGATGCCAGCCTGCCGATCGCCGAATTCCGCCGCGTCTACATGACCGTGTCCCGCGGCGAACGGGACAGCGCGCGGGCCAAGAAGGAGATGATCGAGGCCAACCTGCGCCTGGTGATCTCGATCGCGAAGAAATACACCAATCGCGGGCTGCAGTTCCTGGATCTGATCCAGGAAGGCAACATCGGCCTGATGAAGGCGGTCGATAAGTTCGAGTACCGCCGCGGCTACAAGTTCAGCACCTATGCGACGTGGTGGATCCGGCAGGCGATCACCCGCTCGATCGCCGATCAGGCGCGCACCATCCGTATTCCGGTGCACATGATCGAAACGATCAACAAGCTGGTGCGCACGTCGCGGCAGATGCTGCACGAGATCGGCCGCGAGCCGGCGCCGGAGGAACTGGCCGACAAGCTCGGCATGCCGCTGGAGAAGGTCCGCAAGGTGCTGAAGATCGCCAAGGAGCCGATCAGCCTCGAAACGCCGATCGGCGACGAGGAAGACTCGCACCTGGGCGACTTCATCGAGGACAAGGCGGCGGTCATCCCGCTGGATGCCGCGATCCAGGCCAATCTGCGGGAGGCGACGACGCGGGTGCTGTCGTCGCTGACGCCGCGCGAGGAACGCGTGCTGCGCATGCGGTTCGGGATCGGGATGAACACCGATCACACGCTGGAAGAGGTCGGCCAGCAGTTCAACGTGACCCGCGAACGCATCCGCCAGATCGAGGCGAAGGCGCTGCGCAAGCTGAAGCACCCGAGCCGGAGCCGGAAGCTGCGGAGCTTCCTGGACGACTGAAGGCCGACCGCGCGGCGTTTCACGACAGGGCGGTCATCTCATGGCTGGACCGGCTGTTCGCTGGGACCGTGGCGGTGTCTTGCCGGATGAGCGTGCGCCTTCGACGTTGGCGTCGAGGAAGCACGCTACCTTGGCCGCCTGACGATGCGCGGGCGGGAGCGGAGCGCCGGCACCTCAACCCCCACGTGTAACAGCCACGCGACTGGAATCGCAGCGGTCACGGTGACGACGGCCAGTGCAGCCATCGGGCCGAACGGTTCGCTCGGCACGCCATGGCCCAGCCAACGATCGGCCTGGCTCAACAGGATCGGGTGAACCAGATAGAACGGATAGCTTATCGCCCCCAGGAACAGCGGGAGGGGGCGGGACAGGAACGCCAGGCGTCCATGCGCGACCGCGCCGACCACGACAGTTGCGCCTGCCATCTCGAAGCAGCGGGTGATGCCGCCATGACCCAGCGCAATGTTCGTGAGAACCAGCAAGGCGATTCCCGTCGGCAGTAAAAACCGGCGATGCCATATCCAGCCGGGCCAGGCGGAAATCAGCGCGCCCAAGATGAATGCGGGAAGGAACACGACATAAGGATTGCCGCGAAAGAATGGGATCGCGGCGGCCGCCAGGCAAAGGGCCAGCACCACCTTCCAACGGCTCCCTAATGTCAGGCCCCACAGCACGAACAGCGCCACGCTGCCGACCATCTCGACTTGCAGCGACCACAGCACGCCGTTCAGGCTGTCGCTCAGCAGCAGCATGTTCATCGCCAGGGTCCGAGCGCTGGCATCCACAAGGAAGGCTATGGGCAACGCGGTGACGATCGTCAGCGGGAGCAGGCGAAAGAGTCGGGCATGAACGAAGTCGGCGAGGTCTGGCAGCAGGCGAAGCTGTTTGCGGCGGAACAATTCCCACAGCACGTGCCCGCTTAGGACAAAGAACACCATCACCGCGGCGTCGCTCGGGAAAATCGCCGACAGAAGGCGCAGCAGGATGGCCGCCCCGGGCAACGAGGGGAAGTCCCGCACGCTGGTGCTCCACAGGGCGATGCCTCCGGCGGTCAAGGCACAGTGGCCAAGTGCGACCGACATGGCGGCCAAACCCCGCAAGCCATCAAGCGCGTGATTGCGGCTATCGTGGGTCGCTACGGAACCCTGCGGCGGCTGCACGATGATTAACCTCGGATCCACTGCCATGCCTGTAGAGCAGGTGCCACATCAAGCCGCTAGAGCGATCACGGTTATGTCAGATTAGCCAAGGAATGTCCCCATTCCTCGTTGCATCTATCCATGCCCTGCTGGATATCCTAGTCTGAGGACTAGACCCCCGGCAGACGATTCAGTCTTTTACCATAGTGATACGGCGATCAGATGGCGGATGCTCCGACCCCTGGCAAATCGGAAGGCGCTGATAACGCGCTCGACAAACTCGAAGCGGCGCTGGAAACGATCGCCCGCAGCCGTGACGCGTCGAAGCCGGCGGAGGTCCATGCGGAGTCAGAGGTGCTGGGTGAAGTCGAACAGCGGCTCGATGCCGCCATCGAACACGTAAAGGCCGCGCTCGGCCGTAAATCCGATCAATAGAATCCAAAAGAATCAGGTTTTCTCATGGGGCAAGTCACCATCCGTATCAACGGTTACGCCTATATCGTCGGCTGCAAGGACGGGGAGGAAAAGCACCTCGAAGCCATGGCGGCGGAGGTCAATCGGCGGACCGACACGATCCGCCAGGCCGCCGGCAGTGCCGGCGAGACCCGGATGCTGATGATGGTCGCCCTGTCGATGGCTGATGAGATCTTTGAGATGCAGAAGGCGACGGCGGCCAAGCCAGACAAGCGTGCCGACAGCGAACGGCTGACCCGCCTGGCCAAGCGGGCAGAACAGATCGCCGCGAACGTCGAGAAGCAATGACCAGGGCTCCGCGTCGGGCCATGGGGCGATTTCTCCAGCCCGTCTTTGCCCATGCGCGGCTGAAACGTACCGAAATGATTGAGGCCCGTGCGGACCGAGCGAGGACGTGTGGAAATGAGTGGCGAACGACGTGAGCCTTCCACGCGGTCCGATTACCGCTACTTCACAAGCATCACGACGCGCTGGAACGACAACGACCAGATGATGCACGTCAATAATGCCGTTTATTACGAGTATTTCGATACGGCACAGACGACGTTCTATATCCAGCGCGGGCTGCTCGATATGCGTGTCACCTCACCCTATGTCGTGGCGGAAAGCGGGTGTCGCCACTTCGGCGAGGTCAGCTATCCGGATTTGCTGACGGTCGGCATTCGTGTGGCAAAGCTGGGGAAATCCTCTGTCCGGCTGGAGATGGGGCTGTTCCGTAACGACGCCGATATGGCGTCAGCCGAGAGCTATTTCGTTCACGTATTCATCGATCCGCAGACGAGACGGCCGATCTCCATTCCGGCTCACGCGCGGGACCAATTTGCCGCCATCGCGATCGGCGCAGCCTGAGACGGTTGCAGGTTCGGGTCAGGCTGAACGATCTCATACCAGCGGCCCGAAGTCTTCACTCGTGCTGAGACGAACGGGCCGCTGGTATGGTATTGATTTCGCGCGCAGCCGCCACACCAACCCTGCGCGCATACCTGTCAGCCCTAAGGGCTGCAGGTACCAGGCTGTCTTCCGCGCAGGTTGCGCGGCTCCCTACCCCAATACCCGCCCGCGCTTGATCACCGTATCGCCGAACCGTCCCCGCAGAGCGTCGATCGCTGCCTGGGCCGCCGCCAGCCGCGGCGTCTCCCGATCCGCCAGGTCGCCCAGATCGGCCGTATCTCCCGGCGCCAGAGGCTGAGCGCCGATGCCGATCAGGCGGAAGGCCGTGCCGGTTGCCTCCTTCGCCAGCATGGCCCGAGCTTCGGCGAACAGCCGGTCGGGCAACGCCGTCGGGCTGGGCAGGCGGCTGGTCCGTGTGCGGCTGACGAAGGCCGCCGTCTTCAGTTTCAACACCACACCGGCGGCGGCGAACCCTTGGGCCTTCAACCGCTGCGCCAGTTTCTCGCACAGCCGGAACAAATGCCTCTCCAGGTCGACGCACATCCGTCAGGTCGTGGTTGAATGTCGTTTCGGCGCTGATCGACTTGGTCTCCCGCGCTGGATCGACGGGCCGTGTGTCCTCGCCCCGGAGCGCGGCGCACCAGAGACAGGCCGTCGTCGCCGAGCTTCCGCAGCGCCTCCTTGTCCGACAGGGCCTGCAGCTGCCCGAGGCGGGTGATTCCCAGCGCTTCCAGCTTTCGCGCGAACGCGGCGCCGACGCCGGGCAGCAGGCGCACGGGTTCGGGGGCGAGCAGCGTCGGCGGCTTCCTCGGCATCGATCACGGTGAAGCCGCGCGGCTTGTCTCGTCCTGCGGCGATCTTGCGCCATCAGCCGGTTGGCCGCGAGGCCGATGGAGACGGTGACGCCGACCTGGTGCTCCACCGCCAGGGCGAAGCGGGCCAGCACGACGGCGGGCGGGGCGCCGTGCAGCGCCTCGGTGCCGGCGAGGTCCAGCACCGCCTCGTCGATCGACAGCGGCTGCACCAGCGGCGTCAGATCGTGCATCAGCGACGCGGATCTGGCGGGAGGCCGCGGTGTATTTGCTGAAATCGGGCTTGATGACGACCGCGTCGGGGCAGGCCTGCAGCGCCTTGAACATCGGCATCGCGCTGCGCACGCCATAGATGCGGGCGATGTAGCAGGCCGCGGTGACCACCCCGCGGATGCCGCCGCCGACGATGACCGGGCGTGGACCGCAGCTCCGGCCGGTCGCGCTTCTCGACGCTGGCGTAGAACGCGTCGCAGTCGACATGGGCGATGGTCAGCCGCGTCAGCGACCGGTGATGCACCAGCCGTGTGCCGCCGCAATCCGGGCAGCGAGATCGCCATAACCTCTGCGACGCGGCAGCAGTCGCGGCAGAGGCTGGGCATCGGCCATGGCACAGGGACGGGCACGTCAGGCCGGGCGGCCAGAGCCAGGCCGCGCCGCGCACGCCGGAGGAATCGCCGTGCTTGTTGCGCACGGATCGGCGTGTGGATGATGTCGCTGAAGGCGTAGCGTCGGGATCAGCTGCGGCAGCGTCCGTGTAGAGATGGTCCATGTTCGACAGGCCGCCGCCCAGCACGATCACGTCGGGATCGAGTATGTTGATCACCACGGCCAGGCCGCGCGCCAGCCGGTCGACGTGCCGCTCCAGCGCGGCACCGCGCGCCGCTTCGCCGCCGGCCGCCCGGGCGGGCAGGCTGCTGGCGTCGTGGGCGCCGGGTCCGTCGCAGTCGCGCGCCAGAGAGGGACCGGCGACGTAGGTTTCCAGACAGCCGTGCTTGCCGCACCAGCAGAGCGGGCCGGGGATTCTCCAGCCCGTCGGCCAGGGCAGCGGCGTGTGGCCCCATTCGCCGGCGACGCGGTGCGGCCCGCGAAGAACCTTGCCGTCGACGACGATGCCGCCGCCGCAGCCGGTGCCCAGGATCACGCCGAACACCACGCCGAAGCCGGCGCCGGCGCCGTCGCGTCGCCTCGCTCAGGGCGAAGCAGTTGGCGTCGTTCTCGACCCGCACCTCCCGGTCCAGGGCCTGGCTGATGTCGTGGTCGAAGCGGTGGCCGTTCAGGGCGATGGAGTTGGCGTTCTTGACCAGGCCGGTCGCCGGGCTGATCACGCCGGGAATGCCGATGCCGACGGTCGCGGTGACGCCGAGCTGCGCTTCCGCCGTCGCGCACCAGGGCTGGCGATGCCGGACACCGTCGTCGTGATAGCCGTGCGGCGTGGGGATGCGATGGCGCATCACCTCCGTGCCGTCGGGACCGAGGGCGATGATCTCGATCTTGGTGCCGCCGAGGTCGATGCCGATGCGATGTTGGGTCATACCGATGCAGCATCCCAAACTGGCGGCGTTATCTCAAGCGACGTGTTGTGGGCCCGACTTGTCGCCGGCCGTCTGTCTGCGCATGTTGCGTGCCATGAGCGAGACCTTGCTGGACGTGAAGGGCATGAACTGCCCGCTGCCGGTGCTGCGGGCGAACCGGACGCTGCGCGGCATGGCGGCGGGGGAGCGGCTGCGGGTGCTGGCGACAGACCGAGCGTCGGTGGCGGATTTCCAGGCCTTTTGTCGGGAAACCGGTCACGCGCTGCTGGCGTGGAGCGAGGAAGCGGGCGTATTCAGCTTCCTGATCCGCCGGCGGGCGGACGCACCCGAACCGAAAGAAAGCTGACGTGACGACAGCACTGATCACGCATCCGGCCTGCCTGGAACACGACACCGGCCCCTATCATCCGGAGACCTCGGAACGTCTGCGTGCCGTGCTCGCCGCGCTGGAGGCGCCGGAGTTCAGCGACCTGCTGCGCGAGCAGGCGCCGATGGCGACGGTCGAGCAGCTCAGCCGCGTGCATCCGCAGGCCTATGTCGAGGCGATCCTGGCGATCCAGCCGGATCTGGGCGAGCCGGTGCAACTGGATGGCGACACGATCATGAGCAGCGGCAGCGCCGAGGCGGCGGCCCGCGCCGCCGGGGGTGCCTGCATGGCGGTGGACGCGGTGATGGAGGGCTGGGCGCGCGCCGCCTTCGCCGCCGTCCGGCCGCCCGGCCATCACGCCGAACCCAACCGGCCGATGGGCTTCTGCCTGTTCAACAACGCCGCCGTCGCGGCGCTGCATGCGCGTGCGCGTGTGGGGCGTGGAGCGCGTCGCGGTGGTGGATTTCGACGTGCACCACGGCAACGGCACGCAGGCGATGTTCGAGGCCGATCCGGACCTGTTCTACGCGTCCTCGCATCAGAGCCCGTGCTATCCGGGCACCGGCGATTTCCATCGGAGCACGGGGTCGCGAACAACATCGTCAATGTGCCGCTGCACCCTCGGGATGGCGGGCCGGCGTTCCGCGCGGCGTGGTCGGGGACGATCCTGCCGGCGCTGGATGCGTTCGCGCCGGGACTGCTGATCGTCTCGGCCGGGTTCGACGCACATGCCGCCGATCCGCTGGCGCAACTGCGGCTGGAGAACGCGGATTTCGCATGGATCACCGATGAGCTGGTGAAGGTGGCGGACACGCATTGCGGCGGGAAGATCGTGTCGGTGCTGGAGGGTGGGTACGACCTGAACGCACTGGCGGCTGCGACTGCGGTGCATGTGCGCGGGCTGATGCGGGTGTGAAGAACTCACCCGTCATGGCCGCCCCGTGCGCCGACTTAATGACCCACCCGTCATGGCCCGGCTTGACCGGGCTCCCGGCAGGACTGCGCGTGCCACGGCGGAGGGAGATGGCCCGGTCAAGCCGGGCCATGACGTAGGGAAGCGTATTAGCTGTCCGCCGGCACATGGCCCCCCGCCTACGACTCCGCTGCCGCAGACCGGTTGATCGAGCGGGTCGGGCAGCGTTGGGACGATGCCGCGGACGAACTGCGTGATCCGCGCACCCTGCTTGTCCTGCAAGCGATCGGCGGCAACAGCCCTTATCTCTCCGAACTGACCGTCCGAGAATTCCCCACCTTCCGCCTCTTCCGTGACCACGGTGCGGATGCGGCGCTGGAACCTGTCTTCGCCGGCCTCGACGCCGCCCCCGAGGGCCAGCCGCGACCCGCCATCGCCGCCCTGTTGCGTCAGGCCAAACGGCAGGCCGCGCTGGTTATCGCGCTTGCCGATATCGGCGGGTTTTGGACGGTCGAACGCGTCACCGATGCATTGACCGCGCTGGCTGAAAAGACGCTTGGGCTGACCGTGCGCCATCTGCTGCGGGCGGCGCATGACAAGGGTTCGATCGTCCTGCCCGATCCCGATCGTCCCGATCGCGACAGCGGCTTCGTCGCCCTCGGCATGGGCAAGCTGGGCGGGCGGGAGTTGAACTATTCCTCCGACATCGATCTGATCCTGATCTACGACGCCGCGGCGGCGCCGTTTGCCGGGACCGAGGGCATCGGCTCGCTCACCGCCCGCTTCGCCCGCGACCTGATCGGACTGATGGATGCGCGCGATGCCGATGGCTATGTCTTCCGCACCGACCTGCGCCTGCGTCCCGACCCGGCCGCCACGCCGCCCGCCGTCTCCTTGCTGGGGGCGCTGACCTATTACGAGAGCATGGGTCAGAACTGGGAACGCGCGGCGATGATCAAGGCGCGGCCGGTGGCGGGTGACGTGGATCTGGGCGAGCGCTTCCTGACGGCGATCCGCCCCTTCGTCTGGCGCCGCGGGCTGGATTTCGCCGCCGTCGCCGACATCCATGCGTTGAAGCGGCGGATCAATGCCCACCGCAACACCGCCCTGTCCGACAACGCCGATCCGGTCGCCCGCCTGTTCGGCTATAACGTCAAACTGGGCGAAGGCGGCATCAGGGACATCGAGTTCCTGATCCAGACGCTGCAGATCGTCTGGGGCGGCCGCGACCCCTCGTTGCGGCTGAAATCCACCCTGGCCGCCGGCGTGCGGCTGGTGGAGACTGGCCGGCTGAACGCCACCGCCTTCGCGCAACTGACCGAATCCTACCGGTTCTTCCGCGTGGTCGAGCACCGCTTGCAGATGGTGAACGACCGCCAGACGCATGAACTGCCGGACACGCCGGAGGGAATGGCGCAGATCGCCGTCTTCCTCTGCTTCCCCGACGCCGCCGCTTTCACCAAGGCGCTGCTGCGCCACATCGAGATCGTCCGCACCCATTACCACCAGGTCTTCGAAAACGTGCCGGAGGCGCCGGAGGCGGTCGCCGCGGGCCCGGAGCTCGACTTCCGCGGCGACCACCCGGAACCGGCGACCACCGTCGCGGCGTTGCGTGCGATGGGCTTCACCGACGCGGCGCGTGTGATCACCGGCGTCCGTCGCTGGCTCGCCGGCCATGTGCGCGCCCTGCGGTCCAGCCGAGCGCGGGATCTGATGACGCTGATGGTGCCGCAGGTGCTGGCGGCGCTGGGCAAGCAGACGCAGCCGGACGAGGCGTTCAACCGCTTTGACCGGTTCATCGCCGCCCTGCCGACCGGTGTGCAGCCAATGTCTCTCTTCCACCGCAACCCGGTCCTGCTGGAACGTGTTGCTCGGGTGCTGGGCGCGGCGCCGATGCTGTCGGAGCACCTCGCCCGCTACCCCACTGCGCTGGAGGGGCTGATCGCGGCCGAGGCGCCACTGGATGCCTATCGTGTCATGCAGCGAACGCTGCGCGATGCGACGCGGCTGGAGGATGCCATTCAGATCGTCCGCCGGCTGGTGAAGGAGCGCGACTTCCTGGTCTCGGTCGCCACGCTGGACGGGGTGCTGGATGCTGATGCCGCAGGGCGCGAGCGGTCGGCGCTGGCGCATGCCGCATTGCGCGCGATCCTGCCGCGGGTGCTGGCGGATTTTGCCAGCCGCTACGGGCGCGTGCCGGGGGGCGATCTGGCGATCGTGGTGCTGGGCAAGGCGGGCAGCCTGGAGATGATGGCGGGGTCGGACCTCGATCTGATGTTCATCTACGATCATCCGCCGGACGTGACCGAGAGCGATGGGGCACGCCCCATGCCGGCAGGGCAGTGGTTTGTCCGCGCCGTGCAGGCCTGCGTGGCGGCGCTGACCACGCCAGGGGTCGAGGGTCCGATGTACGCGCTGGACATGCGGCTGCGGCCGTCTGGGAATAAGGGGCCGCTCGCGGTCTCCCTGTCGGCGTTCGAGCGCTATCACCGGCGGCGATGCCTGGACGTGGGAGCGGATGGCGCTGACGCGGGCGCGGGTCGTTGCCGGGCCTCCGGCGTTGCGGGCACGGGTAAAGACGGCGATCCGACAGGCACTGTGCCGGCCGCGGGATGCGGGACAAATGCGGGCGGATGCGGTGTCGATGCGCGCGCGCATGCTGAAGGAGCTGCGGCCCCACGGCCCCTGGGACGTCAAGCACCGCTCGGGCGGCATGGTCGATGTCGAGTTCATCGCCCAGGTACTGCAACTGGTCCACGCCGGCGCGCCCGGGTTTCATCCTGATCAGGCGGCGAAGGTGGCGCTGCGGCGGCTGGCGGCGGCGGGGCTGATGCGGCATGAAGATGCCGCGCTGCTGATCCGGGCGGATCTGCTGTGGCGCACGATCCAGGGCGTGCTGCGCCTGACGGTCGGTCAGACGGACAAAGACGTGCTGCCGCCGGCGTCGGCCGAACCGTTGCTGAGAGCCGCGGCCAAGGCCGGGTTCAAGGCGGTTGACAGCGCCGGGCTGTTGCATAGATCGGACGAGGTGGCGCAACAGGTCCGCGCCTTTTCTGCACGACGATAGAGGGAGCGAGCGAATGAGTGTGGCAGAGGGCGACGCAGCACCGGATTTCTCGATGCCGGCCTCGGGCGGTCGGACGGTGAGCCTTGGCGGATTACAAGGGCAAGCCGTTCATCCTGTATTTCTACCCGAAGGCGGACACGCCCGGCTGCACGAAGGAGGCTTGCGCGTTCCAGGAATCATTGCCGAATTTCTCCGCGGCGGGCATCGACGTGATCGGCGTGTCGCCGGACAAGATGAAGCCGATCGACAAGTTCGCCGAGAAATACAAGCTGACCTTCCCGCTGGCGTCCGATGAGGGGCATGCCGTGGCGGAGAAGTATGGGACGTGGGTCGAGAAATCGATGTACGGCCGGAAGTATATGGGCATGGAACGGAGCACGTTCCTGGTCGGTGCGGACGGCAAGGTTGCGAAAGCGTGGCGGAAGGTCAGCGTGACCGGGCATGCGGATGATGTGATGAAGGCGGTGAAGGCGCTGCCAGCCGGGTAAGGCCGGCCCGCTTTGCGCAGACATATAGCCTGTTTGGGTGACGGCCGGATCGCTTCCCACACCGAGCGGTATCAGAGTTAAGGTAAGCGCCTGGACACAAAAAGGGAGCGTTGCATGCAACGAGTCGTCGTGTTGGGCGCAGGGTTCGCCGGCCTGGAGCAGGATGACATCGCTTTCGCTCAGCCATCCTGCTCCAGGTGTTTGTTTGATCGCGTGATTCAGACCTCCGGCGATTCCGCCTCCGGTCATCACGCTCCAGGTGTTTGTTTGATCGGTGATTCAGACCTCCGGCATTTCGCCTCCGGTCATCCGCTCCAGGTGTTTGTTTGATCGCGTGATTCAGACCTCCGGCGATTCCGCCTCCGGTCATCACGCTCTATGGGCGGCGCTGGGCGCCCGGCGCAAGGAAATTCGTTCCGCATTTGCGCGCGGTAGGGTCAAGCCGGCCATGACGGTCTGGGTTTTCAAGCAGCCTGGAACTACTCTACCCCGGATACGCCCAGCACACCTCGGGCGGGAGTTCCACCGTCAGGACCTGGTCGGGCGCGTGCCGGATGGCGCTCCCGACCTCCAGTGCCTCGATCGTTTGGCCGAACAGCGATACCTCATAAACCGTCTGGGTGCCCTGGTAATGCCGTGAGGCGATCTTGGCCGGAAACCGGTTTGGCCCATCCCCGACCGGAGCCAGCAGCACGTTGTCGGGGCGGAGGGCGACGCTGACCGCGCTGCCAGGGGCGATTTCCTGCGCCAGCCGTACCGCCAGGGCCTCGCCGGACCCGATGCGGACGACGCCCGCCATCCCGTCGCGGGTTTCCAGCCGGCCGGCGATCACGTTCGACGCGCCGGTGAACCCGGCGACGAACAGATCCGCGGGGCGGTTGTACAACTCGTCCGGAGATGCCAATTGCAGCAGCTTGCCGTCGCGCATCACGCCGATGCGGTCGCCCAGCACCACCGCCTCCTGCTGGTCGTGCGTCACGTACAGCGCCGTCAGGCCGACACGTTTGATGATCCGGCGCAGGTCGTCGCGCAGCCGTAACCGCAATTGGGCATCCAGGTTCGACAGCGGCTCATCCAGCAGCAGGATCTGCGGCTCGTAGACCATGCTGCGCGCCAGTGCCACGCGCTGCATCTGCCCGCCCGACAGTTGCGTCACCGGCCGGTCGGCGTAGTCAGACAGCTCCACCAGCGCCAGCGCCGTCTCGATCATCCCGGCCCGCTGGTTGCGTGGCACGCCGCGCGCTTTCAGCGGATACGCGACGTTCTGCCGCACCGTCATGTGCGGCCACACGGCATAGGACTGGAACACCATCCCCAGGTTGCGCGCGCGTGGCGGCACCAGCACGCCCGATCCGGGATCGGTGTAAGTCGTGCCACCGATGACGATGCGCCCGGACGTCGGATGCTCCAGCCCCGCCACGCAGCGCAGCGTCGTCGTCTTGCCGCAGCCCGAGGGCCCCAGCAGCACCACGATCTCCCCCGCGGCGACGGTGAAGGAAACGTCGTCCACCGCCGCCTTGCCGCCGGGAAAGACCTTCCGAAGAACTTCGACCCGCAGTTCCGACGACATTACTGGCGGTATCCGTAGGTCTTGTTCCATTCCTCCTGCCAGGTGTCGTGCAGGGCGACGAAGTCCGTGAACTTGGGAGTCCACAGATGATCCTTGGCCGGATCGAAGGCGGGGGTGGGGATCGGCGGGTTGCGCAGAGCGGTGACGTTGCCCTGGTCGCGGATCGAGGCGGTCTGGCCCTCATCCGACAGGTTCCAGTCCATCCACAGCTTTGCCGCGTTGGGGTGTTTGGCGCTTTTGGCGATGCCGCTGCCATACGGGGTGACGGGCACGCCCTCCGGCCCGTAGCACATGTCGATCGGCGCGCCGTCCTTCTTCTTGCTGTAGACGATGCTCATGAGAATGGGGCCCATCGCCACCTCGCCGCGGATCACCGCGTCGCAGAGCGGCGCATTGGACGGGTAGAGCTTCGGCTTGGTGGCGGCCTGCCTCGTCCAGTAATCCTCGCCCAGCACCTGGCGCTCGAACATGACGCGGGTCCAGGTGGTGCCGCCCGAGGGGGCGATGACCTGGCCGATCTTGCCGCCGGCGTATTCCGGCTTGCAAAGGTCCATCCAGGATTTCGGCGGGTTGTCAACGATCTCCGGGTTCCAGGCGATGCACCAGGCCGGTGTGATGGTCGGCCACAGCTTCGGCGAGACCAGCGTGTCCGGCAGGTAGTCCGCCGCGTTGGGGGGCGCGTAGTCGGCGAACAGTTCCTCGATCGACTTGGACTGGCCGCGGTCGGAGTGATCGATCACGTCGGCTTCGAGCTTGCCGGCCGCCGCCTCCGACCGGACGCGCGTGATCAACTGGCCGCCTGAGGCGCGCACCATGCTGACGCGGATATTGGGGAAGCTCTTGTTGAAGACGTTGATCGTCTCCTGCCCCACCTCGGCGAGGCTGGCGGTGTAGAACACCATCTGGCCTTCCTTGTTGGCCGCCTCAACCAGTTTCGGATCGGGCTTGAACGGTTGGGCCGCGCGGCTCGGGCCTGGGCGCAGCAGCACCAGGCCGGGGATGGAGCCAAGGGCGAGACGTCGAGACAGTTGCATCGGGCGTTTCCTCAGCCGGTTCTGACAGGATTCCGCGGTCCGGCGCCGCGTGTGATTCGATTGGTGATGGTGATCAGGACGGCGAGCAAGACCATCTGCACGAGGCTGAACGCCGCGGTGATGCCGATATTGCCGCCATCGTAATAACTCAGTAGCTGCACGGCCATCACCATCGTGCCGCTGGAGTAAAGAAACAGCGACGATCCCAACTCACGGATCGCCAGGATGAACAGCAGCGTCATGCCGGCGACGACACCGGGGCGCGCCAGCGGCAGCACGACGGTGGCGATGGTACCCAGCGTGGACTTGCCGCAGATCCAGGCGGCTTCTTCGAGTTCACGGTGAATCTGCATCAAGGAGGACGACAGCGCCTTCACCGTATCGGGCAGGAAACGGGCGACGAAGGCCAGCGCCAGGATCAGCAGGGTGCCGTAGATGCCGAGGGGTAGGCCGATCCAGGCCCAGAGATAGGCGACACCGATCACCAGGCCGGGGATCGCCACCGGAATGGTCGTGACGACATCGATCACCCGCCGCAGCGGCGCTCGGCTGCGCGTCACGGTGTAGCCGATGGCAAAGCACAGCACGCCGCCGATGGCGGCGGTCATCAGACCGACCTTCATCGAGTTGATGATCGATTCCACCGTCAGCGGGTTGTCGAACAACTTGATGAAGTGCTGCCAGCCGTATTGTTTCGTATCGACCAGCGAGGGGATGTCGCGAATGAACAGGAATTTCCGAAATGCAGCGATGAACAGTGCGATCGAAGGCAGCACGACGACAACCAGCAGATAGAGCACCGCGACCGCCAGAGTCAGGAATCGCCAGGGCCCAAGGTCCAGCGGCCGGGGCCGGAACGCCTTGCCGGCCACGGTCGTGTAGCTGCGGCCTGCCAGGACCTTCTGCTGCAGCCAGACCAGGATGCCGGTGACGAACATCAGGATCACCGCGACGGCGGCGGCGGTGTTGTACAGCGGCGGCGACCAGGCGGTCAGCGCGAAGATATAGGTCGTCAGCAGTCGAGATGTTCGCCCGGCGTCCCCAGCACCGCCGGAATGCCGTAGATACCCAGCATCACGACAAACGACAGCAGCATCCCCGAAATGATCGCCGGCAGGATCAGCGGAAACGTCACCGTCGCCATGGTGCGCGCGGCGGATGCGCCGGAGATCTCGGCCGCTTCCTCCAGCGACGGGTCCATATTCCGCAGCGCTGCGGCGGTGAACATATAGACGTAGGGTGCATAGTAGATACCGAAGACGAAGATCATCCCCGGCATGGTGTAAAAATCCACATGCACCGGTATGCCGAGCTTGGTGGCGATCAGGTTGATGAGGCCGGTTTTTGGGGAGCCGAGGATGCTCCAGGCGACACCTGCGACCAGTGGCGGCACGAACAGCGGCAGCATGCCGGCGCTGGCGATCAGGCCTTTCATGGGCGTGTTGGTGCGCACCACCACCCAGGCGAATCCCAGCCCGATCGTCACGGCCAGGACGGTGCCGCCGCCGCAGGCAATCAGGGAATGTCCCAGCGCCGCCGCAACGTTCGGATTGGTCGCGACGGTCAGGAAGTTGCCGATGGAAATGTCCGCCAGATGGTAGCCTTCGACCACCGGGTTTGTGGTGGTCAGGGCGCCGATCAGCAGCATGGCGGTGGGGTACAGCACCAGGAAGGTCAGGATCGCCAGCAGCGCGCCGGACCACGCATAGGGGAGCCAGCGCGGTGCGGCCTTCGCGCCGGCCTGCGCGCGCGCAACTGTCAGGCCGGTGGCCTGTGCGTCCACGATTGTTTCCCCCGATTGGTAAATCTTGCCTCCGTGTCACATGACGTGGCGGGAATGGCAACCCGGATCTTGAGGAGAGGGGAGGTGCCTGGAAAGCTCCGGACCTTGTTGCGGGCGATGAGCGACGCCGCCGGCCGAGCCGTCGGTTGCAATCCCGCCCTGCAATTCCGCCCTGGGCGAGGCGCATTTGCTCTTCCGTCCGGCCTGGACGATTCTCCTGCCAACAAGATAACGGGGGAAGAGCGGTCCATGGCCGAGACTTACGACTACATCGTCACCGGCGCCGGCTCCGCCGGCTGCGTCGTCGCTCGGCGTCTGGCCGAGGACGGCCGCTATCGCGTGCTGCTGCTGGAAGCCGGGCCACCCGACAAGAATCCGTGGATCCACATCCCTCTGGGCTATGCCAAGACCTATATCGATTCCAACGTGAACTGGAAGTTCGAGACCGAACCCCAGCCGCAGATGAACGGCCGCAAGCTCTATCTGCCGCGCGGCAAGACGCTGGGCGGGTCGAGCTCCATCAACGGCATGGTCTATATCCGCGGCCACCACGCCGATTACGATGAATGGCGGCAGCGCGGCTGCACTGGGTGGGATTGGGATTCGGTGCTGCCCTATTTCAAGAAGGCGGAGAACCAGGTCCGTGGCGCCGACGAATTCCACGGCACCGGCGGGCCGCTGCACGTCAACGATCAGGCGGAGCAGGGGGAGTTGTCGCACGCCGTGCTCGATGCCTGCGAGCAGGCGGGCATTCCGCGCAACCCCGATTTCAATGGCAAGGTCCAGGAGGGCTGCGGCTACTATCAGACCACCACCAGCAACAAGCGGCGTTGGAGCGCGGCCAAGGCCTATCTGTCCAATCCGCCGAAGACGCTGACGATCCGGACCGGCGCGCATGCGACGAAGGTGCTGATCGAAAACAACCGCGCGACAGGCGTCGAATTCCACACCGCGGCGGGGCGGCAGACCGCGCGGGCGCAGGCGGGAGGTGATCGTTTCCGGCGGCGCCTATGGCTCGCCGCAGCTGCTGCAATTGTCGGGGCTGGGGCCGGCGGAGCATCTGCGCGACATGGGCATCGAGGTCATCCGCGACATGCCGGCGGTCGGATCGAACCTGCACGATCATTTCAACACCGCAGCAAGCTGGCGCTGCACCCGGGTGAGGACGCTGAACGAATTGTATAACAGTCCGCTGCGTCAGGCCGCCGTGGGGGTTCGCTACGCGCTGTTCCGCTCCGGCCCGATGGCGAGCAACGGCGTGACGGCGGGGTTGTTCACCCGTTCCGATCCACGGCTGGAGCGGCCGGACATTCAGGTGAACCTGATGGAATTCAGCACCAAGGAACGCTCCCGTGCGGCGGTGACTCCACATCCGTTCCCGGGCTTTACCCTGACGCCGGTGCATCTGCGTCCCGAGGGGCGCGGTTCGGTGCGGCTGAAGAGCCCCGATCCGTTTCGCCTGGCCGGCGGTGCTGTTCGACTATTTGCGGACGGAATACGACATCCGCGCCTCGATCGCCGGCCTGAGGCTGGTGCGGCGCATCGCCGAGCAGAAGGCGCTGAAGCCCTATGTCGTCAGCGAGATCTTCCCCGGTGTCGATATCGAAAGCGACGAGGACCTGCTGGACTATATTCGCCGCACGGGTGTCTCCAACCAGCATCCGACGAGTTCCTGTGCGATGGGAACGGGCACGAACACGGTCGTTGATCCCAGGCTGCGGGTACATGGGGTGGACGGGCTGCGGGTGGTCGATGCGTCGGTCATGCCGGTGGTGGTTGGGGGGAACACGAATGCGCCGACGATCATGATCGGGGAGAAGGCGGCGGCGATGATGCTGGAGGATGTGCGGGGCTGATCCGGGGAGGATGCCGGGGTTTGTGCTAATGGGTGCATGTACCCCGCGCAAAGTCATTATCGCCGGAAATTTTAGTGCGAAGAGGAGCACTCCGATCTCAGGTAGGACGAGCGATCCTGTCGATTGCAGCCGGTGGGCAGCGAACAAGACTACCGCGCTCGACAACATAGGCAGGTCGTAGATGAAGGCGTGCGGAGTTGCGAGGGATGTCGCGGCGAGCACGACTGGCATTCCCAGCGAGTGGGGCAGGCGGGGCCACGTCCTCCAGACGAGTATCGCTGCGACTGCTGCGGCTGCGAGTTGGCCGGCTCGCGCGACGTCTTGCGGAAATCCGAGCATCTGCAGATTTGTCAGGACGGTCGGCATGTCTTGGCTCGCGACCGTAATGCGATCGAACCAAGTTGCGTAAACGGGGAGTGCGTGCAGCCACGCGGCCCAAATCGAGCTGCCAAACACTGCCACCGTGACAATGATTAGCACCGCTGCCGTTGCGCAGGTGGTGGCGATGCAGCGCCAATGCCCTCCGGCAACAAGGGCAACCGGGACGAGCACTCCGAACTGCGGCTTGTAGGTCGGCAGGCCGAACAAGAACCCGGCCATAATGGGGCGGCGGGTAACCAGCTGTAGGCCGCCGACGAGCAGCGTAACCAGAAGAAAACCACTCTGACCTGAGACAAGACAAATTGCCGTCGTTGGCGCGATCAGTAATGCTGCGACGAAGCAAGTCTCTCCCGGGCTATTAGATCAACCTGTGGTCGACGAAGTAGCGCGTTGTGGATCCCCGGCATCTGCGCAAGTGTCGCTTGTTTGCGTTAGTCAAATACATAATTTCTCTTTGAACGCACCACTCCCAACCCAGACAGCCTACCGCCGCCCGAACAGCCGTTCGATATCCGCCTTCGACAGTTTCAGCACCGTCGGTCGTCCATGGCTGCACGTCGCTGCCCGCGGTGTCGCCTCCATCTGCCGCAGCAGGGCGCCCATCTCGTCCGCCCCCAGGCGCCGTCCCGCTCGGATGCTGCCATGGCACGCCAGCCGGGCAATGATCGCGTCCAGCCGAGCGGAGAGGGAGGTCTGTTCGTCGTCTTCAGCGAACTCGTCGGCAAGGTCGCGCAGCAGCGGTCCGGGATCGGGGGCGCCCAGCGCGGCGGGCAGGGCGCGCACCAGCACGGCGCCGGGGCCGAACGACTTCGAGCTCCAGGCCCAGCAGCGCGAGGTCTTCGGCATGTTCCGTCAGGCGAGCGGCGTCGGCGGCCGGCAGGTCGACAACGGCGGGCAACAGCAGCGGCTGGGTCCGGACGCCGCCGTCCAGCATCTGGGTGCGGATCGCCTCGTGTGTCAGGCGCTCATGCGCGGCGTGCTGGTCGACCAGGACCAGCGATCCGTCGGCGGCGACGGCGATGATGTAGGTGTCCAGCACCTGCGCGACCGGCGCGCCCAGCGGGTGGTCGGGGTCCGGCGCGACGGGGACGATGCGGCGCGCGGCGGGGGCGTCGAAGATCGGCAGCGACGCCTCGGCCATCTCCGGCTGGCGCTGCGGCGCGGGTGTCAGCGTCAGGGGCGGCGGGTGGTCGGGCCAGAGATAGCGCGGTTCTGCGGCGCGCGATGGTCCCTCCCAGCGCGGCGCATCCGCGGGGCGGAACGGGCGGGGGCCACTGAACCCGGGCATCGGGGCGATCTGGCCGGTGCCGACTCCCAGGGCCTCACGGATCGCGCCGATCACCAGCGAGCGGACGAGATTGGCATCACGGAAGCGGACCTCGGTCTTGGCCGGGTGGACGTTGACGTCGACCTCCTCGGGCGGCACGTCGAGCGACAAGGCGACGATCGCGTGCCGCCCGGCGGCGATGACGTCGCGATAGGCGACGCGGACGGCGGTGCGCAGGGCCGAGTCGGCGACCGGACGATGGTTCACCGCCAGCATCTGCGCCGCCGCGGTGGCGCGTGTGACGGACGGCGCGCAGACATAGCCGGCGATCCGGTAGCCGGCGCGTTCGGCCTGCACCGGCAGCAGCACGGCAGAGGCGTCGGTGCCGACCAGGCCGGCGATGCGGGCCAAGGGCTCCTGCGCCGGCAGGTCGAAGATGCTGCGTCCGTCGATCTCCAGCCGGAAGGCGACGCCAGGCGCGGCGGCGGCGAGGCGGCGAACCATGGTCTCGACCTGTTCGGCCTCATAGCGTGGCGTCTTGAGGAATTTGCGCCGCGCCGGGGTGGCGAAGAACAGGTCGCGGACGGTCACGCGGGTGCCCGGCGCACCGGCGGTAGGCGCGACCGGGCTGACGGTGCCGCCCTCGACCGTGATGGTGCTGGCATGATCGGCATCGGGCGGGCGGGAGACGATGGCAAGCCGCGCGGCCGCACCGATCGAGGGCAGCGCCTCGCCGCGAAAGCCCAGCGTGGTGATGCGCACCAGCGACTCGTCGGTCAGCTTGGAGGTGGCATGGCGCAGCACCGCGAGGCCGAGTTCCTCCGCGGTCATGCCGGCGCCGTTGTCGGTCACCTCCAGCCGGTCGATGCCGCCGCCGTCGAGGCTGACGGCGATGCGCGTGGCGCCGGCATCGAGCGCGTTCTCGATCAGCTCCTTCGCCGCCGCAGCCGGCCGCTCGATCACTTCGCCGGCGGCGATGCGATTGACCGTGGTTTCCGGGAGGAGGCGGATGCGGGAGGTCAACTGGGGCGGCCTGGCCAGAGGACGGGGCAGAGGGCGGGATCGTTGCACATACAACCGTACGACGGACGATTCGCAGGCTGGATGTGCGACTCCCTGATAGCGTGAAGTCGGAGGTCGGCGCCAGTGCCACGCCGCGCGAAGCGCCAGATGATTAGCGGACCATCGCGCCTCTGGCCGCGGGGCAACGCCGATGGGACAGCGCCCTCCGTGGTCCTCCGCGAAAACCTCCGTTATCTCCGTGTTTTCTTTCACTTTGCTGATGCCGAGCTGAAAGAAAACACGGAGATAACGGAGGATACACGGAGGACCACGGAGATTGGCCATTAACCCCCCAGCATCCCGAGATCGTTCCCCGCAATATCCCCGTTGGCCCGCAGCCGCACCGCCCGCAGCGGCGTCCGCGCGACCCGCAACCCATGCAGCGCGGCGGTGAACGCGAGGAAACTCTCGGCATGCAGCGTGCCGCGGGCGATGCAGCCATCCTCGATCAGCCGGTAACGGGTGGCGTAGATGCGCGCGGCGTGCGGGGTGGCGAAGGCGAAGCGGTCGTTCAGGCCGCCCCAGCTTTGCCAGCCGGGCACCACCAGGTCGGCGTGACCGGTCCGCAGCACGCCCAGGTCGCGCGCGACATCCAGCCGGTCCAGATACAGCAGGTCAGGGCGCAGCAGCAGCACGACGTCGTCCGGTGCCGGGCGGAACGCCGCCAACAGCGACCAGAGCCGGTCGAGGCTGCGCAACTGGTGACACAGGTTGCGCAGGCTGCGGTAGCCGTCGTCGAACGCGTCCGGATAGCGTTGCGCGATGGCCAGTGCGCCGGCGATCGCCGCATCCGTCTGCGGTTCCTGCTCGCACGCATCCAGCGCCAAGGCCTGCACCGGATCGGAATCCGGGGCGGTGCCGATGCTCGCCGGAGCGCGGATTGTCCAGCACCGGCGGGCAGTTGAAATGCCCGGCGCGCAGGATGTCGAATCCGGCCTCGCGCAGCGGGGCGATGAAGCTGGTTTCGATCGCCGGTGCCGTGGCCGCGGTCAGGCGGGCGAGGCCGAAATAGCCGATCAGGCAGCGGGGCATGGTGTTTCCATGGCGGGCCTCCATCGCGTCGAAGGCAGCGAGGCAGGCTGTCGGCGCCTCCGGCCAGGACCGGTGCGAAAATCCCGCCAGCACGCGTGCATAGAGATCCCGGTCGAGGCCGTAGGCACGCGCGACGACGGCATCCATCCGAGCCCGCGTTGCCGGTGGCGGCGGGCGGAGCGCGTTGCGGGCCAGCAGCGCCTCGTGCGCCGGGGTGAAGCGCGGCATCGGCAGGTCGTTCAGCAGATACAGGCTGAGATGCGTCGCCGCTTTCTGCCGGATCAGCCAGTCGAAGGGGAAGCTGTTGAACACGGCACACAGCAGCGCGGCGTCGCGCGGTTTCCGAAGCCAGGGTGCCTGCTCCACCGTCGCGGTATGGCCGAACACCGCACCCGGCGGCGCGAGGCAGGCGATCATGGTGCGCTCGTCGTTCGAGCGGGCGATGTCGCGGAACACCAGGCGGGTGTGACAAGCGGCCTCGACCAAAGCGGGGCGCAGCGTCGCGGCGTCGACGCTGTAGCGCGGGGTTGTGTCCCAGGTCGGGCGTGAACTGGTGGAAGGTCTTGCCCTCGTGCAGCACCATCTCGCCTTCACCGGCCGGGCGGAACAGAGCGGAATCCGCGGTCATGTGCAGGTCGCAGCCGAAGCGGATGCGGCGTTCGGCGCACCAGTCGGCGAGGCGGGTCGGGTTGGCGTAGAGGTGTTCGGCGACGCGCAGATCCGCGACCCCGCGCAGTTCAGGGGGTGTCAGATGGCCCCCGCCGGCCGCGTCGAGGAAGTGGCGGCCATAGGTCATGATGCGGCCGGGCGTACCGGCCTGGCCCAGATGCTCCAGGTAGAAGCCGCAGCGCAAAGCGTGGGTCGGGCCGGGGCGGCGGGCGACGATCAGGTCGAACTTGAAACGGCTGTCGATGTCGAACCAGCGGCGGCGGTTCTCGAAGGAGAGGCACCAGTCGATGCGTGTGGCGTCCAGGTAATGCCGGCG
Organism: uncultured Alphaproteobacteria bacterium; assembly: GCA_963771475.1. Taxonomy (GTDB): domain Bacteria; phylum Pseudomonadota; class Alphaproteobacteria; order Acetobacterales; family Acetobacteraceae; genus Rhodopila. The sequence goes on along the minus strand of CAVYTN010000014.1, from coordinate 5,731 downwards.
CAGCCCGGCCGCACCGGCATTGGCATGGAAGGCGGAGGGCAGCACGAGGCCGATCGCCCCGTCCGCGGCCGCCAGCGACAAAGCGCGTTCGGCGAACAGGCGATACAGGTCGAGGCTGCCGGACGACGCGCGCTGCAGCGGATAAAGCCGAGGGGCGATGCGCTTCAGCCGCTCGAACCCGGCGCGATAGGCGTCGAACCGGGCGGCGACGGCCGGATCGGCAAGCGCCCGCCGCTGGATGGCAGCGCGTGCCTGGCGGGTCGGGGCCTGGCGGATGGACGGGTCGATATCGGTGAGAAAATCGACGCTGTTGGGCAGCACGACGTCCCACGGCGGGTTGCCGAGGACAGCGGCGAAGCCGGTCGGGAAGACGTCGGGGAAGGTGAGGTCCCAAGGGATCGGGTATGGGATGGCGGCTGCGGGCGATCGCCTCGTCCACTCCCGTCATGGCCCGGCTTGACCGGGCCATCCCCATGGCCAGTCGCACGGATGGAGGCGCCGGTCGTGCCGTTCGCTTCAGGAGATGGCCCGGTCAAGCCGGGCCATGACGGAGGAAGCAGGGGTCGAGGACTGCGTCGCCTCGGCGCACGCCAACATCCCGCGCCAGCACCTCCCGCGCCAGCACGTCCCGAGCGAGGGCGATCCAACGGTCATCGCCGTCGCGGGCGCCGGTCATGGCGGCCTCGGTCCAGGCGCGGGCGAGGCGGCGGAGCGGGTCCAGCATCGCATCCAGCCTCTGCTTGGCCGCCTCCTTGTCCGCCAGATCGGCCAGGTCCCGGCCGATCGATGCGTCCAGCCCGGAGACCAGCGACCGCGCCGCCGTCATCCGCTGGCGCAGGCAGTCGGTGACATCCCGCGCCAGCAGCGGGTCGAGCGGCCCACCGGTCACCGGCAGGGTCGTCAGATGCGCGAAGAACGGCCCGGTCAGCGCATCGCCGTGCACGATGCGGTGGTCGAGGAAGGTCAGCGGCAGGCCCTCGGCCCAGGATTCCAGCCACAGCGAGAGCTTCGCCAGCTCCACCGCCAGCTTGTTGCGGTCGCAACCATACAGGCAATGGACCGCCACCAGACGGCGGCAGATGGCGCGGGCGATCGTTTCGTTGTCGCCCCGGCTGGGCAAATACGGGACAAGCGTCGCGTCGGGATCGGGGATGGCGGCAAGGCGATCGGTCAGGCCCAGCGCATCCGCCTGGCGGGCGGCGGTCAGCACGGCCTCGGACAGATGCCGGCAGGCTTCCACCAGGAAATGGCCGCTGCCGGTGGCGGGGTCGACCAGTTTCAATCGTAACAATGCCGCCGGGTTCGGGTCGTGCGGCGGGCTGTGTGCGGCGATCAGCGGATCGAGCGTCTCGCGCACCAGGAAGCGGACAAAGTCGCGCGGCGTGTAATAGGCACCGCTCGATTTGCGGCCGGGGCCGGGCCGCAGGGTGAAGCTGCCGTCGGCGGCGAAGTCCGGTTCCTGCTCCAGCAGCGCCTCGTAGATGCTGCCCAGGTCCTCGACGCCGAGGCTGCCGTAATGCACGCGGCTGCGCGGCGTCCCCGGTTTGCCTTGCAGCCAGATCAGCCGGTCGAGCAGGATCGCTGCTGCGCGCTCGCCCCAGTCCAGCCGGTCGAGATGCGGCATGGTCGCCGCGCCGAACAGCCCGCCGCCCAGCGCCGCCACGCTCAGCGCCGAGGCTCGGACGCCATCGCGGAACAGGGCGAACAGACGGCGCAGCCCGTCCTGCAGCATGCGCCCTGTCTCGTGCCCTTGGTCCAGATGCCGTCGCACCAGCGGGCCCAGCGCCTGGTTCGGCGAGAAGGCGCCGCGCCAGAGGGTCGACGCGGCGAAGCTGAAGCCGGCGGCGCTTTCCAGTTTCAGCACGAACAGCAGCCGGTAGATCAGGATCAGCGCGTCATGCCAGAGCGCGGTCGCCGCCAGGCCGCGCCGATCCGGCAGGGCGTTGATGAAGCCGGTGATCGCCTCGCGCGCCTGGATCGCGCAGCGCCGTCGTGACCTTGGCCTGATGCAGACGCGCGCGGTCCAGGATGTCGGGTAGGGCCGGCAGGTTCGGCGCGGCCAGCAGCGTGGTCAGGATGCGCCAGGATGCCGGCACGGTGTCGCGGCTGGCCCAGTCCTCGATCCCGATCGTCAGGCAGGTATCGGCGCGGCTGGCGTCGCAGAGCAGGACCTGCAGCACGGTGCCGTCGATCAGCAGCCCCGCCGTCTCCCGCGCCGCGAACAGCACGCGCTGCGCCGCTCGGGTTGGGCTGTTGCGGTGGCTGGCGTCGGATCGTTGGTTTCGGCCCGTTGGGGGTGGACCAGACGCGCAGGGACGCCGTGGCGGATGACAGAATCCAACCGCCATCTTCCTCGCCTTCGCGGGTGGTGACCGGTGTCTGACGGATCGGGCGTCCGTAGCCGAGACGCGCGGCCAGCGTGCGCAGCAGGGTGCGCTGCCGGTGAGCGGCCGGCGTAGCCTGCAGGGCGGATCGCAGGTCGGCCCAGCCCGCGTCCGCGCCTGGCGCCGGGGTCAGCCCGTCGCGCAGGAACGCTTCGGTCAGCGCCGGACCGGACAGGGTGCAGTCGCGCAAGTCCAGCGTCATGGACGCAGCAGGAGCAGGCCGAGCGGCCGGAGCCGGAGGTCCGGGGATGTGGGACGTGGGCGGGAGTCGAAGATCGCCAGCACCTCGGCCGCGGCACGACGGGTTGCGTCGGGCTGGGACGGGTCCGCCTGGCAGGCGCGCAGACGTGCCTCCGGTGGACGAGGTATCGATGGGGCGTGCGTCGGCGACGAACAGATCGCCGGTCGCGGGTCGGCTGGCCGAACCGCAGATCTCGTCCGCCCGGCGGCGCAGCCAGGCGGCGATGTCGGTGTCGTGTTTCGCGATTCGGTTGGCTTCGGCGGCGGTGTGAGCGGCGACGGCGCGGTCGGCGGCGTCCTGAGCGGCCTGCTCAAGCGGCGGGCCGCCGGCCCAGGCGCTGAAATCCGCATCCCAGTCGGCCTGGCGCGGGGCAACGTCGGCGAGGCGGAGCCAGTCAGGTGCTTCGACGATCCGTCCGTCGGGATATTGGCGCAGGGCGAAGACGGACCGGAAGCGCCCGTCGGTCGTTTCGGCGACGAAAGTGGCCAGCAGGGATGTCTCGCCCTGCGCCGCGGCGACCTGCCCGGCCGTGTTCGCGCGCAGCCGGCCGATCACCCGCCGGGTCAGCGGATGCGCTCGGCCCGGGTAGAGCAGTTCGCGGCCCTGTGCGTCGCGCAGCCGGTCGGGATCGTTTGTCAGGCGCACCGTGTTCGTTGCTGCCTCGTAGCCGGGCAAGCCCTGCAGATCGGCGGCCCAAGCTGGACGGCACGCGCCCATCGGGAAGGGCGGCGGCGACGAAGTCCGGGACGGCGAACCCGTGTGCTGGTGTCGCCGGCGTGCATCGACGGGACCGCCGGTCAGCCAGCCGTGGCGGACGGCCATGTCGTCGAACGCTTTGAAGGCACGGTCGATCTCCCGCAGCAGGTCGCGCCAGGCCTCGCTGGCGGTGTCCTCGGCGGCGAGGTCGAGCGAATGCACCAGGCGCGGCAGGCCGGCGAACAGATCGCCCGTCGTCGCCGCCGAAGACCGGTTCGCGCAGGCCGCCGGTTGCGGATGAAACCGCCAGCGTGTTCGGCATGACGTCCAGGCAGGCTCTGGCGGCTTCGTATTTCTCGATCAGCTTGAGCAGCAGGCGTTCCTCGAACGTACCGGATAAGTAACAGTAGCGGATGTCCGGATCCTGCGTCTGACCGTAGCGGTCGATACGGCCGTTGCGCTGCTCCAGCCGGTTCGGGTTGTAGGGCAGGTCGAGATGGATCAGGTGGAAGCAGCGCTGGTGCAGGTTCAGGCCCTCGGCCAGCGCGTCGGTGCTGATCAGGACGATGTTGTCCTCGGCCGCGAAGCGTTCGGCTGCGCGGGTTCGTTCCGCTTCGGAGTCGGTGCCGGCGATGGTCAGGACGGTGCCGCCGATATCCGCCAGGGCGGCGGCGGCGGCACGCTGGCTGTCGGCGTATTCCGTATAGACGAGGATATTGGCGCTGGGATGTTCCAGCCGGATCAGGCGGATTTCCCGTTGCAGGGCGTGCAGTTTGGGGTCGTGCGGGATCGCGGCCTCACCGGCAGCGATCAGGTCTGCCAGCGCCTGTGCGGTTGCCGGTGCTTCAAGGCCGGCGGCCATTTCCTCGGCTTCGAGGGCGGCGGCGTTGTCTTCCTCCGCGGCCGACAGGACGCCGTAGCGGGCGACGCGGCGGCGCCAGGCGCGCAGGGCGCGCTGGCGTTCGCGACGCCGAGCGGCGGTGTCGGGCAGGGTGTGGCGGGCGGCGACGACGCGCAGGGTGGCGACGCAGGCGGCGAGGGTCGAGAGCGATCGTTTCAACAGGCTGACGAAGGCCAGAGCGTCGGTCAGGTGCTTCGCGTCGCGCGGCGCGCGCAGTCTCGGCAGCACGAGGTCGGACAGCGCTTTGTGGAAATCGCGCACGGCGTCCGTTGTCGACCGTGACGGGGACCGGCTGCACGCGGCGCTCACGGAACAGTGGCCGGCCAGTGCGCGGGTCGCGGATATGGGTTTTCAGCCGGCGCACGACATGGCGGCGATAGGCGGTTCCGATCAGGCGCCCGGCGCCGTCGACCAGGCTGGGATCGAGCAGCGCCATCAGCGCGGCGAAATGCGCATCGTTGCCGTCATGCGGTGTGGCGGTCAGCAGCAGCAATCCATCGGAGATCGTGGCCAGGACCCGGGCGAGCAGGTGGCGGCGGCAATCGGGCTGGGCGCAATGATGCGCCTCATCGATGATCACCAGGTCCCAGCGCGTTCGTTCCAGCTCCGTCAGGACGTGGTCTGATTTGGCGAAGTCGATCGACGTGAGGCAGAGCGCGGTCGCCTCGAACGGATTGCCGCCGAATTCCAGGCGGGCGCGGGCGTCGCGCAGGCTGGCGGCGTCGGCGAGGACGGTGAAGCGCAGGCCGAAGCGCACCCGCATCTCCTGCTCCCACTGGCGCAGCAGCGGGCCCGGCGGCGCAACGATCAGGATGCGGTGTGCGCGGCGGCGGACCAGCAGTTCGGCGGCGATCAACCCGGCCTGGATGGTCTTGCCGAGACCGACGCCGTCGGCCAGCAGCAGGCGCGGGCGGACCATGTCGAGCGCGCGGAGCAGTGGGACCTGCTGGTAGGGCTCGACCGCCATGCGGCCGGCGGGGGCGGTGGGGCCAGGCACCTGATCGAGCAGCCAGGCGGTGTGGTAGAGGCGCCAATCCTGAGGCTTCCCGGTTTGCGCGGATCGGGGTCGGTGCGGAGCAGACTGATCGGTTCGAGCGGGTGGAGGATGTCCCATTCGAGGCCCGCGAGGTCGCCGGACGTGCAGCACAGGCGGACGCGTCGTTGCGAGGCGGTGGAAGGATCGGGGGGCGGGTCGGCGTCGATGACGTCCCACTCAAGGCCGCGCGCGGCGACCTTGAGTCCGGGGGTGAGTTCCATGCGGGTTTTCCGTCGGCTTCGGCGGACGGAAACACATGGAGGTTGCTAAACGGTTAATCGGGGCCGAGATCTGGACCCTGCCTCAGGCGTAGATCTTCAGCAGCTCGGAATGGGCCCATTTGACCGCTCCTTCCGCGTCCATGCCTTGCACCGCCTTGGTGTACATGTCGACGATGATGAACTTGCTGATCGTTTCGGCCGCCGCCCGGCCGGCGGGCCCGGCATAGCCAGCGAAACGGCCGCTTTCTGCCG
>CAVYTN010000013.1:0-63235 GCA_963771475.1 uncultured Alphaproteobacteria bacterium | reverse complement strand
CGAAGACCTGATGACGCTGGTCAGCGAACTGGTGCTGACCCGCAACCAGCTTCTGCAGCTCGCCCGCACGCAGGAGAACAGCGGCTTCACCGTGCCGCTGCAGCGGCTGTCGCACATCACCTCCGACCTGCAGGAAGGCGTGATGAAGACGCGCATGCAGCCGATCGGCAACGCCTGGAACAAGCTGCCGCGCCTGGTGCGCGACCTCGCGCGCGAAATGGACAAGAAGATCGAGCTGACCATGCTGGGCGCCGACACCGAACTCGACCGCCAGGTGCTGGAGCTGATCAAGGATCCGCTGACGCACATGGTGCGCAACAGCGGCGATCACGGCCTGGAAACGCCCGGCCGAACGCCGCGCCGCCGGCAAGCCGGAGACCGGCCACATCACGCTGAACGCCTACCACGAAGGCGGCCACATCATCATCGAGATCGCCGACGACGGCCGCGGCCTGCCGGTCGACAGGATCCGCGCCAAGGTGCTGGCGAACGGGCTGGCCACCGAGGCCGAACTCGCCGGCATGACCGAAGGCGCAGATCCAGCGCTTCATCTTCCGCGCCGGCTTCTCCACCGCCGCCAATGGTCACCGCCGTGTCGGGCCGCGGCGTCGGCATGGACGTGGTGAAGACCAACATCGAGAAGATCGGCGGCACCATCGACCTGAAGAGCGTCGCCGGCCAGGGCACCACCTTCATCATCAAGATCCCGCTGACGCTGGCGATCGTCTCGGCGCTGATCGTCGAAGCCGGCGACGGAGCGCTTCGCCATCCCGCAGATCAGCGTGGTCGAACTGGTGCGCGCGCAGAAGCGCGGCGACAACGCGCCGCGACGACGACCGGCCGAAAGCGTCATCGAGCGGATCAACGACACGCCGGTGCTGCGGCTGCGCGACCGGCTGCTGCCGCTGGTCAACCTGAACGACCTGCTGGCGCTCGGCGACGATCGCACGGCGACGACAGCGGCGCCTATATCGTCGTGGCCCAGGTCGGCGCCAACATGCTGGGCATCATCGTCGACCGGGTGTTCGACACCGAGGAAATCGTGGTCAAGCCGGTGGCGCCGATCCTGCGCCACGTCACGATGTTCAGCGGCAACACCATCCTGGGCGACGGCTCGGTGATCATGATCCTCGATCCGAACGGCATCGCGCGCGCGCACCGGCGTCGGCGCCGGCGGCGACGGCAAGGCGATCGCTCGTCGAGCGCGATGGACACGCAGCGCTCCAGCGACCGCACGGCGATGCTGCTGTTCCGCGCCGGCGGCGAGCAGAAGCATGGCGGTGCCGCTCGGGCTGGTCGCGCGGCTGGAGGACATCCCGCGCGACAAGATCGAGATGTCCTGCGGCGCGCCGGTCACGCAGTATCGCGGCAAGCTGATGCCGCTGGTTGCGCTGACGGACAACGCTGGATCAGCGAGAAGCCGCGCCAGCCGTTGCTGGTGTTCGCCGACGGCGACCGCAGCATGGGCCTGATGGTCGACGAGATCATCGACGTGGTCGAGGACCGGCTGGACATCGAACTGGCGGGCGCGCGGCCGGGCCTGCTGGGCACGGCGGTGATCGGCGGCCAGGCCACCGACGTGATCGACACCGGCTACTGGCTGACGCAGGCCTGGCAGGACTGGTTCCGCGGCGTGCCGCGCAAGGCGAACGGCGCCAGGGCAGACGCAGCGTGCTGGTGGTCGAGGACAGCGACTTCTTCCGCCAGTTGGTGGTGCCGATCCTGGGCGCCGCGGCTTACCGCGTCACCGCCGTCGCCAGCGCGGCCGAGGCGCTGCGGCTGCGCGAGGCGGGCGCGATGTTCGACGCGATCGTGTCCGACATCGAGATGCCCGACATGGACGGGCTCGACTTCGCCCGCGCCGTGCGCGCCGGCGGTGCCTGGGCCGGACCTGCCGATGATCGCGCTGTCGGCGCGCAGCCGACCCGCACGACATGCGAGGCCGGGCGCGACGCCGGCTTCACCGACTACGTCGCGAAGATTCGAGCGCGAGGCCTGATCGCCAGCCTGCGCGCCATGCCTGGCCGAAACCGTCGCGGCGTGATCGACGGGACGATCGCAACCGATGACGACGGATATTCTGGACCGGCCGAATGGCTCATGCAGCTGCCTCTGGAACGCCCCGCGCAGGTGCCGACCGACGAGGAGGATCAGGTCTTCGTCACGCTGACCGTCGCCGATCAGCTTTGCGGCGTGCCGGTGCTGGGCGTGCGCGACATCCTGGGCGAGCAGACGATCACGCGCATTCCGCTCGCGCCGCCGGAGATCGCCGGCAGCCTCAACCTGCGCGGCCGCATCGTCACCGCGATCGACCTGCGCCGACGCCTGCAATCTGCCGCCGGCGCCAGCCGGGCCAGAAGCGCATGTCGGTGGTCGCCGAACAGGGCGGCGAGCTCTACGCGCTGCTGGTCGATCAGGTCTCCGAGGTCATGAGCCTCGAGGCCAGCGCTGTTCGAGCGCAATCCGCCGACGCTGCAGCCGGCCTGGGCGCAGTTCAGCAGCGGCATCTATCGGCTGGACGGCCGGCTGCTGGTGGTCCTGGATGTCGCCAGGCTGCTCGCGCTGGCGCGACAGGGCTGAGGCGCGCGCATGGGCCGGACCTGCCTTGTCGTCGATGACAGCCGCGTCGTGCGCAAGGTCGCGCGCCGCATCCTGGAAGCGCACGGCTTCGCCGTGGCCGAGGCCGGCGATGGTCAGCAGGCGCTCGACGCCTGCCGCGCGGCGACTGCCGGACTGCGTGCTGCTGGACTGGAACATGCCGGTGATGGACGGCCTCGACGTTCCTGCAGCGCGCTGCGCGCAGGAGTTCGGGCCCGGACAATCCGCCGGTGGTGTTCTGCACGACCGAGAACGACATGGCGCAGATCGAGATGGCGATCACGAGCGGCGCGCAGGAATACATCATGAAGCCGTTCGACGAGGAGATCCTGGTCGGCAAGTTCGCGCAGGTCGGCCTGCTGTGACCGCCGCGGCGCACGCCCCGCTGCCGGTGCGTGCCGTGCGCCGCCCCGGTGCGCGTGATGATCTGCGACGATTCGGCGATCATCCGCGGCGCGATCGCGCGCATGCTGGAAGCCGATCCGGCGATCGCAGGTGGTCGCCAAGGTCAGCAACGGCCAGCATGGCGATCGACGAGCTGAAGCGCACGCCAGGTCGACGTGCTGGTGCTCGATATCGAGATGCCGGTGATGGACGGCATGACCGCGCTGCCGCTGCTGCTGCGGGCCGATCCCGGCCTGCAAGGTCATCATGGCCTCGACGCTGACCACGCGCGGCGCCGACATCGCGTTGCGCGCGCTGCGGCTGGGCGCGGCGGACTACGTGCCGAAGCCGTCGGCGATCGGCGCACGGCGACGATGACGTTCCGGCGCGAACTGGTGGCAGAAGGTGAAGGGCCTGGCGCGGCTGCGCCGCCGCGGTCGCGCAGCCGGCGCGCGCCACGCGCCGTGCTCGCGCCTGCGGCCGGCGCCGATCGTGCCGCCGCGGCTGCTCGCGATCGGCAGTTCCACCGGCGGCCCGCAGGCGCTGTTCACGCTGATCCAGGGACTGGGCAAGTTCGCTCAACGTGCCGGTCGTGCTGACCCAGCACATGCCGGCGACCTTCACGCCGATCCTGGCCGAGCACATCACCCGGCTCGGCGGCCTGCCGTGCGCCGAGGCGAAGGACGGCGAGGCGCTTGTCGGCCGGGCCGCATCTATCTCGCGCCGGGCGACCGGCATCTGCTGGTCGAAGGCGGCCATCGGCCGGCTGCGGGCGCGGCTGACGAGCCGATCCGCCGGAGAATTTCTGCCGCCCCTCGGTCGATCCGATGCTGCGCAGCGCCGCGGCGGCCTGCGACGGCCGCGTGCTGGTCGCGATGCTGACCGGCATGGGGCAGGACGGCCTGGCCGGCACCCGCGCGCGTGATCGAAGCCGGCGGCGCGGCGATCGCGCAGGACGAGGCGACCAGCGTGGTGTGGGGCATGCCGGGCGCGGTCGCGCAGGCGGGATCTGTGCCACGCCGTGCTGCCGCTGCCGCGCATCGCGCCGAAAGCTGCTCGAAATGCTGCGGAGTGGCGCGCGCATGACCAGCGCACTGACCGACCGCCGTCGTTCGACGACGTTCGCCGGCACTGCTGAAGACCCGCTCCGGCCTGATCATCGGCCAGACAAGCTCTATCTGCTGGAAACCCGGCTCGCGCCGCATCCTGAAGCGCGAGAAGCTGGCGCGATCTGAACGCGCTGGCCGATCGGCTGCGGCGGCCCGGCAGCGAAGCGCTGGCGCGCGAAGTGGTCGAGGCGATGACCACCAACGAAAGCTTCTTCTTTCGCGACGACAAGCCGTTCCAGCATTTCCGCACGCAGGCGCTGCCGCGGCTGGTCGCGGCGCGCGCCGCCGGCAGCGCCGCTGCGCATCTGGTCGGCCGCGTCATCGTCCGGTCAGGAGGCCTACTCGCTGGCGATGATCCTGGCCGAATGCCGAGCCAGCTGGTCGGCGACCGGCGGATCGAAATCATCGGCACCGACATCGCGCGCGACCAGCTCAGCCGCGCGCGGGAAGGCCTGTACACGCAGTTCGAGGTGCAGCGCGGCCTGCCGGTGCAGATGCTGATGCGCTATTTCCAGCAAGGAAGACGGCAACTGGCGGATCAGCGAGGCAGATCCGCGCAGCATGGTGCAGTTCCGCGAGTTCAATCTGCTGGGCGATCTGCGGCCGCTCGGTCAGTTTCGACATCGTGTTCTGCCGCAACGTGCTGATCTATTTCGATCAGCCGACCAAGGCCCGCGTGCTGGAGGCGATCGCCGGCGCATGCCGGCGGATGGGCTGCTCTATCTCGGTGGCGCGGAGACGGTGCTGGGCATCACCGCCGCTTCGCGCCGATGCCGGCGGAGCGTGGCGTCTACGGCCTGGCAGGAACACCGATGCCGCATTCTCCGGCCGGGCGGATTCCGGCCCTCGCCTGAAAGGCGGAATTGTTCAACCCAGCTCGGGCCATTGTTGAACGGGATCGTCAATTACGATTTCTGGCTGCCCGTCGGCGCTTACGCCACGCCCGAGGCGAAGGCGTTCCTGGCGAAATACCAGGCCCGCGTCGGTTACTCCGGGGTCGATGCGCTGGGTTTCTACCTGCCCCCATTCGCTTATGCCGACCTCCAGGTGGTGGGTGAGGCCGTGACGGCGATCCACGGCACGGACCAGGCCAAGCTGGCCGATTACCTCCGCAGTCACACGTTTCACATCATCGTCGGGGACATCACGTTCGGCCCCAACGGTGAATGCGCGCAGCCTCGGGTGCTGGAGGTCCAGTTCCAGGGCGCAAAGGGTAACGACCTGGAGCAGTTCCGCGACATGAAGGCGCCGACCGTTTTGTATCCGCCGTCGTTGAAGAACGGCACGATGCACTATCCTTACACGGAGGCGAAAAACTGAACCACCGATTGCACCGGAGACGTTACGCGCCTCCCGTGGTGGGAGGCCACCGAATAGTGCTTTGAACACCGGGCACGGCGGTTTTATCATTCTGGGGACTACGATAGTCAGCCAGTAATCGTTTCTTGAACCGTTCCGTCAGAAGGCGAGCCCAAGCAGCCAACTCCGGCCGAAACCCGGCTTTTGGACAGGGTTTCCGAACAAAGAGTCACACGATCAGTGTCTGCGCTCGTGTGGCCCAAATGCGCCACACATCCCAAGTTGAAAGCAGAGCAAGTGAATTGCCGGAGCATCACGCCACTTAACCAAGGACAGGGTCAGTTCATCTCGTCATTGGAGGGAGTCAATCCATGAGCCGGATCAGAGTTCTCGTCGGCACGCGCAAAGGTGCATTCATCCTGACCGCCGATGGCGCACGGACAGATTGGTCGGTCGAAGGACCATTTTTCGCCGGCTGGGAGGTCTTTCACCTCAAGGCCTCGCCGGTCGATCCGGACCGCATCTACGCGTCGCAATCCTCAAGCTGGTTCGGACAGGTGATCCAGCGATCCAATGATGGCGGTAAGACCTGGAATGCGGTCGGCAACCAGTTTGAATACGACGGCGTGCGGGGCACGCATCAATGGTATGACGGGACGCCGCACCCCTGGGAGTTCAAACGCGTCTGGCACATCGAGCCGTCACTTGCTTCACCCGACACGCTCTATGCCGGCGTCGAGGACGCGGCGCTGTTTCAGTCCGTGGACGGCGGACAGTCCTGGCGTGAGCTGTCGGGTTTGCGCAAGCACGGTACCGGCCCCGACTGGCAACCGGGCGCTGGCGGCATGTGTCTGCACTCGATACTGCCCGATCCCACAGACAAGCAGCGGATGTTTATCGCAATCTCGGCCGCAGGCGCATTTCGCACGGACGACGGTGCCGAGACGTGGAAGCCAATCAATCGGGGTCTGCATTCCGCCTTCATGCCCAATCCGACGGCGGAGGTCGGCCACTGCGTCCACCACCTCGCCATGCATTCGTCGCGCCCGGCAACGCTCTTCATGCAGAAGCATTGGGACGTGATGCGCACGGACGATGCCGGAGAAACGTGGCACGAGATCAGCGGCGACCTGCCAACCGATTTTGGCTTCGTCATCGATGTGCACGCCCACGAGCCGGATACGCTCTACGTCGTGCCGATCAAGAGCGACGCTGAGCATTTTCCGCTCGACGGCAAGCTGCGCGTCTACCGCAGCCGCAGCGGCGGCAACGAGTGGGAGCCACTCGCCCAGGGCCTCCCGCAATCGAACTGCTATGTCAACGTGTTGCGCGACGCCATGGCGGTCGATTCGCTCGACCCAAGCGGCGTGTATTTCGGTACGACCGGTGGGCAGGTCTATGCCTCCGCCGATGCGGGCGACCACTGGATGCCGATCGTTCGCGACCTTCCGGCCGTGCTGTCCGTCGAGGTACAGACCTTAACATGACGGCACAGGTCCGCGTCGAGCTTCCCCGCGGCCTGTGCGCGCTTGCGGGCGCTCCAAACGAGGTGCTGGTTCGCCTAGACGGGCCTGTCACGCAGCGGACGATTCTGGACGCGTTGGAGGCCGACTATCCAACATTGCGTGGCACAATCCGTGACCACGTCAGCAAGCAGCGGCGACCGTTCGTGCGGTTCTTCGCATGCGAACAGGACCTCTCGCATTGCTCGCCTGAGGAGGCTCTCCCGTTGGCGGTCATCGAAGGTCGGGCGGTGTTCATGGTGGTGGGAGCAATCGCCGGGGGGTAATCACCCCCTCGCGTATGCCATCCATGCCGGCAAGCAACCGACTGCCGCAATCGTCCGGACGGATTGCGCGCGCCCTCCGGCCGCGTCATTGTTTCCCTTAAACAAGGAAACGTCGGAGACAAACACAATGAAACGCCGTCAACTGCTGACCGGCGCGGCCGCGCTCGCGCTCAGTAAACCCGCCATCGGCGGAACATCGAAAACCCTGATCCACGTGCCGCAGGCCAACCTGACCAGCCTCGATCCGGTCTGGACCACCGCCCAGGTCACCCGCAACAGCGCCGGTATGATCTTTGAGACGCTGTTCGGCCGCGATCAGGCAGCTCAATCCCGAAGCCGCAGATGCTGGAAGGTTTCCTGACCGAGGACGAGGGCCTGCGCTGGACCATGACCCTCCGACAGGGGCTGCTGTTCCATGACGGCAGCCCGGTGCTGGCGCGCGATTGCGTCGCCTCGCTGAAGCGCTGGATGCGCCGCGATCCGATCGGCCAGACCATCGCCGGCCGCCTCGATGCGCTGGAAGCCAAGGACGATCGCACGTTCGTCTGGCGGCTGAACAAGCCGTTCGCCTCGTTGCCGTATGCCTTGGCGAAAACCCAGCCGACGCCGGTCATCATGCCGGAGCGGCTGGCCCTGACGGACCCGTTCAAGCAGATCCCGGAGGTCATCGGCAGCGGTCCGTTCCGCTATGTCCCAGACGAATACGTCTCCGGTCACCGTGCCGTCTTCGCCCGCTTCGACCGCTATACGCCGCGCGACGAACCGGTCAGCTTCGCCGCCGGCGGATATCGCGTGCTGGTCGATCGCGTCGAGTGGCGCGTGATGCCCGACGCCGCCACCGCCGCCAATGCGCTGATGAACGGTGAGGTGGACTGGCTGGATTCCCCGCTGCCCGACCTGCTGCCGATGCTGAAAAAGCACGACGGCGTGGTCGTGGAGCCAATCGACATCTACGGCACACTGGGCGGCCTGCGTCCCAACCACCTGCACGGCGCCACCGCCAATCCCGGTGTTCGTCGGGCGATGCTGGCGGCCATCAACCAGGTCGACGTCATGACGGCGGTGATGGGCGACGACCCGTCCCTGTATCGCGCGCCGGTCGGCTTTTTCATGCCCGGGAACGCCTTCGGCCAGTGACGCCGGCATGAAACACGTTCGCGAGCACCTGGAACCCGCCGCCATCAAGGCCATGCTCGCCAAGGCCGGTTACGCCGGGCGAGCGTGTCGTGCTGATGCATCCGACGGACCAGATCTACTACGATGCCATGAGCTCGGTGGTCGCCGGCGCATTGCGCGATATCGGCATCAACCTCGATGAGCAGACGGTCGACTGGGGCACAGTGGTCGAACGCCGTACCAGCAAGGAGCCGATCGAAAAGGGCGGCTGGTCGCTGTTCCCGGCAGGCTATCCGGCGGCCGAATACCGCGACCCGATTTTCGCCACCAACATCCGCGGAAACGGCCAGGACGCCTGGTTCGGCTGGCCGTCCGACCCAGAACTCGAGCAGATGCGCACGACCTGGATGGACAGCAACGATCCGGCCGAACGCCACCGGCTCGACGCCGAGATCCAATCCCGGGCCTTCGAAACCGTTCCTTTCATTCCGCTCGGGCAATACTTGCCGCCTGCCGCCTGGCGGTCGAACCTTTCGGGCCTGTTGAAGGGCGCGGTTCCTGTGTTCTGGAACGTGGCGAAGACATAACGCATGAGGCCGGTCGGATCACGCCGCGGGCACGGCCGCGGCGTGAGATCCGGGTGCGCATTTCGCTACCATCGGGACAGAGCCCTCCGGTGGTATAGCCCGGTTAGGTCATAGGCGTTAAAATAGTGAGGAAAGCGCTCAATTTCGTCGTGGTCGGCGAAGGCCGACCACGACGAGGAGAAGGCGACGCTCGGCCGCTCTTATCTTAATGCTTATGCCCCGGTTAGGTGCCACCGAACAGTGCTTTGACCACGGGCCGCCGCATTTCTTCTGCTTGAGAAATAGATTTGCAATTTAATCATTTCTTAAGCCGTTTCGATTAAACGCGGCAGCACCTGGTTGATGAGGTCGTCACATGCGTAATTGGCAGGATTTGTCGATTTCCAAGAAAATCTCAACGGCGTTGGCCCTGGCTTTTGCCAGCGCCCTGGGGCTTGGCGTGTTTGGCCTATGGCAAACATCGATCGTAAACCTCAAAGCGGCCGATATCCGCGATAACTGGCTGCCGTCAACGGTTGCCCTGGGTAAGCTGGAAAGCACCCTCGAAGACGCCCGGATAAAGGAATCCAGGGTTCTCATCGGCGCAGTCGGCAAGGACACCGCGAAATGGAGCGAGCATCTCGCCGCATTCGATGCATCGATGCAAAAAGTCGATGCCGCCTATGCTGCCTATGTCCCACTCATCGCCGCGGGCACGATGGATGAAAACCTCATGAAGGACTTTCTCGCCAACTGGGAGAAGTTCAAAGCCAGCAGCACAGAACTCATTCACGGCGGCTCGAGGGGTGACATCGACACGCTCTTCACGTTCTTTCTGGGTGTAGACAAGACGAATTTCGAAAAAGCCGTCGCCGCGGTCGCTTCCGATCTCGACTTCAACGGCTCGGAAGGCAAGAAAGCTGCGGACGCGGGCGAAGCGATCTACAACAACGCCCGCGTCGTCACCATCGCAGCCATTTTCCTTTGCAGCCTGATCTGTGCGGGTGCTGGCGCTGCCATCATCACGGGGGTTGCGAAACCCATGCGACGGCTAGCCACCACCGTCGATCGCCTGGCAGCCGATGATTTTGAAGTCGATCTGGCCGGCGGCGACCGCAAGGATGAAATCGGCCTGCTGACCCGCTCGCTCGAGGTCTTCAAGCAGAGCGGCCTCACCGCCCGCCAATTGGCTGCAGAGCGGGCGGCCGAACAGGCGGCGAAAGAGGTCCGTGCCGCCAGGCTCGTCGACCTTGTGCAGCGCTTCGAGGTGACGATCGGCACGATGGTCGACACCCTGGCCTCGGGCTCGACTCAGCTAGAGGGAGCCGCTCGATCGATGACTGCCACGGCCGAACGCACCAACCAGCAAGCGACGATGGTCGCCAGCGCATCGGAAGAGGCGACCGCGGGCGTGCACACCGCGGCCTCTGCGGCCGAGGAGTTGTCCAGTTCCATCCAGGAAATCACGCGTCAGGTCACGCAATCGACGAGTACGACGGAAAAGGCGGTCGCCGAAGCACTCCGCACGGACGAGATCGTTCGCGCGCTGGCAGACGGGGCGGAGAAGATCGGCGAGGTGGTCGCACTGATCACGAACGTCGCTGCCCAGACCAACCTGCTCGCGCTGAACGCGACGATCGAGGCGGCGCGTGCAGGCGATGCAGGCAAGGGTTTCGCCGTCGTCGCGTCGGAGGTGAAGTCACTCGCCAACCAGACGGCCAGGGCAACCGATGAAATCAGTCATCAGATCAATCAGATCCAGACCGCAACTCGGGAAGCAGTCGGCGCGATCGGTAACATCGTCAAGACGATCCAGGAGGTAAGTGTGATTGCCACGGCGATCGCCTCTGCCGTCGAAGAGCAGGGTTCGGCGACATCGGAAATCGCGCGCAACGTGCAACAGACGGCCATGGCCGCGCGGGACGTGACCAGCAACATCGGCGGCGTGACGAAATCCGTAACCGAAACCGGGGGCGCCGCATCGCAGGTATTGGGCACAGCGGGCATCCTCGCCAAACAGGCAGAAGGCCTTGCCAGTGAGGTCAACAGCTTTCTGAGGGACGTGCGCGCCGCGTAGCGTTTAGAGCGTGATGCGCGAGGTCGCGGCGGAAGATCCCGGTGCTCATTCCGCCACCATGGGGACAGAGGACGTTTTGGCATAGCGACTGAACCCGGAAGCCAGGCCGGCATCACGTTGAACCCGTCGGCGCGCCGTTCAGGAACCAGTGTTCCATCACGTCAGCGATCTGTGCGGGCGTGCAGGCGCCGATCGAGCCGCGGTGCAGAAGCCAGCAAGGTCTTCGTGTATTCATGCTTCGGCGCCGCAAACAGGTCACCGGTCGGCGCGGCCTCGACGATCTTGCCGCGATACATGATCGCCACCCGATCCGACAGCCGCTCCACGACGGAAAGGTCGTGGGAGATGAACAGATAGGTCAGCCCAAGGGATCGCCGCAGGTCCAGCAACAGGTTCAGCACGGTCGCCTGCACCGACATATCCAGCCCCGAGGTCGGCTCATCCAGGATCAGGACACGCGGCTGCAGCAACAGGATACGCGCCAGCGCCACCCGCCGAAGCTGTCCGCCGGAGAATTCGTGCGGGTAACGCCGAGCGGCATCGGGCTCCAGGCCGACGGCTTCGAGGATCCGGGCAACGCGCGCTCGCCGCTCTTCGTCGTGGCGCACGCCATGGATCAGCAGACCCTCCCGCAAGGTGGCGCCAACACTCCACCAGGGATCGAGCGACGCTGCCGCATCCTGGTGCACATACTGGATCGCCCGCCGCGCCAGACGCGCCCGCTCGGGCGGCATGCCGCTGACGACCTGCCCATCGAGACGGATCTCGCCGGAGGTTTCCCGCTGCAGACCCAGGATCGTCCGGCCCATCGTCGTCTTGCCGCTGCCTGATTCGCCGACCAGCGCCAGAATCTCGCCCGGATACAGCGCGAGGTCCACGCCATCCACCGCGTGGACCGGTGCGACCGACGGCCGAAGCCAGCGGCGGGCGCCGCCGAGGCTGACATGCAGATCGGTCACCGCGATGATCGGGTCGGTCATGGCGCGTGGATGCAGCGGACTTGCACGCCGGCGCTGCTGGCGGCCGGGCGCGGCAGGCTGACGGAACAGATGCTCTCCGACACGGAGCAGCGTGGCGCGAACCGGCAGCCCGGCGGCATGCTTGTAGCGGGAGGCACCGCGCCGGGAATGCCGACGAAGCTCATCGCCCGTTCGGGGTGACAGCCGATCAATGCGCGCGTGTAAGGATGGGTCGGCTCGTGCAGGATTTGGGTGACCGGGCCGGACTCGACCGTCTGGCCGGCATAGATCACGGTGATGTCGTCGCAGAGTTCGGCAACGACGCCCAGGTCATGCGTGACGAAAAGGAGCGACAGGTCGAATTCTTCGACCAGTCCGCGCAACAGCAGCAGAATCTCGTGCTGGGTCGTCACGTCGAGCGCGGTGGTCGGTTCATCTGCAATCACCAGGCCCGGCGCGCAGGCCAGCGCTGCGGCGATCAGCAGGCGCTGACGCTGGCCGCCGGAAAATTGATGCGGATAGCGTTCCAGCGCCGTGTCCGGCGACGGCACCTGCAGGCGCTTCAGCAGCGATACCAGCCGAACGATGTGATCGCGCTTTGTGCCTGGGGCGTGGCGGCGCATGACCTCCATCATCTGCGTGCCGACCTTGAACACCGGATTGAATGACAGCAGCGGGTCCTGCGGGATGAAGCCGATGCGCTGGCCGCGGATACGCTCGACCATCTCGGTTTCGGTGAAAACCAGCAGGTCTTCACCCTCGAACTGAATCGATCCGGCATCGACGCGACCGCCGCGCGGCAAAATGCCCAGGATCGCGCGGATCAGCGTCGACTTGCCGCAGCCGAACTCACCGACGACGCCCAGGACACGGCCCTTGTGCAGGGTCAGGCCGACATCGTCCAGGATGCGCGCCGGCCCCGCATCGGTGCGGATCGACACTTTCAGGCCGGAAACATGGAGAACCGGGATCATCGCGACCGCCTCAGCCGCGGATCGACAAGGTCACGCAGCCCGTCGCCCAGCAGGTTGAAGCCCATCACGGTCAGGAGGATCGCGAGGCCGGGATACAGCGCGTACCACCACGCCCCCGGCAGATAGAGCCGGCTTTGCGCGATCGTCAGCCCCCAGTCGGGTGCCGGCGGTGTCGCACCCATACCCAGGAAGCCCAGTACGGCAGCCGTCAGGATGGTGAAGCCGAGGCCGATCGTCGCGCGCACGATGATCGGGGACATCGCGTTCGGCAGGATATGCAGAAAGACGATCCGCCAGGTGCCGGCGCCGATCCCGCGCAGCGCGTCGACGAACAGCGACTCCCTCAGGCGCCGCGCGTCGGCGTAGACGATCCGGGTGAAGAACGGCCAGTAGGTCAGCGACAGTGCCAGCATGGCACTCTGCAGCGACGGCCCCATCATCTGCGCCAGCGCCAGTGCGAGGATAAGCTGCGGGATCGCCAGGACGACATCGCAGACGCGCATGATCGCTTCGGACACGAAACCGCTGCGATAGCCTGCCAGCAGTCCCAGCGGGATACCGATCGCCATGGACAAGGCAACGACGGTCACCGCAACCTGCAGCGCGCCGCGTGCGCCGAGAATGACGCGCGAATACACGTCTCGCCCCAGATTGTCGGTCCCGAACGGAAAGGCCGCTGTCGGGGGCTTCAACCGGCGGGCCAAATGCGACGCCACCGCGTCCCCCGGATAAGGCGCCAGCCAAGGCCCGAGGATCGCAATCAGGACGACAACGACCACGATCACCAGCCCGATCATCGCCGGCACGTCGCGCGTCAGTTTCCGCAATACGGGGTTCATGCGCGTTGCAGCAGCCTGGGATCGATCAAACCGAGCACGAGGTCGGTGAGGATATTGACGACTGCATAGACGACGCCGATCAGCAGGGTCACGGCCAGCATAACCTGCCGGTCGCCGGTCAGGATCGCCTGCACGGTGTAGCTGCCGATGCCGGGCCAGTCGTAGATCGCCTCCACCACCACGCCACCGGCGATCAGGCCGCCGAACAGCAGGCCGATCTGGGTGATCGTCGCGGTGACCGAATTGCGCAGGATATAGCGCCAGATCAGGCGATAGCGCTGGTAGCCCATCGCCCTTTCGTATGTGACGAAATCCTGCTGCAGTGTATCGAGCATCCCCGCACGCGTGAACCGCAGAATGCCGGACATGCCCCCCAGGGACAGCGTAACCGCCGGCAGGACGATATGCGCCAGCGCATCGCTGAACGCATCGAACCGGCCCGTCAGCAGGCTGTCGAGAATGAGGAAGCCGGTGATCCGGGCCGGCTGCTCCATGCCCGCTGTGAGTTCTCCACGCAGCGGCAGCCAGCCGAGTTTCATGGAGAAGTAAAGCTGCAGCATGATCGCCACCCAGAACGCTGCGACGGCCACACCGGCGACCGAGGTGATCCGCAGGACGAAATCCGTCCACTGATTGTGACGCAGGGCAGCGAAGACGCCCAGCGGAATGCCTATTCCGACCGACAGCAACAGCGATGCGAAGACGAGTTCCAGCGTCTCCGGAAGCCGCTGCGCAATATCGAGTGCCACCGCTCGGTGGGAGAACGCACTCTCGCCGAAATCAAGGTGGATCGCTTTCCAGGTATAGGCAAAGAATTGCTGCCAGAGCGGCAGGTCAAGACCGTATTGATGCCGGATCGCCGCAATCTGCTGCGGCGTCGCCGCGTCCCCGGCCAGCGCCACGGCTGGGTCCGAAGGGACGGCGTGGATCAACAGGAAGGTCAGGACGACGAGGCCGATCAGCGACGGTATTGCGGAGGCGAGCCGCAGCAGCAGGAAGCGGATCATGGGACGAACGGTGCTTCTGTACAGCGAATGGTCGGCACAATCGCATATGCGGTAAAAGAGCGACGAAAGCGCCCCACCGACAGAGAATATTTTTCCGGAGGCGTGGCGTGACGCCTCATCATGTCATGGCCGGCCTTGTGCCGGCCATCCACGACTAGCGTGATATCAATGGGGTAAGGCGTGGATGGCCGGCACAAGGCCGGCCATGACGGGGTTGGCGCTGCCGATCTGGGGCGATTGGAGCATTCCATCCTAAGCGAATTGCGATGGACAGAGTTTGCGCACAGCCTGCTTCGCCGACCATGACGGGGAGAGAGCGACGCCCGACCGGCTTTTATCTTAACGCCCATGCGGCACGATCGTCCCTCTCAAATACTGATCCAGCGCATCTCGCATCCCTGCCCCACCGTGCAGAAATGCCGGCCCTTCACCCGGTTGTTGATCCCTTGCAACTGCATCGAATTATAAACGAATATGTCCGGACAATCGGCGACGATCAGGCGGATTGCCTCCTCATACAGCGGCTCCCGTTCCGCCTGAGCCGGCGTCGCACGCGCCTTGCGCAGAAGCTCGTCCACTTTGTCGTTCTTATACCACGACGATGCCTTCCACGTGCCGTGGAACTGGCTGTCATACATCTGTCCGACCCAGTTCTCGGGATCGACGAAATAGGTGCTGACCCAGTGCACCCACATGTCCGGGGTCTTTTCCGCCTTGCTCATATTGGCCGTCATATTGGCCCAGGTATCTGGTACGACCTTCAGATTGATCCCGAGCTCGGCAAGGTCGCTCTGAAACATCTGCGCGGCCTGCACGCTTTGTTCGTTTTCCGACTGCACATGCAGTTCGATCGGACGATTGAGCTGCTGTGCGCCTTCCGCCTGCGCCTTGGCCAGATACTCCTTCGCCTTCTTCAGGTCGTAGTCATAGCCTTTCACATCCTTCGGTGCGCCCCACAGATTGTCGGGCATCGGCAGCGGATCGCGCGTCGCGTAGCCGCCCAGGATGTCGTTGATGAAGCCCATATAGTTGAACGCATGCGCGAGCGCCTTGCGCACATTGATATTATCGAGCGGCGCACGCTGATTGTGCATGCGCACAACGAATGTGCGCATCACCGTGTTCTTCTCCACATGCGCCACTTTCGACGCATTGATCTGGTCGACCTGATCCGCGGGCAACTGTGTATCTGTCCAGTCGATCGACCCGTTCAGCAGTGCCAGGATGCGAGTCGATGTCTCCGAGGTCGGACGGATCGCCACTTTGCGGGCGGGGCTCTTGTTATCTTCCCAGCCCATGAAGTGATTGGTGTGGATGTCCAGATCCAGGACTTCCAGCGGCCGATACGTGTCGGGCACCACCTTGTAAGCCCCCGATCCGGCGCCGTTGCTCGCCAGCCAGGCCTTGCCCCAGTCGCCGTCCTTCTCGTGCGGCTTGATCGCGCGCGGATTGACGATCGAAATGATCGGGATCGCAGCGAAGAACGGCGCATAGGGCTTGCTGAGGACAAAGCGCACCGACAACGGGCCGGTGGCGGTGACGTTCTCGGGCTTCAGAATCGGCAGGAAGGCACCGGACGGCGCCAGTTTCAGGCTGAGCATGCGATGAAACGAGTAGACGACATCATCGGCCGTCATATTGCTGCCGTCATGGAATTTGATGCCTGGCCGCAGCTCGAAATCCCAGGTCAGTCCGTCGGCGGAGACGGTGTGGCTTTTGGCCAGCCAGGGCACGATCTCCGGCGGGTCGTTCTCATAGCGATAGAGATTGTCGTAGACGTTGAACATCACCGTCTGCATCGGCACATCGAAGACCTGGTGCGGGTCCAGGTTCGCCGGCAATCCCCAGCCGCTGACGAACGTATCGCCGACAGCAAACGCGGGGACAGCCCGTAGCGCCAGGGCCGAGGCAGACAGCGCGGCGAGGCCGCGGCGGGAGATCGCGGTGCTCATTCCGCCACCATCGCGACCGAAGACGTCTTGGCATAGCGGCTGACAGGCTTCGGCAGTCCCAGGTTTTCGCGCAATGTCGTGCCCTCATACTCTGTGCGGAACAAGCCGCGTCGTTGCAATTCCGGTATCACCATGTCGACGAAGTCGTTCAGCGAACCCGGCAGCCAGGCCGGCATCACGTTGAACCCGTCGGCCGCGCCGTTCAGGAACCAGTGCTCCATCACATCGGCGATCTGTGCGGGCGTGCCAACCGTCAGCAGATGCCCGCGCGGGCCGGCGTTCAGCAGGCAGAGTTCCCACAGCGTCAGCTTGTCGCGGCGCGCGGCCTCCAGCAGCAGGCGCTGGCGGGAGAGCGGGCCGTTGGTATCGCCCATCTCCGGCACCGGACCGTCGAGCGGATACTGGCTCAGGTTCGGCACGCCGATCGTGTGTTCCAGCACGGCGATCCCGACGCTTGGGTGGATCAGCGACTGCAGGAAGTCGAATTTTTCCTTTGCCTCTGACTCGGTGCGACCGACCACCGGATACAGGCCGGGCATGATCTTCACCTCCTGCTGCGTGCGGCCGAAGTGCGGCAGGCGGTTGACGACGTCGCCGTAAAATTCACGCGCCTGCTCGAACGTGGTCTGCGCGGTGAACACGACCTCGGCCAGGCGCGCCGCCAGGTCGCGGCCGGTGTCGGACGCGCCGGCCTGGACCAGCACCGGACGCCCTTGCGGGGAACGGGCGACGTTCAGCGGGCCGCGGACCTGGAAGTGCTTACCCTTGTGGTTCAGCGGATGCATCTTGGAGGGGTCGAAATAGACGCCCGACGCCTGGTCGCGGATGAAGGCATCTTCGTCCCAGCTATCCCAAAGTCCTTGCACGACTTCGGCGAACTCGGAGGCGCGATCGTAACGATCGGCATGGCTCACATGCGTGTCACGGCCGTGATTGAAAGCTTCTGCCTCGTTGTTGGACGTCACCAGATTCCAGCCGGCACGTCCGCCGCTGATCTGATCCAGAGAGGCGAACTGGCGCGCCAGCGTATAGGGCTCGTTATAGGTCGATGTGCAGGTGGCGACGAAGCCGAGATGGCTGGTCACGGCGGCAAGTGCCGACAGCAGCGTGATCGGTTCGAACTTGACCGTCTTGCCCATGCGGCCTTTCGCCTCGGGCGAGCCGAAGACGCTGACCGCGGCACTGTCGGCGAGAAACAGCAGGTCGAACTTGCCGCGTTCCGCGGTGCGGGCGACGTCGACGGCCTGCGCGAACACGGTTCCTGATTCGGCATAGGCGCCTGGATGCCGCCAGGCGGCGACGTGCTGCCCGGTCTCGTGGATGAACGCACCGAGGTTCATCTTGCGCGCTTGCGTGCTTGGCATTTTCCACCCTCCTCCGTTCCCCCGCGGGGAGTGTAGCAAATTCGAGGCCAGTCGTCGCCCGGCCGGGCGGCCTGATCGTTTCAGGCTTTATCGACGCCCCCGCCCGTGGTGTGTATCGTCGGCGGACCGCCGTTGGCGGCCAATGCGAAAACCGCCTGGAGCAACTGCATGTCTAAACCCGCCCTGCTCGTCACGCGCCGTCTGCCCCCAGCGATCGAGGCCCAGGCCGACCAGAAATTCGATGCCAGCCTGACGCCGTCCGACACGCCCATTCCCGATCTGCTCGCACGCGCGGCCGGCAAAGCTGCGATCCTGTGCTGTCCCGGCGATTCCCTTGACGCAGCCATCATCGCCGCGCTGCCGGACTGTGTGAAGGTCATCGGCACATTCAGCGTCGGCTACGACCATATCGACATCCAAGCCGCCTCCGCTCGGGGCATCAAGGTGTGCAACACGCCCGACGTGCTGTCCGTCGCCACGGCGGAATGCGCGATGCTGCTGATGCTCGCGGCGGCCCGCCGAGCGGGTGAGGGCGAGAGGATGGTTCGGTCGGGAAAGTGGGAAGGCTGGGCCCCCACACAGCTCATGGGCACGGGCGTCGCCGGCCGCAAGCTTGGCATCTTCGGCCTGGGCCGCATCGGACGGGAACTCGCCAAGATGGCGCGCGGCTTCGGCATGGAGATCCATTACCGCGACATGGTCCGCCTGCCGCCGGACCTGGAACAGGGCGCGATCTTCCACGACAACGACGACAGCTTCCTGGCGCAGTGCCAGGTCCTCTCGCTGCACGCGCCGGGGGGCGGCGGCACGCGGCATTGGCTGGACGCAGAGCGGATCGCCAAGCTTCCGAAGGGCGCTGTATTGGTGAACGCCGCGCGCGGCACGCTGATCGATGACGCCGCGCTGATCGCCGCGCTGCGGTCGGGGCATATCGCCGCCGCCGGCCTGGATGTCTACAACAACGAACCGCGGCTGCACCCCGAGTACCTGACGCTGGAAAACGTCGTGCTGCTGCCGCATCTGGGCAGCGCAACGATCGAAACCCGCGACGCGATGGGCCGTGTGGTGGTGGAAGGGATCGCCTCGGCGTTGGCCGGGGGCACGCCGCATAACCTGGTGCGTTGAGCATGCGGATCGCTGTCGGCGGCTTTCTGCACGAAAGCCATTCCTTCGCCCCACGTCCCACGACCTATGCCGATTTCCTCCAACCCGGAGGCCTGCCGCCCTTTGCTGCCGGAGACGGACTGATCGAGGCCATGCGCCCCCGCTCCGTCCCGCTGGCCGGTGCCATTGCGGTGGCGGAAGCCGAGGGCGTCGGCCTGGTGCCGCTCGCCTGGGGTTTCGCCAACCCCGCCGGCCCGGTGGAGGACGAGGCGTTCGAACGGATCGCCGCCCGCATCTGCGCGCCGCTGTCGGTCGCACTGGATGAGGGGCCGCTCGACGGCGTCTATCTCGACCTGCACGGCGCGGCGGTGGTCGAGAGCTATCCCGACGCCGAGGGCGAATTGCTGCGCCGGGTTCGCGCGATCGTCGGGCCGGAGCTGCCGCTGACGATCAGCCTCGATCCGCATGCCAACCTGACCGACGCCATGGTGCGGCTCTGCCGATGCGGCGGTGCCGTTCCGCACCTATCCGCATGTGGACATGAAGGAAGCTGGCGCCCAGGCGATGCGGCTGCTGCTCGTGCGGATCGTGCGCGAGCACGCGCTGGGCGCGCGCGTTCCGGACGCTGGATTTCTGGATCCCGCTGGGCAGCCAGTGCACGCTGATGCCGCCGATGCAGACGGTGATGACCGAACGCGCCGGGCTTGCCGATCGCATGCGGGGCTGTCGAACTCGCCTTCTGTTTCGGCTTTCCCTACGCAGATTTCGCCGGCTGCGGCGCGGCCATCGCGGCCTATGCCGACACGCAGGCCAAGGCCGATGCGGCGGCGGATGCGCTGCTGGCCTATATCAACGCCCAGGAAGCCAGTTTCGTGCAGGAGACACTGCCCTCCGCCCAGGCCGTCGCTGAGGCGATGCGTCTTGCCGCCGATGCGGGCGCGGCCGGTGGTGCTGGCGGACACGCAGGACAATCCGGGCGGTGGCGGCCACGGCGATACGACCGAGTTGCTGTCCGAACTGGTGCGGCAGCGGGCCACGGGCGCGGTCGTCTGCCTGATCAATGACGCCGAAAGCGTCGCCGCCTGCGTCGAAGGCCGGTGTCGGCGGCGACGGTCACGTTGTCCCTCGGCGGCAAATCCGACGGCATGCCGTTCGCCTGCACCGCGCGGGTGGAAAAGCTGACGGACGGTGTCTTCACCCTGACCGGGCCGATGGGCGCGGGCAATCCCGGCAACCTCGGCCCCACCGCGCTGATCGACATCGACGGCGTGCGGGTCATCGTCGCCTCGCGCAAGATGCAGGCGCTCGATCAGGCGATCCTGCGCCATGTCGGGATCGAGCCGGCGGAGTGCCCGATCATCGCGCTCAAATCGTCGGTGCATTTCCGAGCGGATTTCGGGCCGATCGCGGAGCGGATCATTGTGGCGATCGCGCCGGGGCCGGTCGTCGCCGATCCAGCCATCTTGAATTTCCAGCATGTGCGTGCCGATATCAGGCGGCGTCCGCGGACAGGCTGACCCTTGAGCATATCGACCAAGATCCCCCGAACCGCGCTTGTCACCGGCGGGGCCAAACGCCTCGGCCACGCCATCGCGCTGGAACTCGCGCAGCAGGGCTTCGACATCGCCATCCATTGCGCCACCAGCCGCGCTGACGCCGCGGCGACGCAGACCGCCATCGAAGACCTCGGCCGGCGTGCCGTCGTGCTGCCGGCCGACCTTGGCATCGAGGCTGAAACCCAGCGCCTGCTCCCCGAGGCACACGCCGCCCTGGGACCCATCGGCGTCCTGGTGAACAACGCCAGCCGGTTCGACCGCGACGAGTGGGACACGGTGACCCGCGAAAGCTGGGACGCGCATATGGAGCCCAATCTGCGTGCCCCGTTCGTGCTGACGCAGGCCATGGCTCGGCTGCTGCCCAAGGACGCCGAGGGCGTGGTGATCAACCTGCTGGACCAGCGCGTCTGGTCGCTGACGCCGCATTTCGTCACATATACGCTGTCGAAGGCCGGGCTCTGGGCGCTGACACAGACCATGGCCCTGGCTTTGGCTCCGCGCATCCGGGTCAATGGCATCGGCCCCGGCCCTGCCCTGCCCAGCCCACGTCAGACGGAGGAGCAGTTCGCCCGGCAATCCGCCTCGGTACCACTGAAACACGGCACAGCCCCGGAGGAGATCGCGCGCGCGGTCACCGCCATCCTCTCCCTGCCGGCCATGACGGGTCAGATGATTGCACTGGACGGCGGGCAGCATCTGCAATGGGCTGCCACGGGATCGCCTGGAGCACCTGAGGAATGACCGCCCCGATCGCCAGCGCTCGCCGCGGAATCCGCCATGTCTTTCTGCGCGACATGGTATTGCCCGCCAGTATCGGCATCTATCCGCATGAGCACGCGGCGCAACAACGGGTCCGGATCAACGTTGACCTCGGCGTCGATGACGAGAGCGCGCGGGCCGGGCTGGCTGTGGGTGCCGACGAACTCGGCCGCGTGGTGAATTACGAGAAGATCGCCAACAGCGTCCGGTCGATCGCGCGTGCCGGTCACACGCGGCTGGTGGAAACGATGGCGGAGCGCATTGCCCAGGCCTGCCTCAGCGATCCGCGGGTGCGCATGGTCCGCGTGCGGGTGGAAAAGCTCGACGTATTCCCGGATGCAGCCTCAGCCGGCGTCGAGATCGAGCGCGACAGATCGATGTTCACCGTGCCGCTCGACCCCGGCGAGTGACGCGTCGGGGTGCGGCATGGGCCTCGATGTCTGCCACTGCATAATTTACAAAAACGTCACCTTCACGGCATATCCCAATGTCGCATGTCCCGATGTGTAAGGTCGATTTCACTTGTCACAACCACAGAGGCAGGCTGACACGCTGAACAGCATCAAGCAGGCCGGCTACATTTCTTCTAGCTTTCATGCGAGATCCCAAATTGGTTCCAGCACCAAAGACATCAATGATATCCAGTCCGCGCGGCATATTCTGAAGCAAGGTCGGCTGTACGGCTACCTCTCACTACTGGCTATTAATGTGCTGAGTGGTTGTGCATTACCAAGCAACTAATGGGGAGAGAAGCAGCCGTGCCGTTGGTTCTACGTTCGGAATTGCATTCATAGTAAAGCAGAACACCATGAAGATCCCGGCGGTTGGTTTAGCGATTCTCCGGAATATAACAAATACTACTTCAGAAATTGAAGATAGTGTCTCTCTGCAGAGAGCTTCACGTCTGAGCCCGCCGCGGCGGCGCGTCCTCCAACCGAGCGCCGGGGTGGAAATGGGCGTAGACGCGGCGGGCGGTTTCCCGGCTGATGCCGGGCGCGGCCTCCAGATCGGACAGCCCGGCCATTTTCACCCCCCGTGCACTGCCGAAATGGTTGAGCAGCGCGCGCTTGCGAGCGGAACCGATACCCTCGATCTCATCCAACTCGCTGGTGCGGATGGCTTTTGACCGTCCGGCGCGATGTGTGGTGATGGCGAAACGGTGCGCTTCGTCCCGCAACCGCTGGAGGAAATAGAGGACAGGGTCGCGCGGCGGGAGCTGAAACGGCTCCATCCCGTCGGTGTAGAACCATTCGCGGCCCGCATCGCGGTCCGGGCCCTTGGCGATCGCCACCAGCTTGACGTCCTGCACGCCCAGATCGTCCAGCACGGCACGCGCTGCCGACAATTGCCCGGCGCCGCCGTCGATCAGCACCACGTCCGGCCATTCCGGCTCGTTGCCCTCGGCCCCTTCCTTCAGGGCGCGGGAGAAGCGGCGGGTCAGCACCTCCCGCATCATGGCGAAATCGTCGCCGGGCGTGACGGGGCCCTTGATGCCGAACTTGCGATAGGCGGACTTCATGAAGCCTTCCGGTCCACCAACGATCATCACGCCATACGGGTTGGCGCCCATGATGTGGGAGTTGTCGTAGACCTCGATCCGTTCGGGTGTCGTTGGCAGCTTGAACAGGGCTGCAGTGCCCTCCAACAGCTTCGTCTGGCCGGCACTCTCGGCGAGCTTGCGTTCGAGCGCCTCGCGGGCATTCGTCTCAGCGTGGGAGACGACCGCACGTTTCTCACCGCGCTGCGGATGGGTCACTTCGACCCGGCGTCCGGCTTTCAGCGATAACGCTTCCGCGATCAGCGCCTGCTCGCCAAGGTCATGGTTGACCAGCAGCAACGGCGGCGGCGGCTTGTCGTCATAGAACTGGGCGATGAAGGCAGAGAGGACCTCAGGCGCCTCCTCGGCCTTGGTGTGGGAGGGGAAGAAGGCGCGATTTCCGTTGTTGCGTCCGCCGCGGACGAAGAAGACCTGCACGCAGGTCTGGCCGGCCGACTGCCAGGCAGCGATCACATCGGCATCCGTCAGGCTGGCCGGGTTCACCACACTGCTGCCCTGTACGAAGGTCAAACCCCGCAGACGGTCGCGGATTGCGGCGGCACGCTCGAACTCCAGCGCGTCCGACGCCTGCTCCATCTGCGCGGCCAGTTCCTTCTGTACCGATCCGGCCTTGCCGGAGAGGAAGGCGCGTGCCTGGGCGACCAGGGCGGAATAAGCGTCCGGCGCAATGCGGCCGACGCAGGGGGCGGAGCATCGCTTAATCTGAAATAGCAAACATGGCCTGGAACGTGTTGAAAAGACGGAGTCTGTGCAGGATCGCAGCAGGAAGACACGCTGCATCGCGGTCACCGTCTGGTTCACCGCCCAGGCGGACGCGAACGGCCCCCAGTAACTGCCCTTGCGCACCTGCGCTCCCCGGTGCTTGGCGATCTGCGGGAACGGATGGTCCTCGGTCAGCGTCAGCCAGGGATAGGATTTGTCATCCCGAAGTACGATGTTAAAGCGCGGCTTCAAGCGCTTGATTAAATTGGCTTCCAGCAGCAGCGCCTCGGCCTCGGTATGCGTCGTGATGATCTCCATCGACGCGGTTTCCGAGACCATCCGGCGCAGCCGCTCCGGCAGACGACCAAGCTGCGTATAGGATGTCACGCGGCGTACAAGGTTGCGGGCCTTGCCGACGTACAGCGCATCGGCCTTGGCATCGAGCATGCGATACACGCCTGGCGCCGAGGGCATGGTCTGGAGCGCGGTCTCAATGACCGAGA
Organism: uncultured Alphaproteobacteria bacterium; assembly: GCA_963771475.1. Taxonomy (GTDB): domain Bacteria; phylum Pseudomonadota; class Alphaproteobacteria; order Acetobacterales; family Acetobacteraceae; genus Rhodopila. The sequence continues at coordinate 39,020 of CAVYTN010000013.1, read as the reverse complement.
CGCCGATCAGGGGGCTTTCTGTTGTAAGAATTGTAAGAAACCTCGCGTCTTAGTGTAACAAAATGATCACAAACCCGCGAAAGGCGAGATAATCAGGTTTTTCCCATCCTGATGTCGCTTCGATACAAAATCTTTCCTTGCTTCATCCTTTGGTTGCAACCTACTATTTTCTGCAACAGTTCGCAGTCCGGAATATGTGGTGCGATCCACCGTTCCTGGGGACCGACGGATCGTTGGGGATTGAGGGTCGGATATATGGATGGTCATCAGGCGATAGGCCAGGGGTCTGTCACGGTCCTGGTCGCAAGTCCGCCGTCGCTCGTACGGTATGGCTTGCGTAGTGTTTTGCAAACGCTCCGTCCTGGTTGGGCGGTGTCGGAATCCGACACGCTGGAAATGACCCTTGATGTGCTGGGTCACTATACACCTGACCTGCTGCTTCTGGATGTCCGACTGCCCGGCGTCAACGGCGTCAACGCGATGCGACTCTTGGCGGAGCAAATGACGCCGCCCCGCATCCTGGTGCTGGCCGATGGGGGCCACCGGAACGAGATTCTGCACTGGCTCGATGGCGGCGCACAGGGTTACCTGACGACGTCTGCTGCCGGCAATCAGGTGGTCTGCGCCATCGAAACCGTACTGCTCGGTGGCATTTTCGCGCCTGCAACGCTCAGCGGCGGCCCGGACGCAAACGGTGGCAGGGCCCCGATGCACGCCTCCGCAACGCAGATGGCCGCACCGCTTTCGTCGCCGTCCGGATCGGCACGCGGCGCCGACCTGACAGAACGGCAGCGCGCTGTCCTGGAACTGGTGCTACAGGGCTACAACACCAAGATGATCGCGCGGCAACTGAACATCGCCGTCGCCACCACCAAGGTACACCTCGCCGCCATCTACCGGTTGGTTGGGGCGCGCAACCGGTCCGAGGTCATCGTCAAGACGACTCGGGATTATGCGTTGCCGCAGCGGTCGGTGGCGCGCGGAGAATCTCAGCCCGTATCGACATCGAGACAAATTACCTGGACGGTGCACGAAGGACGTGACCAGTTGCGAAAAACAGATTTGCAACCCAAAACCCGTCCTGTTGACGAGGATACAAAAAAGACAGTTGTATCCGCGGGCGGCCGCCCGATCGTTTCGAGCGTCTGATACGTCCTAATCCTTTTGGCTAAATCAGAACGGCCGGCTAGTTCGAAAGAATTATGTGCCGGTCATCAATGTTGTTTGCAATTGACTTTGCCCCGGCGTTGGCGATTAATGCAAAATTATGCTCCGGGTCGCTGGAAATATTATGGAGACCGAAACGATCCGTCTGCTTGCGACGGCAGCGGAGAACATTATTGCAGCGGCTGACGTGACCCAGGATGGAGGTATCTCCGAACTGTGCGCCAATGCATTGGAAGACATTCGCAGAGCGATGCGAAGAGCGGTCGACGGCTACGAAGACGACGAGCATTAGCGCGTGATGACTGGAGGTGGAATCGCCGGAGGTCTGAATCACGCGATCAAACAAAGAGCTAGAGCAGGATGGCTGAGCGAAAGCGACGTCATCCTGCTCTAGCGTTTGCCATCGTTCCAGACCAGCCCTTCCAAAGTTTCTCAAATTCCATTTTCGAATCAGAGCAGACGAGCGGCGAGACGATCATTCGAGCGTGGCCAATAATCCCGCCAACAACTTCCCACGATAAGCCAGACTGTCGATCTCGATATGCTCGCCCAGCGTGTGCGCGCCGGCGCCCGCCACGCCTAGACCATCCAAGGTGGGAATCCCCATCGCGCCGGTGAAGTTGCCGTCCGATCCGCCACCGGAACTTTGCGAGGCGATATGGTATCCCAGTCCCTGCGCGATCGTGCGTGCCTTCTCATAGAGGACCATGCCTGCCGCATCGGCTTCCCATACCGGGCGGGTCACGCCGCGGGTGATCTTGAACTGCACTTCATTCGAGGAGGCCCGCAGGTCGAGCATCGCAGCAACGCCCCGGTCCAGATCTTCCTGCCGTTTGGCCATCGACAACGCCTCGCCCTTGCAGGTCGTCGTCACGCAGTTCACCCATTGGCCACCGTGGACCACACCGACGCTGAACGTGCAGCTTTCCGTGGTCATGTCTTCGATTTCGATCAGCTTGCGTGCCATTTCCCGGATCGCCGACCGCCCTGCCCCGGGGTTCGATCCCGCGTGACTCGGTCTGCCTGTTGCTTCCAGGTTGAACCGAGCGATGGCGTAGCGTCCTGTGACGACACCGCCATCCGGCCGCGCAGGTTCGGGCACGAGAACATAGGCATGGCGGGACGCTTCCGCCTCGATCAGATCGCGGGTGGAGGGGCTGCCGACTTCCTCGTCACTGGTGAACAGCACCGTCAGCGGCAGTTTCGTCCCGATCCCGGCACGCTGTAACTGGCGGATCGCCTCCAGGGCGAGGAAATTGCCGCCCTTCATGTCGAGGATGCCGGGACCGTAGGCACGATTGCCATCACGCCGGAACGGCAGACTTCCGAGTGTTCCGATCGGATGCACCGTGTCGAGATGCCCCATGATCAGGATACCAGGGACATTGGGCGTGGCATGCGGGAAACTGGCGCGCACGCAATCGCCATACCCCATTCGACCGGGGATCCGCTCGATCCGCCCCCCGGAAAGCACCAGTGTCCGGCTGGCCATATCCATCATCCGGTTCACCGCCGTAGCGTCGAAGGTGGGACTTTCGCACTCGACCCATTCCCGCAGCCCCGCGAGCATAGCGTCGGCATCGAAGGGCAGTGCGTTCGGGTCCATGCGGTAATCTCCTGTCCGGTACCGTCACGATGCCACGATCAGGGCAGCGAGGCGAGCCTCTCCCCCAGCAGAGCGAAGAATGCGTCGGCATCGAGCGTCTCCAGCACGGTGGCCAAATGGGGCTGCAACTGGGGGAGGAGCCCGCTGTCGTCCCAGCGATCCATCACCGTGCGGCCCCGGTTGGGCCCGAAAGCCAGTTCGACTTGTACTGAAGCCGGCCGGGTCGTGAAGAGATGCGGATGCGTCAGCCATGCGAGGGCGCATGGATCGTGCAGCGGCGCGCCAACACCGCCCAGCCGGCGGGAGGGTGGGACGCTGGCCTGGATCGCACAGGCGGCGGTCAGGCACCGCCCCTGCCCGCTCGCGCGCCAGGCGGCAATACGATCCGGCGTTGCCAGGGCCTGCGCGGTCAATTCCAGCGTGGCGAATGTGACGGGGCGTCCGGTTGCGAGCAGGATCGCCAACGCTTCCGGGTCGCTCCAGGCGTTGAATTCGGCGGCTGGGGTCACGTTGCCCTCGGCCCAGGCCCCGGACATCAGGGCGATTTCCTGCACGTGGGCCGCGAGTGCCGGCTCCGTCGCCAAAGCCAGCGCAAGGTTGGTTGCGGGACCGATGCCGACCAGGGTCACGGGACTGTCCGCCGAACGCAGGATCGCTCGTATCGCATCCGCTGCCAGGACGGGCGCCGGTGAACCGCCGGGCGGCAGGACCACACCACCAATGCCGTCGTCGCCGTGAATGCGCGGTGCCCCGGCGAAAGCGCCCAGCAACGGCCTGTCGGCCCCCGCATGCACCGGCACCGTCACGCCGGCCAGTTGCCTCAAGGCCAGCGCATTGGCCAGTGTGCGGGCGAGCCCGACATTGCCTCCGGCCACTGTTATCGCGCGAACATCCAACTCCGGCGAAGCGAATGCAAACAGAAGTGCGATCGCGTCGTCGGTACCGGGATCGCAATCAATGATGACGGGTCGCGGCAATTGCGGCATCCTTGGGCATTGTCATTTACCACTCTGGCCGCACACTTTGGCCGGTCCCTGAACCGAATGCGAGAATCATGCGCATCGCCCTGTTGTACTCCGGACTTCCCCGGATGTGGGAAGAGTCGGTCGCCACGCACCGTGCCCTGTTCCCCGGCGCGCAGATCGACGTGTTCTGCCATTTCTGGGATACGATCCCCAACGAGGAGCGGCAGCGGCTGATCAGCACGCTGCGTCCGACGCTCTGCCAATTCGAAAGCGTGCCTGATTACAACGTGGTCGATCAATATGACTGGCTGCGGAGAGACAATATCAACGTGCCGTCACGGATGGTCTCGCAATATGCAGGCTGGCAGCGCGTCGGCACGCTGTTCACACCCTATGCGCCGCTGTACGACATTGCCGTCCGCATGCGCAGCGACCTGTATTTCTACGAGCCACTGCGGGTCGATCTTGAAGCCATCGCAGAGAAGCGGATCGGTTTCATGGGGTACGAGTGGGCCGAGACCAAAGGCGTGCTGTTCGACGCGTTCGCCTTGGGCACGCCGAATTTCATGGTCTACTTCCATATGCTGCTGTCGCGGCTGTGGGATTACGCCTCGGACACCGTGTTCAATTCCGAACTTCTGCTCAGCCGCCACGTCCAGTCCTACCATAAGCAGATGGCAATCCAGATGCACGACCGGCTGCCGTTCTTCATCCGGCGTCCCCATATGGTGGGCTGGCCGATCGATCGCTGTCTGGCCGAAGGGCCCGGCGTGGCGAAGTGGCGCGACCCTGAGATCCACAACGCCCACCTCGCCTATCACGGCAACCGCTCGGGTGAGGCCGGGATCGAGCACGTGAACCGCTTCCGAGCTCTGCAGCTTCGCTTGCCGGAGACTGAGGGCTAGTCTAGCCGACCGTCGTCTGCACCTGGCCGGGGAACGTGATCATGATGACGCCGCCCCAGGAGCAGTTGCACATGCAGGTATTGTCGATTGCCGGCATTTTTCCGTACTGGACGACGGGAACGCCCGGCGTCCATGGCGTGGTGACTGGAACGCAGGGCATCGGCGTCAGCACGCCGAGAGCGGCCGCGGTCGCCGCGGCGACCGTCGGGTTTGCAAGGCTTATGCACATGCCGAACGGCGCGATATTCACCATGGGCGCGAAATCCATGATGGTCGCCGCCGGCATCTTCGAGACGGAGACCATCGATGTCGGGAGCACCGTCAAGGTGGATGGCGCCAGCCCGAACGGACACATCAACGCTGCGCCGGAAACAACCTGCACCGCCATTATCAGCCCCCAACCGCAGTGAATACGTTAGAAACGAAACATGAGTTCCGACCCGCCTTAGCTGAATATCATCTCCTTTTCGCTGGGAACCATACTCCAGAAACCGGAGGTGATCGGTCCGAGGGTGCCCGACGATATTTGCGGCCGGTAGGACATGGTGATGCCGCGCGCGATGAATGAGATGGTTTCTTTGATGTACTCGTCTTCGTCAGCCCAATCGACCTTGATCACCAGAACACCCGTGAAGTCGAGCCGCAGATAGACTTCACCGGCGGAACCGTCACCAACGGGCTTGCGCTTGATGATCGCTGCGCTGTCGAAGCTCGTGCAGTTGATGCAGCTATCAATGAGCGTCTTGGAACTGATATCAGCCGGTTTCTCGAACGTAATGGGCTGGATGTCGAGCGGATACTTGGCATTGAGATTGCCGGCGCGCCAACTCTGGTAGCCGCCTTTGCGGGCCAGGGCCCCGATCGACTCGCGCTTTTCGTCCTCATCCCGCTGCTGGGTAGGAGTGTCGACTTTGACTAGCTGTGTCTGGGGGGTGGCGCCGGGTTCCAGGCCCGAGGTGCCGAGCCGCAAGGAGAAATTGTCGATTTCGATGATAAAGCCGGGGGTGAAATTTTTGACCAAAGGGCTTGCCTGCCTGCCTGGGGCGGTCAGCACGGTCTGGCTTGCACCCCGCACAATCTGACCGCTTTGCTGCACCATCCTGAGCAGAAGATCGCCGCTATCCGAATCCATGACTATAAACCTTTCCGCAACGGTTGCGTTACGACCTTTTTGGAAAGGTCCGTATCCGAGTTCCACGTGATCACGGATTCGTTTGAAGAGATCGCCCCCGACGCGGTCTGCGTCCGAAGCTTGATCAGCATCTTCTGACAGATGAAGTCACATCTCTCCTGCACCAGTTCACCGTCGCTCCAGTCGATACCGGTCAACAGGACCGTGGTGAATTCAATGCGCATGATGCCCATCGCGCCTCGGTCGCCACCTTGCGACAGACGCTTCACCAAAATCGCCTTGTCGAAGGTCGTCGATGCACAGCATTTCTGGAAAAAGATCGGAGATGCTCGATCAATGGTGCGCTTGAAGGTGAACTTGTCAAATTCGAGCCCATACTTGATTTTCTTGTACTCGTCCTCGGCAGCACTGCGCCAGGCCGCAAAGGCCCCGCTATCGGTCGACGCTTCCTTCTTGTCGCCTTCCTTCAGAGACATCCCGAAGTCGAAGTCATGCACTTCGAAAAAATTACTGAAGGTGCTGTCATCAGGCGTCCCAGGTCGAAACCCCTCCATCAGGGTATCGCCTTTTGTCACATCCAGTGCGCATTCGGCGTAGACCGGTGTGCCACCTTTGAGCTCGAATTTCATCACTGTATCGGTCTTCGCCTTGTCAACCATTTCCGTCTGCCTCGCCGTCTGGTCGTTTCAAAGTGTCGCTCATGGTGGCTACTGTGTCGGCATCCGGGATAACAATCGCAGCGCCACGCTGATCCCCTCAAGTTGGTAATGCGGACGCAGCAGGAAGCGGGCATCGTACATGCCTGGCATGTCCTGCCGTTCAGTGATGTAGACCTGGGCGTCAGCCAGCGGACGCCGCGCCTTGAGCTCATCTGTGGACGTGTCGGGGGAGCCGTCCACATAGCCGATCAGCCAGTCCATCAGCCACTGCTCGATCTCGGCGCGCGACATGGTGGAGCCGATCTTGTCGCGCACGATGCATTTCAGGTAGTGCGCGAACCGGCAGCAGGCGAACAGATACGGCAGCCGCGCGGACAGCGTCGCATTGGTCGTCGCGTCCGGATCATCATAGGTGCGGGGCTTCTGCAGTGACTGGGCACTGAGGAACGCGGCGACATCGGTGTTCTTGCGATGCACCAGTGGGATCAACCCACAGGAGGACAAGTCGCCCTCCCGCCGTTCGCTGAGGCAGATCTCCGTGACTGTGCGCCGGTCGGTGTCGCCGTCGGCGGTCGGATGGCGTAGCACCGGCAGGCCTTGGACCACGCCGCCACGGTCCACGCCGCGGATCCGCACGCACCAGCCGTAATCGACGAACGCGCGCACGACGTTGCACGCGAACGCGAAGGCCGGATTGCCCCAAAGAAGCTTGTTCAAGTCATCGCCTTCGGTTTCTTCATCGAAGGCAAAAGCATCCAGCGGATCGGTGCGCGGCCCATAAGGCAGCCGGGCAAGGTAGCGCGGCATGCAGAGGCCGATATAGCGTGTATCTTCCTGATCGCGGAGCGCCTGCCAGGACACGTATTCCGGCGTTCTGAAGATGCGGGTCAGGTCACGCGGGTTGGCGGCCTCGGCCCAGGATTCCATCTGCAACAAGGCCGGTTCCGCCGCGGCGACGAAGGGCACATGCGCCGAGGCGGCGATCCTGGCCATGTCGGACAGCAATGCGACGTCGTCCGGCCGATGATCGAAGGCATAATCGCCAACCAGAAGTCCGTACGGTTCGCCGCCGAACTGTCCGTATTCCTCTTCGTAGATGTGGCGGAAGACGGGGCTCTGGTCCCAGGCGTTGCCGCGGAACTTCCGCAAGGTGCGGAACAGCTCCCGCTTGCCGATATTGAAGATCTTGACCTTGACGCCGGCTTCCCCGTCGGCGGCGCGCACCAGCATCCACATGCCCCGCCAGGCCGCCTCAAGCGCCTGGAAGTCGGGATTGTGCAGGATGGCGTTCATCTGCCCGCACATGGCGCGGTCGATTTCGGCGATCAGCGTCTCGATCAGGTTGCGCGGCGACTGTTCCGGCAGGCTGGGCCCTGCCTTGAGCACGAGGCGGGCGAGGGTCGCCATGGCCGGTTCGGAGGGAGCTTCGTCGTCGGCGGTCGTCGAACCGGGCAGGAGCGCCGGACGCTCCAGCAGGTCGGTGAAATCCGGATCGAGAAGGTCCTTGTCCATCAGTTCAACGAGATGCTCGCAGCCGTCGCCGACAGGCTGGTGCCACCGTTCAACGACATGTTCAGGCCGCCATTCAGCGACATGCCCATATTCGCCTTCATCGACATCTGCATCGTTGCCTCGGCGCTCAGGTTCATCGTGGCCTTCGCCGCCAGATTCATCTGCGATTGCAGATTGATATCACCCGCCGTCGATTGCACGTCGATTTTCATCGCCTTGATGGTGATGCCGCTGGTATCGATCGTGATGGTGTTCTGCCCCACCTTCAGGGTGATCGATTGCGCCGCTTCGATCGTGCTGGTGCCGGCTGAGATCTTCAGCGAATGGTTGCCCTGCGTGACCGTCGTCGTATGGTCGCCGGTATCAACCGTCAGCGTATCCGTCTTGTTGATCTTCGTCGTGCGATTGCCGCCGCCGGCGGTGATCGTCATATCTCCCTTGGTCACCTCGACGGTGTAGTTGCCTTCAGAGACCGTGTGGGAGTCATTGCCTTTCTGAACCGTGACCGAGCGGTTGCCTTTTTCGACGGTGGTGGTGGTGTCCTGGGTAATCGTGACTGTTTCGTTGTTCAGGACGACCTTGTTGTAGTCTTTCTGTGCCTGGAAGAAGACTTCTTCGCTGTCCTTCTTGTCCTCGAATCGCAGCTCGTTGAAGCCGCCGCCGCCTTTGCTGGAATTGGACTTGAAGGTCGTTCGCGTCTGGTTGTCCGGCAGGGCATACGGGACGGTGTTGGTGGCATTGTAGACCACGCCGGTGACCAGCGGCCGGTCCGGGTTGCCTTCGAGGAACTCGACGACGACCTCCTGCCCGACGCGCGGCAGAACCATGGCGCCCCAGGACTTGCCCGCCATCGACTGCGCCACCCGGATGCGGCAGGTGCGCTTATCGTCCTCCACCTCGGCGCGGTCCCAGTAGAACTTGACCAGGATGCGCCCGTACTGATCCGTATCGATTTCCGAACCCGAGGCCCCGACCACGAGGGCGGTCTGCGGCCCGCGGATCATCGGCGATCGTGTGATCCGGCGCAGGCGGAAATGCGTGTCCGAGGGGATGACGTCAGCGGTGGTGCGATAGGTATCGACCGTCTCACCATCCGTCGTCGATGAGCCTTCGGCCAGGGCCATTTCCCATTGCGTACGCGATAATCAGATAGGCTTTGTTCTGGGCGGAAACCGGATGATCCGACAGCGTAAACAGCCACCCCGGATGCAACCCGCGCGCGTTGGAGGCCAGCCTGTTTATCAGACGGTCCTTGGTGATCGCCTGCAGATGCACATCGGTCGCTTTTTGCCCGTCCGCGGTTTCCTTGTAGATGCCGGGGTAATCGTAAACTTCCAGATCTTTGTAGCTGCTGTGCGATCCGGCAATCGTCGTCTTCGAGGTCAGGTCGGCCGATGGCTTGGTGAAATCATAATCCTGATAGGTGAACTTGCCCGATTCCAGCCCCATCACGGAGGACCATTCCCAGATATGGTCGCCGACGGTGCGCGTTTCCGTCTGCTGAAATGCGAATGGAATGGCGTCGCCCTGATCGGTATGGCTGTTCGGATCGTCGGCGAGCTTCAGCGTGTGTTTCGACTTCGTATGGGAAAAGAAATAATAGATGCCATACTGTTCCATCAGGCGATGGACGAAGTCGAGCGACGATTCCCGGTACTGGACACAGTATTCCAGCACCGTGTCGCCGGAGCTGGCACTGCGTGCGTCCTCGAAATCAGAGAATCCGGCATCGCGGAAGATGGTCGTGATAATCTCGAACGGGGATTTGTTATTGAAAATCCGGCAGTCCACCACCCGCGACAACAGCCAGATCCACGGGCGCAGTTCCACCCGGTAGCGATAGGCACCGCGAGACAGGCCGTGGGACGTGACCCGGGTGACCACCCCGTTGAAGTAGATATCCTCCTTGCCTTCAGCCGACTGGGAGAGCCAGAGCGTGGCGCGGCTGCCGATCAGGGAGACGACATTTTCCTGCTGTTTGCCCGATGAGACGTCGACTTCATACAGGAACGGACGCCCCAATTCCTCCGTCGCGTGGATCCCGTCGAAGAGAAGCGTAAATCCGGGGTCGGGTGAGAAATCGACTTCGACCCAGGCGCGGGCTGCGACATCGGTGGCGCCGGACATGATTCCTCCTCCCTCGGGCTACAGCTTCGGCGGGCAGCGGAAGCTGCGCAGCGCCGCCATGGTGAACGGGTTGTTGACGCTGTTGGCGTTGAGCTCGAACGTCGCCGTGCCACCGCCGCCGCTGAAGGCGATCCTGAACTTGTCCGGCTGCCCGCTTGGCGTGATCTTCGCCGCGTCAAGCACGCGCAGCAGCGCCCAGGGGCCGTCCTTCTCGATCACGGTCGCATTGCCGCCAGCCGTCGGCGTCATCGTGACCCGCACCAGCGTCGTACCATCCGCTTTCGGCCACTGGAACCGTGCCTGTTCGGTCGGACCATGGCTGAACGTCAGCGTCTGGCCGGCGATCTCGATCGTGATCTGGGCGACCGCCGGATCGAGCTGGACCGGAACAAGCTGGAAGCGCACCTGCACCTGGCCGTTGGCCGTAAACAGCGCCTTCTTGATCTGATCCGCCCGGTCGAACTCCGCCAGCGAGGACGGCGACAGGCCCAGCGGCACCTTGTCAGGGGAAAGCCACTTCCATGGCTTCGCGGTCGTATCGACGAACTTCTTCAGATACTGGTCGAAGAACTGATCCATCATCCCGCCAGGCGCGAGCAGGCTGGCAAAATCGTCGACCGGCACGTCGTCGGGGCTGCCGGCGACCAGCGGATAGCGATTGAAAGCGGCTTCGCAGAGCGGCACCACCTTGGTTTTCCAGGCATCGGACAGCTCCTGCGAGGCGCCGCTGCTGGCCACCTGCGTGCCGCTCTTGGACACGCTGGCCAGCATCGCCGCCACCGGCTTCGGCATGTCCTTGGCCATGTCCTGAAGCTGCTGCGCAGCCCCCGCAGCACCCCCGCCTCCTCCACCGCCGCCGAGGCCGGCAAGCTGGTTCAGCATGGCCTGCCCCTGGTTCGGCGCGTTCGCGATCTGATTGAAGTTCTGGTACATCGCCAGAAGATTCTTCATCATCGTTTCGATCGGCGCGGGGTTGGTCGGATTGGGCGCTGTGACGAAGTCGTGCAGCGACTTGAAATGGTCGTCGACCCGCTTGGCCGGATCGATCGGCTTGCCGGCCGGGTCGTTGCCGAACATCTCACCGAGGATGTTGACCAGCCCGGCTTGCTGGAACGACAGGCCGGACTTGGCCTCCACCGCCGCGAAGCCGGCCGCCTTGGAACCGACCTTGCCCGCCTTCGCCTCGACCGCCGCCGCCGCCTGGTCGGTCGCCGCCGTCCGGCTCAACTGCGTCTGCAGGTCGATGTTCGTCAGCAGGTCGCGCAGCGGCGAGGCCGGCGCCGACAGCAGACTGAGCTCATCCAGCGCCTGCTGCAGGTTGGCGAAGGGCTTGATGCCGATATCCGCAAGCTGCACGTCCCAACGCCGAGCATAGTCGTCGAGATAGAGGTTCAGCACGTCGCGGCGCAGCTTGGTCGTGTCGCGCACCGTTTCCGTCACGTCGCGCTTGGCCTTGCCGAGCACCCAGCTATCCTCGGTGATGTCCTGCGTCACGGTCGGCAGCAGCGGCAGGAAGGTGTTGTGATACCCGGCCCAGGTGTAGATGCCCGGCACGCCCGAGTTCAGACCCTTGCCGGAATGCAGCTCAAACACGCGGCTGGAACCCGGCCCGGCATTGTCAGCCACCGTCCATTCCGGCAGCGAGGCGATGCGCTTGCTGTGAATGATACGGTTGTAACTGTATTCGGCCAGCGGAACCCGGTTCAGCACCTCCCGCGCCCGATTGATCAGGTCGTCGTTCAGCGGTAACTGCGTCAACGGCTGGTTCAGCAGCGCCTCGGCATGCCCCGTCAGCGAATCACGCACCGGCGCCTGATCGTCACCCGGATACAGGTTCATCACATTCAGGGTGAACCACTGCATGACCAGGTCTTTGTCGAGCGGTCCCTTCCGGCCCAGCACAAGGTAGACCTTCAGCAGCGGATACAGCAGATCGGGGTTGTTCATCTGCCGCGCGATCTGCACCTCGAGCTGGCCCAGCATGCGCGGCAGCAGGACGCCGTTCAGCGAGCGGACATAGGCATCCGCCGCCGCAAGCCCCAGCTTCTCACCCTGATACAGCCCGAGTTGCAGGGCAACCGGCACATCCTTCTCGCGCTCATCGAAGCCGCCGGGAATGGCACGCAGCGTATCGAGCGGCGGCAGCGTGGCGGACAGATCCAGATCGTTCTGCCCGCGTTTCGCCAGTTCCGCCACCTGGTTCGTATAGACGGTCGAGGTGGCATGGACGTTGGTGATCAGCTCGCGGTTGTTGATATAGCTGACCAGCCAGCCGCCGACCAGCAGCAGCAGGAACGCCACGGCCGCCCCATAGGTGCCGTAGGAAATCAGCTTCGCCCGCTTTTCGACCCTTGGGTCCAGACCGACCAGGCTCGCCTCGCCGAAGATCACCTCACGGATCAGGCGCGTGAGGAAGTAGCTGCGCCCTGCCCCGCTGAACGCCGTCACGGACTGGCGCGGCAGGCCGAACTCATTGGCCATCGTGCCCAGCAACCGGTCGATCGGCGTGCCATCCTGGGTGCCGGAGGTGAAATAGATGCCGCGCAGCAAGGCGCGCGGTTCCAGGCGCGAGGGGCGAAACGCCTCGGTCAGGAAGTCGCTGGCGACGTCGCGCAGCGAGGCAATCTGCTGCGGGAAGCCGTAGACCAGGCGGCGGCGCTGCGCGTCCGGTTCCTGATGCACCCGCTCCAGCATCCGGTCGTTGAGCCGTTCCATCAGCGCATCGAAGGCGCTGGGGAAGCCGGCGACCATGCCCTCCTCCCGCCCGTCGTCGTACGGGAAGGTCACACCCCAGGCCTGCTCACGCTCCTCGCGGCCCATATTGTCGTAGAACTCGACGAAGCCCGCGATCAGGTCCGCCTTGGTGAACAGGACATAGACCGGCACACGCACGCCAAGTTCGTCGTGCAACTCGCGGATCCGGCGGCGGATCGCACGGGCATGCGTCAGACGCTGGTCTTCGGTCAGCACCGACAGGTCCGACAGGCTGATCGCTACCATCACGCCGTTCAGCGGCTGCCGGCGCCGGTGCTTCTTCAGCATCTTGAGGAAGCCGAGCCACGCGGCGTTATCGACCGCGGCCTGGCTGTCCTGCGTCGTATAGCGGCCCGCCGTGTCGATCAGCACCGCCTCGTCGGTGAACCACCAGTCGCAGTTCCGCGTGCCGCCGACGCCCTTCAGGGCCTGCGCCCCGCCCGGCGTGTCGGATAGCGGGAATTTCAGCCCGCAATTCAGCAGCGCCGTCGTCTTGCCCGCACCCGGCGGCCCGATGAACATGTACCACGGCAGGGACGTGAGGCGCTTGCTGCCACCGCCCTTCCCCGCCTTCTTCAGCTTATGCAGCGATTCCTTCAGCCGGTCGGCCAGCAGCGCGATTTCCTCAGCCGACGCGGTTTCGTTTGCATCGGGTTCGGCCTTGGCAATGCCGGCGGCAAGGTCCTTGTCCTGCTTCGCCGCATGCAGCGACCGGATCAGGTTGGTCACCAGCCACAGCACGAAAATGGCGGCGATCGTCAGGTAGCGGACGAATTCGGTCTCGAACGGATGGACGCTGCCGAACCCCAGCAACGGTCCGCAGAACCAGATGAGGGCCGCCAGGATCAGACAGCCGAGGAAGGTCGTGACCCAGCGGTTCCGGAATATGCGGGCGAAGAAACTAATAAACATCGCGCTGCCTCACATCGCGTCCGACGCGCGCACCAGAACGATCTCTGTGCGGCGGTTCTGCTTGCGTCCGTCTTCCGTTGTGTTGGGAGCGATCGGATCGGCCTGACCCTTGCCCTTCGCATGCAGCCGGGTCGGGTCTTTCACTTTGGTCTTCAGAACGTCCTGCACGGCATCGGCGCGCGCTTGCGACAACTCGAAATTCGACGGGAAGCGCGGCGTGTGGATCGGCTGGTCGTCGGTGTAGCCGTTGATGATGACATCGCCCTTCTCGTCGTTCAGCGCATCGCCGATCCGCTGCAGAAGCGGGTAGTAGGACGATGCCAGCACCGCCTGTCCCGAGCCGAACATGTTCACGTTGGCAAGGCGCACCGTGATCGCCTGCGCATCCTGGAACACCGTCACCAGTCCGGCTTTGATCTCCGGCGCCAGGAACTCCTTGAGCTTCACCGCAAGGTTGCTGACGACGACCACCTGCGCCGGACGGCGGCGCCGGTGGCGGGGGTGCGGTGCGCGGCACCACGACCGTGCCGCGTGGCGGCAGGCCATACAGCTCGGCGAAGGAGATCTCCGACGAATTCGACAGCGCAAAGGCGAAGCCGATATAGGAGACCGAGGCGATCACCACCGTCGCCAGCGCCGTCGCCCAGACGGGAATGCGCCGTGCGAGCGATCGGGCACCGGCATTGATGCCGCGCCATTGCGGCGACAGCTCACGTTCGAAATCGCCGCGACGCTGGCGGATGGCGCGATAGACGCCTTCGCGCAATTCGCTCAGCGCGGCGATCCCGCGCGGCATGACGCGATAGCGGCCGATGAAGCCCAGCGACATGCACAGATACATCAGCTCGACCACCGGCAACTGATTGCCGAGGTCGTGCTGCATCTGATCGAGGATTTCGAAGAAACGTTCGCCGCCGGTGACCTCATTGTGGAAGATGCTGGTCATCGTCTGCTGCGGCCAGCTCGACGCCCGCCCCCAGGGCGTGTTCAGCACCAGGTCGTCGATGGTGGCGCACAGCGCGTAGCGTGCGGCGCGCAGCGAGCGCGTATCCATGCCGGTGGCCAGCGCATCGGCCTCGAACTTGCGGATCGCATCGACCATGGCACGCTTCAGCCGGTCGACATCCGGTCCACGCGCCGCATCGCCGGAGATCCGCACGATCGCCGCCAGCACCGGCGAGGCCGCGGCAACCAGCGGATTGGAGCCGGTCTGCGGCATCGGCCGCACGTCGCGCGCCGCCCATGGGTGCCGCGGCGCCACATGCGCAAACGGGTCGTGCCGGTGCGCCGCGCCCATCCCCATGCCCATGCCTGGGCCCATCCCTGGGCCGGCGCCGCCGCCGTGCCGGACGGGCGTGGCCGGATGATGGTCTTTTCGGCGTCCGACGGTTCGGCGAAGGGATCGTCGCTCATGTTACCCTCTTATCGCCCAGCATTCGATTTCGAGCCCCGGCAAGTCGCCGGCGACATGGATGGCGATGCCGCCCGAGCGGGCCAGCGCCTGCCAGTAGGGGCCGCTGCGATCCAGTTCGAAATAGGAACGGCCCGCATAATAAGGCAGCTGACGCGGCACCACCGGCAGCGGCGCCACGGCGATGCCGGGCAGTGCCACGGTGATCAGTTCGGCGATCTGCTCGACCGGGCCGATCTTCACCTGGTTGGGGAAGCCGCGCCGCAATGTCTCGGGCGGCACCTGCGCCTTGACGACCAGCACCCAGGTTGCATCCGTAACCAGGCTGCGGTCGGGGATCGGCCCGACGCGGATGCCGTATTTCCGTTCCTGCAGCGGGATCGGCACGGCGTTCGACGAGATCACCGTCGACAGCGCCTGGCGCAGCGCCGCGATCACCGGGCGGAACGTTGCGTTCAGGTCGTCATGCCGGTAGGGCGGAAACACCGGCGGGCGCTTGCGGGTTTCGGTGAAGGTCGCCAGTTCGCCGGCCAGGCTGAGCAGCACGCGATACAGCGACTCCGGGATGGATCTGCCCACCGGCGGCCGTCATGTGCGTGATCAGCGGCTCGTAGCGGTTGCAGACCTGCAGGATCAGGTAGTCGCCGATCTCCGCCGCCCCGCGCGTCGCGGACTCCGACACACGCCCGGCCAGCGCCTCGGCGCGGTGGTGCAGCAGTCCCTGCAACTGCGACAGGAAGCCGGCCAGCAGCGGCGACACGCCGCAGAACATCACCGGCGGGATATAGGCCTCGTCCAGCACGACGCGCCTTGTCGGGCCTGACCTCCACGATCATTGCCAGACCGACCGCGACATGCCCGGCCCGGCTTTCGTGCTCCAGCGCGTAGCGGATGCGCAGCTTGCCGATCGGCACGGTTGCAACGGACCGGTTGTCGGACGTGGTGTCGATGACCTCCCGCTCGGCCGACGCGAAGCGCGCCGCGGTCTCCAGACGGTCCGGCGGCGACCGTATCGACGGCATCCTGCAGGCGGGACGGCAGCACCAGATAGACGACTGCGTTCTTCACCGTCTCCGGCACATCGATCGTCGGCGGATGGTCCGTGTCGTCGGGGATGTTGAACGGCGTGCCGTCCGGCAGGATGCCGGACGCGGAACGGACGGCGAACTTGCCAAGCGCCAGCAGGTCCGTATCGATCTCGAGATGCGTGAGCCCGTAGCTGAACGGCACAAGTCCGCCGGTCGCGCCGCGGACCAGCACGCTCCAGATAGCGTTCCTGCTGCTGCAGGTGCTGGGGCTGCAGGAACAGCCCCTCACTCCAGACGACTTTGTTTTCCCAACCCATTGTCAGGAACCGGCGGGCTTGCCGGGCGCGGCGGTCACCTTGACCGCGGACGCTCCGACCGTGGCGGTCACCGTTGTGGTCTCATGCGCCGGCACATCGGCATCGCCGCGCCAGGTTGCGGTCTGGTAATTTGCATAGGCCGCAAAAATACCGATCGCCTTCACCGGGTCCGTTGGCGTCAGCGTCAGCACTTTCGTCGTGCCCGGCGCCAGCAGCACTTCGTCCTTCTTGATCAGATCGGGTCCCAGCGCCGCAGCGTCACTCTTGTAAAGCGGGAAGAACTCCGCCCCTTCAAAGCCGGCCTTCGAAGCAAGCTGGTAAACCCGCACGGCCACCGGCGCGCTGCCGTTCACGTCGTTTGTTGCCACAAGTTTCACGACAACAACGGTCGGCGGCGGCGGGGCGGCAGGCCCACAGCCTGCGAGCAGCACCGGACCGAGAAACATGACACTCCGAAACAATGCGCCTAACGCAAACCCAAAAGTCCGACGACGCGGAGTACCACGCATTATTCCAACGCTCCCTCAAACAAAGTTACTATGCACCACTGGTTGCCTCTAGGGAAGAACAGCGTTCGGCAACGCGGCGGAGATAACAATCCGAAACATCAGCAACATTCCGTCGAAGCGCATGCCCCGGCAGACGTCGCAATGTAGCATGGCAGGCCGGTTCGATGCACCGCAGAAATGCCGTTCCTGCAACGGTCTTGCGGCACCGGCGTCCATGTTCGGGGCCCGGTCAGGCCCTCGGCGCGAGGCCGGGGCCGAACCAGCGGAACGCGGCTCATTCCTTGCGCGTCTGCTCCGTGTAAGCTTTTGCGAACGGACGGCCGAAGACCGACTGGAAATCGTCCTCCGCCTCACGCGTGATATCGCCGTAGATCTGGCGGAAGGAATCCCAGTAGCGGGATTTCCGGGCACCGGGGAGCACCGCGCTGAGACCGCCAATGCTGAGGCGCTTTTCAAGCTCGTCGGGGTCGAAACGTCGCAGCAATGTCATCAGCGCGGTCTGCACACCGGCCATCACGGCGATCTCGTGGTCTTTGATATCCGACAATGCTTCCTGCGCCGCTGCCAGGGGCGCCATGTAACCGCGCCGCTTGGGTGTCAGCATCGCCGCCACCGCGTCCTCGGCCGTGACGGAGAATTTCAGCGCGTTGTTCCCCTGTGCGGCGATCATCGTCTGTTCAATACGCATTTCGCTTTTGATGGCTGCGCGGGAAATCAGCACCTCCCGCAGGCCTGCCGTCATGGCGCGGAACACCTCGCCTGCGGCACGCAGCGCAGCCTCGGGGTTGGAATCGTCGATCTGTGCGCCGGCCACCCCAGCGCCCTCGATGAAGGCACGGAATGCCGCACGCGCGTCGACGCCTGCCGGTGCCCCGGCGGCAGGCTGTGCCGGAGCGGGCGCCGCTGGCGGAACGGGCGCGGCCTGGACAGGTACCGCCTGCGCAGCGACCTGCATGGGTTCGGGGGCCATTGCGGGTGCCTGCCGTGTCGTGACCGCCATCGGATCGACCTCTGCATCGTCGGCCATTTGGCGCGACACGGCATTGATGGTCTCTTCGAAGGGGTTACGCCCGCCAGCCGGCGCCGGGGCGGCGGAAGCGGCGAAATCTGCCGGTGCCTCAACAGGTACCGGCGTGTTGCCAGGCTGTGGCGCGAATGCCATCGCGGCATCCGCTGCCGGAGCGGCAGGCGGCGCAATCGGCGGTGGCTGCACCGGACTGGGCTGCGTCACGACAGGCGCCGCCGGCATGACCGGCAGCGGCGGTGATACGGCCGGCTGCCCAGGCATGACCTGCCCAGGCACGACCTGAGCGGGCATGGCCTCGGCGGGCATGACCTGAGCGGCCACGGGCGAGGCGGGCATCGGCTGCGTGGGAACAGGTGGTGTGGGCGCAAACGCCGTCGGCTGGCCGGCGCCATTCGGCGGGACGGCGAATGGATCGGGCTGTAACGGCTGGTTCAGATCGGCCAAGAAATCAGCCGCGTTGAAGCCAGGCGGCGGTCCCGCCTGCCCGAATCCGGCCCCCGGCGTCGCAGGTGGGAAGCCCGGAGCCACCGGTGCGTTGCCAAACGGATCGCTCCCGAACGCAGACCCCGTGCCAGGCTGCATCCCGGGCTGCGGCATCGCAGGCGGCCGCATGGCCGGCTGCGCGATGTTGCCACCGGATGGGCCGCCACCGAACGGGTCGGCCGCCGGTACCGCGAACGGGTCGGCACCACCCGGCGTCGGACGGAAGCCGCCCTGCGCCCCAGTGGGCGCCCCGGGGAGATCGCCGATCAGCGCGTCGAAATCGATGTCACCAGCCAGCGGCGCGCTGGCGATTCGCATCGCCGGCATGGCCTGGGCGATGACAGGCGTATGGTCCGGTCGCGATGCGCCTTGCCATTCGTTCGACGGCTGAACGCCGCGGAACATGTCTGCATCGGGGCCGATGCCGCCGGCCGAGCCCACGCGGCTTTGTACCTGATCGAACGGGTCAAGGCCACGCGGCTGGACGGCCACCGGCGCCACAGGGTGCTGGAAACCCGGGTTGGCTGACCGGCCGAACGGATCATCCAGCGGATCGATGTCCAGCGGCCCCGACGGCAAGACAGATCCGCCGACAGCCGGAAACGCCGGCGCGCCCGGTACCACCGGACGATACTCCAGCCCGAGATCGGGATCGGGCGCTGAAACCGGCCCATCGTTAATGGCGGAGACCGAAATCGCGTAATCGCCCAGCGCCAGCTTGTCGCCGTGATTCAGGACCGTCTGGCTGTCCCGCTCCGTCGGCTGTGGGGAGCCATTGATGAAAATGCCGTTCGTACTGGAATCGACAAGAATGAACCGGCCGTTCCGCTCCGTGATCGTGCAGTGGGTCTTCGACAGGCTGCGGTCCGGGTCGGGCAGCACCCAGTCGTTGCCGGCTGCCCGGCCGATGGATATGCTTCCGGTGGACAAAGTTTTGATCTTGTCCTTTTCCGGAACGGCGGCGCCGCCAGTCAGCGTCAGGATCAGGCGCATGCCGACCGCCGCGTGCCACCGGAAAAGGTCATGATCCGGACAGACAGGCAATCGACTGCAAAACCGGGGGCAATGCCCCAATCTCGTGCAAAATCGGGGGCAAAGCCCCCATCTCGTGCAAAACCGGGGGCAAAGCCCCCGTCTCGCCTGGCGAGCCCCGCCTTACGCGAAAGGAAATAATCAATGGCTGACATCGTTCTGGCCCAAATCGGTTCGCGAACCTGGCTGGTCGACGGCGAGGCATTCCTGGACGGACTGCTCGGCAATATGCTGCCGGATGATGTTACCATCGAATTCATCACATGCGAGTCTGAATCCGAAGTGCAGGCGTTATGGTCCGCCAGTGTGGAGAATCCGGGGGAATCCGGTCCCGCCTGGCTGATCCATCCCGCGATCGTCGAACGGACCAAGCGCATGGTCGGGCTTGGGGGCGCGTTCGGCGTCATGTTTGCCCCCTGGTCGGCCGCCCGCGACAGCTCGGCCGACGCCGCAATCATTGCCGCCGCCGACGCCGCCCAGGCAGATGAGGAAGCCCGCGTCGTGGTGACGAGCTATGTGGCAGAGGATGCCCCGGCCTTCGCCGGCGACCTCGCCAATATCCGTGCCGGGATGGTCGAGAGCGAACTCGTCGCACGTGGGATCGACAAGGCCCGCATCCAGCGCGAGCGCGCTGCCGCGACCGGCGATCAGGCAAGCAAAGCCGACCTGATCGAGATACTCGTTACAAAGGACTAATGCCGTGGGCGGCGCGATCACCACCGCCGCCCACATTGCGCGCTTTGACCAACGCCTCCCGATGTCGCTGACCGGCACGAGGCCGGCCAGGAGGCATGCGCGCAGGCATGGAATATGGCGGCCGCGGCAGGCGCCCCTATTTCAGGGACGCGAGCAGCGCATCAAGGTCGGCATCCATGGAATCCGCGGCATCCGCAGTCGGCGCGGGCGCCGGGGCGGCGTCCGTGTTCAGGCTGGCCAGCAGCGCGTCGAGATCGTCGAGTCCGGCCAGCGGATCCTCAGCCGGTGCCGCCTCCGCGGCTGGTTCTGCCACGGCTTCGGCCGCTGGTTCCTCGGCAGCCGGCTCCTCGGCAACTGGTACCTCTGGGGGTTCAGCAGCCGGTTCAGAGGCGGCCTGGGCCGCTGGTTCTGGTTCCGGCACCGGAGCAGCGGCCGGCGCTGCGGTCGACACGCCGTCGAGCTTCACCTCGACCGGATTCCAGCGGCCGGCGAGCGGCGCGCCCGAAAGCGCATAGAAACCGCCGACCCGCACCTCCGGCCGGCCGCGCATCGCCACGACCGGATTGACGCCCGTGCTGGCAATCTGTCCGGCGACCTTCTCGGTGAACAAACGTTCGGTGCAGGGCAGCGCGATCTGCTCGCCGTCCGTGTCGTGATAGACATAGACCGGCAATTCGCCGACGGTCGCCTGCGAACCGAGCTTCATCTTGGCCCCTTCGCGGCGCCAGGACGCGGCGGCGCGATTGGCGAACAGCAGTGCGGGATGGCCCCACAGCATGCCCGACAAGCCTGATTGGCGGGTGAATTCCTCGAAGGCGAAGGCGTCGATCGGGTCGGTCTTCTTGCCGTAGGGCATGCGCAGCAGGAAGCGCGGCGTCAGCAGCGACAGATAGACACTCGCCGGCAGGCCCCGCAGCCCTTCCCAGGCCTGTTTGATCAACGGGTGCCATTCATGCATCGGCGTCCGCAGCGGGTCAGAGCCGATCGCCGTAACGAACGGCGCGCCCGCGGCGGCAGCGACCTGGGCGATACGGCCCAGCAGGTCGGCATGCGGCGGCGTTGCCTCGAACTGATAGAGGCCGGCCAGCATCGACAGCGGTCCCTGCCCGGCATCCAGCGCAGGCTGTTCGACCAGCAGCGAATAGAGCCCGGTCTGGTCGAGCGACTCTGCCGCTGCGAGATCCGCGGCCAGTTCCTCGGCAGAGATATCGTACAGGACGATCTGCATCCGCGCGTCGGTCTCGATGGTGCGCACCAGGAATTCGACACCGCGCCACAGCGCCTCGGTGATCTGGAAGTCCGGGTTGTGCAGCACGCGGCGCATTGCATCCGACAAGGCGGTATCGACGCGTGCGATCAGGGCATCCTGGCGGGAGTCCTTGGCGGGCTGGATATATGGGCCGATCAGGCGGCGGATCAGGTCGTCGGCCTCGGCCTCCTGCTGCGGCTTGACCCCGGTCAGGCGCGCGAAATCGGAGAGTTTCCGGTCGGTCGCGATCGAGGCGCCGCGCGCCTTACGCGACAGCGGCGCGAGCACGTCCTCACCGGCCCAGGACAGCACTTCCTTGGCGGCGCGGTCGAAACCGGCCTTGCTGCCGAGGTTGCGGCGCAGCGTCATCATTTCTTCAAACAGCGACAGGTTCTCGGCCAACTGGTCGGGATGGAAGTCATCCATCGACTTGATCGGCACGTTGACCGTGCCGCCGTCGCCGCCAAACGCGACCTGCACCGTCAGGTTCAGGCGCTCGATGACAGTATCGAGGTTGTCGACATCCACCTTGATCGGCTTGCGGCGGGCAAGATCCGAACCGGTCTGCACCACACCGGCATTGGCGCGTCCCGAGAAGTCGCCCAGAACGGCAAGCCGGAAAGCCGGCCCGGGGGTGGCTCGCTTGACGTTGCCGATACGACCGAAACTGACTTCATACTGCATGTATCAAACCTTTGCGGTCTGTTTCGAAATATTTATGGACGCCACCACCCGTGACGGCGACGACCGAGTCCGAGCCCCGTCGGGGAATCCTTGCACGCCATCGGTCATTCCAGTTTTGTCCTTATGCCGGGCATGAGCGCAAGTTGCATGCTGCCGATCGGGTCGGAATTTTAATAACACATGATGGTTTGTGTGGCGAAACGCTGGTTTTTGCCCCGCAGCTTGCGTAGGCTTGCATACGATGGGGAGACGATGAGCGAGTCCGGACATGCCAAGCCGCAGGGTGACCCGTTGAGCGATCAGCACAGGGACGAGCCGGGCGATCCATCGCTGGCCAGAATGAGTGATCCGCTTGCACCCGGGCCGATGGATCCCCTCGCCGATCGCGGCGTTGATCCATTGGGCGATCCGCTTGGCGGGTCGGTGACGGCATTGATCGAGGCTGCTGCGCCGAACCGGACATCCACGGACGATGAGGAGGATCCGACGATTCGTGTACGCAAGGGCCCACCAGTGCCCGAGAGTCAGGCAACTGCCGAACCCGGCGGGTCGGACACGCGGTTCGTGTCCTGGGCAGCGACCCATGTCGGAACCGTACGAAAGCACAACGAGGATTCCCTGGTGGATAGATCCGATCTGGGGCTCTGGGCCGTCGCTGACGGCGCCGGCGGACATTCCCGTGGAGACGTCGCCTCACGCATGGTGGCCGACGCGCTGGAAGGATTGCCGCCCAGCCTCTCGGCGAGCGAGGTACTGTCCGAAGTGCGCCAGCGCATGACGGACACGAACGCCGCCCTGCGCGCCTCCGTCACGCCGCCACAGATCAGCGCCAGTACGGTGGTGGTGCTGATCGCGCGGGGGGAACATTACGCCTGCCTTTGGGCCGGCGATTCGCGCGCCTACCTGCTGCGTGGCGGCACGATGACCCAGGTGACCCGCGACCACAGCCTGGTGCAGGAGATGGTGGAGGCTGGAGCCATCCGCGCCGAAGACGCCGAAAGCCACCCGAACGCCAATGTCATCACCCGTGCCGTCGGCTCCGGTGACGAGCTTGACCTGGACAAAGTCACGGACCGGCTGCTGCCGGGGGATCGTTTCCTGCTGTGCAGCGACGGGCTGTGCAAGACATTGCCGGATGCCTTGACGGCGGAGTTACTTGCATCTTCGGGCGACCCCACAGGGAATCTGATCCAGGCGACGCTGGAGCACCATGGGCGTGACAACGTTACAGCGGTGGTCGTCGACGTGCTGTCCTGACTCGGGCAAACGACAATTATTGCGGTCTGAAACACTCGATCGGGCGCTTGCGGTCGAGAAACGTATCGACAGCAGCCTCCGGTCATGATCATGATGATGTCGAGTTAGTTTCGGCAGGCGGTTTTCACGTTCGTGGAGATCGCCATTCGTGGTGCCTTCGTTTCGGCGCGTCTGAGTGGCCGCTCGGAAACCGCCGTCCAACTTTACGGCCCTTTTTGTGGGAGGTCATTGCATGAAGAAGAATGCTCAGCCCGAGTTTTCCTCGAAGTGGTGGAGTACCAACCAGCCCAAGGGACTGACCAAGGGCCGAGCGTTGGAATCGGCATTGGAGGACTTCGAGAAGGCGCGCGCCACGCTGCAGAAATCCGGCAGCGAGGACGATGTGAAGCCGGCCGTCATCGCCATGGGCAAGGTGCGCCAGGCGGTCGAAGCGGCCATGAGCGAAGCCGAGAAGCTGAAGAAGTCGCCGCCCAAGGGCGCTGACGCCGAGGACCTGGGCAATACCGCCGATGCGCTGAAGAAATTCGCCCGTCTCTACGACGCCGAGAAGTCGGAACTCGACAAGCTGGTGAAGGAAGACGAGGACGACGACAACGTCTTCAGCGATGCCGCGCAGTACAAGAAGTACCTGCTGAAGGGTCTGCGCAAGGCCGGTGGCGGCGAGCCGATGAATTTCGCTCTCGTGCTGGGCAAGACCGGTGCCGACCATCGCATGGCGCTCAGCAAGACGAAGGGGGGCCAGAGCCTCGGGCGGCAGGTCATGGAGTCGACCGGGCTGCGGGTGATGACCTTCGGCATCCTGATCGAGGATCCTGACCGACCCGATTTCATCAAGCTGAGCCTGGAAGGCAAGCAGCTCCCCGGGCTGAAGAAAAAAGCCGACCGGATGCTGAAGACCTTCAAGCCGCTTCCATACAGTCACGTCATCCTGATGTTGAACGGTGAGGAAGTAGACGATATCGCCGATCCGGACGATACGGACCACGACGAGCAGGAAACCGCGGAGTCCGAGGGCCAGGAGACGCAAGGCGCTCAACAGCAGCAGCCGAATCCGCAGGATCAGACCTTCGGCCAACTCCGCGCCGGCATGGAAAAGATCCTGCCGGCACTGCGTCAGTTGATCGGCGCCGCTGGCCCGAATGCTGCGCAGCTCGCGGCCCTGGCCAAGCAGTTCCAGGACGCGATGAAGGCCTTCGACGCCGCTGCGGCGAAGAAGAGCTTCACGGACCTTGTTGCGCTGATGCGCGCCGGGGCCGGCGGCCAGGGCCAGGGTCAGGCGCAAACCCAGGCGACGTCGGGGCCGGTGCAATACGCCGCGCTGGTGCAACGCTGGACAGAGGCCCGCGGCAAGGCGGCCAACGACCTGCAGAAGCTGCGCGCCGCGATCCTCGACGAATTCAAGAACGAGCCTGAATTCGGCGCGATCCAGCAGAATGTCGGCCGCCTCGACACGATCATGGCGACCCTGAACGGATCGCTGCAGGAGAAACTGTCGGCGGCGGAGGCTGCCGGAGATAATGACCGGGCGGCGCTGAACAAGCAGGCGCTGGAGGAGGCCAGGAAATACGCTGGCTACGTCTCCTCCGACCAGCTTGTCGCGGCGGTGCAGGACAATCCGTTTACGCCGGTTGACCTGCGCGGCACGCTCTCCGCGCCATTGGAAGAAATCGAGAAGGCGCTCGCTGCCTGATCGTTGCTGCCTGAACGGCCCGGCGGCCTTGATCGGGCCGTCGGGACATACAACGAATCATTTCAATAACGTCTTATCTCGGCATGATGACGCCCCGTTCCCGCGGAAAGCGCTGGCAAGAATACGTAACGGTAGATATAACGCGGGTAGCATGAGTAAGGGAGAGTCACGTGCGAAATATCATGGCGGTGGCGGCAATTTCCGCCGGTTTGGTAATCGGCGTTGCCTATCCCGGCAGCGCGTGGCCCGCATCGGATACCTCGGTGCAGGATGTCATTGATGCGCTGAAGCCGCACCCCGGCAAGTCTCGCGGTTCGAAGCCGGTCATTGCGCCCCCGGGCGAGACCTCGACACCGATGGCAACCGCGCCGTCTGCGGCGATGCATGCTCCCGCCGCGCATGTTACCGCGGTCCCCGCGGCAGCCGCCGCCCAAGACGACCGTCCGTCGCTCGATTTCAACATCACCTTCGCATCCGGCTCGGCAGAGCTGACGCCACAGGCGCTGAAAGTGCTCGACACGCTGGGCAAGGCACTTGCGAGCAACGAGTTGTCCAACTCCAAGTTCCGGATCGAAGGTCACACCGACACCGTCGGCGCGCCCGAGGCGAACAAGGATCTGTCGGCCCGCAGGGCAACTTCTGTCGTCACCTATCTGTCTCAGCATTATGGCATCGCCTCCTCCCGCCTGGAAGCTGTCGGTATGGGTGCGGAAGCGTTGCTGGTGCCGACCGGCCCCGGTGTTTCGGAACAGCGCAACCGCCGGGTCCATGTCGTCAACGTTTCTGGCTGATATCGGCACGCTGGCGTTCTGACATCCCGTGCAGGACCCTGTGCAGGACAAGGATCCGGACGCAACGGTCGTTCCCAGCTATCGTAGCGCGGTGGCGCGGGCTGCAGCCCCTGTCACCGCACCACGTGGTCCGAACCGCTTGCTCCTGGCCGGTGGCGCCGTTGCGGTGATAGCCGTCGCCGGCGGCCTGGGCTTCATGTGGAAAACCAGGCAGAATCCCACCCCGCCAACGCCGGCTATCGTTGCCGACCTCGTGCCCGCACCTGTGCAGGTCCAGCAGTCAAGCACACCGGCACGAACTGAATCCGAGATCCTCAATGAGGACGTCGACACGCTCACGGCCGCATGGTTCGCGCCCAATCCCGACATCCTGGTGCTGGATTTCCCCAACCTGACGGCACAAGGCCAGGCATTCAACCGCATGGCCGCGTTCATCGAAAAGCGCGGCCAGTCCCACGACCATGTCCTGGACGACAGCGAACTGGCTGACGCAATCCGCGCCGACAATTCGACCGTTGAAACCTATTACTACGGCCATGACTACCGAGCGGCAGATATCCGGCGCTTTTACGCGACAGTCGATAGCCAGCGTCTCAAGTTGTCGCAGCCGGAGCTTGAACTCAGGGCCCTGCTCACGCGGGAGGGCTTTCTGGCGGGGGATGCCAACAAGGCGGTCATTTCGATCCCGCGCAAGGGCAGCGATCCGTTCGTGGACGCATCGGGGCGCGAAAGCCTGCTACGGCATGAGCTGTCGCATGGAGAGTATTTCACCAACCCGACCTTCGCGACCTATGTGCACACGTTCTGGTCTTCCCGCATGACGGAGGCGGATCGGTCCACCTTCCGCGGCTTTTTGAACCGCCAGGGATACGACCCGGAAAACGAAGACCTGATGGCCAATGAAACCCAGGCGCATCTGATGAACACGACCGATAAGCGCTATTTCAATGCCAGCGCCTGCGGCCTGCCGGTTGCCCGCCTGGCTGAACTCCGCGCCGCGTTTCTGGCGGGCATGCCTCAGGGTTGGCTACGCGACGCAATGACGACCATGACCCCACGGCTCCCGTCGTAAGGTTGGCGAGACCAGACGTATTCAGGTCTTTGTCATCGGCCTCTCAAGGATCACCACCCGGCACTTAGGCACGTTAAACCCAGACGCGAGCGCCGCGTTGATGCCGACTCTCCCGTCATGGTGGACGAAGGCCCGTCATCAGTTTAATTGCCAAACCGTCATGGCCCGGCTTGACCGGGCCATCTCCCACGGCGGGGGATCGGCTGCCACGGAAACCATGCCACACTGCCGCGAGATGGCCCGGTCAAGCCGGGCCATGACCTGTGCTCAGGCGGCGTCAGTTGCCGGCATCGGGCAAGATGCCTCCCGGTCAGAGGCCTATTTCTTCGTTTCCAATGACTCGACCGGCACGATCTCCGCCGACACGCGCACCCCCCGCTTGCGGGCAGCATCGAGCGCCGCACGAAGCTCGGTGACATAGACGCCGACATTCTCATCGTCGTCCTTGCTGTGTTGCATTTGCAACGGCTCCGACGACGCGATGACGACCACCATGTCGACGCCCGCCGGCGGCCCGACCTGGAAGGCCGCTCCCTTCAGGAAGTCGAATAGCCGTACGTGCTCGTTTGCTTTCAGTTGGCGCGAGGCGAATGTGGGCGCCGCCTTGCGTGGCATGTAGTGCGACACCTTGCCGGTGTTATCGATGTAATCCACCGACAGCACGCTGGACGTATCCGGACCGGTAATGTCGAAGTCGATCGGATCGTTTTCGACCAACTGCAACGCGCGCGTGATGGGCGACGGCAGCAAGGCGGCCGTCACCCCTGCCTGCTCACCCAGCGTGCGCAGGACCGGCCGCAACGTATCGATCACCTGGCAGTAGAACGGCTTCGCCGGCAAACGCTGAACGTCAAAGCTGCGGCGTTGCGCTGGCGTGCCGTCATAGCTTGCCTGCAGACCGGCATAGAATTCGGGCGGCACGACACCGCGCAGGGCAAGATGCGTGGGGGCAGTATCGCCGTACACCGCCGCGCACGGCACCGAGGCCAGTACGTCGCGCAGGCTGGGCGGTGCCGACGCCGGCGCGACGGCCGTTGTCGGAGCGGACGGAGCGGGTGTTGGCGCAGCCGGTGCTATCTGAGGTACGGGCGGCGCCGTCTCGACGCTCTTGGTCTCGGGCGCAACAGGTGCAACAGGTGGGGCAGTCGCTTCGGGCTTTGCCTCCGGTGCGGCGGGCGTGCCGATCGGCGCCGGTGGCGCTTCCTTCTTGCCCCCCATCAGGAAAAACGCACCGCCACCGCCGGCGAGCAACAGCACCGCAACGACGATGCCGATGATTGCCCCCATGCCCATGCCGGATTTCGCCGGGGGGGCAGTCGTGGGCGTGGCGGGGGACGGCGCAGGCCGCGGGGACGCCTGCGACGTGCCGGGCCGATCCGCCAGCGGGTCCTGAGAGGCCGGACGGGCACCGCGCGATGATGTCTGGATGATCGTCCCGTCATCATCGGGAATCGCCGGCCCAGGCGGCGGCATGGCGGCGGCCGGATTGGTCACGGCGATCCGCAGCGCCTCGGCGAACGCGGATGCCGTGGAATAGCGATTATCCTGGTCCGTCGCCATCGCCTTCATCACGACGGCATCGAGTGCCGGCGACAATCCGGGCACATAGGTGGACGGTGGCTGGAAGTCGCCTTTCAGGACCGCGAGCATGATGGCCGACTGGTTGCTGCCCTCGAACGGACGACGCCCCGCCAGCATGTGGAACAGCAGCACGCCCGCCGCATAGATGTCGCTACGCGCGTCGATATTCGCATCGCCGCGCCATTGTTCCGGCGACATATAGGCCGGCGTGCCGAGCATCGTGCCGACCATGGTGGCGCCCGAACCACCTTCGATGCGTGCGATGCCGAAATCGGTGATCTTCACCGTGTTATCGTCGCTCAGCATCACGTTGGCGGGTTTGATGTCGCGATGGACGATGCCGCGGTCGTGGCTGAACTGCAGCCCCGCCAGCAACTGCTCCATCACCCGCAGGGCCTCTTGCGGAGGCACCTGCTTGTATTCATCCATCAGCTTCTTGAGCGACCCGCCGCCCACATGCTCCATGACGATGTAGGCGATTTCCGAGTTCTCGCCGTAGTCGAACACGGGCACGATGTTGGCGTGCGACAGCCGGCCGGCGGCCTGCGCCTCCCGCCGGAAGCGATCGAGTTCTTCCTGTGTGTCGGGATCGTCGCTGGTCGGCAGCTTGACCGTCTTGATCGCGACACGGCGTTTGATGATCGGATCCCACGCGTCATAGACGGTGCCCGCTGCGCCGCGGCCGAGAATGCCGCGGATTTCGTATTTTCCAAGTACCGACAGCGAGGTGCTCATGTCAGGACGCGTTCCAGGCTGACACTGCCGATACTACAACCTGGATGCCGGGTGCAACGAAGGGTTCTCCGCGGATACGACATGGCCCCCGCCCTCACCCACCAGGGCGAATGGCGCCCAGTAGTAGGGATGTTTCAGCGGCTGGTCGATATCCGTTCGGTCCAGATAGGCGATTTGTGCCGTATGCAACGCATTGGCCAGGCCTTCGGCCTTGTCGGTCTGAAGCGTAAGCAACGTTTTTGATACGAGATAGGTCGCCGTTGAGTCGTCCACTTCCCAGTGGGTCACCAGCAACGATCGGGCACCGGCATAGAAGAAGGAGCGTGCCAACCCAGCCAGGCTTTCACCGGCTGTCGTCCCGCCCGGTCCGCCGCTGTTACAGGCCGAGAGGATCACTGCGTCGGCATCGAGTTTCAGCCCTGCGACCTCAGACGCCGTCAGCAGCGCGCCCTTGGCATCCTGCGCGCCGGACGGTGTCGATGTCACGATCGCCGGCTCGTCCTGACAGGCCAGTTCCGAGGGTAGCAGCGCATGCGTGGCGAAATGCACGATCTTGAAGTCCTTCAGCGGCAGGCTCTGGACCGTTCCGACGGTAAAATCCGTCCCTTCCCGCACATCGCCCGCATCCGCCCCGAAAATTCGCCGCGCCAGACTGAGCTCGGTTTCCGTCACCTTTCAAGGCTCAAAAGCCCGGCCAGGGTCGCGGCACTTTCCTTACAACGAGCCCCCGGATAGGTACGCTCTGCCTGGTCCGGGGTGATCCTGCGGAAATTGCCGAAGCCGAACCAGGGATGCGGCGCCACCGACGGGGCCGTATTGCGCAGCTTGACGAAATTCGCCGCCGCCGGGACATGGGTGATGACGTATTTGCGGACCAGGAACGGCGCCTTGCCCAGATCGTTGTCGTTCGCCGGTCCGGTCAACATCGCCTCGAACGGGATCGAAAGCAGCGGGCCCGTCGGCGCGAAGGTCACGCCAGAGGCGCCGTCAAGGGACTTCGATACGCTGCCCAGGACGGTTTCATATAATTTGTAAGCGACATCGGTGTTGAACTGAGGCACGCGGTTGTCGTCCCCCGGCTCGATACTGGCGCGCACCGCCTTCACCAGTTTGCCGACATCGGCCGATCCATGTTCGATGCGCCCGACCGTGATCTTGTGGTCGCGCATCACGAAGGTCCAGCCTTCCTTCGCCGCCAACGTGATCGCGACAAAGGCCTCGTTCGGCTTCAGCACGGCAAACACGTCGTCCGTCTTCACCGGCTGCTGAATGAGCTGTTGATAGTTCGGTGCAGCCGCCTGCACCGTGGCATCGGAATCCGCCAGCTTCGCCCGGGCCGCCTCGACCTGCTTATCGAGATCAGTGGCACGTGCCTGCGCCGCTGGGTCCTGCGGACCCTGGTTCACGGCATCCCGCTGGCGCAGCAGATCGGCCAGCATATGCTCCGCATCCTGCTGCTGACGGATCGCCTCGCTGACCTTGGGATCACCGGCGGCAAGGCGGACCGCGGTACGCCGGATTTCCTGGTCGGTGACGCTACCGCGCGTCAACTGGGATGCGGTGAACATTTCGGCCAGCAGCGTCTGGTCGCCGTCCGACGCCGCCTTGGCATAGATGTCCAGGCATGGCTGCATACGTTCGAAGTCCACGCCGTCCTTCGTGTCGATCAGCAACTGCGCCGCCGCCCGGCATTCCGCCAGCGCTTCGGTCGGCTTGCCCTGCCGCGACAGCACCGCGGCGTGGATCAATTCGGCCTCTGCGGTCGGGCGCGTGCGCGGCTGCGATGCCTTGAACGCAGCGACTGCGGCGTCCAGCTCATCAAGCGCGGACGGTTTTGCGTCAGCGGCTTCATGCGGATGCCGGCCGTGCGGTGGACCCGGGCGGTATACAGCGCCGACAGCAGCCCGTTGGCGCGGGCGAAGGTCTCGGCCGAGCGGGCTGTCACGGCGGCGCCGTCGATGTCGCCGCCCATGCGCATGGCGATCGCCCGGTTACGTCGCGTCTCAAGGACACCCAGAAGCGCTTCCTTTTCCGTCAACGTCGCATAGGGTTGAGCACCCGACGTCGTGTCGGCAAGCGACAGGCCCATTCAACATCCGCTTCAGTCGGCTGCTCGGGACTTCGCGCGCGTCTGGAACCTGACCTCTGTATAGCACCTCGGCCCGCGAAAGCTGCGGCAGAGCCGCATCGGGATCGTTTATGTTGATCGCGTTCAGGCCGCGATACAGTGCCAGCCGAGCCTGCCCGTTGGCATCGAGCTGGCCGGCATTGTCCGCTTTCAGGGCCGTCTCGGCGCGCTCGAAGAACGTCTTGGCATCCTCGAAATGTCCTTCATCGGACAATTGCAGGGCGACCGACATCAGCGCCGCCGCGCTTGCCGGCGTGTCCTTCCCGCCGCTCTGCTTCTCTTGCAGTGCGAGGGCAGCGCGATAGGCTTCAGCCTCGTCCGGGCGGCCGGCAAGGTTTGCCTGCAGCCCGGCGGTCATCAGGCTCTCGTATTGCGCGATGTCGCCGGCACTGAAGGCCCGCGCCGCAAGGTAGGACGCCATATCCGCTGACAGTTGCGTCGACGCCGCAGGTGCGGCCGTATCACCGCCACCGGCCAGCTTGGCCACGCCGCGTTGAATCACGGGGAACGCGGCCGGGGTGCCGTCAGCCAGCCACACCGTGCTGCCGACCATCGTGACCAGCGCGATCTGTGGCCAGCCACCGAACGGCGACTGCATTGCAGGACGACGGCGTTCGACGCTTCCGCTCGCGGATCGGCACAGGTGAAGCAACTTCTCCAACTCCGCACGCCAGGCGCTGGAGGTGGCCAACGCCATCAGATTGGCGCCCGACGCCGCCCCGCCCGACCGGATGCGCGCGCTGGGCTGCTGCCAGGCCCCACAGAAAATGTCTGCCCCGCCGCTGCCGCGATCGACCAGCGTGCAATCCTCGCCTGTGGTGTTCTTGCCGATCGGCGTGCCCTGAGCGCTGGCGCGCGCGGTGTAGTAGGCCGACGCCGGCGGCCTGGCACAGCTCGCCAGTCCGACTGCCAGGGCCAGACCCAACAGGGATTCGGCAACGAACCTCGAAATGCGCCGATATGCAGGCCGAATTCCACGCATGTCAGTCTTCCTGGTCGGAGACGTTGGGGATGAGCAGGTCCGGATCGTCGCTCTCGTCGGTCAGGAACTCGGTCGGCAGATCGCGCAGCGGATTGAAAATCGGCACCGAGGCGAAGGGTGGGATCGTTACGCAGTTGATCGACGAGAACGAGCAGGCATTCACCTGAAAGTGGTTGCTGGGGATGAATATCCTGTCCAGGGCGATGAACGCCTCGCTGGCCGCGGCCTGACCCGAAACCGCGATGCC
The DNA here is from genome assembly GCA_963771475.1 of uncultured Alphaproteobacteria bacterium. Taxonomy (GTDB): domain Bacteria; phylum Pseudomonadota; class Alphaproteobacteria; order Acetobacterales; family Acetobacteraceae; genus Rhodopila. The sequence continues at coordinate 6,362 of CAVYTN010000013.1, read as the reverse complement.
CGCCGAAGTGTGAAGCGTCGCGAGCAGGTTGGTCGGGTTGCCGGACGTCCCGGTGTAGAACACGGCGATTGTGTCCGCCGTCACACGGCCTGACGCCGACCCCGAATTGCCCAGAACTCAAAAGCAAAGACGTGCCGGGTGCATCAGTCCCTCACCGTCGTCGAAGTTGATAACACCCGTCCCGCTGGTCAGGCGGATGTCAAGTTCGGGGTGCGTCGTGCCGACCGCGCCCGCTGGCGTCTCGGCGACATAGGGCTGTACGCTGAGGCCGCCAGTCTGGGTGAAGCCGCCCGGACCGACGAAGAAATGAGCCCCGACCGTGGCCGGCCCCGGATCGATCGGCGGCGTACTCGCTGACCGGCCGCCTGAACTGATCGCCACCGGTGAAGAGCACGGTGCCGTTGGCGATGCCGACGCCGGAAGCCGCGAAGACCTGGATCGTCGCTGCCTTCAGCGTCGCCGACCCATTGGCACCACCCAGTGTGACACTATTGCCCGACAGCGACAGCACGCCGGACTGGGATGCCACATCCAGCACACCGGAGACGCTCAGAATGCCGGGGGTCACGAGCGTCATCCCGGTGCCCACGGCGACCGGCCCGGCGATGCCCAATCCGGCTGGCGTAATACCGGTGACGACATTGCCGATCACGGCAAGGTTCGGCGTGTCATACAGCGTGAGTGTTCCGGTGCTGGTGACGTTGCTCAGCGTGCCGATCTGGTTGACGTTCTGTCCGCTGGCGTTGCCGTAGAACGCCGACGCGTTGCCGGCGATCACGGTGGTCGGGAAGGTGCCGGCGGTGTTGCCGCCGGTCTCGGTCGAGGGAATAACACCGGACTGCGTCGTCAGCGTGCGCGCTATGACGCTGCCGCCCGCCACCTCGATGATATTGCCGGTCGCCTGCGGATTGACCGTCGTCTGCGCCTGCAGTCTTCCGGCGATCGTCAGGTCCGCCGCCGTGTAGGCCGCACCGCTTCCCGGCACGACGGAGATGGCGATACCGCGGCTGGCCGAGGCACCCAGGTCCGTCACCGGCCCGGTCACCGTCAGCGCCCGGCCGTCGCGCAGCAGGAAGCCGAGCGGATCGTCGCCGCCGGCATTGCTGATGAAATTGCCCAGGGCGGCGATCCGGTTGGCCGAAGCCACCGGCGCCAGCGCCCGTTCCGCCGTCTCCGCCAAATTCACATGCCCACCCGCTCGGCCAATCAGCAAGTCAGTCCCGATGGCCGCAGCCGTCACCGGTTCGTCGATGGAACCCGCGGCGCCGAGGCTGACCAGCCCGGCCATTCCGCCACCGACCTGATCGCCCCCAGAGTGTGCCCGTCAGGGTGATCGTCGAGCCGTTGCCGACGACATTCCAGGCATTGTTGCCGACATTGTAGCCGGCGGTGACCATGATGGACCCGCCATTCGCCGCGAAGACCCCACCGTCGATCTCGACCCCGCCAGTCACGGTGTCGCTGCCGGCGCGCAGCGTGACGTTGCCGGTCAATGCGCCGTCCAGCCCGGCATGGATGATGCCGCCCGACGCCACGGTCAGGTTACCCGAGCTGCCGTTGGCCGCGAGCACGTCGATCTCGACAGAGGTCGCTCCCGCACCGCCGGTGCCGCCATGCGTGCCGCCCAGGACCGTTACCGCGACCCGCAGATTGGTCCCGTCCTTGATCAGCACGTTGCCGGTGGCGGCGAAATTGCCCAGTGTGCCGATCTGGTTGGCGCCGACCAGGTTCACATCGGCATGAGACGGTCCACCCCCAGCGGCCGATCCGGTGAGCACACCGGCGATCAGCGCGCCGGTCTCGGCGATCGAGCCGTTCGTCGTTACCAGCGAGATGGTCCCGCCGCCGCCGTCGCTGACCATGCCGGAGATCGTCATCGCCGATGCGGTCAGGCCGACGGCAATCTGGGTGCCCGATGGCGGGGCAATCCTGCCGGAGACCAGCAGCGGCGCCGTATCGTTGATGTTGATCAGATTGCCGATCGTCACCGGCCCGGTGACGGATAGGGCGGCCGCGTCGTTCAGAATCAGTGTGCCGGCGTTGAACGCGGCCAGCGTGGCGATCTGATTGGAGAAGCCGGCATCGACCAGGTTTGCGAGCGACGCCGTGCCCGACAGCACGCCGGCGATCAGTGTCCCCGTCTCCTGGATGATGCCTGTGTTGCGCGGCACGATCAGGCTGGTGGAGCCCGTGCCGCCATCGCTGACCAAACCGTCGATGATGATCTGCTGCGCCCGCAGGGCAAGCGCGACCGCTCCTGACGGCGGCGCAACGCTGGCTCCACCGAGCACTGTGATTGTCCCGTTGTCGGCGGTCAGCGTGCCGGAGGCGGACGGTTCGACCGCGCCGCTGACCGACAGGTCGCCGCTGCTCGCCACCAGGGCCACGTTCGGCGCAGCCACGGTGCCGCTGACACCGATCGCTGCGGCATCGATAGAGGCAACGCCACCGGCTGTGACATTGCCGACACCGACCGCACCGGAATTGACGAACAGGAAATCGCCCGCCGCCGATCCGCCGACCGACGTTACACTGTTGAGCGGGTTCGTGAGAACCACGGAGCCACCGCTGCTGGAGGCGCTCAGCACGCCACCGCCGATGATCAGGCCGGTCGCGCCGGTGATGCCGGCCGCGCCGCTCAGGACCGCCACGTTGCTCGCATTCACCGTGCCGCTGATGCCGAGCGTGCCGGTATCCGCGGTGAGGGTGGTGGAGGGCGCGACCACTGCTCCTGTCACGGTCAGTGTCGGTGCGCTGATCGCCGCCAGGGTCGAGGCGGTTGCGAGGCCCGCAACGGTCAACGGGCTGGTATCGACGAGGATCAGCGTCGGGCCGCCATCGATATTGCCCAGCGCGGCAATCGTGTTGTTGCCGGAAAGTGCCAGGATGGTGCCGGCCGCGGACAACGTTCCGGCGATGATCGTGCCGGTCTCGGTGATGCCACCCGGGTTGGTGTTGAGCGTCGTCGTGCCCGCGCCGCCGTCGCTCAGCAGGCCGGAGATCAGCAGCGATGCGGCCGTCAGCCCTACGGCGATGGCGGTACCGGTGGTCGGCGCAATGGTGCCGGCCAGCGTCAGGACGCCGTTGTCGACGATGGACACCGCGGAACCGGCTTTGACCTGACCGATGCTCAGCGCGGTGCCATTGCCAAAGGCGAAGCTGGTGGCGGCAGAGCCGTTGATGACGCCGACGGCGTTCAGGGTATTCGAGAGCGTCACGGCGCCGGATGCGCTGGTTGCCGTGACGGTCCCGCCGCCGGTCAGCAATCCGCTCGCACCGGCGACCGCCTGCGAACCGGTCAGGACAGCCGATCCGGTGGCGTTGACGGTCCCGGACAGGGCCAACGTGCCGGCCGTGGCCGTCAGCGTGGTGTTGGGCGCATCCACGAGGCTCGACACCGTCAGGGTCGGCGCGGTGATGGAGGCGAGTGCGCCGGCCGTCACCGATCCTCCGACCAGCAGCGATCCGGTATCGAGCACGATCAGCGTCGAACCGGCGGCAAAACTGCCCAGCGTGGCGATGGCGTTGACCGACCCGTTGAGCAGAGCGGTATCGGCGGCACCGGTCAGCGTTCCGGCGACCAAGGTGCCGCTGGTCTCGGTGATCGTGCCACCGGCGACCATCAGGTTGGCGGAGCCGCCTGAACCGGCGCTGACCAGGCCGCTGATGCCCAATGTTGCCGCCGTCAGGCCGATGGCGATGTTGCCGGCGGTGGGCGTCACCGATCCGGTGATCGAGAGCAGGCTGCTCTCGACGACGACCAGCGACGCACCGATTCCGATCGGCCCTGCGATGTTCAACGCCAAGCCGTTGTCATTCAGCGTCAGCGTGCCGGCGGTGAAACTGCCGAGAGTGCCGATCTGGTTGGCGGTCGCGTTGGTGCCCGTCAGGCTGGCCAGGGTCGCAGCACCAGCCAGCGTGCCGGCAGAGATGACGCCGGTCTCAATGATCGTGCCGCCGTTCACTGTCAGCAGCGCCAGCCCGGCGACGCCGAGGGAGCCGGCGATCGTCAGGGTTCCAGCCGTCAGGGACGCCGATTGTCCGGTGACCGAGCCGGGAACGCTCAGCAGGGCGTTGCCGGTATTGATCGAAACCACGCCGGCGCTGCTGGCAACGGCCCCTGCGACCGTCAGTGCCTCGCTGTCCGACAGGCTAAACCCGTTCGGCGCGGAGAAGTTCGCCAGCGTGCCGATCAGGTTGGTGCCACCGAAGCTGGCCGTGGTGATCGCGCTGCCGGTCAGCGTGCCGGCGTTCAGAGTGCCCGTCTCGCTGATGGAGCCTCGGTTGGCGATCAGGTCGGCCACGCCGATGACGTCCAGGCTGCCATTGATGCTGATCGACCCCGCGGTCAGCGTCGCCGAAACCGCCGACAGGCCGCCCGGCACGCTCAACCCGAACGTGCCGGTGTTCAGTGCGATTGCGCCGGAAGCCGAAGAAATGAACCCGGCAACGGACAGCGCCTCGCCGTCCGACAGGCTGAACCCGTTCGGCGCCGTGAAGTCCGCCAGCGTGCCGATCAGGTTGGTGCCCCCGAAGCTGGCGGTGGTGATCGCGCTGCCCGTCAGCGTGCCGGCGTTCAGGGTGCCGGTCTCGCTGATGGAGCCCTGGTTGGCGATCAGGTCGGCCACGCCGCTGACGCCCAGGCTGCCATTGATGCTGATCGACCCCGCGGTCAGCGTCGCCGAAACCGCCGACAGGCCCCCCGGCACGCTCAACCCGAACGTGCCGGTGTTGAGCGCGATTGCGCCGGAGGCCGAAGAAATGAACCCGGCAACGGACAACGCCTCGCCGTCCGTCAGGCTGAACCCGTTCGGCGCGGTGAAGTTCGCCAGCGTGCCGATCAGGTTGGTGCCACCGAAGCTGGCCGTGGTGATCGCGCTGCCGGTCAACGTGCCGGCGTTCAGAGTGCCCGTCTCGCTGATGGAGCCCTGATTGGCGATCAGATCGGCCACGCCGCTGACGCCCAGGCTGCCGCCGAGCGTGATCGAGCCTGCGGTCAAGCTCGCCGACAGCCCCGACAGGCCGCCCGGCACACTCAAGCCGAACGTGCCGGTGTTCAGCGCGATCACGCCGGAAGCCGAGGAGATGCCCCCGGTAACGGACAGCGCCTCGCCGTCCGACAGGCTGAACCCGTTCGGCGCCGTGAAGTCCGCCAGCGTGCCGATCAGGTTGGTGCCGCCGAAGCTGGCCGAGGTGATCGCGCTGCCCGTCAGCGTGCCGGCGTTCAGGCTGCCCGTCTCGCTGATGGCCCCCTGGTTGGCGACCAGGCTGGCTACGCCCGTCACGCCGACGGAGCCGCCGATATCGATCGACCCGGCGGTGAGCGTTGCGGACGCGGCGCTGATGGCGCCGGGAACGCCGAGGCCGAAGGTCCCGGTGTTCAGCACCACGGTGCCGCTATTGGCGGTAACCGCGCCGGCCACCGACAGCGCGCCGGCATCGGTCAGGCTGAACCCCGACGGCGAATTCAAAAAGGCCCAGCGTGCCGATCACGTTGGTGCCGTTGAATGTGCGCTGCCGAGGACCGCTCCAGTCAGGGTGCCGGCTGTCAGCAACGCCGTCGTCGCCTCGGTGATAGCGCCGGAGACAGCGGTCAACGCCGCCACGCCCGTGGCATTCAGCGAGCCTGTCAGCCCGATCGTGCCGGCGCTGAGCGTCACCGCCGAACCGCTGATGGTGCCGGGGATGTCGAGGGCAAAGGTGCCGTTGTTGATCGCGACAGTGCCCGCGCTGGCGGACACCGAACCAGTCACGCCCAGACTGTGCCCGTTATTCAGCGTGAAGCCGTTCGGCGCGGTGAAGCTGTTCAGCGTCGCGACCACGTTGCTGCCGGTCAGGCTGGCCGTAGTGGCGGCGCTGCCTTGCAGGCTGGTTGCCGTGATGACACCGGTCGCGCCAATGCTGCCGGTGCTGACCAGCGTGACCGCGCCGGACCCGACCTGACCGCCAATATCGATCGTAGCCGCGGACAGCAGGACCGGACCGCCGGCGATCGTGCCGGGGACGCTCAGGCTGCTGCCGGCGTCGTTGATCGCGACCGACCCGCCGCTGGTCAGCGACCCTGCGACCGTCAGTGCCCGTCTGTCGATCAGGCTGAACGACGTGGGTGCAGCGAAGTACCAGGGTCCCGATCAGGTTGGCGCCGCCGAAGCTGGCGGTGGTGATGGCACTGCCGGTCAAAGTCCCGGCATTCAAACTGCCCGGGACGTTGATGCTGCCCTGGGTGGCGACCAGGCTTGCGGCCCCGTTCACGCCCAGGCTGCCGCCGATATCGATCGACCCGGCACTGAGCGTCGCAGCGAGGCCGGAGATGGCACCCGGCACGCCGAGGCCGAACGTCCCGACATTGAGCGCGACCGTGC
>CAVYTN010000012.1:0-95859 GCA_963771475.1 uncultured Alphaproteobacteria bacterium | reverse complement strand
CCGGCTGTCCGAGCGACGGCAGCACTCGCGGCGGCATCGCGCCGTTCCTGACGAAAGGCGACCTCTCGACGCCGAACCCGGCGTACTTCGCGCACGCGGACGAGGTGATCCGACTCGCCCAGAAGGCGGGAATCGTCGTCTTGCTCGACCCGATCGAGACCGGAGGCTGGCTGGACGTGCTCCGGAAGAACGGCGTCGCAAGAGCACGCGCGTACGGCGCCTTCCTCGGTCGTCACTATCGAGGCTTTCCGAACCTCGTCTGGTTCAACGGCAATGACTTCCAGTCATGGAAGAACGCCGACGACGACACGCTCGTGCTTGCCGTCGCGCGCGGGATCCAGTCCGCCGACAGGGCGCACATCCAGACCGTCGAGCTGAACTACGACACAAGCGCGTCGCTCGACGACGCACGCTGGCGGCCGCTGATTCAGCTCGACGCGGCGTACACGTACGGCCCGACGTACGCCGAGGTGCTGAAGGAGTACAACCGGCCGCAGCCGCTGCCCGTCTTTATGGTCGAGGCGGGCTATGAGTTCGAGCAGAACAGCTCGTCGTTTTCCAAGGGCGACCCGGTGATCCTCCGCCGGCAGGAGTACTGGTCGGCGCTGAGCGGTGCAGCCGGCCAGTTGACTGTACGGAAACCACTACACGTGGCAGTTCGCTTCTGACTGGCAGCACCACCTGGACACGACCGGCAGCCGCGAGTTCGGCTACATGGCGAGGCTTGTTCGCTCGCTGCCGTGGTATCGGCTGGTGCCTGACCAGCGACACCGACTCGTCACCGATGGGTACAACTCCGGTCCAAGAGCAACGGCAACGTCGCGCTCGAGCAGCTACGTGACGACGGCGGCACGGCCGAACGGCCGGTAACACCGTTCGTATCTCCCAGCCGGCGACACGATCACGGTCACAATGTCGCGCCTCGCGCCCGGCCTTCACACCCGCTCGTTACGACCGACACGGAACATACCGAGTCGCCTCAGGTCGTCGCGTCGCCGCCTCGACGACTTCCGCGCGCCTGCGCACAACGGCGCCGGCGACCGCGATTGGGTGCTCGTCATCGGCCCACGCTGCGCAGTCGCCGCGCCGCCCACTCGGCCGCTTGACGCGTGGAACGACGCTGCGCACCGTCCAGAGCGCGAGGCGGACGGTGTCGTGCAGGTCAGCCCTGCACGTGAGCATGAGCCCCGCGGTGTTCAGCGCGAGCGTCAGCGCCCCGGCGGCGACCGCGATCGGCAGGCCGGCCGGGCCGAGTGTGCAGAGGAGCCAGCCGGCTGCCCCCGCCGAGAAGGCGACGCTCAGAGGCCGCAGCAGCGGACGGTACCGGGGCGACGTCGGCGCTTCCGTGCCGTCGCGACGCTGAGGATCCGCCGCCTCGATGATCGCGCCGGCGAGGTTGCCGATGCCGATGGCGGCGACGCCGATGACGGGCAGCAGCGCCGCCGTGATGCCGATCCAGACGACGCCGAGCGCCGCCGAGGCGACGGCGACGATCCCGGGCCGGCCGACCGCCGGCAGATAGCTGCTCGCGGCGACGGAGATCGAGCCGAGCAGCACCGTCGAGAGGCAGATGAGGGGGATGATCGCCGCGGCGTCCGCCCACTGGTCGCCGAAGACGGCGGGAATCAGCTTCGGGCTCGCCGCCGCGAAGGTCGCGAAGATGAAGCGTCCCGACGATCGCGGCGCGGCGGACGATCTCAGCAAGAGCGGGCGGACGTCCTCGCCGCGCGCGATCACGTTCGACATGGCCGGGAAGCCGACGACGTAGAGCGAGTTGAAGGCGAGCGACGGCAGCTGGAAGATCCGGTTCGTGAACGTCCAGATGCCGAGCGGGATCACGCCGCCGATGACCGCCAGGAGGATGTTCAGGCCCTGCTCGCGGCGACGAAGGTGTAGAAGCTCGCCTGGAAGCTTCACGCCGAACCGCAGCATCCCGCCGAATCCGCGCCAGCCGCGCAGCGACGGCCTGACTGAAGCCGCCCGCGAGGGCAGCTCATCAGCGTGGTCGCGATGACCGCCTTGAGCACCGCCCCGGCGGCGAGCCCCCAGACGCCGGCGCCGAGGACGACCGCAGCACCGCCAAGACCTGCGAGATCACCGTCGACCCCGCGTCCGCCATGACCTGCCGGTCGTAGCGCATGGAGCGGGTGAGCGTGATGCGCCCGGGCGTCTGCAGGGTCATGATCGGCAGCGACATGACCATCAGCGCCGTGATCGCCCCGGCGCGGCCGAAGCCGAGCGACACGGCGGCGGTCGGCAGCGCGAGCGCGAGCGCCAGCGTCAGCTGGATGCCGTTCATCGTGCGCAGCTCGGCGCGGGTCGGCGGCTTCGGGCGCCGGACCATCCCGCGCCGAGGCCGCCGTCGGCGAGTCGCCGAGCCCAGCAGCGTGGCAGTGGTGCCGATCGCGACGACGCCGAAGTCGCGCGGGGTCAGCAGCCGGGCGAGCACGAGGCTCGCGCCGAAGCCGACGAGCAGGTTGGCGACATTCGAGAACGTCAGGAAGAAGACCCCGGTGAGCGATCGCCTGCGACCTCGGCCCGCGGGAGTGCGGACATCAGCCATCCGGCTCTAGCTCTTTGTTTGATCGCGTGATTCAGACCTCCGGTGATCCCACCTCCGGTCATCACGCTATAAGGTTTGAACCGGACATACGGGCTCTGCCGGAGCAGGATGATGACCTCACACGCATCGCGCCCCGATCGTTCGGCCCTGCCCTTTTCCGCCCCGCCGCAAGCGCTCGGCGGCGGAGGCCGTTCATGAGCCAGAGTGTCCCCTCGCCCGCCGTACCCGTTTCCGGCCTGCCGCCGCGGGGCGGCTGGATCTGGCCCTTCGTGCGCGTCCTGTTCGTCCTCGCGGCCGGTTTCGTCGCGTGGTTCATCGCGCAGAACTGGGACCGCTGGACCGGCGCCGCGCGCTATGCCCGCACCGACGACGCCTTTATGACCGGCGACGTGACGCCGCTGGCGGCGAAGGTGTCGGGCTATGTGGCGAAGGTGGCGGTCGGGGACTTCCAGACCGTGCATCATGGCGACCTACTGGTCGAGATCGAGCCGTCCGACTATGCCGCCGCCCTGGCCCAGGCACAGGCGAGTCTTGCGGCGGCGCAGGCCAATCTCAGCAATATCGACAACCAGAAGGAAATCCAGCGCGCGCTGATCCGCCAGGCGCAGGCGACGATCCAGGCCACCGCCGCCGACCTGTTGCGCTATCACCTGGAAGCGGAGCGGCAGCGCGACCTCGCACGCACCCGGATCGCGGGCACGCAGCAGGCCGTCGAGCAGAGCGACGACGCCGAACAGCGCACGCACGCGCAACTGATGCTGAACAATGCACAGCTCGACCAGCAGAAGGCGGTACTGGACAGCCTGGACGTTCAGCAGAAGCAGTTGGCAGCTCAGGTCCAGGCAGCCGAGGCGCAGGTGAAGCTGGCGCAGAACAACCTGACCTATACGAAGATCGCTGCGCCGGCCGACGGGATGACCGGGCAGCGCCAGGTGCGGCCCGGGCAGTTCGTCAATGTCGGCACGCAGGTGCTGGCCGTCGTGCCGTTGCCGAATATCTGGGTCATTGCCAACTACAAGGAAACACAGATGACGCATATCCGGGTCGGCCAGCCGGCGACGGTGACGGTCGATGCGTTCCCGGACCTGCTCCTGCACGGCAAGGTCGACGGCTGGTCCCCCGGCACCGGCAGCACCTTCGCCCTGCTGCCGCCCGACAATGCCACCGGCAACTTCACCAAGGTGGTGCAGCGCGTGCCGGTGAAGATCGTGCTCGATCCGGTGCCGCAATTGGGCGCGCTGGTGCGGCCGGGCATGTCGGTGGAGGCGAGCATCGATACGGGTGACAGGAAGTGACGCTGCCCAGGCTCTTTGTGGTTGGCGGTTTCTTTCAAACCACCACCCCCACGCCATGAGCCTCCACCTGCGCCCGGTCAGCGCCGTTGGGGTCGCGCTGCACGCGTTCGATCATCTCCATCCGCCGCGCCTGCATCCCGGCAACTGGCGACTCTATGTTGGTCTCCTGGGGGTTCTCCTCGGCTCGATCATGGGCACCCTCGGCACACGCGTGACCAGTTTCGGGTTGGCAGATCTACGCGGCGGGCTGCATGCCGGGTTCGACGAGGGCGCCTGGATCACGACCAGCTTTGGCATCGGGCAAATGCTGATGGGGGTTGCCTCACCGTATCTCGGTGCAGTGTTCGGCGTACGGCGGGTGCTGCTGCAAGGCATCATCCTGTTCTTCATGACCTCGCTTCTGTCCCCGCTGACCGGCAACCTGCATGGCTTCCTGGCGATGCAGTTCCTCGCCGGCATCGGCTCCGGCACGTTCATCCCGCTGACGATCACCTTTGTCGTCCGCAGCCTGCCCGCACGCCTCGTGGTCTACGGGATCGCCATCTACGCGATGAACTCGGAGCTGTCGCAGAACGTCGCCGCCTCGCTGGAGGGCTGGTATGCCGACCACCTCTCATGGCACTGGGTCTACTGGCAGTATTGTGCGGCCCTGCCGGTCATGTTCTGGGCGGTCTGGGTCGGCATCCCGCGGGAGCAGATCAATGTGGCGCTGCTGAAAAACCTCGATTGGCCTGGGCTGGCCTATGCCGGGCTCGGCTTCGCCATGCTCTATGCCGGGCTTGACCAGGGCAACCGGCTGGACTGGCGCGGCAGCGGGCTGATCGTCGGCTTGTTCGCAGGCGGCGGCATCCTGAGCCTCGCATTCATCTTCCGCGAGCTGACGACTGCTCAACCCTTCCTCAACCTGCGCATGCTGTTGCGCGGCAACCTTCTGCTCCTGATGCTGTCGCTGGCGGGGTTCCGGTTCATCATCCTGTCCACCGCCTACATCATCCCGAACTACCTCCAGTCGGTGCAGAATTTCCGGGAGCTGCAGGTGGGCGCCGTGCTGTTGTGGATCGCCCTGCCCCAACTGGTGATCGCCTTTCCGCTCGCCACGCTGCTCCGGCGCGTCGACGGGCGGCCGGTGCTGGCGATCGGGTCGGTGCTGATCGGCATCGCCTGCCTGATGGCGAGCCAACTGACCAGCGAATGGGCCACTGCCGATTTCCTGCCCTCGCAGGTCCTTCAGGCGATCGGCCAGTCCTTCGCGCTGACGGCGGTGATCATGCTGGTCGTGCGCAGCATCGTCCCGGCCGAGGCGCTGACCGTCGGCTGCCTGCTGCAGATCAGCCGGCTGTTCGGCGGCGAGATCGGCGTCGCCTTCATGCAAACATTCGTGCGTGTGCGCGAGCAGGTGCACTCCAACCTGATCGGCCTGCATGTGACCGAGGGCACCGGGCTGACGACCGACCGGCTTGCCGCCTATGCCAGCGGGCTGTCGGCGCATGTCGCCGATCCGGCACTGGTTGCGGCGCAGGGGGCCAAGCTGCTGGGCGCAGCGGTGGCGGCGCAGGCCAATGTGCTGGCCTACACTGATGGTTTCGTGGCGGCGGCGCTGGGCGCGCTGGTCTGCCTCGCACTGGTCGCGACCATGACCAGGGGACCGGCGTCGCCGTTCTGATCCGGACCGAAGCAGCGGCGCCAGAGCCACAGGGCCACGCTGTGGATCACCAGTGCCAGCGCGCCGCCCAGCGCCGTGGCTGCGAGCCGGTGCAGCGCCACGACCGGCTCCGGCAGGCCGGCATAGGCGAACAGCAGGGCGACGTAGCCGGTGACGCAAACGGTCAGCAGTGCGTAATTGACCCGCTGGCTCGCAAAGCAGCCCCAGGCGGTCAGCACGATCATCCCGGCCATCACCGGCTGAGACGGCCGCGCCACGGACAGCAGGAACGTCACCGCACCGGCGCCCGCCACGGTCCCGGCAATGCGTGCCACGGTGCGGCTTCTTGTCTCCCGCACGGCGGGGCGCATGACCAGCAGCATCGTCATCGGCACCCAGTAGCCATTCGGGATCGACGCGGTGTGGTACAGGACGCTGCCCAGGCCGCTCGCGACCGCGAGAATGCAGGGGAAACGCGAGCCGGCGCCATGGCCGGCCAGAGCCTGACGGATGGAATCGAGGAGGAGACGCGTGCGCAGCGCCCCGACCTCGGCGCCGGGTCGGTTGACCACCTCCTCCAGCCGGGGAAACCAGATGACCAGCACTTCCATCAGGATGATCTGCAGGATGCCTCCCGCTGCGATCAGCAGCGCGCGATAGACGGCGTCGACCAGGTCTGCCGGAATGGCCGCCGAGACGATCAGGGCGATCGCGCATTGCATCACCACCCAGGACAGCGGCTGCGACACCACCGTGGCGAGGCCCATCGCGAAACCCCAGAGCACGACGCAGCCGGTTTCGAGCGGCCAGGCGATATTGGCCAGCGTGCCGATCGCGGCCGAGAGGCTCATGCCGGCGACCACCAGCAGCATCACCGTACTGCGGCGGTTGCTGACGCGCTGGAAGAAGCCGAACCCGGCGGCCAGTGCGCCGCTGGTTGCCGCCAGCGCCGCCTGCGGCCATCCCAGAACCAGGCCCACGCTCAGGATGATCGCGATGGCCGGCAGGCAGCAGAGCGCGGCGACCGGATGGAACTCCACCCAGTCGACCGCCGCCACGTCGCTCAACGCCGAGCGGATGATGCCGTCAGTCATTTCCATCGGGCATTTCCATCGGGCATTTCCATCGGGCATTTCCGGGGATCGGGCGACGGGGCGGAGGGCGGCCGCATCGGAATCTCCGGCAAGGGAGGTGTGATGGGGGATGTGCGATGATCGCCGCAGCGATCGGCGCGATGGCGACACAATCGCGTGACGTCGTTTTTGAGCGCGATGACCGGAGGCGGAATCGCCGGAGGTCTGAATCACGCGGTCAAACAAACCCCTGGAGCAGGATGGCTGAGCGAAAGCGGCGTCATCCTGCTCCGGCCGGAAACCGCCTCAGCCCACGGTGAAAACGGGTTCGCATAGCACCGGAAAATTCACCGAGTTGGCGATGAAGCAGTGGCGGTGGGCGTCGTCGTGCAACGCCTCGGCCTGCGCGAGGTCAGCACCGGGCGCGAAGGTGATCGTCGGGCGCAGGATGGCCTGGATGAAGCGACCGCCGCCGGTTGCGTCCTCGCTCATCGTTGCCTCCGCCGCGTCCTGGTAGGTCACCACATTCAGGCCGGCCACAGCGCAGAGATGCAAATACCAGAGCTTATGGCAGGCCGAGAGCGAGGCGAGTAGCAGTTCCTCGGGGTTCCACCGGTCCGGATCGCCGCGGAAAGCGGGGTCGGAGGAGCCGGGGATCGGCGGTTTTCCAACGGCCTCGATGACATGATCGCGGCCGTAGGCGGTGTAAGTCCGTGTGCCCTGGCCGCGATTGCCGGTCCAGGTAACGGTTACGCGGTAGTGATGCTGCTTGTCCGGCATGGTGCGGCGGCTTTCCTGGTCGGCAGGGTGAATTGCACTGCGCATTCACCCGTAAACGAAGGCCGGGTCGTCGAGATCGATGGCCGGGAAGGCGTCTTTCTCCGACCAGTAATCCTGGTTGTGCTGCCATTCCGGCTTGTCGCCGCGCTTCGGCAACAAATGCTGCCCGCGCATGATATAGCCGGGGTTGAAGTTCTCCGGATCGATCCACGGCAGCAGCTTCATGTCCCGGTCCTCCGGCCGGAGCGCGACCGACACGCGGTGCGCGCCCTTCGCCTCCATATGGCCCAGCAGGCGGCAGACGAAATCCGCCACCAGATCGGCCCGCAGCGTCCAGCTTGCGCGTAAATAGCCGAATACCCAGACCATGTTCGGAATGCCGGTGAACATCGTGCCGCGATAGGTGACGGTATCGGCGAAGACCAGATCCTTGCCGTCGACCGTGAAGGCGATATCGCCGAGAACGTTGAGATTGAAACCGGTTGCCGTGACAATAATATCAGCTTCCAGCAACTTGCCCGACCGCAGCAGGATGCCGTTCTCCGTAAAGCGCTCGATATGGTCGGTCACGACCGATGCCTTGCCCGACGCGATCCCTTTGAACAAGTCCGCATCCGGAACGAAGGCGATTCGCTGGCGCCACGGCCGGTAGCCGGGCGTGAAATGCGTGTCGATGTCATAGTCGGGACCGAGCTCCGCGCGCACGGCGCCGAGCAGTTCCAGCTTCACCTTTTCTGGTTCGGAGAAGCAACGGCGCGTGAACATGTCTTGCTCGTAAAGGATTTTACGCCGGACGATCTCGTGGATCCATTCCTCACTGACGCCGAGGAGACGAAGTTCCTCGGCCAGCGCGATGGCATTGCGCCCGGTGCGGAAAAACGTCGGTGAGCGCTGCAGCATCGTGACATGCGCGGCATCCGGTGCCATGGCCGGCACCACCGTCGCCGCGGTCGCACCCGAACCGATGACGACGACGCGCTTGTTTTTGTAATCCAGATCCTCGGGCCAGGTCTGCGGATGCACGATCGTACCGCGGAACGTTTCCATTCCGTCCCATTGCGGCGTGTAGGGCTGCGTATGGTTGTAATAGCCCTGGCACATCCAGAGAAAACCCGCGGTGAACACCAGGTCTTCGCCGGTATCGGTGCGCGTCGCCTCGATGGTCCAGCGATTGGTTTCGTTCGACCACGACGCCGTGCGGACCTTATGGTTGTAGCGGATGTGCTTCGCGATGTCGTTTTCCTCGATCACCTCGCCCATGTATTTCAGGATCTCCGGCGCGGTGGCGATCGGCGCACTGGTCCACGGCTTGAAGCGATAGCCGAAGGTGTGGAGATCGCTGTCGGAGCGGATGCCCGGAAATTTATGCGTCCACCAGGTGCCGCCGAAATGGTCCTGCACCTCCAGCACCACGAAACGCGTGCCCGGACGCTGATGCGTCAGATGATAGGCCCCCCCGACGCCCGAGATGCCGGCGCCGACGATCAGGACGTCGAAGTGTTCAGTCTTGACCGCATCGGGCTGGTGCAGAATGGCCATGTCGGGCATAGGACGGGTTCCAAGGAGTTGCTACTGACCAGTAGCTTACCGTCTTCCCGCCCCGTTGTTGAGGGGGATTCCGACTGTCCTGCCTGCGAGGCCGATTTACAGACTTTACAAATTCGTGGTCCCCGTGCCGGCAACGTTTACAGCTTTCCGCCGCGCGGCGCGTCCTTGTGGATGACTTCGTCCACACATGCGCATAGATCGCCGGGACGCGCTGAACGGTGCGCAGTTGCGAAAGGAAAGCCCTGATGACGTCCCCGACATTCTCCCCCGACGGCCTGTCCGGCGGCACTTCCGGTCCGTCCGGTCGTGGCCGCGCCTACCACGACCGGATCGCCCAGGTTGCGCGCCTGATCGAGGCGAAGGATGGCACCTGGGACGGCATCAGCGCCGAGGCGGTCGCAAGGATGCGGCTGCAGAACCGTTTCCTGACCGGACTGGATATCGCTCGCCACACGGCCGCGGTCATGCGCCGCGACATGGCGGACTATGACCGCGATCCGACGCAATACACGCAATCCCTGGGTGCGTGGCACGGCTTTGTGGCGCAGCAGGAGATGCTGTCCGTGAAGAAGCATTTCGGCAGCCTGAAGCGCCGCTACATCTATTTGTCCGGCTGGATGGTCGCAGCGTTGCGCAGCGAGTTCGGGCCCCTGCCCGACCAGTCGATGCACGAGAAAACCACAGTGCCCGACCTGATCCGGGAGATTTACACCTTCCTGAAGCAGGCGGATGCGCGCGAACTGGGCCTGCTGTTCCGCGATCTCGATGCAGCGCGCCAAGGGGGGGACGCTTCCGGCGATGCGGTGCGTGAGGCCGCGTTGCTGGAGCGTATTGAGTCCTACGAATCCCATGTCGTGCCCATCATCGCCGATATCGACGCCGGCTTCGGTAATGCCGAGGCGACCTACCTGCTGGCGAAGAAGATGATCGAGGCCGGCGCCTGCGCGCTGCAGATCGAGAACCAGGTGTCCGACGAAAAACAGTGCGGCCATCAGGACGGCAAGGTGACGGTCCCGCACGAGGACTTCGTCGCCAAGATCAGAGCCGTGCGCTACGCCTTTCTGGAGCTGGGGGTCGATGACGGAATCATCGTGACACGCACCGACAGCCTCGGCGCCGGTCTGACGAAGCAGATCGCCGTCAGCCATGCGCCGGGCGATATCGGGGACCGGTACAACAGCTTCCTCGATTGCGAGGAGGTTACGCCGGAAACCGTTCGTGGCGGCGATGTCCTCCTCCATCGCGACGGCAAGACGGTGCGGCCGAAGCGGCTGCCCAGCAACCTGTTCCAGTTCCGGCCTGGCACCGGTGCGGATCGCTGCGTGCTGGACAGCATCACCAGCCTGCGCAACGGCGCCGACCTGTTGTGGATCGAAACGGAGAAGCCGCATGTCGAGCAGATCGCCGGCATGATGGATCGAATCCGGGCGGTGTTCCCGAACGCCAAGCTGGCCTATAACAACTCGCCGTCCTTCAACTGGACGCTGTCGTTCCGCCAGCAGGTGTTCGATGCTTGGAAGCAACAAAACCGCGACCTCTCAGACTACGATCGCGCTCGGCTCATGAGCATCGAATACGACGCCACGCCGCTGGCGGCCGAAGCCGATGATCGTATCCGCACCTTCCAGGCCGATGCAGCGAAGCGGGCGGGCATCTTCCATCACCTGATCACGCTGCCGACCTATCACACCACGGCGCTGTCGGTGGATACGCTGTCGAAGGCCTATTTCGGCGAGCAGGGCATGCTGGGCTACGTCAAGAACGTCCAGCGCGAGGAGATCCGCCACGGCATCGCCTGCGTGCGCCACCAGAACATGGCCGGGTCCGATATCGGCGACGACCACAAGGAGTATTTCGCCGGTGATGCCGCGTTGAAGGCCGGCGGGGTGCACAACACGATGAACCAGTTCGCATAAGAACGAGGAAACGTCTGGCGAGACGGACGGCCTGGGACGATGTTCCAGGCCGTCCGGCTATCCGGGACCCGGCAGAGATCCCCACCAGGGTTGGTCGCATACGCGTTAAAATAAGAGTAGGCTGGGCGTCGCTTTTCTCCTCGTCGTCAGCCCCTGGCGGCGTCCAGCGCCTGGGACAGGTCGGCCAGGATGTCGTCGATATGCTCCAGCCCGATCGACAGGCGGACATAGCCCGGTGTCACGCCGGTGGCCGCCTGCTCGGTTTCCGTCAACTGCGAGTGCGTCGTGCTGGCCGGATGGATCGCCAGGCTGCGGGCGTCGCCGATATTCGCGACGTGGTAGAACATCTTCAGCGCATTGATGAAGCGTGCGCCCCGCGTCGACGCCGCCGGCGAGTCTCGAACCCGCACAGGCCGCCCTGGCCGTGCTGGCAGATATTTCGCCGGTCGTTCGGCGCCGACGCCGGTGTGGTAGGCGGGGTGGATCACCCGCGTCACGTCCTTGCGATCGGCCAGGAAATTGGCGACCGCCAGCGTGTTCCGGCTGTGCTCGCGCATGCGCAGCGGCAGGGTTTCGAGGCCCTGCAGGAACAGGAAGGCGTTGAACGGCGCCATCGCCGCGCCGAGGTCGCGCAGCAGGGTGACGCGCATCTTCAGGATATAGGCGATCGGGCCAAGCGGCTTGACCGCCTGCGACCAGACGGCGCCGTGATAGGACGGGTCAGGCGTGTTCAGCGCCGGCTGGCGGGCGGGATTGGCCTCCCAGTCGAAATTGCCGCCGTCGATGACGACGCCGCCGATGGTGGTGCCGTGGCCGCCGATATATTTCGTGGTCGAATACATCACCACGGCCGCGCCATGGTCGAACGGGCGCACCAGCAGCGGCGCGGCGGTGTTGTCCATGATCAGCGGCACGCCGAACGAGCGGCCGATCGTCGCCACTTCGGCGATCGGGAAGGGAATCAGCTTCGGGTTCGGCAACGTCTCCGCGTAATAGGCGCGGGTGCGGTCGTCGGTGGCGCGGGCGAAGGCCTCGGGGTCGGTCGGGTCGACGAAGCGCGTCTCGATCCCCTGGTCCTTCAGCGTGTTGGCGAACAGGTTCCAGGTGCCGCCATACAGGTCGGTGGAAGATGACGATGTTGTCCCCGGCGCGTGCGAGGTTCTGCACCGACATGGCCGATGCCGCCTGGCCCGACGCCAGCGCCAGCGCCGCCACCCCGCCCTCCATCGCCGCGAGCCGCTGCTCCAGCACGTCGCTGGTCGGGTTCATGATGCGGGTGTAGATGTTGCCGAGTTCCTTCAGCCCGAACAGGTTGGCCGCGTGTTCGGCGCTGTCGAACTGATAGGACGTGGTCTGGTAGATCGGCACGGCGACCGCGTTGGTCGCGCTGTCGCGGCGCCAGCCGGCGTGCAGGGCGAGGGTCTCGGGGTGCTTGCTGGTCATTGGCTTCTCCCGCTTATCAGCGGCGTAGCTATAGGTTCGTTCCTGTTTGGTAAATCCCTGCTGGTTGGAGAGACGAAGCCTTCCGAGGACGCGCTCCGTACCGACAGCATTTTTCATTAGCGCCGTATCGCTGGAAAGAAATTTCTCGCGTTTTCAGGCGGCGGCGCGCGCGAGTGCTATCCGACGCCGAACGATCAGGGCTTTGCCGACGTTTATCATGGGAATTTCGATCGTCCGGTACATCGTCCATGAAACGGCGGCGACCACCGGGTAGACGATCAGCATCAGAACAAGAAGGCCGGCTATCGCAGAGTAGCCCTCGACCGCCAGCTTCTTGTGCAGGAATTCGGACCTGCTTATCAGTTCCAGGACCGCGAAGTGGGAAAGATAGGCGCTGAAGCTGACTTTCCCCATCAGACCCATAACCGGATTGACGAACAGGCCCTGCGGCGCGCGCGATAGCGCGAAGACGAAGACGGACAGCCCAAGGCTGGCATAGAAAAATGTCGGAAGCGTGGGATCCTGCCACGACATCCATTTGCCCAGGGACAAGTATGACGTGGATGCAAACAGCAGCAACCCTAGGATCGCGACGAAATTCGCCCATCGGGGCTGGAGAATGTCCATCTCCCGAGCGCGCCTGATGATATGATAGAGGCAGAAACCCAGCGCGAAGACGCTGAACTGGCTGGGGAACCAGTAGTAGAGGTAGTTATTGGCGGGAACGTCGCCCAGTGATGCCTGCAGCGACGGCCAAACCAGCGGGTTGATCACGGCTGCCAGGATCAGACTTACGGCAAGCAGCACAAACGCCCGCCGCAGGGACGTCATAAACGGCGCCACGACGGGAAACAGTGCGTAAAACGAGAACTCGATGCCGACACTCCAGTTGCCGGGCACGACATTCCAGTCGCTCTTCGTCACACCCATCCAGTGCGGCGTCCAGGCGTTGATGAAGGCGAAGGATGCGAGGCCCTGGCCGATGGCGAAACCGTCGGCTGGCGGTTGGAAGAGCGCATAGAACAGTGCGGCGACGTAATAGGCCGGCGCGATGCGGAAGAAGCGGCGCACAAAGAAAGCGAACGTATCCGCACGGCCGTTTCGTTTCAGCTCATGCTCATACGACATCATCAGCGTGACGGTGCTGGCCAGGAAGAACAACTGCACCCCGTGCCACCCGAGGACCGTCAGCCGATGGATCGGATACGGCAGGTTCGGCATCAGATAGGTCGCGTGGCAAAGGACGACCAGCGCGACCGCATAACCGCGAATGCTATCTATGAACGCGAAATGCCGGTTACTGCTCCCGCTCACCTTGTCCCACCCGAACGTCGATCCGCGCCGGGTAACATGGGCTGTTAGAAACGAGCAACGAAAATCGAGTTTCAGCCGCCCTCCGCCGCCCGCTTCACCAGGATCTCCCATCCCCGCCGCAGGGCGGTCCGACAGGACATTCGCCAAACACCCCCCATTTGTGTAGTGAAACCCCTTCGCTGCGATGACGCTGTCAGGATACCGAGACCTTGGGCATGCCGGAGACCGATACCACAACGACCACCACCGAAGCGGGGCGCGATTTCATCCGCGACATCGTCCAGGCCGACCTGGACGCCGGCCGGGTCGGCGGCGTGGTGACACGGTTTCCGCCGGAACCCAACGGCTTCCTCCATCTCGGCCACGCCAAGTCGATCTGCCTGAATTTCGGCATCGCGCGCGAGTTCGGCGGCCGCTGCCATCTGCGCTTCGACGACACCAACCCGGTGAAGGAGGAGCAGGTCTTCATCGATTCCATCCAGCGCGACGTCCGCTGGCTGGGCTTCGACTGGGGCGAGCACCTGCACTACGCCTCCGACTATTTTGAGCAGCTCTACGACTGGGCCGAACACCTGATCCGCACCGGCCAGGCCTATGTCGACGACACGCCGCCCGAGCAGATGCGCGCCCAGCGCGGCACGCTGACCGAACCCGGCCAGAACAGCCCGTTCCGCTACCGTTCGGTCGAGGAGAACCTCGACCTGTTTCGCCGCATGCGCGCCGGCGAGTTCCCCAACGGCGCGCGCGTGCTGCGGGCGAAGATCGACATGGCGTCGGGCAACATGAACCTGCGCGACCCGGTGCTGTATCGCATCCTGCACGCGCACCACCCGCGCACCGGCGACACGTGGTGCATCTACCCGACCTATGACTTCGCGCACGGCCAGTCTGATGCGATCGAGCACATCACGCACTCGCTCTGCACGCTGGAGTTCGAGGATCATCGCCCGCTCTATGACTGGCTGATCGAGCACCTGCCCGTCCCCTCCCGCCCCCGCCAGTACGAGTTCGCTCGGCTCAACCTCACCTACACGATCCTGTCGAAGCGGCATCTGACGCGGCTGGTGACCGAGGGCCATGTCTCCGGCTGGGACGATCCGCGCATGCCGACGCTGGCCGGCATACGCCGCCGCGGTGTGCCCGCCGCCGCGCTGCGGGAGTTCGTCCGCCGCGTGGGCGTCGCCCGAGCGTATTCGACCGTGGATGTGGCGATGCTGGATTCGGCGATCCGGGATACGCTGAACCCGACGGCGCCACGCCGCATGGCGGTGCTGCGGCCGCTGAAGCTGATCATCGAGAACTACCCGGAAGGCCAGACCGAGACGTTACTGGCCTGGAACCACCCGGACAATCCGGACATGGGCCAGCGCCCCGTGACCTTCGGGCGGGAACTGTTCGTCGAACGCGACGACTTCATGGAGAACCCGCCGAAGAAGTTCTTCCGCCTCTCGCCCGGCAAGGAAGTCCGCCTGCGCTACGCCTATTTCGTCACCTGCCGGGACGTGGTGAAGGACGCGGCCGGGGAGGTCGTCGCCCTGCGCTGCACCTATGATCCGGAGTCGAAGGGCGGCAATTCGCCGGACGGACGCAAGGTGCAGGCGACGCTGCACTGGGTCGCCGCGGCGGATGCCGTGCCGGCCGAGGTGCGGCTTTATTCGCATCTGTTCAACCGCCCCGATCCGGGGGCCGATGGCGATGCGCTGGCGGATCTGAACCCGAACTCGCTGGAGGTGCTGAAAGACGTACTGGTCGAACCCGCGCTGGCGACGCTGCCGACCGGCCAGGCGGTGCAGTTCGAGCGCACGGGATACTTCGCCGCCGACCCGGACGGCACGCCGGAGCGGCCGGTGTTCAACCGGACCGTGGGGCTGCGCGATACCTGGGCGAAGGTGCAGGCGGAGGGGAATAAGGGGCGGTAGGGATTTCGTTACGCCACCTCGTCCGAGCGGTATCCTGGACCGCCTGGGAATCCCGGCTGGAGCCCTTTCAGGGATCGCCACGCTGAAAACCGTTCGAGCCCACCGCGCGAAGCGCTCGTCGGGCCGCACTGCGCTGGCGTCCAATCATCGCCACCGCCGGAACAGCACCTCCGTGCCCTCCGAAACCCTCCGTTCAGGCCGCGCAGCGGCCGGCTCCGTGTTGATGCTTAAAACTGCCGACGCAAGCACCGCCCCCGTTGCGTCCCGCCATCCCCTCCGCTAGCGTCGCACCCGATGGGGATGGAGTACCCCCGAAACCTCCCCCGGTTCACCCACCAGGGGGCGATGACTCCTACCGAGCGTGGCTGAGGCCGCCGGTGGGGTCGTTTGGCGTCACCGTCCGGCAGCCGCCACGCAGACTGTAACCACGTGTCTGGAGGTTGCCATTGCTGACCCTCGCATGGACCCATATCGGCGCGTCGGCCGCCGCGTCTTTCCTCGCCTCCCTGGTCGAGTTCGTTGAGGCGCTGACAGTTGTCCTGGCCGTCGGTGCGGTGCGCGGCTGGCGCGGCGCGCTGACCGGCGCCGGCCTCGGCCTCCTCGTCCTGCTGATCCTGACCGCCGCGCTGGGCCCCGCCCTGACGCGCATTCCGCTCTACCTCGTGCAATGCGTCGTCGGCGCGCTGCTGTTGCTGTTCGGCCTGCGCTGGCTGCGCAAGGCGATCCTGCGCGCCGCCGGCCTCATCCCGCTGCACGATGAGGAAGCTGCCTATGCCAAGGAGACCGCCGCCCTCCGGCGCTTCGGCGCCGCCGGCTCCGGTTTCGACGGTGTCGCGGTGGCGACCACCTTCAAGATCGTCATGCTGGAGGGGATCGAGGTCGTCTTCATCGTCATCGCCATCGGCGCTGGCGGGTCGCTGCTGGTGCCCGCGGCCGCCGGGGCGCTCGCCGCCCTGCTGGTCGTCATCGCGCTGGGCATCGCGCTGCACCGGCCGCTGGCCACGGTGCCGGAGAACGCGCTAAAATTCGTCGTCGGCGTCCTGCTGACCGCGTTCGGCACGTTCTGGGTCGGCGAGGGCATAGGCGTCGCCTGGCCGGGCGAGGACTGGTCGCTGCTGGCTTTGGTCGGCGGCGACCTGGTGCTGGCCCTGTTCTACGTCCAGCTCGCCAGGCGAAGCGCACGCCCGCTCGTCGCGGCGCGGGGGCCCTGAGATGACGCTGATCCGGACCATCCTGACCGAACTCTGGGGCCTCTTCATCGATGACGGCAGCCTCGTGATCGCGGTCATCCTGTGGGTGCTGGCTGATGCGATCGCGCTCCGCCATCGCCTCATCGATCCGGCGACGGCGGCCATCCTGCTGTCCATCGGGATCCTCGTGCTGTTGGCCGAGACGGTCCTGCGGTCGGCGCGCAAGCACAGGCAGGATTCCTGATGTTCTATCTTCTCGTTGGCGTGGGCGGTGCCATCGGCAGCATCGCCAGAGCCTGGATGGCCATCGCTGTGGCGCGGGTCACCGGGCCGGCATTTCCCTGGGGCACGATCCTGATCAACATCTTAGGGTCCTTCGTCATCGGCTTCTTCGGCACGCTGACCGCCGGCGAAGGCCGCTTCGCGCTGCCGACCGATGCGCGCGCCTTCGTGATGGTGGGCATCTGCGGCGGGTTCACGACGTTTTCCGCGTTCAGTCTGCAAACGCTGGACCTGGTGCGCGACGGGCGCTTTGCCCAGGCGATGGGGAACGTGGTGCTGTCGGTTGCGCTGTGCCTGACCGCGGTCGCCGCCGGCCATTACGGCGCGGCCTCCTTGCATGAGCGCCGGCCGGGCGCAGACCAGGCCGCAGCCCCCGCACCCGGCCAGGTGGTGCTCGCGGTGCTGAACCGGCCCGAACACACGGACGGTCTGCTGAACGCCGGCGCGCAGTTGTTGCGGCTGACCGGCAGCGGGCGGATCAAGGCGCTGGTCGTGCGGATGCCGCCGGCTGCTTCCATCCTGCCGTCGGAGGAGGTGCTGACCGAAGACCGCGCCGCCGCCATCCGCTCCGAACAGGAAGATTGGGCCGGACAGCTCCACGCTCGGTTTGCCGCCTGGTGCGAGACACCGGTCGGACGCAGCACCCCGGCCGACTGGATCGACGCCGAGGGCGATGCCGCCGCTGTCGTCACCGATCACGGCAGGCGATCGGATGCGATCGTCATCGCCCGCCCCGGCCGCCACGAGACCGAACGCATGCACGACTGCCTGCATGCCGCGCTGTTCGACACCGACGGCCCGGTGCTGGTCGTGCCGTCGCAGGGGGTTCGGGCGTTCGGGCAGACCGTCGCCATCGCCTGGAAGGACGACGCCCGCGCGGGCAACGCCGTGCGGTCGAGCCTGAAGCTGTTGCGCCAGGCCAAGTCCATCCACGTCCTGACGGCCGACAGCTCGGCGGGACTGCCGCCGGTGCTGCGCGACCACGGGATCAGCGACGAGCGTGCATCAGGTGCCAGAGGGTGACGGCTCCGTTGGCGAACGCCTGCTGTATGCCGCGCACGCGGTCGGTGCCGATCTGCTGGTGATGGGCGCCTTCACCCATGGGGAGTGGCGGGAACGCCTGTTCGGCGGCGTCACCCGCACCATGCTGGCCGAAGCTGACCTTCCGCTGTGGATGCAGCGTTAAAGCGGCTTCAGGCTGACCGGAATCCCCGGATCACCGCAGGCGCTCGATCATCGCCATGGCGGCAGCGGGATTGCGTTCCTTGAACCCGCTGATCACGTACAGAAAGACCTCCCGCGCGGTCTTGTCCGCCTTCGCGGGACCCACGGCATCCAGCCCCTTCGGCACCACACCGCACGCCAGGTGCCGGCACCGATCGGTCCAAATGTCGATTGCATCGGGCGAATAGCCGGCATCCTCGGTTTCGATCGTGCCCATGATCCGGAGATAGACGAACGGAGCCGTGACGTCGGCGATCTGCGGATACTGTGAATCCCCGGCGATGATGACGGCGACGCCGTGATCGGCAACCAATGCGGTGAAATCGGCGCTCCGGAAACTATCGTGCCGCACTTCCACGGCATGGCGGATCGGCCGGCCCTCCACGGTCTTCGGCAAATGCTTGAGGAAGGCTTCGAAGTCGGCCGGATCGAACGCCTTGGTCGGTGCGAATTGCCAGTTCACCGGCCCCAGCTTGTTGCGCAACTGCATAATTCCGCTGGCAAAGAAACGTTCGACGGAGGGCCCGGCCTCGGCCAGCGACCGGCGGTTGGTGGCGAAGCGCGGCGCCTTCACGGCGAAGACGAAATCGTCGGGCGTCTCGTCATGCCATCGGGCGAAGCTCTCCGGCTTTTGTGACCCATAGAATGTGCCATTGATCTCGATCGACGTCAGCGCTCGGCTGGCAAATTCCAGTTCGCGCTTCTGCGTCAGGCCCTTCGGATAGAACGTCCCGCGCCACGGCTCATAGGTCCAGCCGCCGACGCCGATCCGGATTGTTGCCGTTGCTGCCATCGTCGCTTCCCTGTGCCGTCCGGCCGAGAGCGGTCCTGATTACGGGGGCCGTTGGCCGAGATCAAGATGTAATGCTGTGGCCGTAATCAATGATGCGCGTCACTGTGAAATGGAGCCAGAGCTTTCCGGCCACAAGCGCGTTGGGCGGCACCGGCCCTGGAGGTTGGGAACTGTCCTCGCTGACCCCGAACCGAATCGCGGCCAACGAAAAACCTCACCGTACGAACATGTGAACCCGTAATGGAGCATGTCGTGCCAGTGTGCGGGCTACAATGGCGTGCCGCCCTGACCCCGACCCCGAACGGACAAAGGTAATCTCTATGGATTATGAGATTATTAGAGGCGAAACGAGTCTGGCGGCAATTGCCGCAGAATGGGAGAACCTATACGCGCGTGCGGCTCGGTTTCCGTTCGCCGATTCAAAGTCCTTCATGTCATGGTGGCACATTAGGGGCAAGCCGACGGGGCGCCGGCTGCATATCGTTATCGGACGCAAGGCTGGAAAGCTTGTTTCGTTGGCGCCGCTGGTCGTAACGCGCCGCTGGGGCTGCCGAGTCCTGGAGTGGGGCGGCAACGAACTCTACGATTACTGTGATATGCTTGCCGACGACGACACCCCTGATGAACGTTTCTGGTCCGTCATTCGCCAGAGCGGGCACTATGATTTCGGCTTGCTGCGCGACGTGCATCCCCAATCTGTTTGCAAGAGCGCGCTCAAGACCTTCGCGCAGGAGATAGGCAGCAGTCGCGCCCCGCAAATTCGCCTCACAGTTCCATCGAGCACCGCCAGGATGCAAGAGGTACTTTCGTCATCGACAAGATCATATTATCGGCGCACGGAGCGCAAACTGCTGAAAATAGGGCCGCTCCGATTCGAAGTGTGCCGCGGGAGGCCAATTCCTTCTCATATTCTGAAGATTTTGTTGCAACAGAAAACCGAATGGCTGCGGCGCAATCACAAGCAATCCTGGATGAGCGACGAAGCGTCCGATGGTGCTGCTTTGTTGTACCGGATCGCTGAAACGGCAGCCGATGCGGGATTCCTGCACCTGAGCTGGCTAGAGTGCGGTGGAACGGTTATCGCGACTCACCTTGGCTTCGAGCACCGAGGCCTGCTGCATTGGTACATCCCGACCTATGCCATGGAATGGGGCAAATATGCGCCGGGTCGGCTGCTGCTGCTGAAGCTTATCGAGTGGTCTGTCGATCACGGCCTGTCCGGCGTCGACTTCATGCGCGGCGAGGAGCACTACAAGTCCCATCTTGCAAATGACCATCACCAATTGACTGACTTCGCTTTTGCCAGCTCACGTATCGCTCGGCTCGCAGGACCGTGGCTCATCCCGTTGTACGCGCGGCGCCAGCTACGGCACTCAACCAACGACTCCGAGTCAGACGATTTGGTGTCGGAGAACGCGTGACATGCGCTTCACCGCGAAGAATCATCCATTGGCGTGCGTGATGGGGGATATGGATCTTGTGCGGCCGCTGGGGCTTGCCGGCATCCGCTGCGCTGTCGTCACGTCGTCTTCCGATCGCTTGACACGATTCTCGCGTTTCGCAACCGAAGAAATTCTGTGTCCGGAAGAAGAAATCTCAGAAGAGCCCGAGACTGTGCTCAACCGCCTGGTACAGTTCGGAACAATGCAGGCAGAGCGGCCCGTACTTTTTTACGAGCAGGATGCTCAGTTATTGTTTGTATCTCGCAACAGAGATGTGCTGTCGAAAGCATTTCACTTTGTCGTTGCCGATAGGACGCTTGTCGAGGACCTCGTCGACAAGGGCCGATTCCAGATGCTTGCTGAGCGCCTGAAGTTACCGGTTCCGCCGGGAAGGCTGGTGCGTGCCATTGCCGGTGCTGCACCCCCCGAACTTGACTTGCGCTTCCCCGTGGTGGTCAAGCCGCTCTGGCGTCGGAAATCATGGACCGAGGCCGCAAAGGTGGCTCAGATCAATACGCCAGAGGCCTTTCGGGAAGCGTGGCCGCGCTTCGCCGCTCAGAATATCGGTATTCTCGTTCAAGAAATGATCCCCGGGGATGAGACGCGAATCGAAAGCTATCACGTCTACGTTGATGCACAGGGTACGGTAGCGGGCGAGTTCACAGGGCAAAAGATCCGGACGTTTCCCATCAATCACGGGCATAGCACGGCCCTGATGACGACGGAAGCTGATGATGTCGCTGCCCTCGGCCGCACCTTGGTCGTCGAGCTCGGTTTGCGCGGCGTTGCCAAGTTTGACTTCAAGCGTGATCCCGAAGGCCGCCTCCACCTCCTGGAAGTCAATCCGCGCTTTAACTTGTGGCATCACTTGGGCGCTGTTGCCGGCGTGAACCTTCCAGCGCTGGTCTTTGCCGATATGACAGGACTGCCCCGGCCGCCCGCAACTCTCCGACGGGTGGGAGCGCGCTGGTGCCGCTTCACCAAGGACTGGATGGCCGCCAAGGAAGGCGGCATGCCTTTTCCCACCTGGCTATCGTGGGCCCTCCGTTGCGAGGCAACATCGCTGACCTGGGATGATCCAATACCATTTGCGCACACGCTTTGGCACACAGTTTCCGACCGGGTCGCCGTACGCCTTCCTTCTGTGTCCAGGCAAAGCGACGCCGACCGCGCAGTTTTATCTAAATGAGACTGGCGATCATCTCCGATATTCATGCAAATCTCGAAGCATTGCAGGCAACGCTGCGCCACATCGACAAGGATCGCATCGACCGGATCGTGTGCCTCGGGGACATCGTGGGCTATAACGCGAACCCGCTTGAATGCGTGAATGAGATCCGCAGTTGCGCAGCGTTATGCGTCGCAGGAAATCATGATCGGGCAGTATGTGGGCAGATCACAACGGAAGAGTTTTCCGTCACAGCTTCTCGCGCTGTCGCCTGGACCAGGCCCAGGCTGGACGCCGCCGCGATTGATTTCCTCTCGGCCTTGCCACTAACCCTTCACGTCGAGTCGTATCTAGTTGCCGTGCATGGTGCGCTACATCCGCCCGTGGGCCAGGAGCTGGTGCGGCTTGACGACGAAGAGCGGCGGCAGTCCAGCTTTAGAGCCTTGCTCGGTCATCCGTCCACTGCACCGATCTGCGCCTTCGGACATACGCACCGGCTCGGCGTTTATGAGTTGCTGAACGGGAGATCGCGCAGCCATCAGACGGATGAGGTGGAGCTGCGAGATGACGCAGTATATCTGATCAATCCAGGCTCCGTCGGGCAGCCGCGCACAGCGGAGCGACGGGCGACGCATATGGTTCTTGATACCGATCAACGGATGGTTTCGGTGCGCCGGGTCGACTACGACGCGCGTGCCGCTTTCGCGAAGACGCGTGCCGCAGGACTTATGCCACGATCCTACATGCTGCCATTGCCCCTACGCAATGGACTTAAGTGGGGCGCCCAGGCGATCGGCGTCTATCGTCTGTTGCGGCCCAACGCCTGACGCTGCATTGATGGGGCGCGACCCCAAAGGCCGCGCCCCCACCGTCAAAACCCCAGGTCAGCCCTGGTTATCCTGATCCAGATTAACCCCCACGAACAGCGGCTGCCCATTGCGGATCACCCGCAGCGCCACCGCATTGTCCTTGCTGGCCGCACTGCGCATCGCATCCACCGCGTCCGAGGGGTTGTCCACTGGATGCGTGCCGACGCCGACGATCACGTCACCCGGCTGCAGCCCGGCGGCCTCGGCCGGAGAACCCGGCTGGACCGCGCTCACCACCGCGCCCTTGGTCCCCTCCGGCACATCGAGCTGGCTGCGCAGGTCGGGCGACAGCGGCGCCAGGGACAGGCCGACGTGGCCACGGCGCTCCGCGCCGGTGTTCTCGTTGCTGGCCGTCTGCTCGTTCGGCATCAGCGCCACTTTGACGGTCACGTCCTTGGTCTGGCCGTCGTGCAGCACCGTCAGATGCGCCTCCTCGCCCGGCTTGATCTGCGCGACATTGACCGCAAGCTCGCGCGGGTTGGCGATCTTCACGCCGTTCACCGCCTCGATCACGTCGCCCGGCTGCAGACCCGCATGCGCGGCCGGGCTGTCGGGCTGCACCCCGGCCAGCAGAGCGCCCTGGTTCTCCTGCAGATGCATCGCCTTGGCCGTGGCCGGCGTGATCAGCTGCGCCTCGACGCCGACATAGCCGCGCGTCACGTGCCCGCTCGCCTCAAGCTGCTGCGTCACGGTGCGGATCATGTCCGACGGGATGGCGAACCCGATCCCGACCGATCCGCCGGTCGGCGAGAAGATCGCGGTGTTCATGCCGATCACCTTGCCGTCCTGAGTGAACAGCGGGCCGCCCGAGTTGCCCTGGTTGATCGGCGCATCGACCTGGATGAACTGGTCATACGGCCCGGCGCCGATGTCGCGGCTGACGGCCGAGACGATACCCGCCGTCACCGACCCGCCGAGGCCGAACGGATTGCCCATCGCGACCACCCACTCGCCGGGCTTCACGTCACGCGAATTGCCGAGCTGGATGAACGGCAGCGGCTTCTTGGCATCGATCTTCAGGACGCGCGATATCGGTGCGCGGATCGGTGCCGACGACCTTGGCCGGCAGCACGGTGCCGTCGTCCAGCGTCACGCTCAGTGCACCGGCGTTCTTCACGACATGGTTATTGGTCACGACGTAGCCGTCGGCACTGATGATGAAGCCCGATCCGCGCGCTTCCGCCGCGCGCGCCTGCGGCTGGCGCGGGACCATCTGGTTGAACGGGAACGGCAATTGCTGCATCGGGCCGGCGTTTTGATCGTCATCGTCAAACGATGCCGGGGTGGCCTTCAACTTGTTGGTGATCGACACCACCGCGGGCTTCACCTGCGTCACCAGGTTGGTGAAATCGGGCAGCGTATGCGGCTGGAGCTGCGCGCCGGGCGGATTGACCGGGGTGCCGTCCTGCGCCAGCGCGCTATGGCCCAGCGCGAAACCGCCCAGAGCGGTACTCGGCAAGCAATGCGGCGGCGAGCGCCGATTTGCGAACGGTCCTGCCTGTGTGAGCTGGCTTTCCCGCCTGGCCTGGCAATTGCGTATTCATGCGACCTGTATCTCCTGTTCCGGGTCTCGGATGCGTGACGAGTTCGGTGTGGGTGTGGTTCCATACGCGTGGACCGAATCCAGCCTGAACATGAGATTACTCAGTTAACCGTTCCCTAGGCGGAGCGATTAAACTCGCGTCATGCCGCAACCGAACGGATCGGCCGTCCCAGGTGGCGGCCAACAGGCTGATCTGATACCGGCAGCCCTTCGGGCTGACCGGTATGCGCGCAGGGTTGCCAGGGGAGGCAGGTTTGCGGCTGCGCGCGAAATCAATACCATACCAGCGCCCGGTTCGTCTTAACACGAGTGAAGACTTCGGGCCGCTGGTATGAGTGGCGGAGAACGGGGAGGAGCTGGCAGGGGTGGAGGGTCTCGAACCCCCAACCTCCGGTTTTGGAGACCGGCGCTCTAGCCAATTGAGCTACACCCCTTGACCGCGGCAACCGCGATGAGGCGGTGGGGATAAACGATTTCGGGAGGAAGTCAAAGTCTTGTTTGGCGGGATGCCCGGACCGCCTGCTCCGGCCCCCAATCCCTGCCCGCTGGCCGCGCAAAACCGCCTGGACGGGTCGATCCGGCCCAGGCGGCATGTCAGCCTTACAGCCCGGCCTGGCTGACGAACTTCGTGATCAGATAGGCCTCGATCGCCTCCGACCCGCCTTCCGACCCATAGCCCGAATCCCGCACCCCGCCGAACGGCACTTCCGGCAACGCCAGGCCGAGGTGGTTGATCGTCATCATCCCCGCCTCGACCGAAGCCGCGATCGCGTTGGCCGTCTTCGCCGAGCGGGTGAAGGCGTAGGAGGCCAGGCCGTAGGGCAACCGGTTCGCCTCGGCCACCACGTCGTCCATCGCTCGGAACGGCGAGATCACCGCCAGCGGACCGAACGGCTCCTCGTTCATCACGCGGGCTTCCAGCGGCACGTCGGTCAGCACGGTGGGCTCGAAGAAGTTGCCCTTGTTGCCGATCCGGTTGCCGCCGGTGCGCACCTTCCCGCCCTTCTGCTGGGCGTCGCCGATCAGCGTCTCCATCGCGGTGATGCGGCCGCGCGTTCGCCAGCGGCCCCATGGTCGTGCCGGCCTCCAGCCCGTCGCCGACCTTCACCGCCTTGGCATGCGCGACGAAGCCCTCGACGAAGTCGTTGTAGACCTTTTCCTGCACCAGGAAGCGGGTCGGCGACACGCAGACCTGCCCGGCATTGCGGAACTTGGCCCCCGCCAGCACCTTGCTCGCCATCGCAATGTCGGCATCGTCGAACACAATCGCCGGTGCGTGGCCGCCAAGCTCCATCGTCGCCCGCTTCATGTGCGCACCGGCCAGTGCCGCAAGCTGCTTGCCGATCGCGGTCGATCCGGTGAACGACATCTTCCGGATGACCGGATGCGGGATCAGGTATTCCGAGATCTCCGCCGGCACGCCATACACCAAATTCACCACGCCCGCCGGCACCCCGGCGTCCGCAAACGCTCGGATCAGCTCCGCCGGCGAGGCCGGGGTCTCCTCGGGCGCCTTGACGATGATCGAACAGCCGGCCGCCAGCGCCGCGGACAGCTTGCGCACCACCTGGTTGATCGGGAAGTTCCACGGCGTGAAGGCGGCGACGGGGCCGACCGGCTCCTTGACCACAAGCTGATAGACGCCCTCGGCGCGGGCCGGGATCACGCGGCCATAGGCGCGGCGGGCTTCCTCGGCGAACCAGTCGATGACGTCGGCGCCGGCCAGCACCTCCCCCTTCGCTTCCGCCAGCGGCTTGCCCTGCTCCATCGTCATCAATCGAGCCGATGGCGTCGGCGCGCTCCCGCAGGATATTGGCGGCCTTGCGCATCAGCTTGGAGCGCTCGAAGGCCGAGACCTTGCGCCAGGTGTGGAAGCCCTTCTCGGCGGCTGCCAGCGCGCGATCGAGATCGGAGCGGTCGGCATGCGCGACGCTGCCGATACGGTCCCCGGTGGCGGGGTTGACGATGTCGATGCTGCGGCCGCCGGCGGCCTTGGTCCAGGCTCCGTCGATGAAAAGCGATACGTCGGAATACATGGTGTCCTGTCCCCTTCTGTGCGTAATCCTGAACTGGCGCGGCACGTGGCACCAGTCGGGCCCCGGTTCAATCATGGTCGCGTCGCTGTGTCCATACAGACATAGCGTCCAAGGGCCTTGCCGAACGCCTGCGCCGGTGGTTGAACGGCGCCCATGCGCACCCTGATGTCTGCCCTCGCCGTCCCTCTGCTTGCCTTGACCCTGGTTGCCGGAAGCTCTGCGGTTGCCGCCTCACCCGACGTGCAGGTGGCGGATGCCTGGGCCAGAGCCTCGGCCGGCGCGGCGACGACGGGCGCGGCTTATGTGTCCATGACGGCGGGCGAGCAAGCCGACCGGCTGACCGGCGTAAGCACCCCGGTCGCGCAGACCGCCGAGGTGCATGAAAGCACCGCCGAGGGTGGGATCATGCGCATGCGTGCGGTCCCGGAGCTGGATATCCCGGCAGGCAAGACCGTGAAACTAGCCCCCGGCCGCTACCACATCATGATGTCCGGCCTGCACCACCCGCTGAAGGCGGGCGAGAGCTTCCCGCTGACGCTGACCTTCGCCCATGCGGCCCCGATCACCGTGACGGTCAACGTACGCCCGATCGGTGCGGCGACGATGCCGGACCATACGATGGGCGGTATGGATCACGGGCAGATGGGTGGCCAGATGGGTGGGATGCAGATGGACCATGGCCAGATGGGGAAGACCCAGTAGGCGGAAGACCCAGTCGGCGGAAGACCCAGTCGGCGCCCCACGTCATGGTCGGCGAAGCAGACTGTGCGAAAACGCAGGCGAGAGGCGCGTTCGGAGAAAATATTTCTGACGATGTGGCGGGATGCATCACCCTGTCAGGGCCGGCCTTGTGCCGGCCACCCACGACTTGCGGAATATCAATCACTTAAAGGCGTGGATGGCCGGCACAAGGCCGGCCATGACATGAGGGGCTACCGCCGCCATTAGGCGGAGAAATTCATTCTCCCTGGTCGGATAGCGTTCGAGTTTTCGCACAGCCTGAGAAGGCCGGCCATGACGGGGGTGGGGGCGCTGTCCCACCCTCCTCAGGAGAATTCCATTCTACTTAGTCGCGTTTCCTCGGGAAGCACCCAGCCAGACCCTGGCAGCTCAGGCCGAGGCCGCTTCAGCCAGCTTCAGAATCCGAGCGCAATTGTCCGACTTCGCGGCATAGCCCTTCCAGGCGCTGCCGCGCGCGAGATCCCGCCATTCCTTCAGCATATCCGGCGTGATCTGGCTGACATTGATCCCCGCCTTCTTGAACGCCGCATCCAGTTGCGTGTCATCCGCCTTGGCCTGTTCGACGCCCCAGGCCTCCAGCCCCTCGCCGACCTCCAGGATCGCCTTCTGCTCCGACGGCGACAGCG
Source organism: uncultured Alphaproteobacteria bacterium (assembly GCA_963771475.1). Taxonomy (GTDB): domain Bacteria; phylum Pseudomonadota; class Alphaproteobacteria; order Acetobacterales; family Acetobacteraceae; genus Rhodopila. Next base: position 68,452 of record CAVYTN010000012.1, on the reverse strand, counting down.
ATTCGAACACCGATTTCGACATCAGCACTGGCTCCAGGATGTAGAAGAAGCTGGCGCCCTGCGCACTTGTGAGGTTCTTGCAGGTTTCTTCCAGACGGAACGACATCAGGCTGGTCGAGCTCGTCACTGCGACATCCATCACGCCCGTCTTCATCGCGATATACAGCTCGTTCGACGGCATGGTGCTGACCGAGGCGCCGGCGGCCTGGAACATCTCATCCATTTCCTTGGAGCCGCCACGCACCTTCAGCCCCTTCACGTCGGACGGCCGCAGGATCGGGCCGAGGCGCGACGCGATGCCGCCCGACTGCCACAGCCAGGTGATCAGCTTGATGCCCTTGGCGTCCAGTGCATCGACCAGCGCCTTGCCGACCGGCGCGCTCTTCCACTTCAAGCCCTCTTCGTAACTGCCGATCACCGCCGGCATGAAGGTGATGTTCAGCTCCGGAATTTCGCCGCCACCATAGGCTGTCGGGCACAGGCTGATATCCAGCGCGCCTTTGCGCAGTGCACTGATCTGCGCAAACGTCTTCACCAGCGAAGAATTCGGATAGACAGTGAACGTCAGCGACCCGCCGGTGCGCTTTTCCACGTCCGCAGCAAAACGGCGGCAGAGCCGGTCACGAAAATCGCCGTCATCGCCGCTGGATCCGGGGAACTGATGAGAAATATTCAGGTTTCGCCCGGCAGCCCTGGCCGTGCGGATTGCAGGCGCAGCGGCGAGCGCGGCAAGAGTGGCGCGTCTGGTCAGCATAGTCTTGGTCCTTTCAAGCGAAACGATAGAGGCGGGCCGCGGTATAGCCGATCTGCGCCCGCCGCACAGGATCGGAAATGAAATGTTCGAACCAGGACGTGGTCTGCGCGAAGGTGATCTCATCCTCATGCCTCACGGACGGCCGATCGCTCCCGAACAACAGCCGCTCGGTGCCCGCCTCCCGCAGCAGGGTCGCGGCCAGCGCGGCGTGATCGCAGCCGGGCGAACGATACGGTCCGGCCCCAGCGACCAGCGGCTGGCCGGGCAGGTAAATATGCGCATGCGTATCGACCAGCGGGCCGATCGGCTGGGAAGCGGGCATCCTTGAGTCCCTGGACGTTTCGGTCGCCGCTTCTAGCGCAGTTCATTCAAGCTGCGTAGCCATCGGTTTCATCGGACAGGATCGCCACTTCGGTTTGTTTGATCTCAAAACAAAGAACGTCCGTTCTGTTTTGTTCTTGCTTTATACCGCAATCTATGGTAGCGGTCAGAAAAGAAAATACACGCCGAGAGCCGCTATGGAACACCCAGACGATCCTGCCGACGCCATGCTGCAGACTATCGCCGTCACACTGCTGACGCCCATGTTCCTCGCTGCCTCCCTCGGCGATCTCAACCTCGCACGCCGCGCCGCTCGGGCCATGATCGCCCATTACGAAGCCTCTGGTCCCGCGGAATTGCTCGCTGCCGTGCAGATCATCGCCTTTGCCATGGCCGGGCTGAACGCACTGGCCATTTCGATGACCGAGCAATTGCCTGCCACGGTCGCGTTGCGCGCCGCCAATTGCGCTGACCGCCTCAGCAAGGCGGAGCTGCGGCACCGCAAGCAGCTCAAGGACTGCCAACAGAGCCCAGCCGCCGCCGAGGCGGCACAGCCCGACACCAGGCCAGAGCCTTCCACCACCGAAGCTCCCACCACCGAACCTCCCAACGAGAACTCCCATTGGCGCCCCCGATGCGGTGCCCCGGACGCACCGCCTGACCCTCCGCAAGGCGGCCGAGGTTACGCCCTCCATGTATGCGGTGGTGCACGGATTGCCGCTGCCGGCCGGCGACAAGCAGGTGCCGCCAGACATCCAGACCCAATGGCGCCATGCCTTCGGCCAGGCTGCCATCCGCGTCGCGAACGAGTTCCAGGCCGGCCTCGCCGACCTGCCGCCCGACGAACAGGAGGCAGAACGTCACCGCATCGAGGTACTCCGGCGCGCCTCACAGATGCTCCTCAGCGACCGGTCGATTCCGGAAAACCCCCACACCCTGCTCGACGCCGGGGTCTGACCTCACCGTGCGTTACTGCCGCCTCATCTCGCGCGTCCCTCGTGGATGGACGGCTGCACGGTTTTTGTAAGACGCCCCCGCTACCGCGAGATTGGGTTCAGGAATGCGTACCGGGCATCATCGACGAGGGAGAATGAGACGAGTCGGTCACCGCGCTCAAGCTCCCGAACAGCCCATGCATTTCATCCTGTAGGCCTGCTGTGAAGTAGACCGCGTTCGGGTCGGTCCCGTTGGCGCCGGTTCCGTTCGTCAGCGCCCAGAGGTCCTGGATTTGAAGCGGAATTCCGTCACTCCCAAGCAGTTGCCCCATGAACTTGTCCGTGTGCGGATCAAAGGCGTCGATCGAGCCGTCGCCGAAATTTCCTACGAGCAGATCGCCGGCGAATTGGCCAAATCCTTGTGGGGCAATATCAAGGCCCCAGGGCGAATTCAGCACGCCTTGCGTAGCAACACGATCCAACATGTTGCCTTTCAGGTCGAACGTATCGACGAAACCGTGCCCTGGTCCGGCAACGTCGTCGTGCTTGGCAGCATCTTGCTGGGCGAACGTGACGTAAAGCTTGCCGTCGAGCACCTGAACATTGAACGGCGCGTAGCCTGATGGGAGGTTGGGATCCGTAAAGCTGTTTATCTTCTTGAACTGACTATCGAACATGTCGACAGTGCCGTTACTGAAGTTCGCCGCGTAGAGAAACGTGCCCTGATTCGTCGTGCCGATCGCAAGGCCCTTGTAAACAGCCGGGTTGCTGCCTTGGGAGTTGTCGACTGCGATGACCGAACTGCCGCTGTTGACAGTCGGGCTCCAGCCCGAAATCGTACCGTCCTCGGTCGCGAACAGGAAAACCGAAGACGCGGTCACGCCATTGGCTGTCACGTCGAACCCCGACCCCGCACTGTTGAACACCTGGCCAGTGGGCGCAGCCGTGTCCCCCCCTTGAGGAGCGGCGATGGTGATCGCGTCATGCCCCGCGATCGGGACGAGTGTCCCAGCGCCATTGTAGACCTCGGCCAATCCAGTACCGTTCTCGGAAATCCAAAACGGCGAGGTTTGGCTATGTGCAATTCCCCAGGGATTGATGAGATTGTCGGATATGGTCGCGGCGGGCACCGACCCATCCGAGACCAGATTCGTCTGCGTGTATGTTGTCGTCTGTTGCGGAGGCTGGTGACGGCCCTGATGACCGCGGATTTGTTCAGATAGCTGGTTTGCGTCCGGAACCATTATTTTGCTCCCCTAGCGTGTTTTCATTGTTTAGACAGAACGTCTAGCGCGGACACTGAGCCGAGGGCCCAGCCAGGCGCGTCGAGACGTGGTTCGCATTTCACCTGGAGTGACGCCTGCCGTCTCCGTTTATTCCCGAGGTTCACGAAAATTCGCAGATCCTGCCTTCATTCCGCCCTGCACGTCAGAATCCGGATATGCCGCTCTTGAGAGTATATCTGGGCAGAAGTCGGTTCTTGACCGGAATGGGATCGGTATGGGCAGCCTTGAAGAACGCCTTTGATGTTGGGTCGCGTCCTTATGAACAAGGCGTGTGTGAGACTTGGCTGTGGTGCTTGGCCAATACTACCAGGGCCACGGGCTGGTCGATCGCTCGGCTTCTTCCCGGACCGCGGCGTCCATGACTTCCATGGTTCAAGGCGACGACGGGGTCATGCGGCGGATGACCGTATCTATGGTGGCTCGTTTTATTCCTTAGTCACAACATTTATCTTGAACAGGAGGCGGCCAGAATGGACGCACTCAAAACTCTCATCATCCGGCATGCCGAGAAGCCGTTGAAGGCGCGGCCAGGGCCTGGCCTTACGATTACCGGCACGCAGGACGCCACTCGGCTGACGCTTTTGGCAGCTAGCAGGCAAGCAATAGCGCGGCGCGATTGCCAGGAGCCAAAAGCAGTTAGTGGCGCGGCTACGCATCTAACCGCTGGGAACGTCCCGATGCCCGGAAAATTCCGTCAACCCATTCCGGCCCCGACAAGTTTCCGCTTTTACCTATAGACCTGCTACTGGCAGGCGAGGCATTCCTCGTAGTTCGCTGCGTTCGGCGTCGCCGTCCGGCTCATCGCGACCAGCGGCAACCGCACCGTGCTGCCATCCGTTGCCAGCCCCTCCAGCGCTTTTGGCGCAATCGCCTTCTCGCTGACATTGTCGGCACGGGCGATCGACAGGCTGCGGCAGTAGTAGAGCGACTTCACGCCCTTCTTCCATGCCATGAAGTGGATCTGGTGCAGGTCGCGCTTATGCACATTCGCCGGCAAGAACACATTGACCGACTGGCTCTGGCAGATGAACGGCGCGCGATCGGCGGCATGCTCCACCACCCAGCGCTGATCCAACTCGAACGCCGTCTTGTAGACCGCCTTCTCCTGCTCATCCAGGAAGTCCAGATGCTGCACGCTGCCTTTAGCCAGGGTGATCGAAGACCAGATCTCGTCGTTGTCCATGCCCTTCTCGGCCAGCAACATCTTCAGATGCCGGTTGCGCACCGAGAAACTGCCCGACAGCGTCTTCTGCAGGAACACATTGGCCGCGATCGGCTCGATCCCCGGCGAGGAATTGCCGGCGATGATCGAGATCGACGCCGTCGGCGCGATCGACAGCTTGTGGGAGAACCGCTCCATCACGCCGTATTCCGCGGCATCCGGGCACGGCCCCTTCTCCTGCGCCAGCTTCACCGACGCCAGGTCGGCCTGTGCTCGGATATGGCGGAACATCTTCTTGTTCCACACCTTGGCGATGACGCTCTCCCACGGCACTTTCTGCGCCTGCAGGAAGGAGTGGAAGCCCATCACGCCGAGGCCGACCGACCGCTCCCGCATCGCCGCGTAGCGCGCCTTTTCCATCCCGTCGGGCGCGCGATCGATGAAGTCCTGCAGCACGTTGTCGAGGAACCGCATCACGTCCTCGACGAACGTCGGATGCTCCTCCCACTCGAACCAGTTCTCCAGGTTCAGGCTGGCCAGGCAGCAGACCGCGGTGCGTTCGTTGCCGTGGTGATCCGTCCCGGTCGGCAGCGTGATCTCGCTGCACAGGTTGGACGTCTTCACCTCCAGCCCTGCCAGCTTGTGGTGTTCGGGACGCGCGTTGTTGACGTGGTCGGAGAACACCAGATACGGCTCGCCGGTCTCGATGCGCGCCGTCAGGATGCGAATCCACAGCGCGCGCGCCGAGATCTTGCGCACCACGGTGTGGTCCTTGGGCGAACGCAGCGCCCACTGCTGGTCGGCCTCCACCGCGCGCATGAACTCGTCGGAGATCTGGATGCCGTGGTGCAGGTTCAGCGCCTTGCGGTTCGGATCGCCACCGGTCGGGCGGCGGATTTCCACGAACTCCTCGACCTCGGGATGCCAGATCGGCAGGTAGACGGCAGCCGACCCGCGGCGCAGCGACCCCTGGGAGATCGCCAGCGTCAGGCTGTCCATCACCCGGATGAACGGGATCACGCCCGAGGTCTTGCCGACCGCACCCACCTTCTCCCCGATCGAGCGAAGATTGCCCCAATAGGAGCCGATGCCGCCGCCCTTGGAGGCGAGCCAGACATTCTCGTTCCACAGCCCGACAATGCCTTCCAGGCTGTCGGATGCCTCATTCAGGAAGCAGGAGATCGGCAGCCCGCGATTCGTGCCGCCATTCGACAGGATCGGCGTCGAGGGCATGAACCACAGTTTCGACATGTAGTCGTAGAGGCGCTGGGCGTGCGCGGTGTCGTCGCCGTACTGGGAGGCGACGCGTGCGAAGAGGTCCTGGAACTCCTCGCCCGGCATCAGATAACGATCTCTGAGTGTGGCCTTGCCAAAATCCGTCAGCAGCCCATCGCGCGACCGATCGACATGGACCTGATGACGACCCGGCATCTGGACTGCGTCAAGTACGGCAATATCCACGGCGGTTTCCCCTGACGATAGCATTGGTTCAAGAGTCCCGTTGTCCCAAGGCCAACGGATTCACGGCAACAATATATGGGACAACTCTGCCGTCGTCGCCCACTAAATGCGGCGTTGTGGCAGCCACGCCACAGCGCACGACCGCTCCCGCCACACGCCCTATATATTCACGCTATGTTCCTCGTTTGTCGAGTCAGATGTCGCGTGCTCCAGACGTATGCGCGACGCTGGCCCGCCAGACGGCGACCTCCGACCGGCGTCCAGCCTTCGGCGACGCCGCAAGGCGCTCCGGTTTCACGATGCCGGAAACCCCTCGAACCGCATGAACTCCCGCGCTGGCGCCCGCACTGTCTCCAGCGTGTTCTCCGGGCGCATCGTGGTCGGCGTAGCCCAACGCCATGCCGCAGACCACGACCTCCTCCTCGGCCAGATCCAGCACCGGGCCGGATCGCCGTGTGATAATGGGTCCAGGCCGCCTGGGCGCAGGTATCCAGGCCGCGGCCGCGGGCGGCGACCATCACGTTCTCCAGGAACATGCCGTAATCCAGCCAGGAGCCGGTCGCCAGCCGCCGGTCGATGGTGAAGATCATCCCGACCGGCGCATCGAAGAACTGGAAGTTCCGCCGGTGCTGCGCCTTCATCTTCGCCGCCTCGCCGCGAGCGATGCCCAGCAGGCCGTACAGCCCCCAGCCGACCTCGCGGCGCCGGGACAGATAGGGGTCGAAGAATTCGTCCGGATAGTATTGGACCTCCTGCACATGCCCGTGTCCGCCGGCGTCGAACACCGCCTGCACCGCCGCGATCAGCCGGTCCTTCGCCGCCCCCGCCAGCACATACCCCCGCCACGGCTGCATGTTCGTCCCGCTCGGTGCCCGGGCGGCGACGTCGAGGATCGCCTCGACCGTCTCGGCCGGAACGGAGGTCGGCAGGAAACGCCGGATGGAGCGGCGGGAGGCGATGGCTTGGTCGACGTCGTGCACGGATGCGTCCTTTGGAAGGGCTTGCCGCAGCAGATAAAGGCCAACCGCGGGCGACGCCAACCCGGCGGCGCCTCGCCAATGTTTCGGATCGGGTTGCCACCAACCGGACCGGCATGCCAATCAACAGGTTATTGCCGCTCGTGAGAATGCCCATGCGCCACCTGGTCAAGACGTCCCTGGTCGTCACCCTGCTTCTCGCGGCAACGCATTTCGCGACGACCGGGGCCAGGGCCGAGGACATCACCGTCAAGATGTCCAAGGCCACCCAGAGCGGGACCGGCGATCCGGTCGGCACCGTCACGATCAGCGACACCGACAAGGGGGCCTCGTTCAAGCTGGCGCTACACGGGCTGCCGCCCGGGACGCACGGGTTCCACGTCCATGAGAACGGCAATTGCGGCCCGACCTTCTACAGCGGCATCCTGATCCCCGCCGGAGCCGCGGGCGGCCATCTGGACCCCGACCATACCGGCAAGCACCTCGGCCCGGACGGCGAAGGCCACCTGGGTGACCTGCCGGTCATGGAAGTCGAGGCAGACGGCACCACCGACCAGACCCTGATCGCCCCTCGGATCAAGAACATCGAGGACCTGAAGGGCCGAGCCTTGGTCATCAATGTCGGCGGTGACAACTATAAGGACACGCCGCTGCTGGACGGCGGCGGCGGTGGACGCATCGCCTGCGGCGTGATCCCGTAGGCGCAAAGGACAAATCCCAGAGCGGGACAAACAGGAGGACGCCATGGAATTCGGCATCGCCATCCCCACCGCTGCCGACAGCTACAAGGTCGTCAAGCGTGCCGAGGAGCTGGGCTTCACCCATGCCTGGTTCTACGACACGCAGATGCTGTGTGCGGACTGCTTCGTCGCCATGGGCGCGGCGGCGGCGCAGACCTCCCGCATCCGCCTGGGCACCGGGGTGCTGATCCCGTCCAACCGCATCGCGCCGGTGACGGCCAATGCGTTTGCCTCGCTGAACGCGCTGGCGCCGGGGCGGATCGATTTCGGCGTCGGCACCGGCTTCACCGGGCGGCGCACCATGGGCCTCGGCGCCATGAAGCAGGCCGACATGGAGGAATACATCCGCGTCGTCATGGCCCTGCTGGACGGCGAGACGACCGAGTTCGACGTCGAGGGCAAGCGGCGCAAGATCACCTTCCTCAATCCCGAGCTTGGGCTGATCAACCTGCGGAACAAGGTGGACCTGCACATCTCCGCCTATGGCCCCCGCGGCCGCGACCTTACCGCTCGGCTCAAGGCCGGGTGGCTGAACTTCGTGGGCGACGTGCCGGGTGGCGTGTCGGCGATGAAGGCCATGCAGGGAAGCTGGGCGAAGGCCGGGAACGAGCCGGCGAGGCTGACGGCGGTCGCCTTCGCGCTGGGCTGCATCCTGGAGGACGGCGAGGCGGCCGACAGCCCGCGGGCGGTGGCCCAGGCCGGCCCGCGCGCCACGGTGCTGCTGCACCGGGCCGCGGATGAGGCGCTGTCGGGGCTGCCGAACACCTCGACCGTGCCACCCGAGGTCGCTGAGTCCGTCGCCGGCTATATCGAGCTGGCTCGGCGCTTCCAGCCGGAGGACGCGCGGTATCTGGAGAACCACCGCAGCCACCTGATGGCGGTGAAGGACATCGAACGGACGTTCGTAACAGCGGAACTGATCCGCCGGACGACGTTCACCGGCACGCGGGCCGATCTGCTGGACCGGATCGCGGGGTTGCGGGATGGGGGCTACACGCAGTTCACCATCCAGTTGATCCCCGGGCAGGAGGCCGCGATCGAGGATTGGGCGAAGCTGAAGGCGGCTTTCTGACACTGGCGACCCGACCTCTTGACTCGTTTCGAAACGGCCGGGTCGTTGGTTTCTCATTGCTTCTTCGCCAGGCCGCAGACGTGCCTCCCCTGGCAACCCCGCGCGCATACCGGTCCGCCCGTTGGGCTGCCGTTATGACATAGGCGGGCGAACACGTTGACTCTGTAATGACCGGCCTCGTGCCGGTTATCCACGACGTTCCTCGACAGGGGAGCGGCACCTTTTGTGCGTCGGTCGCCTATCTCGGTGGTTATGGGGCCAGGCCCGATCATAACGCGGAAGGGGCGGTGAGGCTGTCAGGTCTGCGGGTTGTCCGCCTCGCCTGCCAGCGTCTCCATGTCGGTACCGAATTCATTTTCGATCAGGCAATCGTAGGTCGCGGTCAGCCAGGTGATGAACTGGCCTGCCAGGTCCAGCAGTTCCGCATCCGCGCCGGCGGTGAAAAGGGCGATCTCGTCCGGATGTAGCGTCAGCAGAGGCACATAGGGAAAGCTCGTCGAAGGGTCCGCCGAACGGGAGTCGCGACAGGCGTCGCGCGCGGACGGGTCCGTGAACAGGGCGAACACAGTCGGGTCGGCCGCGTCATGATACGCGCTACCGATCTGTCCGATCGCGGCCGCCACGGCGTCCGTGTCGAAGGTCCCGGCCCGAGGGTAGAACCGTAACGTGCCCTCGGCGAGCAACAGGTCGAGTGGTGGGGTCATTTACCGGCGCTCCGCTGGCGGCAGGATGGTGATGTCGTGGCTCACCGGTTCGGCCGCAAGCAGCAGCGGCGTTTCAACGGCGTTGGCAACGATGCGATATTTGGCCGGACGCAGGACGGAGTTGGCCGTGACCTCGATCCCGCCTTCGATACGGTAGACCGGCGCGCGGTCGCCCGGGCTGACCGATCCATTCAGGAAATCGCCGAGGGCAGACCCGACCGGAAGCTCCCCTCGTGCCGGGCGCCATGCGATTGTCTGTGGCTGCTTCGCGACGGTGAACGTGACCATGATCGGATCGGCCGCCGTATAGAGATCTGTCTGTGGCGCTGTCGCGGTGATCTGCCAGGCTCCGGGCGGCAGCACCGTCACCCCCGTCACCGCCTGTGTCGTTTCTCCGACCGCCTCATACACCGGGGTAACACCGCTCGGCGTGACGCTGGCATTGAGCACCTCGGCAAGCGCCGAACCGGCCGGGATGACAGTCCTTGGCGGTTGCCAGGCGATCGTCTGGGGCCGGCGCACGACGGTCACCTCGATGCTGAGGTCCGGCGCGGCTTCATAGGTCGGGGACTCGCCCATGCGCGCGGTGATCGTGTAAATGCCAGCCGGCAGTTTCGTTTCAGCCGTGACCGGATCGTTGCGGCCGGCGATGTGGCAGATCGGTGTGCCGCCGGGTGCCGCGGCAGACATCAGCGTGCCGCCGAGCGGGTCGCCGGCCTGGACCTGCCGCTGAGCCGGGTTCCAGGTGATCGTTTGCGTCTTCTTCTTGACGTTGAGCGTAACGGTTACGGCGGCGGCGCTGACGAGGTAGCGCTTGCTCGCCTTGCCTTTCACCTTCAGGACCTGCGCCGGCCCCGCCACCGGCACCGTTGCGTCCGTTACCGGCGCGTCACTGGCATCGAAGAACTCGAGCAGGGTGCGATCCTCCGCCTGCACCGTGGCGAGGGTTGTGGCGAGCGTGTCACCGACCGTGATGTCGGGCGGGTTGGCCCAGGTGATCGTCTGCTCTTCCTTCAGCTTGCAGGACAGATGCGTGGTCGAGCAGGCGGCGTTCATGTATTCCTTGGATTCCGCCAACTGAGGATTGGTCATGCCAGGCGGCTTGAAGGTCTGGCCGGGACCGTACGCGCCCGGGTTGCCGGCGGAGGTGACCTTGAACGCAACGTCGCTGTCCCGTCTGGATGGTCCGACGCAGGTCTTGCCTTCGACGCAGAACATCGGCGTCGGCGGATTGGTAACGGGCGGACGCCCGTCACCACGCGGCTTGTAGCGAACCTGCATGCCGTTCGGCAGTTCCCAGATGTAGTTCGGGAATCGTTTCGACGGAGGATCGTCCGTACGCGTGCCGATCGCGCCGCTTCCGCCCGGATTGATCAGGTCGTCCATGTAGGCGATCAGTTCTTCGCCGGTCATGCCCTGGATGTCGGCCATGACTTTCTGGGCGGTCTTCTTCAGACCGGTGGGACTGTCGTCTTCGTCCCATTTCTTCAGCAGCGCTTTGTCCGTCTGCGACTGCGGCCCGATCCATCCGTCGCCGTTGATCATCCCCTCGCGGCCCAGCGTCGCTCGGTCGGCAACGATCTTGACCGGAACCGTCAGCTCGTTCTTCTCGTAAATGGCGGTGTCGGCGAAATAGGCCCGCACGTTCATGCTGCCGGCGGCCCCAACGGCCGCGGTCGGCAGCGGATCGTATTTCATATCGACCACGGCTTGCGTGCCATGGATGGTCATGGCTCTGGCAGCCGGCGTGTATTGCTGCGGCGCGCTGTTCGCGAGGACGGGCAACGGCTTCCATACGATGGTCGGCTTGTCCTTGATGACCTTGATCGTAGCGCTGACAGGGTCGGACGCAGGCACCACGGCATTGCCGTCGAATATGGCGGTGAGCGTGACGTCCCCGACCGTATTGAGCGCGCTGTTTGGCGCGGGCGTCCAGGACAGCGCCAACCCCTGCGGTTGGACCGTCGCGCACAGGATCTTGTCATCGGCCATGGTCCCGACGACAACCTGAGGCAGTGGCGGCCAGGTGATCACCGGCTTCGCCGCCACCTTGACCGTTACCGTGACCGGGTCGGCCGCGGCGAACCGATCGTTGCCAACGAAACTGGCGGTGACCAGTACGTCACCCGCGGTGTTGAACAGCGAGTTGCCTGCCGGCGCGTAGGTGGGTTGCAACGGCTCCGGCGCCGTCTGGGCGATGACGGCAGCGCTGACCGCTGTGCCAACCGCCACGGCCTTGGGCGCCGTCAAGGTGATGGTCGGCTTGACCTTGACGACCTTGACCGTTCCGACCAGCGGCGGACCACGGAACCATTCATCCGCCACGACTTCGACCCGTATGGGCACCGCATCGCCGGCCTCGGTGAAACGTCCGCCGGCGGGCACGGTCACGAGAAACCGCGCATTTCGATTGTTCGAGGTCACGCCCAGGGTCTGTGCCGTCACCGGCTCCGTCGTGGTCCACTCCGGCTTAGGCGCCCACTGCAACCGGACCTGCAGGTATGCCATCGTGATGTCGAACGTGTAGCTGGACCCTCGTTGACCGCCGAGGGGGTCGCAAAGATCGGCACCGAAATCGTCTGACCCGGCTTCCACCATTTGTTGAAATAGGCGTTGTGGACGGTCACGCCCTGGGCGCTGCCACCCGCCGTTGCGCCAAGGGCCTGGATCGTGAGCGGGGTGCCTCCAGGAAATCGTCGTATTAGCAACCTGGATGATCCGTTTCTTCGGCCTGCGCTGACGGCTGCGCTCATTGAGCGTCCCGACTTCCCCATATTGCTGTCCGCCGCCGCCATGCTCGCTCATGAGTTCGCCCCTGATGGCTGGTCATTTCGGAGCGGATGCTCTGCAACGCCTCGAGCAGAGGCTTGCGGAGACTGACGGCAATGCCGAACCCGTTTGGCACCTCGGCCTCTTGGACAACGCTGTCCTCGGCGATGTAGCGCACCAGTTCGATGAGTTGCTGCGGCGTCTCGGGTCGTTCCGTCAGATTGGCGCGGATTGCGCGGAGCTGGATGATCCCTTTGTCGCTCAGCGGATCCTCCATGTCACGGAAGGCAGCTTCCAGGACCCCCAGCACCGTGATCGCCTGACTGCGGGCCGCCTGCCAGCGGGCCAATCCGGTCAGGGACTGCTGGTGAGCCTGGGCATCGACAAAGTCCGGCGGCGGGCCATCCTCCGGCTTTGGACCGCGGACCTGGTCCGTGTCCTGAACGGAAACACCAAGGACCCGCTCGATCCACAGGAGTTGCTCTGCATTGGGGCCGGCTGCGACCGCTGCGCTCGCTGACATGTCTTCCTCCATCCGATCGAACGCGACTTGACCGAACCGCCAATGGAGTTAATGGTGAGGCGTAACCATTGTCCAGCACGCAATCGAGGCCGGGCCGACCAAGACGAAATGGCCCGATTGTTCTAACGCCGATTCGGCGGGTTCCGTCCGAACGACGGTCCGCTCAGTTCGTTGGAGCTGTGAAAGCCGAACACATCCATCCTCAGGAACCCATAGGTCGCGCTGGCATGCAGGTGCTCGCACACCCCGCCGCCGGCCCCGCGGGCGACGAACAGCGGCAGGATGTGCTCCTCGCTCGGGTGATTCTTTGCGCCGAACGGGGCATGGTCCCGATAGGCCAGCATGTCCTCCACCCGGTCGCCCGCCAGCGCGTCGGTGAACCAGCCGGCAAAATCCCGCACCCAATCGGGTTCGGGCGCGTCGATCGCCGGGCGGCCGTGGCGGAACTCCCGCAGATCGTGGGTGAAGCTGCCGGATCCCATGACCAGCACACCCTCCTGCCGCAGCGGCGCCAGCGCCTCACCCAGGGCCAGGTGATGCGCCGGCCCCAGCGGCGTCTGCACCGAGACCTGCAGCACCGGGATGTCGGTCTCGGGATACATCATCATCAGCGGCACCCAGGCGCCGTGGTCCAGGCCGCGTCCCGGGGCGATCGCGGGCCTCAGGCCGGCAGCGAGCAGCAGGCCGCCGACCATCTCGGCGAGTTTGCGCGGACCCGGCGCGGGGTAGCGCAGCTCATACAGCGGGGCTGGGAAACCGTAGAAGTCGTGGATCGTTTCATGTGTGGCATCCGGCCCGGCGCCGGTATTGATGCAAGGCCGGTCGGCCTCCCAATGCGCCGAGGCGACGACGATGGCGCGCGGCCGGCCATAACGCTCGTCGATCATCCGGCCGAGCCCCGTCAGGAAGGTGCGGGCGGGGGCCTCGGTGAGCATCAGTGCCGGCGAACCATGGCTGACGAACAGGCTTGGCAACATCGGACACCCTCCGGTCAATGCCCCATTATTCCGCGGGGACGATGTTTCGGCCAGAGCCTCTCGGCCGCGTGGAGCCCAGTGCAAACGCGCCGTCGTCCGGCAGCGCTTGGGCCATCAGGCGCGGCAGGCGGGCATCCGTGCTGGCGCCGGACTGGGGTCAGTGCCCTTTCATGGCCGCGACGAACAGGTTGGTGTTGTGGTCCAGCATCGTCAGATAGGTCGCCGCCGGGCCGCCCGGCGGCGACAGGGCGTCGGAGTAGACGGTGCCCCCCAGCACGGCGCCGGTCTCGCGTGCCAGCATCCGAGCCATACGGTCGCTGGTCATGTTCTCGATGAAGACGGCGTGGATCTTCTCGCGCTTGATCTGGCGAATCAGGGCGGCGATGGCCTTGGCCGAGGGTTCGGACTCGGTGCTGACGCCCTCGGCGGCGAGGAACTCGATCCCGTAGCGGGCGCCGTAATAGCCGAATGCATCATGGGTGGTGATGATCCGCCGCTGGTCGGGCGGGATGGGCGCAAAGGCGGCCTCGATGCGGGCATCGGCCTGACGGATGGCGTCAGCGTAGTGCTGCGCGGCATCGGCATAGGCGGAGGCATGGTCCGGGTCCGCGCCGGACAGGCCGGCAGCGATCGCCTCGACATAGAGCACGCCGTTGCGCGGGTCCTGCCAGGCATGCGGATCGGTGGCGATGGCGCCGCTGTCCTCCTTCATCGTGCGGGGGGTGACCTGGGCGGCGGCCTGGATGACGCGGCCCTTGAAGCCGGCGGCACCGGTCAGGCGGGCCATCCAGCCCTCCAGGCCGAGGCCGTTCTCGACCACCGCCGCCGAGGCCAGCAGGTCGCGCAGGTCCTTCGGCGCCGGCTCATAGATATGGACGTCCTGGTCGGGGCCGACCAGCGTCCGGACCGAGACGCGCGCGCCGCCGACGGTTGCGACCATGTCGCCCAGGATGGAGAAGGTCGCGATCACCGGCAATTTTTGGGGATCCGGTATGGAAGCGGCCAGCGCCCCGGTCGGCTTTGGGGCGACGGCGGCGAGCAGGGCGGTTCCGAGCAGGTGGCGGCGGTGATACGTCAGCATTCCGGGGAGGCTCCGATGGAATGTTATACTATAACGTTCATACGACGCCTTTGGTCACACGTCCATTGACGAATCGCCCCCGCACCGGTGCATTGACAGGCATGGAGGAGTTTCCCCCGAAACGCTCGTCCTGCCGTCTGGACCAACCCGGGTCTATTGGCGGCGGAACCGGCGTGCGCGGCGGATTTCTCTGCGGATCGACCCCACCGGAGGCGCCGTTGTCGTGACTTTGCCTATGCGCGCGAGCCGGAAGGCCGGCATGGCCCTGCTGATGGGGCACGCCGACTGGGTGTCGGACCGTCTGGCGGCCCTGCCCGAGGCAGTGGCGCTGGCCGACGGGGCACTGGTGCCGATCTGCGGCGTGCCGCACCGGATCCGGCATGCGCCTCAGGCCCGCGGCGGCGGCGTGGCTGCTGGAGGAGGAACTGCACGTCACCGGCGCTGAGGAGTTCGTCGCTCGGCGGGTGCGGGATTTCCTGCGGCAGGAGGCGAAGCGGCGGCTGGGCGCGCTGGTGCTGGCGAAGGCGGGGTTGATCGGTATTTCACCGAAACGGCTGACCGTGAAGGATACCAAGAGCCGGTGGGGGAGCTGTGCGCCGGACAAGTCGCTGATGCTGAGCTGGCGGCTGGTGATGGCTCCGACGTTTGTGCAGGACTATGTCGTTGCGCATGAGGTTGCACATCTGCGGCACATGAACCACGGGCGGCAGTTCTGGTCGCTGGTGGATGAACTGACCCCGCATACGACGATGGCGATTGCTTGGCTGAAGGCCGAGGGGGCTCGGTTGCTGCGGGTGGGGTGAGGGCGTCAAACCATCTGATAGGTACCGCGGCCGGTGAACTGCAACAACCCTTTGTCCCGTAATACCTGAAGTTGCTGTCTCATTTTTTGCCGGACGTGCCGGTTCGACGGATAGAGCACAGACATTTCGTCCTCGAATTGATAGACGTCTTGGATCGTGAATTCGGACCTTCCGATCCGCTCGACGCACCGCATGACGTTCAGTAGCCATCCTTTCGAGACCGCATCTTTCTGATCGCGAAGAAAGACCGTCTTTTGCCACGCAAGCAGGACCTCAGACTTCGGTCTGACAATGCCGTTCCGGATCAGGGATATCTGTCCCGCCTGCGGAATGGTACCAAGCATGATCTTGCACCCAACCCATCCCGCACGTCGAGCGGTGGGGGACAGCGGAGGACGCTTTATGATCATGTCGGGGATGAAGAAATACTTCGGTACCACAATCAGGTTCATGACTGAATGCAAAACAGGGCTGTAATGCAGCAGAAAGAGGTGCGGATTCTGGGCGCTGCTGAGGCGCTCGATCATCGTCCTGTAAGCGCCGTCTGCTACACTGGCTCCGAACATTCGTGCCTGGCTTTTCAGTTCATAATCGGCGCGGCAAGACGCGCAGTGGAAATCTGCGACGGGCTTGTTATTGCCGTAGCGTGAAAGCGTCTGGTTTCCGCAGCCTGGACAGTAGATCGCGCGGCCCAGCCAATGCTCGCTCAGGTTCCTTATTCGCTGAGGGCCGTGCTTGTATCGGTCCCCCGCGGAGGGGTCGAATGTCAGCTCCATTCGTCCCCCGTCGCGGCCGGGGCCTCCCCGGAGGCGGGAGCCAGCCAGACCCGTCTGATCATGGACTGGCCACTCCCAGCCCCCTCACCCCGGAGGCGCCACCGACAGCCCCTTCACCTTGTGCTGCTCGATAAACTTCGCGACCAGCCCCGAAGCCTTCGCCTCCTCCACGAACTCATGCAGCCAAGCCGCCGCCGCCGCGTTCGCCTTCGCCGTCCCGACCGCCTGCTGCACCGCGGTGAACTGACCGTCCAGGATCACCGCACCCGGCAGTTTCGTTACATCCGACAGCAACCGCGGCCGCAGCCCCGCCAGCGCGTCCATCTTCTCGGCGACAAACCGTTCCATCGCCGAGTCCAGGCTGTCCGTCCGCACCAGCGTGGCGTGCTTGATGTTCCGCTCCAGCCACAGATCATAGGCCGCACCGCGCGGTCACCGCGATCTTCACGCCCGGCTTGTCGACATCGGCGATCGTCTTCAACGGCGACCCGGCGGGCACCAGGTAGGTCGCCTCGATCTCGGCATAAGCCGCGGTGAACGCGATCTTCTCCGCCCGAGCGGGTTCGGCGCCGATCAGGCCGATGTCCCACACGTCCTTGCCGGCCTGGTCCGCCAGTTCGCCCGGCTTGGGGAACGGCACATACTTCACCGGCACGCCCAGCCGCTCGGCGATCGCCGCGGCCATGCGACGGCGACACGCCCTCGCGGATCGCCGGACGCGCGAGCGCCCCGTCACCAGCAGGAAGTTGGACATGTTGATGCCCGCGCGAAGGACCCCGTGCGGCGCGAGTTGGGCGACGATTTCTGGCGACATCTGAACGTTTCCGGTCTTGCTGAGACGCTGGATCGTAGGCGCCGACGGGGAATCTAGGCAACCCGGCGGGTCTGGACGGCCGAACTTCAACCGTCTGGCTGAATATCGACCGCGTGAGCCTGACGACCGTAGGCCGCCGCCGTGCGACCTGCACGGAGGATCCGTGATAGCCCGGCTTGACGTGGTGCTAATGCCGCTCGACGCCGTCGCGACCGGCTTAACACCGCGCCCAACTGAGGCCGAGATGGCCACCGGTCAAAGCCGGGCCATGCCGGGACGTATCCGGAGCAGGACGCCAGCAGGCCGACGTCGCCGAACACCTAGAACCGAGGGACGTCCACCGCGGCGATGTCGAGCAGGCGTTCGATCACCTCGGGCTCCTGCGCGCCGGCGATGGCGTGGGCGCCTTCGATGACGAAGCAGGGGACGCCGTTGATGCCCAACCGGTGCGCACGCAGGTTTTCGGCGTGGACCGCCTCGGTCTCCCGGTCGGATGCGAGGAAGCGCCGCACGTCCAGCGCCTCCATCCCGCAGGCGACGGCGACCGCGGTCAGCACGCTGTGGTCGCCGATATCGTGCCCATCCGTGAAATGCGCCGCGAACAGCGCCTCCACCACATCCGTCGCTCTGCCGTAGCCGGCGGCGCAGCCGCACCAGCCGATGCGCGTCGATCGAGGACGGGGTGCGGCGGATGCGGTCGAAGCGGAAGGCCAGCCCCTCGGCCCGGCCGACTTCCGAGATCGTGGCATAGAGACGCCGAGCGCGGTCCTCGCCGCCGAATTTGCGGACGACGTAGTCGGGGCGGGACATGCCGTTGCGGGGCATGTCAGGGTTCAGCAGGAACGGACGCCAGACCAGGTCGAAGCCGATATCCGGGCGGCGGCGCAGCGTGCGCATGCAGCCGGCGCACGCCCAGGTAGCACCACGGGCACACGAGATCATGCACGATCTCGATATGCAGCCGCGACTTCGGGGGGGCGAGAACATTCACGCCGGTAAATTGCCTTTTTGCCGCAGAATTGTCACGCCGGTTTCATGACCATGCGCAGCCAGAGCAACGGCGATCACGGTGCGGAGGTCTCGACCAGGTCAGGCCAGAAGCGCGCCAGCGGCGATCCGGCCGCGACGCTGCGCACCGCTTCGATATCCGCCTTGTCCATCCGCCGCCGCCAGGCCTCGGCCGCGGCGACCGCGTTGCGATAGACCGCGTAATACCCGGCCTCACCGGTGTGGGAGGTGCTGCGCTGCACGAAATCGGCCGTCTCCGGGGGCCAGCCGAGACCGGTGAACGTCATCACCGTCTGGGCCACCTTCACCGGATCGGCGCACAGTGCCTCATAGGGCAGGATGTGCACGTTCGGCAGCGACGCGAGGTCGGCATAGGCGGTTTCGTTGAAGTGCCGCCAGCCCCAGGCATATTTCGCCGCATCGGGCAGCGCCTGGAATTCGGCCTCCGTCACGCCCGAGGCACCGGCATGGGCCACAGTCGCAGCCTCGTCGAAGGGCATGTCGGTGCCCTCGGTCTGCAGGTCGAAGCGCTGCTTGCGGTTGCCGCGCATGACCGAGGAAACCTGGCCGCACGGATGGCGCAACACCAACACGATCCGGCTGTCCGGCAGTGCTCGGCCCAACGCCCCCGCCCCCTGGCGGAGCGCGATCGACTTGAAGAGCACCCGTTCGGCGGGCGTCGTGGCGAGATCGGGGACACTGCGCGGGGCTACGGGCAGCACCGGTAGCCGGGCAGCGATGTCGACGGCGCCGACCAGGGCGGTGCGGAGGAGCCGGAGCCAGCCGGGCTGCCAGGATTTGGGGAAGAACGGCCGCTTGGTCACGACCGATGGCGTGCGGCTGCTGGCCCAGCGTGCGACCAGGGCGGGCACGGCGGCTTCGGTCAGCGGAACGGGCGGCGGCAGCGCCTTGTCGGGCTCGTGGCGGTAGACGACGCCGGGGTGGCTGTCGATGATCTTCGCCAGCCACGTGGTGCCGGAGCGAGGTGCGCCCAGGACCAGGATCGGCGCGGCCAGGGCGGACGGGCGCCAAAGGGACCTGGGCCAGCGGGGTCACTGGGTCGAGCAGGCCCGCCACCGGCGGGCCAGATGGGGGTGGGCCCAAGCGTGGCGGGGTTGAGGGTCACGGATCATGCCGGGATCAGGCTGCACCACTCGGTTGTCCGCGCCGGCCGCCGGCCTGTCAATCCGAGATGGGCGCCGATGGAATGCTGGTCGAGGTATTCATTCCAGTAGGTTGCGGGGCCATGGCGCTGCGGGTCCGGTGCGGGTCCGAAAGGGTCGCCGCCCGGCTCAGCGCGACATCACGAACCCCTCGTAATCGTTCGCCGCCACCGCGTCGCACTTCTTCTTGTAGCCGGCGAACCCGCCGACATACGGCATGAACACTCGCGGCTTGCCGGGAATGTTCGACGCCCATGTACCAGGAGTTCGCCAGCGGATAGAGCGTGCTGTCCGCGACATCGTTCACATGCTGGACCCAGTCGCGCTCCGCCTCCGCGCTCGGTTCGATCCGCTTCATGCCGCGCGCGCGCATCGTCGCCAGGCAGTCGGCGATCCAGTCCATGTGCTGCTCGATCGCCACGATCATCTGCGTCTTCACCGACGGGCTGCCCGGGCCCGGTGATGGTGAACATGTTGGGAAAGCCGGCGACCATCAGGCCCAGATAGGTCAGCGGCCCGTCTGCCCATTTCTCCGCCAGCGTCGGCCCGTTGCCGACGCGGATGTCGATCTCCCGCAGCGCGCCGGTCATCGCGTCGAAGCCGGTGGCGAACACGATCGCGTCGAGCTCGTACTCCGCGTCCGCCGTGCTGCACGCCGGTCTCGGTGATCTCCTCGATCGGCGCTGCTGCGCACATCCACCAGCGTCACGTTGTCGCGGTTGTAGGTCTCGTAATAATTGGTATCGAGGCACAGCCGTTTCGTGCCGATCGGATGGTCCTTCGGCGCCAGCAGTTCCGCGACCTGCGGGATCGCGTACGATGGAGCGGATCTTGTTGCGCACGAACTCCGACGCCGTGTCGTTGGCGTCCTTGTTCACCAGCAGGTCGGTGTAGGAATAGAGGAAGCTGATGCTGCCGCCTTCCGCCCATTTCGCTTCGTACTTGCGCGTTGCGTTCCGCCTCGGTCGCCTCCAGCGCCGATTTGGTCGGGCGCGGGATGGCCGGCGATGCCGAACGGCGTCTCGTACGCGGCCGCGCGGCGGGCGGCATATTCGGCCTTGTGGCGTTCGTTCCTCGGTCCGGATCCATCGGCGCCGTTGCGCGCCGGCAGGCTGAAATTCGCGGTGCGCTGGAACACGTGCAGATGGCTCGCCTGCTGCGCGATCAGCGGGATCATCTGCACGCCGGACGAACCGGTGCCGATCACGCCGACGCGCAGGCCGGAGAAGTCCACGCCCTCATGCGGCCATAGTCCCGAGTGGTACCATTTGCCCTTGAAGTCGTTGAATCCCTTGAAGTCCGGCACCCGCGGCGTCGACAGATTGCCGGTCGCCATGATGCAGAACGGCGCGCGTGATCACGTCGCCGCGGTCGGTGCGCACCGTCCACCGGCCGCGCGCCGGGTCGAACTCGCGCCGACGTCACGCGCGTGTTCAGCTGCACGTCGCGTGCGCAGATCGAAACGGTCGGCGACATGGTTGATATAGCGCAGGATTTCCGGCTGGGTGCCGTAGCGTTCCGGCCAGTGCCATTCCTGCTGCAGGTCGTCGTCGAAGGCGTAGGAGTATTCCAGGCTCTCGACGTCGCAGCGCGCGCCCGGATAGCGGTTCCAGAACCACGTGCCGCCGACGCCCGCTCCCGGCCTCGAACGCGCGGGCCTTCAGCCCCAGCCTGCGCAGGCGATACAGCGCATAGAGCCCGCCCAGCCCGGCGCCGACCACGGCGACATCGAGGCTGGTGGCAGCGTGCGCCCCCGGACGCAGGTCTTCCTGGACATCGGACATGGCCTTGTTTCCCCGCTTGTTTTCGGTCGGGCGACGAAAGCACAGGCATGCCCTGACGCCAAGCTTCGGGCGGGACGGCGCGATTTTATTTTCCAATTATCAAATACAATGTCCTGCAATGCGCAATGCCGGCGTATCGCCACCTCGACCATCCGGAAAAAGGCGAGACCCAATAGTTGCTTATGCCGATCAACCTAAGGTAAGCGACAGGTCCGGCCCGCAACAGCGCGTCGCAAAAAATTTCAGGAGGGATGGATCCGATGAAAATGACTGATGTCAACAAAACCTTCCCGATGCCGCGGCGAAACCTGCTGCGTGGCGGCCTCGGCATCGCTGGTGCGCTCACCACGGGTGCGCTTCTCCCCCGCCCCGCCTCGGCCGCCGACGCGCTGGGCAACTTCCCTGCCGGCACCGAAGGGCCATCCGTCTTCGTCGGCCTCTGCACCCCGCTGACCGGCACCTATGCCGCCGCCGGCACCGATGAACGCAAGGGGTTCGAGCTCGCGATCGAGCATCTGAACGAAGGCCATGCGCTGATCCGCAAGATCTCGACCCTGACCACCAAGGGCGTGCTGGGCAAGAAGGTCGAGTTCGGTGTCGCCGACAGCGAGGCCAAGCCGAACACCGCGGTGCAGGCGCAGTCGCGCTTCATCTCCGAGAAGAAGGCGATCATGATCGCCGGGTCGGTGTCATCGGCGGTTGCCGTTGCAATCAATAAGCTCGCCCAGCGTGAGCATGTGATCTACCTGCCGCTGGTGACCGGCTCCAACGATACCAGCGGCAAGGACTGCACGCGGTATTCCTTCAGGGCATCGCATTATGCGTACACGGCGGCGGCGGCGATTGCGCCGGAGCTGATCAAGGCGTTGGGCAAGAACAAGAAGGTCGCCTACCTGACGCCGGACTATACCTACGGCCACTCGGTTACCAGCTCGATGCAGGACTTCCTCAAGCCAGCCGGCTGGACGACGATCACCGACCAGGTCTGCCCGCTGGGCGCGCCGGATTATTCCAGCTACCTGCTCAACATCGCCAACTCGGGCGCCGAGGTGCTGATCAACGTCAACTTCGGCAACGACGCCGTCACCTCAGTCAAACAGGCTAAGCAATTCGGCATCCTCGACAAGATGACGCTGGTGATGCCGTACCTGTCGCCATTCCTCAGCAAGGAAGCCGGGCCGGAGTTGATGCAGGGCGTCTACTGCACGACCGAGTTCTGGTGGACGATGGGCGACACCAACCCGCTTGCCAAGATGTTCGTCGATACGTTCAACGCCAAGCACGGCTACAAACCGGAATGGGCGGCGCATGTGTCGTATATGCAGGTCGCCCTCTGGGCCGACGCGGTGGAGCATGCCAAGAGCTTCAACCCGGTCGATGTCATCGCCTCCTACGAAGCCGGCCGCACGATCGAAACCGATCTGGGCCCGGTGAAGTGGCGCGCGGCGGACCACCAGTTGATCCGGCCCGTGGTGGTGACCAAGGGCAAGAAAGTCTCCGACATGAAGTCGCCCGACGATTACTTTGAGATCGTCGCGGTCGTGCCCGGCGAGGGTCTGATGCAGGCACCCGACGCGTTCGGCTGCAAGCTCGGCTCCGTAACGTAACGAAACGCCGACGCGGGTTGCAGCATGCTGAGTTGGCCGAATTTCGTCTCGCAACTGTTCAACGGGCTGGCACTCGGTGCCCTGCTCGCCCTGATCAGCTCCGGCCTGACGATCATCTACGGCACGCTCGGCGTGCTCAACCTGGCGCATGGCGCGCTGTTCATGATGGGCGGCTATGCCGGTTTCGTCGCCTATCAGTTCACCGGGTCGTTCCTGCTGGCGATCGTTGCCGGCATCGTCGCCGTGCTGATCATCGGCGTGGTGACGGAGCAGGTGCTGATCCGGCATTTCTACACGCGTCCAGGGGAAGACCAGCTTCTGGTCACCTTCGGCCTGGGCATCGTCTTCGTGGAGCTCGTGCGGCTGCGGTTTCGGCAGCCTGTCGCAGACCGTGCCGCCGCCGGCCTGGGGGTCCGGCATCACGCGGATGGGGTTCCTGATCTACCCGTCCTACCGATTATGGGTGATGGGCATCATCGCCGTCGCGCTGGCGGTACTGTATATCGTGTTGTATCGCACCCGCATCGGCATGATCGTCCGAGCGGGGATCGAGGATGCGGGCATGGTCTCCATGCTGGGGATCGATGTGTTCAAGGTGTTCATGCTCGTCTTCGGCATCGGCGCCGCCGCGGCGGGGTTCGCGGGGATCATCAACGCGCCCATTGTGCCGCTGACGCCCGACATGGGTGATCAGATCCTGGTCGAAACCTTCGTCGTCGTCGTCATCGGCGGTGTCGGGTCGTTCCCCGGGGCGATCCTGGGCGGGCTGATCGCGGGTGAGATCCTCAGCCTGACCTCGATGATCGATCCCAGCTATTCGCAGGTGATGCTGTTCCTGGTGATGACGCTGGTCCTGATGCTGCGGCCGCAAGGGCTGCTTGGAAGCACATCGCGCACATGAATTTCGCGACACCTCAGTCCTTCTGGCGCCGCATCCTTCCGGATCTGGCGACAGCCGCCGGGCTTGCGCTCGCGCCCTTCGTGCTGCCGTCCCTCGGGTTTGCCGCCGATACGATGAACCGCATCCTGGTGCTGGGGTTTTTCGGCATCGGCTTCGATATATTGTTCGGTTTCACCGGGCTGCTGTCCTTCGGCCAGGCGGCGTTCTTCGGCACCGGCGGCTTCACCATGGCCTATCTGACATCGCAGGGCATCGTCGCCAGCGTGCCGCTCGCGCTGCTGCTGGGCATGGCGGCCGGCGCCGTGATGGGCGCGCTGGTCGGCCTGATCGCACTGCGCCGCACCGGCATCTATTTCGCCATGATCACCGTGGCGATCGCCGAGATGTTCTTCTTCCTGGAGAACTCGCCGCTGGCCGAATTTACCGGCGGCGAGAACGGCATCTCCGGCGTGCCGCCGCCGGTGTTCAACCTGGGCTTCGCGTCGTGGAAGGTGGGCACCGGGTTCTCGATGTACACCTTCCTGGCGCTGTGTTTCCTGGTCGGGATGGTGATTGCGCGGCGGATCATCCACTCCCCTGTCGGCATCATCTTCATGGCCATCCGCGATAATCCGATCCGAGCGCGGGCGGTCGGACATGCTGTGGGGCGGTATAAGCTGCTGGCGTTTGTCATTGCGGCTGCGTATGCCGGGTTCGCTGGCGGACTGCTGGGGGTGATGCAGGGCTATATGCCGCCGGATGCGTTCATGTTCGACACTTCGGGCGAACTGATCATGCAGACGATCATCGGCGGCCCCGGCACGCTGTTCGGGCCGCTGGTGGGTGCCGCCGTGTGGCTCTATCTGCGCGACTTCCTGCAGGCCGGGCTGGGGCTGGGTGCCGCGTGGAAGCTGGTGCTGGGCGTAATCTTCGTGCTGCTGGTCGTCTTCCTGCGCCGCGGGATCATCGGCGCCATGGTCGATCTGGTGCACCGCTTCATCCCCGAAGGACCCGAGAAAGTCGTCGCGCACACCGACATCGCGGTGCCGCATCCCGGCCGCAGCGCACCGCCGCCCGGCCCGGTGCTGGAGGTGCGCGGCCTGACGCGTCGTTATGGCGGCGTGTTGGCCAACAGCGATATCGACTTCACCGTCGAGCCCGGCGAACTGCGAGGCATCATCGGCCCGAACGGCGCCGGCAAATCCACCTTCTTCAAGATGATCACCTGCGAGGTCCCGCCCTCCGCCGGCACCATTCGCTTCGAGGGCCGCGACATCACCCATCAGGACGTCACCGATGTCTGCCAGATCGGTCTGACCAAGTCGTATCAGGTGAACCAGTTGTTCACGAAACTGACGGTGCGGCAGAACCTGGCGATCTCGGCTTTGGCCGCGGCGCGCGGACGCTTCCGCATCGACCTGCTGCGCCGTGCCGACCGCGTCCCTGGCGTGTCGACGCGGATCAGGGACACGCTGGCAGCGATCGGCCTGACCGATCGCGCGGACGTGCCGGTCTCGGCGCTGGCCTATGGCGAGAAGCGCCGGCTGGAGGTCGGGCTGGCGCTGGCCACCGAACCCACATTGCTGCTGCTGGACGAGCCTCTGGCGGGCATGAGCCCGCAGGAGCGGATGGAGACAGTGGCACTGCTGAAGCGCATCCGCGAAGGCCGCACCATGATCATCGTCGAGCACGACATGGACGCGGTGTTCGAACTCGCCGAACGCATCACCGTGCTGTGCGAGGGCCGCGTGCTGGCCGACGGCACGCCGCGGGAGATCCAGAACAGCCAGGCCGTGCAGGACGCCTATCTCGGCGGCGAGGTGATGGCATGAGCCTGCTGGAGGTCGAAGGGCTGAACAGCTACTACGGCGACAGCCACATCCTGTTCGACGTGGCACTGCGGGTCGAGGCGCATGAGGTCGTGGCGTTACTTGGCCGCAACGGTGCCGGCAAGACGACGACGCTGAAAAGCCTGATGGGCGACGTGCGGCCCAAGGCCGGGCGGATCGTGCTGGACGGCAAACCGGTCGCCGGCCTGCCGCCTCATGCGATCGCCAAGGCCGGGATGCAGTTGGTGCCGGAGGAGCGGCGCATCTTCGGCAGCCTGAACGTCGAGGACAACCTGGTGCTGGCTGGGCTCACCGCCTCGGGCCGTTGGCCGCTGGAGCGTGTCTGGGCGATGTTTCCGCGGTTACAGGAACGCCGCACCAGCCGCGGCACCGACCTGTCCGGCGGCGAGCAGCAGATGCTCGCTATCGCTCGGGCGCTGGTGCGGTCGCCGAAGATCGTGCTCCTGGATGAGCCGTTCGAGGGGCTGGCGCCGATCATCGTGCATGAGCTGGTGCGGGTATGCGGGGAGCTGGCGGCGGCCGGGCTGACGATCGTGGTGGTGGAGCAGAATATTGCGGCGGCGCTGAACCTGGCGACGCGGGCTTATATTTTGAACAACGGGCATGTGGTGCATGAGGGGCCGACGGCGGAGCTGAAGGCGGATAAGTCGATTCTGCGGCGGCATTTGGGGGTTTGAGAGTGGGGGAACTCCGCGTCCCCGAAACGTCTTCGAGGACGACCCTGATTTATCTGGAAATCACTCTCAGCACGATCTGACAGCCTCCCCTTGACCCTATCCCTCCCCTTGGTATCGAATCATCAACAGGAATAAAAAAGGGGGGCCAAGAAATGGCCGTTGAAGCAGCTCTGGGGGGCACGACTGCAGCACCGCGCCTGTCCGGCGTGATCGTCGCAGCGACGATTGGCAACGTCCTCGAATGGTTTGACTTTCTCGTCTATGGCTATTTCGCTGCGATGCTGGCCGAGGAATTCTTCCCCGCCGGCAATCCCACCGTGTCGCTTATGATCACCTTTGGCGCTTTCGGCCTGTCCTATGTCGCGCGTCCGTTGGGCGCCGCCGTCATTGGCACCTATACCGACCGAGCCGGACGCAAAGCAGGGCTGACGCTGTCGATCGCGCTCATGATGATCGGCACGGCGCTGATGATCATCACACCCGGCTATGCAACGATCGGCGTCGCCGCACCGGTCATCATCACGTTCGCACGGCTCCTCCAGGGGTTCTCGGTCGGGGGCGAGTTCGGCAGCGCCGTCGCCTTTCTGGTTGAGCACGCGGGCGACCGCAGGGGTTACAGCGCGAGCTGGCAATGGGGAAGCACCGGCATTGTCTCAGTCATCGTCGCGCTGTTTGGCATCACGCTGACGACGCAACCTGACGCATCAGCAACTCGTCGAGTGGGGATGGCGCATCCCCTATGTGTTCGGCCTGCTGGTAGGGCCGGTCGGACTCTATATCCGCTCACGCATGGCCGAGACGCCCGAATTCCTCGAGGCGGTCAAGCCGCCGACCGTGCCGATCCGCGACCTGCTTCGCCGTCAGCCTGTCCCGTTGCTGCTCGCCGTCGGCATCTCGATCATTTCGAACAGTTCCTACTACTTGCTGCTCTACATCCCGACCTATGGGATCAAGACACTGCATTTGCCCGCCTCTACCGGCTTTATCGCGACACTGCTCGGCGGCATCATACTCGCAGTCTTTTCGGTCATTGCCGGGCATATGTCCGACAAGATCGCACGTCCACGGATCATGCTGGCGATGGCCATTCTGTTCGCGATCGCTGCCTATCCGACGTTCTGGCTGATGGTGGCCTATCCCTCCCTTGCCACCGCGATGTTTGCCGTCGGTCTGCTCAACCTGATCAAGGCAGGATACAGCGGGGTGCTGCCGTCGCTCCTGGCGGAGCAGTTTCCGGTCGACACGCGCGCTGTCGGGATCGCTTTCAGCTATGGCATCTCCGTGACGATCTTTGGTGGCTTTGCGCCGTTCTTTGCAACGTGGCTGATCGCCACGACCGGGGACCCGCTGTCGCCCAGCTTCTATCTGATGGCGACCGCTTCGCTCAGCATCATCGCCCTGCTGGCGGTCCAG
Source organism: uncultured Alphaproteobacteria bacterium (assembly GCA_963771475.1). Classification (GTDB taxonomy): domain Bacteria; phylum Pseudomonadota; class Alphaproteobacteria; order Acetobacterales; family Acetobacteraceae; genus Rhodopila. The sequence continues at coordinate 40,915 of CAVYTN010000012.1, read as the reverse complement.
CGGCGCACCGCTCGCGCTTCGACCCGGTAAGGGCTCGACATGCTTCTGGCCGGGAGCGGAGTGGCCGCTTTGAGGTGCCAACGGCGAGCAGAATCGAGCAGAATATCGCGGCGGCGCTGAACCCGGCGACGCGGGCTTAAATCCTGAACAACGGGCACCTGGTGCAAGGGGGGGCGACGGCGGAACTGAAGGCGGATATGTCGATCCTGCGGCAGCATCTGGGGGTTTGATCGAAAAGACTTTTCGGATGCCGGATTCCATGTCCAGGGTTGGCCGAGAAGCGGGCGGAGCGTGCTAAAGCCGACAGCCAGTCACCTGACCATTCGGGAGTCCAATCTGATTATCGAAACGTTCGGTCCGCCTGAGGCCAGGCAGCTATCATGCCTCCCGTGTGGTTTCGCATCTGACGGCCAGTACGCTTTAGCTAAACCTGATGGCGTTTTCAGCCTTTCAGACGTCTGATCCGGTGTCGCGGCTTGGACGAATTACGGAGGCGCGCAAGGCGGATTCCTAAATGGTCCTCCGACGCAGGAGACCGCCCCCGAGAAAATTCAAAATAAGGATGCACGATGGTAAAGCGCCGCAAAGAAGAGGAGATTGTCGGGGTGCTCGAGTTCGAAGGTAGAACCAACGAGGATCCCGACGTCCTGACATGGCTGGCCGATCACAAGGCGCAAAATAGGGGCAAGATCCGCGTGAGCCAGGGTGGTAAGGGTGTCCGAGTGGCATTCAGCAAGGCCGCGGACATGGCGTTCTGGCAAGCGCGGGCTGCCAAGGGGAGTACAGGAAAACGATGATCGACGCGTTCCTGAGCCATCCTACAGCGCCAGCCTGACCCGCAGGAACCGACGGAAGCAACGGTTAATTCAATCCGGAGAGGATATGAGCATTGACAAAGGAAGAGTTGACCGTTTGGGCGCTGGCCAACGGCTGGCGGGTCATCGCGGGCCATCCCAGTCTGACAAAGCCGGGCGCGCCGAACGACCCTGTTGTCCGTCTTGTACTGAAGGCGACAGTTGCCAACCTTGAGGTGCGCAAACCCGCCGGCAAATGGGAGAAAGTGGCTGGCGAGCGCTACCTTAACGTCGTGGAAGACTCGGAAGGGGCGCCCCCGCGGGGCCTTGGCTTCGAGAAAGTACCAAGCATCACAATGCTGATGCAAAAGAATCGCGACGCAATGGTATTCGGCCGGATGACCGGAAACTAGAGCGTGATGACCGGAGGCGGAATCGCCGGAGGTCTGAATCACGCGATCAAACAAACACCTGGAGCAGGATGGCTGAGCGATAGCGATGTCATCCTGCTCTAAGCAGCGAGGGCTCCCACCGCACAGCATCGCCGAACCGCGAAAGGTCCACGGCGGCCAATACAAGGCCGGTAACGCCACTGAAGTGCTTTTCCAACGAGCGACGCGGAATTCAATGCAGCGTTGGCGAAGACCATCGACGAGATCTACACGGCCTCAACTGTGAAGACATGATCCCGGGGGGCCGCGCCGGCGTGTCGTGTCGCCGGCGCGACGCCCTTTCGCTTTCGTGCGTCGCTGAGGGGTCGGTCGGCAATGTCCGCTTCCAGGAAGAAGGGAACAGTCGTGCCGTTCGGTTAACGCGACGACGGCGGCAGCAACGACATCAAAACAGCGCGCGGCATTGATCCGGATCAATGCGCCACCTGCGCTTGCGGCGCATGCGACAGTAGCTGGAAAAGGTCTTAGCCCCTGCGTGATAGCGGGGCAGATGGACGCACCGCCATGGTCCCGTCACGGACGTACTCGCTCTTCCGAATTTCGGTTGTGGCCCTTGCCCTTACCTTCTTACTACCCGTGGCCGACGCACTAGCTCAGCGGCAGGGCGGCGGTTGGCATGGCCATGGTGGGCATGGCGGCGGTTGGCATGGCGGCGGTTGGCATGGCCGTGGTTGGCATGGTGGCGGTTGGGGCTGGCGCGGCGGAGGTTGGGGCTGGCGCGGCGGTGGTTGGGGCTGGGGTTGGGGCGGTCCGTCCCTCTGGCTTAATGTTCCACCTTATTATCCCTATTACTACCCGCGGCCTCCTGCATATTACCCGCCACCCGCGTACTACCCATATCCGCCGGGTTATTCATACGGATATCCTCCTGGCTACTACGGCTACAGCCAGCAACAGTATGCCCAGCCAAATTACAGCGGTTTGGCGAGGCTTGATCCCAACAACTGCGGCACACCCGATGAACCGAAGCCTTGCCGTTGATGAAAAGGCATTCGAAGGCAAAGCCATGATGCGCTGTATGGCTTGAATGGGCGCAGAGCTGACGTCGGCGGCCCCCAGCCTGCTGCAGGGCGGATCTACGCGGTCAGCACAACCAGAAACGCAGACTGGGCACGCCCCAACGCCCCTACGCCGCCACAGCGAACGCCTGCGTGCGCACCAACCGAGCGTAAAGCCCCTCCTGCGCCATCAGGTCGGCATGCGTGCCGATCTCCACCGCGCGGCCGGCCTGCAGCGTCACCACGACATCCGCGTCCCGCACCGTCGACAACCGGTGCGCGATCATGATCGTCGTCCGCCCGGACCGCAGCCGGGTCAGCGCCACCTGCACCGCCGCCTCGTACTCCGCGTCCAGCGCGCTGGTCGCCTCATCCAGCAGCAGCACCCGCGGATCGCGCAACAGGGCGCGCGCCAGAGCGATACGCTGCCGCTGGCCGCCGGACAGGCGCTGGCCGCCGGGGCCGACGCGGGTCTGGTAGCCCTCCGGCAGCTCCCCGATGAAGCCGGCGGCCTAGGCCGCCTCGGCCGCCGCCTCGATCGCGGCCTGATCCGCACCCGGATGCCCCATGGCGATGTTCGCCGCCACCGTGTCGTCGAACAGCAGCGCGTCCTGGCCGACATAGGCGATCGCGTCGCGCAGGCTCGCCAGCGTCACGCCGCGCACGTCCACGCCGTCGATCCGCACCATGCCGGTCGTCGCGTCATGCAGCCGCGGGATCAGCGCCAGAGCCGTCGACTTGCCGCCGCCCGAGGGTCCGACCAGCGCCACCGTCTGACCCGGCTGCGCCTCGAAGCTCAGCCCATCCAGCCCGACGCGGCCGTCCGGGTAGACGAAGCCGACCGTGTCGAACACCACATGGCCATGGCCCGGCGGCAGCGGCTTGGCGCCGGGCTGCTCGACGACGCGCGGCGGCTCGTCGATCACCGCGAAGACGCGCGACAGGCCGGCCAGCCCCTCCTGCAACGCCGTGTTCAAGCGAGCCCAGCGCGCGCAGCGGACGCGCCGCCAGCAGCAGGGCGCCGACGAAGGCGCCGAAATCGCCCAGCGTGTGGGCCGAGACGCTGGCCCGCCACGCCTCGAACGCGATCACGCCGGCCACCGCGACCCCGCCCAGCACCTCCAGCACCGGGTCGACGCGAGAGCGGCTGCGGGTGATGCTCAGCAGGGTGCGGTACAGGCTGCGGAAGGCGCCGTCGGCCCGGTGCGTTTCGATCTCCTCCAGCCGGTAGGCGCGGACGACGCGGGCCTGGGCGAAGCTCTCGTTCAGGATGGCGGCGGTCTCGCCCATCGTCTCCTGCATGCCGCCCGAGGCCTTGCGCACCCGCTTGCCGATCTTCTGGATCGGCACCGCGGCGATCGGATAGAGCACCGCCGAGATCAGCGACAGCAGCCAGTCCATGTAGATCATGGAGGCGACCAGCCCGACCACCGTCACCACATCCGCCACGCCGCTGACCACGCGCCCCAGCGCGTTGCCGATCGCGGTGGCGTCGCTGGTGAAGCGGGTGGCGAGCTGCGCCGGTGCCTCCCGTTCCACGCGCGCGAGGTCGGTGTTCGTCAGATGGCGGAACATCCGCTCCTGCAGGTCGCAGATCACCAGCAGCACCAGTTGCTGCGACTGCGTGGCCTGGAAATACCGTGTCACCGCCTTCAGCAGCGTGACCAGGATGACCAGGATGGGAATCTGGTAGGCAAGCGGGACATCCTGCTTCGAATACAGGTTGCCGGCATATTGCAGCACCAGCGGATAAAGCGCCGTCGCCCCGGCCATGGCGCCGCTCAGCGCCAGAACCAGGACCACGCGGCCTTTGTGGTGTAAAACCTGCTCGCGCCAGAGGCGGCGCATCAGTGGCCAGGTTGCGTGGGGATCGAAGCGAGGGGGCATCCCGTTCTCATGCGGATATGGACGCCACGATGCAAGCCGTATGTTCCCCCGGTATCCTCCCAGGGGATCTGCCAGGGGATCTCCGGGCGGATCTGCCCAGGGATCTCCCAGGGGATCTCCGCAGGGGGTTCTCCCAACGGATCTCTCAACGTCAGTGGCAGGCCGGATCCTGCGCCTGCGTCGCGCCGGTGGGAAAGGTCATCCACCGGTATCGTCCGATCGGCCAGCGGGCGAGAATGGCATAGCCGCCCGAATCATGCCGCAGCAGATAGCTGCAGTCGCTGCCCAGGGTCGCGCCGAACTGGGTGGCGGCCTGTGCGGTGCCCTCGGCCAGCCAGACATAGGCGGCGTGCGACAGGTCGAGCTTCGCCGCGTCGGCCGGCGTGATGCCGCGGATCGAATAGACCTTGGTCACCGGCCGCGGCGGCCGGGTCTGTGCCGGCACGGACAGAGACAGGTCGTAATCGACGATCAGCACCGCGAAGCCGTTGCCGGTCAGGTCGAGCAGCGTAACCGGTGCATCCGGCGGCACCAGGTCCGCGACCGTGTGGCCGATACCGCGCAGGTTCGGCACCGGCGATTCGAGGTCGGCGCGCAGCATGCGGACAGAGGCCAGAGGCGCCAGCAGCGTCAACGCGGTGAGCCCGATCGCCACGCCAAGCTGCGGCACGCGGCGCCAGGCACCGAGCGGGATAACGGCGGCGGCGGCGAGGACCGCGAGCGGCCCGGTCTCGCCCATATAGCGCCAGAACGAGGCCGCGGCCTCGGCTTCCTGCTCATTGAAATTGGCCGCGAGGTAGGAGAAGCCGAGAAAGCCGATCATCCCGGTGGCGGTGAAGGCGCCGGCGATGACGGTGCTGCGCTGCCAGGGTGTGAGCCCGTCTGCCGTACGGAACGCGAAGGCAGCGCGCAGGATCAGGGCAAGGATCAGGCCGAACAGCCCGATCTTGGACAGCATCACCTTCAGCATGCTGCCGGCGATCCCCGGCAGCATCGGCCAGCGCCAGGCGGCGAGCGGCATGATGCTGAAGTCGCCGCCGGGGATCTGCGCCCTGGTATAGCGGCTCCAGAGCAGCGTCGCGGCGAAGGGCAGCACGATGGCGGCCAGCAGGGCGAAGCCGGCCCCGGTCCGCATCTGCCGGCGGTTGCCCACGGCGGAGAGCACCGCGCCCAGGATCAGCAGCCCATACAGCGCCCCGTTGGCCTGCCGCAGATTGAGCAGGGCGACGCAGCCGAGGGCGAAGACCAGCGCATGGCGCGTCCGGCTGGCAGGGGTCGCGACCCAGTCGGCGAAGATGCCCAGCAGAACGGCCAGCACCGCCCCGGTCGCGCTGTCGGCCATGTTGGTGAAGACGATCTTGGCCACGAAGCTGGGCGCGGCGATCCCGGCGAACAGCAGCCCGAGCGCCGCGCAGCTCCAGTCCGCCCCAGGTGCGCGGCCGCCCCAGTGTGGCCGCCCCAGGTGCGTTGGCCGCCCCGCTGCCGTTCGGTGCGATACGGCGGCGCAGCACGCGGGCCACGCTGGCACCGGCGGCCAGGATCATGATCTGGTTCCACACCAGCCCGACATTGTCGGGGTCCAGCCCGAACAGCCGGTAGACCGCGAGCCCCGGCAGCGCCAACCCGTACGGATAGGCGGCGTGATACGACAAGCTGGGCTGCAGCAGGGTCGGGAAATGGTCGTGCGCGCAGAGATAGGCGAGGTTCGGTAGCCAGTGCGAAAAGTCGTCCCAGGCCGTGGTTTGCATGCTCGCGGTGACGGCGAACAGCGGCAAGGCGAGCAGCACGATGCGGCCGAACAAGGTGGGCTCCGATCCCGTTCGGACCAGGCGAAACGGGCCGAGGCGTATCGGCGCTGCGTGAACCATGCCGATGACGCTGGCCATGCCAAGCAAGGCCATAACGGGTGTCAGCGGCAGTGAGGTCAGCGTGCCGGTGACCACGGTCACCAGGCCGGCGATACCCCATCCGGCGAGCAGAGCGGTCTCTATCCGGCGTGCCCCGGCCCAATGGCCGAGACCGGCGCAGAGCGCGGCGACAAGGGCAGTGGCGGCGACGAGGGAAACCTGGGTCGCGTCAGGCAGAATGGCAGCGAGCATGGCGTCTGATATACCAAGCCGCGCCGAAGTCGACTCTCGGGGTGCGAAGGGGTTGCCGATACGCCGGTGCGATGTTGGTAGGTCTGGAGTGGTTTCAAGTCCGCGGGCCGAAACCACCCCAGACCTCGCCAATGTCGCACCGCCCCCCGTGACCCAAGCCCGGCCAAGACGGTCATGGCGAGGCCTCGTCTGTCACACAGTCCGAACCATCTCCCGCAGTACGCCGCGACGGATCTTGCCGCTGTCATTGCGTGGAAATTCCGGCAGGTAGACCACCCGAACGATCTCGGCATGGGGCCGAAGCAGCGCTTCGACCCGTTTCCGCATTTCGGCTTCCGCTGTCGCGCCGTCACGCTCGATGACGGCACAAAGCCGCTCCACCCCATCGGCGTCCGGCGTGGTCAGCAGGACGGCGGCATGGACGTCGCAGATGGCGCAGAGTTCGGCCTCCAGCGGGCCAGGCGCCAGTTTCTCGCCGCCGACATTCAGCATGTCGTCCGTGCGTCCCAGCACCACCAGCAGATCCGGCGCCGGCTGAAACCCGACATCGCTCGACCGGAACCAGCCATCGACGAAATGCGCGGCCGAGAGGTCGGCATGGCCCGGATAGCCGATTGCCAGTGTCGGCGTCCGCACGACGATCAAGCCGACATCCCGCCCCTTGGTCGACAGCGCCGGATCGCGCTCGATACGGACCTGCACGTCGGGGCAGAGCGTGCCGACGCCGTCGCGATCGATCCAGGCAATGCCGGTTGCCTCGTTCATTCCGTAATTGACCACGATCCGGTCGGCCACGCCGCGCGTCGCGAGGTCATGCGTGCGCGGATCGACGGCGGCCCCGTTGATGTCCAGGAATTCCGCCCTGCGCCGCAGGCGGCTTGCCTGGACCGCATGGACAACACGCTGCACGTCACCGGGCAGCGCCAGGGTGAACCAGGGCGGTGTCGCCTCGGCTGTCGCAGCCGCCCAGCCATCGAAGCCGAAGGCGACCATCCGCCGCCGCAGCAGCATCGCCCGCACATAGGTCAGGGATCGGTAGAAGACGGGTCCGTAGAGGCAGACGAACAGCGCTGCCGGTCCGAACCGGTCGATCAGGCCACAGCGATGCCGCAGGATCGCCGCAACCGCCGCGGGACTGAGGGCGATCGGCTTCGGCGTGCCGGTCGTCCCCGAACTCTTGATGATCTGAGCGAGGTTGGGTGGTGGGACGGGGGCGGCAAGACGCTCCCGCCAGTCCGCCGGGAGCGTCGCGCCGGTGATCGTCCCGATCGTCTCCCCATTCAACGGGACGAGGACCGGATGGGATGCGGCCGCCGCCGCGAACAGCACGTCGCACGCGGCGACGCCCTCGGCCCAGTCCCGCGCCTCGTGCTCAGACAGCGACATCGACCCCGCCCCGAGGGCCTCGCAGGCCAGAGTGAGCACGATGTGGAGGAGGGAGTCAGGCGTCTGGATGCCCGCCATCATGCCGGGGCGCAGGCCCTGGTTCGCGATATAGGCCACGGCCTGCGCGACGCTCCTGGTCAGCGCCTCGTAGGTGATGAGGTAATCGCCGTAATAGAACGCGGGCGCGCCTGGCGCTTCGGCGGCGTGCCGCACCAGGGCGGCCGGGAGATAAATGTCGTGTTCTTCCGCCACGGCCGTTCTGCCACGCAACTGATCGCCCCGATAGCATCCACTTGGACCAGTCGCCGTCAAATCCCGGGATACCAGACCGCACGGAAACGCTGGCCGCAACGCGGGTGTGATCCCGTGCGTGAACCGGGTATCTGGAGCGGTGCCGGATCTAGCTCAGCCGCCCGTGGCAGTGCTTGTATTTCTTCCCCGACCCGCACGGGCACGGCGCGTTGCGCGGCGTCGCCGCCCAGGTCGTCTCGTCGCTGGGGTCCACCACCGGCGTGCGCGCGGGACGGGCAGAGACGTTGACCGGCGCCGCCTCCAGCACCCCCACATCAGATCCCATGGGGGATCCCTGGGGGGATCCCAGGGGAGAAATCGGATCGGCATGGGATTCGATCATGCCGGGCATCGGCGGCGGCTCCATCACCCGCTCCGGCGCCAGTTCGACGCGGCAGAGCAGCCCCGTCAGCCGCTCCTTCAACTCATCCAGCATGCGTGTTGAACAGGACGAACGCCTCGGACTTGTATTCGTTCAGCGGATCGCGCTGGCCATAGGCGCGCAGGCCGATGCCCTGGCGCAGGTGATCCAGCGCGTAGAGATGCTCCTTCCAGACCGCGTCCAGCGTCTGGATCAGCAGGCTCTTTTCGATGAAGCGCATCAGGTCGGGGCCCATATTGGCCGCCTTCGCCGCCATCATCTCGTCGACCGCTTTCTGGATGCGCTCGCGCAGATGTGTCTCGTCGATGCCTTCTTCGCGGCCCCATTCCTCGATCGGCAGGTTGAGCGTTGAAGACGCGGTTCAGACGTCCGTCGGCGAGTTCCGTCGAGCTCCCAGTTGCTCCGCGAAGGCCTTTTCCGGCACGCGGCGGGCGACCATCGCCGCCAGCACCTCGGCGCGCATGTCGGCGATGGTTTCCGACACGTCGGTCGTCTTCATGAACTCCTTGCGCTGCGCGTAGACTTCCTTGCGCTGCGCGTTCATCACGTCGTCGTATTTCAGCACGTTCTTGCGCATGTCGAAGTTGCGCGCCTCGACCTTCTTCTGCGCCTTTTCCAGCGCCTTGTTGATCCAGGGATGGACGATCGCCTCGCCCTCCTTCAGGCCCAGGCGCTGCAGCATCCCGCCCATCCGGTCGGAGCCGAAGATGCGCATCAGGTCGTCTTCCAGCGACAGGAAGAAGCGCGATCGGCCCGGATCGCCCTGCCGGCCGGAGCGGCCGCGCAACTGGTTGTCGATGCGCCGGCTCTCGTGGCGTTCGGTGCCGATCACGAACAATCCGCCGGCCTCGCTTCACCATCTGATGCGCGGCGGCGATCTCCGTCGCGGACTTTCCGCCTCGCGCTTCGCCGCGCTGCGCCTCGTCGTGGATGCCGTCGAGTTCCTTGCGCAGCCGCATCTCCAGATTGCCGCCCAGCTTGATGTCGGTGCCGCGGCCGGCCATGTTGGTGGCGATCGTCACCGCCCCCGGCGCGCCGGCCTGCGGCGACGATCTCGGCTTCCTGCTCGTGGATAGCGGGCGTTCAGCACCGCGTGCGGGACTTTCTTCTTCTTCAGCAGATTGCTGATGATTTCGCTCTTCTCGATCGAGGTGGTGCCGACCAGCACCGGCTGGCCTTCGCTTGCGCGCCTCATCGATCAGTGTCGCCACCGCCTCGTATTTCTCGGCCGCGGTGCGATAGACCTCGTCGTCCTCGTCATTGCGGATGACCGGCACGTTGGTCGGGATTTCGATCACGTCCAGCTTGTAGATCTCGGCGAACTCGTCGGCTTCGGTCATCGCCGTGCCGGTCATGCCGGCCAGCTTCGGATACAGCCGGAAATAGTTCTGGAACGTAATCGACGCGAGGGTCTGGTTCTCCGCCTGGACGGTGACGTGTTCCTTCGCTTCCAGCGCCTGGTGCAGGCCTTCCGAGAAGCGCCGGCCCTGCATCATGCGGCCGGTGAACTCGTCGATCAGGATCACCTGGTCGTCGCGCACGATGTAATCGACGTCGCGGGCATACAGCGTGTGCGCGCGCAGCGACTGCTGCGACGTGATGCACCACCGAGACGTTGAAGATGTCGTACAGATTGCCCTCGGTCAGCACGCCGGCCTCGCGCAGCATGTCCTCGACCCGCTCGCTGCCGGGTTCGGTCAGGAAGACGGTGCGGGACTTCTCGTCCTTCTCGTAGGTGGAGGTGTCCTTGACCAGCACCTTCATCACGACGTCGACCGGCGGTACAGCTCCGAACTGTCGTCCGCCGGGCCGGAGATGATCAGCGGCGTGCGCGCCTCGTCGATCAGGATGCTAGTCGACCTCGTCGACGATCGCGAAGTTGAAGTCGCGCTGGACCATGTCCTCCAGCCGGTAGCTTCATGTTGTCGCGCAGGTAGTCGAAGCCGAACTCGTTGTTGGTGCCGTAGGTGATGTCGGCGGCGTATTGCGCGCGCTTGGTTTCCTCATCCTGGTCGTGCACGATCACGCCGACGGTCAGGCCGAGGAACTGGTAGATCTGCCCCATCCACTCGCCGTCGCGACGGGCGAGGTAGTCGTTGACGGTGACGACATGCACGCCCTTGCCGGTCAGCGCGTTCAGATAGACCGGCAGCGTGGCGACCAGCGTCTTGCCCTCGCCGGTCTTCATCTCGGCGATCTTGCCGTCATGCAGCACCATGCCGCCGACCAACTGCACGTCGAAGTGACGTTGCCCGAGCACGCGGCGGGCGGCCTCCCGCACCATGGCGAAGGCGTCGGGCAGGATGTCGTCGAGGGACTCGCCCCGGGAGTAGCGGCCCTTGAACTCCAGCGTCAGATTCGCCAAAGCGGCATCTGACAGGGTCCGAATATCATTTTCCAGCGCGTTGATCTGCGCCACGCGCCGCTGATACGTCTTCAGGGCGCGGTCATTGGATGAGCCGAAAATCGCGCGTGCGATAGAGCCGAACATCAGAACCTTCCAGGGACCCGCGGGCGCGGGCTGGGATAAAGCATTTCAGAGCGAGGGTCAGATAGGACCCGCACGCCCCCTGGTCAACGACAACACTGTGATGAGGGGGTGGGATGGGGGATGGTGGTCGGGCATGAAAGAAACCACGGAGCAGCCGCTTTGCGGCTTGCACGGAGGACGCACGGAGCGCCACGGAGGTGTTGCGGCACCGGTCGGCGGGCATCCGACAGGCCGATGACGGGTGTCCAGGCCACAAAATCACCGGCGCTTGCAAGCGCGAAATGCCGATGAACCTGGGCCGTCCCGAACGGAGCAGCGAGCCCCTGCCAGCGGACACGACGCCTCCGTGGCTCTCTGTGCATTCCTCCGTGAAGGCCGCGCAGCGGACGCTCCGTGGTTTCTTTCGCGATGCCCGATCCCGCTACGGCCCTATCCCGCGACTGCCCCTCAGATGAACACCCCCGCCATCCCACCGGCCGGATAGCGCGTGCCCGCCGCGGCGCCCGCCGGCACGGCGGCTGAGATCCGCCCGACCTCGTCCGCCGTCAGGCTGACCTTCAGTGCACCGATATTCTCGTCCAGGCGCGCCGGATAGCGGGTTCCGGGGATGGCGACCACGTCCGGGCCCTGGGCCAGCAGCCAGGCCAGGGTCACCTGCGCCGGCGTGCAGCCTTTCTCGGCCGCGATCGCCTCGATCTTCGCCACCAGCGCGCGGTTCTGGTCGAAATTCTGCTCCTGGAAGCGCGGATGCGCCGACCGCCTGCCGTCGACATCGGCGAAGCTCTTGATCGCGCCGGTCAGGAACCCGCGGCCCAGCGGCGAGTAGGCGACGAAGCCGATCCCGAGTTCGGTGGTCAGCTTGCGGGTTGCCTCCGCCTCCTCCCGGTAGAGCAGCGAATATTCGGTCTGCACCGCGGCGATCGGATGCACCGCATGGGCACGGCGGATCCGGTCGGGCGCCGCTTCCGACAGGCCCAGGAACCGCACCTTGCCCTGCTTCACCAACTGCGCCATGGCGCCGACCGTATCCTCGACCGGCACGTCCGGATCGACGCGGTGCTGGTAATAAAGGTCGATCACCTCGATGCCGAGGCGCTGCAGGCTCGCCTCGCAGGACTGCTGGACATATTCGGGGCGGCCGTTGACGCCGTTCGACTGGCCGGGCCGCTGGGTCTGGCCGAACTTCGTCGCCACCACGACCTGGTCCCGCCGGCCCTTCAACGCTCGGCCCAGCACCTGCTCGTTATGACCCCAGCCGTACATGTCCGAGGAATCGAAGTGATCCACCCCCTGGTCGATGGCGTGGCGGATCAGATCCTCGGAGGCCGCGTCGTCGGCCGCGCCGTAGATGCCTGAGAGCGACATGCACCCCAACCCGACGGCGGAGACGCTGAGTCCGCCTTTGCCAAGGTTGCGGTGATCAAGCTTCTGTTGTGACGCCATGCTTTGCCTCCGGTCGCTTCCGCCGCCGAGTATGCGGCGCAGGACCGGCGGGCGCCAGATGGTCCGATGCCAAATGGTCCGATGCCAAATGGTCCGATGCCAGATGGTCCGGAGACGATGTTGCAGCGGATCGCGCGGCACGAGGTGCGGCATCGCCGGCGCGTGACGGCACCGCCAGCACCGGCGGCGGCCGCCGGAAGGGCGGGGTGGCCACTCGCGGGGCGCCGGCGGGACGGGCCAGCACGCGTTCCGGCGGCACGAACTCGCCGATCCAGGGCCGGCGGATGGCCGTCATGTGCCAGGCCCGAGCGTCTTCGGCCCCGGGCGGGGGATCGGGCACGTCATGCACAACGCGCTGGCCGTGCCGGGTGCCGTCGCAATGCGCAAACCGGCCATGTCCGGTCAGGCTGGATCCGGCCAGGCCGGATACGGTCAGATTGGAGATGCTGTCGCGCAGGGTCAGGCGGACGAACCCGTCGGTGGGGAAAAACACGCCGCCGACCGGAATATCGGCGGGCTGGTTGCGCATCAGCAGGTATTCGCTGGCTTCCTCTGCCCCGGTCACCACCCGGCTGAGCAGCAAGCCCAGGTGGGTGCCGAATGGCTGCAACCCCGGCGGTGCTTTCTCGCTGCAGACCGCGACGCCGGTGCGCGACAGCGTCAGGAATTCGCAGTTGGTGCCCCAGACCGAGACGATGACCCATTCCGCTGTGCGGCGGTCGACCGCGGCCGGAGCATCATAGGCCGCGAAGGCGAGGTCGGCCGCCATGGCGGCGATGAACCCGGTTTGCGTCACCGATTATCCTTCGAAACTGTCGGTCCCACCCCCGCAATTACGCGGCAAGTGATGCATAACCCGTGATCCCACCGTGATTTGGCCGGATACATTCCGTAATCTTTACCGTTTGCCATACTGCTTGTCGGGACTAATCCAGTTATACAACCCTAAGGTGTCGGGTCTGTGTCGTAACCAAACCGTTCGGGTTGGGTGCGGTCAGTCCAATACAAGTTTCCGGGTACGTTGGGCACGAAGCATGAAGAATAGCAGGTCGAGGTGCGTCACTCCCCCACGGCGGGATGCCAGCTTCAGACCGAGTCGTCATGCGGCCTGACGCGCCGGCCCCCCACTCCGCCTTGCACGCCTCCGCAAGATGACACTGCCCGCGGACGCGACCTCTGAATCGAAACCTCTGGGCCTGCTGATCTCTGTATTGGGATCGGTCCGCGTCAGCCTGGGCGGCCATGAAATCCCCTTCCCCAAGCGCAAGGCCCGAGCGCTGCTGGCCTATCTGGCGCTGACGGACGGGCATCAGGATACGAGGGAGCGCCTGGGCGGCCTGCTGTGGAGTGAGGTGCCGGAGGGCCGCGCGCGCACCTCCCTGCGCCAGGAACTGCACCAGATCCATGAGATCCTGCGCCGCGCCGGCAGCCGCGGCCTGCAGCGCGACCGGCTGCGGGTGGTGCTGCTGGACCGGGTGGAGGCGGTGGACGCCAGCCTGATCCTGGCCCTGGCAGGCGAAGGCACGATCCATCCGCGGCTGGTCGAGGAGACGCTGATCTCCGATTCATTTCTGCGTGACATCGACGACGCCGATCCGGCCTTCACCATCTGGTCCCGCGCCCGGCGGCAGAGCTTCCACGATCAGTTGCTGGTCTGCCTGGAGCGGATACTGCGATCGGACACCGATCACCGCGCGCACAGGCGGCGTTGCGCGCAGGCAATCCTGAACCTCGACCCGACACATGAGGAGGCGTGCCGCGTGTTCATGCGCCTCAGTGCCGAGGCGGGTGATCCGATGGCGGCACAGCGGGCCTACAACACGCTCTACACACTGCTGGACAAGGACTACGACGCCGAACCGGGACCGGAGACGATCGCGCTGATCGCGGCGATCAAGCAGGGGCTGATCCCGCAGATCCCGGACCCGGTCGAGATCGTTGCCCGCGCTACGGTGATTGGCAGTTCCACTGGCAGTTCCACTGGCGGTTCCAACGATCCGGCAACCGGCGCGCCCATCGCTGCCGTGGCTGAGGGGTCGCCGCCGCTCACGCGCATGACCCTGCTGGTGGAGCCGTTCGGCATGAACGGCATCGCCCCCGACAACCAGCATCTGGTGGAGGGCTTCCGCCATGAGCTGCTGGTCTGCCTGGTGCGCTTCCGCGAATGGTCGGTCGTCAGTGCCGCAACACCGCTGACCCCGCCGGCCGAGGGCAGCTCGGGCGACACGTTCGCGCTCGCTGCGACCGCCTATCGCGCCGGGGACGTCATCAGCTTGGTGCTCACCCTGCGAGAACGCCAGACCGGCCTGCATCTCTGGGGAGACCGCTACACGCTGACGCTGGACCGGTGGTTCGAGGCGCAGCAGGACGTGGTCCGCAAGATCGCCATCGCGCTGAACGTCGAGGTCTCGGCGGCGCGGCTGCGGCGCATTGCCGACCAGCCGGACATCTCGCTGGCGGCCTATGACCGGTGGCTGCGCGGGCAGGCGGCGATGCAGCGCTTCGACACGGAGTGGTGGGAGCTGGCGCGGCGGATGTTCGTCGCGGCGATCGAGCAGGCGCCGGAATTTGCCCGCGGCTACAGCGGTCTCGCGCAGCTCACCTATGTCGGGCATCTGGTGCATCCGGGCCGGACGTTGAGCGAGGCCGAGCAGCAGGCGGCGCTGGATCTGGCCTCGCGGGCGGTTGCGCTCGATCCGATGGACCCGCGCTCGCAATTGACGCTGGGCTGGAGCCTGACCTTCGCCGGCCGTTTCCAGACCGCCTCCGTTCACCTCGATCTTGCCCGGGATCTCAACCCGAACGATGGGACCGTGATGATCCTGGCCGCGCTGGGCCACGCGTTTGCCGGCTACCTGACGCTGGCAACGCAGGTGGCGGAGCAGGTACGGCGGGTGACGATCGCGCCGTCGCGGCTGCAATGGGGGTGCATGGCGATGATCGCGTTCCTTGCCGGCGACGATGCGCAGGCGGTGGCGGCGGCGGAGCAGGCGCAGGAGGTGATACTGCCGGTCATCGCCTACCAGGCGGCTGCACTGGCGCGTGGTGGGGCGATCGAGGCGGCCAGGACGGCGGCGACCCGCTGCGTCGACCTGGCGCGGGCCCGCTGGACAGACGCGGAGCCGCCGACGCTGGAAGCGATCGGCCACTGGCTGCTGACAGCCTACCGCTTTGCCCGAGCGGCGGACTGGACGCGGCTACGCGACGGCCTCGGGCTGGCGGGGATACCGCCCGGCGGGACGGGTCATTCGGCATAGCGGCCCCCGCGGCGCCTACAGCAGGATGACATCGCTTTCGCTCAGCCATCCCGCTCTAGCTATTTGTTTGATCGCGTGATTCAGACCTCCGGTGATCCCACCTCCGGTCATCACGCTCTAACCGCCGGCAGGGGCCCGGCATGCTGCGCCGCTCGATTTATACTGCGTTGCAATGCGGATACGCGGTCAGCGCACAGTGTTATTGCCAGTCGGATGCGCTACTTGTCAGTAATGTCAGTTCCATCGCGCCTTATTTACCCTTTCGACACCCCGCCGCCGCCCGGTGAGGCCCCGCTGGTCGCCCCCGGGATCCGATGGTTGCGCCTGCCGCTGCCCTATCGGCTGGACCATGTGAACATCTACCTGCTGGAGAACGGCGACGGCTGGACGGCGCTGGATACCGGCCTCGGCACCGATGCCTGCCGGCAGGCCTGGGACGCGGCGCTGAGCGGTCCGCTGGCGGGGCAGAGGCTGAAATCGCTGATCGTGTCGCATTTCCACCCCGACCATGTCGGCCTGGCCGGTTGGCTGTGCCAGCGCTTCGGGCTCAAGATGGCAATGCCGCGACCGGAATACCTGCACAGCGCGATGATCCAGTATGCCCCGGCCGATCACGGTGAAGCCGTGTTCCGACCTTTCTACCAGCGCCACGGCCTGTCACCCGAGGCGACCGAGATCGTGCTGAGCCGCGGCCACGAATACCTGCGCCGCACCACCGGCGTACCGCCGTCCTACCAGCGCATCCGCCACGGCGACAGCCTGACGGTGGGCGAGCGCTCCTTCCAGGTGCTGACCGGCGGCGGCCACTCGCTGGAGCAGGCGATGCTGCATCTGCCGGAGGAACGCCTTTTCCTCGCCGCCGATCAGGTGATCGCCCGGATCTCCCCCAATGTCAGCGTGCATCCGATGGAGCCGGACCTGGATGCGCTGGGTATCTACCTGGCGTCGCTCCGGGCGATCCGCGAGGCGGTGGCACCCGATGTGCTGGTGCTGCCGGGGCATGGCCTGCCGTTCTACGGCCTGCATGACCGCATCGGCGAACTGATCGAGCACCATGGTGCCAGGTGCGCGGATATTGCCAGGGCCTGCCGCGATCGGGCGCTGACGGTGGCCGAGATCGTGCCGCACGTGTTCAACCGCGAGCTTGACGCGCACCAGACCGGCTTCGCGTTCGGCGAGGTGCTGGCGCATGTGAACCACATGCTGGGGCGCGGGGAATTGCGGCTGGAGAAGGATGCGGGCGGGATCGAGCGGTATCGGGCCGGCGCATAACCCGGCCGTAGCGCCCGTTGATACACGCGCACGCCCTCCCTGGCACGGCAGGTGCAACGATGATACCGATACCCGCCACGCCCAGTCGGAGCCAAAGCATGCAGAGACGGCAGTTCCTTAGGACCGCAACGGCCGGTGCGGCCATTCTCGCCGCCCCCCGGATCGGCAACGCCGCGGCCTCGGCCGCTTTGCGGTTCGTGCCGCAGGCCGATCTGGCAGTGCTCGATCCGGTGTTCACCACCGCCTATGTCACCCGCAACCATGCCTTCATGGTGTTCGATACGCTCTACGGCATCGACAGCGACTTCAATCCGCAGCCGCAGATGGTGGCCGGCCATACGATCGAGGACGACGGCAAGCTGTGGACGCTGACGCTGCGCGACGGTCTGCTGTTCCACGACAACACGCCGGTGCTGGCACGCGACGCGCTGGCCAGCATCAAGCGCTGGGCGGTGCGCGACGCGTTCGGCGCCTCGCTGCTGGCGGCGATCGATGAGATCACCGCACCGTCCGACAAAAAGCTGCAGATCCGCCTGAAGCACCCATTTCCCATGCTGCCTCTGGCGCTGGGCCACGGCAGCAACACGATGCTGCCGGTCATGCCGGAGCGGCTGGCCAACACCCCGCCCGCGCAGGCAATCACCGAGATGGTCGGCAGCGGCCCGTATCGTTTCGTCGCACAGGAGCGCGTCGCCGGATCGCTGGCGGTCTATCAGCGCTTCGAGGGCTACGTGCCGCGCGCCGAGGGTGCGCCAAGTTTCACCACCGGACCGAAGATCGCCAATATCGAGCGCATCGAGTGGCACACCCTCCCAGACCCGGCCACCGCCGCCGCGGCGCTGCAGGCGGGTGAAATCGACTGGTGGGAACAGCCGACCTCCGATCTGCTGCCGCTGCTGAAGGCCAATCCGTCGATCGCGACCGAGATCCTCGATATCGCCGGCAATATCGGCTTCCTGCGGCTCAACAGCCTGCTGCCGCCGTTCGACAACCCGGCGATCAAGCATGCGCTGCTGGGGGCGATCAACCAGGCGGATTTCATGCAGGCGGTGGTCGGCGACGACGCCTCGATGTGGCGCGCCAAGGCGGGGGTCTTCACACCCGGAACGCCGCTGGCGACCGATGTCGGGATCGACGTCTTCCCCTCCGGCGAGCCCGATTACGACAAGGTCAAGCGTGCGCTGGCGGCGGCCGGCTACAAGGGCGAGAAGGTGACCTTCATCGCCGCGACCGACTTCCCGGCAATCAACGCGCTGTGCGAGGTCAGCGCGGACATGTTCAAAAAGGCGGGGTTCAACCTGGACTACCAGGCGACGGACTGGGGGTCGGTCACGCAGCGGCGCAACAATGCCGGTCCTCCGGAGCAAGGCGGCTGGAACGCGCACTGCACCTACACGGCGGGATACGACCTGCTGACGCCGGCTACCAACCTGTCGCTGAACGCGATCGGGCGCTCGGGCTTCGTCGGCTGGCCGACCGATCCGAAACTGGCGTCGCTGCGCACGGCGTGGTTCGACGCGCCGGACCTGGCGGCGCAGCAGGCGATCTGCCGGGACATCCAGACGCAGTTCTGGCAGGACCCGCCTTACGTGCCGCTGGGGCAGTTCTTTCTCTCGACGGCGTATCGGCGGAATGTCAGCGGGATTCTGAAGGGGTCGTTCTCGCTGTTCTGGAATGTTTTGAAGTCTTGAGGTGGGGTTGGGGTGGGCTTGAAAAGAAACCACGGAGCGGCCGCTGCGCGGCCTTCACCGAGGATGCACGGAGAGCCACGGAGGTGTTGGATCAGCCGGGTCGAACTCAGTAACGTTTCTTCTCCGTGGCCCTCCGTGCAACCTCGGTGACCTCCGTGGTTTCTTTTACGTTACCGCCCCCCGCCCCTAAACCAGCGACGCCTCCAACGTGATCTCGGCATTCAGCACCTTCGACACCGGGCAATTCGCCTTCGCACCGGCGGCCAGTTCCTGGAACTTCGCATTGTCCAGGCCCGGCACCTTGGCCTTCAGCACCAAATGCACGGCGCTGATCTTAAACCCGCCCTCGACCTGATCCATCGACAACGTCGCGTTGCATTCCAGGCTCTCGGGCACGTGGCCTGCGCCGCTGAGCTGAAAGGCCGTCGCCATGGTGAAGCAGCCGGCATGGGCGGCGGCGATCAACTCCTCGGGATTGGTGCCCTTGCCGTCGCCGAAGCGCGACTGGAAGCCATAAGGCGTGTCCTTCAGCGTTGCGCTCTGCGTCGTCAGGCTGCCGGTGCCTTCCTTGCCGCTGCCTTGCCATTGCGCCGAAGCGCGGCGTTTGATCTGAGCCATTGATCTTCTCCCCTATCTGTTTTGAGGCTGAGCGTCCGGGGTTCAGCCCCGGACCGCCCCTCGGATATAGGAGCGTTCGGCGCGGCGTCGCGTGTCAAATCCGCTCGTGATCGCCCGATAACTGCTATTCGGCGGCGATCGGCATCTGCGCGACCTCGGCCCGTAGCCAGACGGCGGTGTCGTGAAACACCGCGCCACCCCAGGGCGGCCCCGGATCGTCGCTGGTCAGCGCATTGATCCCGATTCCGCCTTCGAAACATTCGCTCGGCCAGATGCTCTCCGACGACCAGCACGCCCGGCCTGCTGGCCCTGCCCGATGCGGACATGCAGCACGACCTCGCCGCGGGTGTTGCCGAGGCGGACCTTCGCACCCTCGGTCAGGCCGAGGCGGGCGGCGTCGTCGGGATGCACCAGAACGGTCGGCCTGCCCTCGCGTTTCTGGCTGTAGGGCATTTCGGTGAAGCTGGTGTTGAGGAAGCTGCGCGCCGGCGCGGTCACCAGGCGGAACGGCGCATCGGCGGTGGCCGCCTCGATGTTCGGCCATGTGATCAGGCAGTTTCGGCATCACGGCGTGATTGTCGCCGAGCGCCTTCCAGTCGGGCGCGAAATGAAACCGTCTTGTCGTGCGTGGGAAAGCCGTCGAGGAAATGCGACGTCTCGAAGGACGGCATCGCATCGACCCAGCGCTGTTCCCGCACCGTCTTGGCATCCGGCCAGCCGGAGACGCGCAGGGTCGCGTCGATGATCTCCATCGCCGTCATCTCGAAACCCGCGATGCTTCGCGCCGAGACGGGTGGCGAGGCCTTGCAGCACCTCGTGGTTCGAGCGGCATTCGCCGGGCGGCTCGATCAGCTTGGGGCCGATCTGGATGTGGCTGTGGCCGCCGGCCTGATAGAGGTCGTCATGCTCCAGGAACATCGTCGCCGGCAGCACGATGTCGGACCAGCGCGCCGTTTCGGTCATGAACTGCTCATGCGTGGCGACGAACAGATCGTCACGGCCGAAACCACGCCGCACGCGGTTGCTGTCGGGGCAGACGGTCAGCGGATTCTGATTCTGGATCAGCATCGCCGTGACCGGCGGCCCATCCTGCAGCGCCGCTGCGGTCGCCGGTCAGCACGCTGGCGATGCGGCTCATGTCCAGCTCGCGGATGCGTGGTATCGACGCGCGTCCAGTCCCTCGATCAGCGTCTTGTTCCAGTGATACATGCTGCGGTTCGACCACAGCGCGCCGCCGCCCTCGTACTGCCAGGCGCCGGTGACGGCCGGCAGGCGAGACCACGGCGTGCATCGCCGCCGCCCCGTTGCGGCTGCGCGCGAAGCCATAGCCGCAGCGGATGAAGCTGCGCTTGGTCTGGCCGATAGAGTTTGCCGAACGCCTCGATTGCCTCGACCGGGATGCCGGTGATCTCCGACGCCCAGGCCGGGCCGCGGGATTGCAGATGCGCCTCCAGCGCGTCGGGGCAGTCGGTGTAGTCGCGCCATGTAGTCGACGATCGGCGTAGCCGTCGCGGAAGGCGATATGCATCACCGCGCAGGCCAGCGCCGCATCGGTGCCGGGCCGCGGCGCCAGATGCAGATCGGCCACCGCCGCGGTCGGCGTCCGATACGGATCGATAACGACGAACTTCGCGCCGCGTTCCTTCCGCGCGCGGGTGACATGGGTCATGACGTTGACCTGGGTGGAGACCGGATTGCCGCCCCACATCACGATCAGGTCCGACTTCGCCAGTCTCCCGCGGGTCGACGCCGCGGCGTGGCGCCGACGCCGGCGAGCCAGCCGATCTCCGGCAGCGCGGTGCAGATCGTCATGCTTCTGGCGGGAGTATTGCATCACATGGCGCAACCGGTTGATGCCGTCGCGCTGCACCAGGCCCATCGTGCCGGCGAAGTAAGAACGGCCAGACCGCTTCCGATCCGTGTTTCGCCGTGTCGGCGATGAAGCGGTCGGCGATGCGATCCAGCGCCTCATTCCACGAGATCTGGCGGAATTGTCCGCTGCCTTTGGGCCCGATGCGCAGCAGCGGATGCGTCAGGCGGTCCGGATGGTGAATTCGCTCACGCATAGTGCGCCACTTTGTTGCAGATGACGCCGGCCGTGTAACTAGTTGTCCGCCGCGCCACGGACCGCGCCGATGCGGGCGCCGTCGATGACCTCCACCGACAGGGCACAGGTGGAGGGGCAGTCATGCGGGCAGACCGAGGATTTCAGGACGCTTGTCATGTGGCGAGCGTATTCGGAACTCCCTCCGCGGTGCAATGGCCGCGGCGCGCGTGTCGAGCGGAACGGAAGCGTCCAATAAAAAGACTGTATTGTCTCAGCGGCTTGACGATACGAGGCGTTATTGACTTCCACGATTCGGAATTGACCAAAGTATTCCTGATCGACATCTGGACCACGATGGCCCACCTCAGCGTGACAACGGACGAAAGGATCTCCGATGTCGCAGCTTGATCCCCGCGAAGAGAATTTCCGCATCCCGAGCGGCCATGGCAATCTTCAGGTTTTTCTGCGGTATATGGCGCCGGAAACCGGTGCGAAGGCCTCGGACAATGTCGTGCTCTATGTCCATGGCGGCACGTTTCCCTCGGCGCTGTCCATTGCGCATCGCCTGGACGGAAGGTCATGGCGCGACGACCTGTGCGCAGCCGGCTTCCATGTCTGGGGCCTCGATTTCCACGGCTTCGGCGCCACCTCCGACCCGTATCCCGAGATGAGCCAACAAGCGGACTTCCGTCCGCCGCTGGGGCGCACGGCCGAGGCCAGCGTGCAACTGGAAAGCGCCGTGCGCTTCATCCTGGCGCGGCACGGGATCGCGAAGCTGTCGCTGCTGGCGCATTCCTGGGGCAGCCTCGTCGCCGGGCATTTCGCCGCGCGCTGTTCCGACCTCGTCCGGCGGATGGTGCTGTTCGGCCCGATCGCGCGCCGCGCGCCGGTTGGCGAGCGCACGCGGCTTCCGGCGTGGCGGCTGATCTCGCTGCAGGATCAGTGGGACCGTTTCACCGCCGACGTCCCGGCGGGCGAGGCGCCCGTGATGTCGCGCCGGCATTTCGACACCTGGGGCGAGGCCTACCTGGACTGCGATCCGGCAAGCCGCGAGCGCACGCCGCCATCCGTCAAGGTTCCAGGCGGCGCGTTCCAGGACATCTACGACGCCTGGGCCGGCGAATTTCCCTATGACCTGGCTCTGGTCACGGCGCCCGTCGCGATCATACGGGGGGAATGGGACAGCCTGTGTTCTGACAGCGATGCCAAATGGCTGTTCGACGGCTTCCGGAACACACCGATCCGGCGCGACGTGAAGATTTCACGCGCAACGCATCTCATGCACCTGGAGTCCGGCCGTTTCGCGCTCTACCGCGAGACCGAGGCCTTTCTGAAGGGCGGCGATCTCGCACCCGGCGCGGGCTGATACCAACGGCCTTACGCGCTGCCCCTTCCCCGTCGTGGTTGCCGAAGGCCGACCACGACGATAGAACCCGACAGCGGCCATCACGCCGGGCCACCGGACTTTGTCGTTTCATACGTTACCATCCATTACTGCAGGAGGCGCTGACGGCAACCGTGATTGCCGATCGGTAACGCGCAACCCGATTCAGTTGGAACCGAGCGCGGCGCGCAGGTCGGCGACGACCTTGTCGGCGTTGCGCTTGCGCCATTTGACGCGCTGGCCGATCGGGGTGTTCTCGACCTCCGGCGCGACTTTCAGGGCGACGAAGACCGGGCCTGGGGCGGCCATGATCTTCGGCAGCGCCTGCTTCACGGACTCCAGCCGGTCGAACCCATAGGCATTCGGGTAGCCGCTGGCCTTGGCGACCGCGGCGTAGTCGACCTTGCCGGCATTCGGCACCGGCTGGCCACCGGTCGTGGCGTAGACCTCGTTGTCGAGAACGAAGTGGTAGAAATTCGCCGGCGCCTGTTCGGCGATGGTCGGCAACTGACCGAGGCTCATGAGGATATCGCCCTCGGAATCGAACAGGATCACCCGCTTATTCGGCTGGGCCAGTGCGAGGCCGAGGCCGAATCCGGCATGGCCGCCCATCGCCGGATCGCCCAGCGGCAGGTCCGTGACCGTGTCGCTGATCGCCATCCAGTGCCGCCCGCCGCGGCCGGAGACGACGATCGCGTCCCCCCGATATTCGGCGATCAGTGCGAGGACGTCTGCTGTGTACATCATCGTCTCGTCCTCCGTTCAGCGGTTGAAGCCGTGGAATTCGTCGCCGACCAGCACGACGACCGGCCCTTTCGTGGACTCCGCAAGGTCGAAGGCGACCGAGATCCGATCGGCGTCGTCATCGTTCTCCACCAGGTAGAATGGGATGTTGAACGCCATCAGGAAGCGTTCGGTATAGGTCGCGGCGGTGTCGGTGATGACGCCGTGGCGGGTGTAGCCGCGATAGCCGACCATCAGAACGACGGGCACTTTCAACCCCATCAGCCAGCCGCGGATGGAATCGCCCGATTCCAGCATGCCGGTGTTCTGGATCAGGATCATCGGCTTGCGTCCGCCGGCGAACAGCCCCGCGGCGATGGAGCAGGCATGCCCCTCCCGCGTCACGCCGATCAGCCGCAGGTTCGGTTCGGCCAGCATCAGCATATAGAGCCAGTTCGTTTCGCTGTCCGGCAGCCACACGATATCGGTGACGGCGTTGCGCCGCATCTGGTGGATCACGGTTTCCGGGCTGAGCGCCGTCTTACTCATTCTCGCTGTCCTCCCCGCCGTTCGCGGCGGCCTAGACTGCGGCGATGCGAGCGGATGTGCAACTACCTCTGGCGGAAGGGCGCGACCGGTTTTGCGCCGGCGGAAAATCCGCCTAACATCGGATGATCGCATATAAGGGAGCGGCGCCATGACAACGACGACTTTCAAGATCGGCGACACCACCATTCACCGCATCATCGAGATGGAGGTAGGCTTCACCCCGGCGCTGGAGTTCCTGCCGAAGCTGACCCCGGCGATGCTGGATGAGAGCCGGCCCTGGATGGCGAAGCCGCTGGCGCTGGATGCCCAGGACCGGCTGATCCTGTGCTTCCAGTCATACATCATCCAGACCCCCAGGCACACGATCCTGGTCGATAGTTGCGTTGGCAACGACAAGGACCGCCCTGCCCGGCCGCTCTGGCACAAGAAGCAGGACAGCGTCTTCATGGACGGGCTGAAGGCCTGCGGGCTGACGGTGAACGACATCGATTACGTGCTGTGCACGCATCTGCATGTCGACCATGTCGGCTGGAATACGCGGCTGGAGAATGGTCGCTGGGTGCCGACCTTCCCGAATGCGCGCTATCTGTTCTCGAAGATCGAGCTCGATTTCTGGCTGTCGGAGAACGAGAAGGAACTGGTGGCGCCGATCGCCGACAGCGTGATCCCGATCGTCGAGGCGAAGAAATGCGACCTGATCACCAGCGATTACGGGCTGGACGACCTGGTGTCGCTGATCCCGTCGCCGGGGCACACGATCGATCATTACGCGGTCACGCTGGGCAAGACCGGCAAGGACGCGGTATTCACCGGCGACCTGATCCATACCCCGCTGCAGGCGAAATGGCCTGATCTGGCGATGCGCATCGACTACGACGGCATCCAGAGTTCGGCCACGCGGCGGAAGTTCCTGGAGACCTACTGCGACACAAGCACGCTGTGCTGCTTCGCCCATTTCCCGACGCCGTCACGGGGGTATGTGCAGGCGCTTCGGTGATGGGTTCCGTTGCGAGTATGTGACGGAGTGATGGGGGTTGCTGGGCTTTCTACATCAAGTCGATGCCAGTGGGACGTTATTCGGCGCAGTCGTGCTGCTTGGTCTGGACTGCTACATCGTAGCGTCTCTATTCGGCAAAACGGGTCACGCCTGGTTCCGTGCGCTGCCGCTCGGTGTCCCCACCGAGGCGCAAGGCAATGCGGGAGGGGGATAAAATCCCCCTCATTCACACCCCTTCCACAATCCGGATATCCCGCTCGGCGCCATCGCCCAGCGCGGCCAGCGCCTCCTGGTACGCCGGCGAATCATGCGTCGCCACGGCCTGCTCGACGCTGTCGAACTCGATCACCACGGTGCGCTGGTTGAGCCCGGCCTCATAAGTCTTGGCCGGTGTGCCACGCACCAGGAACCTGCCGCCGCCGGCGGTGATCGCGGGGCCGGCCAGCTTGGCATAGGCGGCGAGCTTGTCGGGATTGGTGACGGCGCGATAGGTGCCGATCCAGTACGTCTTGGCCATGGCTTCCTCCAGCGAATTGCCGCCGCAGTCTGCCGCGCCCGCCTGAAGACGGCAATCACACGCCTCGGTTCCTGTCATCCGCGTGCATGATGACTGTCATAGTTTCTTAGCAATTCTTCTGCTTCGATTTGGTGACGGATCGCATTATTGCCATGCACTCTGCTGGTCTGGCGCAGACCGGTCGAAAACACGAGTTGCCTGATCGTTTCCATTCAATGCCGGTCGGCCGGCGCTTGACCAAGCCCGAGGGATAACAGGTCCGCATGACGCAATTCGCCAAGGCTCTTCCCATATCCGCCGCCCGCGAACCGGACGCAGAGCCGGTGGCGAACCGAGCGATGTTTTTTCGTCGCTGGCTTGCCAATCCACTCCAGATGGGATCCGATCGTCCCATCCTCCCCTGCCCTTTGCGCGCGAGTTGTCCGGCATACGCGACGGGCGCCGGATGAGTTCGTACTGGAGCTTGGGGCCGGCACGGGCGTGATCTCGGCCGCGCTGCTGGCCGGCGGCGTGCCACCGGAGCGGCTGTGCGTGGTGGAGATCGTGCCGGACATGGCGGCGCATCTGCGCAGTGTGCTGCCGGGCGTGACGGTGATCGAAGGCGACGCGCGGAACCTGCAGCGGCTGATGCCCGCCGAGTGGCACGGACGGATCGGCACCGTCGTCTGCGGCATCCCGCTGGTGCTGCTGCCCCGGCCGATGCAGGCGGTCTTCATCGACGCGATCGAGGCGGTGGCACCCGGCCGCGGCTTCCTCCACTTCAGCTACTGCGCCACCTCCCCCCTGCCCGCTCGGGCACACGGGCTGAGCGCGAAGCGGGAGGCATGGACACCGCTGAATTTCCCGCCGGCGAGTGTGTGGCGCTATACGCCGGTATCGGGGTCGCGTGGCTCTCTTTGAAAGAAACCACCGAGCGGCTGCTCGCAGCCTTCACGGCGGCGGAGAGGAGGGGCGTATCGCATTCAGCTAGCACCCACTGCCATGGTCCGGCTTGTCCCTAGCGGGTCTATTGCTGAGGCGCCGAGTTTGCGCGCGCCATGACGGCACAAGGCCGATACACCGCCTCCGTGCCCCTCCGCGCGTCCTCGGTGAAGCCTGCGCAGCAGGCGCTCCGTGTTTTCTTTCCCTGAAGCCCCGCCTTCCCTGAAAGCCCCCGACACCCCGACCTCAGATCGTGATCCGGACCCCCAGTTCCACCACCCGGTCGCTGGGGATCCGGAAGAACTCCGTCGCCGGCACCGCGTTGCGGGCCAGCAGCAGGAACAGCCAGCGCCGCCACCAGGACAGGTTCGGCGCCATGCCCGGCACCAGCACCTCGCGGCCCAGGAAATAGCTCGCCTGCATGGCGTCGAACGTTCAGCTGGTCGGACCAGTTCCTCCAGCGCGCGCGGGATGTTCGGGCTTTCCATGAAGCCGTAGCGCAGCATCACGCGGTGGATGCCCGGCGCCAGTTCCTCGACAGTCGGCGCGGCGCGTCTGCGACACCTCCGGGACGTCGACGTTCTGCACCGTCACGAACATGACGTTCTCGTGCAGCACCTTGTTGTGCTTGAGGTTGTGCAGCAGCGAGGTCGGCACGTAGTCCTGGTTGCCGGTCAGGAACACCGCGAGGCCGGGCACGCGGATGATGCGCGACTGCGGCAGGCGGGCGAGGAACGGCGCGAGCGGCATGCTGTCCTGCCGCCAGCGCGCCAGCAGCAGGTCGCGGCCGCGCTTCCACGACGTCATCAGCGCGATCAGGGCGATGCCGAGGACCAGCGGCACCCAGCCGCCCTCGACGATCTTCAGCGTGTTGGCCGCGAAGAACACGCCATCGATCAGGAACAGCGCGCCGAACACCGCGATCGCCGCGGTGCGCGACCAGTGGAACTGGCGGCGGAACACCACCATCGCCAGCATCGCCGTGCACAGGAACGTTCCGGTCACCGCGATGCCGTAGGCCGAGGCCAGGCTGTCCGAGGTCTTGAACGCCAGCACCAGCAGCGACCACGCCCACCGCCAGCGCCGTGTTGACCTGCGGCACGTAGATCTGGCCCTTCCTCGATGTTCGAGGTGTGGCGCACCGTCAGGCGCGGCAGGAAGCCAAGCTGCATGCATTGCCGCGTCACCGAATAGGCGCCGGAGATCACCGCCTGGCTGGCGATCACGGTGGCCGCGGTCGCCAGGATGACCATCGGCAGCCGCATCCAGTCGGGGCCCAGCAGGAAGAACGGGTTCTGCGATCGCCGCCGGATCGCGGAGCACCAGCGCGCCCTGGCCGAAATAATTCAGCACCAGGACGGGCAGCACGAAGAACATCCAGCTGATGCGGATCGGCTTGGCGCCGAAATGGCCCATATCGGCATACAGCGCCTCGGCCCCGGTGACGCACAGCACGACCGCGCCCAGCACGAAGAACGCGAGGCCCTTGTAGACGATGCAAAGCTCGATGGCGTAGGTCGGCGACAGCGCCAGCAGCACGTACGGATGGCGGACGATCTCGCATCAGGCCCGGTGACGCCGATGATCAGGAACCAGACCACCATGATCGGGCCGAACACCCGCCCGACGCTGCCGGTGCCCTGATACTGCACGGCGAACAGCGCGACGATGACGGCGATGCTGATCGGCAGGACGTAGTGCTTCAGGTCGGGGGCCGAGACCTCCAGCCCCTCCACCGCCGACAGCACGGAGATCGCCGGGGTGATGACGCCGTCGCCGAAGAACAGGCAGGCGCCGACGATGCCGACCAGGGCAATGGCGCCCTTGACGCCGTGGCGTCGACCGAGACGCGCTGCGCCAGCGCCATCAGCGCCAGGATGCCGCCCTCGCCGCGGTTGTCGGCACGCATCACCAGCATCACGTATTTCACCGTGACGATGAGCACCAGCGACCAGAAGATCAGCGACAGGATGCCCATGATCTCGACCTGGCGTGGTGGCACGCCGCGTCGAACACCTGCAGGCTGGACTTGAACGCATAGAGCGGGCTGGTGCCGATATCGCCGTAGACGACGCCGAGGACGGCGAGCAGGACGCCGAGCGCTGGGCTTGTCGGGACGGTGGTGTTCCCCGTGACCGGCATCCGTCACCGGGCACGCTGTGGCCCGCATCTGCCTGGCCAGCACCGTCCGGGCCTGCCTCTGATTGGCTCAAATCAAAACCTCATGCGCGCGAAAAACCGGCCCCTTACGCGCGTCGTCCGGGGCCAAGGCGGCGGGTCACTTACGCCGAAGTCGGGTGTCCGGCAAGCAAAGCATGCGTCATCCCGCCGTCGTCATGGGCGGAAACTGCGCGGCGAACTCGCTCCACTCCCGCCGGTTCAGGCCGCTGGATTCCTGGGTGACGGGCTCACCGGCCAGCATACGGTTCAGCGCTGCGACCATCTGTGCCGACAGCGTCACCGCGCCCAGGCGGTAGTCGCGGAACGCCGCCGCCGCCGCCGGCACCCAGGCCTCCGTCATCCGCATCATCACGTCGGCATAGACGCGGATTTCGTATTGCGCATGCGGATCGGCCCGTAGCGACAGGAAATGAAACAGGTTGTGCAGATTGGTCTTCCAATACCACTGCGTGTAGGTGTTCAGCGTCAGGTTCATCCGAGCGAGTTCACGCGCCAGGCCCTGGCGGCTGGGGTCGGCGTCCTCGCCCTCGTTCAGCATCTGTGCGTAATGCGCGTAGCAGCGTTCGGCGTCCTCGCGCAGGACGGACAGCACCTCGGCGGCTTCCTCGCCATGCAGGACCGTGCCGCGGCCCTGGCGGTTGGTGACGGACTGCGCCGCCAGATGGTCCGGCGAGGGGATGTAGAATTCCTTGTCCAGGATCGAGTAGCGGGCGGAATACTCGTTGACGCTGGCGGTGCGGTGGCGGATCCACTGGCGGGCGACGAAGATCGGCAGTTTGACGTGGAACTTGATCTCGCACATCTCGAACGGCGTGGTGTGCCGGTGGCGCATCAGGTAGCGGATCAGGCCCGACATCCTCCTGCACCCGCTTGGTGCCGCGGCCGTAGGACACGCGGGCCGCCTGCACGATGGCCGAATCGTCGCCCATGTAGTCGATGACCCGGACGAAGCCGTGGTCGAGCACGGGGAAGGCCTGAAACAGCATCGCTTCCAGCGCCGGGACGGTCGGCCGGATGGTGGCGTGCGATGCATCGGCTTCGCCTGCCTGCGCGCTCGAATGCTCACGGGAGCCTGACTGATCCGACAATCTATCCTCCTTGCCACCTGCGCGGCTTGATACACGGTCGAGATCGCCAAACATAGCGGATGCAGGTCGTTTCGCATGGACTGAGGTCGCCGCGCCGCTGCATACTAGCGTCGCTGACGGCAGCCAAGGATATGACGCGGGCGATCCTATGAGACACCGGATCCGCACGCAGCAGTCCATCGGATCCGCAAGACACAGCCTTCTGCAACGGACATGGAATTTGCGGCAAGGCGCCTGGATCACCGGCGCCCCTGCTGCATCGATTGGAAGTCGATCGCGTGCTGGCCCACGTCGCCGAAGCGCCCGGCAGCATGATCAGTGTGCTGGGCGTGCTGTTGAGACGGCGACGGCTTGATTGGTTCTTCCCACACGAACGTTTTGTCTATCATGCCGCATTGCAAAACGGAGACGCGCATGCAGCCGGATGGTGCGGGACAGTCCCAGTCGCAAAGCCAGAGCACCAGCCCAGCGCGATACCCGGCCGGCTCTTCCGGGGACTGTCCCGCACGGTACCATGCAGGGCTATGAGCCCGGCCAGTTCTTCTGCGAAATGCTGCGGCCCGGCCAGCCGCCGCATCCGACGCTGTCGCTGCTGATGTCGCGCCTGGCCGCGCTGCCGATCGCATCGCTGCGGCAGCGCGCCACGGACGCGGAGCGTGACCTGCTGGAACGCGGCATCACCTTCACCGTCTATTCCGACGCCACCGCGATCGACCGCATCCTGCCGTTCGACCTGATCCCGCGGGTGCTCACGCCGCCGGAATGGAGTCAGATCGAAACCGGCGTGATCCAGCGCGTGCAGGCGCTGAACATGTTCCTGCACGACATCTATCACGAGCCGGAAGATCCTCGCCGACAAGATCGTGCCGGCCGAACTGGTGCTGAAGAACGCCGGCTACTGCGACGCCATGGTCGGCTTCGACGTGCCGTTCAAGACCTATGTCCATGTCTGCGGCACCGATATCGTCCGCGACGAAACCGGTGACGTTCCGGGTGCTGGAGGACAATGCCCGCACGCCGTCGGGCGTCGCCTATGTGGTCGAGAACCGGCACATGAGCCTGCGCGTGATGTCCGACCTGATGACCGGCCTGAAGGTGCGCAGCGTCGACGAGTACGGGCTGCGGCTGCACAACGCGATGGCCGAGATCGCGCCGCCCGGCGGTCCTCGATCCGCAGGTCGTCGTGCTGTCGCCGGGCATCTTCAACTCAGCCTATTTCGAGCATGTGTTCCTGGCGCGCGAGATGGGCGTGCCGCTGGTCGAGGGCCGCGACCTGACGCGTGGAGGACGGCAAGGTCTGGATGCGCACCACCGCGGGCCTGGCGCCGGTGCACACGATCTATCGCCGCATCGGCGACGACTTCCTCGACCCCGACGCGTTCAACCCCGACAGCATGCTGGGCGTGCGTGGGCTGATCGAGGCGTGGCGGCGCGGGTCGGTGGCCATCGCCAACGCGGTCGGCACCGGCGTCGCCGACGACAAGGCGATCTATGCCTACATGCCGCGGATCATCCGCTACTACCTGTCGGAAGAGCCGATCCTGCCGAACGTCGAAACCCGCATCTGCGCGGAGCCCGATGCACTGGCCTATACGCTGGACCATCTGCACGAACTGGTGGTCAAGCCGGTGGCTGAATCGGGCGGCTACGGGCTGCTGATCGGCCCGCATGCATCGAAGGCGGAACTGCGATGAATTCCGGACCCGGCTGAAGGCGGATCCGGCCAACTATATCAGCCAGCCGACGCTGCAGCTCTCGGTGTCGCCGACGCTGACCGATGACGGGGTGCCGCTCGCGGCATGTCGATCTGCGGCCCTTCGCGATCACCGGCAAGGAGCACCTGGGTCCTACCAGGCGGCCTGACCCGCGTGGCGCTGCGGGCAGGGGACGCTGGTGGTGAATTCCTCGCAGGGCGGCGGGTCGAAGGATACCTGGGTGCTGGCGGAATGAGCGTGGGGGAGCCGATGGAATCCTCAAGGGCGCATGGCGCACACCTGATCGCCCGCCATGCCGAAGCGACGCTGTGGCTGGCGCGCTATATGGAGCGGATCGAGAACCTCGGCCGCATCCTCGACGTCACCAACACCTTCGCCCGCGATGCCGACGACACCCGCAACTGGCTGTCGATCCCGCGCATCAACGGCGACCTGGAGGCGTTCTACAAGAAACACAGCGCCGGCGACGCAGCGGACGCGTGGGCGAGTTCTATCTGCTGGACCGGGACAATCCGACGTCGCTGCAGGCCTGCATCGAAGCCGCGAAGGAGAACGCACGCACGCTGCGGGCGCTGATCTCGACCGAGATGTGGCTGCAGATCAACGTCTTCCACGGGCGCATTCGCGCGCTGGACAGCGCGATGGTCACGCCGGAACATTTCACCGCGGTCTGCGCTCATGCTGAAGGACGGCGCGCAGGCGCATACCGGCATCACCGAGGGCACGTTCTACCGCGACCAGGCCTGGCACTTCTACATGATCGGCCGCTACCTGGAGCGCGCCGACCAGACCACGCGCCTGCTGGACACGCGATTCCACGCGCTGGTGCCGCATCACGACGGCGGGTGACAAGGAAATCGACGCCGGTGCCTGGAACGCTCTGCTGCGCGCCGCGGCCGGGTACCATGCGTATCGGCGGGAGCATCCCAGCGGCTACGAACCGCGCGAGGTGGCCTGCTTCCTGCTCTCGAACACGGCATTCCCCCGTTCGGTCGGGCTGAACCTGGCGCAGGCGGACTGGCATCTGACGCAGTTGCGCAGCCGTTACGGGCTGCGCCGCATGGGCACGGCGCTGGAGCGGCTGGAGGACCTGAACGCCGGGCTGTCGCTACCAGAACGTGGCCCAGATGGTGGGCAGCGGCAAGCTGTCGCCGTACCTCGATACGGTGCAGCGGGAGATCAGCGCACTGCACGCGGATATTGTGGCAACGTTCGGCGATTGAGCAAGACAGGAGACGGGTTTGACAGAGACCGCCGCATTCCCGGCGCTCGCCGAGCGCGGCGTGCGAACCGAACAACCAAAGCTGTTGGCGATGGGGTTCCTGCTTGGCAGTATCGCCTTCCTGATCATTTCATGCCTGCCGCAAATACTGAACGACGGCGACACGCTGTGGCAGATCAAAACCGGCGAGTGGATCATCGATCATCGCGCCGTCCCGTTTGCCGATCCGTTCGCCTACACCACTGCCGGCCTGCACTGGTTCACCCACGAGTGGCTCGCCGAGGTCCTGATGGCGGCCGCGTATCACGCTGCGGGCATGGCTGGCGTGATGCTGCTGGCCGCTGGTATCGTCGGCATAACAAGCGGTCTGCTGTTCTGTTACCTGGCCCGTTTCATGGCCGTTCCGTACGCGATCACCGGCCTGATCGTTGCCATGTCGAACACGCTGCCATCGTGCCTGGCGCGTCCGCATCTTCTCGTCTGGCCGTTGTTGGTGATCTGGTGCGGTGAGTTGGTGAAGGCGAGGGCCAACCGCTCGGTACCGTCCTTCGCCGTGCTGCCGGTCATGCTGGTTTGGGCCAACATGCACGGCAGCTTCATGTTCGGTCTGCTGCTGCCCGGCTTCTTCCTGATCGAGACCCTGCTGGACCGCGACCCGGAGCGCTTGCGCACGGTCTCCAAATGGGTCGGATTCATCCTGGCGGCATGGCTCGTGGCCCTGCTCAATCCCGAATTCTACCGGGGTGTGGCCTTTCCGTTGCATTTGATTCGGATGCAGAGCCTGGCGTCGATCCCGGAGTGGAAGCCAACGGATTTCTCCCACCCGCAGCCGATCGAGCTGATCATCGCCGCGGGTCTGGCCCTGGGCCTGTCCGGCAGGCTGACGCTGCCGCCGGTGCGGATCGCGATCTGTCTCTGCCTGCTCCACGCGGCGCTGGCACATGTTCGCAACGAGCAGATTCTGGGATTGGCCGGCGCGCTCGTCGTGGCGGAGCCGGTGGGGCGGCAACTGCGTTCGCCGATGACAGGCCTATCGCGCCGCGCCGGACGATGCTTCAGCATGGCCGCGATGGCGATCTGCCTCTTCGCGGTTGGGCTGCGCCTGGCCATCCCCGTGAGCGCGCACCACACCGGGGCCGCTTTCGCCGCCGTGCTGGACAAGGTGCCCGCGGCGATCCGGACACAACCGGTGCTGAATGATTACGATATAGGAAGCATTCTGCTCTTCGAGGGCGTTCCCACATTCGTCGATGGACGCGCCGACCTGTATGGCGACGACTTCCTGGCCCGCTATCGGCAGATCGAATCCGACCCCTCCGCCCTCGAGCGCGCTTTATCCGACTATCGCATCGGCTGGGCCGTCGCTCGGCTTGGAAGCAAGCTTGAACAGCGGATGGACGCCGAGGCGGGTTGGCATGTCATTGCGGAAGGCGACGGCGTGAAGATCTATACAAGCCGGCGCTAGAGCAGGATGACATCGCTTTCGCTCAGCCATCGCGCTCTAGCTTTTTTGTTTGATCGCGTGATTCAGACCTCCGGCGATTCCGCCTCCAGTCATCACGCTCTGACGGTGACCTACCGCAGCGTCGCGCCCGTCGCCTTCGCCACCGCGGCGACCACCTTCTGGCAGGCTGCCTCGATCTCCGCGTCCGTCAGCGTGCGTTCGCGCGGCTGGAACGTGACCTCGACGCCCAGCGACTTCGTGCCGTCGGGCATCTGTCGCCCTCATAGACGTCGAACAGCGATACCCCGGTGATCAAGCGTGCGTTCCGCGCCGCGCGCCGCCCGCATGACGGCGTCGGCGGCCACGTCAGCCTCCACCACGAACGCGAAATCGCGCCGCACCGGCTGGAACGCGGGCAGATCGGGGGCGGACTTTCTTGCGCCGTTTCGGATCGGCGACCGCGTCGAGATTGAGCTCGAACACCACCATCGGCCCCGGCAGGTCCAGATCGCCGCGAGCAGCCGCGGATGCACCTCGCCGAACAGGCCCAGCACCGTCTTC
Source organism: uncultured Alphaproteobacteria bacterium (assembly GCA_963771475.1). Taxonomy (GTDB): domain Bacteria; phylum Pseudomonadota; class Alphaproteobacteria; order Acetobacterales; family Acetobacteraceae; genus Rhodopila. Next base: position 6,505 of record CAVYTN010000012.1, on the reverse strand, counting down.
GGCCCCTGGCGCACCATGCCGGAGCGGCCGGGATGCAGGAAGGACGGCGCATCGGCGGTGACCTGAAGCGCCTCCAACGGCACGCCGATCGCGGTCAGCAGCGCCCAGAGATCGGCCTTGGCGTCCATCGCATCGACCGGACGCTGCGGCGCGATCCAGCTGCGCGGCGTGTGATCCGGCGCGCAGGCCGGCGGCGACCAGACGTCTGGCCGTCCGGAGCGTCGATGGCGAACGCCGGCCCGATCTCGAACAGCGCCACATCGGCGTAGCCGCGCGCCGCGTTGCGTTTCGCCGCCAGAGCCAGCGTCGCGAGCGGCGTCGGCCGCAACTGGTCCAGATCGGCGGCGATCGGATTGCATCAGCCGCAGCGCATCGGGCGTATCGCCGAAGCGCTCGGCCTCCGCGCGCGCCATGAAGCTGAAGGTGACGCACTCCACCAGGCCCGGCGGCGGCCAGCGTGCGGCGCGCCAGCGGCGGTGCGCTGCTGCCGCGGCGGTCAGGGTCGCCGGCGGCACCGGCGCTCTCGCGCGGCAGCGACACCGGCGGCACCGCGTCGAGGCCGCGCAGGCGCAGCACTTCCTCGATCAGGTCGTTCTCGGCCTCGATCACCGCGCAGCCTTCGGCGGCGCTTTGCGGCCTTGGCGGCGTCGAGCGTCGGCGACTGATCGAGCATGATCGGCGCGGCGACGTCGTTGCGCCAGGACGGCACGGCGACGGTCACCGTTGTCGCGTATCGCGATGCCGCACGGTGAAGCCCAGGCGTTCCAGCGACGTCCACCGCGTCGTCGGCCGGAATGTCGGATCCGCCGAAGTCCGGCGATGCGGGAGAAGCGCATCGTGGCGTCGCGCTGCCAGGCGGGTTCGGCGCCGGCGGCGGTGACGGTGCCGGCCTCGCCGCCGCACAGTTCGAGGATCATCGCCGTCGCCGCCTCGATCGCATCGGGCATCAGCGCCGGGATCGAGACCGCGTTCGAAACGTTGCCGAGCGTCGGAGACGATCTGGTGGCGCCGGCCGGTCAGCGCGATGCGGATCGGGTCGAACAGCGCGCATTCGACGAACACGTCGGTGGTGGTTTCGTCGCAGCCGGTCGCCTCGCCGCCGATCACGCCGGCGATCGACTGCACGCCGGCGGCGTCGCAGATCGCGCAGTCCTCGGGATCGAGCGATGTAGTCCTTGCCGTTCAGCGCCCGCATCGTTTCGCCGGCGCCGCGGCGCAGCGTCAGCACGTCGCCGGTCAGTTTCGCGACGTCGAAGACGTGCAGCGGACGGCCGAGGTCGAAGGTGAAGAAATTGGTCACGTCGACCAGCGCGTTGATCGGCCGCAGGCCGATGCGAGGTCAGCCGATCCTGCAACCATTTCGGACTCGGCGAGTTCTTCACGCCGCGGATGGTGCGGCCGAGAATCCACGGACAGGCCTCGGGGAAATCGATCTGCCAGCGTGGGCCGCCATCGAACGGCGGGCGTGATCGCCGCCGGCGCGAACGGCTTCAGCGTGCCGAGACCGGCGGCGGCCAGGTCGCGCGCGACGCCGCGAACGCTGAAGCAGTCGCCGCGATTGGGGGTGACGCTGATCTCGATGACCGGATCGTCGAGGCCGGCCCAGGCGGCGTAGGACATCGCCGACCGGCGCATCCGCCGGCAGGTCGATGATGCCGGCATGATCCTCGCCGAGGCCCATTTCGCGGGCCGACAGCAGCATGCCCGCGCTCTTGCACGCCGCGGATTTCGCCGACTTTCAGCGTGATGTCGGTGCCGGGGATGAAGCTGCCGGGCGCGGCGAACACCGCCTTCATGCCGGTGCGCGCATTCGGCGCGCCGCACACGACCGAAACGATACCGTCGCCGGTGTCCACCTTGCAGGCGCGCAGACGGTCGGCGTTCGGGTGCGGCACGGCCTCGATCACATGGGCGATGCGGAACGAGGCGAGCGCGGCGCCGCGGTTCTCGACGCCCTCCAGTTCCAGGCCGATCCGGGTCAGCGTGTCGGTGATCTGGTCGAGCGAGGCGTCGGTCTCCAGATGCGTCTTCAGCCAGGAGAGGGTGAATTTCATCGCTCAGACCCCCTCGTGCAGCATGGTCGGGTGCCAGCGGATTGAACCCGTAATGGCGCAGCCAGCGCAGGTCGGATTCGTAGAACGGCCGCAGATCGGCCATGCCGTGCTTCAGCATCGTCACGCGCTCCACGCCCATGCCCCAGGCGAAGCCCTGCCACTCCCGCGGGTCGATGCCGCAATTGGCCAGCACGCGCGGATGCACCATGCCGCTGCCGAGGATCTCCAGCCAGTCGCCGCCGCGGCCGAGTTCGCCGGTCCGGCGGTTCCAGCCGATATCGACCTCCATCGAGGGTTCGGTGAACGGGAAAGTAGGAGGAGCGGAAGCGCACCGGCAGATCGGAGATGGCGAAGAAGGTGCGCAGGAAGTCGATCAGGCAGCCTTTCAGGTGGCCGAGCGTCAGGTCGCGATCGATGACCAGGCCCTCGCACTGGTGGAACATCGGCGAGTGGGTGGCGTCATGGTCGGCGCGATAGGTGCGGCCGATGACGATGACGCGGATCGGCGGCTCCTGCGTCAGCATGGTGCGGATCTGACCGGGCGAGGTGTGCGTGCGCAGCACCGGCGGCGAGCTGCCTTCCCTGACGTGGCGGCAGATAGAACGTGTCGTGGTCGGCGCGCGCCGGATGATGCGCCGGGATGTTCAGCGCGCCGAAGTTGAACCAGTCGCTCTCGACGTCCGGCCCGTCGACGACGGTGCAGCCCATGGCGCCGAAGATCGCGGCGATTTCCTCCATGGTGCGGGCGATCGGATGGATCAGGCCGGTCTCGCGCGGGCGCGGCGGCAGGGTCGGATCGATCCGCTCGGCGGCCAGGCGCGCGTCCAGCGCGGCGTCTTCGAGCTGCGGTCTTGCGCGCCTCGATCGCCGCCGGTCAGGGCGTCCTTCAGCTGGTTCAGCGCGGCGCCACGGTCCTTGCGCTGCTCGGGCGGGGTCTTGCCGAGGTCGCGCAGCAGCCCGGTCAGGCTGCCGTTGCGGCCGAGCACGGCGATGCGCACGGCATCCCAGGCGCGCAGGTCGGCGGCGGCGGCGAGCGCCGCGTCGGTCTCGGTCTTCAGGGCGTCGCAGATCGTCGGTCATCGATTTGAGTCCCGTACACGAAAGGGCCGCCCTGTGTCAGGCGGCCCCTATTGCCGTCAGACACGGCTCGCTCGGAGCGCACCGCGAGGTCGTGGATGACCGGGTCAGGCCCGGCCATGACCGGTCCGGACGCGTCGCGTCAGTACGAGCGCGGCCTGGACCTTCTCGACGATGGCCGCGAACGTCGCCGGCATCGTCGTAAGCGATGGCGGCGAGCACCTTGCGGTCCATCTCGATCCCGGCCTTCTTCAGGCCGTCGATAAATCGGCTGTAGGTCAGGCCGTGCTCGCGCACCGCGGCGTTGATGCGCTGGATCCACAGGCCGCGGAACTCGCGCTTCTTCACCCGCCGGTCGCGGTAGGCGTATTGCAGCGACTTCTCCAGCCGCTCCCGCGCGATGCGGTAGTTGGTGGATGACCGGCCGACGAAGCCCTTGGACTGCTTCAGGACCTTCTTGTGGCGGGCGTGGGTGGTGGTGCCCCGTTTGACGCGTGCCATGCTGCGCTGCCTCCCTCAACCGAGACCGTAGGGCGCCCACTGCTTGACGGTCAGGCCGTCAGCATGGGTCAGCGTCTGGCTGCCGCGATTGGTGCGCTTCATCTTCTGGCTGCGGTTGATCAGGCCGTGGCGCTTCTTGCCGGGTCCGGCGAGCACCTTGCCGGTCGCGGTGATCTTGAACCGCTTCTTGACCGACGACTTGGTCTTCATCTTGGGCATTTTGATCTCCTTTTCCTAAGGCCCGCCGGAGAAAACGGCAGGCTGTCGCGGCCGGGCATGCCCTTCAGGCCCGGGCTCGCAGACAGGGGCGGGGTATAACGGCGCTCGGCCGGCAGGCAAGCGCGATTCCGTGGGCGGGCGCCCCGGGGTGGCGCGGGCGGGCGCCCGGGTGGGGCCCGGGGTGGCGCGGGCGGGCGCCCGGGTGGGGCCCTGGGGTGGCGTGGGCGGGCGCCCGGGTTGGGGCCCTGGGGTGGCATCGGGGATGGCGATTGCCCGGCGGTTGCAGTCGCCGCCATCCGGCCGGATCGCCGGGCCGCAGGATCCGGCGGACCGGTTACCGGTGACACGAGGCGGCATTCAATCGATGCCTCATCCGATTGAACGCGAACGGACCGAGCCCAATGGATGAGCGTCAACAGTTCGATGATCGGCAGACCGTTCAAGCCAGTTTGATACGTATGAAAGGACGCCGGCCCCGTCGTTGCGGGAACATTGCTGATTTCCTCTGATACGCTACCCAATTTGAGGTGGATCAATGACAGCCGATACGACCCATAGTTAAGTCATAGAAATGGCTACTTCGCGCCGTTGGTGCCGATCCGCGGCATTAACCGGAAGCGAGACAGTCACGGTGCCGAATCGGGCAGTGCCTCGGGATGCCCGGCGAAACACCAATGATTTGACAGCTTGTAACCACCTTGGTGACCAAAAAAGGCGTATAAACTGGTCGGTACGTTAGCAAATGGCACTGAATTGACTTGTTCGCGCGTGGCATATGAGTGATAATGAGCAAAATTCATTGAGGTCGTTGCACGTGAAAGAGCCTGGGACCATGGAAGCAAGCAACGAGGGCGACGCCTTCCGCCTGGAAGATTTCCTGCCGTACCGGCTATCCGTCGCAGCGGAAACCGTCACGCGCATCATCACGCGCCAGCACCTCGCGCAGTCATATCGATCCGCCCTATGTCGGTCGCGTCGCCGGACCGATGACCCGCACCGTGGACGACGCCGCTCTGATGATGAACGTGCTGTCAAAACCAGATCGTCGCGACGGCATGAGCCTGCCGGCACATGACATCAACTGGAAGGGACTCGATAAATCCCCACGCAAGCTGCGCATCGGCCTGATGCTCGACCTTGGCGTCGGCCAGGCGCTGGAGAAGGAAGTCCGCAACGTTGTCGTGAAGGCCGCCAAGGCGTTCGAGTCCGCGGGCGCCGTGGTCACCGAAGTCGACAGCGTGCTGACGCGCGAGATGCTCGACGGGCTCGACAATTTCTGGCGCGCGCGGATGTGGGACGAGCTGTCGAAGCTCGCGCCCGAACAACGCGGCAAGGCGCTGCCCTATATCAGCAAATGGGCGGAGCGTGGCGCGAAGCTGTCCGGCGTCGAGGTGATCAGGGGCTTCAACGCCACCATGGCGATCCGGGCGGCGGCGGCAAAACTGTTCGCCGACCTCGACTACGTCATTTCACCAGTGTCGCCAGTGGTCAATTTCGCCGCCGAACTCGCCTCGCCACTCAACGATCCCGACAAGCCGTTCGAGCACATCTGCTACACCGTGCCCTGGAACATGTCGGAAAATCCGACCGCCTCGCTCAATGGCGGCTACGACGTCAACGGTTTTCCGATCGGCGTGCAGATCATCGGCCGCCGCTTCGACGATCTCGGCGTGCTCGGCATGGCGAAGGCGTTCGAAGGCTTGCGCGGCGCCCAAAGGCCGTGGCCGCAGCCGCCGGGGAAGTAAGAAAAAGCGTCATTCCGGGATCGGTCCGAAGCGACCCAGACCCGGAATCTTGACGCGAATGCCCGGGTTCGCGCCAGGGCGCGCCGAATGACGAACTCAAATCAAAAAAATACCAGGGAAGGAAACCCCGATGGCCTATCAGACGATCATCTACGAGGTCGCCGAGCAGATCCTGACCATCACGCTGAACCGGCCCGACAAGCTCAACGCCTTTAACGCCGCCATGCAGAAGGAACTGATCGACGCCTTCGATCAGGCCGACAAGGACGATAACGTCCGTGCCATCATCGTCACCGGCGCGGGACGCGGGTTCTGCGCGGGCGCTGATCTCTCCTCGGGGGCCGATACCTTTGATCGCGACGCCAAACGGGGCCCGGTGAAGCGCCTCGCCGACGGCAAGGTCGATTACAGCGATCCCAACGTGCGCGACGGCGGCGGCCAGGTGACGCTGCGCATCTTCAAGTGCCTGAAACCCGTGATCGCCGCGGTCAATGGTCCTGCGGTCGGCATCGGCGCCACCATGCAGTTGGCGATGGATATCCGCATCGCGTCCGAGAATGCGCGGTTCGGCTTTGTGTTCTCCCAGCGCGGCATCGTGCCGGAAGCGGCCTCAAGCTGGTTCCTGCCGCGCCTCGTCGGCATCTCGCAAGCGCTGGAGTGGTGCTACACCGGCCGTGTGTTCCCGGCGCAGGAAGCCCTGGCCGGCCGCCTCGTCAGCAAGGTGGTGCCGCCGGAGAACTGTTGCCGACGGCACGGGCGCTGGCCCGCGAAATCGCCGCGAAGACCGCGCCGGTTTCAGTGGCGCTGATCCGGCAGATGATGTGGCGGATGCTGGGCGCCGACGATCCGATGGAAGCCCACAAGGTCGACAGCCGCGGCATCTACACCCGCGGCCGCTCCGACGACGTG